>NZ_CP132480.1:3763741-5018322 GCF_030770395.1 Telluria beijingensis | reverse complement strand
ACCGGTCGCGCGGCCTGTTTGTGCTCTGCCAGGCCGCGCCCTCCTCTGCTATGCTGGAACTCCCAACGACCAGCAAGCGCCTGCCTACATGCCACGTTCGTCCCAGTCTCGCCTCGCCCTCGGCCTGGCCTGCGCCTTCACCTGCATCCCCATCGCCGCATTCGACCAGCTTCCCGCACATTGTTTCGACAATGGCGTCGTCCAGGCGCGGATCTCCGAGGTGGCCGGCGGCCGCCTGCTGTCGTTCTCGCTTAGTGGCAAGCCCAATTTCCTGCTGATCGATGAGGATGCCGGCGATCCCGCCTTGCCGCCGGACGCGACATCGGGCTATATCCGCTATCAAGGCCATGAGATATGGATCGGACCGCAGCGCGAATGGTGGGTGCACCAGGACCTGAATCCGGCACGGGCGGCGGCGAAGGCGACCTGGCCACCGGATCCGTGGCTGAGCCTCGCGAAGTACACGCTGGTCGACAAACGCCGGGATGAGATTGCCCTCGACAGCCCGGCCAGCCCGGTGTCAGGCATGCAGCTGCGCAAGCGCTATGCACTAGTCGCGGACAAGCCGAACAGCCTGCGGTTGGACGCCGAGGCCACCAATCGCAGCGGAAAAGTGGCGGGACGCGATATCTGGTTCAATACGCGGGTGCCGGCGCATACGATGGCGTATGTGCCGGTGGCGGCAGAAGAAGACATTCGCATCGAGCCGGCAGGGGCGCTGCGCTATACATTGGAAGGCGGCCTGATGTCGCTGGACCTGCCTGCGTCGGGGCAGGCCGCGCGCAAGGGCAAGCTGTTCGTCCAACCATCAAAAGGCTGGCTGGCGGCGTTTCGTGACGGCCAGGCGCTGGTGATCCGGTTCGCCCATCAACCGCGCTCGGCGATCCATCCGGCGCAAGGGCAAGTCGAGTTGTATCAGGATGTCGATGCGGAGGCGCCGGGCAAGGGGATGCTGGAACTGGAAGTGCACGCGCCGTATGTCGAACTGGCGCCAGAGCAGACAATGAAGGCGTCGGAGTCGTGGACGATTCTCCCGTACGATGGACCCGCGACCCGCGAGGCCCATCTGGCATTTCTGCGCCGCCACGCGGCGCAGCTGGAATACCCTACCCGAACGGCGTCTCCGCCACGCCCTTGACACCCGGCCGCAGCAACACCACCGCGCCGGCATCGCCCCCGGCCCCCGGATCGATCGACGTCACCAGCAGCAAGTCGAGATCCGGCCCGCCGAAGGCGCACATCGACGGCTTGGCCATCGGCAGCTCCAGCTCGCGATCGAGCTTGCCCGCCGGCGTATACCGCTGCACCACGCCGCCATCGTTGGCGCAGGTCCAGTAGCAACCGTCGGCATCGACCGCCGCCCCATCCGGCCGGCCCTTCTGCCCATTCAGGTCGAGGAACACGCGCTCCCCATGCGGCAGCCCGGCGTCGATGTCGTAGTCATACGCCCACACCATGCGCCGCTGCGGATGGGAATCGGACAGGTACATCGTCTTCCCATCGGGCGACCAGGCCAGCCCGTTCTGGGTCAGCATGTTCGACACCACCGGCCCGTGCAGGCCCTCCCTGGACGAATAGCGATACAGCCCGCCGACCGCGCGCGCCGCGCCCATGTCCATGAACATGGTGCCGCTCCAGAAACGCCCCTGGCGGTCGCAGCGGCCGTCGTTGAACCGCATGCCCTCGCCCAGTTCGGCGGCCGGCGGCGCATCGAGGCGGCGCGCGACAACTGTGCCGTCGTCTTTCAGGTCGAGGTGGAAGATGCCGGTTTCCATCCCGGCGATCAATCCACCGCCACCGTGGGCGGCGATGCAGGCCACCATCTCCGGCGCCAGCCAGCGGCGCAGTTCGCCGCTGGCGTGGTCCAGCCGCCAGACGCGGCGCGCGGGAATGTCGACCCAGTACCAGGCCTGCTCCCCCGCGTGCCACATCGGGCTCTCACCGGTCGCGCAATGCACGCCGGCGACGATTTCCATTTCCATCGACATCCTTACAGGTCCTTGATTTCGCGGTGTTGCGGCACCAGTGCCTTCATCACGCACCAGGCCACCAGGTAGGCCAAGGCGCAGATCGAGAACATGATCATGTACCCGGTCGACAGCTGGCCCAGCGCGCCATAGTAGTCGAACAGCCAGCCACCGAGCTTGGTCAGCAGCACGCCGCCCAGGCCACCGGCCATGCCGCCGATGCCGACCACCGAGCCGACGCTGTGTTTCGGGAACATGTCCGACACCGTCGTGAACAGGTTGGCCGACCAGGCCTGGTGGGCCGAGGCGCCGATGCCGATCAGGATCACGGGAATCCAGAAGCCGAGGTAGCCCAGCGGCTGCGCCAGCAGCACCACCAGTGGGAACAGGGCAATCAAGAGCATGGCGCGCATGCGGCCATGATAGATGTCGGCGCCGCGGTTCAGGAAGTAGGTCGGCAGCCAGCCGCCGCCGATGCTGCCCACCATCGTCATGCTGTACAGGACCGCGAGCGGCAGGATCATCGCCGTGGCCGACATGCCGTATTGCGCCGACATGTATTTCGGTAGCCAGAACAGGAAGAACCACCATACGCCGTCGGTCAGGAATTTACCGGCGACGAAGGCCCAGGTCTGGCGGTAGCCCAGCAGCTTGAACCACGAGCTCCTGGCCACCTGCGTGTTGTCGACCGCGGCGGGCGAGACGCCGGCGTCGCTGTTGATGTACGCCAGTTCGGCGGCGCCCACGCGTGGCGAGCGCTCCGGCACGTCGTACAGCCAGATCCAGACGCCCATCCACAGGAAGCCGATCGCGCCGATCACGATGAAGGCCATCTGCCAGCCCCATACCTCGGCGATCACCGGCACCGTCAGCGGCGCCAGGATGGCGCCGACGTTGGCGCCGGAATTGAAAATGCCGGTCGCGAACGAACGCTCGCGCTTGGGGAAGTATTCGGCGGTGGCCTTGATCGCGGCCGGGAAGTTGCCGGCCTCGCCGATGGCGAGCACCGCGCGGCCGATCATGAAGCCGGCGATCGAGACCGGCACCACGGCCAGGCCGATCGCACTGAACACGGTGTTGACGGCTTCGCCGAGCCAGATCGCGTAGGCGTGGGCGATGGCGCCGATCGACCAGACCACGATCGCCAGCACGTAGGCGCGCTTGGTGCCCATGCGGTCGATCACGCGGCCGGCAAACAGCATCGAGATGGCGTAGACGAACTGGAAGGTGGCCGCGATGTTCGCGTAGTCGGTGTTGGACCAGCCGAATTCGGCGGACAACATCGGCGCGAGCAGGCTGAGGACCTGGCGGTCCAGGTAGTTGATGGTGGTGGCGAAGAACAACAGTGCGCAAATCGTCCAGCGATACTTGCCCACCACCGTTTGTGCCGGTGCGAGGTCGATGACTTGCTGATTCATGGTGATCAGTTCTTTACAAGTGAATGCAGCCGGTGTCTCCCCCGGCTGGTACTGCGAACAAGGCTAAGAGCCTATCCCGGTAGGTGGGAGTCGCTCCTGGCGCGCCTGGCAGGCGTGTGCTGCGTTGCTCGTCGTTGCATGGCTCGCCATGCGGCCTCCTCGCGCCTTGCCCACGCCTGCCATGCATCACCATGAGCTTCCCCCTACCTACCGGGATAGGCTCTGAGGCGTTACGCTTTTCCTCCAGATTGCAGCGTGCCGTCCTGCAGGCGCGCGAGGCCCAGCGGATTCTCGTCGCGCAGCGCTTCGGGCAGCAGGTTGGCGGGCACGTTCTGGTAGCACACCGGCCGCAGGAAGCGGTCGATCGCGCTGGCGCCGACCGAGGTCGTGCGGCTGTCGCTGGTGGCCGGGAACGGGCCGCCGTGGACCATCGCGTGAGATACCTCGACGCCGGTCGGGAAGCCGTTGAACAGCACCCGGCCCGCCTTGCGCTCCAGGATCGGGAGCAGTGCGCCGGCCAGCACGTGGTCTTGCGCCTGGGCGTGGACGGTGGCGGTCAGCTGGCCGTGCAGGCGTTCGGCCGCCTGTTTCAGCTGGTCGGCGTCCTTGAAGCGCACCAGCACCGCGGCCGGACCGAACACCTCGTCTTCGAGCGCCGCGTTGCCGAGGTAGGTGTCGGCGTCGCACAGGTACAGTGCGGCGCGCGCGGCGCAACCGACGCCCTGCTCGCCGCCCTGGGCCACCAGTTGCAGGCCCTCGACCTGGCCGAACTTGGCCACGCCAGTGTTGTAGGCTTCATGGATGCCGGCGGTCAGCATGGTGCCGGCGCCCTTGCCTGCCAGTGCTTCGCCGGCCGACTTGACGAAGGCGTCCAGGTCGGCGCCGTCGAGCGCGAACACCAGGCCCGGGTTGGTGCAGAACTGGCCGACGCCGAGCGTCAGCGAGTCGACGAAGCCCTGCGCCAGGCCGGCGCCGCCAGCCTGCAGCGCGCCCGGCAACAGGAACACCGGGTTCACGCTGCTCATCTCGGCATACACGGGGATCGGTTCGTCGCGGCCGGCGGCGGTGCGCATCAGCGCGGTGCCGCCCTGGCGCGAACCGGTGAAGCCGACCGCCTTGATCGCGGGATGCGCCACCAGTTGCTGGCCGACCGTACGGCCGTCGCCGTACAGCATCGAGAACACGCCTTCGGGCATGCCGGTTTCCTTCGCCGCGCGCTGGACGGCGCGGCCGACCAGCTCCGAGGTGCCGGGGTGGGCGGCATGGGCCTTGACCACCACCGGGCAGCCGGCGGCCAGCGCCGAGGCAGTGTCGCCGCCAGCCACCGAGAACGCCAGCGGGAAGTTACTGGCGCCGAACACGGCCACCGGGCCGAGCCCGATCTTGCGCAGGCGCAGGTCGGGCCGCGGCGGCGCGCGCTCGGGCAGCGCGCTGTCGATGGTCGCATCCATGAAGTAACCGTCGCGCACCACCTTGGCGAACAGGCGCAATTGGGTCACGGTGCGCATCCGTTCGCCTTCCAGGCGAGCCTGCGGCAGGCCGGTCTCCAGCGTGGCACGCTCGATCAGCGCCGGGCCGACGGCCAGGATCTGCTCGGCGATCGCTTCCAGGAATTGCGCGCGCTGCTCGAGCGGCAAGGCACGGTAGGGGTCGAAGGCTTGGGCCGCCAGCGCGCAGGCGCGCTCGACGTCGTCAGCGGTGGCCTGGCCGAAGCCCGGCTCCAGATTGGCGCGGGTCGACGGGTTGAAGCCGAAGGCTTCGCCGGCTGTGCCGCGCAGGCACTGCTGGCCAATGATCATTTCACCGAGAATCGTCATGATCACAGCACTCCGTTCTTTTTCAGCAGATCCAGCAGCATCTGGTCTTCTTCGGCCGTCAGGTCGGTCAGTGGTGGACGCACGGGACCGGCGCCATGGCCGACCAGGCGCGCGCCGGCCTTGATGATGCTGACCGCGTAGCCGGCCTTGCGGTTGCGGATCTCGAGGTAGGGCAGGAAGAAATCGTCGATCAGGCGGTTGGTGGTGTCGGTATCGCCGGCGGCGGTGGCGTGATAGAAGTCCATCGCCAGTTGCGGCACGAAGTTGAACACGGCCGACGAGTACACCGGGGTGCCCAGGGCCTTATAGGCGCCGGCATACACCTCCGCGGTCGGCAGGCCGCCCAGGTAGCTGAAGCGGTCGCCCATGCGGCGCCAGATCGAGACCATCAGTTCGATGTCGCCATTGCCGTCCTTGAAGCCGATCAGGTTCGGGCAACGATCCGCCAGCTTTTCCAGCGAATCCGGGGTCAGGCGGCAGTTGGCGCGGTTGTAGACCACGACGCCGATCTTGACCGAGCGGCACACCGCTTCGACGTGGGCGATCAGGCCGTCCTGGCTTGCTTCGGTCAGGTAGTGCGGCAGCAGCAGCAAGCCCTTGGCGCCCTGGCGCTCGGCCTCCTGGGCATGGGCGATGGCGGTGCGGGTCGGGCCGCCGCAGCCGGCAAGGATCGGCACCACGCCAGCGCAGGTGTCGACCGCGGTCTTGATGATCTGGCCATATTCTTCGCCGTGCAGCGAGAAGTATTCGCCGGTGCCGCCGGCCGCGAACAGCGCGGTCGCGCCGAACGGCGCCAGCCACTCGAGGCGCGCCGCATAGCCCTTCGGATCGAAGTCGCCCTGGGCGTCGAAGTCGGTGATCGGGAAGGACAGCAGGCCGTGCGACAGGGTTTGTTTGAGTTCAAGAGGATGCATTCGGGTCTCCGTTCAGGTCCAGGTTGATTGATTTATGTTGTGTCGATGAAGCATGTTGTAAGTCATCGTACAACCTAAACGGCAGACCCGCAAGCAAAATATGGATGGCCTCAGGCCACCTTGCCCTCCAGCCGGCGCTGGGCCTGCACCAGCCGCTCGCGGCTGTTGGACAGATGGGTGCGCATCGCCGCGCGCGCCGCCTCGGGATCCTGGCGCTCGACGGCGCGGAAGATATCGTCGTGTTCGCGACTGACGCGCTCGTTGAACGCGGCCGGCTTGTCCTGCTCCAGCACCGGCGTGTTCAGGCGCGCGCGCGGGATGATGGCATTGCCCAGCTGGGCCAGGATATCGACGAAATAGCGGTTGCCGGTGGCCTGGGCGATCAAGAGGTGGAAGCGCTTGTCGGCCTCCACCGCCGACCTGCCCTCGGCCATCGCCTGCTGCATCTCGGCCAGTGCGCCGGCCAGCTCCGTCACCTGCAACTCGCTGCGGCGGCTGGCCGCCAGGCCGGCCGTTTCGGTCTCGACGCCGATGCGCAGCTCGAGGATGGACAGCACGTCGCGCAGGGTCAGGATGTTCTCGGCATCCAGGCCCAGGCTGGAGTTCGGACGGTCCAGCACGAAGGTGCCGATGCCATGCCGGGTCTGCACCAGGCCGGCGGCCTGCAGGTGCGAGATCGCCTCGCGCACCACGGTGCGGCTGACGCCATGCTGCGCCATTAGCGACGATTCGGTGGGCAGCTTGTCGCCCGGCTTGAGAACGCCGTCGCGGATGATGGCGGTGACCTGCTCGACCACGCCCTGGGCCAGACTGCGGTGCTTACGCTGCGGAGGAACCATGATTGGATACGGTGAATAAATATGGAAAAGTCCTTGGATTATACCCCACAACAAGTCGTCAGACATCTTATGAGCAGACGTCTTTTCTCCAGACATTGGTATGTCCACCTTGCGGGATTGGTCTGGCCAAATTAGAATCGTGTGACCGTCACTTACCCACCGGTCATCGAGCCGAGAGCGCATTCGCCACATGAAAAAAGCACCAGCCAGCACCGAGACTAGCCAGGGCGAACCACGACTCTACCGCGTCGTCGCCGCGCGCATCCAGGACCTGATCCGGGATGAGAACATCCAGCCCGGCACCCGGCTGCCGGCGGAACGCGAACTGGCCGCCAAGCTCGAGGTCAGCCGGGCGTCGCTGCGCGAGGCGCTGATCGTGCTGGAACTGTCCGAGATCGTCGAGGTGCGCGGCGGCTCCGGTGTCTATGTCAGCGAGAAGGCGGTCGCGCCGTCCGACGTGCCCGAGGCCGGCCCCGGCCCGTTCGAAGTGCTGGCCGCGCGCCGCATGATCGAATCCGAGATCGCGGCACTGGCCGCCAAGAACGCCACCGATTCGGCCATCGACGCCATCCTGAAGGCGGTCGAAGAGATGGAACGCCAGCACGACGACCGCGCCAGCAACGAAAACGCCGACCGCAACTTCCACCTGGCGCTGGCGCGCGCCACCGGCAATACCGCCATGGTCGGGGTGATCGAATACCTGTGGAACCAGCGCGGCAGCCTGTGGCACAAGCTGAAGGAACACTTCCAGACCGAGGAATTGCGCAAGCAGACCCTGCTCGACCACCGCAACATCCTGGCCGCCATCGCCTCCCACGACGCGCCGGGAGCGCGCGCCGCGATGCGCGCCCACCTCGAGCGCGTCACGCGCACCTTCTCACGCGGCTGAGCATTCAAATGGCCTGACCGCTTGCTTAATTGGTCAGGCCAAAATAGAATCGGGCAAACCCCTGGAGTTTGCCCATGCCTGTATTTCCTCGTGCCCGCCCCCTCCTGCTGTCTCTCTTCGCGGCCGGCGCCATCGCCGCGCCCGACAAGCCGCTGCGCGTGATCCTCGTCGGCGACTCCACCATGGCCAGCAGCACCGGCTATGGCGACGCCCTGTGCGCGCGCCTCACGCCTGACACCGCCTGCCACAACCTGGCGCGCGGTGGGCGCAGTTCGGGGAGCTTTCGCGTCGAGGGGCGCTGGGACGAGGTGCGATCGCTGCTCTCGGCGACCGACGGCTTCGCGGCAAGCTATGTACTGATCCAGTTCGGCCACAACGACCAGCCGGGCAAGCCGGGGCGTTCGACCGACTACGTGCATGAATTCCCGGCCAATATGCGGCGCTACGTGATGGAGGCGCGCGCGGCCGGCGGCATTCCTGTGCTGGTGACGCCCCTGAGCCGCCGCAGCTTCCGCGGCGCCTGGGTGCATGACGACCTCGCCCCCTGGTCGGCCGCCGTGCGCCAGGTCGCGCGCGAGACGAACGCCCCGCTGCTCGACCTGAACGCACTGTCGATGGCCGACATCCAGGCCATGGGGCCGGACAAGGCCGATGCCCTGGCCCGCGCCGGCGCCAACTTCGACCACACGCACGTGGGGCCGGCCGGCGCCGAACGCTACGCCGGCATGGTGGCCGGCGAGTTGCGGCGGCGTGTGCCTGCCATCGTCGCCGCCTTCGGGAGCGCACGATGAGCGCCACTCTGGCAGCGCTGGCGCTGGCAGCAGTTGTTGGCGAACGCCAGCATGCGCCCTTTGACGGATGGGCTTCGCAGGACGGCGGCACGCGCGGCGGCGCAATGGCGGCGCCAGGCCATGTCTACACGGTGCGCAGCCCGGAAGAATTGCTGGCGGCGCTGGGCGCCCAGGCGCCCGCCCGCATCGTGCGCGTGGCGGCCAGCATCGACATGCGTGGGGACCGCCCGTTCAGCGACAGCGCCGACCAGGCGCGGCGCAGCGTGGTGCGCATACCGTCGAACACGACACTGGTCGGCGTGACGCCGGACGCCGGCTTCGTCAACGCCAGCCTGAGCGTGTCCGGCGTGTCGCAGGTCATCGTGCGCAACCTGCAACTGCGCAATCCCTGCGACGTCGAACCGAAATGGGATCCGAAGGATGGCGCGAAGGGCAACTGGAACTCGCGCTACGACGGCATCAGCGTCTCGAATGCCCACCACGTCTGGATCGACCACAACAGCTTCACGGACGCCCCGGTGACCGACGATACCCAGCCGGTCGAGAACGGCATGCCGAAGCAGTGCCATGACGGCGCGCTGGACATCACCAATGGATCGGACTTCGTCAGCGTCACCTATAACCGTTTCGCCCTGCATGAGAAGAATACGCTGGTGGGTGGCAGCGACCGCGCCGTCGGCGACCGCGAACACCTGCGCGTGACCTTCAAGGCCAATCTGTTCGAGCACGTCAGCGAGCGTGCGCCGCGCGTGCGCTACGGCCAGGTGCACCTGCTGAACAACTACCATATCGGGGACCGCAAGCATCCCGTGTACGCGCACGCCTACAGCGTGGGCGTCGGCACCGAAGCCCATATCGTCTCGCATGCCAATGCGTATGAGGTCCAGGGCGCGCGCGACTGCGCCCACGTGGTGCGGGCGCCGGGCGGTACGGCCGGCGTGTACGTCGACGAAGGATCGATCCTCAACGGCCAGCCGCTTGCCGGCTGCGCCTACGGCGGCGACGTCGGCTGGCGCGTTCCCTACCGTTTCGAGGCCCTGCCCGCGCAGGCGGTGCCGCGGCACGTGCTGGACCATGCAGGACCTCGCCCGCTCGATCCGGCGAGCGGCTTCGTCGAGGCCAGGCTGGTGCTGGGCGCGGGAGACGCGCCGTTCGTGCTGCAGGCCCGGCGCGATGACCGAGACGACTGGCATGGCGCCAGCGTGCGCGCCATCGACGGCGGCGCCACGCTCCAGATTGAACTGCTCGAAGCGCGTGGCGGCGCGCCGGTGCGCCTGAAGCAGGTGCGGCGCCGCGCGCCGCTGGCGGGCACGCCGCTGGTGCTGCGCGTGCAGAACCAGGACGGGCTGCTGTCGGCCTGGATCGATGGCGAACGGGTGACGTCGAGCCAGGTCGCGCCGCTCGCGGCCAGTGCGCCGGCGGCATGGGATGTCGCAGGACACACGCTGCTCGGGCTGCGCGACGGTCCGGCCGACCTGCCCGCCGAACGCATCGCGCTGCGGCTTGGCGCCAACACGCTGGCGCTGCAGGCTGGCGACGAAGCCGAGCGCATCGTCATCGCCGGCCATGCCACCTCAGCCACCTCGAGCGATCCCGCCATCGCCTCGGTCGCGCTGTCCGATGGCGGTTTGCTGGTGACTCCGCACCGGCCGGGCCACGCCGCCATCACGGTCGGCGGCGCCGATCCCGCGTGGAGCCAGGTGGCATTCGCACTCGAGGTCGGCCAGTCCTTCGCTGGCCCCGCGCGCACCGCGCTGCCGGCGGCCCGCCTGCGTCCAGCCCACGCGGAGCGCGGCGTGCCGCCCGACACGCCGCTGCTGATGACATTCAAGCAGACGCCCGTCCTGAGCGGCGCCGGCAGCGTGCGCATCGTACGGCGTCACGACCGGGCCCTGGTTGCGACCATCCGCCCGGGCGAGACGGTCATCGCCCTCGGTCCCAAGGGAAAGGAACGCCTGCTGCGTCACCATGCGATCACGGTCGATGGCGATGCCGTGCGCGTGCGCCTGCCCTTGCTGCTCGACCATGGGGTGGAGTACGAGGCGGTGGTCGATCCTGCCCTTCTGCGCATTCGAGGGTTCCGGGGCGCGCGCTGGACCTTCCGCACTACCGCCTTCGCGCCGGTGGGCGACAGCGTGACGGTGGACGACGACGGCCGCGCCGATTTCCGTACCGTGCAGGGAGCGCTGGACCATGCGATGACGCTGCCACGGGCGAAAACGGTGACCGTCCACGTGCGCGATGGCGTCTATCCCGAACTGCTCTACCTGCGCGACAAGGACAATGTGATGGTGCGCGGCCAGAGTCGCGAATCCACGATCGTCCGCGCCGCCAACAGCGACGCGCGCAATCCAGGCTCCGAAGGCCGGGCGCTGTTCCTGGCCCAGGGTAGCGACCTGCTCGAAATCCGCGACCTGACCCTGCACAACACGACCCGCCGCAGCGACGGCCACTCGGCCCAGGCCGAGACGCTATTCTTCAGCAACGACCAGGGCCGCTTCATCGCCCGCAACGCCGCCTTCGTCAGCGAGCAGGACACCTTGCAGCTGACCGGCTATGCCTGGGTCTACCGCTCGCTGGTCGAGGGCAACGTCGACTTCATCTGGGGACACAACCGCGCAGCGCTGTTCGAGGAGAGCGAGATCCGCAGCGTGGGCGACAGCGCGTCACCGGACAACAGCGGCTACCTGGTGCAGGCCAGGACCGTGGAACGCAACGACCCCGGCTTCGTCTTCCTGCGCTCGCGGCTGACGCACGGTACCGGGCCTACCGGCAATCGGCCTGCGACAGGGAGCGTCTACCTGGCGCGTTCGCCAGGCACTGCCCACACCTGGGACAATGTGACCTTCATCGGCAACACGGTCGATGACCATATCGCCAAGGATGCCTGGCTGCGCCAGCCGTTGCCGAATCCACGCACCGGCGACGTGGTATCGGGCTGGCGCGAACACGGCAACGTGGCGCCGGACGGCAGGTCGGTCGAATTCGGCGCCTACCGCATGGGGGAGGAAGAAGCGCGCCGGCGGTCGAACCGTGGCGCCGTATTCGGTCGTTTCAATGGCGGCGCTGGATGGAAACCCCAGCCCTGACCTGCATCAGGGCGTGATCCGCACGTAGTCGATCGCGGCTTGCGCGCCGGGCGCCCCGGTGGCGAACAAGGCCAGTTGCGCACCGACCCAGCGCCCCATGCGTGCTTCGAACGGCGCGCCGAGCGGTACGAAGCGCCCACCATCGGGACTATACGAAAACGCGACCCTTGCGCCATCCGTTACGTCGATGCGCAGGCGGGCGTCAAAACGCGGCAGCACCGGGCCCACCTCGTCAACGCACGGCCCGCCTTCCCCACAGCGCACCATCACGATGCGTGCGGCGCCATCGACGCGGCGCACGCCGAACCAGTTGTCTGCCAGCCCGGCAATCCCGAAGCCGGCCTGGTCGCCGTCGCGCAATGCATCCAGGCTGACGCTGGCCGTCGCGCTGAAGGTCGGCGCCACGAATTTATGGGTCAGCACCGACGCCAGCTGGCGCAGCGGCGCCGACGGCTGGGCCATCAGGCGCAGCTTGCCGTCGCCGATCGCATACCAGTCGGCCTGCCAGTTGCCCGCCCATTGCCACTGGGGTCCGAGCTTGCTGCCATCGAATTCATCGCCAACGGCAGGCTCGCGCCGCGCGAAGGCGCCCGCTACCGGCTTGGCATGCTCCAGCACCGGCTGTCCGACACCCGGCGCGCTTGACGGCGCGCCGATCAGCGGCCAGCCGTCCTGCCAGCGCATCGGCTGCAAGTGCACCACGCGGCCATAGGCGCGCTTGTCCTGGAAGTGGAAGAACCAGTCTGTCCCTTCCGGCGTCGAGACCCAGGCGCCCTGGTGCGGGCCATTGATATCGGTGGTCGACTGGGCCAGCACGATGCGGTCTTCGTAAGGCCCCTCGATCGAGCGCGAACGGAACACCGATTGCCAGCCGTGTTCCACGCCACCGGCAGGCGCGAACACGTAGTACCAGCCATCCTTCTTGTACAGCTTCGGCCCTTCCAGCGTGCGGTAGGCCGGCAGGCGGTTGCCGTCGATGACCACCTTGCCGCCCTCGTCGAGCAGGCTGCGTCCGTCCGGCGCCATGCGACGCAGGGTCAGCACGTTGTTAAATCCGGCGCGACTCTCGGCCCAGGCGTGCAGCAGCCACGCCTGGCCATCGTCGTCCCACAGCGGGGTGGGGTCGATGATGCCCTTGCCCGGCAAGATCAAATGCGGCGCGCTCCATGGCCCGGTGAAACTGGTAGAAGTGGTGACGAACACGCCCTGGTCAGGGTCCGGATAAAAGATCCAGAATTTGCCGTCGTGATAGCGCAGGCATGGCGCCCACACGCCCTTGCCGTGCTGCGGCGCCGCGAACGCCGCCACGGGCACGAGGCGCGGCAGCGCATGGCCCACCAGCTCCCAGTTGACCATGTCCTTCGAGGTCAATAGCGGCAGGCCGGGCGCATTGGCGAAGCTCGACGCCACCATGTAGTAGGTGTCGCCGACGCGGATCACGTCCGGATCGGAATAGTCGGCGTGCAGGATCGGATTGCGGTAGCGGCCATTGCCCAGGTCGGGCGACCACGGCGCGCGCGCCGGCGGCTTGCCGAGCACGCGGCCGAGGAAATCGTCCATCGCATCGACGGTCGGCGCCAGCCACGGATCGAACAGCCAGAATGCATGCGGGGTGCCCGGCAGCGCCACGGTCTCGGCCAGGATGCCATGGCCCTGCAGTTTCGCGCTCATTGCCTCGCGCCCGGCCGAAAAGCGCGGCGCGCCGCTGACGATGAACAGCACCGGCGGGCTCGCCTTGTCGACATGGGCGATCGGCGAGGCCGCATGCCACAGCGCGCGTTGTTCGGCATAGCGTCCACCGAACCAGGCGCCGGCCGCCGACGGATTCTTGGCGGGATCGTCTTCGTGGCGCAGCGCTTCGGTGGACGTGAAGTCGGACAGTCCGTCGATATTCACGACCGCGCGCAGGGCGCCGGCATCCGTCATGCCGACCAGCGAGGCGATCTGTCCGCCTGCCGAACCGCCTGCGATCGCCACGCGGCCCGGATCGAGATTGAAACGCGCGGCATTCGCGCGCAGCCAGGCCACGGCATCCCGGACGTCATCGACCGCCGCCGGATAGCGCGCCTGGCCGGACAGGCGGTAGCTGACGCTGGCCGCCGCATAGCCGCGCGCGGCCAGGCGCGCCGCCAGCGGCGCCATCTCGCTGCGATCTCCGCTGCGCCACCCTCCGCCATGGACCAGCACGACCAGCGGCGCCGCCTGGCGGGCCGGGCCTGGCAGGTACAGGTCCAGCGCCAGATCGAGGTCGCCGCGACGCGCGTACACCACGTCCTTGCGCACCTGCACCGGGCCCGGCGCCGTGCTGGCCGCGATGCGGATGAACGGATAGTCGGCGGCTAGCTTGCGGTAGGTGGTCTCGGCATTGTAGGGCTGCGCCGCCGCGGCCAGCGGCAACAGCGCCAGCAGTGCCGGCAACTGCAGCCTCACAGCGCGCGCCCCCGAAATAGGACGCGGCGGCGCAGGCTGGCCCCGGGCGGGAGAATGCTCAAGCCCGGATAGCCCGTCATATTGTGGGCATTGATCGGATGGTCGACCGGCTCGAAGCAGAAGAAATCGCGACCCGGCGGCGCATACAGGATGAAGTAATCCATATTCGCCTCGATGGACAGGCCGAGCCCGCGCGCAGGCCAGGCGATATCGGCCACGCCGTCCCAGCCCTCGAAGACGTTGTCGACGCCATCTTCCGGCAACGGCGACGGCTCGACGAAATTCCAGTTCGGCGGCAGCAGGCTGCACACCGACGGCAGCTTGTCGGCGCCTGACAGCCACACCTGGGTGGCCCTCGCCTGCAGCCGGGCGCCTTGCGGATCCGGCAGCCAGGGATGCAGGCCGAGGCCAAAGGGCAAGGGGAAGTGGCCCGCATTGCGCACCTCGAGCTCCACCGCCAAGGCATCGTCTTCGAGCGCATAGCGCAATGCCGCCTCGTACGAGAACGGCGCCGCGGCGTGGCGCTCGAGCCGCAACATCAACGCATCAGGCGTATGCGACTCCACCTGCCACGCCTGCTGCCAGCCATCGCCATGGATCGGACAGGGTTCGCCGGCGCGGTTCGGCGCCGGCACGTGGCGCCTGCCATCGAACTCGAAGCCGCCTGGCGCCATGCGGTTCGACCATGGCACGAGTGGAAAGCAGGCCAGTTGCGACGGCAGCGGCACCTCCGGCGCATCCGGCGCCAGCGCCCGCAACAAAGGCTGCGGCGAAGATCCGGCGACCCAGTCGAGGCGGGCTAGCCCGCCGCCCGCCTGCGGCACGATCTCGGCCAGCAGGCGTCCATTGTGCAAGCGCAGGCGGTCGGCCATGCTCAATACTGCGGGCCGTCGAGCAGGAACTTCCCGCCCTGGTACATCGTGGTCACGTCGTCCTGGGCCGGGAATTCGGAGGTATCCGGGAACAGGTGGGCGAACTTGCTCGAGCTGTCCTTCGGCTTGTAGCCCAGGTGCGAGGCCAAGCGGTTGTCCCACCAGGTGCTGTCGTTGTCGGACTGGCCGTAAACGATCGTATGGCCCACGCGCGGCGCGAACAGCGAGCAGCGCAGGAGTTCGGTCAGGTCGTCGTAGGACAGGAAGGTGGACATCATGCGCTTGTTGGCCGGCTCCGGGAAGCTCGAACCAATGCGGATGCAGACCGTCTCGATGCCGAAGCGATCAAAATAGTAACGCCCCATCTGCTCGCCGAACACCTTCGACAGGCCATAGTAGCTGTCGGGACGGGTCGGCGAGTTCGCGTCGAGCACTTCGGTGGTGCGGTGGTAGCCGATCGCGTGGTTCGAGCTGGCGAACACCACGCGCCGGGTGCCGGCCTTGTGCAGCGCCTCGTACAGGTTGGCGACGCCCAGGATATTGGCCTGCATGATCGGTTCGAACGGCTTCTCGGTGGAGATGCCGCCGAAGTGCAGCACCGCGTCGACGCCCTCGAGGAGCTTGAGCACCGCTTCCTTGTCGGCCAGGTCGCACTGGACCAGTTCCTCACCTTCGCGCGCCTCGCCCAGGTCGGCCACGTCCGACAGGCGCACCACCTCGGCCCATGGCTTGATACGGTCGCGCAGCACCTTGCCCAGGCCGCCCGCCGCGCCGGTCAGCAGGATGCGCTTGAACGGCTTGCCCACCTTAACACCATCACTCATACCACCACTCCTCTATCTCTATTAGTTACGTCACCGGCGCCGGATTGAACAGCGCCAGCGAATTATGCAGCTTCCACTGCTCGGCCCAGGTGCGGCGGCCGCTGGCCACGTCGAGGATCAGGTGGAACAGCTCCCAACCCACTTCCTCGATGCTCGCTTCGCCAGTGGCGATGCGCCCGGCGTCGACGTCCATCAGGTCGTGCCAGCGGCGCGCCAGTTCGGAACGGGTCGCCATCTTGATCACCGGGACCGCGGCCAGGCCATACGGCGTGCCGCGGCCGGTGGTGAAGATGTGCACGTTCATCCCGGCGGCCATCTGCAGGGTACCGCAAATGAAGTCGCTGGCCGGCGTGGCGGCATAGATCAGGCCCTTCTGCTTGAGCTTGTCGCCGGGCGAGAGCACGCCGGTGATGGCCGTGCTGCCCGACTTGACGATCGATCCCATCGCCTTCTCGACGATATTGGACAAACCGCCCTTCTTGTTCCCCGGCGTCGTGTTCGCGCTGCGATCCACGCCCCCCCGCACCAGGTAGTCATCGTACCACTGCATCTCGCGCACCATGGCCTCGGCGATGTCGGGCGACGCCGCGCGGGCGGTCAGCTGGTCGATCCCGTCGCGCACCTCGGTCACTTCGGAGAACATCACGGCGCCGCCGGCGCGCACGATCAGGTCGGTGGCGAAGCCCACGGCCGGGTTGGCGGTCACGCCCGAAAAGGCGTCGCTGCCGCCGCACTGCACGCCCACCACCAGCTCGGACGCCGGGCAGGTCTCGCGGCGACGGGCATCCAGTTTTTGCAGGTGGCGCTCGGCGGTCGCCATCAGGTTGTCGATCATCGACATGAAGCCGACGTGCTGCTGGTCCTGCAAGGTGACGACCGAGGGCTGGGCCGACCCGATCGGGATCGCACCGGCCGGGAACAGGCGTGTGGGCGGCAGCTTCTCGCAGCCCAGGCTGACGACCATGACGTCGTCGCCGAAATTCGGATTCCTGGACAGGTTGCGGATGGTCCGGATCGGGATGTCGGCGCCGGGCGCGTCGATCGCCACCCCGCACCCATACACGTGCTCGAGCGAGACCACGTCGTCGACGTTCGGATAACGTGGCAGCAGTTCGTCGCGGATGCGCTTGACGGCATACTCGATCACGCCCGACACGCACTGGACGGTGCTGGTGATCGCCAGCAGGTTGCGCGTCCCCACCGAACCGTCGGCATTGCGGTAGCCCTCGAAGGTATAGCCTTCGAGCGGCGGGAAATCGGTCACGGCGCGGGTGCCGATCGGCAGGTCCTCGAGCGAACGCGCAGCCGGCATGTGCAGCACTTTCTCCGAGATCCAGCTGCCGCGCGGGATGGCGCCATTGGCGTAACCGATGATGACGCCATAGCGGATCACTGGATCGTTGTCGAGCAGGTCGACCAATGCAACCTTGTGCCCCTGCGGCACCCCTTCGACCAGCACCAGTCCATCGGCCAGGACGGTGCCGGCGGGCAGGCCGCCATCGTTGGCGACGATCGCTACGTTGTCGCTGGCCTGCATGCGAATGATACGGGGGACGAGCTGGTTCATGGTCTGCCTTGTCTGGATGTTCTTTTTCAGTATGCCACACAAAAATCAAAAGTGGCTAGTCCACCTTGCGATTTTGGTCTGACCAAATTAAAATGGCCTGACCAAAAGAGCATCGCCTGAAGTTTAAGCAACACGGGTAACACAACAACGCCGATTGGAGACACATGAAACTGCATTTGCTGGCAGCCCTGCTGGGCTGCGCGCTCGCTTGCGGGCCCGCCCTCGCCGAGGGCAAGTACCGTAATCCCGACAACACGAACCTGGGCGATGCGGGAGAGGGAACCTACCCGATCCCCTACAAGATGCCGGTGGTGGCCGAAGTGACGGCCCAGCTGAATGCGATCCGCGCATTCATGGACCGCGCCACGCCGACCCGCATCGTCAGCAAGCGCACCGGCCAGCCGATCACCGATCTCCGTACGCCCAATGCGGACGCCATCTTCGAGCGCAGCGCCGGCGACTACGGCATCCAGGTGTATGAAATGGGCGTCGTCCATTCGGGCCTGCTCAAAGCCGCCCAGGCCACCGGCGACAACGGCTTCACTGCCATGACCCGCCGCCACTTCCAGTTCTTCTCCGAGACCCTCCCATACTTCAGCGCCCAAGAACAGAAGTTCAAGCTCGAACGCGCCAACAGCTTCTCGCGCTTCCTCGATCCGCGCTCGCTGGACGACAGCGGCTCGATGTGCGCGGCCCTGATCCGGGCGCGCCTGGCCAAGGTCGGCCCCGACCTGAAGAACATGATCGACACCTGCAGCGACTGGGTCGCCAAGCGCCAGTTCCGGCTGGAAGACGGCACCATGGCGCGCAAGCGTCCGCAGGAAGTCTCGCTGTGGGCCGACGATATGTATATGAGCATCCCGGCGCTGGCCGAGATGGGCCGCCTGACCGGCAAGCGCGAGCACTTCGACGACGCCGTCAACAATGTACTGGGCATGTCGAGCCGCATGTTCAATCCGCAGCTGGGCCTGTACACCCACGGCTGGCACGCCAACCACCAGGACGCGCCGCGCTTCTACTGGGCGCGCGCCAATGGCTGGGCGGTGCTGGCGATGTCCGACCTGCTCGACGTGCTGCCGATGGACCATCCGGGCTACCCGAAAGTGCTGGCCCAGCTGCGCGCCTCGCTGAAAGGCATCGCCGAGCTGCAAAGCGGCAGCGGCCTGTGGCACCAGATGCTGGACCGGAACGACTCGTATCTTGAAACCTCGGCCAGCGCCATGTTCACCTATGTGTTCGCGCACGCGGTCAACGAAGGCTGGATCAGCCCCACCACCTATGGTTCGATCGCGCAGGCCGGCTGGAACGCGCTGTCGACCCGCATCAATTCGCTGGGCCAGGTCGAAGGCACGTGCGTGGGCACGACCCTGGCCAGCGACATGGTCTATTACTACCACCGCCCGACCAGCGTCGACGCGCTGCACGGCTACGGCCCGATGCTGATGGCCGGCGCCGAGATCATCCGCCTGGTGAAGAATCCGGCATTCGAGGTGCAGCACAAAGTGCGCACCTACCACTACATGCCCAAGGGCGGCCAGACCGACTACCGCGAACACCACTGATCAAGGGGATACCATGCAACGACTCGTACTCGCAGCCACGCTGGCGGCGGCATTCGCGCCAGGCCACGCCCAGGACAGGTTTGGCGTCACCGTGCAGCACGACCTGGCCATCGCCCGTCCGTCGGAAACCATCTCGATCCCATGGAAGGACGTCAACGCCGCCATGCCCGGCGCGATGATCCAGAAGATCGCCGTCAAGGACGCCAGTGGCCGGGTGCTGCCGCACCAGGTGACGAATATCGCGCCGCAGGCCAAGGACCCGAAAAACGAAGGCATCGCCTATGGCGAACTGCTGTTCCAGCACAGCTTCAAGGCTGGAGAAAAGAGCGCCAGCTTCACCGTCGAGCGCATCGACGGCGTGGCGCCGCCCTTCCCCATCAAGGCCTTCGCGCGCCATGTACCGGAGCGCCTCGACGACTTCGCGTGGGAAAACGACAAGGTCGCGCACCGCACCTATGGCCCCGCGCTGGCGGCGCCGGCGCCAGCCGGCGTGGTCAAGGAGGTGCTGGTGACCAGCGGCCTCGATATCTGGTTCAAGCGCGTGGATTATCCGATCGTCGACCGCTGGTACAACAAGGGCCATGACCATTACCACAAGGACCAGGGGGAAGGCATGGACATGTACAACGTCGGCAAGTCCCGCGGCGCCGGCGGCGCCGGCATCTGGGACGGCAAGACGCTGTACACGGGCGTGAACTACGCCAGCTACAAGATCCTGGCCAATGGACCGATCCGCGCCATCTTCGAGCTGCACTACGCGCCGTGGGATGCCGGTGGCCGCCAGGTGAGCGAAGTCAAGCGCTTCACGGTCGACGCCGGCCACTGGCTGGACCGCATCGACAGCACCTTCACCACCACAGCTGGCGACACTACGCCGCTCACGGTGGCCGTGGGCCTGAACAAGACGCCGAGCGACAAGGGCCAGGATGCGAAGATCCAGGTCGGCCGCGACGGCAAAGTGCTGCTGCAGTGGGTCGAGCAGAAGAGCAACGACGCCTTCGGCACCGCCATCGTGCTGCCGAATGCCGAGGGCTTCGCGCAAGACACGCTGAACGAACTTGTGTTCGCGAAATCCACACCGGGCCAGCCGCTGCGCTACTACGCCGGCGCCGCCTGGAGCCGCGCCGGCGAGATCACCAGCCGCGCCCAATGGGAACGCCAGGCCCAGGACATCGCCGCGCGCGACGCCAGCCCGGTGCGCGTGACCATCCAGGGGGCGAAATAAGGATGGCGATGACTTTCCAAGCCAAGCGCCGCGCCCTGCTGCGCACCGTTCCCGCGGCCTCGTTGATGCTGGGCGGCGTGAATAGCGCCAGCGCCGCCGCCAAGCCGGCCGATCCCTGGCAGCGGGCCGCCGCCATCGTGGCGCGCTTCGCCACGCCCCTGACTTTCCGCGACGAGGATTTCCCGATCACCGCCCACGGCGCCAAGCCATGCACGCTGGTGAAGGTGAACGGCCAGACCGAATCGCTGGTCGAGGGCATGCTGGACACCCCGGCGCCGGGTTCCCCCGACGCCTATCCGGCCATCGCAGCGGCGATCGCGGCCTGCCACGCCAAGGGCGGTGGCCGGGTCGTGATCCCGAAGGGAGAATGGTATTGCGCCGGCCCGATCGTGCTGCGCTCGAACGTGCACGTGCACCTGGCCGCCGGCGCGCGCGTGCACTTCGCCGCCAATCCCGCGCACTATGCCCGCCACGGCGAGCATGACTGCGGCGACAACGGCAAGCTGGTACTGTCGCGCTGGCAGGGCAACGACTGCCTGAACTACTCGCCGATGGTGTACGCGATCAATCAAACCAATATCGCGCTGACCGGCGAGGACTGGACCAGCATCCTCAATGGCCAGGGCGGAGTGCCGTTCGAGCCGGGTTTCGCGGACGGTCCCGAATGCTGGTGGGACTGGAAGGGCCGCGGCAAGCCGGTACGCAAGCGCACCGAGGTGTATGCCAATCCCAATAACCCCTCGCTGGACAAGGTCGTGCCAGGCATCGATGCGCGGCGACAGGCCGCGATCCAGGGCCAGGGAGACCGCTGGCAGACCGATTCGCGCTACCTGCCGGCGCTGTCCGAAGCCGGCGTGCCGGTCGAGAAGCGCGTGTTCGGCCATGGCCACTTCCTGCGGCCCTGCATGATCGAACTGATCGGCTGCGAGAAGGTGCTGCTGCAGGGCTACCAGGTCAATGCGGCGCCGTTCTGGCTGCACCATCCAGTCGCCTGCCGCGATCTCCTGATTCGCCGCGTGAACATGGAAAGCCTGGGCCCGAACAGCGACGGCTTCGATCCGGAAGCCTGCGACGGCGTGCTGGTCGACGACTGCCTGTTCAACAACGGTGACGACTGCATCGCGATCAAGGCCGGCAAGAACCTCGACACCCAGCATGGACCGACGCGCAATATCGTGATCCAGAACTGCGTGATGAATAGCGGGCATGGCGGCGTCACGCTGGGCAGCGAGATGGCGGGCGGCATCGAGTATGTGTTTGCCGAGAAGCTCGAGTTCCGCAATATCCACTGGAAGAACGACCCGCTGAACACGGCGATCCGGCTCAAGACAAATATGAACCGCGGCGGCTTCCTGCGCCACCTGTACGTGCGCGACGTGACGCTGCCCAATGGCGTGTCGATCGAGCCGATGCTGTACAAGCCGCTGCCCGGCATGCGCGAGATCACCGTGCCGGTGGCGTCCAGTGCCGGCGCCATCGTCACCATCGACTGCGACTACGTACCGGGCGACGACACCATGCGCATCCGTCCGCCGCAGGTATCGGACATCGACATCCGCAACGTCCGCGCCAGCAATGTCGATGCCGGCAAGGGCAAGTTCTCGTGCTACCAGGCCTTCGTGCTGCTCGGGCCCGTGGCGTCGAGCTTCAACGGCAAGCCTGGCACGCCCATCCCGCCGATCGCCCGCGTGCGCATCAGCGACTCGGATTTCGGCACCCCGGCGAATGGCGCGCAGCCATGGTTCATGCATAACGCCGTCGATGTCACTCTCGACAACGTCACGATTGGCGGCAAACGCTACAAGCAGGTGCTGAACGCAAAGACCTGAATAGCAACAGGTCAGGCCAGTTCAAAAATATTTTTCAATTGGCCTGACCAAAAACACAAAAGTTGACATAGAATTCAACAACTGGCCTGACCAGATAAACAAATGCAGCGCCGGCGGACCCCACAACCCACCGCCCCGACAAAAACGCATGGAGACAGCATGAACCAATACCCGCACCGCGCAGCCC
Organism: Telluria beijingensis; assembly: GCF_030770395.1. Taxonomy (GTDB): domain Bacteria; phylum Pseudomonadota; class Gammaproteobacteria; order Burkholderiales; family Burkholderiaceae_D; genus Telluria; species Telluria beijingensis. The sequence goes on along the minus strand of NZ_CP132480.1, from coordinate 4,996,102 downwards.
TGCGCAAACTCACCCTCTGCCTGCTCGGTACCGCTTCGGTCTCCGCGCTGTCGCTCGGGCCCGCTTTTGCCCAGGAAGTCGCCGCCACGCCGACCGGCGCCGAGACTGCCACTGCCCAGACTGTGGTCGTGACCGGCCTGCGCGCCTCGCTGGAAAGCGCACTGAACGCCAAGCGCCAGGACAACGGCATCGTCGACGTCATCAAGTCCGAAGACATGGGCAAATTCCCCGACACCAACCTGGCCGAATCGCTGCAGCGCGTGCCGGGCGTGGTGATCGACCGTGACGCCGGCGAAGGCCGCAGCATCACGGTGCGCGGCCTGGGGCAGGACTTCACCCGCGTGCGCATCAACGGCATCGAGGGCCTGGCCACCACCGGCGGCACCGACAGCTCGGGCGGCACCAACCGCGGCCGCGGCTTCGACTTCAACGTGTTCGCCTCGGAGCTGTTCAGCGCCCTGACGGTGCGCAAGAGCTCGTCGGCCGACGTCGACGAAGGCTCGTTGGGCGCCACCGTCGACCTGCAGACCCTGCGTCCGTTCGACCTGCGCGGCTTCAACGCCACCGTGGCCCTGAAAGGCAAATACAACGACGGCTCGGAAAAGACCGATCCGCGCGCGGCCTTCATGGTGTCGAACACCTTCTTCGACCGCAAAGTGGGCGTGCTGTTCTCGGGCGCCTACTCCAAGCGTCGCGTGCTGGAAGACGGTTTCAGCACGGTGCGCTGGGATAACGGCCCATCGTCAGGCGGCTGGTGCGCCCCGCAGGGCATGGCCGCCAACCCTAGCAACTCGACCGCGACCACCTGCGGCCCGGCCGCGCAAGGCGCCGAACGCCTGCCCGGCACGCCGGAGAATATCGCCGCCTACAACGCGGCCAGCGATCCGAACAACTTCCACCCGCGCCTGCCGCGCTACGGCCGCCTGACCCACGACCAGGACCGCCTCGGCCTGACCGGTTCGGTGCAATGGCGTCCACGCCAGGGCACGCTGCTGACCTTCGACATGCTGTACTCGAAGCTCGACGCGACCCGCCAGGAAGACTTTTTGCAGGCGACTTCGTTCAGCCGCAGCGCCAGCCAGGGCGGCAAGCCGCAGGTCGGCGTGCTGGAAGCGCAGTACGCGCCGAACGGTTCGCTGCTGTACGGCCGCTACAACAACGTCGACATCCGCTCCGAACAGCGCTTCGACGAACTGAAGACCACCTTCACCCAGCCGACACTGACCCTGGAACACAAGCTGAGCGACACCTGGAGCATGAGCGCCAGGTATGGCCGCGCCGAATCGAAGTTCCGCAACCCGATCCAGACCACGGTCACCCTCGACGCACTGAATGTCGACGGCTACAGCATCGACTTCCGTAACGACAGCCGTCGTCCATTGATCACCTATCCGTTCGACGTGAACGGAGGCCCGCTCGGCCTGATCGGCGTTCCGCAGGTCGCCAGCGGCACCCAGCCGACGACCGTGCCGAACACCACCACCAGCGAGATCCGCATCCGTCCGCAGGGCACCGACAACGTCAACAACGTCGCCCAGTTCGACCTGGCCTGGGAAGCGAGCGACAGCCTGACCTTCAAGGGCGGCATCAACAGCAAGAAGTACACCTCGGAGACCTACGAGTTCCGTCGCGTCAACCAGAACGACACGATCTTCGCCCCGCCTGCCGGCGCCACCGGCCTGACCTCGACCATGACCGGCTTCGGCAGCCAGCTCGGCATGCCGGCCGGGAACGCCACCGGCTGGGTGATGCCGAACCTGCAGGCGATCGCCGCCGCCTACGACATCTACTGCAACTGCATCAAGAGCGGCCCTGCCGGCGGCCCGGGCGACTTCACCCTGTCGTCGATCGAGAACGGCAATGCGCGCGGCAACAACCGCGCGGTCACCGAGAAGAGCGACGGCGTCTACCTGATGGGCGAGTTCCGCCACGACCTGTGGAATATTCCGGTGCGCGGCAACATCGGCGTGCGCTACGTGAAGACCGACCTGGAAACCATCGGCTACCAGGCGGCCGGCGGCGGCACCCAGGTCAAGGTCAACCACGACTACACCGACACGCTGCCATCGTTCAACCTGACCGCCAACGTGACCGACGAGTTCATCGTGCGCTTCGGCGCGGCCAAGGTGATGACCCGTCCGCAACTGGGCTTCCTGTCGCCGGGCGGCAGCATCGCCACCACCGGCAACCTGTCGATCAACTCGGGCAACCCGTTCCTGAAACCGTTCCGCGCCAAGACCTTCGACAGCAGCTTCGAATACTACTTCGCGAACAAGGCCTTCGTGGGCCTGGGCCTGTTCCAGAAGAACATCGACACCTATATCCAGAGCCTGCGCACCAATGTGCCGTTCCGCGAGTCGGGCCTGCCGCTGTCGCTGCTGCCGGCCAACTTCACGGGTGAGGAAGTGTTCCAGCAAACGCTGCCGGTGAATACCGATGGCGGCAAGCTGAAGGGCTTCGAGATCAGCTACCAGCAGCCGTTCACCTTCCTGCCGGGCTGGGGCAAGAACTTCGGCACCCTGCTGAACTACACCAAGGTGAGCTCGAAAATCGAATACCTGGTCTCGCCGACCGGTGGCGCCACCATCACCGACGACCTGCTGAACCTGTCGCCGAAATCGTGGAACGCGACCTTCTTCTATGACGACGGCAAGTTTAGCGCGCGCATCTCGGGCGCCAAGCGCTCGGGCTTCGTGACCCGCGTACCGGGCCAGAACAACAACGATGTCGAGGGCAAGAACGAAACGTTCAACGTCGACCTGTCGCTGTCGTACAAGGTCAACGAGAACCTCGAGTTCACGCTCGAGGGCGTCAACCTGACCAACGAGGAAAACGACCAGTTCATCAGCCGCCAGCGCGACAGCGTGGTGGTGAACAACGTGACCGGGCGCGAGTACCTGTTCGGCCTGCGTTACAAGTTCTAAGCTCCTCTCCTGGTGGCTTCGGGCCCGCGCTTGCGCGGGCTTTTTTTTGTCCGTACGCCGGGCCTGGCAATCTTGCCCCTTTTGCCAGTTCTTTTTCGTCATGTAGGCTACAATCAAAGACCAACCAGGCGAGCGCACGACGCAAGCGATCTATACAACCTGTCAGCGAAAGAGACATGAGTACCTCGAACGAGCACGCGAATCAGCACAATGACGGCCTTCCCCTCGACATGACCATCTTCGGCGGCATGGGCGACCTTGCCATGCGCAAGCTGCTGCCGGCCCTGTACATGGCCTTCCTGCACGGTAACCTGCCGGCGTCGACCCGCATCCTGTCGACCGGCCGCCAGGATTACGATCGCGCCAGTTACCTGGCCTTCGTCGAGGAGCATTCGCGCTCGTTCATCAGCGCCGACAATTTCAATGACAAGAGCTGGGCCGGCTTCCTCGACCTGCTGGTCTATGTGCGCCTGGACGTCTCGAGCGCGCCCATCTTCGACACGCTGAAGGACTCTTCGCGCGAAGGCGCCCAGCGCGTGTTCTACCTGGCCACCGCGCCATCGCTGTTCACCACCATCTGCGACAAGCTGGCCGCCACCGGCCTGGTCGACGCCAATGCGCGCGTGGTGCTCGAGAAGCCGCTGGGCCGCGACCTGGCGTCGGCGGTGGAGATCAACGAGGCGGTCGGCAAACACTTCGCCGAATCGCAGATCTACCGCATCGACCACTACCTGGGCAAGGAAACCGTGCAGAACCTGATGGTGCTGCGCTTCGGGAACTCGATCCTGGAACCGCTGTGGCGCGCGCCGAACATCGCGAGCGTACAGATCACGGTGGCCGAAGAAGTGGGCGTGGGCAGCCGCGCCGGCTTCTACGACAGCGCCGGCGCGATGCGCGACATGGTGCAGAACCACCTGATGCAACTGCTGTGCATCGTCGCCATGGAGCCGCCAACCTCGCTGTCGCCTGACGCGGTGCGCGACGAAAAACTGAAGGTGATCCGCTCGCTGCGCCGCATGACCCTGGCCGACATCGCACGCGACACCGTGCGCGGCCAGTACACGCATGGCGTGAGCGGCAACCAGGAAGTCAAGGGTTATCACGAGGAGAGCAACGTGCCGGCGGACAGCCACACGGAAACCTTCGTCGCCCTGCGCGCACATATCGATACCTGGCGCTGGTCCAAGGTGCCGTTCTACCTGCGCACCGGCAAGCGCATGCAGCGCCGCTCGTCCAAGATCGTGGTGGAGTTCGCCAATCCGCCGTTCCCGCTGTTCCCGGAGACCCCGGGCGGCGTCGCGAATCGGCTGGTGATCGAGTTGCAGCCCGAAGAAGCGATCAAGCTGCAGATCTTCGCCAAGCAGCCCGGCAGTGGCATGATGATGCAGCAGGTAGCGCTCAACCTCGACCTGCAATCGGCCTTCCAGCAACGCCGCGCCGAAGCCTACGAACGCCTGCTGATCGACGTGGTGCGCGGCCGCCTGACCCACTTCATGCGCCGCGACGAACTCGAAGCGGCCTGGGAATGGGTCGAGCCGATCATCAATGGCTGGGAAACCCTGAACGAGAAGCCGCATGGCTATGCGGCGGGTTCGTGGGGGCCGGCGGAATCGTTCGCGCTGCTGGCGCGGGATGGGTTTGGTTGGGTCGAGTAAGCGATCGAGCGCGGGCCACCCCTACCCAGCCCGCGCCTCCAGATTGGCGCGCACGCGCGCCAGCAGGTCCAATAATACCGCCTGCTCGTCGTCCGACAATCCCGCCAGGGCGACGGCGCCCAGCGCTCCGCTCTGGCGGTGCAGCCCCTCGAATACTTCCTTCCCGGCCGCGCTGAGCATCAGCCGCGTGCTGCGCCGGTCGGCCTCGTCCGGCGTCGCCTCCAGCAGGTCTCCGTCGCGCAGAGCCCGGATGATGCGCGCCACTTGCGCCTTGTCCCTGCCAGAATGCGCGACCAGGTCGCTCTGGGTGGCGCCTGGATGGCGCGCGAAATAGCCGAGCGCCCTCACCTCCATATGCGCCAGCTCGTGCGGCCCGTTGCGCAATCCCTTCAACTGCTGTGACCGGTACAGATGCACGATCGCGTGCATCGTCTCCAACGGATCGTCCACACGATTGCCCTGATTTTGGTTGACTCTATCAACTTCTTTTCGCATAATGGTGGACACTATCAACTAATTCTGGAGTGTAGCATGCCTGAATCCCGCATTCCCGCACAAATTCCCGCGATCGAGCGCGTCCGCCACGATCTCAAGATTCGCGAAGTCGAGGTCACACGCATCGAACGGCTGAGCCCCGGCTTCGCCAGCATCACGTTCAAGGGCGCCGCACTCTGGGATTTCACCTCGCTGTCGTTCGACGACCATGTCAAATTCATGCTCGACGGGGCCGACGGCCAGCAGGTTCGGCGCGACTATACGCCACGCCGCTTCGACCAACAAGCCTGCGAGGTCGACCTCGAGTTCGCCCTGCACGGCCACGGCGGCGCCGCCGAATGGGCGCGCGACGCGAAAGTCGGCGACAAGGCCATCATCGGCGGCCCGCGCGGCTCGATGATCCTGCCGCTGGCGATGGACTGGCACCTGCTGCTGGGCGACGCCAGCGCGCTGCCGGCCGTGACCCGGCGCCTGGAAGAATTGCCGCCGGCCGCCCGCGCGCAGGTGGTAATGCTGGTGGACGCGGCCGACCGGCGCGAGTTCGCCACCCAGGCCAGTGTAGACATCCATTGGGTGGCGTCGAACGAGGAACTGCTGCAGGTGTTGAAGGACTTGCCGCTGCAGCAAGGCGCGGGCCTGGCCTGGGGCGGCGGCGAAGCCGCGCTGATGGCGCAGGTGCGCCAGCTCCTGGTCGACAAGGGCCTGCCGCGCCAGGCGGCCCGGATCTCGGCCTACTGGAAGCAGGGCGTGGCCGACCACCACGAGCATCTCGACTAAACGCTAGACGACCGGCGTGGGCAAGGGCTCGCCGTTGAAGTGGGCCAGCAGGTTGGCCACTGCCAGCTCGCCCATCGCGCGCCGCGTCTCCACCGTGAAGCTGCCGACGTGGGGCGTGAGTACCACGTTGTCGAACGCGAACAGCGCCGCCGGCACGTTCGGTTCGTCCTCGAACACGTCCAGCCCCGCCGCGCCCAGTCGCCCATCCTGCAGCGCCGCGACCAGCGCCGCCTCGTCGACCACCGAGCCGCGTGCGATGTTCACCAGCGTGCCTTCCGGGCCGAGCGCGTCGAGCACCCCACCGTCGACGATGTGCCGGGTGGCAGCGCCGCCGGGCATGCACAGCACCAGCACATCGCTTTCATCGGCCAGCGCCAGCAGCGATGCGCTGCGCCGCTCCGGCGCCGGGCCCGGATTGCGCTGGTAATAGCGAATCTCCATGCCGAAGCCCTGCAGGCGCTGCGCCACCGCCTGGCCGATACGGCCGAAGCCGACGATGCCGGCCACCTTGCCCTTCAGGCTGCGCGCCGGCCCCAGGGGCGCTTTTGCCGGCCACTGGCCGGCGCGCACATAGCGGTCGAGCATCGGCAGGCGGCGCACAGTGGACAGCAGCAGGGTGACGGCCAGGTCGGCCACGTCGTCGGTCAGCACGTCGGGCGTATTGGTCACGTGGATGCCATGTTCGGCCAGCAGCGCCAGCGGCACCGCATCGACGCCGACCCCATTCACCGACACGATCTCGAGCGCCGGCAAGGCGGCTACCAGCTCCGGCGTCACGCCGAGCATGCCAGTGGTGAGGACCGCGCGGATACGCGCCGCGACCGGTGTCAACACGGCGTCGCCGGCAGGCGGAATCGCCGGCAGGTAGCGGCATTCGAATGCGTGCTCCAGCCTGGCGCGAAGCTCTTGCGACCACATGCCGCCCAATACGAGAATCTCTGGTTTCATCAGTAAATACCTGGTCTTGTCGATCGTGAACGATGGTTCGAGTATGCCAGATTCCAGAGCAATCCACGCCGCCGGCGACGAGCGGGCGACGACCAACTGGCCGACGCGGCGATGCGCCAGGTTTTACCTAGCGCAAACAGGCATGCGATTCGAAGCGTGCGCGGTTGGAGCCGGACGGCAGTTGGCGTAGAGTCTCCGGATTGCCAATTCGACGGGATCGCCATTCATGTACGCCAGTAACTGGAACGCATTCGGGGCCTTCGGCGCGCAAGCGCTCAAGCGGATGGACCGCAGCCGCCAGGCGCGCGGCAGGATGCTCGAGCGGGCTGGCTATGGGCCGCAGCAGACGCCGTCGACCGTCATCCTCGACCAGCCCGGCCTGAACCTGCGGCGCTTCCAGGATGCGCCCGGCGGTGGCCCGGCAGTGCTGCTGGTGCCGGCCCCGATCAAGCGCGCCTATATCTGGGACCTGGCGCCCGACATCAGCGTGGTGCGCCGCTGGAGCGAGCGCGGATACCGGGTCTACCTGGCCGAATGGCTGCCGATGCCCGACGGCGACCCCGACGTCGGCCTGGACGACTACGGCGACCGCCTGCTGTCGGCCTGCCAGCGCGCGATAGCGCAAGACAGCGGGCAAGAACGGCTGACCATCGTCGGCCACTCGCTGGGCGGCATCCTGGCCGCCATCTACAGCTGCAGGCATCCCGAGCGCGTGGCGGCCACCGTGCTGCTCGAATCGCCGCTGCATTTCGAGCAGGCCACCTGCTGCTTTTCGCCGCTGGTCAACGCAACCCCGCATGCGCGCGGCATCGCCGACGCCTTCCGCCACGTGCCGGGCGTCTATCTCAACATGATGAGCGCCCTGGCCGAGCCGCAGGCCTTCGGGTGGGAACGCATCGCCGACCGCTGGCTGTCGCTGCTCGACCCCAAGGCGCTGGCCACCCATATGCGGGTCGAGCGCTGGACCCATGACGAATTCCCGCTGCCCGGCCGCCTGTTCACCGAGATCGTCGAATCGCTGTACCGCAACGACGAATTCATGCAGGGCACGCTCGACATCGGCGGGCGCACGATCGGTCCGCGCGACCTGCGCGCACCGCTCGTCAGCGTGGTCGATTTCCGCAGCAAGGTGATCCCGCCCGACGCCGTCCTGCCCTTCCACGAAGCCACCGGCAGCGAGCGCCGGCAGGTGTTCTCCTACCAGGGCGACGTCGGTGTCAACCTGCAGCATGTCGGCGTGCTGGTGGGCCGCAGCGCCCATGCCACCATCTGGCCGGCCATCTTCGACTGGCTCGGCGCGCCGGCGATGGCGAATGCGTCGAACGATGCGCGCGCTGTGGCGCCATCGGCATGACTCCTGCTGCCCCGTATTTATCTTTCTGACATCTCAATCGCGCGCCACCTGCTCTACAGTCTGGATAACATCCAGTTCCGAAAAGCGGGTGAGCGACAGTGTGTTTACGCGCTTCCCATGTGCAACCTCGCATGACGCGGCGCTCGGCGGCCGTCGACGTGCCTCACCGATCACGACATGGACGCCATCGAAGCCGAACGCACTGTCTCCGCCCCCCACGACACCCGACCGCGGCCGACGATCGGCCTGCGCGAGGCGGTCGCCGTCATTGTCGGTGTCGTCATCGGCGCCGGCATCTTCAAGGCCCCATCCCTGGTCGCCGGCATGAGCGGCGGCGCCACCGCCATGTTTACCCTGTGGGTCCTTGGGGGCGTGGTGTCGCTGATCGGCGCCTTGTGCTACGCCGAGCTGACCACTTCGTATCCGCACGCCGGCGGCGACTATCACTACCTGCACCGCGCCTACGGCCGTTCGGTCGCCTTCCTGTTCGGCTGGGCGCGTTTTTCAGTCATCACCACCGGTTCGATCGCCCTGCTCGGCTTCGTGTTCGGCGACTACATGCAGCAGGCGGTGCCGCTGACCATGCTGCCGGCCGGCTGGGGCAGCACCGTCTACGCCGTCGCGGTGATCGTCGGGCTGTCCGCACTGAACCTGCGCGGCATCCGCACCGGCACCGGCGCCCAGACCTTCCTGACGGTCGCCGAGATCCTCGGCCTGCTGCTCATCGTCGGCGCCGCCGCCCTGTTCAGCGATCCGGCCCCGGTGTCCGCGACGGCTTCCGGGGCCGCGCCCGCGGGACCGGCCAGCGCCGCCCTCGGCATGGCGATGGTATTCGTCCTGCTCACCTACGGCGGCTGGAACGAGGCGGCCTACATCAGCGCCGAGATGCGCGGCGGCCCGCGCGACATGGTCAAGGCCCTGACCCTGGGCATCGTCATCATCACGGTCCTCTACCTGATGGTGACCTGGGCCTACTGGAAAGTGCTGGGCATGGAAGGCATGGCCGCCTCCGAGGCGGTGGCGGCGGACGTGATGAAGGTCGTGTTCGGCCCGGCCGGCGAAAAGATCATCTCGGTACTGGTGGCCGTCTCGGCCCTCACCTCGATCAACGCCACCATGATCGTCGGCGCGCGCACCAGCTATGCCATGGGCCTCGACTGGAAAAAACTGGACCGCCTGGCCGAATGGGATAGCGAGCGCGGCACCCCGACGGTCGCCATGACGGTGCAGTGCGTGGCGGCCCTGCTACTCGTCGCCACCGGCGCCGCGCTCGGCGGCGGCTTCAAGTCCATGGTCGAATTCACGGCGCCCGTATTCTGGCTGTTCTTCCTGCTGACGGGTATTTCGCTCTTCGTGCTGCGCCGGCGCGAGCCAAACGCGCCGCGGCCGTTCAAGGTGCCGCTGTATCCGGTGCTGCCCCTGCTGTTCTGCGCCAGCTGCGCCTATATGCTGTGGTCGAGCCTGTCGTACGTGTACAGCCAGCAGCTCGGCGGGCTGAACGCCGCCTGGATCGGCGTCGCGGTGCTGGCCATCGGCGTGGTCCTGCTGCTGCTGCTGCGCTCGAAGAGCGATCGATAAATATTCCAAGCCTTATTCCACCGAAGTCCCCACCTGACCCAAGGAGCTGTGCCGATGAACCTGCAACCCCGCCGCCGTACCCTGCTGCTGTCCGCCGCCGCCGCGGGCGGCATGATGATGTTCCCGTTCGGCCGCGCGCTGGCCCAGGCCACTGCCGCCACGCCACGCCTCGACGTGCCATATGTCCCGACCCCGCAGGAAGTGGTCGACAAGATGCTCGACCTCGCCAAGGTCGGCAAGAACGACACGCTGTTCGACCTGGGTTGCGGCGACGGCCGCATCGTCGTCACCGCCGCCAAGGTGCGTGGCGCGCGCGGTACCGGGATCGACATCGATCCGGAGCGCATCGCGGAAGCCAAGGAAAACGCCAAGAAGGCCGGCGTCTCGGACCGCGCCCAGTTCCGTGTCGGCGACCTGTTCAAGACCGATTTCTCGAGCGCAACCGTGGTGACCCTGTACCTGCTGCCGACCATCAACGCCAAGCTGCGTCCGCAACTGTGGAAGCAGCTCAAGGTCGGCACGCGCGTGGTGTCGCATGCCTTCGACATGGGGTCGGAATGGCCGGCCGAGAAGACGGTCGAGGTCGATGGCCGGACGATTTACTACTGGACCATTACTGAGGCGAACAAGAAAGAGGTAGCCTGACCTACAGCAAAGCGCCACTCCGCTCACGAGAGCATTCGGGGCGGCTGATCGATCTCGTCCATTCCACACCACATTATGCACTTTGATGGATAATTGTTGGCCATGTGGAATCCCGATACGATCATCCGCCCATGAACCAGCTCCTCGCCATGCGCGCCTTCGTCCGCGTGATCGACTCCGGCTCGTTCAGCCGGGCATCCGACCAGCTCAACCTGCCCCGCTCCACGGTCAGCAAGCCGATCGGCGACCTCGAAGCCCATCTCGGCAACAAGCTGATGCACCGGACGACGCGCACGGTGGCGGCTACCGCCGACGGCCTGGCGTATTACGAGCAATCGGTGCGGCTGCTGGCGGAAATCGACGCGCTGGACCACGGCATGCGCGGCCAGAAACGCAAGCCGCGCGGGCACCTGCGGATCGACGCCCCGGCCTCGTTCGCGACCTCCCTCTTGATCCCAGCGCTGCCTGAATTCCATCGCGAATACCCGGACATCACCTTGGGCCTGGGCATCAGCGACCGTCCGGCCAATATCGTCGGCGAAGGCGTCGACTGCGTGATCCGCGCGGGCGAGATCAACGAGATGTCGATGGTCGGCCGCAAGCTGCTCGACCTGTACTACGGCACCTTCGCCGCGCCGGCCTACCTGGAAAGGGAGGGAACGCCGCGCGAACCCGCCGACCTGGCCCAGCACGTTCGCCTGGGCTACTTTTTTGCTGCGACCACGAAGCCGAATCCCCTTGTCTTCGAACGCGACGGTGTGCGCCTCGACATCGAGGCGAGCGAGCTCTCGACCAACGACGGCAATGGCCTGCTGGCGCTGCTGCGGGCCGGCATGGGCATCGGCCAGCATTTCACGCGGATGGTGCAGCCGGCCATCGACACCGGCGAACTGGTGCCGATCCTGCAGGAGTGGCGCCGGCCGGCCATGCCCTTCCACATCCTCTACCCACAAAACCGTCACCAGAACGCGCGGTTGACGGTCTTCGTCGACTGGCTGATCGACACCTTCCGCGACTGAATCACTCGATGATCGCGGTGACCCGGATCTCGATGCGCATGCGCGGGTCGGCGAGCACCGCCACGCCCACTTCGGTCCACACCGGTCCGCGGTTCGGCATGTATTGGCGGAACAACCTCGCCATCGTCTCGTTGGCCTCCGGCGGGAAACCACCCACATGGTAGGAATTCACATGAATGACGTGCTCCCAGGTGGCGCCCGCAGCGGCCAGCACACGCTCGACGTTCTTGAAGGCGACTTCGATCTCGTCCTCGAGACGGTCGGGGAACTCGAGATCGTCCGACCAGCCACCCTGGCCCGAGATTTCCACCCGATTGCCCACCTTCACCGCCTGCGAATAGCCCAACTTCCCGTAGAACTTCTCGCCATAGCCAGGTGTCACAAAAAATTCTGCCTTTTCCATTGCCCTGCCTTTCAGGTGTGTTTCGTTGAGATGACGCCAGCTTAGCCAATTCGGTGGCAAGGAAACAGAGCCGTTCGCTGCCAATACCGTCCATGCGGATGCACAATCCGCCACAAGATTTGACAATAAGTGTTTGCCACACATTGACATAAATAGATGAGAATAGTTATCATTCCAAGTTGTTATTCAACTGTCATAGGCCGACGCGCGTTTTTCGGGACCGGTCCGCCACTCACTCATCGCTCAACAACAGGAATAAAGATGGAAAAGCAGGTCAGCCCCAACGGACGTCGCAAACTGAAGACCCTGACGGTCTGCGTGGGTCTCGCACTCCCCTTGGTCGCCCAGGCGCAGTCCACCGAGAGCAGCAACACCGCCGCCGGCACCACGTCGATGCCGCAGGTGCAGGTCCAGGCCCAGAAGCTGGCCGACGACGTCGGTTCGTACACCATCGGCCGCACCCGCACCGCGACCCCGCTCGACATGTCGCTGCGCGACACCCCGCAATCGGTCTCCGTCATCACCCAGCAGCGCATCGAAGACCAGGGCCTGATCAGCATCACCGACGTCGCCAACAACGTCACCGGCGTCTCGGTCAACCAGTATGAAACCCACCGCGGCAGCTTCACGGCGCGCGGCTTCGAAGTCACCAACCTGCAGATCGACAACATCCCGACCACCTGGGACGCCGCCTGGAGCGCGGGCGAAGTGCTGGGCAGCCTGGCCCTGTACGACCGCGTCGAAGTCGTGCGCGGCGCGACCGGCCTGATGACCGGCGCCGGCACCCCGTCCGCCGCCCTGAACCTGGTGCGCAAGCGCGCCTTCAGCAAGAAGCTGGGCGGCCGCGTCGAAGCCACCGTCGGCCGCTGGGACAAGCGCCACGTCATGGCCGACGTCTCGACGCCGCTGAACGAATCGGGCAGCATCCGCGGCCGCTTCGTCGGCGAATACGGCGAAGGCGACAGCTGGGTGCGCTACCTGGAGAACAAGGACCGCACCTTCTACGGCACGATCGAAGCCGACATCGGCCGCGACGGCACCTTCTCGGCCGGCTTCAGCCGCCAGAAAATGAGCCCGCGCGGCCCGATGTGGGGCGGCCTGCCATACCGCTTCACCGACGGCTCGATCATCCCCGAGAACCGTGCGCTGACCACCGGCACCCCATGGACCGGCTACGACAACCAGTACGACAACTTCTTCGCCGACTACGAACACCGCTTCGCCAACGGCTGGAACCTGCGCTTCACCTACACCGACGCCACCCGCGACGGCGACTCGCGCCTGCTGTACCTGTCGGGCGTGCCTGACCGCACCACCGGCGCCGGCCTCGGCGCGTTCGCGGGCTCCTACGTCATCCAGACCAAGCAGAAGGACTTCGGCATCCACGCCAGCGGTCCGTTCTCGGCCTTCGGCCGCGAACACCAGGCCGCCATCGGCTACCTGCACGCGAATACCGACTTCTACTCGAACAACCGCCTGGCCGATTTCCCCGGCCAGCCGGGCGGCTTCGCGCCGGCGGTCGCCAACTTCAATACCTGGGATCCGGCCAGCTATCCGGTGCCGGTGTGGGGCCCGCAAGCCCGCTACGAGACCAGCGAGACCACCCAGCAGGGCCTGTACGGCATGGCGCGCTTCTCGGTCACCGACCAGCTCAAGGCGATCGTCGGCGCGCGCATCACCAAGTACGAGAAGGAAGGCGGCGGCCAGTGGCAGGATCCGTACTCGATCGAGTACTCGAACGAAGTCACCCCGTACGCCGGCCTGGTGTTCGACCTGAACGACACCTACTCGCTGTACGGCAGCTACACCAGCATCTTCCAGCCGCAGAACAACAAGGACTTCGCCGGCAACCTGCTCGATCCGATCGAGGGCAAGGCGTCCGAGGCCGGCATCAAGGGCGAGTTCTTCGACCGCCGCGTCAACGCCTCGCTGGCCGTGTTCCACCTCAAGCAGGATGGCCTGGCCCAGGCGGCCGGCATGATCGACCGCGACGGCCCGACCGGCCCGCTGCTGCCGGAAGCCTACTATCGCGGCGTCGACGGCGCCACCAGCAAGGGCATCGAACTGGACGTTTCGGGCGAGATCATCCCTGGCCTGAACGCCAGCATCGGCTACGCGATCTTCCGCGCCAAGGATGCCAACGACGTCGATTTCAACTCGATCTACCCGCGCAAGACCCTGCGCGCCTTCGCTACCTACCGCCTGCCGGGCGCATGGAACAAGCTGACCGTCGGCGGCGGCGTCAACTGGGAAGGCAGCACCTACACGGTCGACGGCACCGTGGCGCCGGGCCTCGACGGCCGCATGGAGCAGGGATCGTTCGCGCTGGTCAACCTGATGGCGCGCTACGACTTCAACAAGCAACTGTCGGCCCAGCTCAACGTCCGCAACGCCACCGACAAGACCCACTTCGCGATGTTCGCCGCCTTCAACCAGATCACCTATGGCGCACCACGCGACACCTCGCTGACCCTGCGTTACCGCTTCTGATGTCCTGAAGCGTCATGCCGAACGGGGCGCCGCAGCGATGCGGCGCCCCGTTATTCTTGGCGCTGTTCGCGTTAATTCCGCGAACCTTTCCTGTCCAGCCTGGTCTCAACCACTGTCGAGTCATCCGGAAGGGGCGGCCGTGGACAGTTTGGACTTTGAGACATTGTTTGCCGCCTTGCGCGGCCTGCCTCTACACGATGAAGAGCGTGAGCAATTGCGCACGTGGCTAGGCAGCGCCGACGATGCGGACGCCTGCATCGCGTTGATCGAACAGGCGGCTGCCGGCAAATGTTGCCCTCGCTGCGGCGGCGCGCGTTCCCATCGTTGCGGTCGGGCCAGCGACCTGCAGCGTTGGCGTTGCCTCGCCTGCGGTCGCAGCTACAACGCACTGACCGGCACGAAGCTGGCGCGCCTGCGCAACAGGGCATGCTGGCTCCCCTATTTGCGGTGCCTGCTCGAGTCGCGCACCGTGCGCGCCAGCGCCGAGGCGGTCCAGGTTCACCGCACCACCAGTTTTCGCTGGCGTCACCGCATGGTGTCCGGCTTCACGCGCGAACGGCCGGCGCCTCTGGCTGGCATGGTCGAAGCGGACGAGACGTACTTGCTGGAATCGCAAAAGGGATCGCGCACGCTGACCCGTCCTGCCCGGCGGCGCGGCGGCGTGGCCAGCCATCGCGGCATCGGCCGCGACCACGATTGCCTCCTGGTCGCCTGCGCGCGCGGCGGCGCAGCACTGGATTTTCATTGCGGCCGCGGTCCGGTCAGCAGCGCGCAACTCGGGGAATGCCTTGGGCCAGTGCTGGCGCCGGACTGCCTCTTGATCAGCGACGGGGCTGCCGCCTATCCAGTCTTCGCCATGCGAAACAATATCGCCCATCAAGCGATCAACCTGCGCGCTGGCGAGCGGGCGCGCGGCGCCATCCACCTGAACCATGTCAATGGCTGGCACAGCCGTTTCAAGCGCTGGCTGGTACGCTTCCACGGCGTTGCCAGCCGCTATCTGATCCATTATTCGGGCTGGCGGCGGGTGCTCGACGCTGGGCCCATGCTTACGCCAGCACAATTGCTAGTAGTCACAGTCAAACCAGGCTGAGCACTGGTGGCTGCCGAATTAACGCGAACAGCGCCTTATTCTTGTGGCTGCGACCCGTTCAGGCGGCCGGACAGGCGGGCGCGGCGCCCGCCGCCTGGCCGCGCACCGCGGCCGCGATCGTGGCCGACAGCTTCGCCAGCGCCGCGCGATGGCCCGCCACCAGTGCGTCGTGGCCTGGCCCCACCGGTTCCTGGAACACGCTGCGGCAGGTCTGGATTTCTCCATCGTCGAGCCGGCGCACGCTCCATACCGCATCGACCAGGGCGTAGCTGCCCGGCGCCGACTCGAAACGCTGGACGTCCGCGCCGATCCGGTACAGCGTGCTGCCTTTCGGCGCCGCGCTGCGGTAGACATCCACCGCGCCCAGCTGGGCTGCGATCCCGAACGACAGGCTGTTGCCGATCTCCTCGGCCAAGGGGCCGGCCCAGCGGTGGTGCTCTTCCAGGTCGATGCGCCCGTCGCCACCGCTCACCACCATCTGCGGACGGCGCAGCTGGCCCGGCAAGGTCACCGGACGCATCTCGAAGTACAGCGGCGCGGCCGTCGCCAACGCCGGCACGACGGTGGCCGGGCCGCCGCTGAGCGTGTAGAACCGGTCGACCGGCGTGCTGCTGCACGCCGCCAGGGCGGATGCAAGCAAGGCGGCGGCAAGCAGGCGGCGCGGGATAGCGGACGACGTCATCAATTCTTCTCCTGGGGTTTGCCGCGGATGAGCGATTGGGGATTGCGTTCGAGGTAATCGGCCAGCGCGTTCAGCTTGGCCATCGTGTCCGACACTTCCTGCAGCGCCTGGCGCAGGTCGGACTGCAGCGGCGAATCCTGCGCCAGCAGGTTTTCGGCGCGCGCGAAGGTGCCCTTGGCGGCCGTGAGCGTGTCCGTCATTTCCGGCAGCACTTGTCCCTCCAGGCGCGCCAGGGTCGCATTCGCCTGCGCCAGGGTGCGGTTCAGGTTGGCGCCGATCTCGTCGAACGGCACCTTGTCGAGTTTATTGGCGATGCGCGCCACCTGGCTCTGCAACTCGTCGAGCTGGCCCGGCACGGTCGGCAGCACCACCAGCTCGCCCTGCTGGCCGATGGCGGCCTTGCGCGCGTTCGGGAAGAAGTCGAGCGCCACGTACAACTGGCCGGTCAGGATGTTCCCGTTGCGCAGCTGGGCGCGCAGGCCGCGGCCCACCATCATGCCCATCATGTCGCTGCCCTCGCGGCCCTGGTTCAGGGCGGTCATGAAATCCTGGCCCAGGCGGCCCGGGTACATGTCGATGACGACGGGCATATTGAAGCGCCGGCGCTCGCGGTCCCATTCGATGCCGACGCTGCGCACCTCGCCCAGCGCCACGCCGCGGAAGTCGACCGGCGCGCCCGGCGCCAGGCCGCGCAGCGACTGGTCGAAGTACAGCACCGCGGTGGTGGCCGGGCCGTCCGGCGGGCGCAGGGCCGCCGCGCGGTCCTCGGCCAGCAGGTAGCGGCTGCCGGCCGGCGCCGGCACGGTGGGCTTGCGTCCGTCGGTCGATTCGAAGGCGATGCCGCCGGTGGCCAGCGCCGCCAGCGACTGCGTATTGAGTTTCAGTCCGCTGGCGTCCAGGCGCAGGTCGACGCCGCTGGCGTGGTACCAGCGCGTGTCCGGGCCGACGAAGCCGATATACGGTTCCTCGACGAACACCGACATGTCGATGCCCTGGCCGGCCTTGTCCAGCTCCACCTTGGCTACCTGGCCGACGCGCACGCGCCGGAAGAAGACCGGAGAACCCGGCGACACCGAGCCGAGGCTGTCGGCGTGCAGCAGGTATTCGCGGCCCTTGAGTCCGATCGGGATCGCCGGCGCCGCTTCCAGGCCGGTGAAGGCATTGCTGCTGTCTTCCGACGTGCCGGGCGCGGCGCCGATGTAGGGACCGGACAGCAGGGTGCCCAGTCCCGACACGCCGCTGGCGCCGATCTGCGGCCGCACCACCCAGAAGCGCGAATCCTTCGCGGTGAAGCGCTCGGCCTCCTTGGCCATCTCGATCCTGGCCATCACCCGGTTGCCGTCCTCGGCCAGGGTCACCGCGACCACGCGACCGATGTCGACGTCCTTGTACTTGACCCGCGTGGTGCCGGCCTCCAGGCCCTCGCCGGTGGCGAAATACACGTACACGGTCGGGCCCTTGTTGGTCATCCAGTGCACCACCTGCCCGGCGCCGATGACGGCCGCCAGCAGCGGGATCAGCCAGATCAGCGACGGCAGCCAGCGGCTCGGCCGGTCCACGTCGGGCGAGGATGGCCCCTGGGTGGCCGGCCGCTGCGGCGCATTCGCGCCGTCCTGTTCAGACATGCTTTTCTCCATTCGATTCGATAGGGTCCCAGATCAGGCGCGGGTCGAACTGGTGCGAGGCGACCATGGTGACGATCACCACGCAGCCGAAGGCGATCGCCCCCGGGCCGGCGGTGATCGTCGCCAGCGCCTCGAAGCGCACCAGCGCCACGGTCAGCGTGACCACGAAGATGTCCAGCATCGACCAGCGGCCGACGAATTCCACCACCCGGTAGGCGCGGGTGCGCGCCAGCGGCGCCGCGCGCGAACGCAGCTGGGCGGTCGCGTTGAGCCAGGCCAGCGCCACCAGCTTCGACACCGGCACCACCACGCTGGCGATGAAGATGATGACGGCCAGCCCCGGCGAGCCGGTATTCCAGAACAGCACCACGCCGCTCATGATGGTGTCGCCCTCAGCGCCGCCGCCGATGGTGCGGGTATACATCACGGGCAGCATCATCGCCGGGACGTAGAGCAGCGTCGCCGCGGCCAGCATGCCCCAGGTCCAGCCGATGCTGTTCGGGATCCGGCGGTGCAGGCCGGCGCCGCAGCGGCGGCAGTGGGCCGCGCCGTTGGCCGCGCGCTGCCAGGGGTAGGCGTTGACCAGGCCGCAGGCGCCGCAGGACACCAGGTTGTCCGGGGCGTGGGCGATGGCGTGATGGCCGGCGTCGGCCTTCGGGCGCGGCGCCAGGCGGTCGGCCAGTTCCCACAAGGCCTTGGGTTCGTAGCGCATGACGAGCGCGCACAAGACCGTCAATACGCCGAACGCGAACAGGCCCGGATGCGGCACCACCCGCGCCATGCCGGCCATCTTGATGACCGTGATCAGGATGCCGATCATCAGCACCTCGGTCATCGCCCAGTGGCGCGCTCCCTGCACCACGCGCAGCACGAGATTGAAGCCCGGTACGCGCCGGCCCCGGCGCAAGCCGATGGCGACGTACAGCAGCGAGGTGAGTTCGAGGCCGGGAAACACGATCGCGCACAAGAGCACCATCGCCGCGATCACCTGCATGCCTTCGGCCCACAGCACGCCCACCGCCTGGAACAGGGTGGCGCCGGACGTGATGCCGCCCATCTCGAGCGTGACGATCGGGAAGCTCTGGGCCAGCAGGAATACCAGCACCGCGCCCAGCGTCAGCGCCACCAGCGAATCGGCCCGGCGCAGCGGCCCGCCGGCATGCCAGCGGTACAGCTCGTGACGGCAGCGGGTGCAACGCGCACGCTCGCACGAGTTCAGCGGTTCCCGGTGGTACAGGCAACCGCAGTCATGACAGCCGATCAGGTGTTCCGCGTTCAATCGTTCTCCCAGTGTCACCCTACATCAGTGCTTCTACACTATGTATTATGACCGGAAGCAATTGAGTACGTCTTTCGATCGGCGTTCCGTGCGCAAGGCGGGTCAGAAGCGGACCTTGACGAAGGCCGACGGTCCCTTCAGTTTCAGGTCGAGGTCGGCCGTGCGGTCGCCATTGCGGTGCAGGTCGATCTTCTGGACGTTGTAGTCGAGCACCAGGCCGACGTTCTTGTGCGGGAACCATTCGACGCCCACCGAGCCGTTCCAGACATGGCCTTCGACCGTGCCGCCATTCTTCTTGATGCCCGAG
The DNA here is from genome assembly GCF_030770395.1 of Telluria beijingensis. Lineage (GTDB taxonomy): Bacteria > Pseudomonadota > Gammaproteobacteria > Burkholderiales > Burkholderiaceae_D > Telluria > Telluria beijingensis. Next base: position 4,976,828 of record NZ_CP132480.1, on the reverse strand, counting down.
GCTTCAGCGTACAGGCGCCATTGCTCGTTCAGCGAATGACGCCATGCGAGTTCGACGGTCGGGGCCCAGACGCTGTCGCTGCCCGATGCCGAACCGCTCCACGAATAATTCTCGACCGGGTTCGACGCGCTCAGGTTGGCGTCGACCGAACCGGAGATCTTGGCGCGCAGGTAGGCGGCGCCCAGGCCGATGCCGAAGGCATTCTTTTCCTTGCCCAGCCACCATTTATACGAGAAGCGCGCCATCTCGAGGCGCAGGTCGGCGTCGGCGCTGATGGTGCCGCTCACCGGACGGCCTTCGTAGACGGTGTCGCCGCTGGCGGTGCCGGCCCAGTCTTCGTCGAAGCGGAAGTAGTCGAACGACAGGCCGTGGCTGTCGCCGATCAGCAGTTCGGCCTTCACGCGCGGCAGGGTAACGTCGTCGATCTTCTCATCCGGGGTATCGATCCGGCCGTAGTTGGTGTCGCCGCCCAGGTGGATTTTTGGCTCGGCGTAGAATGCGCCGGCCGAAATGCTCATGCGGTCGAGGGCCGGCGACTGCTGGGCCTGGGCCATGCCGGCGCTTGCCGCGCCGAGCAGGATGGCGCCCTTCAGGGCGGTGACGATGGTGGTACGGGACGGAAAGGCGCGCGGTGCGTAACGGGACATGGTGGCTCCGATAAAAAATGTTGTTCAAGTGCCCGCCAGACTGTGTCTTGACGCGGCAACAATTTATTATCGCAAGATGTCATTTAAACAATGCGCACGATTGAATTGACTCTGTGGTCAGCAAGCGACATATGTTGAAAAGTCAAAGCATCTGTTAGATGCCGTACCGCGCCGTGAAAAAGGACAGACGTACCGGCATTGCCATGGTTTATGATCTGGAAACATTAATCCATTTACCACCCCGCCCTCTTTCTCGCCGATGAAGCAATACACACTGCCGCAGAACTCCTTCCTCCTGTTACTGGCGATCGTCACCATCGCTTTCATCTGGATCCTGCTGCCCTATTCGGGCGCGGTGTTCTGGGGCGTGGTGTTCGCCATCATCTTTGCGCCGCTGCAGACCCGCCTGCTGCGCGCAACCAAAGGCAAGCCGACTGTCTCGGCCCTGTTGTCGCTGCTCGTGATCATTCTGATGGTGCTGCTGCCGCTGGCCCTCATCACGGCCTCGCTGGTCAACGAAGTCACCGCCATCTACGCCCGGGTCAGCTCCGGCGAAGTCAATTTCGCTTCTTACTTCAACCTGGTGATCCGCGCCCTGCCCGATTGGGCGATTTCCCTGCTCGAGCGCTTCGAACTGACCAACCTGGCGTCGCTGCAAGAAAAGATCACCCAGGGCGCGGCCCAGATCAGCCAGGCCACGGCCCACTACGCGCTCAACATCGGCCGCAACACGCTCGACTTCGTGGTCAGCATGACCATCATGCTGTACCTGCTGTTCTTCCTGCTGCGCGACGGCCGCATCCTGGCGGCGCGCATCCAGCGCGCGGTGCCGCTGTCCGTGGAATACAAGGGACGCCTGTTCCAGAACTTCACGACCGTGATCCGCGCCACGGTCAAGGGCAATGTGCTGGTCGCGATGGCGCAAGGCGCGCTTGGCGGCCTGATCTTCTGGCTGCTGGACGTCAGCGGCGCCCTGCTGTGGGGCGTGGTGATGGCCTTCCTGTCGCTGCTGCCGGCAGTCGGCGCGGCGCTGGTATGGGGGCCGGTGGCGATCTACTTCCTGGCGACCGGCGATATCTGGCAAGGCATCGTGCTTGCCGCCTACGGAGTGCTGGTGATTGGCCTGGTCGACAACATCCTGCGCCCGATCCTGGTCGGCAAGGACACTAAGCTGCCCGACTACGTGATCCTGCTGTCGACCCTGGGCGGGATGGCGCTGTTTGGCCTCAACGGCTTCGTCATCGGGCCGGTGATCGCTGCGCTGTTCATCGCAGCCTGGGACCTCTTCTCGCGCGCCGACGAATTCCACGAGCCGGCCGAGACCCAGTAAGCAAAACGCCCTGCTCGAGGCAGGGCGTTTATTCCAGGCACTTGCAGGAAGGCGGCTTAGTTCGTCTGCGCGTGCGCTTCCAGGCGGCGGGCAACGGCAGGCGAGACGGCATCGGCGCCGCGGGTCATGCGGTACAGGGCCCAGACGTCGCCGGCATCGGCGCTGCGTGCGACCGAGACTGGAGCCGCTTTCGCACGCACGAAGTTCGCGAGGGTGGTGGCGAAGGCCGACAGTTGGGCAGCGAAGGTTGGGCGGAGCGACAGGGTGGACATGATGTTCTCTTTCGTGTGTGATCTGGTATGACTCCAGTATGGGCTCTCCAAGATAGAAATCAAATTGCGATTCATGATGTTCGTCATTCACGAATCAACTATCTCAGAATGTCTTCAGTCATACGTTTCCTGTATGGCGGTCATCGCCCCATGAAAGCCGACCAACACCTTGTGTTCCAGATCACGTCGCGACCGTCATCACCGACCGCATGATCTGCAACACCGCCGGCCCCAGCAACACCACCAGCAGCGCCGGGAAGATGCAGAAGATCAGCGGAAACAGCAATTTGGTCGCGATTTTGGCCGCCTTCTCCTCGATCAGCTGGCGCCGGCGCGTTCGCAACTGGTCCGATTGCACGCGCAGCGCGGTGCCGACGCTGGTGCCGAAGCGCTCGGCCTGGATCAGCATCTTGGCCAGCGCATCGACGTCCTCGACGCCGGTGCGCAGCGCCAGGTTGCGCAGCGCCTTTTCCTTGCTGCTGCCGGCGCGCAGTTCCAGCGTCACCAGCTGCAGTTCCTCGGCCAGCACCGGGCTTTTCAGCCCGATCTCGTTGCCCACCCGCGCCAGCGCGGCGTCCATCGCCAGGCCCGCCTCCACGCACACCGTCATCAGGTCCAGCGCGTCCGGGAAGCTCTCGAAGATCTCGCGCTGGCGATTGGCGATGCGGCGCTTGAGCGCGATGTCCGGCACGTAGTAGCCGATCGCGGCCGAGCCGACCAGGAACAGGAAAGTCAGCACCAGCGGACGCTCGTTATCGTGCGGCAGCGCGATATACACCAGCAGCGGCAGGCCGATCGTCAAGGCCGTCTTACCGGCGTGGAACAGGCCCGGCACCGACGGTGAGCGCCAGCCGGCGTTGATGAAGCGCAGGCGCACCGGCGAAGTCTCCCAGCCGTCGGCCGGGACCGACAGTTTGGCCAGCGGCTCGGCCAGGCGCGCCAGGCGCTCGCGCCAGCCGTCGCTGCGCGCGGTCCGTGGGGAGTCGCGCTCGTCGAGCGCTACCAGGCGCGCCTTGACCGGGTCGCGCGTGAGCAGCAGCATGGCGCCCACGGCCACGCCGAAGACCAGCACGAACATCGCCGCCAGCATCAGGATTTGAGGCATTGTCATTGGATTGTCCTTGTTACATGCGGATGCGCACGATCTTGCGGATCGCCAGCACCCCGAACGCCATCATGCCCAGCGCCGCGCCGCTCAGCTGGCGGCCCACCGGGTCGTTGATCAGCACACCCATCGTTTCCGGGTTCACCGCGTACATCATCGCGCCGGCGCCAAAGGGCAGCAGGCACAGCACCCAGGCCGAGATGCGGCCTTCGGCCGACAGCACCCGCACCTGGCCGGCCAGCTTCTGGCGGTCGCGGATGATGTTGGAGATCGAGGTCAGGAGCTCGGTCAGGTTGCCGCCGCTCTCGCGCTGGATCAGCACCGCGACCACGAAATACTGCAGGTCCATGCTCGGCACGCGCTGCGCCAGGTTGTTCAGGGCGTCGGCCATCGACACGCCGAAATTCACCTCGTCGAACGCGATCTTGAATTCCTCGCCCAGCGGCGCCGCCACTTCGTCGGCCACCAGTTTCAGCGCGGTCGGGAAGGCGTGGCCGGCGCGCATCGCGCGGCTCATCATGTCCAAGGCCTCGGGCAGCTGGCGCTCGAAGCGCACCATGCGCGCGTCGCGCGCGCGCACCAGGCGCAGCAGGGGAAGAGCGGCCGCGCCCAGCGCGCAGCCGAGCAGCGCCGGCAGCGGCAGGCGCAGCACCAGCGCCACCACCAGGCCGGCGCCGAAACAGGCCGCGCACACCGCCAGCAGCGAGGCCACCAGTTGCGCGCTGCCGGCCTGCATCAGCATCCGGTCCAGGCGACGGGCGCCCGGCAGGCGGCGCAGCAGCGGCTCGAGCTCGGGGTTGTCGGACAGCCGGCGGTCCTTGGTGATGGTGACGTCTTCCTGGCGCGTGTCGCTCCTGATCACGCCGCGCAGGCGGCGCGCGATGCGCTCGGCCTCGGGGTCGCGGCTGGCCTGCCAGACGGCGACCACGCCCCACACCAGCAGCACCACGGCCGCGAACAGCATCAGGACGAACAGGATGAAAGTGGTGTCCATGGGGGGCTCAGCGCGGCTCGAAGATGTGCGGCGCCAGGTTCACGCCGAAGGTGCGCAGGCGCTCGGCGAAGTGCGGGCGCACGCCGGTGGCGGTCGAATGGCCGATCACGGCGCCGTCGTCGGCCACGCCGGTCTGGCGGAACGTGAAGATCTCCTGCATCGTGATGACTTCACCCTCCATGCCCGTCACTTCCGAGATCGACAGCACCTTGCGCTTGCCGTCGGTCAGGCGCGATACCTGCACCACCACGCCCACCGCAGACGCGATCTGCTGGCGCATGGCTTTTGGGGGCAGGTTCGGCGCCGCCATGCTGATCATATTTTCCAGGCGAGTCAGGGCGTCGCGCGGGGTGTTGGCGTGGATAGTCGCCATCGAGCCTTCGTGGCCGGTGTTCATGGCGCCCAGCATGTCCATCGCCTCTTCGCCGCGCACCTCGCCCAGGATGATGCGGTCGGGGCGCATCCGCAGCGCGTTCTTGACCAGCGCGCGCTGGCTCACTTCGCCCTTGCCCTCGATGTTCGCCGGACGGGTTTCCAGGCGCACGACGTGCGGCTGCTGCAGCTGCAGCTCGGCCGCGTCTTCGACCGTCACCACGCGCTCATAGTGGCTGATGAAGCCCGAGATCACGTTCAGCATGGTGGTCTTGCCGCTGCCGGTGCCGCCCGAGATCAGGATATTGACCTTGGCCTTGCCCAGGCCCTGCAGCACCTCGGCCATGTCGGCCGTCATGCTGCCGTAGGAGACCAGGTCGGCCAGGCGCAGCGGGTCGGCACTGAAGCGGCGGATCGACATCACCGGGCCGTCGATCGCCAGCGGCGGGATGATCGCGTTCACGCGCGAGCCGTCCGGCAGGCGCGCGTCGACCATCGGGCTCGATTCGTCGATGCGGCGGCCCACGCGCGAGACGATCTTGTCGATGATCTTCATCAGGTGGGCGTCGTCGGTGAAGGTGACGTCGGTCAGCTCCAGCTTGCCGCGCCGCTCGACGTACACCTGTTTATGCGTATTGACCAGGATATCCGACACGCTTGGATCTGCCAGCAGCGGCTCGAGCGGACCGAAGCCCAGCATCTCGTTCTGGATATCGCGGGTCAGGGTCTTGCGCTCGGCGTCGTTGATGACGACCATCTCTTCTTCGAGCAGGCGCTCGACCAGCAGGCGCAGCTCCTGGCGGATCTGGTCCTGGTTCAGGCGCTGCATGCTTTCCAGGTCGACGCGGTCGAGCAGCGCCTCGTGGATGCGGGCCTTCAACTGGTGGTAGGCGCGGTTGTCGATTGGACCGGCGCGCTGGGCGACCGGCTTCGGCGCGGCGCTGCCGCTGGCAAGGCGCTCGCGCAGCGAGGATGGTGGAAGCATGTTCATCTCGGGCTTTCCCTATTTATACGTCGGTCTTGCGGCGCTTGAACAGGCGCGCCATCAGTCCCGCGCCCTGCACAGGCGCGGCTTCGCCGGTCAGGCCGCGCGCCATCGTCATCAAGGCCGCGCTCAGCTGGCTGTCCGGCGCCAGACGCGTGATCGGCACGCCCTGGTTGACCGACTTGGCGGCGGCGTCGTAGTGATTCGGCATCGTGCGCAGGTGCGTGGTGTCGAACGCCTCTTCCAGGTCCTTCATGCGGATGTCGCTGTTATTGTCGTGGCGGTTGACGATCAGCTCGACCTTGTCGCTGCCGTACTCCAGGTTGCGGAACACCGTCAACAGGCGCTTGCCGTCACGGATATACGGCAAGGTAGTCTGCAGGACCGGATAGATGGTGTCGGCATGGTCCAGCGCGCGCACGCTGACCGGGTCCAGGCTGCGGCCGACGTCGAGCACGACGAAGTCGTACTGGCGGCGCGCCAGCTTGATGATGGCGTCGATGTGCTCGGGCTTGACGTCGCTGGCGTGGGCCGGATCGGACGGTGCGGCCAGCACGCTGAAGTTCGGCGTGACGGCGACCATGCTCGAGGACAGGAAGGACGGGTCCAGGCGGTGGATCTGGGTCGCGACATCGGACAGGGTGGCCAGCGGCTTGTTGTCCGAGACGAACAGCGAAGCGTCGCCGAACTGCAGGTTCATGTCGATCAGGGCCACGCGCTTGGCGCCGCCGGCGCTCAGCGCGTAAGCCAGGTTGGTCGCCAGGAAGGTCGCGCCGCTGCCGCCCTTGCACGAGATGAAGGCCAGCACCCGGCCCTGGGCCGCGCCCTGGCTGCCCAGTTTCTCGGCCACGTGGTCGACCGCGGCGACCAGGTCGGCCGGCTGCGGACGCGCCGCCAGCACTTCGCGCACGCCGGCGCGCATCGCGCGCAGCAGGAAGTCCTGCGACAGGTCTTCGGACAGCACGATGAAGGCCATGCGCGGGAACAGGTGGCCCAGGCGCTCGAGCTGGTCGAGTTCACCTTCGTCGGCACGCGGGGCATCGACGATCAAAAGGTCGGGCACGGCTTCGTCGGCCATGGTCGACAGGCGCGCGGCGGTGCCGGCGATCATGTCGACTTCGTCGCTGCCGGGACGGGCGCGCAACTGGCGCGACAGCTCGATCAGGTGGCGCTCGTCGCGCGAAAGGACTGCGATCTTCATGGTCGTTTCTCTTATTTGCCGCCGAACGCGCCGCCGTCGGCCTGGGCCGTCGGGTTAGCGTAGGTACCCTGGTAGTTGACATAGGCCGAGACGGCGGCGCGGGCGTCGCTACCCTGCTCCACGCGCGGCTGCGGCGCCGCGGTCTGCGCGGCGAACATGGCGCGCACGCTGTCGCCGTTGGTGGCCGGGCCTTCGGTGGCGCAGCCGGCCAGGAGCGTCAGGGATGCCAGCAGGCTGGCGCGGATGGTGGTGTTCATGATTACTCCTTCGACGTGGCGGCGGCGGCAGGTTTACCTTCGTGCTGGCCGCCCAGCAGGAACTCGGCGCGGGTCGGCTGCACGTAATGGTCGGTCGGCAGCGCCGGCACGGCTTCCATCGGCTTGGCCAGGCGCGGCGTCACGATGAACACCAGCTCGGTGCGGTCGTTCTGGAAGTCGCTGCTGCGGAACAGCGTGCCCAGCACCGGCACCTCGCCCAGGAAGGGGAAGCGCTTGATATTGCTGGTCACGTTGTTGCGGATCAGGCCACCGATGGCGAAGCTCTGGCCGTCCAGCAGCTGCACCGTGGTCGAGGCGCGGCGGGTGGTGAACGACGGCAGGATCGCGGTCGCGCTGCCGTTGCCGGCGGCGATGCCGATGCCTTCGCGGTTCAGTTCCGACACTTCCGGCGCCACGCGCAGGTTGATACGGCCGCCGGCCAGCACGGTCGGCATGAATTTCACGGCCACGCCGTATTCCTTCTCTTCGAGAGTGATGGTCGGGGTGCCGGTGCCGCTCGACTGCGCGACCGGGATGAAGATCTTGCCGCCGGCGAGGAAGCTCGCTTCCTGGCCGCTGACGGCCATCACGTTCGGCTCGGCCAGGATCTTGACCAGGCCGTCGCGCTTCTCGCCGTCGATCGTCAGTTCCTTGATGCCGCTGCCGACGCCGCCGATGCTGCCGGCGCCGCCGCTGAGCAGGCTCGAGACCACGCCATAGGTCCAGCTGCCATTGGTCTTGGTATAGCCGGCCTTGGCGCCCAGCTGGTCGACCAGCGACTTCGACACTTCGGCGATCTTCACCTCGAGCATCACCTGCTGCGGTGCCGCCACCGACAGCATATTGAGCACCTTGGGACCGGTCGCAGGCGCTCCTGCGGCAGCACCGGCGCCAGCCGCGGCCGGCGGAGCGCCGACGCCGGCCGGCGACGGGCTGCCCGCGCCGGCACCGCCTTCGGCGCCGGCGGACGCCGCGGCCTGGAAGGCGCCGGCCAGTTCCATCAGCTGGCTGGCGACGACGGCGTCGCTCACCATGCCCGACAGGATCAGGGCGTTGCCGCTGCTGCCGATGCGGATGTCCTTCTCTTGCGGGAACAGCGCATCGAACTGGCTGCGCAGCGCGGCGGTGTCGATACCGACGGCGATGTCGATGACGGTCGACTTCTTGTCGCGGTTCGACACGATCAGGTTGGTGGTGCCGACGCTGCGCGCCACGATCACGACCTCACCCGAATTCGGGACCACCACGTTGGCGACGTTCGGGTCGCCCACCGTGACCTGGCTGGCCGGGGTGCAGAAACGCTTGATGACCGATTTGCCGCGCACCAGTTCCAGGCGCGGGCTGGTGTCGCTGCGCAGGTCGATGCAGTCAGCGGCCGAAGCCGAGCCGGAAAGCATGGCCAGTGCAAGGGTCAGGCTCATGGCCAGCAGGGTCTTGTCGAACGATGGATTCATGATGGGGTCTTCAATCAAAAGCTTTGCGAAGCGGCGTCCAGGCCGCGGATCACGAGCACGCCGTCGGTGCGCGGGGCGCCCTGGCGCGCCGGGGCGGCCGCACGCGGCGCCGGCTCGTGGATGACTTCGGGGGCCGGCTGGGGCTGGGCGGCCGCGCGTTCCGGCAGGCCCAGCACCGACTCGCGGGTGGCGCCGCTGGTGGCGGCCGGCTGCGGATCGATCTGGTTGCGCAGTACCAGCGACAGTTCGCCGATCGAGCGCGCCAGGTCGAGCTTCTCGACCTGTTCCGGGGTCAGCTCCAGGGTCACGGCGTTCACTACGCGCGGCTTGCTGTCGTCGACCGCCGATTCCTGGGCCACGGCCAGCACCAGGATCCGCTCCAGCACGATCTTCGAGATCGATGGCGAGGCGGCCAGGTCGCTGCCGGTCGCCTGCAGGTTGACCAGGATGTCGACGTAATTGCCCGGCAGCGCGAAGCCCGCCACACCCACCACGTCGTTGACGCGCACCGTCATGGCGCGCTTGCCGGCGGTGACCACCGACGACAGGCCGCCCAGCGTGCCTTTCGGGGCCAGCTTCGATTCGAGGATCGGCTCGCCGACCAGGATCTCGCTGCGGGCGATGCGGCCTTCGAGCGCCTTGATGTCGGTAACCGCGCCGGGGGGAACCGAGGTCGCGGGCCAGTCGGCCAGTTGCAGGCTGGTCGGCGCCAGGCGCGAACCCTGGTTGATGTTCGCCACCGCCACCACCACGCGGGTGCCGGCCGGGCCTTGTTCGCCCATCCACTTGGCGGCCATCACGACGGCGCCCAGCGCCAGCACCAGGGCCACGCCGATGATCAGGATCGCTTTCGAATTACGCATTGCTGTACTCCATGGTGCCGCGGTCGCGGCGTTCAGTCTCCAAAGGCCGGCCGGGGGCGCCGGCGGCGAAATAGTTGTCCCAGGCCCAGTCGATGGTGCGACGGGACAGTTCGGGACGGCGCTCCTCGTAGCGCGCCAGGTCGCGCAGCTGGCGCATCAGGTCGCGCGGGTAGCAGGCCAGCAGCGGCACCTTGCGCTCGCCGTGGCGCGCCAGCAGGTAGTCGAACACCGCGGCATCGAATTCCACGCCGATGCCGGCGCAGGCCTGGCGGAACAACGTCGCATACTCGGCGCTGGACGCCGCCGGCACCTCGATCTTGTAGCCAAGGCGGCGGAGAAAAGCGCCATCCGACAGGCGTTGCGGCACGAAGTTCGACGAGAACACAACGATCACGTCGAACGGGATCTGGAAGCTGTGGCCGGTGTGCAGCGTCAAATAGTCGACGTTGCGGTCCATCGGCACGATCCAGCGGTTCATCAGCGCTTCCGGGGTGCAGCGCTGGCGCCCCAGGTCGTCGATGATGAAGATGCCGTTGTTCGACTTCAGGTGCGGCGGCGCCTGGTACAGGCGGGTGTGCGGATCGAAGCGCAGGTCCAGCATGTCCAGCGTCAGTTCGCCGCCGGCCAGTGCCGCCGGACGGCGCACACCGCGCACCCAGCGCGCGTCCGGCGCACTGCCACGGTCCAGGCCATTCGCCGAGGCGATGCCCTCGTCGGCCACCACGTGCTGCACGGCGTCGAAAAACGGGATCACTTCGCCGTCCACCATCAGCGCATACGGCACCGAGATCGTCCCGACCAGCAGGTCGCGCAGGCGCTCGGCCAGGTAGGTCTTGCCGCTGCCGGCTTGGCCGTGCAAGAAGATGGCGCGGCTAGAGTTCATCGCCGCGCCCAACTGGTCGAGCACCAGCGGATTGACCACGATGCCATCGAAGGCGGCCGCCATGGCCTGGCGCGTGACCTGCATCGCCGCCACGCTTTGGGCTTTCACCTGGGCGGTGTAGGCGGCCAGCGTCACCGGCGCCGGGCCGGCATAGGCGTTGCGGCCGACGGCGTTGGCGGCGCGCGCGCGGCCGGCGTCGGTCAGGATGTACGACAGGTCGGCATCGGTGCCGCTGGTGCCGACGCGCGCGATCTCGCACAGCTTTTCGGCGCGCAGGAAGGCGACCAGCGGATCGATGACGCTGACGTTGAGTTTCAGGTGCAGCGCCAGTTCCGCCAGGCGCAGCTGGCCGCGCTGGTAGAGCACCTTCGAGATCAGCTCGGCCAGGAACAGGAACGGCAGGCCGGTATCGTCCACCGTGCGCGGGGCGCGGGCGTTGGCCGGGGCCAGCAGGGCGTTGCTCACAGCGGCAGCTCCCCGTGCACGCGGATCCACAGCACGCAGCCGACGCTCGCCACTGCGATCGCCACCGCGTACGGCAGGCGGCCGCTGGCGGCTTCGGGCGGCGTCACCGGCGCGGCGATGCTGCCGGCCAGCGCCGAGAAAGTCGTGTGCATGGCCATGTGGTAGGCATTGGCCACCAGGCGCCGCAGGCTGCCCTGCCACGCCGCGAAGGCCAGCGCCAGCACGCCGCCGGCCACCAGGGTGAACATGCCGACCGTCAGGATCTGGCCCGCGCCGACAAAAGCGCCGACCATCGCCAGCAGCTTGACGTCGCCGGCGCCCATCAGGCGCAGCGCATACATCGGCAGCAGCAGCGCCAGGCCCAGGCCCCAGCCGCAGAGCGACTGCAGCAGTCCCAGCCCGCCCGGCTCCGCGCCGAACAGGCCCTGCCCCGCCGGCAGCAGCGCGTGCAGCGCGAACGCAGCCAGCATGCCAGGGAACACGATGGCATTCGGGATGCGGCGCGCGCGCACGTCGTGCCAGACGGCGGCGCCAAGTAGTGCAAACAGCAGCAGGAGTGGCAGGCTTGTCAAGATGGGCTCCGGGCAAAAAAAATCCGGCACGAACGATCAGTGCCGGAAGTAAGGCCGCGTGCGGCGGCTACAGCGGGATTACGGGGTGGTGGCGGTCGGGGCCTTGGCCGAGACACGCGCTGCCAGGGTGCTGAACAGGGTGCTGATGTTGCCGCCCAGCAGGCTGACTGCGGCAATGATGACGCCGGCGATCAGCGAGGCAATCAGTGCGTACTCGATTGCGGTGACGCCGTCTTCTTCTTTGATCAGGTTAGCGATGAAGTTCATGGTATTTCCTTTCAGGGTTTTAAATGGGTTGGGCTTCATGCGCTCGTCCACACGGCCATCGCCGCGATGAAACAGACGACTGCGAGCAGGACGCTCAGGACCAGGTACGACATCGCCGGGCTGCCGCTTCTTTCATACTGCTGCTCCGGATTGTCTTCCCGCTTCTGATCGATTTCGTACACGTTCGCTCCTGTCCTCTTGCCGCCGTACCGTGTGAAGCGATACGCAGCGCATGAGTTGAATCTTACGGATCGGCCGGTTTGTTGCCATCCGTCAAAACTACCTTTTTGAGGGGGAGGTATTGCCGTGGCGGTCTAGGACATATGTCCTAGACGCCTTGTGGGAGGGGGCTTACAGGGGGGGTGGTCGCGGAGTGCTGGCTCAGGAGATGCCGTGCTTGGTGGCGTAGACGTAGAGTTCGAGGCGGTTGGCCACGTCCAGCTTCTGGTAAATGGTGGTCAGGTGGTTACGCAGCGTGCGCTCCGAGATGAAGGCGCGCTCGGCCAGGTCCTTGTTGAGGGCGCCTTTGCCCTGCACGATCATGCCGATCACCTCGCGCTCGCGCGCCGTGAGCGAGGCGATGCGCCCGGCCTCGGGATCGGCCTTGGGCGCCGGCGCCACCAGTTGGCCCAGCAATGCCTGCATCAACGATTGGTCGAGCCACAGCTCGCCGCCATGAACTTTCTTCACCGCCATCAGGACGTCGTCGGTCGGCGCTTCCTTGCTGACCACGCCGCGCGCGCCAGCCTTGACCGCGGCCGCCAGTGTCGCCTGGTCGCGGTTGGCGCTCAGGATCACAACCCGGGTGCAGCCGTTTTCCACCAGGGCCGGCAGGAAATCGATCGAGCTGCTGCCCTTCAGGTCGAGGTCGAGCAGCACGATATCGGGCTTGAACTCGGCGCACAGGGCAGTGGCCTGGATGCCGTCGCTGGCGCTACCGACCAGCTCGAACGCGTCGCCCTCGGCCTGGATCAGGCGCTCAAGGCCCCACAGCATGGTTTTATGGTCGTCGACCAGCAAGATGCGAATGGTCATTTCTCTCCTAAAATCTTGTCATTCTCAAATCGGAATACGGATGCGCAGCAGGGTCTGGCGGCCGTCGGCCTCGACCTCAAACTGGCCGCCCAGCCCCTGGACCCGCTCGGCGATCGAACGGGGCACGAATGGCGCCGGCGCCTGCCCGGGCACGGCCGCCGGGTTGAAGATATCGATGGAGAGTGCGCCGCCCTCCTCTTCGACCACCACGCCGGCCGTGCGGGCGCGGGTATGCTTGCAGATATTGCTGATGCCCTCGGTGACGATCTGAAACACCTCGGCCGCCATACGGTCGTTGATCGCGCTGCCGGCATGCATTTCCAGCATCACGTCGACGCCATAGAACGATTCGACCTGCCGCAGCTGGCGGCGCAAGGCGATCAACAGTTCTGGCTCCTCCTGGCGCCCGCTGCGAAAACGCTGGGCGAAGTCGCGCATGTCGCCGATCACGCCCGAACACATGTCCACCAGGCGGTCGAGTTCGGGCGTCACCGGGCTGTCGTCACCGGCCTGGTTGCGGATCGCCGCCACCGCGTGGCGCAGGCCGATGTAGGGCTGGATCGTGCTGTCATGCAGGTCGCGCGCAATGGTCTGGCGCTCGCGGAAGGCGGCCTCGGAGGCCAAACGGTCGAGCAGGTCGATGGTCTCGATGACCGGAAAGGCCTGCTGCACGATGTGCTTCAGGAAGCTGGCGTCGCCCCGCTTGAAGCGCGCGCCGCTCACGAAGATGCGGCCGGCGCCCTTGCGCAGCGGCAGCGACACGCTGATGAAGCCCTCGCTGTCGAGCAGGTCGGCCACGTGGCCGCAGGCAGCGGCATCGGCCTGGCGCCAGTCGCGCTTGCCGGTCTCCAGCCGCACGGCGGTGGCCGGACCAAGGGTGAACAGGCCGAAGTGGCGTGGTGGCGCCTGGTACAGGATGGCGCCGCTCTCGAGATCGAGCAGCGGCTGGATGTCGTCGGCATCGGGCCGGCTGCGGCCGATCGCGCGGCCGGTTCTCGGATGGTGGGCCGTGCTCATGGTCCAGCGTTCATGGCTGTCCTTCATCAGCAGCACGCAGTTGTCCGCGCCGTAGAAGCGCAGGATCTTGTCCATTAGCGAATCGAGCGTATGCTGCACCCCGAAGCGCGGATTCGACAGGCGGCTGACGTCGCGCAGCAGCGCCAGGCGCCGGCGCTGGTCGACCGCCAGTCCGCCCCAGAACGCGACCATATAGCCCAGCGCCAGCACGAAGGTCGCGCGCAGCAGCAGGATCTGCAGCGTCGCCAGCCCCTGGGCCGCCAGCACCGAGACCGCCACCACGCCGACCGAGCCGAGGGTCAGCTTGGCGCCGGCATCGAAACCGTGCCGGAACGAGGTGGCCAGGATGGCGAAGAAGAAGAACGAGAAGAAGGGACTGGCGGTGCCGCCGCTGGCCCAGATGATCAGGCCATACCAGGCGATGTCGATCCAGTACACCCGTGGGCCATGCCAGAAGCCGGCCCGGTAGCAGGCGATCACCAGCAGGGTCAGGCTGTGCAGCGCATAGGCGGCGAAGACCAGCCAGGTCCAGTGGCGCGACAGGGTGACGCCGCCGGCGCCGATGTACAGCGTGAGCAGCGCCGACACCGCCAGCAGCACGCGCATGCCGAACACCATCCACACCTCGGCGTCGGCCGAGGCGACGCGCTGGCCGGTGGCTGGCGCGTTGCCGCTGGATGCGGCTGGCCGCAGGAAGGATGGAACGATGCTAGCTAACCAAGTCATGTTGTGTGGCGCCGACAAAGGCGTTGAATCATTTTTAAAAGCGACACGGGAAATGATTTTTGCCCTGTAGAATCCCCCGAAGCTTACCGCATGCCATCTGTCACTTTCCGTAAAATTGCCTGATTAACGATGTATTCCATCCCTCGCCGTCAATCCGGCGCCACACTCGTCGAGATGGCGATCATCGCGCCGGTATTCCTGCTGGTGCTGATTGCCATCATTGAACTGAGCATGATGTTCTTCGCGACGCTCACCATGCAGTATGCCGTACGCGAGGGCGGACGCTTCGCCATCACGGGCCGCTGCTCCGAGTCCGGGGCGGCCAACCAGCAGCGTTTCAACACCGTCATCGCCAAGATTCGCGATAGTTCCATGGGCATGTACGACCGGACGGCGCCCGTCATTTCGGTCAACGGCACCCAATATTCCACGAAGACCTACGGCAATGCGATGTTCGGCGCCGCGGGAGACATCCTGGTGATCCAGCTCGACTCCAGCTGGCCCGTCAGCACGCCCATGCTGTCGAGCTTCTTCACCAATGGCGTCTACCGCTTCACGGTGGCCGCCACGATGCGCAACGAAATTTTCCAATCATGCAAGACATGACTGACGGCGCAGTCGCTACTTTACATAAAAGACGGGGCCGGGAGCGCGGCCTTGCAGCGGTCGAGCTCGCCTTACTGATGCCGATGCTGGTGATCCTGGCCCTGTGCGCCATCGACGGCGCGCGCGCCCTGCAAGCGAACATCATCATGACCAATATCGCGCGCGAGGGCGCCAACCTGGCGTCGCGCGGCGGCACCGACCTGGAGGACGGCAGCCAGGACATCATCTATGCGGTCATGTCGAGCGCGCCGCCCCTGAACGTCAACCAGCAGGGCATGATGTACATCACCCGGGTGATGGGCGTGCCCGGCACCGGCGGGACGCGCAGCGTGGTGCTCGACCAGTACCGCTGGGACGACGTCGCGCGCGGACTGGGCGCCCGCAAGAGCAGCTACCAGCCGGCCAGCCGCATTTATGCCTGCGGCTCGTGGAACAGCGCCGGCAAGTGCACCGGCATCAGCAGCACCTCGCGCCCGGCCGCGCAAGTGCTGACCGGCAAACTCGACGATGGCGAGATCGTGTACGTCGTAGAAACCTTCTACAAGTTCGACATGCTGGTCAATGCCTTCACCTTCCGCAAGGACGCCCTGCCCACGTTCGGGCCCGACCTGTATTCCATGAGCGTGTTCTGATATGCATCCGCTTCTACACCGGCAGCGCGGCGCTGTCGCCATCATGGTGGCCATCTCCATGCTCGTGCTGCTCGGCGCGGTCGGCCTGGCGATCGACGCCGGCCTGGCCTACCTGGTCAAGGCGCGCCTGAACGCGGCCGTCGATTCGGCCGCCCTGGCCGGCGCCCGCGCCGTCACGACCGGCAATAACCAGGCCGAGCAGACCGCCAGCGCGCGCACCGCCGCGGCGGATTTCTTTCTTGCGAACATACCCACCAACTACCTGCTGTCGGCGCCCAGGATCCTGAGCACCAACGTGACCTTCAAGGGCGGCCAGGCGATCATCGACGTCGTGGCCGATGCGAAAATGCCGGTATCGATCATGCAGGTGATGGGCTTCGAGTCGCTGAGCCCCGTCGCCCAGGCGCAGACGATCCGCAACGACCTGGACATGGCGCTGGTGATCGATACCTCGGGCTCGCTGGAAGGGTCGGCCGCGACCGTGCGCGCCTCGGCCAAGAGTTTCCTGAGCAAGTTCAACGTCACGCAGGACCGGGTGGCGCTGGTGCATTTCGCCTCCGGGGCCGAAACCGACGTGCCCATCAAGCCCACGGCGCGCGGCTTCGACCGCACGACGATGAATACCAGGATCAACGGCTTCCCCTTCATTGGCGGCACGGCGTCGGTCGAAGGTATGTGGAATGCGCGCGAACAGCTCGACCTGGTGCCGCTGGCCAGTCGCTCGACCATGCGCGTGATCGTATTCTTCTCGGACGGGGCGCCATCGGCATTCGGCTCTTACATGACCTTCAACAACGCGACCGACTGCAAGGACACGCTCGGCAGGGACATCCCCGGCACGATGGACTCGGCCGGCGCAAGCTACGGCTTGAGCAAGATGGACGATAGCGACAACGTCGTCATCAAGGAGAGCTGCAGGCTGTACCGCAACAATGCCTATGCGGTGAAACGGCTGCCGGACTGGTACAACGCCCATAACGACCCGAAGAACCCCAATGATCCGGCCCGGCGCGAAATCCCGCTCGTCACCAAGCTCCCGCGCGTCGTCACGAGCGACATCAGCAGCGGCGCCGGCGCCGGCAGCCAGATTTACCGGACCAACGTCGAACGCGCCTCGCGCAACCTGGCCGAGGCGATCGCCTCCAGCGCGCGCGACCAGGGCATCGTCGTGTTCACGCTGGGCATGGGCGCCAAGCTCAAGACGTCGGGCGACTTCGACCCCGATACCGGCGAGATGATCCTCAAGTGCATGGCCAACGCGGTCGATGCACCGAAGCGCTGCCAGAACCCGAACCAGCCGGTCGGCATGTACTGCTACGCCGCGACCGACGCCGACCTGACGCCCTGCTTCTCGCGGCTGGCCTCGGCGATCCTGCGCATTTCGCAGTGATCGGATAAGACGCGGCTATAGCAACTTGTCGAGCGTGATCGGCAACTCCCGCACCCGCTTGCCGCAGGCGTTGTAGATCGCGTTCGCGATCGCCGCCATGGTGCCCGTGATGCCGATCTCGCCGATGCCGCGCATTCCCGCCGGCGCATGCGGGTCGGGGATGTCCAGCCACATCACCTCGACCTGCGGCACGTCGAGGTGGGCCGGCACGTGGTATTCCGACAGGCTGGGGTTCGCGATGCGGCCGTTCCGTCCATCGACATGCGTTTCTTCCATCAGCGCCGCGCCCAGGCCCATGATCATCCCGCCCCGTAGCTGGCTGGCGGCGGTCTTGGGATTGAGGATGCGGCCGCAATCGAACGAACCCAGCAGGCGGGTGACGCGCGGTTCGCCGGTGACGACATTGACCCGCGCCTCGCAGAAGATGGCGCCGTACGAATGCATCGACCAGTGCTGGCTCTCCAGCGCCGCCGGCGCCTCGGCCATGACGTCGACCTCGTCGCGTCCCGCGCGGGCCAGGATGTCGGCATAGCTTTCCCAGCGCTCGGCGTCGTCGGACTTGCACAGGCCGCCATCGCGCGACCGCACCTGCTCGGCCTTCAGTCCCGCCAGCGGCGATTCGCGCCCGGCGAGCTTGAGCAGCTCGGCGCATAGTTCGCCGTGCGCGGCGCGCACCGCGGCCGCGATCACCGCCGTCTGCTGCGAACCGCCCGCCATCACCGTGCCCGGCATCGTCGAGTCGCCATAACCGAACGAGACCTTGTCCAGCGGCAGGCCGAGGCGGGCCGCGGACAGCTGGGTCTGGGCCGTGGCCGTGCCCATCCCCATCTCGTGGCCGGCGACCGTCACCCGGGCATGGCCGTCGCGGTCGAGGACGATGCGGGCCGCGCCGCCATCCATCCGATAATACGGAAACACGGCGCTGGCGCAGCCCAGCCCGACCAGCCATTCTCCTTCCTGCCGCATGCCGGGCTTGGCATGGCGTTCCTGCCAGCCGAAGGCCTGGGCCCCGGCGCGGTAGGCCTCGATCAGGTGGCGCGACGAGAACGGGGTACCCTTGGTCGGGTCTTGCACCGGCTCGTTGCGCCTGCGCAGCACGATGGGGTCGATCCCCAATTGATCGGCGAGTTCGTCGACCGCGCTCTCGAGGGCAAACGAGCCCACCGACTCGCCCGGCGCGCGCATGGCGACGTTGGCCACCATATCCATGGTGACCGTCTTGACCTCGAGCTTCATGGTCCGGGCCGCGTACAGGCAGCGCGCGTTGTGGATGAACGGCTCGGGGAAGGCGTTATGTTCGGTCATCACCGTCATGCCGGCGTGGATCAGCGCGCCGAAACGGCCGTCGCGGTCGGCGCCGATGGCGACCCGCTGCGCGGTCAGGGAGCGTCCGCCGACGAGGCGACAGACGCCCGCGCGCGACAGCATCAGGCGCACCGGCCGCCCGGACAGCCTGGCCGCGGCCGCGGCGAGGATGTGGTGCTGCCACAGCAGCTTGCCGCCGAAGCCGCCGCCCACGAAGGGCGAGCTCACGCGCACCTGTTCCGGCTTGATGCCGAACACCTGGGCCAGCGTCCACGCCGTGTTGCCCACGGCCTGGCTGGCGTCATGCACCTGCAGGGTGTCGCCTTCCCAGGCGACGGTTACGGCATGCAGCTCGATCGCATTGTGGTTCTGGCGCGGCGTGCGGTACACCGCATCGACCCGGTGCGCTGCCGCCGCCAGGGCTGCTTCGGCGTCGCCCTTGATGTCCTGCAGCGGCTGGCCCATGAAGGCGGCGACTTCGGCGCCGGCCGCCAGCGCGGCTTCCATGGTCGTGACGCTGTCTTCAATGTCGTAGCGCACCCGCACCAGGCTGGCGGCATGGTCGGCCTGCTCGCGGGTCTCGGCCAGCACCAGCGCCACCGGCTGGCCGTTCCAGTGCACGCGCTCGTCCTGGAATACCGGCAAGTCGTCGCCGCTCGCCCCCAGCGGCTCGCGCATCATGACGGCCGGCGGCGCCATCTTCGGCGCGTTGCGGTGGGTCATCACCAGCACCACACCGGGCGCCGCCTCGGCAGCAGTGCTGTCGATGGCGGCGATGCGGCCTTTCGCCACCGTGCTGCACACCAGCGCCGCATGGGTCATCCCGGCGAGCGGGAACTCGGCCGCGAACTGCGCTTCGCCTTTCACTTTCAGCGGGCCATCGATGCGCGACAGCGGCGCACCGATCAGCGCGTCGTCGCTGGACGTCAGCGGATCGGGCCGGCCGCCCGGGATGAAGCGGTCGGGCGCATGCACGATCGCCTTCTGCATGATGGCCTGGCCGGCCTTCTGGATGTTCTGCACGATCTTCATCAATCGCTCCTCAGGAATGCACGGTGGCCAGCCGGTCGAGCACGGCCACCATCGTGCGCTGGACCAGCGGGATCTTGAACGCGTTGTCGCGCAGCGGCGCGGCGCCGGCCATCTCGGCCTTTGCCGCCGCTTCGAAATGGGCCGCGCTGGCCGGCTGTCCCACCAGCATGCGCTCGGCCGTCCTGGCGCGCCACGGCTTGTGGGCAACGCCGCCCAGCGCCAGCCGTACGTCGGCGACGATGCCATCGCGCACCTCGAGCGCGGCCGCCACCGACACCAGCGCGAAGGCATAGCTGGCCCGGTCGCGCACCTTGCGATAGGTGGAATTGGCGCCGTAGGCCAGCGCCGGAATCCAGATTGCCGTCACCAGTTCGCCCGGCTGCAGCACGGTCTCGCGCTCGGGATGGTCCTCGGGCAGCAGGTGGAAGTCATTGAACGGCACCTGGCGCGCGCCGCCCGCGCCCTGCAGGTGTACCACGGCATCCAGTGCGGCCAGCGCCACGCACATATCGGACGGATGGGTGGCGATGCAGGCGCTCGAGGCGCCCAGCACCGCGTGCATGCGGTGCACGCCCTCGATGGCGTCGCAGCCCTCGCCCGGATTGCGCTTGTTGCAGTGGGCGCCTTCGTGGTCGTAGAAATAGCTGCAGCGGGTGCGCTGCAGCATATTGCCGGCGACGGTGGCCATATTGCGGATCTGGCCCGAGGCGCCGGAGGCGATGGCGCGCGCCAGCAGCGGAAAACGCTCGCGCACGGCGCGGTGCTCGGCCAGCGCCGTGTTCTTGACGGCGGCGCCCACCAGCAGGCTGCCGTCCGGCCGCTCTTCGATGTCGTGCGCCAGGCCGCTGACGTCGACCAGCTGGGTGGGCCGCTCCACGGTTTCGCGCATCAGGTCGACCAGGTTGGTGCCGCCGCCCAGGTAGCGGCTGCCGGACAGCGCGCCCTGGCGCACGGCGTCCGCGGCATCCTGCGCGCGTGCGAACGTAAATGGATTCATGCCGTCTCTCCCCTGCCGGCCCTGACGTTCAGCTGCACATGGTGTTCGGTGACTGCTTCCACGATGCCGTTGTAGGCGCCGCAACGACACAGGTTGCCGCTCATGCGCTCGCGCACCTCGTCTTCGCTGCAGGCGATCGACTCGGCGGCCAGGTCGTCGGTCACATAACTGGGTACGCCGCGCCGCAGTTCGGCTTCCATGCCCAGCGCCGAGCAGATCTGGCCCGGCGTGCAGTAGCCGCACTGGAAGCCGTCATGCTCGATGAAGGCTTGCTGCAGCGGATGCAGGGCGCCCTCGTGGGCCAGGCCTTCGATCGTGGTGATCGCCCGGTCCTGGTATTGCACGGCCAGCGCCAGGCAGGACAGGATGCGCTGCTCGCCGTCGAGCAGCACGGTGCAGGCGCCGCAGGCGCCCTGGTCGCAGCCCTTCTTGGTGCCGCTCAGGTGCAGGTGCTCGCGCAGCAGGTCGAGCAGCGAAACGCGCGGGTCGGCGGGCAGCGCGACGGCGTTTCCATTGATGGTGATGGTCGGGGACACGGCCAGCCTCCTCGTCGATGTGCGGCCAGCCGCCAGTCACCAGGAAGGCGGTCGCCGCGCGGTATCCGTTAATGAGCGACCAAGTGTAGAGTCGGCCGTGGACGGGGGGCGCACGCTTGGGTTCAGGAAGGCATGTCGCGCGACGGCGCCCGCGGCACGCCAGGGCCGGAAGCGGGGACCGCGGTCGTGATGGCGACGGCGACCGGATCGCTGGCCGGAAACGATTCGTCCAGCGCTTCGTCGAGCGCTTCCTCGTCATGGACTGACTGGTTCGGGATCATGTCTTGCCTCCTTGCAAGCCGCGGGCGCCTTCGGCGGCGCCCCCGTTTCACTCTAGTCCACCGGACGCCGTGGCGCCAGGCCTGCTGCGCGCCGCGCCTGGATCAACCCGCCGCGTCGAGGTAGACGCCGCGCTCGAGCGACAGTCCGCGCTTGACCTCGCGCGTCATGGCGTCGGCCAGCACTTCGTCCTGCCCGGCCTCGAGGGCGGCGATGGCCTGGGCCACGACGTCCAGCGGCGCCGCCTTCGGCGCATCGATTCCGGCCGTCATGTCGGTGTCCATGAAGGCCACGTGCAGGCCCACCACCTGCGTGCCCTGCGGCTTGAGCGCGATACGCACGCCATTTGTCATCGACCAGGTCGCAGCCTTCGAGATGCTGTAGGTGGCGCCGCCCGGAATGCTGATCCAGCTCAGCACCGACAACACATTGACGATGGCGCCACCGCCGTTGGCGGCCAGGATGGGCGCGAAGGCGCGGCACATCGACAGGGTCCCGAACAGGTTGGTGTCGAGCTCTTGCCGGGCACGCTCGGGCGTTTCGTCGTCGAGCAGGCCGCCGCCGCGCACGATGCCGGCATTGTTCACCAGCAGGGTCACGTCGCCGCATTCGGCGGCCGCATGCCGCACCTGCTGCCCGCGGGTGATGTCGAGTTCGATCGGGATCACATCAGGCAGGTCGATGGTGCGCGGATCGCGCGCGGCGGCATACACCTTGCGCGCGCCGGCTTCGAGCAATAGGCGGGCCCAGGCGCGGCCGAGTCCGCGGTTGGCGCCGGTAACGAGTACGACCGAATCCCTGACTTTCATGCTGGCTCCTGTGATTGTGCGCCGGGCGCACCACGGCCCGGACGATGCCTCGATACTAAGTGGCGACCGCGCGCCGCCCCAGTAAATCCTTGTGAAACGGCGTCCAGTCGATCCGGCGCAAGCGCCGCATCTCTCCCATAGGTGGCGGCCGTGCCCGTCCGGCACATCTCATCACAGGTCTTTACAACCGGCATGGCACGGCGCGACTAAGCTCGAAGACAGTTACTGCAACACACCATCGACCACGCCAGACCCGACAGGAGCCTCCATGACCGCCATCCGCACCATCCTCGCCGCCGCCCTCGCCCTCGCCACCTGCACGGCCGCCGCCCACCAGGGCGGCAAGCCGCACACCGGCGGCATCCAGAGCGCCGCCGCCAAGGGGGTCAAGGCCGAGTACGACATCGTCCACACCAAGATCACCACCCAGGGCAATATCGCCACCTTCCACGTGGCGGTGTCGGGCAAGGCCGGCAAGACCTATCCGACCAAGACAGGCAAGCTGGGCGGCAGTGCGGTGTTTTCCTACGTGTGGCCGACCACCATCGATCCCTATGTGGTCGGGTTCGAGAGCAAGGCCGGCATCCTGGCCTTCGCCGTCACCTCGCACCCCGACTTCGACGACACCCCGCTGTACGACGAGAACGGCGACGGCGACGTCGGCAACGACGGCAACCTGTGGCACTCGCACTGGGTGGTGCTGACCAGGGACGATGCCTGCGGCAAGGATGCGCTGAAGGTGGTCGATATTCCCGAGGGCGCCAAGCCGCGCCTGCCCAAGACCTGGCCCGGTTTTCCGATCCTGCTCGACAGCCCCGGCTGGAGCCCGGTCTTCAAGGCCGAGTCGCTCGAGGTCAAGGTCCCGTTCGACGATATCGGCGTGGTCGAGGCGGCCAGCTTCGACGGCGTCACGGCGGCGCTGCGGGTCAATGCGAGCGTCCACAGCCCGCTGCTGTGCGTGGCGGACGTGTTCAAGGTCGCGTCAGGGAAACTGAGCCTGCCGGGCAAGGTCAACCAATAGTCGGGCCATCCGGCCCTCGGGAGGCAAGCATGATCGACAGCGAACTGGCGCGCGGCCACACGGCATTGCTGCTGGTCGACCCGTATAACGACTTTTTGTCCGAGGGCGGCAAGCTGTGGCCCCGCATCGCCGCCACCCGCAACGCGGCGCGGCTGCACGCCAACCTGCGCGCCGTGCTCAGGGGCGCGCGCGGCGCCGGCGTCCCGGTGGTGACGGTGCCGCACCACCGCTACGCGCCGGGCAACCTCGATGCCTGGCGCTTCGCCACACCGTACCAGACCGGCAGCGCCCGCGCGCTGGTGTTCCAGCGCGGCGAATGGGGCGGCGAATGGCATCCCGACATCGGGCCGCTGCCGGGCGAGCTGGTGGTCAAGGAACACTGGGCCAGCAGCGGCTTCGCCAACACCGACCTCGACCTGCAACTGCGCCAGCGCGGCATCACCCACGTGGTACTGGTGGGCCTGGTGGCCAACACCTGCATCGAGGGCACCGGACGCGCCGCCTCCGAACTGGGCTACCACGTCACCCTGGTTGCGGACGCCACCGCCGCCTTCAGCAACGCCGCGCTGCGCGCCGCCCACGACATCAACGCCTCCAGCTATGCCCACCAGCTGGTCGCGACCGAACACCTGCTGGAACAATTCTCGGCCATCGCGCTCGACACCACTCACCACCACCATCACCTTCACAACAACGAGGAGCCATCATGAGCAAGCAAGCACTGATCGTCATCGACGTCCAGAACGATTATTTTCCCGACGGCCGCTGGGAGCTGGCCAATATGGACGCCGCCGCCGCCAACGTCGGCCGCCTGCTGCGCCACTACCGCGCGCGCGACACGCCGGTGGTCCACATCCGCCACGAATTTCCCGACGCGGCCAGCGCGCCGTTCTTCGCCCCCGGCTCCGAGGGCGCCGCGATCCACGTGTCGGCGGCGCCGCTCGATGGCGAGCCGGTGCTGCTCAAGCACCACATCAACTCGTTCCGCGACACCCCGCTGCTGGAGATCCTGCGCGGGCGCGACGTCGAGGAAGTCGTCATCTGTGGCGCCATGAGCCATATGTGCGTGGACGCCTGCACCCGCGCATCCAACGACTTCGGCTTCAAGGTGACCGTGGTGCACGACGCCTGCGCTTCGCGCGACCTGGAATTCGATGGGGTCAAGGTGCCGGCCGCGCATGCCCACGCCGCCTTCATGGCGGCGCTCGGCTTCGCCTACGCCAGCATGCGCTCCACTGACGAGATCACGGCAGCATGACGGCCACGGCCGGCCCGGCGGCGGCGCGCCGGGCCGGTGCCGGCGCCTGGTCTTCGTACCCGAGGCGCCGCCGCGCATAGCAGCGGGTGGCGTTCGACAGGCGGTAACGGGCGCCGTCGCCGCCGGCTTCCACGTCCACTACCTCCACCAGCGAGCGCGCGCCGAGCGCCAGGATGGACTCGACCACGGCGCCCGCATCGATGCGCGCGCAGGCGCAGGCCAGGATCGCCTGGTCGAGGGTGAAGGCCTGGCGAAACGCCGCCAGCCGGTACAGCACCGCGCGTTCGCGCGGCGCCAGCAGGCGGCAACTCCAGTCGAGCAGCGCGGCCGGCGAACGATGCCGTCCGCAGTCCGCCGCGCCGCCGTCGGCCTGGTCGAACAGCGCATCGACGCCATCCGCCAGGGCCGCGATGCCGACCTCGCGGGCGCGCGCCGCGGCCAGCCCGATCAGCAGCGGATTGCCCTCCAGCTGGCGGCACAGCCGCGCCGCGCGGGACAGTCCGGCCGGGTCGAGCCGCGCCGCGCCGCCCAGGCGCAGCGCGAACAGGTCGAGCGCCGGCCCCGGCAGTTCGAGCGGCGCCAGCCGGTGCACCCATTCGGCGCGCAGGCACAACGCTTCGCGGCTGGTTGCCAGCAGGTGCAGCTGCGGCGCAGCCTCGAGCAACGCCTCGGCCAGCAGCGCCGCCGGTTCGGCCAGGTGGCCGCAATTGTCCAGCACCAGCAGCAGGCGCCGCCCGGCCAGCGCGGCGCACAGGCCGGGCCAGGCGGCGCCGGCCGGCAGGCCCACAGCCTCGGCCAGCGCCTCGGCCAGCTGCGCGCCGTCGTCCAGCGGCGCCAGGTCGAGGTAGGCCACGCCGTCGGCGAAGCACGGCGCGGCGCGCCGCGCCGCCGCCAGCGCCAGTGCGCTCTTGCCCAGCCCCCCGGCGCCGACGATCGAGACCAGCCGCCGCTCGCGCACCAGGGCGGCCAGGGCGGCCAGCGCCCCGTCGCGCCCGACCAGCGGTTCGGGAGCGGGCGGCAGCAGGCCGGCGCCGGGACTGCCGCGCCGCACCGGCGCCACGAATACATAGCCGCGCCCCAGCACATTGACGATGTAGCGGCTGCCGTCCTCGCCCTCGCGCAGCGCGCGGCGCAGGCTGGCGACGTGGGCCCGCAAGCGGCTGCGTTCCAGGTCGCAGCCGGGCCACAGGCGGTCCGCGATCTCGCGCTTGCCCACCACCTCGCCGGCGCGCCCGGCCAGCAGCGCCAGCAGATCGAAGGCGCGCGCCCCGAGCGCCACCGGCAAGCCGCCAAGGCGCAGCTCGCGCCGCGCCAGCGACAGCGCGAAGGGTCCAAACAAGAGCTCGCTATCCCCCATCGGCATCAGATGTCTCCTTGTCAAGCGTATGATTTCCATCATATGACCTGGATCAAGCAGACGATGTGAAAAAGTGTGAAATCGATGCCGCGCCGCCACGATGCGGGCGCGCGTCAATCCTGCAACAGGCGCAGGGCGGCGCGGCGGTCGGCGCCGTCGTGGCCGTCGCCCAGGGCCAGCACCAGTGGTTCCAGCAGCGCCGTCGCACGCCGGCAGCCATCGCTGTCGCCGCGTTCGCGCCACAGGCGCGCCAGGCTGGTGGCGCAGCGCAGCTCCCAGGCCAGCGCGCCCTGGCGGCGCGCGATGCCGAGCGCGCGCAGGAACAGCGCCTCGGCCGCGGCCTCGCCGCCCTGCCCCAGCAACAGCCGTTCGCCGCTGGCGCGCCAGACCTCGGCGGCGCACCAGGCGACCTGGCCCTGGGCGCAGCGCTGGCCGGCCGCTTCGCCCGCCAGGGATGCCAGCCAGGTCGCCAGGTGGTCGCCCTGGACCGCGTCGGCGCGCCACGCCGCGCTGTACGGCACGTCGACCCGGCTCGCGCGCGCCGCCAGCACCTGGCGGTACAGCAGGGACCATTCGTTCCAGTAGGCCAGCGCGTGGCGCTCGGCATGCTCTTCCAGCTGGCAGGCCAGCTCGCGCGCCCAGGCGTCGTCGCCGCGCCACAGCGCCACCGGCAAGGCGCCCATGGCCAGCGCCCAGGCCAGGGACACGGGCGCGCCATCGCGCGCCGCCAGCGCCAGCCCTTCGCGCGCCGGCGCGCACGCGCCCCGGCCCTAACCCGGGCCACCTCAGAGTAGAATTATTGAGCAATTTCTCAGTAATCCCGATAATGAGGGTCAGAGTAAAATTATTTACCAATATCTTATGGGCAATACCGATCCAGATCGATTCCGATGAGCTGGTTATTAAATAAATTGCTCAATAATTCTACTCTGACCCTATTTATTTTTCGGCCTGAACTGCTGCAGTAATAACATTCTTCTACCATAGAGTAGAAGTGCTGTTTTGGTGCAAGTTCTCTGTCCCGAGTTTATACTTCCTCGAAATTTAAGAAACACTAAACAATTAGGGTCAGAGTAGAATTATTGAGCAATTTCTCAGCAAACCCGGACAAACAGGGACAGAGTCCTCGCTATGGGCAATTTTCCTTTGTAATGATTAAATAGGGTCAGAGTAGAATTAAAAGCAATTCTGAGGAATTGCTCAATAAATCTACTCTGACCCTAGTGTTGTCGTGGGTGGTGGAGGTGCACGGGTGAAGATTTCGCTTGCGTGGCGTGGTGGCTGATATAGAATACTGAATGAGAATCATTATCATCCGATCGGGGGGCGGCGCCTTCGGTCTGCCAACACCTTGCGTCGAGAGGAACGATATGTGCGAAAAACACGCTTCGAACGTCCCCTGCCCCGCTGAAGGCCCGCAGGGCTCGCGGCGGCGGCGCGTCTGGGAGCTGTCCCATGCCTGCCATTGCCCGCTGGTCGGGGTGGGCTTGCCGCTGGGTGGCTTGCGCAAGCTGGTGGAGAAGGTCACCGGTGGGAAGGTGCTGCATGATGATTACGATATCCATGTTGGCACCGTCAGCGAGTGTGCGCTCAGGACGCCAGTCGCGGATGCGGTGCAGAAGGAACTCGAGCGGCGCTATGCGCAGCATGTCCAGCGCTTCCGCGCGGCCAAGACCACCGAGCAGGTCGAGGCCATGTGGGAAGCAGCCGTCGCGGCGGGCGATGTCGCGGGGGCGTTCTGGGCGGGGTTGTCGCATCCACGCTGTACCACGGCGCTCGAAGAGAAGATGTGCCGCGATATCCATATGGTGCAGCATCAGGCCGGCGCCTGCGCGCGCGCCGATATCAACAAGTTCAATGCGGTCGTCGCCGACAATGCGCGCCTCGAGCGCGAAGTGGCGCGGCTGCAGGAGCGCTGCAATCTGCTGGGGCAGGAAAAGGCGCTCGAGAGCGAACGCCATGACAGCCAGCTGATGGCGGCGCGCGCGGCGACCATCGCCCGCGATGGCGACGTCCAGGCCCTGCGCGCGGAACTGGCGCGGCTCCAGGCCAGCATTCCCGAACTCGACACCCGCGAGCGCCTGGCCGAGCGCGTGGCGCAGATGGAGGCGCGCGAACAAGCGCTGCGCGCGCAGCTGGCCGAGCTGAAGGCGGCGCGTGCGCCGGCGCCGGTGCAGGAAGCCGACGCGGCGCCAGAACCGATCGAGGCCGTGCCGGTCGCCATGCCGGTGCGCCTGGAGAACCGCAGCGTGCTGTGCGTCGGTGGCCGCAGCAGCAGCGTGCCGATCTACCGCAATATGATCGAACGGGTCGGCGCCCAGTTCGCCCACCACGACGGCGGCCTGGAAGACAGCAGCAGCCAGCTCGACGCCAGCCTGGCCGCGGCCGACCTGGTGATCTGCCAGACCGGCTGCATCAGCCACAGCGCCTACTGGCGCGTGAAAGACCATTGCAAGCGCCACGGCAAGCGCTGCGTCTTCGTCGACAATCCGAGCGTCTCGAGCCTGGTGCGCGGCCTGCAGGAAGCCGCCACCGAGGAAACCCAGCCAGGCTAGCGCGCATCTTCAGGCAGCCGGCGCGCGGATCGCCACCAGGCGGTCCAGCTGCGCCGCGCTCCCGGCGCCAGGTTGTCCTCGAATGACGTCTACCCTTCCAGGCGAAACGAGATCAGCGCGTTCACCATCCCCGCCTTGTACGGCAACAGCACCTTGGGCAGGTCGTGCCCCCGCTCCACCCAATCATCAATCGCGCAGCGCGCAGGTGCGCCGCGCGAGACGCCGTACTGCACCAGTCCATCCCGTCGCCCCGGATCACCACGCGCACATCGACACTTGGCACATCGGCACCCCACCATGCTGCCATCTCATGCAAGATCGTCAATATTGCCGACAATTCCACTTTTCAAGAGAAGCGTGCGCAACCCTGCTGGCTGAATACAACAGACCAGAAAATATGCCCGCGCACGATTGGAATTGTATTTGCCATTAGGAAACTCTGCGCATATAGTGGCCTCTTGTCTCAAATGTGACAATTCGCATTTCAAGAAAACAGGCCCTATGAAACTCAACCGCATCGGTATCATCCTGATCGCCTGCGCGCTGGCCGCCATCACGCTGGTCGTGGCCCTGCTGGTGGTGCGCCAGCAGGACAGCCAGGCGGCCCAAGTCAGGATCAAGGGTGTGGGCCTGGTCAAATCGCTCAGCACCGTCCCGATGACGCTCCTGGCCGACGATGGCAAGAGCGGCGGCCTGCTGGCCGCGCTGCTGGCCTATCACGATAACGGCGATTTCGCCTATGCCACGATCGGCGACGCCAGCGGACGCACCCTGGCCGAAGTCGCGGGCCGCGGCAGCATGACCCCGGCCGTCCCCTTGCCGGCAAGCGCCGCCAATGGTTTCGGTGAGCGCACCCTGGCGGCAAGCCAGGGCGCCGGAGCGCTGCGCGAATTCTACGGCCCACTGGCCGACCGCAGCATGGGCACGCTGTTCGTGCGGGTCGGCTTCAACCAGCCAGGCTACACGGTGCTGGCCCAGGACGTGTCGTTCCTCGCGGTGCTGGCGCTGGCCATGTTCCTGGTGGTGCCGGTGGTCTACCTGGTCATCAAGCGCGAGATGCGGCCGCTGGCGGCGCTGTCGACGCAGCTGCGCACGCTGGCCGCGCCGACCCGGCGCGACGATGGCGACAGCGGCGACATGCGCGAACTGATCGCCAATATGCAGACCTACCTGTCGCAGGCCGGCGCGCGCATCGCCCAGCTCGAACAGGGCGCCCTGAACACCACTGCCGACAACCGCCTGCTCCAGTACGGCAGCAAGAAACTCAACGCCGCGCTGCAGTCGCTGCCCGACGGCCTCCTGATGCTCGACCCGGCCGGCGACGTCACTTTCGCGTCCGGCAAGATCGAACCCCTGCTCGGCATTCCGATGGACCGCATCGTCGGCCAGCCGGTCGACAGCTGGTGCTGCGACCTGGCTCTGCGCGGCCTGCTGGGCCGCTACGGCGGCGACGTGCGCGATACCGCGCGCTCGCATGCCGTCGCGTTCGCACCCATCAACGTCGAGGGCCGCCAGCTGCATGCCAGCGCGCAGCCGCTCAGCGGCGGCCATGGCACGATGTCCTTCGGCACCCTGGTGGTGCTGCGCGACGTCACCCGCGAGCACCTGGCGCGCCAGGCCGGCAACGACTTCGTCGCCCATGTCTCGCACGAACTCAAGTCGCCGCTGAACGTCATCGGCATGTATGCCGAGATGCTGGCCGACAGTGACGAAGAGAGCCTGCGCGTGGAGTCGCTCAATGTGATCCAGGACGAGATCGAGCGCATGAACGCGCTGGTCGGCAACCTGCTCAACGTCAGCAAGCTGGAAACCGGCAGCATGAGCCCCGAGCGCAACCGGGTCCGCCTGGACGACCTGCTGCGCGACGCCTACGACCAGGCCCTGCCGCGCGCCGAGGGCAAGCAGTTGCGCGTGCTGCTCGACCTGCCGCGCGAACTCGAGGCGGTGGCCATCGACAAGGACCTGTTCCGCATTGCGCTCAACAACCTGCTCACCAATGCCATCAAATACAACCGACCAGGCGGCAGCGTGACACTGGCCGCCCGCAATGAGGACAATGAAATCGTGATCAGCGTACGCGACACCGGCATCGGCATCGCAGCGGCCGACCAGGGCCGCATCTTCGACAAGTTCTACCGCGTCAGCGAGAGCGACGCACCGGTCAAGCGCGGCGGCCACGGCCTGGGGCTGTACCTGGCGGCCCAGATCGTCGAGCTGCACCACGGCCGCATGGTGCTCGACAGCGAACCGGGCATCGGCAGCACCTTCTCGATCCACCTCAAGATTGTGTCGGCTCCCGCCGGCGCCGCCGTGCTGTGAGCGCGCGCCGCATCCTGCTGGTCGACGACGAGCCGCATGTGCTGCGCGTGCTGCGCCTGGCGCTCGAGCGCGAAGGCTATGTGGTCGCCACCGCAGGCGACGGCCATGCGGCGCTGGCCAGCATGGCCGAGCAGCTGCCCGATGTCCTGATCAGCGACATCCAGATGGACGGCATGGACGGCCGCACCCTGTGCCCACTGGCGCGCGCTACCTATCCCGACCACCCGTTCCTGATCCTGGTCATGACGTCGATGACGGCGCTCGACGAGCGCGCCTGGGCACGCGAACTGGCGAACACCGAATTCCTCGAAAAACCCCTCAGCCCGCGTCAGCTGGTGGCGCGCCTGTCCCGCCATTTCGCCGCCCTGGCGTCCACGCCAGGCCATCCGCCGGAGCCCGTCCATGCCGCATAAGCTGTTGCCCGCCCTTGATTTCACCCGCCACGCGCGCTGGCTGCAGCGCAGCACCGGCAGCGAGCACGCGCTGGCCGTGTGCGACGCCGGCGGCGCGCCATGCTGGAGCGCGCCCGGCCACGACGGCCTGGCCGACTGGCTGGCGCACCTGAACGCCGGCGGCTTCGCCTGGCCGTGCAGCGGCGACGGCATGCAGCGCCACGACAGCGGCGACGCCACCCTGCTCTACCTGCAGATCAAGGCCAAGGGCCAGCTGATCGGCCACCTGGCGGTGCGCAGTGCCGCCGGCGCCGACGGCGCGCCGTTCGCATGGGACGCGCTGGCCGAGGCGCTCGAAGACGTGGCCGCTGCCATCGGCGAAGAGTGCGGCGTGCAGGGCGAACTCGATGCCATGGCCGACGAACTGTCGGACCGCTATGAAGAGCTGCACCTGGTGTATGCAATCGACCGCCAGGTGCAGGACATGACCAGCGGCGAAGATATCTTCGGCAGCCTGCTCGAGAGCTGGGCCGAGCATATGGACGCCGACGTGGCAGCCTTCATCAAGCCGGGCGACAACCTGTGCGTGTCGGCCACCAACCTGTCGCAGCCGATCCATAACCTCGACCTGGTGCTGGTGGAGATGCGCGGCGACCTGTATCGCTTCGCGCATTCCTCGCGCCAGCCGATCGTGATGAACGACGCAGGCGACCCGCGCCGCGCCTACATCTTTACCGACATGCCGTTCAAGATCCTGTGCTGCCCGGTGTTCCAGGATAAATCGGTGGTGGCGATCCTGGTGCTGCTCAACCACGCCCACAAGGACGACTTCAGCAACAGCGACCGCAAGCTGGGCGAAGTGCTGGCCAATCACTTGTCCAGTTTATCGCGCATGCACAGCATGCTGGCCGAGACCAGCAAATTCAACCAGCAGATGGCGGCCGCGCTGATCGAGGCGGTCGAGGCCAAGGACCCGTACACGCGCGGCCACAGCGAACGGGTGCACCACATCGCGATGGAGATCGGCCGCGCGCTGCGCCTGCCGGCGCGCGAACTGGACAACCTGTTCTGGGGTTCGCTCCTGCACGACGTGGGCAAGATCGGCATCCCGGACGCCGTGCTGTGCAAGCCAGGCCGCCTGACCCGCGACGAGTTCACCTTCATCATGGTGCACCCGGAGCGCAGCTATGAAATCCTGCGCCATATCGATCGCCTCAAGGGGGCGGTGCCCGGCGCGCGCCATCACCAGGAAAAATACGACGGCACCGGCTATCCGCATGGCCTGGCCGGCAACGACATCCCGTACAACGCGCGCATCATCGCGGTGGCCGACACCTACGATTCGATCACCAGCTCGCGCGCCTATCGCGCCGGCCGCAGCCACGAAGTGGCGATGGCCGAGATCGCGCGGTGCGCCGGCACCCAACTCGACCCCGGCGTCGTCGCCACGTTCGAACAGGTGTGCCGCGCCGAGCCAGGATGGATCGCAGCCTTCGGCATTGCCCGCGAACAGAGCAGCGCACCGGCAGCCTGCGCCGCATGAGCATCGATGCCGCATCCGCCGACCGGATCACGAAGAGCCGCATCGGCGCGATGACCTACCTGGCGCCGCTGACGGCGCTGGTGGCGGACGACGCGGTCCAGACCCTGCAGGCCGCGCTCAATGAATGCGTGGCCCAGCACCAGGTGTCGATCGTGGTCGACCTGGGCAAGGTCACGCTCCTGTCGGGCCATGCGCTGGGCATGATGGCCGATATGGGCGAACGCCTGGCCGCCCTGGGCGGCTGGCTCAAGCTGGCCTATCCGAATCCGCTGCTGCAAGAGATCCTGGCCGCCACGGGCCTGCTCGATCAGTTGCCGCTGTTCGACGCGCGGCCGGCCACGCTGCGCCGCGCGCGCGAGCCGGGCAGCAAGCTGGGCGACATCCTGGTCGAGCGCGGCGCGGCCAGCGCCGAGCAGGTGGCCGAGGCGGCGCGCCTGCAGGACCAGACCGGCAAGCGCATGGGCCTGATCATGGTCGAGCGCAAATGGATTACCGAAGCCGCCCTGTACCAGGCGCTGGCCGACCAGCTGTCGCTGCCCTACGTGAACCTGCGCACCGGCCTGTACGACCCGGGCGCGCTGGCCCTGATCGAACGCGACGTCGCGCGGCGCCTGAATGTGCTGCCCTTGTTCCGGGTCGGCGACACGCTCACATTGGCCAGCGCCGAACCGCAGGCCATCCACGCCATCGACGAGCTGCGCGCCCGCACCGGCAACCGGATCCGCATCGTGGTGGCGCCGCCGGCCGACATCCGGCGCCTGGCCGACGAGGCCTATGGCGGCGCCCTGCCCGACTTCATCCATACCGAAGCAAGCGACCTCGAACTGATCGAGTCGACCATCCCCGACGACTACACCCAGATCGACGAGATGGCCGGCGCCAGCCCGGTGATCAATATGGTCAACGCCGTCATCCAGCGCGCGATCCGCGACGGCGCCAGCGACATCCATATCGAAATCTCGCGCAACCGCGCCCGCATCCGCCTGCGCATCGATGGCGTGCTGTACGAAGTCATGTCGCCCAAGGTCGACCAGCACCCGGCCATCGTGTCGCGCCTGAAGGTGATGGCCAACCTCGACATCGCCGAACGGCGCCTGCCGCAGGATGGCCGGATCCAGGTCGCCACCCAGGGCCGCACGGTCGACCTGCGCTTTTCTTCGCTGCCCGGCATCTATGGCGAAAAAGTGGTGCTGCGGGTGCTGGACAAGAACCAGTCGATCCTCGACGTCGACAAGCTCGGCATGCAGGTCAGCGCGGCCAGCGCCTTCAAGCGCCTGCTCGGCCGCAGCCACGGCCTGATCCTGGTCACCGGCCCGACCGGCAGCGGCAAGACCACCAGCCTGTACGCGGCGATCAGCCACCTCAAGAGCATCGAAAAGAATATCGTCACGATCGAGGATCCGGTCGAGTACCAGCTCGACATCATCAACCAGAACCAGGTCAACGATGCGATCGGGCTGACCTTCCCCAAGATCCTCAAGCACGTGCTGCGCCAGGACCCGGACATCATCATGATCGGCGAGGTGCGCGACCGCCAGACCGCCGAGATCGCGGTGCAGGCCGCGCTGACCGGCCACCTGGTGCTGACCACGCTGCACACCAACGACACGCTGGGCGCGGTGTCGCGCCTGGTGGAGATGGGCGTCGAGCCCTACCTGCTGTCGTCGGCCCTGATCGGCGTGATGGCGCAGCGCCTGGTGCGGCGCGTGTGCCAGGGCTGCCGCACCAGCTACCTCGCCACGCCCGAGGCAACCGCCGCCTACCGCTGGCATGGCCAGGGCGACCTGCGCCTGATGCGCGGACGCGGCTGCCCGGCGTGCTACGACTCGGGCTACAAGGGCCGCATGGGCATTTATGAATTGCTCGAAGTCGGCCCCGAGCTGCAACGCATGATCGTGGCCAACGCCAGCAAGGACCAGCTGGCCGCGCACGTCGCGGGCAGCGGCCACCGCGACCTGTACGCCGACGGCATGGCGCGCGCCTTCGACGGCCACACCACGCCCGAGGAAATCGCCCGCGTCGTGCATTCTCTCTAAGCGCCAGCAGCATGCCGATCGAACTCGACTCCCCCATCGCCGCCACCGCCCGTCCCGCCGTGGCGCCGCGTTTGTTCGGCGCGCGCGCGCCGGGGCTGCGCGAGCGCGCCATGTTCACCGAGCGCCTGGCCCTGCTGCTCGAGACCGGCGTGCCGCTGCATGCTGCGTTGCAGTCGCTGCTGGAGCAGACCGACCATGCGCAGCTGCGCGCGATGATCGCGGCGATGTGCGACGACATCCTGGCCGGCGAACGTTTTTCGACGGCGCTCGCCAGGCATCCGCTATTCCCCAGCACCTATGTCAACCTGATCGCCGCCAGCGAAGCCGGCGGCTTCATGGCCGAGGTGCTGGTGCAGCTGGTCGAGATGGACGAGAAAGAAGAGCGCCTGCGCAGCACCCTGGTGTCGGCGCTGTCGTATCCCCTCATCCTGCTGGCGTTCTCGTTCGGCGTGGTGCTGTTCATCCTGGTGTCGGTGTTTCCCAAGTTCGCGACCATGTTCGCGCAGATCCACGACCAGCTGCCGTGGACCACGCGCGGCCTGATGGTGGTGAGCCGCGTGCTCACCGAGCATGGCGCGATCGTCGCGGCCGCGGTCGCGGCGCTGGTGGGCGGCGGCTGGATGCTGGCGCGCCATCCCGATGTGCGCGTCGCCGTCGACCGCGCCAAGCTGCGCCTGCCGGTGCTGCGCGATATATTCGCCAGGATTTACCTGACCCGCCTGCTGCGCGTGATGGGCATCTCGCTCGAACGGGGCGTCACCATCCTGGCCACGCTGGAAGCCTGCCGCGCGGTGGTGCCGAATGCCGACATCCAGCGCTTCATCCGCGACCTCGAAACCGACGTCACCGAAGGCAAGGGCATCGCGGCCGGCTTCCAGCACAACGGCTTTATCCCAGTCGCGGTGCGCCAGATGATTGCCACCGGCGAGGAGACCGGTACCCTGGGACGGGTGATGAGCCGGATCTCGGATTCCTACGATCGCGAGCTCACGCGCCACCTGGCGCGGCTGTCGAAGATGGCCGAGCCGGTGATGCTGCTGGTGATGGGCGTCCTGGTCGGCACGATCGTGAGTTCGCTGATCCTGCCGATATTTAAATTGTCACGAAGCGTGCATTAATGCGTTGACTAAAAACCACAGATTCCCGCACGATTGAAAAATTGATGACGTGCGGAAACTACAGCGTGTTACTCTTTAGAATTAATAATTTCAATAAGTAAAGTTGACAATTCGACTTTATCAACCGGGCGGAAACCATCCATGACTACTTCATTCAAGCGCGCCGCGGCAGCCGGCTTCACCCTGATCGAACTGCTGATCGTCGTGATCATCCTGGCGATCATTTCGGCCATCGCGATTCCCCAGTTTTCGGCGGCGACGTCCGATGCGCAACAGTCGGCGGCGGACGCCAACCTGGCGGCCGTGCGCAACGCCATCGAACTGTATCGCGCCCAGCATGCGGGCAATGTGTATCCGGGCCTGAAAGCGTCCAGCGGCGGCGCTGACTGCACTGGCGTTAAGGGTACCGGCGAACTCAATACCGAACAGGCATTCAAGGACCAGCTGACGTATGCCTCGAACAAGGACGGCCAGACCTGCAGCATCGCTGACGACAACTTCCGCTACGGCCCTTACCTGCGCCAGGGAATTCCTGTCGACCCGTTCGGGAACAGCGCCGACGTCGCCATCCAGACCACCGGCGCCAATCTCGTCGCCGATGCCGCCGCGACGGCCAAGGGATGGAAATTCGATACGAAGTCCGGCCAGTTCATCCTGAACAAGGCGGCCGACCAGGCTCCGGACGCGGGTAACTGATCCAGGCCAGCCGACAGCAATGCCGCGGCGCGCAAGCCCAGGCTACACGCTGATCGAACTGCTGATGGTGGTGGCGATCCTGTCGATCGTCGCGGTCATCGCCCTGCCCGCCGCCCAGCGAGTGACGCAGGCCAGCACCGACGTCGCGGTCGACGAAGTGGCGCATGCGCTGCGCTTCGCCCGCGACCAGGCGCGCCGCACGGGAGAACAGCGCGTGGTCAGTTGCGACCTGGCCAGCGGCCGCCTGACGGTTGGCGGGGTGGATACCGACAAGGACACTTCGACCGCCCGCCAGGGCGCCGCCTACCTGGTGGCGCCCGGCCCCATCCCTGCAGGATCCGCCATGGCCCTCGTCAGTTGCAGCTTCACCTTCGCCGATAACGCAACGGCCGACAGCGTCGTGTTCGACACCACCGGCAATCCCGTGCGCGGTATCGGCAAGGGCCCGATGCGCGACAAGGCCTTGCGCGCCGGCGCCATCGTCCTCGGCGCCGGCCATATCCGGCGCAGTGTCAACCTGAACGCCACCGGCCGCATCACCCAGTCCTGACCATGCCAGTACCGATGTCCACCCGCTCATGGCGCAAGCAATGCGCCGGCCTGACGCTGTTCGAAGCGCTGCTCGCGCTGCTGCTGCTCGCCGTCTGCCTGGCGCCGGCGCTCGATGCGCTGGGCGACGCCGTCGCGCACGCGCCGGGCGCCGATGCGGCGGCGCGCGAACTCGATTGCGTGAGCTCCAGGATGGAAGTCGTGCTCGCCGAGCCGTACCAGCGCCTGCTCGCCAGCGCCGGCGATGCGGGCACGCCATCGCGCTATTCATCCGATGCAGGCGAAGGATGCCCGGCCGTCGCGGTCTATGTCGCACGCTACGGCAACGACAAGAGCGGCAAGATCGGCCCTGGCGGCGACAGCGACTACCTGCTGTACGTCGGCGCCGAACTGGCCGATCCGAACGCCGGCAACCGCTTGCCCCTCACTACCCTGGTGACCCGATGAACATCCGTGGCGCACAGCGCGGATACACGCTGGTCGAGCTGCTGCTCGGTCTCGCGATCGCCGCCATCATCGTGCTGCCGCTGGCGGACATGCTGCGCACGGGCGCCGACAGCGCGCGCACGGTCCGGTCGCGCTTCGACCTGAACGCGGAGGCGAACTTCGCCATCGAGAAGATCGCAGCGCGGGCCGCCGCCGCGACCGGCGCGAAGGCGCCGGACGCCGCGACCGCGCCGACGGAATGGCTCAAGCGGCTGGGCTTCGAGGAATGCACGAATACGCGCGAACTGATGGAAGGCGCCAGCTGCAGCCAGGCGGATCGCAACGCCATCGTGGCCGCCAACGTAGACAAGATCGACCTCAGCATGCCCGACACCGCCACACCGCTACTACGCATCGCGCTCACCCTGAGCCACCCCGATGTCGCCGAGCCGGTCACGCGCATGCGCACGGTGCGCGTGGGAGCCTATCCATGATGCCGCGGCGCCAGCATGGCGCGGTGCTGCTGATGGTGGCCATCGTGCTGGCCACGGTCGCCGCGCTCGCGGTAAGCGTCAACGGGCTGGCGAGCGCCGACTCGCGCTCGACGCAGGGCGACTATGAAGTCCGGGCGGCAGCCTATCTGGCGGACGCCGGCGTCGCGGCCGCCAGGTGGAGCAACCAGGTTGCCGCCTGCACCAGCAAGTCGATCGCGGCCACGCCCCTCGGCTCGGGCACGTTTGCAGCCGAGGTGCCGACAACGAAAGGCACGGCCAAGAAGATCGACATCGTCGCCAGGGGCGCCGTGAACGGCGTCACGCTGCGCACGCTGGAGCGCAAGCAGGTCACGCTGAATGACCTGAGCAAGACCGAAACCGTCAGGCTGACCAAGGACGCCCGCGACATCACGATCGACCGCACGGACGACGACGATAGCGACGATGACGACGAGCGGCTGTGGCTGGCGTTCGACAGCGCGCATGCCCTGATGTACTGGGCGATGAGCGATATCAAGAAAGATGCGCTGGTGCTGTCCGCCAAGCTCACCCTCACGCCCTACGGCTCGAACGGCGCCGGCGGAACCGTCGCCATCCAGCGCCTGACGACGCGCTGGGATGACGACGCCACCTGGAGGCGGCCGCGCGAAGACGTCGCCCGCTGGGACGGGGGCACCTACATCGCCCAACCCGCGGCCACGGCCGCCGTCGCCGGCATTGCCACCGCCGAATGGGACGTGACGGACCTGGTCAACGGCTGGTTCAGCGGCCAGTACCCCAACTACGGCATGCTGCTGCGCCTCGCCAATCCCGGCCCGAGCCTGCGCTTCCACAGTCTCGACGCCTCGTCCAGCCGGCGCCCTGTGCTGCAGGTGCTGATGGCCAGGCAATGCTGATCGGATGACACCATGGAACAGACCACACCTGTGACCCAGCTTCCCGTCGCCTCGAGCGCGACCGCGCCGCGGCGCCTCGCCGACAGCTTCGCCGCGCTCTGGTCGTCGACCAAGTTCAATGCCCCGGATCTGGCCGACTACGCTACCTGCCACATCGAACGCGAAACCCGCCAGGGCGTCAGCCTGCTGGCGCTGGCGGCCCTGCTGTTCCTGGTCCAGACCGCTGCCTTCGCTTCGTGGTTCGACCTCGGTCCGGGCTACAGCTACACCTACATCCTGCTGGCCGCGCTGGCGCTGCATGTCTTCTGGTCGGCGCGCCAGGTGCGCGACGTGAAAGCGCTCAACCTGCTCGCCATGCTGCTGCTGATCGTCTGCGCGTCGGCGCTGGTGCTGCTGGCACGCCGCTCGGGCACATTGCACGTGGTGGTGATGCTGAGCGTGGCGATCCTGCTGATGCTGATCCCGCTGATGCCCTGGGGCCTGCGCGAGGCATCGCTCACCTGCGCCGCCATCTACCTGATGTTCACCTCGCTCACCTTCTTTACGCGCCTGGAATTCGGCCATGTCGAACTGTGGGCGCTGCAGCTGGCGATGCTCACGTCGACGCTGCTGTCGCTGGTCCTGGTCGGGCGCGCCCTGCGCGTGCGCAAGAACGACCTGGCGCTGCGTTTCCGGCTCGAGCGCGCCGGCGCGGCGATGGCCACGCTGGCCGAGCGCGACCACCTGACCGGCGCCTGGAACCGGCGCTTCCTCGAGCGCGAGTTCGAGCGCGTGGTCGGCCTGCACGCGCGGCGCGCCGCGCCGGCCTGCTTCGGGCTGCTCGACATCGACCAGTTCAAGGCGTTGAACGACACCTACGGCCATCGCCACGGCGACAGCGTGCTGCAAGCCGTGGCCGCCGCCTTCGAGGGCCTCGACGGCGAGCTGGAATGCCTGGTGCGCCTTGGCGGCGACGAATTCGCCTTCATCGTGGCCGGCAGCGGCGAGCCACGCGCGCGCCTGGCGGCGCTACTCGGCGCGGCGTCAGGCCTCGCCGCGCGCAGCGGCGAGCGCGCCATCCCGGCGCCCACCTTCAGCGCCGGCCTTGTCCTGCTCGACCGCGCATGCTCGCTCGATGCGGCCTATGCGCGGGCCGATGCGCTGCTATACCAGGCCAAGCGCGCCGGCGGCGCAGCGATCCACTACGGCAGCATGACGCAAGGCGCCACGCCATGAGGCTGCAACAGTGGATCGCCGGCCTGGGCCAGCGCATGGGCGCAAGAGCGGCGGCGCGTCCGATCGGCGCCGATTTCTCCGCCACGCGGCTGAACCTGGTGCAGGCCGAGCTGCGCGGCGAGCGCTGGCACCTGCAAGCCGCGGCCTCGCAGGCCTATCCGATGCCGCGCGACGAATTGCTGGCCAACCCCAGGGAATTGCTGCGCTTCGTGAATGGCACCCTGGCCCAGGCCCCATTTCAGGGCCGCCGCGTGGTGTCGGCACTGAGCCCGGCCGATGTGCGCATCCTGCCGCTCACGGTCCAGGTGGCGCAGGGCCAGACCGAGGCGCAGGCGGTAGCGCGCGCCGCGGCCGAACAACTGGGCGAGCGCGCGCCGCAGCATGTGGTCGACTACTACCAGGTGCGCGGCGCCGACCAGGAAAGCAGCGAACGCCAGGTCTTGCTGGCCGCGGCGCCCAAGGCGGGCGTGCTGGCCTTCCTGGCAACGCTCGAGCGCGCGCGCCTGACGCCGGTGGCGCTCGATATCGGCCCTGCTGCCATCGGCCGCCTGCTGGCGGTGCTGCATGGCAGCGACGTCGGCCAGTCGGTCGCCCTGCTCAACTTCGGCACCAGGAAAAGCTATCTGACGGTGATCTGGGGCCGCCGCCTGATGCTAGACCGCGAAATCGCCTTCGGCGAAGACATGCTGGCCGGCGCCGTGGCCGATGCGCTCGACCTTGCGCACGATACCGCGGCGGACCTGTTGCGCGCGCATGGCATCGGCGCGCGCGATGCGGTGTCCGACGACGGTCCGCACGGCGAGCTGCGGCGCGCCATCCGCGCCATCCTGCATCCGGCCTGCCAGGCCCTGGCCGACGAGCTGGCGCACACCCAGGTGTACGTCGCCTCGCGCACCCGCGGCAGCTCGATCAGCCGCCTCTACCTGAACGGCAGCCTCGCGCGCTATCCCGACATCGACGCGCGCATGGCCGAACTGATCGACGTGCCGGTGCACCTGCTCGATCCCTACGATGCCTTTCCCGGCCCGGCCACGGTCGACGCCCGGCGCGCCAACAACGCGACCTCGATCGCGCTGGCGACCGGCCTTGCCCTCAGGGAGGATGCTCGTGGCTGATATCGACATGATCCCGCGCAGCTACCGCGACGGCGTTCGGCTTCGCCGTACCGTGCGCCAGGCCGCCTGCGCGCTGGCGGCAGTGGTCATCGCCACGGCCGCGGGCCATGCGGCGCTGCGCTGGAGCAGCGCCGCCATGGAGCGCGAGGCCACGCTGCTGCGCAGCGCCGCCAGCGCCGCCAGGAGCGACCTGCAACGCGCCACCGCCCAGCGCGAGGCAGCGCTGCGCGAGCAGCAGCGTGCCGGCCTGCTGGGTGCGGTGCGGCGCGAAGGCGAGCTGGCCGCGTTCGCCCGGGCCATCGACAGCGCCCTGCCCGCCGACACCTGGCTGACCGCGCTCGCGCTGCGGCGGTCGACGCGGGTGGCGCCGCCCGGCGCCGCCCTGCCATCCAGCGGCGGCCCGCAAAACACCTTCGCGACCGGCAATGCGCAGGGCGATACCCTGCTGCTCGACAGCCACGTCGAACTGGACGGCCAGGCCGCCAGCTACGAGGGCATGACCGACTTCCTGGCGAAGCTGGGCCGCATCCCTGGCCTGGAGAATTTGCAGCTGCAGTCCAGCAGCGTCAATGCCGAAGCCGGCGCGATCGACTTCCGGGCCACCCTCTCGCTGACCCGGCGCCAGGAGGCCGAATGAAGCCCGGCATCCGCGACGCGCTGGCGGCACTGCCGGCGCGCCAGTTGAACCTGATGGCAATCGGCGTGGTGCTGATCGCGCTGGCGCTGGCCTGGAGCGTGGGCCTGCGCGCCCCGCTCGCGGCCCACGCCCAGCAGCGCAAGGCGTTGGCCGCGCTCGAAGCGCGCGCAGCCGCGGCCGGCGTCGATGCGCCGCAGGCGGCGGCGTCCGCGCCCGCATCCGCCGCATCTTCCGCGCCGCCGGTCGCACCGGCGCCGCTGGCGCTGATCGCCGCCGTCAGCCGCAGCGCCGCCCATGCCGGCGTGACCGTTTCGTCGGCAGCCCAGGGCGCCCGGCAGCAGTTCGCCGGGCTGCGGCTGCACACCCTCGATATCTCGGCCAGCGGCAGCTACCCCGCGATCGTGGCCTGGCTGGCGGACATCGAGACCAGCCAGCCGACCGTCGGCATCATCCAGTTCACCCTGGCGCCGGACGATGCCGGCGACAAGCGCAGGATCCTGCTGCAACTTGCCATCTACGACACCGAAGAAAAACCATGACCCATTGGCTCCTGCCATTCACCGCACTGCTGCTGGCGTTTCCTGCGAAGGCGGAACCGCTGCGCGACCCGTTCCAGCGTCCGGCCGCGAGCCGGCCCGTTGCGCCAGCCGCCACGCCCGAGAAAGCGCCGCGCCTGCGCGCGCTGGTACTGGGTGGCGCGCGTTCGCTGGCCAATATCGATGGCCATGTGCTCGCCGCCGGCGAGCAGTTCTCCGGCTACACCGTGCTGCGCATCGATGCCCGCGGCGCGCTGCTCGCCCGCGCCGGCAGCGAACTGCTGCTGACCATGCAAGACAAGGACGTCGAATGAACCCGCGCCACCTGCTATGCGCGCTGCTCGCGCTGCCGTCGTTCGCCTTCGCCCAGGCAGCACCGGTCCCGGCCCCGGCCAACCTCGAGGCGCCGGCGGCGATTCCGTCCACCATGTCGTACACCTTCCGCGACACCCCGGTCAGCGAATTGTTCAACATGATCGCGCGCAGCGCGCGCGTCAACATCATGCTGGGGCGCGGCGTGGGCGGCAAGGTCTCGATCAACCTGTACGACCTGACGGCGCGCGAAGCCATCGAGGCAATCGCCCAGGCCGGCGGCTACATCGTCAGCGAGCGTGCCGGCGGCTTCCTGGTCGAGGATCCGCGCGCGCTGCCTGCCGAGGGACCGGAAGCGCTGCAGGTGAAGGCGCTCAAGGTGCGCTATGCCGACGTGACCAAGGTCGGCGCCATCCTGGCGCGCCAGGTGGGGCCGCTGGGCGCGGTCACGGTGCTCGACCAGACCAAGACGGTAGTGATCGAATCGACCGAGGCTGGCCTGCAGCGCGCGGCGAGCGTCCTGCGCGAGATCGACCGCGCGCCGCAACAGATCCTGATCGAGGCGAAGATCCTCGAGATCACGCTGGACCAGAACGAGAACTTCGGCGTCGACTGGTCGCGCGTGTTCAGCGAGGGGCCGGACGTATTCGGCGCCACCGGCTTCGCCACCCGCGCCGGCCCGCGCTTCTACCTGAACGTGGTCAACAAGAATATCGAGGCCTACCTGAGCGCCCTGAGCAACAAGGGCCGCGTGCACACGCTGGCGACGCCGCGCCTGCTGGCGCTCGAGGACCAGGAAGCGACGACCAATGTCGGCGACCAGCTGGGCTACCGGCTGACGACGACGATCAACAACGTCACCTCCGAATCGATCCAATTCCTCGACACCGGCGTGATCCTGCGCGTGACGCCGTCGGTCGACGCCGATGGCCGCATCATGCTGAAGGTGCGGCCGGAGGTGAGCTCCGGCTCGGTATCGGCCGGCATCCCGTCCAAGAAGACCACCGAGGTCAATACCCAGCTGGTGGCCAACGACGGGCAACCGGTCCTGATCG
The DNA here is from genome assembly GCF_030770395.1 of Telluria beijingensis. GTDB lineage: Bacteria > Pseudomonadota > Gammaproteobacteria > Burkholderiales > Burkholderiaceae_D > Telluria > Telluria beijingensis. Next base: position 4,933,267 of record NZ_CP132480.1, on the reverse strand, counting down.
GTGGCCTGATCAAGCGCAGCGCGACCTATCGCCGCCTGGGCGTGCCGCTGCTGTCGGACATCCCGGTCATCGGCGGCATCTTTGCGAGTACCGACGATGGTGGGTCGGCCACCGAGACGATCGTCGTCATCACGCCGCGCATCGTGCCGGCCGGTGGGGTGGCGATCGACGGCAGGACCGAGCGCACGCTGGAAGAGGCCGAACAGGCCATGCGCGCGCGCGGCGACCTGCTGGACCGGAAGCTGGATAGCATCGCGCCTTGAAGCCGGCCGCGTCCGGAAAAAGAAAAAGGGCTACAGGCCTGAGCCTGTAACCCTTCATCTCGCAAATCTTGGTGCCGCTGACCGGAATCGAACTGGTGACCTTCGCATTACGAATGCGCTGCTCTACCGACTGAGCTACAGCGGCGAAACCTGTGCTTCGCCTTGCCTTTCGACGCCCGATACACTAGCCGCGCTGACGAAAGAACCATATTCTAGCAAACAATGCGGCAAACTTGCTAGTGTGTATTGCAAGCGTGCCGCATCAACGGTGCGCAAACAGGCATTCAGCCCTGGTGATACCCCGTCACCACCTCGACTTCTTCGCGCGACCCCAGGAACACCGGCACGCGCTGGTGCAGCTTGGTCGGCGGGATGTCGAGGATGCGGCCCTTGCCGTCGGTGGCCGCGCCGCCGGCCTGCTCGACGATCATCGCCATCGGATTGGCCTCGTACATCAGGCGCAGCTTGCCCGGCGAGCCAGGATCGCGCAGGTCGGCCGGGTACATGAACACGCCGCCGCGGTTCAGGATGCGGTGCACGTCGGCCACCATCGAGGCGATCCAGCGCATATTGAAATCCTTGGCGCGCGGGCCGGTGCTGCCCGCCAGCAGTTCGTCGACATAGCGCTGCACCGGCGGATGCCAGTGGCGTTTATTGGACATATTGATCGCGAACTCCTTGGTCGAGACCGGAATCTGCATATCGCTCTGGGTCAGCACCCACGACCCCATCTCGCGGTCCAGCGTGAAGCAGTGCACGCCGTTGCCGGTGGTGAGCACCAGCATGGTCTGCGGGCCGTAGACTGCATAGCCGGCCGCCACCTGGGCCGTGCCCGGCTGCAGGAAGTCCTGCTCGGTCGGCGCATCCATGCCGTCCGGCGCCTTCAGCACCGAGAAGATGGTGCCGATCGAGACGTTGACGTCGATGTTCGACGAGCCGTCCAGCGGATCGAACAGCAGCAAAAATTCGCCCTTCGGATAGCGGCTCGGGATCTGGCGGATGGTTTCCATCTCTTCGGACGCCATCGCCGCCAGGTGGCCGCCCCACTCGTTCGCCTCGAGCAGGATTTCGTTCGAGATCACGTCCAGCTTCTTCTGGACTTCGCCCTGGATGTTCTCGGTCTCGGCGCTGCCCAGCACTTCGCCCAGCGCCCCCTTGCTCACCGAATAGCTGATGCGCTTGCAGGCGCGCGCGACGACCTCGATCAGCAGGCGCAGCTCGGCGTTGATGTTCTGGTGCAGGCGCTGCTCTTCGACCAGGTATTGCGTCAAACTTACGCGTTTCATGACTTCCTCAGGTTTGGTTTGGATGTTTAATTTGCGAGTGCCTTGGTGACCACTTCACGCACGTCGTTCGACAGCCTGCCCTGCCCCGCCACCTGCTCCAGCGCGGCCTGCATCTGCGCCTGCAGCGCCGGCGCGTAACGGCGCCAGCGGTCCATGGCGCGCGCCAGGCGGCTGGCGACCTGCGGGTTGAGCGCGTCCAGCGCGATCACTTGCTCGGCCCAGAAGGCGTAGCCGCTGCCGTCCGGCGCGTGGAACTGCACCGGATTGTTCATGCAGAAGGCGGCGACCAGGCTGCGCGCGCGGTTCGGGTTGCGCAGGGTGAAGGCCGGATGGCGCATCAGCGCGCGCACCGCCGCCACGTCGGTGGTCGGGCTTGATGCCTGCATCATGAACCATTTGTCCACGACCAGGGCCTCGTTCTTGAATTCTTCATAGAACTCGTCCAGCGCATCGGCTGCCTCGGGCACGCGCGACGCGATCAGGGCGCCCAACGCCGCGGCGCGGTCGGTCATGTTATCGGCCTGGTCGAACTGGCGCTGGGCCAGCGCCACGCTGTCCTCGTCAGGCGCCGCATTCAGGTAGGACAGCGCCAGGTTCTTGAGCGCGCGCTTGCCGGCGGAGGCAGCGTCCGGGCTGTACGGCCCCGGCGTCAGGTTGGCCTCGTACTCCGCCAGCAGCTCGCTGCGCAGGCGCGCGCCGATGTCGGCGCGCACGAACTGGCGTGCGATGTGCACGGCCAGCGGATCGACGCCGTCGATCTGCTCGGCCACCATGCTCTCGGACGGCAGCAGCAAGGCCTGCTCGCGGAAAGCCGGGTCGAGACTGTCGTCGACCAGCACCTTGCGCATCGCTTCGATGAAGGTCTCGTCCAGGTTCAGGCTGGCGCTGGTATTGCCCTTGGCGGCGGCCTCGCCGGCCAGCTTGAGCAGGCGGCTCATGGCCAGGCGCTGGCCTGCTTCCCAGCGGTTGACCGGGTCGCTGTCATGGCTGAACAGGTGCAGCAGGTCGGCGTCGGTATAGCCGCCCTGCAGGATCACCGGCGCCGAGAAGCCGCGCAGCACCGAGGCCACCGGCTGCTGCTTGACGTCGGTGAAGACGAAAGTCTGCTCGGCCTGGGTCAGTTCGAGCACCGCCGTGGTACCGCGGTCGACGCCATCGACCACCAGCCGCATATCGTTGCCGGCGCCGTCCAGCAGGCCGACCGCCACCGGGATGTGGAACGGCAGCTTTGCAGGCTGGCCCGGCGTCGGTGGGCAGGACTGGATCAGCGTGAGGGTATAGGTGTGGACCGACTCGTCCCAGCGGCCCTCGAAACGCAGCACCGGAGTGCCGGCCTGGCTGTACCAGCGCTCGAACTGGGTCAAGTCGCGGCCATTGGCGTCGGCCATCGCGCGGCGGAAGTCGTCGCACTCGACCGCCTGCTCGTCGTGGCGCTCGAAGTACAGGTCCATGCCCTTGCGGAAGCCGTCGACGCCGAACAGGGTCTGGTACATGCGCACCACCTCGGCGCCCTTCTCGTACACCGTCACCGTATAAAAATTATTGATCTCGACAAAAGAGTCGGGACGCACCGGGTGAGCCATCGGGCCGGCATCCTCGGGGAACTGGTGCTGGCGCAGGGTGCGCACCTGGTCGATGCGGGTCACCGCGCGGCCGGTATCGGTACCAATCATTTCGGCCGTGAATTCCTGGTCGCGGAACACCGTCAGGCCTTCTTTCAGCGACAGCTGGAACCAGTCGCGGCAGGTCACGCGGTTGCCGGTCCAGTTGTGGAAGTATTCGTGCGCCACCACCGCCTCGATGCCCTGGAAATCGACGTCGGTCGCCACCCGCGGATTGGCCAGCACGAACTTGGTGTTGAAGATGTTCAGGCCCTTGTTCTCCATCGCGCCCATATTGAAGTCGCTGGTGGCGACGATCATGAAGCGGTCCAGGTCGAGCTCGAGGCCGTATTTTTCTTCGTCCCAGCGGATGCTGTGCTTGAGCGACTGCATCGCATAGTCGGTCTTGTCCAGGTTGCCCTCTTCGACCCACACCTGCAGCAGCGCATCGCGCCCGTCCGCCAGGCGGAAGGTCTCTTCCTGGCATACCAGGCTGGCGGCGACCAGGGCGAACAGGTAGGACGGCTTCTTGAACGGGTCTTCCCACAGTGCATAGTGGCGGCCGTCGTCGAGGTCGCCCTCCTGGACCAGGTTACCGTTGGAGAGCAGCACCGGGAAGCGCGCCTTGTCGGCCCGCAGCATCACCGTGTACTTGGACATCACGTCCGGGCGGTCCGGGAAATACGTGATGCGGCGGAAGCCCTCGGCCTCGCACTGGGTGAAGAAGTTGCCATTCGATACATACAAGCCGCTGAGCGTCGTGTTTTCCTCGGGCACGCAGACCGATTCGATCTCGAGCACCACATCGTCTGGCGCCCCGTGAATGACCAGCAAATTGTTCGCCAGCGTGTAATCGGCGCCGCCCAGGGTCTTGCCGTTCAGGCGCAGCGCCACCAGTTCGATATCCTCGCCATGCAGTTCGATGGCCCGCCCTTGCGCGGCCGGGTTGCGGCGCAGGGTCAGGCGATTGGCCACGATCGTACGCGCGGGATCCAGGTCGAAGCCGAGCTCGACAGTATCCACAAGGTAACTCGGCGGGGTATAGTCTTTCCGGTAGATGGTCTGGGGTGTATCGGTGCGCATAGCGAGGGTCCAGGAACACGGTGGAGAAGTGCTTATTTTACCAACAAGCTTTTCCCCTGTTTCGTACGATTCCATGTATCGCAGTGTATGCACGGTAACGGGGTGTAAAACCCGGTTCGTTGATTTTGAACAAGCGGTAAGCTTGATCATCAGGGAAATTCCGCATAAATATTTTGGAGATTCGGTATGAAACGCCTCATCACGGTCGTTGCCGGCACGATGCTTGCGCTGCTGCTCGGCGGTTGCGCGACCACCATCCGCAGCGATGTCACGACCTTCCACCAGTGGCCGGCCCAGATGGAAGACAAGACCTATGTGTTCGAAGTGCCGCCGCCGCAGGACGATACGCTTGAGTGGCGCAGCTACCAGGAACTGGTGCGCGCCCAGCTGGCGCGCCAGGGCTTCCGCGACGCCGAGGGCGCCACGCCGGCGCTGACGGTGGCGATGCGGTTCACCACCACCGACCTGCCGGTGCGCGTGCTGGAGCCGGTCATGACGCCCTATTTCTATCCGAGCGCGCGCTTCGGCTACGGCTACCGCGGTTTCAATCGCCGTTACTGGGGCGGCTGGTACAGCCCGTTCTACGATCCGTTCTGGGGCCCGTATCCGGCCTACCAGACCTCGGTCGAGCACCACTACCGGCGCGAGCTGCAGGTGTCGATCAAGTCGTCGCGCGACGGCAAGCGCCTGTTCGACGTCACGGTGCACAACACCAGCCGCAATATGTCGACGCCGGACATCATGCCGGCCCTGGTACACAGCGCCTTCGAAGGCTTCCCGGGCCCGTCGGGCGTGGCGCGCCGGGTCGAGGTGAAGAAAGAGCCGAACAGCTGATCCACATCCAGTCAAGTTGGCGGATGATCGTCATCCCCGCGCAGGCGGGGATCCAATTCCCAAGCGTTTCGACAGCGCTGGCAGAACTTGGATCCCCGCCTGCGCGGGGATGACGTTTTTGCGCTGACGATGGGATGACGTTTTTGCGCTGACGATGGGGTGACGGTTTCGCGCTGACGATGGGATCTGCTTTGCGGTGAGCACACGCAAAAAAGGCCCGTCACGCATCACGCGACGGGCCAAGAGACAACGGTAAATCTGCGCGCGCGTTCAGCGCACCATGCACGGTTTCTTGCTGTCGAACTTCCAGTTCGGGATCAGGTACTGCATGCCGACTGCGTCGTCGCGCCCGCCCAGGCCCATCTCCAGGTAGCGCCGGTGGGCCGCTTCCACCGCCTCCATGTCCAGCTCCACGCCCAGGCCGGGCGTGGTCGGCACCTTCACCATGCCGCCTTCGATGCGCAGCGGATTGCGGGTCAGGTGCTGGCCGTCCTGCCAGATCCAGTGGGTGTCGATGGCGGTGATGTCGCCCGGCGCCGCCGCCGCCACGTGGGTGAACATCGCCAGCGAGATATCGAAGTGGTTGTTCGAGTGCGAGCCCCAGGTCAGGCCCCAGGCCTCGCACATCTTGGCCACGCGCACGGTGTCCTGCATGGTCCAGAAATGCGGGTCGGCCAGCGGGATGTCCACCGCCTGCAACTGCACCGCGTGCGCCAGCTGGCGCCAGTCGGTGGCGATCATGTTGGTGGCGGTGCGCAGGCCGGTCGCGCGGCGGAACTCGGCCATCGTCTCGCGGCCCGAATAGCCGCCTTCGGCACCGCAGGGATCCTCGGCATAAGCCAGCACGCCCTGCATGTCGCGGCACAGGCGGATCGCATCCTGCAGCAGCCAGCCGCCGTTCGGGTCGAGCGTGATGCCGGCCTCGGGGAAGGCTTCTTTCAGTGCGCGCGCGGCCTCGATTTCCTGCTCGCCGCGCAGCACCCCGCCCTTGAGCTTGAAGTTCCTGAATCCATAGCGCGCCTGCGCGGCGCGGGCCTGGGCCACGATGGCATCGGTGTCCATGGCCGGTGCATGGCGCAGGCGCAGCCAGCCGTCGGCATCCTCCGGCTCGTCGGCAGGACCGGCATACGGCAGGTCGGTCAGCTTGCGGTCGCCCACATAGAACAGATAGCCCAGCATCTCGACCTGGTCGCGCTGGCGTCCCTCGCCCAGCAGGTCGGCCACCGGCACGCCCATGAACTTGCCGAGCAGGTCGAGCAAGGCGCATTCGACGCCGGCCACTGCATGGATCATCACGCGCAGGTCGAAGGTCTGCTGGCCGCGGCCACCGGCGTCGCGGCCGGCGAAGGTCGTGCGCATCGCGCGCAGCACGGCATTGAAGGCGCCGATCGGCTGCCCCACCACCAGCGCGCGGGCATCCTCGAGGGTCTGGCGGATGCTCTCGCCTCCCGGCACTTCGCCGACGCCCTGCTGGCCGCTGCTGTCGGTGAGGATCACCAGGTTGCGGGTAAACCAGGGGGCATGGGCGCCGCTGAGGTTGAGCAGCATGCCGTCGCGGCCGGCGACCGGCACCACGCGCATCGCGGTGATGGTTGGCGTCGCGCCCGGGGCCAATGCCGACGCAGTCGATGAATCCAATGTCATTTTTTCCTCGAAATCATGTTACCGGTATCAAATCGAGATTGATGATACCGGTATCTTGAAGAACAAGTCAATGTGTTTGAAGGCTTAGAGCTCTTAGCTGCTGGCGCGTTCGACGATGACGAAGCCAACGTCGCGCACCGGCTCCTCGACCGGCCGGCCTTCGGCGCGGTCGATGATCAGCTGGGCGGCGGCCGAGCCGATGGCGGTGCCGTCGATGCGCACCGTGGTCAGGGGCGGGTACAGGTCGCGCGAGAACGCCAGGTCGCCCAGCCCGACCACGGCCAACTGCCTTGGCACCTCGATGCCCAGGGCCAGTGCTTCGAGCAGCACGCCCTGGGCCATCATGTCCGAGCTGCAGAAGATGGCGTCGATGCCGGGATCGTGTGCCAGCAGCTCGCGCAGGCCGGTGCGGCCGCTGCCCAGCGTGGTCGGGGCGGGCACGATGCAGGTCGGCACCGCGGCGCGGTCCATCCCCAGCTCGGGCCGCAGCGCCAGCACGGTGTCGGCGAACTGGCGGTTGCGGCGCACTGCCCGCTCGTCGTTGGCGCTGATGGTGGCGATCCTGCGCCGGCCGCGCCGGACCAGGTATTCGGCCACCGCCCTGCCGATTTTTTCGTGCGAGAAGCCGACCAGCATGTCGATCGGATCGTCGGTCAAATCCCAGGTCTCGACCACGGGAATACCGCTGGCCAGCAGGCGGCGCCGCCCCTGCTCGGAGCGCATGATCCCGGTCAGCACCACGCCGTCCGGACGGCGGCCGATGATGGCTTCGAGCAGCGCGTCCTCGCGCGAGTTTTCATAGCCGGACTGGCCCAGCATCAGCTGGTAGCCGCGCGCGGCCAGGCTGTCGGTCAGCGCCTGCACCATCTCGAGGAACACCGAGCCGCTGATGGTCGGCACCACGGCCGCCACCATGCGGCTCTTCTTGGAGGCCAGGCCGCCGGCCAGCAGGTTCGGCACGTAGCCGACCCGGTCCACTACCTCGCGCACGCGCTGCAGGATGTCGGGGGAGACCGAGTCGGGATTGTTCAGCGCGCGCGAGACGCTCATCGGCGCCACGCCGGCCAGCCGGGCGACGTCGCGCACCGTGGGCGTGGCGCCCTTGCGGCTCTTGCGGGCGGTAACTGGGGCGTCCTTCGGGGCGGGTTTTTCCATGGCGCGATTCTAGCACCGCCCACCGGGCGGTCCTACTCCACCAGCGTCAGCTTGCCGCGCAGGCGGATCGCGTCCGACGCCGTGCCCACCATCAGCTCGAACTCGCCCGGCTCGGCCACCCAATCCAGTTTGCCATTGTGGAAGGACAGCAGGTCGCGGTCGATCTCGAAGCTCACCCTGCGCCGTTCGCCAGGTTCGAGCTTCAGCTTCTGGAAACCCTTCAGCTCCATCAGCGGCCGCACGATCGAGGCCACCGGGTCGCGCAAGTACAGCTGCGCGACTTCCTCACCGGCGCGCTGGCCGGTATTGGCGAGCGTGAACGAGAGCGTGACCTTGTCGCCCGGCCGCATCGATGGCTGGCTGAGCGCCAGGTCGCTGTAGGCGAAGCTGGTATAACTGAGGCCATGGCCGAAGGCATAGCGCGGCGTGTTGGGCGAATCGATATAGGCCGAGCGGTAGACGATGTTCGCTGGATCGAGCACTGGGCGCCCGGTGCGGTACTGCTGGTAGGAGATCGGGATCTGCCCCACGCTGCGCGGGAAGGTCATCGGCAGCTTGCCCGACGGGTTGTAGGCGCCGAACAGCACGTCGGCCACCGCATTGCCGCCCTGGGCGCCGGGGAACCAGGCATACACGATCGCCGCGGCCTTCGCGGCGACGTTCTCGAACACCAGCGGACGACCGGCCAGCATCACCACCACCACCGGCTTGCCGGTCGCGGCCACGGCGTCGAACAGCGCCGCCTGGCGGCCCGGCAGGCCGATGTCGGCCCGCGACTTGGCTTCGCCGCTCATGTCCCACGATTCGCCCAGCACCAGCAGCACGGCGTCGGCATCCTTTGCCGCCGCCACCGCGGCGTCGAAGCCGGCCGTATCAAGGCAGGCCACGTCGCAGCCCCTGGCGACGGTCAACGTCGTTTGCGGCGACAGCCGGGCGCGTATCCCTTCGACCAGGCTCACCACCCGGCTCTCGTCGGACGCGACGATCCAGCCGCCTTCCAGGTCACGCTTCGCTTGCGCGAGCGGTCCGATCACGGCCAGCGACTTCAGGCCGGTCGAGAAAGGCAGCGCCTGTCCTTCGTTCTTGAGCAGCACCAGCGACTTGCGGGCGACGTCGCGGGCGATGCGGGCGTGTTCCGGGTCGTTCAGCACGGCCTGTTCGCGCGCCGCATCCGAATAGCGGTAGGGATCGTCGAACAGGCCCAGCTCGAATTTTTTCGTCAGCACGCGGCGCACGGCGTCGTCCAGCACGTCCTGCTTTACCTTGCCGCTTTTCAACCGCTCGGCCAGGTGGCGCGTGAACGCATACCCTTCCATGTCCATGTCGCTGCCGGCATTGATCGCCTGCTCGGCCGCCTGCGCCAGGTCGGTCGCATAACCATGCTCGACCAGCTCCTTCACCGAGGCCCAGTCGCTGACGACGAAGCCGGGATACTTCCACTGCCCTTTCAAGATATCGCGCTGCAGGTGGCTGCTGGCGGTGGCCGGCACGCCATTGAGCGTATTGAAGGAGTTCATGAAGGTGGCGACGCCGGCATCGACCGCCGCCTTGAAAGGCGGCAGGTAGACTTCGTGCAGCTGCTGCTCGCTCATGTCGGCCGCGTTGTAGTCGCGGCCGGCAATCGCCGCGCCATAGCCGGCGAAGTGCTTGGCGGTGGCCATGATGCGGTCCAGCGCGCCCGGCCTCTCGCCCTGGAAGCCTTTTACCCGTGCGACGGCAATGCGCGAGCCCAGGTAGGTGTCCTCGCCGGCGCCTTCCATCACCCGGCCCCAGCGCGGATCGCGGCCGATGTCGACCATCGGCGCAAACGTCCAGTGGATGCCGCTGGCGGCGGCTTCCTTCGCCGCGATATGGGCCGACTGCTCAATCGCTTCCATGTCCCACGATGCCGATTCGCCCAGCGGCACCGGGAACACCGTCTTGTAGCCGTGGATGACGTCGAGGCTGAACAGCAGCGGAATCTTGAGGCGCGACTGCAGCGCCAGCGCCTGGATCTCGCGCGTCTCGGCCACGCCCTTCACGTTCAGCATCGAGCCCACCTTGCCGGCGCGGATATCGGCCAGCTTGTCGCTGAACTTCTCGCTGCCCGGCCCCGTCATCTGGCGGCCCGACAGCTGGTGCAACTGGCCGACCTTTTCCTCGAGCGTCATGCGTTTCAGCAGCGCGTCGACCTGTTGCGCGATCGTGCGCTCCTGCGCGAATGCGCTGGGCACGCACGCCATCAGTGCGGCCAGCGCCAGCAGGGTCTTCGTCATCGTCGTCATCCGAGGCCTCTTATCGGTATTTCTGCTGCATCCGGTCGTAGAACTCCTTCAGCGTGTGAAAGGCTTTCTTCTTCTGGCCGGTGTCCGAGATCAGGCCCTTGCGGTTCCAGAAGTCCTGGTAGCGCGGATGCGGGCGGCGCGGGGAGCGGAAATCGGCCAGGATCCACGGCGTCATGCCGCGCAGGCCGGGGATCGCGGTCAGCATGGTGAACTGGTTCTTGTACAGCAGGTCCTGGTATTCCTCGCTCCAGCGGGTCGCGTCGTCCGCGTGGTAGCCGCCCAGCGCATCGGCGCCGAATTCGCTGACGACCACCGGCTTGTCGACCTTGATGTCGAAGCGGTAGTTGAGCATGTCCTTCGGGTCGCTCCAGTACCAGCCCGCGTATTCATTGAAGCTGGCCAGGTCGATCTTGTCGGACAGCGGATCCTCGACCACGACCCGCTGGCCCTCGCGGTGCACCTCGAGCGCGGCCGCTACCAGGCGCGTGTCGTCCAGCTTGCGCACGGTGTCGGCCAGCCGGCCCATGAAGTCGTTGCGCGGCGCACTCACCGGGGTCTCGTTCCCGATCGACCAGATGATGACGCTGGCGCGGTTCCTGTCGCGCACCACCATGTCGGTCAGCTGCTGGTGGGCGTTGCGGTAGGTGTCCGGGTTGGTCCACGAGATGGTCCAGTACACCGGCACCTCGGCCCAGACCAGCAGGCCCATCTCGTCGGCCAGGCGCGACATCCGTTCGCTGTGCGGATAGTGGGCCAGGCGCACGTAGTTCGCATTCAGTTCTTTCGCCCACTGCAGCATCATGCGCATATCGCCCTCGCCGCGCAGGCGGCCCTGGGCCAGCGGATTCTCGTCGTGCAGCGAGATCCCGCGCAGGAAGATCGATTTACCGTTCAGCAGGATGTCCTGGCCACGGGTCTCGATGGTGCGGAAACCGATCCTGTCCTTGACGGCGTCCGGGCCGGCGGCGATCTCGACGCCGTACAGTTTCGGGTCTTCCGGCGACCAGTAGCGCAGCTTGTTCACGGGTATCTTGAAGTCAGCCCGGCCGCCGGCATCGGTCATGACGGTGGTCTTGATGCCGGCTTCCGGGATGCTCACGCTGACGCTTTGCCGCGGCTGGGCACCGGCCAGCTGGACGAATCCCTCGATGCGTTTCAAATCGCCCTTGGCCAGCTGCACCTTGTAGTCGGCGATATACGTGGCCGGCACCTCGGCCAGCACCACGTCGCGCGTGATGCCGCCATAGTTCCACCAGTCGGTGTTCACGGTCGGGATCTCGTCCTGGTGGCGCATATTGTCGACCTTGACCACCACGAAGTTGCGCCCTTTATTCAGCTTGCCGCTGACGTCGAACTGGAACGGCGTGAAGCCGCCCTTGTGCATGCCCAGCTTCTTGCCGTTCAGGTAGACGTGGGCCTGGTAATTGACGGCGCCGAAGTAAAGGAAGTAGCGACTGCCTTCCTTTGGTTCAGCATTGAACACCTGGCGCATCCACACTGTGCCTTCATAGAAGGCCAGCTTCTCGGCCTGCGAATTCCAGTCGCCCGGCACCTTGAGCGTCGGCGACAGGTCGAAGTCGTACTCGACCAGCTCGCCCTTTTGCGGCGGCGCCAGGTCGTCGTAGAAGCCGCCCTTGCCGGAAGGCGTGGCGTCGAAAGGCTCGCGGCGGTAGTTGTAATAGCCGGTTTCGTAAGGGTCGACGATATAGTTCCAGCGGCCGTTGAGGCTCTGGTGCTGCCGTCCGTGGATATGCTGCAGCGGCGTGGAGGCCGCGTCGCCGGCCGGCGTCTGTGCCTGCGCCCATGCGGGCGCGTGCCAGGACAGGACCAGCGCGCACATCGCGGCCCAGCATGCATTGCCAATACACTTCATGATTGTCTCCTGCTGTGCGGCTGGCGCCGTCCGGTGAATTATTTTGTTACCGGTATCTCGATGCTAGGCCATCGTAGCGACGCAGTTTTGTTATGTCAACAAAATGCGTACTTACAATGCAGGGTGGATGGCTACAGCTGCGGCAGGATGTCCGCGCCCAGTTCGCGCAGCACGTCCTCGACCGGCCGCGCTCCGCGATGAAGGTTGAACAGGATGTGCGCGACCCCGAGTTCGCGCATGCGCTCCAGGTAGGCCGCCAGCGCCAGGCGGCCGGTACGCAGGCCCAGTTCGATCGCCTCGGCCGGCGCGGCCGGATTGTCCAGCAGGTCCAGCTGCACCGACTGGATGAAGGGTTTGCGCTGGCCGGGCGAGCGCTGGTCCTGCGCCATATGCCATAGGGCGATCCTGCCCTTCTGGCGGTCTTCTTCGCGGTGGTAGCTCGCCCAGCCGTCGGCATGTTCGGCGATCCACTGCAGCGACTGGCGCGCACTGCCGACCGCGATCATCGGGATGCGCGCGGATGGCGGCGGCAGCACCCGGTACTGTCCGTCGCCATCAGCAGCAGGCCGTGGATCAAGCGCGGCGCGCACCGCTTCCCAATGTTCGCGGAAGGCGACGTCGCGCGTTTCCAGGTCGAGACCGAAGCGCGCGAATTCCTCGGGACGGTCGCCCGACCCGACGCCCAGCAGCAGGCGTCCGTGGCTGAGGCGGTCCAGGCTCAGGGCCGACTTGGCCACGTGCAGCGGATGGCGCAGCGGCAACACGATGGCGCCGGTGGCCAGCACGACCTGCGTCGTCACCGCCGCCAGCGCGGTCAGCCACAGGAAGGGATCGTCCAGCGCCGCCACTTCGCTGGCGCTGCCCTGCGGGATCATCAGGGGCACGTCGCGCGTCCACAGCGCCGCGAAGCCCAGCGCATCGGCCAGGCGCGCCTGTTGCAGGGCCGTGTCGACGTCCGCCGGCACGCCGGGCGCACCCTGCATGGGCGTCATCAGCCCGACCGTCAGGCGGCCGGGGACGAAGACCTGCCCGTATGCGCGGTTGACGCCGTCCATGGCGTCAGGTGAAGTAGGCTTCCGAGCCGAAGGTCAGCGCCACCACCGCGAGCATGGCCAGCGCCAGCACGACCAGCAGGCGGCCAAACTTCGGCGTGCCGTCGCCGGAGGATGGCGCCGCCGGCGGCAGCGGGTCGGGCAAGGATTCCTGGTCGCGGGTGTCCCTCATGGCAGCAGCACCGTCGAACCGGTCGTGCTGCGCGACTCCAGCGCGCGGTGGGCGTCGGCCGCCTGCGCCAGCGCGAAGCGTTGATGCACCTCGACCTTGACCTGGCCGCTGCCGACCATGTCGAACAGCTCGGACGTCATCGCCTCTTGCTCCACTTGCGTGGCCATGTAGTCGAACAGGGTCGGCCGGGTCAGGAACAGCGAGCCACGCTTCGACAGTTCGGCCGGTGCGAACGGCTCCACCGCGCCCGAGGCATTGCCGAAGCTGACCATCAGCCCGCGCCGTTGCAGGCAGTCGAGCGAAGCGGTGAACGTGTCCTTGCCGATCGAGTCGTACACCACCGGCACGCCTTCGCCGCCCGTGAGTTCGCGCACGCGCGCCACGATGTCTTCGTCGCGGTAATTGATGACGTGGGCCGCGCCATGGCGCAACGCCAGCTCGCCCTTCTCCGTCGAGCCGACGGTGCCGATCAGGCGCACGCCGAGCGCACGCGCCCACTGGCAGGCGATCAGGCCGACGCCGCCGGCCGCGGCGTGGAACAGGATTGTGTCGCCGGCCTTGACCGGGTAGGTCTGGCGCAGCAGGTATTGCACGGTCAGGCCCTGCAGCATCATGGCGGCCGCGGTCTCGAAGCCGATCGCATCGGGCAGCTTGACCAGGAAGCGGGCTGGCATGGTGCGCGTGCTGGCGTAGGCGCCGAGCGGTCCGCCGGCATAGGCCACTCGGTCGCCCGGTTTCACATGAAGGACGCCCGCGCCCACCGCCTCGACCACGCCGGCGCCTTCCTTGCCGAGCCAGCCGGGCAGCGGCTGCGGATACAGGCCGGTGCGGAAATACACGTCGATGAAATTCAGGCCGATCGCGTGCTGGACGATGCGCGCTTCGCCGGGGCCGGGCGCCGGCGCCTCGACCTCGACATAGTCCATCACTTCGGGGCCGCCGGTGGCGGCGATGCGGATCGCTTTGGCGAGCATGGCAATCTCCTCAGTCGGTACGGCGCGCGCCCATCAGCTGCGACAGCACCAGGCGCGCGGTCGAGACATTGGTTGCGCACGGGATGTTGTGCACGTCGCAGGCGCGCACCAGGGCGTTGATGTCGGGTTCGTGCGGCTGCGGCGTCATCGGGTCGCGCAGGAAGATCACGCAATCGATCAGGCCATCGACCAGCAGCGAACCGATCTGCAGGTCGCCGCCGACCGGCCCCGAGTGCTTGCGCTCGACGACCAGGCCCAGTTCGTTGATCAGGCGCCCGCCGGTGGTGCCGGTGGCCGACAGGGCGCAGCCCTGCAGGAACGCCCGATACTCGGCGGCGAGCGCGATCATGTCGTCCTTCTTCTTGTCGTGCGCGATCAGCGCGATCCGGGGAATGGGTGTGGTCGTTGTTGTCATGTTCTCGGCGACGGCTGGTGAGTCCCGGATGCACGGGATGGCTGGCATATAAGAATACCGGATTCGCTGGCGGTCATTCAAAACCACGGGCGACGCCCGGACATCCTGAACACGATCAAGGTCGGTGCACGGCTGTGGCGGCAACGCCGAAGTTCGGCGTCATGCCGAGGCGATCGCGGCGGCGCGCCGCGGCGGGCGTGGTATGGGAGTTGCACCACTGGCGCCAATCCCAGGGCTCATCCGGCGACGGCGGCTTCGGCTTCGCGCCACATCCGGCCGCGTTCGCCGAACGGGCCGCGACGGCGCGCGGTCGAATCAAGGCACATCAACCGAAAAGGAGAATCCATCATGACCCTCAAGCATGAGCGCGCGGGCCCACCGGGAGCGCCGCAATGAACCTGAGCGATGTCGAAGCACGCCTGGGCCGTGACCGTACGGTCCTGCTCACCTTACTGGTCCTGTCGCTGCTGGCCAGCCTGTGCTGGGCCGGCCTGGTACTGGGCGGCCTGGTACTCAGCAGCCAGCCGCTGGCGGAAGCCACCGCTACTGCCGTCACCGCCGCTGCCGCCGCCAACGGGCCGGCGACCGGCGCAGCCACCACCGCGCCCTCGCTGGCCTACCAGGCCGCCCAGCTGGCGCTGGTCTTCCTCACCTGGGCCGGCCTGTGCACGGCGCTGATGCTGCCGCTGGCCAGCCGCGCCACGGTGCTGTTCGCGCGCCTGGCCGGCGACCGCGCGGCGCAGCGCGCGCGCCGATGTACCGCCCTGTTCGTGCTCGGCTACCTGGGCGCCTGGACCGGCTTCGCCCTGCTGGCCGCGATCGCCCAGTGGACCTTGCACGAGTCGGCCCCCAGCGGCGCCGTGCGCCATCCCCTGCTGCTGGGCCTGATCATGGTGGCGGCCGGCGTCTACCAGTGGACACCGGCCAAGCATGCCTGCCTGGAGCACTGCCGGGCGCCCCTGCCCGGCATCCTGGCCGGCTGGCGCGACGGCCTGGCGGGCGCCCTCGGGCGCGGCGCGGCGCACGCCCGCCAGTGCCTGGGCTGTTGCTGGCTGCTGATGCTCCTGCTGCTGGCCACCGGTCCCGATAACCCGGCCGCCATCGCCGTCGTGGGCCTGTTCGTGCTGGCCGAGATCCGCCTCGCCAGCGGCCACCTGATCGCCTGTGCGGGCGGCCTGGCGCTACTCGCCATGGGGACCCGACTGTTGTTTCCTTGAGCGATTTTGCAGGAGGGGCCTATGCTAGAATATCGGCCACTCTTGCATACCGTCTAAGGAATTCTCGACATGGCTGGACACAGCAAATGGGCCAATATCAAGCACAAGAAGGCCGCCACTGATGCCAAACGCGGCAAGATCTGGACGCGCCTGATCAAGGAGATCACCGTGGCCGCGCGCATGGGCGGAAGCGACATCGCTTCCAACCCGCGCCTGCGCCTGGCGGTCGAGAAGGCCGCGGACGCGAATATGCCGAAGGATAACGTCACCCGCGCGATCCAGCGCGGCTCGGGCGAGCTCGAAGGCGTTAACTACGAAGAAGTGCGCTACGAAGGCTACGGCATCGGCGGCGCGGCGATCATCGTCGACTGCCTGACCGACAACCGCGTGCGCACCGTGGCCGAAGTGCGCCATGCCTTCAGCAAGTTCGGCGGCAATATGGGCACCGAGGGCTCGGTGGCCTTCATGTTCACCCACACCGGCCAGTTCCTGTTCGCGCCCGGCGTCGAAGAAGACAAGCTGATGGAAGCTGCCCTGGAAGCCGGCGCCGACGACGTCGCGGCCGACGAAGAAGGCGGCTTTGAGGTGCTGTGCGACCCGCACGCCTTCTCGAGTGTCAAGGAAGCACTGGAAGCGGCCGGCTTCAAGGCCGAAGTGGCCGAAGTCATCATGAAGCCCGCCACCGAGACCGTGTTCACGGGCGAGGACGCGGTCAAGATGCAGAAACTGCTGGATGCGCTGGAAAACCTGGACGACGTCCAGGAAGTGTTCACCAACGCCGTCATCGAAGAATAATTGGTAGCCAATATGAAAATCCTCGTAGTCGGCTCGGGCGGCCGCGAACACGCGCTGGCGTGGAAACTGGCCCAATCGGAACGTGCCCAGACGGTCTTCGTCGCCCCGGGCAATGGCGGCACCGCGCTCGACGACCGCCTGGTGACGGTCGACCTGACGGACCCCGAGGCGCTGGCCGACTTCGTGGTGGCCGAAGGCGTTGCACTGACCCTGGTCGGCCCCGAGGCGCCGCTGGCGGCCGGCATCGTCAACCTGTTCCGCTCGCGCGGCCTCAAGATCTTCGGCCCGACCCGCGAAGCGGCCCAGCTCGAGAGCTCGAAAGACTTCGCCAAGGCCTTCATGCAGCGCCACGGCATCCCGACCGCCAGGTACGAAACCTTCTCCGATGCCGCGGCGGCCCACGCCTACATCGACGCCAACGGCGCGCCGATCGTCATCAAGGCCGACGGCCTGGCGGCCGGCAAGGGCGTGGTGGTCGCGATGTCGCTGGAGGAAGCGCATGGCGCCGTCGACCACATGCTGTCCGATAACGCCTTCGGCGACGCCGGCGCGCGCATCGTGATCGAAGAATTCCTGGCCGGCGAAGAAGCCAGCTTCATCGTCATGTGCGACGGCAAGAACGTGCTGGCGCTGGCCACCAGCCAGGATCATAAACGCCTGAAGGACAACGACCAGGGCCCGAACACGGGCGGCATGGGCGCCTATTCGCCGGCGCCGATCGTGACGCCGTCGATGCATGCGCGCGTGATGCGCGAGATCGTCAACCCGACCATCCAGGGCATGGCTCGCGACGGCATCCCGTTCTCGGGCTTCCTGTACGCCGGCCTGATGATCGACGCCGAGGGCAATCCGCGCACGCTCGAATTCAACTGCCGCATGGGCGACCCGGAAACCCAGCCGATCATGGCGCGCCTGAAGAGCGACTTCGCGACTGTACTGGAACACGCCTGCAACGGCACCCTCGACACGGTCGAGCTGGAATGGGACCGCCGCACCGCCGTGGGCGTCGTGATGGCGGCCGCCGGCTATCCGGACAGCCCGCGCAAGGGCGACGTCATCGACGGCATCCCGCAAGAAGTGCCGGAATGCGTCACCTTCCATGCCGGCACCAAACTCGTGGACGGCAAGCTGCAGACCAGCGGCGGCCGCGTGCTGTGCGTGGTGGGACTGGGCGACAGCGTCAAGATGGCGCAGAAGCAGGCCTACGACAGCGTCGAGAAGATCCACTTCAATGGCGCGCAGTATCGGCGCGACATCGGCTGGCGCGGCGTGAAGTAAATCCCTCCCATCCAACGCCAGATGTAAGCACACGTGGGCCGGTGTACAATCGGCCCACTTTTCATTCCCGGTCAGTCCATTCCCATGTCTTCCCCCAACCCTGCCGCCATCAAGGCCTGGCTGCTCGAGCTCCAGGCGCGCATCGTCCACGGTCTCGAACAGGTCGACGGCAAATCGTTCCTGCGCGAGGAATGGGAACGTCCCGAAGGCGGTGGCGGCGTGTCGCGCCTGGTCGAGGAAGGCAATGTACTGGAACGGGGCGGCGTGAACTTCTCGCACGTGCGCGGCGCGACCCTGCCGCCATCGGCCACGGCGGCGCGGCCGGAGCTGGCGGGCCGCGCCTGGGAAGCGATGGGCGTGTCGCTGGTGCTGCATCCGCGCAACCCCTACGCCCCGACGGTGCACATGAACGTGCGCTTTTTTGAAGCGACCGCGCCCGGCAAGGACCCGGTCTGGTGGTTCGGCGGCGGCATGGACCTGACGCCGTATTACGGCGAGCTTGACGATGCGCGCCACTTCCACCAGGCCTGCCACGACGCCGTGGCGCCGTTCGGCCCAGACCTGCATCCGCGCTTCAAGAGCTGGTGCGACGATTACTTCTACCTGAAGCACCGCAAGGAACCGCGCGGCGTCGGCGGCATCTTCTTCGACGACTTGAACGAACTCGGCTTCGAGCAATCGTATGCGCTGGTACGCAGCGTGGGCGAGCGCTTCCTGGACGCCTACCTGCCGATCCTGCAGCGCCGCAAGGACCAGCCATATGGCGAGCGCGAGCGCGATTTCCAGGCCTACCGGCGCGGCCGCTACGTCGAGTTCAACCTGGTGTGGGATCGCGGTACCCTGTTCGGCCTGCAGTCGGGCGGGCGTACCGAGGCGATCCTGATGTCGATGCCGCCGATCGTCAAGTGGCGCTACGACTGGCATCCCGAACCCGGCAGCCCTGAAGCGCGGCTGTATTCCGACTTCCTGGTGCACCGGGACTGGCTGGCGCCGTGAGCGTGGCCGGCGGCGCGCCTGGCCGCAACCGCTGCATCGCCGTCCTGGGCGGCAGTTTCGATCCGGTACACCAGGGCCACGTCGCGCTCGCGCAGCTGTTCACCCGCCTGCTGCGGCCGGATGCGCTGCGCATCCTGCCGGCCGGCCAGCCGTGGCAGAAAAGCGGCCTCGAGGCCAGCGACCAGGATCGCATCGCGATGCTGGAACTGGCTTTCGCGCCGCTGCGCAGCCCGGCGCTTCCGGTGACGCTCGACCTGCAGGAAGTCGAACGCAAGACGCCGACCTACACGGTCGAAACCCTGCGCGCGCTGCGCGCGGAACTGGGCCCGCGGGCCTCGATCGTGTTCCTGATGGGCGCCGACCAGTTGCGCAAGCTCGACAGCTGGAACGAATGGCGCGAACTGTTTGCCCTTGCCAATCTTGGCGTGGCGACGCGTCCGGGCTACGACCTGGCGCAGGAAGCATTGCCACCCCTGGTGGCCCAAGAACTGTCGACGCGGCTTGCAACGCCCGACACCGTGCGCCTGCTGGCGCACGGAAAAGTCTGCCTCGCGCCGACGCTGGACGTGGACCTGTCGTCCAGCCAGCTCCGGGCGGCCCTGCAATCCGGCGCGGATGCAAGCGCGCTCGGTATGGCGCAAGTGCTAGACTATATTCAACAACATCACCTATACAAAAACTAATGGATATCAAGAAACTGCAAACCCTCGTCGTGGACGCCCTGGAAGACGTCAAGGGCCAGGACATCGTCCTGTTCGACACGACCCACCTGACCAGCCTGTTCGACCGCATCGCCGTGGTCTCGGGCACCTCCAACCGCCAGACCAAGGCGCTGGCAGCGTCGGTGCGCGACAAGGTCAAGGCAGCCGGCGGCGACGTGGTCGGCCTGGAAGGCGAAGACACCGGCGAATGGGTGCTGGTCGACCTGGGCGACATGATCGTCCACATCATGCAGCCGGCCATCCGCCAGTACTACCGCCTCGAAGAAATCTGGGGCGAGAAGCCGGTCAAGCTGGGCGCCGCCAAGCGCAAGTCGACCGCCGAAGGTGTCGAAGCCGACGCCGCCAAGCCGAAGTCGAAGCACCTGGCCGCCAACCAGGCGCAGGAAGAAGCCAAGCCGGTCAACGAGCGTAAACCTGCCGCCAAGCGCGCCACCAAGGCTGCTGCCGGCGAGACCGCCGCTGCCAAGAAGCCGGCCGCCAAAAAGGCAGCCGCCAAGGCCGTCCCGACCGGCAAGACCGTGAAAGTCGCGCCGAGCAAGACCGAAGTCGCCGCCGTCGAAGCGACCAAGGCCAAGCCGCCGAAGCGCGTGAGCAAGGCTGCTGCACCGAAGGCCGCGCCGGCCGCCGAAGCTACGGCACCGTTCAAGAAGGTGATCCGCCGCATCAAGAAGGATGCCGAGTAAGGGCAAGGCATGCAGTTGATCATTGCCGCGGTCGGCCACAAGATGCCGGCCTGGATCGAATCCGGCTTCACCGAGTACACGAAGCGCATGCCGCCCGAGCTGCGCATCGTGCTCAAGGAGATCAAGCCGGTCGAGCGTTCCGGCAGCAAGACCGCCGCCACCGCGATGGCGCTCGAGCGCGAGCGCATCGAGGCGGCGCTGCCGAAGGGCGTGCGCATCGTCGCCCTGGACGAACGCGGCAAGGACCTGACCAGCGTCGGCTTGTCCCAGCAGCTCGAGACCTGGCAGCGCGACGGCCGCGACACCGCCTTCCTGATCGGCGGGGCCGACGGCCTCGATCCCGAGCTGAAGGCGCGGGCCGAGGGCCTGATCCGCATCTCCAGCATGACCCTGCCGCACGGAATCGTCCGGGTCATGCTGGCGGAACAGCTGTATCGCGCCTGGTCGATCACCCAGAATCATCCGTACCACCGTGTCTGAACCGGACCGAGTCGATGAAGAGCCCGCGATGAAAAACCAGAACAAGATCTACCTCGCCTCCAAGAGCCCGCGCCGGCGCGAACTGCTGCGCCAGATCGGCGTGGATTTCGAACTGATGCTGCTGCGCAGCGATCCGGGCCGCGCGGTCGACGTCAGCGAAGACGTGCTGCCGGGCGAAGACGTGCACACCTACGTGGCGCGGGTCGCCCGGGCCAAGGGCGCCTTCGCCTACAACCTGCTGCTGCAGCGCCGCCAGCCGCTGCGCCCGGTGCTGACGGCCGACACCACCGTCACCATCGACGGCGAGATCCTCGGCAAGCCGGCCGACAACCGCGAGGCGGTGGCGATGCTCGAACGCCTGTCGGGCCGCACCCACCAGGTGCTGACGTCGGTGGCGGTCCACGCCCAGAACGTGGCCGAGCAGGTCACGCAAGTGTCGAACGTGCGCTTCGCCACGTTGACTGCGGCGCAGATCAGGGCCTATTGCGCCACCCTCGAGCCTTACGACAAGGCCGGCGGTTACGGCATCCAGGGCCCGGCGGCGCTGTTCATCGAGCACATCGAAGGCAGCCATTCGGGGATCATGGGATTGCCGCTGTTCGAGACGGCGAACCTGTTGCGCAAGGCCGGCCTGGCCATCTGATTTTCCGCCATCGATCCGGTGGGCGGCCCTCGCCCAGCGTGTATCATGTCACCCTGAACAATACGCACGGCAGGGTCCATGAACGAAGACATCCTCATCAACATCACACCGCAGGAAACGCGTGTCGCGCTGGTCCTGCAGGGCGCGGTACAGGAGCTGCACATCGAGCGCACGCTCACGCGCGGGTTGGCGGGGAACGTCTATCTGGGCAAGGTCGTGCGGGTGCTGCCGGGGATGCAGTCGGCCTTCATCGACATCGGCCTGGAACGCGCGGCCTTCCTGCACGTGGCCGACATCTGGGAAGCGCGCAGCCATGACAGCGGCAACGCCCCGCCCACCCCCATCGAAAAACTGCTGTTCGACGGCCAGGTATTGACCGTCCAGGTCATCAAGGATCCGATTGGCACCAAGGGCGCGCGCCTGTCGACCCAGATCTCGATCGCCGGACGCATGCTGGTGTACCTGCCGCAAGACCATCACATCGGCATCTCGCAAAAGATCGAGAAGGAAGCCGAGCGCGAACGCCTGCGCACGAACCTGCAAAGCCTGCTGCCGGCCGACGAAAAAGGCGGCTACATCGTGCGCACGATGGCCGAGGAAGCCTCGAGCGACGACATCGCGGCCGACGTCGACTACCTGCGCAAGACCTGGGGCGCGATCGTCCAGGGCGCGCGCACCCGGCCGCCCACCACCCTGCTGTACCAGGACCTGAGCCTGGCCCAGCGCGTGCTGCGCGACTTCGTGCACGACGAGACTGCCAGCATCCAGGTCGACTCGCGCGAGAATTTCCTGAAACTGGCCGAATTCGCCCAGGTCTACACCCCGAGCGTGCTGTCGCGCATGGCGCACTACACGGGCGAGCGGCCGCTGTTCGACCTGTACGGCGTGGAAGAGGAAATCCTGCGCGCGCTGGGCCGCCGCGTGGACCTGAAATCGGGCGGCTACCTGATCGTCGACCAGACCGAGGCGATGACGACCATCGACGTCAATACCGGCGGCTACGTCGGCGGACGCAACTTCGCCGACACGATCTTCAAGACCAACCTGGAGGCGGCGCACGCCATCGCGCGCCAGCTACGCCTGCGCAACCTGGGCGGCATCATCATCCTCGACTTCATCGACATGGAGAACAACGAGCACCGCAACGCGGTGCTGGCCGAGCTGAAAAAGACCCTGGCGCGCGACCGCACCAAGGTCTCGGTCAGCAGCTTCTCGGCCCTGGGCCTGGTGGAGATGACCCGCAAGCGCACCCGCGAATCGCTGGCCCACATCCTGTGCGAACCCTGCCCGGCCTGCTCGGGCAAGGGACAGGTCAAGACCAGCCGCACGATCTGCTACGAGATCCTGCGCGAACTGCTGCGCGAAGCCAAGCAGTTCAACCCGCGCGAATTCCGCATCGTCGCCTCGCAGGAGGTGATCGACCTGTTCCTGGAAGAAGAATCGCAGCACCTGGCCATGCTGGGCGACTTCATCGGCAAGCGCATTTCGCTGCAGGTCGAGAAGGGGTATCACCAGGAGCAGTACGACGTGATCCTGATGTAATTCCTCGATGCCGTCTTTTTTTCTCCTCTGATTCATCCAGGCAGGCAATATGAAACTCGACCGTCTATTCCTCAAGAACTTTCGATGTTTCGATGAACTGAGCATCGATTTCGGCAAGCGCCTGACTGTCATCATCGCGGATAACGGTGCGGGAAAAACCGCGCTGCTCGATGCCATCGCGATTGGATTTGGCCGATTTCTGATGAAGTTACCCGGCGTGACGGGGCGCAGTTCGAGCTTGACCGACCTCAGAATCGTCGAAGACGAGCAGGCGTCGCCATTCCTGATGCTGGCATGGGAGGCGACTACGCGAGACGGCCGCGAGATCAAATGGGCCGGAAGGCGGAGGCGCAATGCATCGGTCACCGATGCCGCCATCGCCAGGCAGCTGAATGCGGAACAGCTCGCAGTGCTGAACCGTGGCTTGCGGGAGATCGACGACTTCACGCTTGAACTGATCAAGGCCGATACGGACAGGCAGCCGTATGTTCTTCCTGTGATGGCTTATTACGGAACCAACCGCGCCATACGCGAGGAGGTCATGAAACGGCGTGGATTCAAGAAGGAATTTTCGCGCTTCGATGCACTTGCAAGAGCCATGGAGCCAGACTCCCAGTTCAGGTCCGCATTCGAGTGGTTCAATGCCATGGAAGACGCCGAACGTCGCGAGCGGGAGAAACGGCGTGATTTCGATTACATCCACCCCGAACTGCAGGTCGTCCGTGACGCGATCATTCGCCTTCTGCCAAGCGGGTTCAGCCGGCCTCGTACCGAAATCCGTCCCTTGCGTTTCGTGATTGACCGGAAAGATTCGGACGGATCCGCGCGTACCTTGCGTGTTAGCCAGCTCAGCGATGGATATCGGGTCGTCCTGGGTCTCACGATGGATTTCGCCCGTCGCCTGGCCCAGGCCAATCCGCACATCGTCGTGCGGGACAAGGAGTCCGTCAACCCGCTCGACCTGCCGGCCGTCGCCCTGATCGACGAAGTGGATCTGCATCTCCACCCGTCGTGGCAGCAGCGCATCATTACCGATTTGATGCAAACCTTCCGCAACACGCAGTTCATCGTCACCACGCATAGCCCGCAAGTGCTGAGCACCGTCAAGCGTGAAAACGTCCGGGTCATTGGCCCGGACGCAAGCGGGAGAATTGTCGCTGCGCCTCCGCTGTGAACGACATATGGAGAACCGAGCGGTGATGTGCTGCACAGCGTCATGATGGTCGATCCTCAGCCTCCGATTGGCGAAAAAGCTGACCTGCAGCGCCTGACCGAATGGGTTGACCAAGGCGGATATGCGAGGCCGGAAGCCATGCAGCTCATGCATGCCTTGATCGATGCATTGGGGCCGCAGCATCCACAACTCCAGCGGCTCCAGCGTAGCATCCGGCGCCAGAGGGAACTGGGGTGATGAGGACGATTACGCAAGCGGGCAATGGCGGGTTCCAGTTGAACCGGTCGCATGCCAATCCTCCCTTGACGTCTGATCAGGCAACCAGCCGCTGGCGAGGATTCGTCGACAAGAGCGGCGTATTGGAGCGGCTGCTTGAAGAACAGTTTCGCTTGTGCTGCTACAGCGAACTTCGCGCTGACCGGGAAGGGCTGGGTTACCATATCGAGCATATCGAAAACAAGCACCAGAATCCCGCACTGACTTTCGATTTTAAGAATCTTGCTGCCAGCGCCCTCGCCAGCGCAGAAGACCTTCCAGCGTTCAAGGCACAGGGTCTTGCGGTATTCGGTGGTCACGCTTCAGGGAAGCAGCAATCTGTCGACATGGCCCGTTTCGTCTCATGTTACCAGCCAGATTGTCGGGAGTATTTCGCTTTTCTTTCCGATGGCCGGATCGTGCCGCGCACCGCCTTGAGCCCGCAAGACCGGGACAAGGCCGAGTACACCATTGGCTTGCTCAACCTCGACAGCCCTTACCTCATCACAAGACGCCGCCAATGGTGGACAGAACTCGAAGACCTGTACGATGAACACCAGCGCAAGGGCTGGAGTCTCGAGCACCTCATCGCGATCGATCTCGTCCCCCGCGCAAGGCGCCCTCACCCAATTCTTCAGCCTGACACGGCATTTCTTTGGCGCGGTCGCGGAGCGGACGCTACGGACGCATGCCCCCGCTCTGCTATAAGAACCATGTTGCGAATTGCGCAGGACCAGGAAACAGGCTATATGGACGGGACGTCACGCCGTCACGATAGCGAATTGCTATCGCTTCGATAGAAACAATTCGCTACTATCGACGCGCTACGTGTGTTATCCCACAGTGCTGTCCTCGCTTGCTGGGCTATGTTGTCGTGGTTGCTTATTAACCCTACAATCAGTGAGGACACAGGATGACCACTTCCAAGCACCCCAGTGCCACCGACGGCGCCGGTTCGATCCTGAGCACCGTCTCGGGCCCTTCCGATGCCAACCTGCCAGGCAGCCTGGGCGTCAGCAATCCGGTCGCCGACCGCCTGCTCGACAAGATTCCATCCGAACAGGCACTGGCGGCCGACCGCCCCTACAACGCCGGCAAAGCCGGCGAATACGGCGACGCCGCCCGCACCCCGCTTGAAGGCGAAACCTTCAAGCCATCGACCCACGCCGCCACCGGCAGCAGCGCCAGCGAGATCATCGCCAACGACAAGGTCGGCGACGGCAACCCGCCAAAAGGCGAAAATCCGACCGTCGACCCGCTCGACCGCGTGCGCGTCGATCCATCCGAACGCCACCTGACCACCAACCAGGGCGTGCCGGTGGCCGACAACCAGCATTCGCTCAAGGCCGGCCTGCGCGGCCCGACCCTGCTCGAAGACTTCATCCTGCGCGAGAAGATCAGCCACTTCGACCACGAGCGCATCCCCGAGCGCGTGGTGCATGCGCGCGGCTCGGCCGCCCACGGCTACTTCGAGGCCTACGAGGACTTGAGCGAGCTGACGCGCGCGGTGCCGTTCGCGAAGAAGGGCAAGCGCACGCCGGTGTTCGTGCGCTTCTCGACCGTGGCCGGCGAGCGCGGCTCGACCGACACCGCGCGCGACGTGCGCGGCTTCGCCGTCAAGTTCTATACCGAGGAAGGCAACTGGGACCTGGTGGGCAACAACATGCCGGTGTTCTTCATCCAGGACGCGATGAAGTTCCCCGACCTGGTGCACGCCGCCAAGCCCGAACCGCATCATGCGATGCCGCAGGCGGCCACCGCCCACGACACCTTCTGGGACTTCGCCTCGCTGTCGCCCGAGATCGCGCACATGCTGATGTGGACGATGTCGGACCGCGCCATCCCGCGCAGCTACCGCACCATGCAGGGCTTCGGTGTGCACACCTTCCGCCTGCTCAACGCGCAGGGCGAATCGCGCTTCGTCAAGTTCCACTGGACGCCGGTGGCCGGCACCCATTCGCTGGTGTGGGACGAAGCGGTGCGCATCTCGGGCGCCGATCCCGACTTCCACCGGCGCGACCTGTGGGAAGCGATCGAGGCCGGCAACTTCCCCGAGTATGAACTCGGCCTGCAGGTCTTTACCGAAGAAGAGGCCGCCGGCTTCGCCTTCGACATCCTCGATCCGACCAAGATCGTGCCGGAAGAGCTGGTGCCGCTGCGGCCCGTGGGCAAGATGGTCCTGGACCGCAATCCGGACAACTTCTTCGCCGAGACCGAGCAGGTGGCGTTCTGCACCTCGCACGTGGTGCCGGGCATCGATTTTTCCAACGACCCGCTGCTGCAGGGCCGGAACTTCTCCTACCAGGACACCCAGCTCACGCGCCTGGGCGGCCCGAACTTCCACGAGATCCCGATCAACTCGCCGATCGTCCAGATCCAGAACAACCAGCGCGACGGCTTCCACCGCCAGGCGATCAACCGCGGCCGCGTGAACTACGAGCCGAATTCGCTGGGCGGCGGCTGTCCGTTCCAGTCGGGGAAAATGGGGTTCACCAGCTTCCCCGAGCCGGTCGCGGCGGACAAGGTGCGCGGCAAGCCCGAGCTGTTCGCCGACCATTATTCGCAGGCGCGCCTGTTCTGGCAGAGCCAGACGCCGGCCGAGCAGAACCACATCGTGAATGCCTTCCGCTTCGAGCTGACCCGGGTCCAGACACCGGCCGTGCGCATCCGCACACTGGCCCTGCTGGCCAACGTCGACGCCACCCTGGTCGCGCGCGTGGCTGAAGGCCTGGGCCTGGACGTGCCGGAACCGCTGCCATTGGCGACCGATGCCCCGATCCCGACCTACCCGCCGTCGCCGGCCCTGTCGCTGCTGAGCCGTCCGGGCCAGGCCGGCATCAAGGGGCGCCGCGTCGCCCTGCTGATCGCCAGCGGCGTCGACGACAAGGCGGTCAAGAAGCAGTACGCCAGCCTGCTGAAGGATGGCGCCGTGCCGCGCATGGTCGGCAATATGCTGGGCAAAGTCACCGCGCGCGATGGCGATCCGATCGACGTCGAGATCTCGGTCGAGGCCGGGCCTTCCGTCATGTACGACGCCGTGATCGTGCCGGACGGCGCGCCGGCCGTCGAGGCGCTGGCCAGGAACGCCCAGGTGCTCGAGTTCCTGCGCGAACAGTACCGCCACGGCAAGCCGATCCTGGCCTTTGGCAGCGGCTCCGACTTGCTGGGCAAGGCCATGGTGCCGCAGAAGCTGCCGGACGGCGCGGCCGACCCGGGCCTGTTCCTGGGCGACCCTGCCAATGCGGACGCCGCGCTCGCCGCCTTCAAGACCGCGCTGGCCGGGCATCGCGTGTTCGCGCGCGAAACCGATCCGCCGTCGATCTGATCCCGAGCTACCGTGGGAATAAGTTAGATTCCCATTCACGACGATCGCTATAATCGTCCTGCGGCGCCGCGAAGTTCGCGGCGCCGTTTTTTTTGTCAACCAGCAGGAAAGACTCCGATGTTCTGTTCTCATTGCGGCGCGCAGATGGCGCCGGACGCCGCCTTCTGTTCGGTCTGCGGCAAGGCCGCAGGCAGCACGTCCTCCCCCGTCAGCCTCGACAAGCCATCCGCACCTGGCCCCGCGCCGCAAGCACCTGGCGACATTCCCGACGGCGTCAAGGGCTGGAGCTGGGGCGCCTTCCTGCTCAACTGGATCTGGGCGATCGGCAACCGCAGCTGGATCGGGCTGCTGTCGCTGGTGCCCTACCTCGGCTGGATCGTGGTGTTCTGGCTCGGCTTCAAGGGCCGCGAGATGGCGTGGAAGAACAAGCAGTGGGACAGCCTCGAACACTTCAACCGTGTGCAAAGAAAATGGTCGCAATGGGGGATCGGCATCACGCTCGCCGCCATCGTCCTCGCCATCCTGGCCGCCATGGCCACGCCTGCCCTGGAAGACTATGCGCGCAGGACCGCCGGCGAGACCGCACGACAGGATGACACGCCGCCGCCGGCCGACGATGCCGCGGTGACCGCGCGCGGCCTGATCGACAGCAATGCCGACAACCTGCCGGCCTCGCTGTCGACGGTCGCCGGCCTGCTCGACCGTCGCACCAATGCCGACGGCAGCCGCTCCCTCACCCTCGGCGGACGGGTGCTGTTCAGCGGCGAGGACGCCAGCTGGCAGTTCCCGCTGCGCAGCTTTGCGCTCTCGGGCGGCAGGGAAGCGATCCTGATGGCCAGAAGCGGCGACCGCGGCAACAGCTGCGAAACGCTGTTCTTCTTCCTGCTGGCCGATGCGTCCGGCGTCAAACCGACGCCGATGTTCGGCACCTGCGCGCCGCGCGGCAGCTTCGTGCAGCGCGACGACGTCATCGAAATCCAGCTGCCGGACGTCAGCGGCAACTCGACCATCGTGCTGAGGGATGGCGTGGTCATCAAGGATGGCCAGGTAGTCGGCATGACCGGGTTGAACGATCCATCCAGGTGATCCGTATCGGCGACATCCTGCGCCACGGCGCGGCCCATCGCCCGGACGCGCCTGCCCTGGTCGAGGATGGCCGCGCATGGTCGTACGCCGCGCTGGCGGCGGTCGCCGACGGGCATGCGGCACTGCTGCGCGAGCTCGGCGTGCGTCCCGGCGACCGCGTGATGCTGGTGGCGGAGAATGGCGTGGCCCAGGTGGCGCTGCTGTTCGCCGCCGCCGCCATCGACGCCTGGAGCCTCTGCGTCAATGCGCGCCTGAGCGAGGGCGAGCTCTCCACCATTCGTGCGCACAGCGGCGCGCGCCGCGTGCTCTACCTGACCGGCAACTCGCCGGACGCCGCGCGCCATGCGGCGCGCGCCGGCGCCCTGCCCTGCGCTGGCGAGATCGGAAGCGAGATCGGCGGCATACTGGCCGGCCTGCTGGACGACGCCTGCACGCCGGAGCCGGTGGACGCCGGCGGCGAGCAGGTCGCGGCCCTGGTCTACACCACCGGCACCACCGGCCAGCCGAAAGGCGTGATGCTGAGCCATGCCAGCCTGCTGTTCGTGGCCGCCACCTCGAGCCGGCTGCGCGGCTTGCAGCCGGGCGACCGCGCCTGGGGCGGACTGCCGATCTCGCATGTCTATGGCTTGAGCTCGGTGCTGCTCGGCACCCTGTACGCGGGCGCCTGCCTGCAGCTGGCGGCGCGCTTCGACGCCGCCGCCCTGCTGGCGTCGATCCGCGCGGGAGAATTGACCATCGTGCAGGGCGTGCCGGCGATGTATGCGCGCCTGCTGGCGATCATGGACAAGGAGTCCGGGCCGGTCCCGTCGCGCCTGCGCTTCTGCTACGCCGGCGGTTCGCCGCTCGACCCAAGCCTCAAGCGCGCGGTCGAGGCCCGGTTCGGCCTGCCCCTGCACAATGGCTATGGCCTCACCGAGTGCGGACCGACCGTCAGCCAGACCCGGCTCGACGTCCCGCGCGGCGACACCTCGGTCGGCCTGCCGATTCCCGGCGTCGCGGTGCGCATCGTGGGTCGCGATGGCCGCGACGTCGCACCGGGCGACGCGGGCGAGCTGTGGGTGCGCGGGCCGGGCACGATGCGCGGCTACTACCGCGACCCGGCCGCGAGCGGCGCCGTGCTGCATCCGGGCGGCTGGCTGGCCACGGGCGACCTGGCGCGCCAGGACCCGGACGGCGCGCTATTCCTGCTGGGCCGCACGCGCGAACTGATCATCCGCTCCGGCTTCAACGTTTACCCGGTCGAGGTGGAGACGGCGCTCAATGCGCATCCGGCGGTCGTGCAGTCGGCCGTAGTGGGCCGGCCGCTGCCCGGGGCCGAGGAAGAAGTCGTCGCCTACGTGGAGGCGGCCGGGGTGGACGCAGCGGCGCTGCAGGCATGGCTGGCGCCGCGCCTGGCGCCCTATAAACGGCCGGCGCGCATCGTGTTCATGGAAGCGCTGCCGGCGGCGCCAAGCGGCAAAATTCTCAAAAGCCGCCTCCCACACGTCATCCCCGCGCAGGCGCACTAGCGTCCGGAATATTTATTCGCGAAGTACGCACGTCATTCCCGCCCTCGCAGGGCGCCTTGGCGGGAATCCAAGTAACGTAAAAGAATGCTCATTCTCTTGCAAAGCCTCAGCATTTATCGGAGCGCGATTTTTGAGACGCTGGTCCGCTGCACTTGGTTACCCGCCTGCGCGGGTACGACGTGTTTTTCGCTATAGAGGGTCGCCTTTTCGGGATCCGAATTTGTTCCGGACACCAGTGCGCGCTCGCCGGGCGCCTTGGCGGGGACCGAAGTTTCCCCTACCTCCGCCGCTTCTTCCAGTCGTATTCGGGACCGGTAACATCGACGCCCGGATGCCCCACCGCGTCCGGATGCTCCGAACACATGGTGATGAAGCGCACCCCTTCACCGGCGCGCTGGCGCTTGCGCAATTCTTCCATGAACTGCATCGCCGGCACCATCTCGCTGGTGTCGAACGGCATGGAATGAGCCTCGTTTGCTTCGACGCCGACAACTGTCCAGTACACCATGTACATGATTTTTCCCCCTGCCTGAGACCGGCCCCATTGTAATGCCCAGAGAAAGTAGGATTTGTCCGAAAAAAGCCGATTATGTGGGCCACTTCACATAGGCGCCTGCACCGGGCCGTTAGGCTGGCACCTGTGTTCATCACGCAGGTACGGATTTCATGAATATTCACACCGCCTCCCAGTCGGCCTCCACGCCGGATCTCGCCCTCTGGGGCGGGCTCGAATGCACGGTCAATCGCGTACGCGATAATTACTTCAGCCAGATGGAGCGCAACGGCCACGCCGGGCGCCTGCAGGACATCGAACGCTTCGCTTCCCTCGGCATCTCGGCGATCCGCTATCCCGTGCTCTGGGAGCGCACCGCACCGGACGGCATCGACAAGGCCGACTGGTCCTGGGCCGACGAGCGCCTGCCGGCGCTGCGCCAGCTGGGGGTCAAGCCGATCGTGGGCCTGGTCCACCACGGCAGCGGCCCGCGCCACACCAGCCTGGTCGATCCCGCCTTCCCCGCACTGCTGGCCGAGTATGCCGGCGCGGTGGCCGTGCGCTATCCCTGGGTCGAGCACTACACCCCGGTCAACGAGATCTGCACCACGGCGCGCTTCTCGGGCCTGGCCGGGGTCTGGTATCCGCATGGCGGCGACGAGGCGACCTTCGTGCGCGCCCTGCTGATCCAGTGCCGCGCCACCGTGCTGGCGATGCGCGCGATCCGCGCCGTCAATCCGGACGCGAAGCTGGTGCAGACCGACGACCTGTCCAAGACCTACGGCACGCCCGAGATGGAAGAGATTGCCGGCTTCTTCAACGAGCGCCGCTGGCTGGCCTGGGACCTGCTGTGCGGGATGATCGATGAACACCACAAGCTGTGGCGCTACCTGCTCGACGCCGGCGCCGGCGAGGACGAGCTGCGCTGGTTCCGCGACAACCCCTGCCCGCCCGACGTGGTCGGCGTGAACTACTACATCACCAGCGAGCGCTGGCTCGACCACCGTCCCGAGCGCTATCCGGAGACGCATCGCCACGTGTTCCGCGGCGTGCCGCACGCCGACCTCGAAGCGCCGCGCGCGCTGGCCACGCCGACCCCGGGCATCGCCCCGCTCCTGATCGAAACCTGGGAACGCTACGGCCTGCCGATCGCGATCACCGAAGCCCATATCGACGCCAACCGCGAAGACCAGCTGCGCTGGCTGCTCGAGATCTGGAACGCCGCGCACAAGGCGCGCCAGCAGGGCGCNGAAGCCCATATCGACGCCAACCGCGAAGACCAGCTGCGCTGGCTGCTCGAGATCTGGAACGCCGCGCACAAGGCGCGCCAGCAGGGCGCCGACGTGCGCGCGGTCACGGTCTGGGCCCTGCTCGGCTCCTTCGACTGGAACTGCCTGGTGACCGAGTGCCGCGGCTACTACGAGCCCGGCCCGTTCGACGTGCGCGCAAGCTCGCCGCGGCCGACCGCCCTCGCCACCCTGATGCGCGAGCTGGCCAGCAAGCGGCCCCTGTCGAATCCGGTGCTGCAGGGCGAAGGCTGGTGGCGCCGTCCGGGACGTTTCTGGTGCAAGCCGGTCGCGACCCGCCTTGCCGTGGCCGACATCGCCGTGCGCAGCCAGTTCAAGTCGAGCCGCGTGCAGCCGATCCTGATCTCGGGCGGCAGCGGCACCCTGGGTTCCGCCTTCAAGCGCATCTGCGAACAACGCAACCTGGCCTGCCACGTGCTGACGCGCCAGGAGATGGACATCGGCGATCCGGCCTCGGTGGAGGCGGCGATCGTGCGCTTCAAGCCGTGGGCGATCGTCAACGCCGGCGGCTATGTGCGGGTCGACGAGGCCGAAGCCGACATCGAACGCTGCATGCGCGAGAACACGCTGGGACCGACCGTGCTGGCGCTGGCCTGCATGCGCCATGCGCTGCGCTTCATGACCTTCTCGACCGACCTCGTGTTCGATGGCGCCAAGGCGCAGCCTTATGTGGAATCCGATTCCACCAACCCGCTCGGCGTGTACGGCCGCAGCAAGCTGGAAGCCGAGCGGCGCGTGCTGGACGCCGATCCGCAGGCGCTGGTGATCCGCACCAGCGCCTTCTTCGGCCCGTGGGACCTGCACAACTTCGTCACGCAAGCCCTGAACACGCTCGACGCCGGCCTGCCGTTCCAGGCGGCGCGCGACGCCATCGTGTCGCCGACCTATGTGCCGGACCTGGTCAATGTGGCGCTCGACCTCCTGATCGACCGCGAGCGCGGGATCTGGCACCTGACCAATGGCGAGGCGCTGAGCTGGCTCGAGCTGGCGCGGCGCGCCTGCGCGGCGGCCGGCGTCCCGGCGGACAGGCTGCAGGAAGTCGCGATCGAGGAGTGTGGATTCGTCGCCCGCCGGCCGGGCTACAGCGCCATGGGCAGCGAGCGCGGCCTGCTATTGCCGTCGCTGGACGACGCGCTCAGGCGCTACGTGGAAGCGGTGCAGGAAAGGGCCAACGGCATCGGGCTCGGTCACGACCTGGCGGGAGAAGCCGCGCATTACGCCTCTTGACGCCGGCGCGGCCACAACAAGCGCCATCCGAAGTTCGTCCCTGCCGCCGCCAGCAGGATGGCGCAGGCCCCGCCGACCTGCAACGGGCCGAGCACGTGGCCGAAGGCCCAGGCGTCGACCAGGATGGCGACGATGGGATAGACGAACGACAGCACGCCTGCCAGCGACGTCGGCAGCTTCTGGATCGCGCGCGCCGGCATTGCCAAGTCCACGCTGTCGCAACTCGAGACGGGCGTCGGTAATCCGAGCCTGGAAACGCTGTGGGCCCTGGCGATGGCGCTGGACATCGAGGTGACCCGCCTGATCGCCCAGCCGAAAACCCGGGTGCAAGTGATTCGCGCCGATGAGGGCGCCAGCGTGGCTTCCGAACAGGCCGACTATATTGCCACCCTGCTGGCGGTCTGCCCGGCCGGCGTCCAGCGCGACCTGTACCGGCTACGGGCCGAACCCGGCACGCCGCGGCAGTCCGCGCCGCATCGGCCGGGAACGGTCGAACACGTCGTGCTGTGTCGCGGGCGCGCGCGATTGGGGCCGGTCGGGCATGTCGTCGAACTGTCGGCGGGCGACTATGCGAGTTACCCGGCCGATGAAGCGCATGTATTCGAAGCGCTCGAAGCCGGGACCAGCGCGGTGATGGTGATCGAGCACGCCTGAGGCCCGATCGCAAGGCGGGTCCGATCTATCCTTCGGCGGCGAACTGCAGGTGATACAGGTTGGCGTACATGCCCCTCAACGCCAGCAATTCGTCGTGCGTGCCCTGCTCCACGATCCGTCCCGCCTCCATCACCACGATGCGGTCGGCGCGCTCGATGGTCGACAGGCGGTGCGCGATCACGATCGTGGTGCGGCCGGCCATCAGGGTGTCGAGCGCCGCCTGCACCGCGCGTTCGCTCTCGTTGTCCAGCGCCGACGTGGCTTCGTCGAGGATCAGCAAAGGCGCGTCCTTGTAGATCGCGCGCGCGATCGCCACCCGCTGGCGCTGGCCGCCCGACAGGCGCGAGCCGTTCTCGCCGATGCGGGTGTCGATGCCGTCCGGCAGGCGCGCCACCACCTCGAGCAGGTGCGCGGCCTTCACCGCCGCCGCCAGCCGCTCGTAGTCGACCTGCTCGGCGCCGTAGGCGATGTTCGCCGCCAGCGTATCGTCGAACAGCACCACGTTCTGGCTCACCATCGCCAGCTGGCCGCGCAGCGAGGCCAGCTTGATGTCGGCATACGGCACGCCGTCGAGCAGCAGGCGGCCGCCTTCCGGATCGTAGAAGCGCGTAACCAGGTTCACGAAGGTCGACTTGCCGCCGCCCGACACGCCCACCAGCGCCACCGTCTGCCCCGGTTTCACTTCCAGCGAGACGCCGTTCAGGGCCGGGTTGAGCGCGTTCGGATAGCGGAACACCACGTTGTCCAGCACCAGGTGGCCCTGCGCGCGACCGAGCTCGCGGCTGCCGGTGTCACGCTCCGGTTCGGAATCGATGATGCCGAACACCGTCTCGGCGGCCGCCATCCCGCGCTGCATCGGGCCATTGACCTCGGCCAGCGATTTCAGGGGCGTGAGCAGCATCAGCATCATGGTCACGAACTGGGTGAATTCGCCCACCGTCATATCGGCCTGGATCGCCAGCACAATGACCAGCGACAGCGCGAGGGAAGTGGCGATCTGGGTCACCGGCGTGGTGGCGGCGAAGGCCACCGTCATGCGCTGCGAAAAGCCGCGCAGCGCTTCGCTGCGCCGGTGGAAGCGCTGGCGTTCATAGCGCTCGCCCGCGAATACGCGGATTACCTGGTGGCCGCGCGCGGCTTCTTCGACCACGCCGGTCATCTCGGCGGTGACGCGCTGGCTCTCGCGGTTCAGGTTGCGCAGGCGCTTGGTGGTGGTGCGCACGATGACGGCGGTCAGCGGGATCACGACGATGGCGACCAGGGTCAGCTTCCAGTTCAGGTACAGCAGGGTGCCCAGCAGGCCGATCACGACCAGCACGTCGCGCACGCAGGCCACGAACACCGACTGGATCATGTCCACCACCTGGCGCACGTCGTTGACCACGGTGTTGATGATCTTGCCCGTCGATTCGTCCTGGTAGCGCGCGACCGGCAGCCGCAATACCTTTTCGAAGGCCATGGCACGCATGTCGTTGAGGACCCGGGACAGCACCCAGTTGTTGAAATAGGCGGTGCCGAAGGTGCCGATGCCGCGCAGGATGAAGATCGACACCAGGATGGTGGGAATCCACCACAGGCTGAATGCGATGTTGTCCTTGAAGCCGTCGTCGAGCAGGACCTTGAGCGCCTCGCCCAGCAGCGGCTGGGTGGCGGCGGTGATGGCCATCGACAGCAGCGCCATCCAGGCGCGCGATTGATACGGTTTGACCAGCGCCAGCAGGCGCCGGACGATGACTTTAGTTTCCACGTGGTTCAACCTTTGTTTCCCCCGGCCGCGCGGCCAGGCAGAATCCCATGAGCAGGAACACCATCAGCGCATAGAACATGCTGCCTTTGAGGGACCAGAAAATGACTTCGGTCAGGCCGAAGCTGAAGTAGCACAGCACCACCAGCATGCCGGCCAGCGCCGGCGCGAAGCGTGTCGCCTGTCCGCCGCGATCGAGGCTGACGCGGCCCATCTGGCGCGCGAAGAACACGAAGGGCGCGGCCAGGATGCCGATCCAGGAAAGCAGCCCGAACACGCCGCCGGTGGCCAGCGCCTGCAGGGCGTCGTTGTGCAGGTGTTCGAGCGACAGGATCGCCGGATCGAGCGTGCCCTGCTCCACCAGGCGGCGGATCTCGGCGCGCACCGTGTTGCGGTCCAGCCCGAACAGCGGCCGTTCTTCGATCAGGATCGTCGCGCCCTTCCACAACTCGAGCCGGGTGCCGACGTTGGTGAAGACGTTGCCGCCGTCGACCCAGGTCTGGACGTCGTCCACGCCCTGCAGCGCGCGTTCCTGCATGCCGGTGGCCGGCACGAAGAAGGCGGCGGCGACCAGGGTGAAGCTGCCGGCCAGCAGCAGGCGCACCTTGCGGCTCCTGAGCAGCTGGGCATAGCTCAGGAACAGCAACGCGGCCAGCGCCAGCGCGATCCAGGCGCCGCGGGTGCCGGTCAGCATGCAGGCGGCCAGGCCGGCCAGCGCGCCGACGCCGGCCAGCACCGCCTTGCGGGTATGGTGGCGGTAGTCGATCGCCGCCGCCAGCGCCACCAGGCCCAGCACCATGGCCAGGTCGCCGAAGGTGATCGCATTCAGGAAGCCGCCGGGCCGCTCGATCTGCAGCACGATGCGCTGCCAGGCCACGAAGGGCAGCGCGGCCAGGCTGCCGGCGACCACGCCCCACCACAGGGCGGTAGGCGACGGCCGCGCCAGCAGCACCAGCGCCATGCTGCTCAGGCCCAGCAGCATGCGCGACGGCTTGTCCAGATAGTCGAGGCCGGCCTCGGGCCGGACCGCGACCGCGACGATGGCCAGCGCGAACTGGAACCAGAAGGCCGCGACCACCCAGCGGATCTCGCGCCAGTGCGGCGATAATGCGGCCCAACTCTTCCTCGGCACGCACAGGGCCGACAGCAGGAACAGGAGGCTGCTGAAACCGATGCCGGAAGGAGTGGTCAGGCTCAGGAAGGGAAACAGGAAGACCTGGAAGCCGATCCACACCTGCATTGGCTCCCGGGACATCAGCGACTTATTGTTCATTCAGGTTCTTGTGGGATATTCTTGCGGCCTAGTCGCCTCAAATCGGACAGCAATGCAGCAAACACAGACAATTTCGGTCGTGGTCACCACGTACAACCGGCCCGACGCCCTGGAGGCGGTGGTGGAAGCCTGTTTTTTACAGGACGACAAGAATTTCGAAATCATTATCGCTGATGACGGCTCGACTGCCAACACGCGGGATTGCATCGAACGCCTGGCGGCCCGGGCGCCGGTGCCCGTGAAACACGTATGGCAGCCGGACGACGGCTTTCGCGCCGCCATGGCGCGCAACCGCGGCACGCTGGCGGCAACAGGCGACTATATCATTTTCCTGGACGGCGATTGCGTTCCGCAGCGCGACTTCATCGCCCGCCACCGGGCGCTTTCCCAGCCCGGCTTCCTGGTCTCGGGCAGCCGCATCCTGCTCAGCCAGCGGCTGACCGAGCGCGCGCTGCGCGAACACATCGACCTCGCCGGCCTGACGCTGGGCCAGCGCCTGCGCTACCGCCTCGCGGGCGACATGAACAAGGTGATCCAGACGATGCTGCGCTGGCCGGATGTCGGCCGGGTGCGCCGCACCTTCAGCTGGCGCCGCATCAAGAGCTGCAACCTGGCGGTCTGGAAGTCGGACCTGGTGAAGGTGAACGGCTTCGACGAGAGCTTCACCGGCTGGGGCCACGAGGATTCGGACCTGGTCGTGCGGCTGTTCCACGCCGGCGTGCTGCGCAAGGACGGCGCGCTGGCCACCGAGGTGCTGCACCTGTGGCACCGCGAGGCGCAGCGCGACCAGGAATCGAGCAACCGCAGGATCGTGCTGGAGCGGGCCGCGAGCGGCACGACCCAGGCCACGGTCGGGTTGCGCGAGCACGCGCACGGGGCGACATAGCGGCGCCAGGGCCGGCGCGCATGACGCTCCAGCCCTGCCGTCCCGCCTGCAAAGCGCTTACGGCGCCGCGCTGAACCAGACCTCGCCCATCATCACCCCCATGCCCGGCACCGCGCCGACCAGCTGGACGACGTAGTCGTTGGCATCGATGACGCCATCGCCGGTGTCGAGCACCAGGTAGCGGTCCTGGTTGCTGAAAGTGACGATCGTGGCGATCGACGGCTCATGGCCATTCATCTGCGCGTAGTTGATGGCAAGCGCTTCCAGCAGGGCGGCATCCGAGCCATCGACGGGATCACCCCATCCGCCGCCGGAGGACCAGGCATTCGCCATCACGTGGAACTTGAGCTTCTGGGTGGCCAGGTTGCCGTTGCCGAAGTCCACGACGTCAATGCCGTTGGCAATCGAGGAATCGCCGGCGACGAACTTCAGCGTGTTCGCCCCCAGAGCCAGGTCGATGCGGTCCGCGCCCGCACCGCCGGTGATGGTGTTGGTTCCGGCGCCGCCAACCAGCACGTCGTTGCCGCCCCTCCCGTCCAGGATATCGTCACCGTCGCCGCCATACAGAACGTCCTCCATCCCGGCGCCATTGATGGTGTCGTTGCCGCCAAAGCCCCACATCATCACGCCGCTCGCGGCTGCAGGAGGTTGGGCAATGTAGTTCGTGCCTGACGTGCCGAGGTAATAGTACTGGCCGCCCGAGTCGGCAATGCGTTCCAGCGCGGGCGTTTCCACGTAGAGTGTGCCGTGGCCGCGCGTGGCCTGCTCCGCCACCAGCACCGGCACACCCGCCTGTGCGCCTGTGAAGACCTTTGTTGCTGTCGTGCTGTTGTACTGCAGGTAGATGTCGCCGTCCACCGGGCTGGTCACCCACAAACCCTCCGCCGTGGCATTCACGACCGGCGCCTTCGGCAGCGCATAGGGTCCGTCCACGGTCACGCTGGCCACGTTGCTTTCGTTGCCGGCGGGGTCGGTGATGCGCAGTTCAACCAGCGGATCGGCATTGGTCAGCGGCACATCCTGAATGGTGATGGTGCGCGCGCCGCCGTTGAGCGCGATCGTGTCGTCGCTCTTCCACGCGCCGCCGTCAATGCGGTATGCGATCGTGTCGGCGGCGCCCAGGGAACCGGTGTACTTGAAGACCACATCGGCCGCGTCGCGGTCGATCTTGTTGGGCGCGCCCATCCAGCCCGTGACCTGGTCGAAGGCCAGCGTCGGAATACTGGTGTCCAGCCAGAAGTCCAGCATGCCCTCGCCACTCATATTGCCGGCAGCGTCGTACTGGCGCACATGGACCACGCGCGGACCGTCGCCGCTGACCGTGATGCCGGCCTTGCCGTCGACATCGACCGCGCCGCCCGGCGTCCACTCCCTGCTGCCGTCCAGCGCATATTCCCAGCGCGAGCCGGTGGCGGTTTCCAGGCCGCCGATCTCCAGCTTGCCGTTACTGGTCATCTTGTCCGGCATAGCCGCGCCAGTATCCTGCGCCAGCGCCACGGATGGCGCGAGCGGCGGCGCGGTATCGACCGCCGGCGCGCCGGCGATGCTCAAGCCGTCGAAGGCGTGCCCCGGCAACGCATTGCCGGCGCGATCCTGGATCAGGCCGGTAAAGGCGCCGGATGCCGCAAGGGCCAATGCGGCCGTATCCTGCCCTGTCTGCGGCACATAGCGGAATGTCACCACGCTGGTGCCTGTGCCGCTGGTATAGCTTGCGCTGCCGCCATTGGCAAAGTGCAGCGCCGCGTCGACGGTCAGGTCGACCGCCGCGTCGAAGGTGACGCGCACGTCCACGCCCTCGTTTGTCGCCAGGTGTCCGTCGTTGATGCCGTACCCGATCGCGTCGATGACCGGCACGCTGCGGTCGACCGTGGCCTTGACCACATTGCTGGCATTGCCTGCGACGTCGGTGACCTGCAGCTCGATCGACGGGTCCAACTTGCCCAGGTCCATGTCGAGGAGCGTGATCGTGGCATGGGCGGTGTCGAGGGAGATCCTGTCATCGCTGATCCACTCGCCGCCATCGATGCGGTACGCAATGCGGTCGTCCGGGCCCACCTCGCCCGTATAGCCAAAGACCACATCGGCAAGGCCGCTGTCGACGACATCCGGCCCGGAGACCGCCGCGCCGCTGACCGACTGGAAGCTCAGCACCGCAGCCTTGGTGTCCAGCGTGAACTCGAGTTTGCCTTCGACGCTGTAGCCGCCGTTCTTATCGAACTGGCGTACAAGCAGGATGTGCTTGCCCTCGCCACCGATCGTGTGGGTGGCAACGCCATTCTGGTCACTGCCCCAGCCCTTTTGCCAGCCCCCGCCGTCCACTGCCCATTCCCAGTTGCTGCCCTGGGCCTTGTTCAGCCCACTGATGACGACGAAGCCCTTGGAGGTGATGTTATCGACCGTGCTCACCCCGGTATCGCTCGACAGGCGCAGGCCCGGCACCGGAAGCGGAACGTCGAGTACGAGCTCGGCGCTGCCCACCGGACTGGTGTTGCCGGCAGCGTCGATCGCGCGCACCGTGACCGTAGTGCTGCGGTCGCCACTTTTATCGAGGAGCGGCTTGCCGCCGCTTAGGTCCACGCCGGCGATGCTGACCAAACCGGCATCGACATTCACCGTGATGCCATCCTCGCGCCAGGAAATGCCGTCGATGCTGTACTGGAGCCGCTCGCCCGCGCCGTACCACGGGCCTTCATGCCTGAAGTCCACCGTCACCACTTTCTCCTTGGTGATATTGTCGGTCGTCTCTTCGTCCGGGCTGTCGGTAACGGATACAAAAGTCAAGTTGCCAGCCTCGGGGGCCGCGGTGTCGAGCACGATGGCATGGCTGGTCTCCTTGCCTACATTGCCGGCCGCATCGGCCACGCGCACCGTCATGACCGGATTGCCGGCAGTGACCACGCCATTAATGTAGACGCTGCGCCCCTCGACCAGCACGCCAGCCTCGGACCAGCTCTCGCCGCCATCAAGCGAATACTCGACGTGCTCGCCGTTACCCAGCTCACCCGACAGGGTCGCGGAAATGGTGGCGGCTTCCAAGTTGGTTGCCAGAGGATCATTGCCGCCTTCGACGCTCGCGCTGGCGCCCTGGCGCTGGCTGATGGTCGTGAAGGTGATCGACTGGGTCGGCGCGGAGACGTCGACTTGCGGCGCCGCTCCCAGTTCGACATCGGCCAACCCGTCCAGCGACAGCGCATTGCCGGCGCGGTCGGCAATCGTGCCGGTGAACGGATTGAACGGATCGAGTTTCAGCACCTGCGTGCCGTGGCCCGCCTGCGGCTTGTACCCGAACACCAGCTCGCTGGTGCCGTTGCCGCCCAAGTATGCCGCACTGCCGTCGTTGGAGAATTGGATGCGTGCGTCTTCACTGACGTTGACCGGGCCATCGAATGTCACCGTCAGCTCGATGCTCTCGCCGGCGGCAATGGTGCCGTCGTTTGCTGCGAATTGCAGCTTGGTGATCCTGGGCGCCGTCAGATCGACGTTGACGATGGCTTCGGCATGGCTGACATTGCCTGCCGCATCCTCGACCACGCTGCGGAACTTGTGCTCGCCCTCGGCCAAGCCCTTCACCGAGAGGTCAGGCAGGTCGACCCAGCTAGAAAACATCTTCTCGAACTTCTGGAACCGGATCGTGGCGCCTTCTTCGGCGCCAGACGTCTTGAACGAGACCGTGTCCTTGCTGGTGAACGCCACCTTGCCATCGGCATCCGCAAATTCCAGGCCGTCGAACACC
The DNA here is from genome assembly GCF_030770395.1 of Telluria beijingensis. Taxonomy (GTDB): domain Bacteria; phylum Pseudomonadota; class Gammaproteobacteria; order Burkholderiales; family Burkholderiaceae_D; genus Telluria; species Telluria beijingensis. Next base: position 4,891,630 of record NZ_CP132480.1, on the reverse strand, counting down.
AGTTTGCCGGCAACCGGGGGCGTCAGGTCGATGCTCGACTGCAGCTTGCTGATATTAAAATCCGGCACGTTCTTCAGGATCTGATATTCCATTGCCGACACCGGCTCCTTGAGCGTGATCAGCTTGGCCGCCTTGACCAGGTTTTCCACCCCCGGCGCAAGCAGGCGGATACCGCCCGTGCCGGCGAAGATCGCGCTCTTGCTGTCGGCGATCTGCAAGTCCGTGCCGGGCGACTGCAGACCCACGAACTGCAATTGCTCGACCGTGCCGGACAGCGCGACCTTGCCGGCGTAGCCGCTGGCGATGACTTTATCGATCTTGCCGGCGATGACCTGGTTCTGGCCCTTGAAGTTGACGATATTCTTGTCGATGTCGACCGTGACCGGATCGGTCGCGTTACCGGCCAGCTTGAGGGTGCCGGCGTCGAATTCGATCTTCATCGTCGCGGTCGGAACCGGAACCGGCTTCGGCGTCGGGTAGACCACCTCGATCGCGGCGTCCAGGCCACCCTTGCCGAGCGCACCGACCACGTCGGCCAGGCTTGCCTTGCCCGGCATCTCCTCGAGCACCTTGCCCATGCCGCCGCCGCGCAGCAGCGCGTCCAGCGTCGCCGGATTACCGGCCGCAGCCTGGGTCAGGTCGGACATTGCGAGGAACAGGTTCTCGGGCTCGGCGCGGCCGCGCGCGGTCAGGAACAGCGCGTCCACGCCGCCGCCCGGGATGATCGCATCGAGCACGGACGGGTTGGCGTCGAGCGCATCGACCATCGGAACCAGGCTCTGGACGATCTGGAGCGCCTTGGCTTCCGGGGTGTTTTCGGCGATCGCCATCAGCATCGCATGCGAGGCAGTGACCGCGGCGAAGCCGTCGAACTTGACGTCGAGCTCGGCGACGATCCGGGTGAATTCCCCGGCCGCGGCATTACGCTTGCCGGAAATCGTGATGTCGCTGCCCTGGGCCCCATTCAGGATGTTCATCGACACGTCGGCCAGGGTGGTGTGGCCACTCTCGACGGCTTTGGTCCAGAACGCCAGGCCAGCCGCGTCTGGCTGGCGATTGAACAGTTGCAGATAGATGTCCTCGATGCGTTCGGTGGTCGTTTTCGACTCGAAGCGCACCAGCGCTTCGTCCGACTCCGCGAAGGCACGTGTGATGTCGGTCAGGTCGCCGTTCTTGCGCGCCAGATGAGCGCTCCAGAACGCCAGCCCCTGCGGATCGGCCGGACGGCCGAAATACGCAAGGTAAAACGAACTGATTACCGAATCGTAGTTACTCATCAATATTTCCTCAGGATAGACAGCAGAATGAACCAATCATTCTTCATGCCGCAAGTATATCCATGAGGAAACAATAATGATGGTACTAGAGGTTCAAATATGCCGACTTGTTGGTGGGATCAGACATGTTTTTCTTCAAAAACAGTAGATGCCAGGTAAAAAACGCAATATTGGGAAAATCAATACTCGACGGCGACATCCTTGGCGCCCAGCGTCAGCTCGAGCGCCTGCTTGAGCGTATCGGACGGCCCCACCCGCCAATCGTCGCCCAGCTGCACGACATACGGAATCCCGTTAGTCACCAGGCGCAGGCTGACCGGCATCCCGTCCTGCACCCGGTAGGGCTGCAGCACCTCGGCGATCTTCGCCGGATCCACCGTGGTGGCCAGGTCCATCTCCAGCTTGTGCCCGTACTGGATGCGCGCGGTGGCGATGTCGAACACCTTCTCCGCCGTGATGCGCAGGCCGCCGTTGAAGCGGTCTTCGGACACCTTGCCGACCACCAGCAGGAACTCGTCTTCGCGGAAGGCGTTCTTGTTGGCCTCGGCGATCTCGCTGTACACGGTCACTTCGACCACGCCGGTCTTGTCGTCCAGCGTCACGATCAGGATCTTGCCGCGCTGGGTCATCTGGGTGCGCACGCCGGTGATCACGCCGCACATCATGCGCGGATCGCGCGACGGTTCCAGGTCCTTCAGCTTGGTCTTGGCGAAACGCCGCACCTCTTGCGCATACGAGTCGAACATATGGCCCGACAGGTAGTAGCCGAGCGCGATCTTTTCTTCGGACAGCTTCTGGCGGTCGGTCCAGGGCAGCGCCTTGACGTACTCGGGCGGCGCCACGAGGTCGGAATCGTCGCCGCCGAACAGGCTGACCTGGTTGGCGGCGGCGGCGGCCTGGCCGGCCGCTTCCATCGCGAAGGCGACGGACGCCAGCAGCACCGAGCGATCGACGCCGAAGGCATCCATCGCGCCAGCCCGGATCAGGGATTCGATGGTGCGGCGGTTGATCTGCTTGCGGTCGACCCGCTTGCAGAAGTCGAACAGGTCCTTGAACCTGCCGCCCTCGGCACGGGCGGCGATGATGGCTTCGATCGCGCCCTGCCCCGCGCCCTTCACGCCGCCCAGGCCGTAGCGGATATTGCTCACCTGCTTGCCGGTCTTCGACCTGGCCTCGCCTTCGGGCGTGAAGCGGAACTGCGATTCGTTGACGTCCGGCGGCAGGATCGTGAGCTTGCAGACTTCTTTCGCATCCTCGACCAGGATCTTGATCTTCTCGGTGTCTTCCATCGCCAGCGACATATTGGCTGCCATGAACGCGGCGGTGTGGTGCACCTTCAGGTACGCGGTATGGTAAGACAGCAGCGCATAGGCGGCCGCATGCGACTTGTTGAAGCCGTAGCCCGCGAATTTCTCCATCAGGTCGAAGATCTCGTCGGCCTTCTCGGTCGACAGGCCATCCTTGGCGGCGCCGGCGCGGAAGATCTCGCGGTGCTCGGCCATCTCTTCGGCCTTCTTTTTACCCATCGCGCGGCGCAGCATGTCGGCGCCGCCCAGCGAGTAGCCGCCCACGATCTGCGCCATCTGCATCACCTGCTCCTGGTAGACCATGATGCCGTAGGTCTCGGACAGGATGGACTCGGTGCGCGGATCGGGATAGTCGAACTTCTCGCCGTGTTTGCGCTTGCAGAAGTCGGGAATCAGGTCCATCGGGCCCGGACGGTACAGCGCCACCAGCGCGATGATGTCCTCGAAGCGGTCGGGACGCGCGTCCTTGAGCATGCCCTGCATGCCGCGCGATTCAAGCTGGAAGATCGCGACCGTCTTGGCGTCGCTCAGCAATTTGTACGAGGCGCGGTCGTCCAGCGGCAGCGCGGCCAGGTCGAATCCGCTCTCCGCCGGATCGAGATCCTTGATGTAGTTGACGGCGCGGTCGAGGATGGTGAGCGTGGTCAGGCCCAAAAAGTCGAACTTGACCAGGCCCACGGCTTCCACGTCGTCCTTGTCGTACTGCGACACCACGCCGGCGTCGCCGCCCTGGGTGTACAGCGGGCAGAAATCGGTGAGCTTGCCCGGCGCGATCAGCACGCCGCCGGCGTGCATGCCGATGCCGCGCGTGATGCCCTCGACCTGCTGTGCCAGGTCGAGCAGCTGCTTGACCTCTTCTTCGTTCTCGAGACGCTCCTTGAGCAGCGGTTCTTCTTCGATCGCCTCGGCGATCGAGACCGGCTTGCCGGGCTTGAACGGGATCAGCTTGGAGATGCCGTCGCAGAAGTTGTAGCCGAAATCGAGCACGCGGCCGACGTCGCGGATCGCGCCCTTGGCCGCCATGGTGCCGAAGGTGGCGATCTGCGACACGGCATCGCGGCCGTACAGGTCTTTCACGTGCTGGATCACCAGCTCGCGCTTTTCCTGGCAGAAGTCGATGTCGAAGTCGGGCATCGAGACGCGTTCGGGGTTCAGGAAGCGCTCGAACAGCAGGTTGTACTTGAGCGGATCGAGGTCGGTGATCTTCAAGGCATACGCAACGAGGGAGCCCGCTCCCGAGCCGCGGCCCGGACCGATCGGCACGCCATTGTTCTTGCCCCACTGGATGAACTCGGCCACGATCAGGAAGTAGCCCGGGAACTTCATGTTGATGATGGTGTTGTTCTCGAACTCCAGGCGCGCCTCGTAGCGTGGACGCTCTTTTTCGCGCTGGGCCTCGTTCGGGAACAGCTGCACCAGCCGCTCCTCGAGGCCTTTTTTCGTTTCCGCCACCAGGAATTCGTCGATCGTCATGCCCGGGGTCGGGAAGTTCGGCAGCTGCGGCTTGCCCAGCGTGAGCGTGACGTTGCAGCGCTTGGCGATTTCGACCGAGTTGGCCAGCGCGCCGGGCAAGTCCTTGAACAGCTCCGCCATCTCGGCCTGCGACTTGAAGCACATGTTCTCGTTGAAGCGGCGCACGCGCTTGGCGTTGGCCAGCATCTCGCCCTCGGCGATGCAGACGCGCGCCTCGTGGGCGATGAATTCGCTTTTATCGAGGAACTGCACCGGATGGGTCGCCACCACCGGCAGGCCCAGGCGGCCGGCCAGCGCCACCGAGTGGCGCACCTGCTGCTCCTGGTTGGCCTGGCCGGCGCGCTGGATCTCGATGTAGAAGTGGCCCGGGAAGATGCGCGCCCAGCGCGCGGCATTGGCTTCCGCGCGCGCCAGGTCGCCGTTCTCGATCGCCTGGCCGACATCGCCGAAATGGGCGCCCGACAGCACGACCAGGGCATTGTCCTGCGGCTCGTCGGGGTGCAGCGTCGAGACGGATGTAGCCAGCGCCTCCAGCCACTCGGTGCGCAGCTCGGCACGGCCCTTGTACTGGTTGGTGAGCCAGGCGCGCGCCAGCAGGTCGCACAGCTGCAGGTAGCCGGTGTGGTTCTTTGCCAACAGCAGCAGGCGGTGCGGCTTGTCGCGGTTGTCGTCGTTGGTGATCCAGGCATCGACCCCGACGATCGGCTTGACGCCCTTGCCGCGCGCCGCTTTGTAGAAGCGCACCAGGCAGAAGGTATTGGCCAGGTCGGTCACGGCCAGCGCCGGCTGGTTGTCCTTGACGGCCGCCTTGACCAGGTCGTCGATGCGGACCAGGCCGTCGACGATGGAGTATTCGGAGTGGACGCGCAGATGGGTGAAAGTCGGGGAAGTCATCCGGGTATTTTACCGCGAGCCGGGCAGCCGGATGAAGCCGGACCGGAAGCGTGATGTTGCCACAAAGCATCGATAGCGATGCCGCTCCAGTCCACGCATGATGCGACGGCGGGAAGAAGTCGCCTTCCTCCCGCCGTGGGTCGCTGCGCTTACGGAATGCCGACCGGAAGCGCGGTGCCGACCAGTTCGATGTCGGCCATGTCAGGCACGCCATCGCTGAACACCGCGAACACGTACAGCTCGGTCGACCATCCCGCGGGTCGGTCGATGATGCCGTTGTTGTTCATGTCGACCAGGCCGAACAGGGCGCCCGCGCTGTTATCCGCGTTCGTGGCCAGGATGAGCGTCTTGCCGCCCAACTGTTTAAGATCGAGCGCTGCGTTCAGCGTGTCGAAGGTCGCATCGCCGACGACGTTCATCGACTGGCTGATCAGCGGTCCGTCCACGACCACATGGACCGCTTCGGTGTCCTTCGCCACGACGACCTTGCCGCCCTCGTCGTTCCATGCCCACTTGAATTCGCCGTCACGGTTGCGGTCGAGCTGCTCTCCCACGCTTCCGGTGAAGAAGTAGACATCGTCCTTGGCATCGAAACCGATGATCAGGTCATCCGCACCGCTGCTGAACGACGACTGCCCGATGCGCAGCGTGGTGCCGGCATCGACGATGACGTCGATACGGCTGCTGGTATTGATGGTGGCATCGGTCTTGCCGTCGGAGACATAGGCGCGGCTGTAAGTGACGTTCCAGTCGATGGCGATATCGCCATCGACGGTCACGACTTCCTTGACCTGGAAGTGATGCTTGTACACCTGTCCATCGCGTCCGCCTGCGATCAGCACATCGCCTGCGCCCATGTAGCCGGTGTTGGTCGCGATGACGCTGTCTTCCCAGCTCATCTTGTACAGCCCGGCGGTCAGGACATCGTCGAACTGCAGCTTGCCCGCGCTCGTGACGCCGAAGCTGGCGCCATCGGTGTAGTCGCGGTCGGTCGCGACTTCGGCGAGGGTGCGGTAATCGACCAGGCTGAGCCCGCTCTTGTCCATCAGGCCGGATTCACTGCCCTGCCCCTTGGCCTGCGACATGTACGAAGGCGAGCCTTCCATGGCAAAGATCGTGGCCGCCGGGTTGTACTCGAACTTCAGGTCGGTCACGGTCGACACCATCGGCGGTGGCGGCGCTTCGACCAGCGTCATGCGGCCGGTCAGTGGATCGATCTCCAGCCCCAGGCGCTGGCCGGAATAGCCCGACAACAGGATGCTGTTGACGTGCATGCCATCCGACCACTGCACCAGATGGAGCGGTCCGTAGGGGTCCTTGAGGAAGGAGCCGCCCGACGACGTGCCGCGGACGATCGCGACCTGGTTCTCACCCGGGTTGCCCAGATAAGTGTCACTCACGGTGGGGGCCGCAGTGAATACCGGGCCGACTTGCAGCACGTCGCCCTTCTTGGGCTGCAGCACCATGTCCAGGACTGCCGTGGATTGACCATTGGCGATCACGTGGGTAGCGGTATCGCCACCTTCGAAGATCATCGTCTTGACGGCGCCATCGTAGCCCAGGTGGATGCGGTCGGCGCCAGTTCCGCCGACCAGCGTGTCTGCGCCGTAGTTGGAGTAGATCGTGTCGTTGCCGTCCCCGCCGTTCAGGTAATCGTCCATATTGGTGCCAGTCAGGGTATCGGCGCCGCCGAAGCCCCATACCTGGCGGCCGGTGACCGTATCGACCCCGCCTCCGCCGAGCGTATACGAGACGTCGGTTTCGTCGGTGGCGACGCTGCCATCCTCGCCCACCACGGAAATCGTGCCCACCAGCCTGTTCGGCTGCTCCATCACCATGACCGAACCGGCGATGGCGCCCTTGCTGGCATCCGTCGAGAAGGCTTCGACGCCGCCGATCAGGATCTTGCCCGCGATCGGGCTCGTCACGATGATGCCGGTCGCATGCTTCGCGATCTGCAGCGACGGGAGCTTGAACGGGCCATCGATCAGGTGGCTCACGACATCGCCTTCGTTGCCGGCGCGATCAGTCACGCGCAGTTCGACCGTCTGGTCGGCGCTGGCCAGCTGGATGTCCTCGATGGCGAACCGACCGTCGACGATGTCCTGCGCCTGCACCGTGGTCCAGCCGCCGTCGCCGCTCTTCAGGCGCCACTGGACGGTGCCATCCGCCTCGGCATCGACCGCGAAAGTGATGTCGACGGCATTCTGCTGCGTGACGAGCACGCCCGGCAGTTCGTTGCTCAGGCCAACAAGGCCCGGGGTCCAGGTGGGCTTCCCGGTAAGAAGCGTGAAATCCAGGCTGGCGGCTTTGCCGGCATTGCCGGCGGCATCGACCTGGCGCACCTGGAAGGTGCCGCTCTTCGCATGCAGGTTGGCCAGCTCGAATTCGGCCGTGCCGGTGAGCGTGTTGACTTCGCTGAACGTCCACGTTTCGCCACCGTTGGTGGAGTACTGCCAGCCGGTGCCGGCCGCCGTGTCCAGATTCTCGATGACGACAGTGCCGTCGCTGGTGACGCCGTCCTTTGCATCGCTGCCGGTGTCCTCGGCCAGGCGCAGGGTCGGCGTGCCCGGCTCGGAGCGGTCCAGCGTGAAGGTGATCTGGTCCGACATGCCTTCATTGCCGGCGGCGTCGCGCTGGCGCACGGCAAAGGTGTACGTCCCATCGTCGAGCTCGGGAAGTTCGTCGAGCCAGTTCAGGGCCTTCCCATCCACTTTGGCATACTGGACGGTTGCGTCTTTTTCGAGACCCTTGGCCAGGATCGCAGCGACATTCGTATTGTTGACGCCGTTCTGGCCGAAGTAGTGCGCGGTCTGGCTCTTGGTCACGCCGACTTCCAGCATGTCCGCAAAACGGTCGAGCTCGACCGTCTCGCTGGCGGAGGCGTAGACGAATTCGTTCGCATCGACCAGGCGCAGCTGCACGGTGGTGAACAGGTTCGGCAGCGGGCCGGCGTCCATGGTCGTGAAGCTTGCCTGGCGATTGCCGGCCGCGATGCCAGCGGTCAGGTCGACATCGCTGATGGTGACGACGCCATCGGCGTGCTCGAGGCCCGTAGTCAGCCAGTTCTTGCCGTTGTCGATCGAATACTCGAAATGCAGGCCCTGGGCCACGGCGCCGGTGTAGCCGAACTTGACGTCGGCCGCCTCGACATTGGTCACCTTGTCTTCGGGCGCACGGTCATTCTTTCCCTGCTCCACGCCGGCGAAGCTGATCGTGTAGGCCGGCGGGGTAGCATTAAAGGTGAACGACAGCGTGCCAGAGGCATCGCCGACATTGCCGGCAGCATCGAACTGGCGCACCTGCACATCGACCTTGCCCGCTTCCAGCTTGCCCAGGTCGAGCACGGCGCTGCCGCTGCCGTCGTTACGGTCGCCAAATTGCCACTCGCCGCCATCGACACGGTATTCCCAGGCGCTGTCCGCAGACAGTTCGAGCTGGGTGATCTGGACCTTGGCGTTGTTGGTCACGCCATCGCCAGGGATCCCGGTATCGGCCTGCAAGGCGATGGTGGGCGCCAGCGGCTTTTCGCGGTCGAGCGTGAACGTGAACTGGCGCTCGTCACTGATATTGCCGGCGACATCGATCTGGCGCACCAGGATCGTGTATTCGCCATCCTCGCTCAGGTCGGGCAGCTTGCTCGACCATTCGGTCTGGTGCGGCACCGGAGTGCGATTGTGCTGGTTCGTCACCAGGCTGTACTCGACCGTTGCGCCCTGTTCGATCTCTTCCACGATCAATTGCGGGATGCGAGTGAACCACCTGCCGTCGAAGTGCAGGTCAGCCTTGTCATCGACCGTCACTGCGACCCACGGCTGCGCCGCGTAATGGTCGTACACGATCTGCTGCGTGACCGCATCGATCACCGACTTGTCGCTGCGCACGGCGCGCAGCTCGATGTTCGACAGCAGGTCCTCGACCGGCCCGGCGCCCATGATGCCGATCGACTTGGGACCGATGGGCGCGATGCCCTGGCTCAGGTCGATATGCTTGAGAACCACGGTATTGGCGTTCGTGTCGACCTGGATATGCTGCTCGCCACCGGTCCATTCGCCGCCATTGATGCGGTATTCGTACTTCTGGCCGCTGGCCAGGTCATTGCCGCGGTAGCCGAAAGTGACGTCCACGTATTTTTCGCGGGTCACGTTGTCGGCCTTGGCATCGGCCTTGCCATGGTCATCATCCTTGCCTTCAGTTACGCTCACGAAGCTCAGCTTGTAGCTCGGGGCAGGCGGCAAGCTCGGCGTGCTCGGATAGACGACTTCGACCGCGGCCGGCAGGCCGCCGGTGCCCAGCGCATCGACCACGTCCTGCAGGGTCGCCTTGGCCGGCATCACCTTCAGCACCTTGTCCATGCCGCCGCCACGCAGCAACGATTCCAGCGTGACCGGGTCGCCGGCCGCCGCCATGGCGGTATCGGCCAGCGCCTTGGCCAGCGCCACGGGTTCCTTCACGCCGCGCGCGGTGTCGAACAGCGCCAGCAGGGTCGTGTTGACGGCGATCGCCTCGACCACTTCCGGGGTCTTGGTGGCAGTGTCGGCGAACGAGACGGCGGCATCGACCAGGGTGTCCAGGTCTTCCCGGGTCGCGTCCGGGGTCACGGCGCGCACCAGGATGCGGGCCGCTTCGATCGATGCGTAGCCGCTGTACTCCGTGCCGTCGGCTTCGACCTTGGCGGTGAAAGCGTCGGCTGCCTGCTTGCGCAGCTGCGACAGCGTGGCGTCGCTGCCCTGGGCGCCGCCCAGGATCGACATGGCGATGTCGGCCAGGCTGGCGTGGCCCTGCTCGATCGCATTGGTCCAGAAAGCCATGCCTTCGGCGTCCGGCGCACGGTTGAACAGCTGGGAGTAGATTTCGGTGATGCGGTCGGCAACGGAGTCAGTGCCGAAGCGCACCCGCGCTTCTTCGGAAGCGGCAAAGAAATCGACGATTGCGCCCATGTCGCCATTGTTGGCGGCCAGCTGCGTGGACCAGAATTTCAGGCCGGCCGGGTCGGCTGGGCGGCCATAGAAGGCCAGATAGAAGGAATTAATCGTGGAATCGTGGGTGCTGAAAGTGCTCATGTTCGCTCGATGGGAAAGCATGGGCCAGTCGCCATGCACCCGCAGTATGGGTGGCGACTAAAATTGTGAACAGGAAATTGTTTAGTTTTTTCCGTTTATGTAGGTTTTGCGCGACAAAAGCTAATTTCAAAACAATATTTCAACGAAATTCTTCCAAAAATCAGCAATTATCGCAATAACAAGCATTGATTCAAGGCTGATAGGAGGGGCTGTCAACTACCAGCCCCTCCTGCCGCATGCGCAGCGTCAGACCGATTGATGGATATCAGCCCGGCGGTGCAATCAAGCTACCGACCAGTTCAATATCCCCCGCATCGACGGTACCCTGGTCGAACAGGGCGATGAAGGCCAAGTCGCCCTGGTCGATCCTGTCGTTGTCTTCTTTCTCGACATACGACAGCAGAATGCTTTGGTCTTCATACGTAGCGAGGATCAACAACCCGGTATTCTGCGTGAAATTGCTGACATTGAGTGCAGCGTTCAGCGCCTTCAACGTGTCGCCAGCCATCAATGCGGCGAACGACTGGCTGTTCAGTCCCGTCAGTTCCACTGCCTCGATACCCGGCGCAGGCGTGTATTTGCCGGTGTTGCTGGCAGCAAATCCCCACTTCAGCTCACCGTCGTGATTGAGGTCATAACGGTTCGAGATTGGGCTACCGAGCTCGATCTTGTCGATATCGGTGGCGGTGCCGACGGCGCTATCGAAACCGAGGACAACGTCGTACGCGGTCATCGAGAGCTTGTCATAGGCCAGGGTCAGCTTGCTGCCGTTATCGGCGATCAGGTCGTGGCCATCGCCGCTATGGATGCGCGCATCCACGCCTTCCTGGCCGATGAAGGCGGTATTGTCCCGCTTCTCGTTCGAATGCTCGATCCCCGATGCGGTCACCAATACCTTCGATTCGATCTCGAAACCAGGCAAGGCCACCGTAGCGACGGAGCCGCCCACGAACAGTCCGCTGCCGGCGATGACGTCTTCACCCTTGCTGGTGGTAAAGGCGCCTTTTTCCCATGACAGCTCATACAGGTTAAGTGCTGGCATCGAGTCGAGCGTCAACGTATTGCCGACCATCTTGACAGTGCCGTCGAAGTAGTCTGGCGTATTGCCTGCCGAACCGGTGTTCATGATATCCAGGCTGAGCTTGGTCACGTCGGCCAGTTTCAGCGAATCGGTGCTCGGCGTCAGCGCCAGTTTGGCGCCGCTCAGGCCGAACGTCGGCGCCACGCTGGTGATCGTCACCGGCGGGATGTCGTTGAAGGTGCTGTCGATCAACATCGTCTTGGAGGTCGTGGCGTTGCCGGCAGCATCGACCACGCGCACGGAGATATTGCGGTCCTTGGTGGTGAAGTCGACGTCGGCCAGCGTCAGGATGCCGCTGTTGCTGTCGAACGCCGCGCCGTCGAGCGCCGTCCAGGTTCCGTCGTCCAGGCGGTATTCGAAGGTATCACCCTCTTCCACGCTGCCGGTGAACATGAAGTAGACGTCGGCTTTCGCCAGGGTCGTCACGTTTGAATCGTTGCTGCTTGGACCTTCGATCCCATCGAGGCTGAACTTGCCTGCCGGCGCGGTCGTGTCGAGCACGAACGACAGCACGTCCGACGCGGTGCCGATATTGCCGGCCGCATCGAATTGACGCACCTCGACCGAGACCGGGCCATCGAGCACGTCATCGAGCGTGAGCGTGGCCTTGCCGCTGCCGTCGTTGCGCTTGCCAAATATCCATTCGCCCTCGCCGATGCGGTATTCCCAAGCGCTGGTGGTGGATTCTTCCAGGTGGTCGATGACGATCTGGTTGACGTTGGTGATGTCGTCGCCAGCCGTTCCGCTGTCGGTCTTCAGGGCGATGGTCGGCGCCAGCGGCTTCTCGCGATCGAGCGTGAAAGTGAAGTGACGTGCGTCGCTAATATTGCCCGAGACATCGATCTGGCGTACCGCGACGGTGTATTCGCCGTCCTCGCTCAGGTAGGGCTGCTTGCCGGACCACTCGGTCTGGTGTGGCACAGGTACAAGATTAGGCTGATTCGTGACCAGGCTGTACTCGACCTGCGCGCCGGGCTCGAGGTCTTCGACGATCAGTTTCGGATTGCTGGTGAAGTAGCCTTCATCGAAATGATGCTCGACCTTGCCGGATTCGACCATCACCCAAGGCATCGCCGCGTAGTGGTCGTACACGATCTGCTGCTGCACCGAATCGATGACCGTTTTATCGGCGCGCACGGCGCGCAGCTCGATGTTCGACAACAGGTCTCCGATCGGCCCCACGCCCATGATGCCGAAGGACTTGGGTCCCAAGGCTTCCTGGCCGAGGCTCAGGTCGATGTGCGAGAGCACCACGGTGTTGGTGCCGGTATTGACCTTGATATGCTGGTCGCCGTCGATCCAGTCGCCACCGTTGACCCGGTATTCGTACTTCTGATTGCTGTTCAGGTCGGCGCCGCGGTAGCTGAAGGTGACATCGACAACCTTTTCACGCGTCACGTTGTCGGGCTTGGTGTCGGTCATGCCATGCGCATCTTCCTTGCCCTCGGTCACGCTCACGAAGCTCAGCTTGTAGCTTGGCGCCGGTGGCGTACTCGGCGTGCTCGGATAGACGACCTCGACTGCGGCTGGCAGGCCGCCTTCGGCCAGCGCCTTCACCACGTCCTGTAGCGTCGCCTTGGCCGGCATCACTTTGAGGACCTTGTCCATGCCGCCGCCGCGCAGCAGCGACTCGAGGGTGACCGGGTCGCCAGCCGCGGCCTTGGCGGTGTCGGCCAGGGCCTGGGCCAGCTGCACCGGTTCCTTCACGCCGCGCGTGGTGTCGAACAGCGCCAGCAAGGTGGTGTTGACGGCAATCGCTTCGACCACTTTCGGGTTCTTGGTCGCCGTGTCGGCGAACGAGACGGCGGCTTTGACCAGCGCATCCATGTCATCCGCGGTCGCGTTCGGGGTCACGGCGCGCACCAGAATGCGCGCCGCTTCGATCGACGCGTAGCCGGTGTACTCGCTGCCCGATTCCTCGACCTGGGCGGTGAAGGCGTCGACCGCCTTCTGGCGCAGCTGCGACAGGGTGGCATCGCTTCCCTGCGCGCCGTTGAGGATCGAAATGGCGACGTCGGCCAGACTGGCATGGCCCTGCTCGATCGCACCGGTCCAAAAGGCCAGTCCATCGGCGTCCGGCGCGCGGTTGAACAGCTGCTGGTAGATTTCGGCAATGCGGTCGATGACGCTGTCGGAGCCGAAGCGCACTTGCGCTTCTTCCGATGCTGCGAAGAACTGCACGATCGCGGTGAAGTCGCCGTTATTGTTGGCGAGCTGCTGGGACCAGAACTTGAGGCCGTCGGGATCGGCCGGACGGCCATAGAAGGCCAGGTAGAAGGAGTTAACCTTGGAATCGTACGCGCTGAAAGTGGTCATGGTCGTCAAGTTGATTTCGAATCGGAATGATTGCCCTGCGGTATCAGTATCCAATACGAAATAGCTTGCGAACAGGAAATACTCACAAAAATCAGTAGCTCTGTCGTCTAATTCCTACAAAAATAATAATTTTAATAATTTTCTGATGGAAAATTGTTGATTTAAAGAAATTGAAACAGCTGAGGTCTACGCTGTTTTTAACAATTTTTAACTACTTATGCCGAATGCGCGTAGGACTGGCAGACGATCGGTTTCGAAATTTCCGGCCTGCACACGCAAAGCCTGCATCTGTTCGGCATCTCCCAAAGGTTTCCCATCGCGCAGAATGCGATGGCCTTGGGCCGCGAGTACTGCACCAGTAAAGTCTGCCAGCTCATCGCGCCCCCTTTTACCCTGCCCCAGCGCCAGCAGGAACAGCTGCTCGATGCGTCCGACCTGAATCGCACCGCCGCTGACCGGCGAAGCCAGGCTGTTGACGTCCTCGGAATAACGCGCAATGGCGCACAGCCGCGCATTCAGGCGCGCCGTATGCGGCGCGGCGGCGGCGATTGCCTGTTCCGGCTGGGCCGGATGCACGGCGCCGGTGCCGGCCAGGATCATGACCGCTTCGACGATGCGCGCCAGGTGGATCCCGCGCGCGGCGACAAGCTGCTCGATCTCGCCGAGCGAACGCGGCCGGTGGTCGGCCAGCGCGTCGAGGATCGGACGATAGACGTCTTCGTGCAGGGTGGCCTCGCCCTGGATCCCGGACACCTTGAGCTTCACCTTGGCCGCGCCCTGGGCCAGGATCACGCGCTGCGCGCGCAGGCGCTCGGCGCGCTCGGCCGGCGCCAGGCGGCGCGCGCCGCGCACCCAGTAGTCGCGCCGGAACAGCCGGTTGACGATGAAGTCCCGGGCCGTTTCGCGCAGGCCCGCATCGGGAATGCCGGCCAGCAGCTCCTGCTGGGCCGCGCTCAGGTTCAGCATTGGCACGTGGTCGAGATAGTGGGCCGAGGTGGCGTATTGCAGCCGCGCGCCTTCCATCCAGCCGCGCATGCGCGCGAACGACATCGGCAGCCAGTCGCGGTTGAAGTATTCGTGGGCCAGGTAGCGCCGGTCGTGGCCGCGCAGGCGTTTCAGGTGTTCGAGCGCCTGCGGATTGGCCTTGCCGTAGACGGCGCCGGTGGCCATGAGCTTGTCGGCGAAGTCGAGCGCGGCGTCGATGCGCGCGGCCGGACCGATGCCGGGCGGATTCGAGGCGGCGTCGAAACCGGCCATCAGCTCGGTGAGCGGGCTTACCGCGGCCCAGCCCGGCTGGGTGTTGTAACTGACGTAGACCACGCCGCCGGCCTTCAGCTTGCGCTCGATGAAGTTGGCGATCACGGCGCGGTTGGCGTCCGAGATCCAGCTCCAGATGCCGTGCAGGGCGATGAGATCGAACTGCGGCAGGTCGTCGCGGCGGCAGAAGTCCTCGAAGGCTTCGTCGGACAGGTTGGCCGCCAGCGGCGTGTCTTGCGCCAGCTCGCGCGCGAAGCCGACCTGGGATGGATTGAAATCTGTGCCGTGCCACTGGGTACTGGAAGCGGCGCCGTGGATGTTGACGCTCATGCCCTGGCCGAAGCCGAGCTCGCAGGCGGTGTGGAACTCGGGCGGGACGATGCCGGCTTCGAGCAGGGCCAGGCGAGCGCGCAGCGGGTTGAGTTCGGGGTAGTAGCCGAAGGTGTATGCCACCTCGGTCATGTAGCCATCGGACCAGTCTTGCATGGGTTTCCTGTAATGAAGGACATGGCGTATCGCGTGCACGCCGCTCCGGGGGGACTTTAGCACGAGCGGCCGGGTAGGCAAATGGCTTGCCGGCCCGACCGCTCGAGGTCCGGCCACGCGAGGCGGCCGGAATGGACTACCGTCCGGTTCAGCCGAAGCCGACCAGGATGACTTGCTCCATGTTCGGAACGCCTTCCGCGAACATGGCAACCAGCTCCACTTCGCCGGCATCGATGGCGCCGTTGTCGTCGAGGTCCAGGAAGTACATCAACGCGCCGCCACTGCCGTCCTTGTCATGCGCCAGGATCAGCAATCCTTCATCGTCGGCCAGCGCCGAGATGTTCAGATGCGCGTTCAGGGTCGCCAGGGTATCCGATCCAGCAACGTCCAACTCGTCGCTCGCGATCAGGCCTTCGGTCTCGATGAACGCTCCTTCATGCGCCTGGGTCGCCACGACGCGTCCGGTGTTGTCGGCGCCTTGTGCCCACTCGATCGTCATGCCGGCGTTTCTGTTGATGGTCACCATGGCCGTCGTGGCGAACTGGACCTGGTCGTCCTCGCCAAAGCCGATGACCAGGTCCTGCGCCGCGCCATCCAGTGTCCGGTACTGGAGACTGACCGTGCCGCTCTCGGCCAGTACGATGTCCTTGTTGTTACCGGTGATGAGCGTGGTGCTGGCGAGGTCGGTGCGGTACACCCTGCCGGAAGTGTCAGTGCCGTAATTAGACTGGGGATTGGTGAGAACGATCTCGGATTTGTACTCGAAGCCCTGCTGGACGATCAGGCCATCGGCGCCGCCGGCGAATTGCACCTTGCCGGCGGAGAAACCGCCAGTGTCGGTGGCAAAGGTCTTGGCATCCCAGCTCATCTCGTAAACGCCAGCCTGGAGCGTACTGCCCAAGCGAAGGCTGCCATCCTGCTGCACGCCGAAGTCCACGCCCGAGGCATAGAGGGGAGTGATCGAATCGCCGGTGACGACGTCTTTCAGCGCGAACCCGGACATATCCAGCAAGCCACCTGGTTCGTCCACCTGCGCGACATCGCTCGGATTGCCCTTCAGGACCAGGCGGCTCGTTTCGGCGCCGAACAGGAATTCGGTGCCGACATAGCTCGACGACACCGGCTTGTTGACCAGGGTGACGAAACCGTTCTGGTTGCTGAACTCCAGGTCGATGCCGGAAGCACCGCCAAAGTCCGTTACAACGAAGCTGTTGATGTTCTTCCCGTCGGTCCACTGCATGATATGAGCCGATCCTTGCGCATCGACAAAGAAACTGCCTCCGCTCATCGTGCCGCGCACGATCGACATCTGGCCACTGGTAGTGGTGGTGAGATATTGATCACTTACGGTCGGGGTCGTGAAATTAAAGGTGCTGCTGAAGAACAGCTGGTCGCCAGCCTTGGCGCCGCTGATCCGGTCCAGATTGGCGACCGTCACCCCATCCTTGACTTCCCCGGTATAGGCATCGCCTTGTTCAAACCCGATGCGGGTAACGCCGTCATTCTTGGCATCCAGGATGATCCAGTCGGCGCCGGCGCCGCCGATGATCGAATCTTCTCCGCCGTTCGAATGGATGGTGTCGTTCCCATCGCCGCCAACCAGCAGATCGTCGCCGTCCGTGCCGAAGAGCGTGTCGTCGCCGCCGAAGCCCCACAGATTTTCGCCCTTGAGCGTCTCGCCGGCGGCAGTGCCCAGCGCATAGACGGTATTGGTCTTATCGCTCAGGTCCAGGCCTGCTGTCGGCACGATCGTAAAGGTCCCTTGGGTCTTGACAAGCTGTTCGCCGACCATGGTCGGGATACCGGCGAGAATACCGCCACCCTGGGCGCTCGATACGACCACCGAGCCGCCAAGTTCGATCGTGCCGGTAATGGAGCTCGCGATTTGAAGCCCTTTGGCCATTGGCGTGATCTTGAGCACGTTGCCAGCCGGGCCATCGATCTTCCATTCGTTCTCATGCCCCACATTGCCCGCGGCATCGATCACGCGTACCTCGATGGTCGGGTCGTCTTCGGACAGGTCGATGTCGCGCAGGGTGAAGTTGCCGCTATTGTCGACCTTGCCGACGTCGATCCATTTGTCGTCGCCCTTGATGCGCCACTGCACAAAACCATCGTCCAGGTAGTCGACGCTGAAGGTGACGTCGGCCTCGTTCCGGTTAGTCGCCTGGTCGCCATCCTGGCCGCCATCGATGCGCACGAACTCCACGTAGCCATCCGGAGGCGTCTGGTCCCAGGTGATCTTTTCCTGCTTACTGGTGACGGTGCCGTTATTGGCATTGGCCACCCGCACCTGCACGGTAGTGACATAGTCGCCATCGATGCTCTTGAGCGCCATGCGCTTGTCGCCGCCGCCATCGACCAGCTCGCCATCGGCCAGGTTGATTTCGGGGATGATGAGCCGGTTGCCGGACGGCGTGATGTCATGCCAGTGTTCGCCGCCGTCGACGGTGTACTGGAATTTTTCGCCGGACTTGAGCGCGCCGGTAAAGCTGAATTCGACGTCGACGACGCGTTCGCTGGTGACGTTGTCGTCCGGTGCCCGGTCGTCGTCACCGTGGGTCACGCCTTCGAACGTGAACTTCACGCCAGCTGCCGGCGGCGTGGTCGGACGCGGCGGATACACCACGTCGATCGCGGCCGGCAAGCCGCCTTCGGCCAGCGCATCGACCACGTCCTGCAGGCTGGCGCGGGAAGGCATCACCTCGAGCACCTTGGCCATGCCGCCGCCGCGCAGCAGCGACTCGAGCGTGGCAGGGTTGCCGGCGGCCGCCTCGGCCACGTCGGCCAGGGCTTGCACCAGGGTGACCGGATCCTTCAGGCCGCGCGCAGTGTCGAACAGCGCCTGCAGGGTGCTGCCGGTGGCGATGGCATCGATCACGCTTGGGTTGGTCGAGGCGGTGTCGGTGAAGGCCACGGCGGCCTTGACCGCCCTGGCGATATCGTCCTGCGATGCTCCCGGGGTCACGGCGCGCACCAGCACGCGCGCGGCCTCGATCGCGGCGTAGCCGTCATAGTCGGTGCCGGACGCTTCCACCTGGGCGGTGAAATCGGCGACGGCCTGCTCGCGCAGCAGCGCCAGGCTGGCATCCGTACCCTGGGCGCCTTCCAGGATGGAGATGGCGACGTCGGCCAGAGTCACATGGCCTTGTTCGATCGCGTTGGTCCAGAACACCAGGCCGGCGGGTTCGGGGCCGCGGTTGAACAGTTGCTGGTAGATCTGCACGATGCGCTCGGCCGGCGTGTCGTCGCCGAAGCGCGTCTGCGCTTCTTCGGAATTCGCGAACGACTCGGCGATGATGCCGAGGTCGCCATTGACGCTGGTGAGATGCTCGGACCAGAACTTCAGGCCAGCCGCGTCGGCGGGACGGCCAAGGAAGGCGAGGTAGAAGGAATGAACCGTGGAGTTGTAATTGGTGGATTCGTTCATAGTCGGTATCGGGAGGTCAGCATGGTCGAATTGCCATGTGGAATTAGTATGACCCGAAAACCAACTGTAGTGAGAAACTGGCGAACTATTTTTATGATTTCTGTAGGATTATTCGCACAAAGAATGCTGCAACATTAGGTATTTACAGCGAAAATGTGGTGATTTTTGAAATAACCAATGCATGGATACCCGGCAGGCAGTCAGCCCTGCGCCAGTGAGGCGCAGGGCTTGTCGATCCGCCGTTATTACGGAGGTGGATTACCGATCAGGACGATCTGGTCCAAGTCGGGTAGGCCGCCGGTGAAGGTCGCGAGCAGGGTGATCTCGCCAGCCTCGGCTATTTCATCGCCATCGCTGTTCACGTAATGGATCAGCATGCCGGCATCGAGGCCGTCGCGCACCAGGAACACCGTGCCGGCATCGGCCGAGATGGCGCGACCATCGAGATAGGGCTTCAGCGTTGCCAGCGTGGCCGATCCGGCAACTCCGAAACCATCGCTTGCCAATACGCTATTGGAATTGATAGTCCCCTTGCCCGGCAGCTTGGGCAGGTGGATTTCGATCTTGTCGTCCGCACCGAAGCCGATGATCATGTCTTGCGAGGCATTGTTGAGCTGGTTATAGACGATGGTCACAGTGCCGGCCGTGGCGTCGACCACGTCCTGGTGCACCCCGGTGGTGACCGTGGTCGTCGTGTTCGCCTCGCTGAGGTACAGCAGACTATTGGTTTCCGCGCTGCGGTCACGGGTGCCCCCATCGAGCTTGACCCAGGCCTGCAGGCCGTCGGAATCCAGCATGAAGCCCTGTTGGACCACGTTGCCGTCGACGCCGCCCGCGAACATGATGCCACCCGAATCGAAGGAGCCGCTCGCGGTCGCAAAGGTGTCGGTTCCCCAGGACATCATGTACACGTCCGCCGCCAGTTCGCCGGCGAAATTCATGCGGCCATTGCTGTCCACGCCGTACGCCGGGCCATCGTCGTAGCCCGTGGCTGGCATGAAGAGGCCAGATTCGAGCTTGTACAGCGAGAAATCCTCGTGCGGCAGCATGCCGTTGGTTTCCTCGCTCGGCACGACGTTGTCTGGCGTGCCTGTGAGCTGGAACGAGGCGGAGTTCATCGACAGGTTGAAGCTGATGCCCACGAACGTCGAGATCACCGGCGGCACCTCGACCAGCGTCATGATGCCGCGCTCGTTATCGATTTCCAGGCTGAAGCCGGCGGCGCCGAAGTCATTCACGACGATGCTGTTGATGTTGGTGCCGTCAGTCCACTGCACCATGTATGAGGTGCCATTCGGGTTGCTGGTGAAGCGGCTGTCGGCATTGCCGCGCACGACGGCCACCTGGTCGGCATCGGTGGTGGTCAGGAAGGTGCTCTTGATCTCGTCCACGTAGCCGAAGATGGAACCCACCCGGATCATGTCGCCCAGTTCGGCGCCCCGGATCTGGTCCATGCCGTTCATGTAGTCGCTGTTCGGGAAGACGCCGGTCGCGGTGTCGCCGGCCTGGTAGAGCAAGGTGCTGCCGACGCCGTCCTTCTCGAGCCAGATGGTATCGGCCTCTTTGCCGCCGGAGATGGTGTCGGCGCCGCCATTCGAGTAAATCTCGTCGTTGTCGTCGCCGCCGCTCAGGTAGTCATCGCCCGCAGTGCCGGTCAGCGTGTCGTTGCCTTTGAACCCCCACAGGTTGGCGCCTTCGAGCGGGTCATTGGCGCTATCGCCGAACTGGTAGATGGTTCCGCTCTCGTCCACGAGCGCCGTTCCGCCAGCCGGCGTGATCGATACCTTGCCGGATACCGGGCCGATCTGTTCGCCGACGATGACCCGGCCATCGATCGCGCCGCCATGATTGGACGTCACCACCGTATCGCCGATCCGGATGACACCCTCCACCGTGCTGTCGATCCGCAGTCCTTCCGGCGTGGCCCTGACCTTGAATGGCGTCACCGGTCCGTCGATCAGGACCTCGAGCGTGTCGCCGACGTTGCCGGCGTTGTCGACCACCTGCAGCTCGATGGTCTGGTCGGCTTCCGACAGGTCGATGCCGGCGATGGTGAAGGTGGCGCCGTTATAATCGGTCACGTCCAGCCAGTCCTGCTCGCCCTTGATGCGCCACTGGACGATGCCGTCATTCTTGCCGTCCACGCTGAACACCACGTCGACGCTGGTCTCGTCGGTCTTCTTGACGCCCTCGAGGCCACCCTCGATGCGCTCGAACGCGAGCGTCTCGGTCGGGGGGACGTCGTCGTGGGGCGCATCGACCAGGGTCAGCGTGCCTTTCACGTGATCGACCTCGACGCCCAGCGCGGCGCCGAGGTAGCTGTTCAGGACGATGCTGTTGATGCCCACCGCGTCGGTCCACTGCACGATGTATGAGCTGCCGCCGGCCTTGGCTTCGAAGGTGTCGCCGGACGGGCCCGACAGCGTGCCGCGGATGACGGCGACCTGGCCCGCATCGTCGCTGTTCAGGTAACCGCTGCCGACCGTGACCGAAGCCGCCCCGAAGATGGCGCCGAGCTGGATCACGTCGCCCGCCTCGGAGCCCAGGATGCGATCCTGCCCCGCGATGCTGCCGCCGGTGAACATGCCGAACGCGGTTTCCTTCTCGCCATAATGCAGCGTGCTGCCCTTGTCATCCTGGGCCAGCACGATCATGTCGGCGCCGGCGCCGCCCGAGATAATGTCGTTGCCGCCAAGCGACACTATCGTGTCGTTGCCGTCGCCACCGCTGATGAAGTCGTTGCCGGCGGTGCCGGTGAGCTTGTCGTCGCCGCCGAAGCCCCACAGGTTGCTGCCCTTGAAATCGTCATTGCCGGCATGGCCGAGATAGACGAAGGTGGTATCGCTCAGCGCCGGGCCGCTCGCCCGCTCGAGCGTCAGGGTGCCGGAGCGCCCCGGGCTCTGCTGGCCCACGAGCGCGCTGCCGCCGTCCTTGAGGATCGAACCGATGAAGACATTGTTCAGCTGGACCCCACCCGCCGCCGAGCTGGTGACGCGCACGCCGTCGAAGGTCTTTTCCACGCGCAGCCCGAATGGGCCGTCGATATTCCATTCGTCGTGGAAACCGAGGTTGCCGGCCGCGTCGATCACCTGCAGTTGGACGGTGCGGTCGCTGCCCGACAGGTCGATGTTCTCCAGGGTGAAGGTGCCGTCACTGTTGTAGGCATTCACCGTGTTCCAGTCCTTGGCGCCGTCGAGACGCCACTGGACGATGCCATCGTCCTTGCCGGCGACGCTGAACGTGAGGTCGGCCTTGTCCTGGCCGGTCGTGAGCACGCCGTCGTCTTCACCTTCGATGCGGACCAGGCTCACGGTCTCGGTCGGATCGGTATCGTCGAACGTGAACCCGAGCCCGGTCGATGCTTCGCTGACGTTGCCTGCGTAATCGATCTGGCGTACCAGGAGGGTACCCGAGGCGATGTCCAGCGTGCTCAGTTCGAGCTCGGCCGTTCCACCGTCCGTCATGGTCACGCCGCCGAACTTCCAGTCCTTGCCGTCGTCGACAGAATACTGCCAGCCGGTCACCCACCGGGTGCCCAGGCCTTCGATGAGCACGGTAGCATCATTGGTCACGCCGTCTTCGCTGTCGATCCCGGTATCGTTGGCCAGGCGGATGGTCGGCGAGGCCGGCGCTTCGCGGTTGAGATTGAACTTCATTTCCCTGGCTTCGCTCGCATTGCCGGCGGCATCGAGCTGGCGCACGTGGATCGTGTGCATGCCATCCTGCAGGACCGGCAGGGACTCCTGCCAGGTCGCCGAGTTCGCGCCTGGCGACTGGTACTGGTACTGGATGATGGCCCCTTGTTCCAGTCCATCTATCTCGAAACCGAGCGTGTTGGTGTTGCCTTGGCTAAATCCACCGAAATAAGCGGCGGCCTGGTTGACCAGCGAGACCTCCAGCATGTCGGCGTTGCGGTCGAGCACCAGCGTCTCGGTGGCCGACACGATTTCCCGGTCATTGCCATCGACCAGGCGCAGCTGCACCGTGGTCAGCACGTCCTCGACGGGCTCGACCTCGAAGATGCCCATGCGCGGTGGCGGCGGTGGCGGCAGGTCGTGCGCGCCGATGGTCAGGTCGACGTCCTTGAGCACGACGACGCCGCGCGTGGAGGTATCGATGCCCGTGGCGATCCAGTGCTTGCCGCCGTCGATGGTGTATTCGAAGCTCTGGCCGGCCTTGACGTTGCCCTTGTAGGTGAAGGTGACGTCGGCGTTCTCGAGCTTGGTGATGTGATCCTTGGTGTCGCGGTCACCCTTGCCCGACTCCACGCTGTCGAACCTGAGCATGGAGACCGGCGCCGAAGGCGTTGGCGGCGTGACCGGCGTGGGCGGGTACACGACGTCGATCGCGGCCGGCAGGCCGCCGTCGGCCAGCGCATCGACCACGTCCTGCAAGGTGGCCTTGGCTGGCATGACGTCCAGCACCTTGGCCATGCCGCCGCCGCGCAGCAGCGATTCCAGCGTGGCAGGGTTGCCGGCGGCTGCCTTGGCGACGTCGGCCAGCGCCTGGGCCAGGACGACCGGGTCGAGCAGGCCGCGCGGGGTATCGAACAGCGCCAGCAGGGTGCTGCCGGTGGCGATGGCGTCGACCACGGCCGGGTTGTTCGAGGCGATGTCGGCGAACTCGGCGACCGCCTGCACCAGCTTGGCGATGTCTTCCTGCGTAGCGTCCGGGGTCACGGCGCGCACCAGCACGCGGGCGGCTTCCACCGCGGCATAGCCGGTGTAGTCGCTGCCCTCCGCATCGACGCGGGCGGTGAAGTCGGCGCTGGCCTGCTTGCGCAGCGTCGCCAGGTCGGCGTCAGTACCTTGTGCACCGTTCAGGATGGATATGGCGACATCGGCCAGCGAAGCATGGCCCTGCTCGACCGCATTGGTCCAGAATGCCAGTCCGTCAGCTTCGGGGGCGCGGTTGAACAGTTGCTGGTAGATCTCGGCGATGCGCTCGTTGGCGGTATCGTCGCCGAAACGGACCTTCGCTTCTTCGGAACTGGCAAAGGCTTCGGTGATGAAACGGTAGTCGCCGCCATTGTTCTCGAGGTGGCCGGACCAGAATGCCAGGCCCTCAGGATCGGCGGGGCGGCCGAAGAAAGCGAGATAGAAGGAATTTACCGTGGATTCGTAGGAAGAGAGTTCGCTCATTGTCGATATCAGTTGGTCGTGGATGGCCGAGTTGCCATACATGAACAGTATGTACTCGAATGCAATTGCGAACGGGAAATATTTTATGCTTCTAAGGTTTCTGTAGGGAATTCCCTACATAAAAATAATAAAATTTTATGTATTTACCCGACTGTGACTTACCCTAATGACAATTAAGTATTAGTTTTTAATAATACTAATCACTGGAAGATAATAACCATAAGTATTAAAACCCGCTCAGAGCCGGCCCACACCGACCTGATAGCGGCAGGACACGTCAGGTTGAGGTGGCCGCTGGTCAGGTCCTTCAGGTCCTGCCTTATAATGTCGGCCTGTCTTTTCTCCAGCCTTTGCAAGGCCCACGACCATGTCTTCCCAACACCAGTACGTCAATATCGCCGCCTATAAATTCATCACGCTCGACAACCTGGAGGAATTGCGCCCGCAATATCAGGACCTGTGCAACGCGCTTGGATTGAAAGGGACCGTACTGCTGACGCCGGAAGGCATCAATATGTTCTTGTCGGGTACGCGCGAGCACATCGACCAGTACCTGGCCTGGGTGCGCAGCGACGCGCGCCTGGCCGACCTGGCGTGGAAGGAAAGCCTGTCGAACGAACAGTCGCACAAGCGCATGCTGGTCAAGATCAAGAAAGAGATCATTACCATGCGCATGCCGCTGATCAAGCCCGAACTTGGCCGCGCGCCGGCGGTCGATGCGAAGACGCTCAAGCGCTGGCTCGACCAGGGCCACGACGACGACGGCGTCGAGGTCGTGATGATGGAAACCCGCAATGCCTTCGAGGTCGATGTCGGCACCTTCGACAACACGCTCGATTACCGCATCGAGAAGTTCACCGAGTTTCCCGCAGTCGCGGCCCAGCACAAGGATGAGCTGAACGGCAAGACCGTGGTCACCTTCTGCACCGGCGGCATCCGCTGCGAAAAAGCGGCGATCCACATGAAAGAGATCGGCTACGAGCGCGTGTTCCAGCTCGAAGGCGGCATCCTGAAGTATTTCGAGGAAGTCGGCGGCGACCATTACAGCGGCGACTGCTTCGTGTTCGACTACCGCACCGCGCTCAATCCAAAGCTGGAGCCGACCGAGACCGCGCAATGCTTCGCCTGCCGCGCGGTGGTCACGCCGCGCCAGCAACTGGCGCCGGAATACGTGGTCGGAGTTTCCTGCCCGCATTGCGCCGGCAAGGTGCAGGCCGGCGGCGCAGCGGACAAGGCAGCGGCCTGAGCGGCCACCCTCTTCTTTCAGCCCACCGGCACCGCAGGTTCGGCGACACCGACCAGTTCGATAGGCTCATGCGCGAATGGTGAGCCGTTCATGCGGGCGATCGCCAGGTCGATACTACCTGGATCGCGCGCCAGGTCGCCGGTGATCATATTCGTCACGCCAGCCAGGTAGTTAATCGCGATCATGTTCGCCGCGGCGCCGTCATAGGCCGCGATTTCTTGCGGCGTATCGACGCGCGCGGTGAAAGCCACCGCCACACCGACCTTGGCATTGAACGCGAACTGGTCGGCTCCCTGGGCGCCTTTCGCGACCGTTGTGACCATATTGTCGACCGTCATCGCGCCAGTCTCGAGCGCCTTGACCCAGAAATCCAGCCCGCGCTGTTCTGCCGGGCGGCCGAACAGGTTGTCGTAGATTTCATTCACCAGCACTGTCTTGTCGACCTCGAAGTAGGCCGCCTTGTACTCCGCCGTTTGCGCGAAGCTGGCGGCGATCTCGTCATGGGTCACAATCTGGTTTTCGAGATTGTGGACCCAGAACGCCAGCCCCTTGGGATCGGCCGGACGGCTGAAATACGCGACGTACAGTTCCTGCACCATGCTGACATAGTTCGCCATCTCCCCCTCCCTGTGAATTAGAGAGAAAAATATAACGTAATAAAAATAACAACGGCGCAGCGTACAGCTGGGTTGGGCCGGCGAGCGCCGGCCCGGGAGGATTATGTGCGGAAGTAGGCGGCGATCTCGCGGATGACCTGCGAATCCAGGTTGCCGGCCGCGGCGCGCAGGCGGATCACGCCGAGCAGGTAGCCGTAGCGGGCCTGGGCCAGGTCGCGCTGGCTGGTGTACAGCTGTTGCTGGGCGTTGAGCAGGTCGAGGTTGATGCGTACCCCGCCCTTGATGCTCTGCTCGGTCGCGGTCATCAAGACCTTGGCCGAATCGACGGCTTTCACCAGCGCCTCGACCTTGCGGCCGCTGCTCTCGACGATGCTGTGCGCGCGGCGCAGCTCGACCAGGATCTCGTTGGTGCGCGCATCCAGCTCGGCTTGCGCGCGGCCGTAATTGGCGGCCGCCTGGCGCGTGGCCGAACTGATGCCGCCGCCGTTATAGATCGGGATGTTGACCTGGATGCCGAGCTGGCGGTTGGTCGACTCGATGCCAAGCTGGTTCAGCGATTCGCTGTCGGCCTTGTTGTAGGTGGCAAGAAAATCGACCCGCGGCGCATGGCCGGCGCGCTGGCGCTGGATCTCGAGCCGCTGGTTCTCGACCGCCAGGCGCGTGGTCGCCAGCGTGTTGTTGTTGGCGAGCGCCAGCTTTTCCCATTCCTCGTAGGTCGCGATATCCTGCGGCAGCGGACGGAAATTGTCGCCCAGCTGGTTCAGCGTGCCGGGTTCCATGCCGATCACGCCCTGCAGCGTCTCGCGCGCAGCCTTGAGGTTGTCCTCGGCCTCGATCAGTTGTGCCTCGGCCAGGTCGTAGCGCGCCTGGGTCTCGAGCATGTCGGTGCGCGTGCCTTCGCCGCGGTCGAACAGGCGCGCATTGACCTTCTGCTGTTCCTGGTACATATCGCGCTGCACCTTGGAGAGCGCCACCTGGTCTTCGGCGAACAGCGCATCCATATAGGCCTGCGCCACGCGCACCCCGACCTCGTCGGTGCCGGCCTCGAGCGCCTGCGCGCTCTGGGCGTCCTGCACCTTGCCCTGGCGGTAGCGCACGAAGGCGTCCAGGTTCAGGATCGGCTGGCGCAGCTGCACGGTCGACGAGCGGCTGATGTAGCGCGGGTGGTCGGTGGAGAGCGTCGTGACGTTGGTCAGCGGATTCCGGCTCGGCTGGGTGCGGTCCGAGATATTGCGGTTCGCAGTATAGCTGGCCGACACGCTCGGCAACAGGCCGGCGCGGCCCTGGATGCGGTACTCCCTGCCGGCTTCGCGTTCCTGGATGCGCATCCGGTACACCGGGTCGTTGCGCAGCGCGGCCTCGTAGGCTTCCTGCAGCGACAGCGCATGCGCCGGCACGGCGAAGGCGAGGCCGATGGCGGCGCCCAGCGTGGTGCGCGCAACGATGGCGCGCAGGCGGGTCATCGAAGCTCCACCCATCAGTCGCCTCCCATTGCCGCCGGCATGCGGTCGAGGATAGGACGGAACAGGTAGTTCATCATGGTGCGTTCGCCGGTCTTGACGAACAGTTCTACCGGCATTCCGGGACGGGCATCCATCTTGTGCTCGGCCATCATCTGGTGGCCTCGCGGCGTGACTTTCACCTTGACCACGTAATACGGGTTGCCGGTGCGCTCGTCGACCTGGCGGTCGGCCGCGACGGTCGTCACTTCACCTTCGATGTGCGGGGTCTTGTTGGCGTTGAACGCCGAGAAGATCAGTTCGACCTTCAGGCCCGGGTACACCTTGTCGACCAGGTTGACCGGCAGTTGGCCTTCCACCACCAGCGGATCGCCTTCGGGCACGATGTCCATCAGCTTGAAGCCCGACGGGATCACGCCGCCATTGGTGAACACGGCCAGGCCAACCACGGTGCCGGCCACCGGCGCCCTGACGTCGACGTTCGACAGCTGGAACTGCTCGGCGGTCAGGCGTGCGCGCTGGGCATCGGCTTCGCGCTGCATGTCGTTCATGTGGGTGCGGACCTCTTTCTGGTAGTCCTGCGTCGCCTGGGTGCGGCGCAGGGTCAGCTCCAGCACCTGGCGCTGCGAACGGCCGATATTGCCGATGTCTTCCGATACCGCGCCGCTCAACTGGGCATAGGTGCGCTCCAGTTCAAGCAGGCGGTTGCGCGCCACATAGCCTTCCTTGGCCAGGTCGCGCATGCCGTCCAGTTGTTCCTTCAGCAGCGTCATTTGCTCTTTCTTGCTGTCGCGCGATTCCTGCAAGCCCTGGATCTGCATCTTGAGGCCGGCAATGCTTTCATCGACACCGCTCATCTGGCTTTGCAGCGCGTTCTGGCGCGACAGCAGCAGGCCATTCTGCGAACTGATCAGGTCAGCCACCGCAGGCTCGTTGCGGCGCTGTTCAATCTCGGCCGGGAACTTGATGGTCTTCGCGCCATCGCGCTCGGCAGCCAGGCGCGCCACATTGGCCAGCGCCGACAGGTATTGCACTTCGGTCAGCTGGACCGCCGACTTGGCAGTGATCGGGTTCATGCGCGCCACGACCTGGCCTTCCTTGACCTGGGCGCCGTCGCGCACCAGCAGTTGCTGCACCGTGCCGCCGGTCAGGTGCTGGACCGCCTGGCGATTCGACTGCGCGGCCACCGTGCCGCTCATCGGCACGCCCTTGTCGAGCGGGGCCAGGAAGGCCCACAGCACGAAGCCGCCAAAGCCGAGCAAGACCAGCAGCCAGCCGATGCGGCTGAACTTGCCCGAGTCGGTATCGACGTCGACCGGCTCGACGACGTGGGAGATAACCTCCGACGCTTGTTCCTGTTTCTTTACGAGTTGCATGTTTTTACTGTCCCTGTTCCGTGGTCGCGGAAGTATCGTTGCCCTGCGCTTCCGGCGCCGGCGCCGGTGGCTGTGGCTGTGGCTGTGGTTTAGCCTGCGCCTGGGCCTGCTGCTTGGCCAGCATCGCCTGGCCCTTGGCCGCGAGCGCCGCCTTCTGCGCCTGGATCTGTTTCTGGTTGGCTTCGTTGATCGCTTCCAGCACCTTCTGGGTCGGGCCGAAGGCCGCCACCGCGCCGTCGCGCATCATGAGCAGCTTGGTGGTCGCGTTCAGCGCCGCCTGGCGGTGGGTGATCAGCACGATCGTCTTGCCGCGCTGGCGCAGCTCGAGCACGGCCTTCACCAGGGCGGCTTCGCCGACTTCGTCGAGGTTGGAATTCGGCTCGTCGAGCACGATCAGCGCCGGATCGTCGTACATGGCGCGGGCCAGCGCCAGGCGCTGGCGCTGGCCGCCGGACAGGCCTGCGCCGCCGTCGCCCAGCTTGGTGTCGTAGCCTTCCGGCAGGTGCAGGATCATCTCGTGCACGCCGGCGCGCTGGGCGGCGGTCACCACTTTTTCAGCATCGACGTCGCCGAAGCGCGCGATGTTCTCGGACACGGTGCCGGCGAACAACTCGATCGACTGCGGCAGGTAGCCGATGTGCGGGCCGAGCTCGGCCTTGTTCCATTGATAGATGTCGGCGCCGTCCAGGCGCACCTTGCCCATCATTGCCGGCCAGATGCCGATCAGCAGGCGCGCCAGGGTCGACTTGCCCGAACCGCTCGGACCCACCACCCCCAGCACGTCGCCTGGCTCGAGGCCGAAGCTGACGTTGCGCACCACCGGCGCCTTGACGCCCGGCGGCGAGGCGGTAACGCCTTCGACCGTCAGGGCGCCGCGCGGCTTGGGCAGCGACATGCCGGTTTCGCGCTTCGGATTCGCTTCCAGGATCGCGACCAGGCGGCCATAGGCGCTGCGGGTGCTGCCCACGCTCTTCCAGGCGCCGATTACCTGCTGCACCGGCTGCATGGCGCGGCCGACCAGGATCGAGGCCGCGATCATCATGCCGGCCGACATCTTGTGTTCGATGACCAGCAGCGCGCCGAGGCCGAGCACCAGCGATTGCAGCGACAGCTGGGTGAACTTGGTGCCGGCATTGATCATGCCAGCCTTGTTGCTGGCATTGGCCTGCAGGCCCAGGAACTTGCTGTGGACCTTGAACCAGCGGCTCATCAGGTTGGGCAGCATGCCCATCGATTCGATGACCTCGGCATTGCGCAGGTTGTTGGTAGCCATCGTGTTGGCTTCGACCGACAGCGCGTTGGCTTCGGCCAGCGGCTTGCGAGTGATGCGTTCGTTGACCACGGCCAGCACGATCAGGACCAGGGTACCGCCCAGGGCGAAGAAGCCCAGCGGTACCTGGAAGAAGAAGATGATCGCCAGGTAAATCGGGAACCACGGCGCGTCGAAGAAGGCGAACAGCGCATTGCCGGTCAGGAACTGGCGCACGTTGGTCAGGTCGGACATCGCCTGGCCGGCGTTGGCGCCCGAGGTCTTCAGGTTCTGCTGGAAAGCCGCCGTGTACACGCGCTTGTTCATCATCATGTCGAAGCGGTTGCCGACGCGCACCAGCACGAAGGAGCGGATCATTTCGAGCGAAGCCAGCATGAGGTAGGCGCCTAGCATCAGGACCGTCAGCATGGCAAGGGTCAGCTCGTTCTGGCTGGCCAAGACGCGGTCGTAGACCTGCATCATGTACAGCGACGGGACCAACGCCAGCATATTCGTGATCGCGCTGAACACGCCGATGGTGATGAAGGTCTTCTTGAAGATCTGCAACGCCTCGGTGATTTCGTTCTTCGGCTTGGAGAAGTTATTTTTCATATCTAAGACTGGAAACGACATTCGGTGGCGTGTCGCGGTTCGCCGTCGAAGCAGGCTGTTAGCGAGCTCGGCACGCCATTATGAGGCATAACCTTCGAAATATGTGATGCCGATCACACAATCTGTCGTTTCCATGCGAAAAAAAACCCCGCAACCGGGGTTGCGGGGTTTTTGTCGCTTGCGGCCAGAGGCTGGCCACGGGCGCCTTCTCAGCGGATCATTACAGGGTGATGATGCCGTTTTCGAAGGTCAGGTCTTCGACGTTCACGCCGGTCAGGGTGATGACCTTGACGCCAGCGCCAGCTGCCAGATCCGAACCGTATGCTTCGGTTTCGATGATGATCTCGGCGTTGTTACCACGCTGGTTGAAGAACACTTCCAGAACAGCGTTATCGCCGTCGTCGGTGTCACCTTCGTTCAGGGTAAAGCCCGAACCAACGAACAGGACGTCATCGCCCGAGCGGCCGAAGGCGCTGATCGAGACTGCTTCGCCGTCGAAGACGAAGATGTCCGAACCGGTGGTGCCGAATTTGTTAGCGTCCAGCATCACTGGCTCGAGGTAGTCGTTGTCTTCGAAGTCAGC
The DNA here is from genome assembly GCF_030770395.1 of Telluria beijingensis. Lineage (GTDB taxonomy): Bacteria > Pseudomonadota > Gammaproteobacteria > Burkholderiales > Burkholderiaceae_D > Telluria > Telluria beijingensis. Next base: position 4,860,762 of record NZ_CP132480.1, on the reverse strand, counting down.
CAGAGCAGCGTCACGTGCTTCGATCAGCGATGCCAGTTCGGTTTCCAGGGCCTTGGCGGCTTCCAGGTACTCGACTGCGTCAGCCAGTGCATCGATACGAGCCTGCACGCCTTCGTCGCCGTTGATGGCTTCGTCAGCCTCAGCGACGTCGTCAGCCAGGTTCGAGGTGTTCACATCCAGGAAGTTCTGCAGTGCGTCTTTGTAGTCCTGGATCGCGTCAGCATCGCCTTCGCCTTGCAGGGCAGCCAGCTGGTCACGCAGGTTAGCGATGGTCGGGGTGCCGCTGCTCGGCACGGTCACGTCGCCCAGGAAGCCATCGGTCACCAGTGCGCGCAGAGCGGCGGTGCCGGTCGCGTCACGATCGCGGTACTCGACTTCGATCTGAGCGAACAGCAGGTTGTCTTCGGCTTCCGAGACTTCAGCAGCCGCCACCAGCTGTGCATTGCCAGCGGTGATCACAGCGGCCAGGCCAGGGTAGTTCGAAGCGGTGACGTCTTCGTCAACGACCCACACGCCGTCTTCTTCGTCGATTGCAGCCAGGGTGACTGGAGCAGGAGCAGGCGTTTCGGTGGTTGGGGTAGGTGCCAGTACGATGGTGCCGTCAACAACGGTGATGGTGCCTTTCGCGCTGTTCAGCGAGCGGAACGAACCGAGTGCGCCAGCCAGGGCTGCGTCAGCGGTTGCCGCAGCTTCTTCTGCTTCGCCAACAGCTTCTTCAGCCGAGGTAGCGGCAGCGATGGCATTGCCCAGGCCCGAGACCTTGGCGACTTCAGCACGTGCGTCAGCCAGGGTTTCGTTGGCTTCTTCCAGGTCTTCAGCGTTCTGAGCTTGCTGTTCAGCGATCAGAGCAACTTTCACGCTGTCACGTGCGCCAGCGTAGGTGCCGACGGTGATCAGTTCGCCGACCATCTCGTCAGCCATACCGACGTTGGCTTCGATTGCGTCAGCATCGACGTCTTCGATTTCGTCGCCGTTCTCATCAACGATTTCGACGTCAGCCAGGAAGTCGGTGATTGCTTTCTCAGCGGCAGCCAGCGAGGCCAGGCCAGCTTCCAGGGTGAACGGGGTGCCAGCTTTGATCACGGCAGCGACGCTTGCGTCCAGGGTTGCTGGAACGATTGCAGCGGTTGCTTGTGCATCGGTCTTGATGGTCGACAGCAGGGCTTTGGCAGCATCGTTAGCTTCGGTGCCGTTGTAGCCAGCTTTTTCAGCGTCAGTGTCCAGCGCGTTGGTGAAGGCGGTAGCGACCTTGACTTTGGCAGCGATGGCGGCTGCGTCGGTGCCTTGCGCGCCGCGAGCGATGAAATCGACGACGTTGTCGATGGTCAGGGTCTTGTCGTTCAGGGCTTTGACCCAGAATGCCAAGCCGGTTGCATCCGGAGCGCGGCCGAACAGGTTGTCGTACACCTGGGTCACGACGCCGGTGTAGGTGGTTTGGCTGTATTCGGTCTGGTATTCAGCCGAGGCAGCGAAAGCAGCCGAGATTTGCGCGGTGGTCACGCCATTGGCCATTGCATTCGCCCAGAAGGTGATGCCCGATGCATCAGCAGGACGGTTGAAGTAAGCCACGTACAGCTGCTGGATTGCGTTGTCGTACTGGGTTGCCATGTAAAGCTCCTGTATAGATCGAAAATGATCAAGATTTAAGTCGATTGCAGTCTCACTTGAGGTGTCCTGCAGCTCCAACGAACCGCATCATGACAGAACACAAATCGAGTTAATGTGACAGCCATCACATTGAAACCCAGTATTTCTATCAGGAATCCGGAATTTCGGCGGGTTATTATCCGAGAAGCGCCAATGTAAATCAAGAATCACCCCCTTTTCCCTCTGGCGACAGGTACGTATGGTCCGAATCGCGACAAATTCCGACGATTCGATGAAACTTCGTGACTTACAAATTGAAACAAAATGGCAGTAACGTTCGACGTTAAATACTCACCAATTCTATCAACGGCAGAGCAGATGAATTCGTGTAGGGAAACGATATTAGAACCATATGGCGAATGAAAAAGGCACTGCGTTTAACAGTGCCTTATTATTGAACTCTGCAGTAGCGAGGGAACTGAATCGTTGTTGCTATCGGGACTCGGGCAACCAGGAAGTACCACCATTGACGGTACGCCGCTCATCGATCCTGCCGTCGAAGATATAAGCGGCACCGCCCCCCTTGTCGTTGGACAACAGGCCATCCACGGTGATCAGTCCTGGGCGCCCCTCCGCCCGGTTGCCATAGAGTGTGCCATCGGCACCCAGCGTACCATCGCCCCGGAAATTGAATTTTTCATCCTTGCTGGACAGGTCGAACGAAGTCGTGAAGCTCCTTCTGCCGAAATCGACATTCAATTCGCCATTCGACAGCGTTGCCGCCGTTGGCGTGTACAGCCCCCCCGTAGGTGTGTAATAGGTGTAGATATAGGCTTCACTACCCGCCAGCTTGAATCCCATGCCGCCACGCTCTGGCACGACATACTCCTGTCCCGCGGTACGGAAGATCGCGAAATTGCCTTTCACAGCTACCAGTTGGTGCTTGGCTCCTTCCAGGGTCAGGTTGAAGTCGGGGGCTGGTCCCGTGACGCGCTGCCAGCGGCCCCACTGGATTCCCGCGTGCCGTACGGGTTCCGGCGGGACTGGATCGACCGGCGTCACTACCGGCGGTTCTGGCTGCGGCGGTTCTGGCTGCGACGGTTCCGGCTGCGACGGCTCTGGTTGCGGCGGTTCCGGATTTGTCGGCGGGGCCGGATTCGGATCCTGGCCCGGCGCTGGATTTGGATTCGTCCCGGAATCCGGCGTCGGCGTCGGCCTCGGCTTATTGATCACGTTGTCGACCAGTTGCTCGCTCTTTTTGACATCAACATTCATTTCGACCTGGGTCACTGGGCCATTACGTACCGCCGCCACTGGCGCGCCAGCCGGTAGCACATGCGCCTCCGGCACCACGCTGGTCCCATTCAGCAACTGCGGCGCCGCGGCACCCTGCTGGATCTGCAGCAACTGCCCACGCTGCGCCGCCGACAGCTCGCGGCTACGCGCACCTTCGCACGGCCCGCCGCCATCCGGACGGCAGGTATCGCCAAAGCCGCTCACCACGATGCCGCCCGACAGCACCGACACGCGCGACGTCGTATCGTCGGTAAACACGGTGAAATCGGTGCCGCGCACGCCGATGGCCGCGACCGGCGTATTGAAACGGAAGTTCTGGCGCGCGCGCTTGACCTCGTCGCCCGACTTGCTGCGCGCCACGCCGCTGATCAACTCCAGCTTGACGCGGGTGTTTTCCGGGTTGGCCTTGTCGATGTGGTAAGCGACGATGCGCGCTTTCGTATTCGGACGGAGGATGAACAGGCCGTTATCGGTCGTCTTCACATAGATAAAGCCGTCGGCGCCGGTCTGCAGCAGTTCGCCTTCTTGCACGGCATCGCCTTCCGCCGCCTTGCGATCCACAACCTGTGCTGCGCCCGCAACAAAGATGACCTTGCCAGCCTCGGCCGCCTGTACGGCGGAAGCCATCAATGTCATACTCGCAAGAATAATTAACCGCCGCATATTACTTTCCCTCCATCTTCGCGATTATCTGTCGCATCCGAGTCGGCTGGACGTGACGACGGTCACATTCTAATCAATTCTCACTAAAGTGCCGCGGTATAATTTCCCTCTAGAACTGCGCTGTTTGCCGCAGACCGACGATATACTCGGTGACCACCGACTAGCCGTTGCTATTTGACCACACCGAGCGTGCCCGCCTTCCCTCCATCTTCGAGCCTGCGCCTGCCGCGCCTGCGCCGCGGCGCGGTGCAGGCCTGTATCTCGCTGCTCGCCTTCCTGCTGTGCGTATACGCCCAGTCGCAGCCGGGCGCGGCGGCCTTCGGCAGTGAATGGCTGCGCGACGTGTTCGTCAAGCTGCGCGCCACCGATGCCCCCGAGCCGCGCATCGTGGTGGTCGACATCGACGAGAGCAGCACCGCCCAGCTCGGCCCCTGGCCCTGGCCGCGCGCGCGCATCGCCGACCTGGTCGAGACGCTGCTCGGCGACTATGCCGTGCGCGGGGTCGCGCTCGACATCCTGTTCTCGGACGCCGCCGACCCCGAAGGCGATGCCCGGCTGGCGGCCTTGAGCAACCATGGACCGGTGGTGCTGGCCCACGCCTTCGACTATATGCGCGAGCGCCCGGTCGCCCTGCGCCAGGGCGTGCTGGCCCACTCGCCTGCCGCGCCGCCCGGCGCCCCGGTGGCGGCCCTGCCCGCCACCGGCTTCATCGCCAACCATGCTGGCCTGGCCGGCGCGCCGCAGGTCGGCAATATCGGCTTCGTGCACGATCCGGACGGGGTGCTGCGCCGCCTGCCGCTGTGGACCACGTTCGAAGGCAAACGCTGGCCGGCCCTGTCGCTGGCCCTGCTGGCCTGCTGCTCCGGCCAGCCGGCGCCGGCGATCGACGGCCCATTGCAGACCCGGGTCGATTTCCGGCGCGACTGGAGCGCGTATACAGTGGTCACCGCCGCCGAGGTGCTCGAGCGCGCCTACGCGCGCGAAGATTTCGCCGGACGCCTGGTGCTGATCGGTTCGTCGTCGCTGGGCCAGGGCGACCGCGTCGCCACCCCGCTCGGCAGCAACCGGCCCGGCCTGGGCGTGCAGGCGGCGATGCTGTCGCAGTTGCTCGACCTCCAGCAGGGCAAGGCCCCCGCGCGCTGGCCGGGCGCCACGCTGGCCCTGCTGTTCGCGGCCGGCTCGGTGCTGTTCGCCATGTTCGCCTTCCCGCGCCTGTCGGCGCTGACCAGCGTCGGCCTGCTGGGCCTGATCTCGCTAGCCTGGGTCGGCCTGGCCTATCTCGCCAGCGCCCACGATCCGGTGTTCTCGGTCAGCGGACCGCTGGCCACCAGCCTGTTCCTGCTGGCGTTCGCCGTGCCTTACCAGTGGCAGGTGGCGCAGGCCCGTTCGCGCCACCTGCTCGACACCCTGCGCCAGTACGTCGCGCCATCGGTGGTGCAACAGCTGCTGCGCAGCGACATGATCGATCCGCTCAAGCCGCGCCAGCTCGAAGTGACCACCCTGATCGCCGACATGGAAGGCTATACCACCCAGGTCGAGGCGCTGCCGGTGGAAGAAGCCGCGCGCCTGACCCAGGCATTCCTCGATTGCCTCACCGGTCCGGTGATCGCCCACCAGGGCACGCTCGACAAGTACACCGGCGACGGCCTGGTCGCATTCTGGGGCGCGCCCTTGCCCGAAGCCCACCACGCCGACCTGGCGCTGGACGCCGCGCGCGCGATCCTGGCGCGGGTCGAGGAGCTGAGCCGGCAGCGCAGCGCCGCCGGCTACAAGCCGCTGCGGGTGCGCATCGGCATCGAGAGCGGGCCGGCGATGGCGGGCGACTTCGGTACCGCCTTCCGCAGCATCTATACCGCCGTGGGCGACAGCGTCAACACCGCGTCGCGCCTGGAACAGGCCGCGCGCGACTATCCGCACAGCGCCATCATCGGCCCCGGCACCGTCGCGCTGGCGCGGCGCCACCAGTTCCTGGCCCTGGGCGAACGCATCCTGCGCGGCAAAGGCAAGCCCACACCCCTGTTCACTTTCGCGCCGCAGGCATGAGATCTTCATTTCCATCAGTGAGCACCCACCTGCGCCGGATGCTGCTGGCCGCCTGCCTGGCCGCATGCGCCGGCGCCGGCGCGGTGGAGCCGGACGCGGCGCCGCCCAACGAAGTGCAGATCCTGTACGAGAACGCCCTGCAGGCAATCGCCGAAGGCCGCAAGAACGACGCTTCGGACACCTTGGTGCGCGTGATCGAGAAGGAATCGCTACACGCCGGCGCCTATCTCGAGGTGGCGCTGGTGCAGTGCAGCCTGGGCCATGTCGACGAGGCCGAGCGCCTGTTCGCCATCATCGAGACCCGCTTCGACCCGCCGCGCGCGATCCTGGAACTGATCGCCGAGGCGCGCGACAGCGGCTGCGACGAGTGGCAACCCCTGAGCGCAACCTCGGTCAGCGTGACGCGTGGCCTGGACATGAACGTCAACCAGGGCGCGCGCAACCCGAGCTACATCGTCGAGCAGGACGGCGGCCAGATCGAATTGCCGCTGCAGGACGAGTTCCTGCCCAAGCACGACAACTACACGGCGCTCAACGTCGAGCACACGCGCGACCTGACGCCCAATGGCCTGTCCGGCTTCGCCCAGTACTTCGGCCGCCGCAACGACTCGCTGCGCCAGTACGACAGCGATTCGGTGTACGCCGGGGTCGACAGCCAGTACCGCTTCGGCGCCTGGCCGGTGCGCGCCACCGGCATGGTCGGTTTCACCGCCCTGGGCGGCAAGCTGTACCAGCGCCAGTTGCAGCTGCTGGCGCGCACCGGCGTGCCGTTGCCGCTGCCCAGCCGCATGCAGTTGCACGTCACGGGCGGGATTACCCGCAACGATTATTCGACGCTCACCAATTTCGATTCGAATGCCTACGACGTGCTGGGCCAATTGAGCTGGCGCGGCGACAAGGTCTACGCCAGCCTGAACCAGGGCTGGCAGGCCGACCACGCGGTGCGCGAGCGTCCGGGCGGCGACCGCCACGGCTACAGCACCACCCTGCTGGCGCGGCGCGCCCTGTGGGGCGAGGTGAGCGGAGAAATCTCGTACAGCTACCAGAGCTGGCGCAGCAGCGAAGCCTACGCGCCGGGCCTGATCAACACGGTGCGCGACCAGAACACCCGGGTCGCGCGCGCCATCCTGTCGTGGCCGATCGCCCGCAACCAGTGGCTGCGGCTCGAGACGCGCCTGGTGCGCAATCGCGAAAACATCTCGATCTTCCAATACGATAACCGCCAGATCCAGCTCAGCTGGCAATGGCAGGACCGCTGACCATGTCCCTTTTTTCGCCGCCAGCGCGCACCCTGGGCGCCGCCACCGAAACCCACGATAACGGCTTCAACGCCGTGCGCCTGGCGTGCGCGCTGGCGGTCGTGGTGTACCACGCTTACCAGATGAGCCCAGTCGCGGCGGGGCTCGATCCTCTCACGTCCAGGCTACGCCCGGTGACCGATGTCGGCGCGCTGGCGGTCGGCATCTTCTTCCTGATCAGCGGCATGTTCGTCAGCCAGAGCTGGCTGCGCGATCCGCACCTGGGCCGCTTCGCCGTGCGCCGCGTGGCGCGCATCGTGCCGGGCCTGTTCGTGGCCACGCTGTTGTGCACCGTGGTCGCGGTGGCGTTCTTTTCGGTGCAGGGCGTGGCCGGCCTGTTCGATCCGGCGCCGTGGCGCTATATTTTCGGCAACACGGTTTTGCATTGGCTTCAATACAATATCCCGCCCGAAGAGCTGAGCATTCCCGGCGTGTTCGGCGGCCGCAACCTGAACGGCGTGCTGTGGACCCTGTATTGGGAAGGCCGCATGTACGTGGTGCTGGCCCTGGTCGGCGTGGCCGCCATGCTGCCGATGCGCCAGTGGCTGCGCGGCGCCGCCATCTTCTTGCTGCTGGCGGCCAACCTGTTCCCCGAGGTGCTGAGCGGCTACCTGTGGGAAGTGCGCCTGTGGTCGCTGTTCCTGACCGGCGTGCTGCTGCAGACCCTGGCCCCGCAACTGCGCATCGGCGCCGTGCACGTCCTGTGCGCGCTGGCGCTGGTGGGGCTCAACTGGACCCGTTCGGTGGCCATGACCCAGCATCCGCTCACCTGGTTCGGCATCGCACTGGCGGTGGCCGCGCTGGCATTGTGGATCGGCAGCGCACGCCTGCGCGGCCTGGGCCACGTGCAGCGCCACGATTATTCGTATGCCGTGTATATCTATCACTGGCCGGTGCTGATGATGATCAGCGAGCTGGTGCCGGGCGCTACGCCGCACCTGGCGCTGGCGCTGTGCCTGGTGGCGCTGGTGCCGCTGTCCCTGCTGTCCTGGCACTGGGTCGAGGCGCCGGCGATGCGTGCAGCGCGGCGCTGGCTGCGGCGGCCTGCCGCCGTCAGTCACGCGGCCCCCGACGCCGTCATTCCCGCTGCCTCTGAAGCCGTCATTCCCGCTACCTCTGAAGCCGTCATTCCCGCGCAGGCGGGAATCCAAGGCAGCCAGCACACCAATCCTGCTTATAGAAGTGGCAACTCGGAGAGCCTTGGATTCCCGCCTGCGCGGGAATGACGTGCTACGCGCTAGCGGCACTTGATGACGTGCTAACGGCGCCAACGACGATCGGCGCCTGTTGACCGACACACGCGTGCCGAAATGCCGCAGCCCGCACAGGTAAACCACGCACAGCCAGGCCCGAGCATATACAATCATGCCCGTATGATTTTCGTTAAACAGATGGGCTCGTTCTGATGGGCTGGAACGCATTGCTGTTCGTGCTGGCCGCCTTGGCCGTCACCGTCGGCTGCCTGGTCCCCAACCGCTGGCTCCCGCCCCTCCCGAACGACAAGGTGTTGCACTTTGTCAGTTTTGCTATCCTGACCGGTCTGGCGCTGCCGCTTGCGCACGATATGTCCTCGGCCCTGTTGTGGCTGCTGGGCCTGCTGCTCGCGGGCTGGGTCATCGAATGCCTGCAGTCCCTGCTGCCCGACCGGCGCTTCTGCTGGCGCGACCTGGCGGCCAATGCGGGCGGCATCGCCTTCGCGGCGCTCTCGACCTGCCTGGTCGCCCCGATTTTTTGAGGCATGAATTGAACCGAGACCCCTCCATCGGCAGCATGACGCCGGCGCCCGACGCGCCGCTGATCCCCAAGAAGCTGGAAGCGCAGGTTCACCTGCGCAAGATTCCGCTGCTGGCCGACCTCAGCGATGAAGAACTCGTCCCCATCAAGCAGGAGTTGCGTTTCCGTCACTATGCCAAGCGCGAGATCGTCCTGCAGAAGGGTGGACATGGCGACGGCCTGCTGTTCCTGCTGTCCGGCCAATTGCAGGTGGTCGACATTACCGAGGATGGGCGGGCGATCGGCCTGCGCATGCTGATGCCGGGCGACTTCTTCGGCGAGATTGCGCTGATCAATAACTCGACCCGCTCGGCCTCGGTGGTGGCGCTGACCGCGGTGGTGGTAGCGTTCTTGCCGGCCACGACCGCGATGCACCTGTTCTCGCACTCGCCGTCTGTGGCGAACCAGATGCTGCGCCACCTGGCGCAGAAGATCCAGCGCGATTCCGAATTCCGCGCACTGCTCAGCATTAACAATACGGCCAAGCGCATCTATACCTACCTGTCGATGCAGGAGCGGCGGCAAGTCGCGCCCGGCGGGCCGCTGGTGCTGGAAAACCTGCCGACGCATCAAGACATTGCCAATATGATCAATACCAGCCGCGAGACCGTGACCCGGGCGCTGGCGGCGCTGGTCCAGCAGGGGATCGTGCAGAAGGATGCCAATCGCCTGGTCATCGTCAAGCCGGATGCCCTGGACAAACTGGTGCAAGGTGAATAAGTAGCATCCTGCACTACCGCAGACGATCACCAGGCGATGACACGTCGTTACAATTGAACAATATGTGAGCTGGACCGTGGGGTATAATTTCGCCCTCACCCTCCAGCATTTCATAGACAAGCCACCGTGACGACAACCTTGCCGCCCCCATCCCGGGCGCTTTTCAACGCCATCGCCCCATGATTTCGCCCCTGATGCTGCGCGGCCTGTGGGCCTACCGCGGTTTCGTGCTGGGCAGCGTCAAACGCGAATTCCAGTCGAAATACGCCAATGCCATGCTGGGCGCCCTGTGGTCGGTGCTCAGTCCCCTCGCCATGATCCTGGTGTACACCGTGATCTTTTCCGAGGTCATGCGCACCCGCCTGCCCGGCGCCGAATCGGGCTTCGCCTACTCGATCTACCTGTGCGCCGGAATCCTGACCTGGGGCCTGTTCGCCGAGATCGTCGCGCGCGGCCAGAACATGTTCATCGAGCAGGCCAACGTGATCAAGAAGATCAGCTTCCCGCGCATCTGCCTGCCGGTGATCGTGGTGCTGAGCTCGCTGGTCAACTTCGCCATCATCTTCGGCCTGTTCCTGATCTTCCTGGTCGCGACCGGCAATTTCCCGGGCCTGATGTTCGCCGCCATCCTGCCGGTGCTGCTGGTGCAGGTGCTGCTGGCGATCGGCCTGGCCATGATCGTCGGCGTACTCAATGTCTTTTTCCGCGACGTCGGCCAGTTCGTGACGATCGCGATGCAGTTCTGGTTCTGGCTGACCCCGATCGTGTATCCGGCCTCGATCCTGCCCGACGAAATCCGCGGCATGCTGGCCTGGAACCCGATGGTGCCGCTGATCGAAGCCTACCAGGCGGTGCTGGTGCACGGCACGGCGCCCGACTGGCAGCGGATCGGCCTGGTGGCGCTGCTGGCGCTGCTGCTGTGCGGTTTCGGCATGCGCCTGTTCCGCAAGCGCGCCGGTGAAATGGTGGATGAACTCTGATGGGCACGATTACCGTCTCCAACCTGGGCAAGGCCTATAAAACCTATCCGACCCGGCTGTCGCGCCTGGCCGAATGGATGCTGCCGTTCGGCGGCCCGCGCCATACGCTCAAATGGGTGCTGCGCGACGTCAGCTTCACGGTGTCGCCGGGCGAGGCCGTGGGCCTGATCGGCATCAACGGCGCGGGCAAGAGCACGCTGCTCAAGCTGATCACCGGCACCACGCAACCCACCACCGGCAACGTCTGGATGGATGGCAGCGTGGCCGCCCTGCTCGAACTGGGCATGGGCTTCCACCCCGACTTCACCGGCCGCCAGAACGCCTATATGGCCGGCCAGCTGCTGGGCATGACGGTCGAGCAGATCACCGAACTGATGCCGCAGATCGAGGCCTTCGCCGACATCGGCGACTACATGGACCAGCCGGTGCGGGTGTACTCGAGCGGCATGCAGATGCGGGTCGCGTTCTCGGTCGCCACCGCGCGCCGGCCCGATATCCTGATCGTCGACGAGGCGCTGTCGGTGGGCGACGCCTACTTCCAGCACAAGAGCTTCGACCGCATCCGCCAGTTCCAGAAACAGGGCACCACCCTGCTGCTGGTCTCGCACGACAAGCAGGCGATCCAGTCGGTGTGCGACCGCGCCATCCTGCTCGACGGCGGGCGCCTGGCGCGCGAAGGCAAGCCCGAGGAAATCATGGACTACTACAACGCCATGATCGCCGAGCGCGAGAACGACACCGTGCGCCAGGGCGAAACCTCCGATGGCAAGGTCCAGACCGTGTCCGGCACCGGCGAAGCCACCGTCAGCGACATCGCCCTGCTCGACGAACACGGCGAGCGGGTCGAAGTGGTCGACGTCGGCAGCCCGGTCACCCTCGAGGTGCGGGTGCAGGTTAACGCCCCGATCCCGCGCATGGTGCTCGGCTACATGATCAAGGACCGCCTGGGCCAGCCGATGTACGGCACCAATACCCACCTCAAGCAGCTGCCGCTCGACGACGTGGCGGCCGGCGAAGAGGTGGTCTACCGCTTCGCCTTCCCGATGAACCTGGGCCCGGGCAGCTATTCGGTCGCCACCGCCATCGTCAGCACCGACACCCACCTGGTCAACAACTATGAATGGCGCGACCTGGCCCTGGTATTCACCGTGATGAATATGCGCCGGCCCCATTTCGAAGGTTCGGCCTGGCTCGACCCGGCCATCGACATCCAACGCACATGACATTCGTTTCCTATTCCCAGAACGCCGAGGACGTGCTGCTGTGGCGCGCCCTCGGCCACGTCGCCGACGGTTTCTACATCGACGTCGGCGCCAGCGACCCGGTCGAGCACTCGGTCACCAAGGCCTTCTACGAGCGCGGCTGGCGCGGCATCAGCATCGAGCCGCTGCCGGCCTTCCATGCGCAGTTCGAAGAGCAGCGCCCGCGCGACATCAACCTGGCGATCGCCGCCGGCGCCGACAACGGCGAACTGACGCTGTATGACGTGCCCGAGGTGCGCGGCTGGGCCTCGCCCGACCAGGCCGTGGCCGAGATGCACCGCGCCGAAGGCCATACGGTCGCCGAACTCAAGGTGCCGGTGCGCACCCTGGCCTCGGTGTGCGAGGAACACGTGCGCGGCGAGGTCCACTTCCTGAAGATCGACGTCGAAGGTTTCGAAGGCGACGTCCTGCGCGGCATGGACTTCAAGCGCTGGCGCCCGTGGGTGCTGGTGATCGAGGCTACGCTGCCCAACAGCCGCGAGACCAACCACGCCAGCTGGGAACACCTGGTCGATACCCAGGGCTACCGCTTCGCCTGGTTCGACGGCCTCAATCGCTGGTACGTGGCCGAGGAACACCCTGAACTGATGCAGCACTTCGGCATCCAGCCGAACGTGTTCGACGCCTTCATCTCCTACCACCTGGACCGTGCCTGGGCCAACGTCGAGGCGCAGGAAGAATCGCTGCAGGCGCAGGCAGGAGCGCTGCGGACGCAGGCAGAAGCGCTGCAGGCGTCGGAAGAACGGCTGCGTGCGCTGGCGGCAAAGGCGGAGCAGCAGGCCGTGGCGCAGAACATGGCGCTGCAGGCATCGGAATCGCGGCTGCAGGCGCTGGCGGCGCACGCCGAAGCCGAGGCGAAGGACGCCGAGGAGCGTCGTGTGCGCCTGGAGATCGCGCTGCGCACCGAGCAGGACACCCTGGCGCGCGAGATCCGCCGCGCCGAAGAAGAAAAGCAGCGCGCTGACGAACAAATCACCCTGCTGCAGGAACAGCTGGCCCACGTGCACGAAAGCGCGCGCCAGCTGTCGGACTGGGCGCGCGGCGTCGACGAGCGCCTCAAGGCGACCCTGGCCAGCACCTCGTGGAAGGTCACCCGTCCCTTGCGCGCCGCCGGCTCGCTGGCGATCGCGCTGCGCCGCCCGAACCTGGCGCGCCGCATCGTCAACCGCCTCACCGCCAACGAGCGCGTGCGGCGCCTGGTGATCCCGGTGCTGCGCAGCCATCCCGCGATCAACGAGCGCGTCAGCGCCTCGATCGCCTCGATCAAGCTCGATCCGCCGCAGCAGCAGGCGTCGTTCGGCGTCGAGGTCCCCGAAGAACTCAAGGGCTTGCCGCAGTCGGCCCGCACCGTGCTGGCCGACCTGCAACGCGCCCGCGGTAACCAGCAGTCGGATAGTTAAGCCATGCGCATCGTCATCGATTTCCTCGCCGGACCGGCGTCACACGACACCCTGGCGCAGATGCGCGACCTCGCGCGCCTGGCCGCCGGCCACGAGCTGTGGCTGGCCACTCCCGCCAGCGAGCCGGAGGCCAGCGACCGCCTGCGCCTCGCCTTCGACGGCCTGGTGCCGCGCAGCCGCGTGCGGCCGTTTTCCCTGCCGGCCGACCCGGCCCTGGCCACGCTGCTGCGCGACGGCGCGCTGGCCAGCCTGGAACCTTCCGTGGTGGTGACGACGGGCAGCGCGCCGGCCGGTGTGCCGAGCGTGGTCGCGGGCCAGGAAGAGATCACCCAACTATGGACGCGGGTGCAGGCCACTGCCGCCGAACGCGCGGCGCCCGGCGCCCCGGCCAGGCGTCCGCGCCTGGCCTATGTGTCGCCGCTGCCGCCGCAAAAATCCGGCATCGCCGACTACAGCGCCGAACTGGTGCCCGAGCTGGCGGCCTGGTACGACATCGAACTGATCGTCGACCAGGACCCGGTGACGGACCCGCGCCTGGCATCGTTCCCGCAGCGCAGCCCGGATTGGCTGCGCGCCCATGCCCACGAATTCCAGCGCGTGGTCTACCACTTCGGCAATTCGCCGGTGCACGGGCATATGTTCGACCTGCTGCGCGCCGTGCCGGGCATCGTGGTGCTGCACGATTTCTACCTGTCGAACGTGCTCGACTACCTGGAAAACGACCGCGTGCTGCCGCAGGGCTTCCTGCGCGCGCTGTACCAGTCGCACGGCTACACGGGCCTGCTGGGCCACCGCCAGGCGGGACGCAACCGCGCGGTCTGGAAGTATCCGAGCAACCGCGGCGTGCTCGATCACGCCACCGGCGTCATCGTCCACTCCGAATTCCCCAAGCAGCTCGCCGCCCAGTGGTATGGCGAAGGCGCCGGCAAGGACTGGCGCAGCGTGCCCCTGCTGCGCGGCAAGCCCGAAGGCAGCGCCACCCCGGCCGCCCGCGCCGCCGCGCGCCAGCGGCTCAAGCTGCGCGACAGCGACTACCTCGTCTGCACCTTCGGCATGCTGGGCCCGACCAAGCTCAATGACGAGCTGCTGGACGCGTTCCTGGCCTCGCCGCTGGCGAACGACCCCAATTGCCAACTCGTGTTCGTGGGCCAGAACGACAGCAGCCGCTATGGCAGCGACTTGAGCAAGAAGATCAAGAACAGCGCCTGCGCCGACCGCATCACGATCACCGGCTTCGCCGATGCCGCCACCTATGCCGATTACGTAATCGCCTGCGACACCGCGGTGCAACTGCGCGGCTCCTCGCGCGGCGAGACCTCGGCCGCGGTGCTCGACTGCCTGCTGTATGGCGCGCCGACGATCGTCAACGCCCACGGTTCGACCGCCTCCATCGACAGCGACCTGGTGGTCATGCTGCCCGACGAATTCGAGACCGCCCAACTGGCCGACGCATTGGCGCAGTTGCACGGCGATCCGGCCCGCCGCGGCGCCCTCGGCGCGCGCGCGCTGGCCTTCATGGAAACCGAACACGCCCCGGCCCACGCCGGACGCCTGTGCATGGAAGCGATCGAGCACTTCGCCACGCCTGGCCGCGGCCCGCATGCCGGCTACCGCGCGCTGGTATCGGCCGCCGCCCGGCGCTGCGCCGACGATGCGTTGCCGGCGCTGGCCGAAGCCATCGCCTTCAACCTGCCCGCGCCGCCGACCCGCCAGCTGCTGGTGGACGTCTCGGCCCTGGTCCAGACCGACCTCAAGACCGGCATCCAGCGCGTGGTGCGCAGCATCCTGCTGTCCCTCATCGCGACCCCGCCGGCCGGTTACCGCGTCGAGCCGGTGTTCACCACGGGCGGCAACCGCCCCTACCACTACGCGCGCCGCTTCGGCCTGGGCCTGGTGGGCGAAGACATGGTGATGATGGAAGACGCGCCGGTCGACCTGCATCCGGGCGACGTGTTCTTCGGCCTCGACCTGTTCCTGTCCGGCGTGCACCAGAACGAGCGCCTGCTGCTGTCGATGCGCGACCGCGGCGTCGAGATCTATTTCTGCATGTACGACATCCTGCCGATGCTGCGTCCGGACGTGTTCCCGTTCGGGACCGACCAGGGCTTCGGCGACTTCCTGCGCACCGTGCACAAGGTGGCGGACGGCGTGCTGTGCATCTCGCGCGCCGTGGCCGACGAACTGGCGACCTGGTACGAACAGCAGGGCCTGCAGCGCGAACTGCCGCTGCAACTGGGCTGGTTCCACCTGGGCGCCGACATCAATGCCAGCGCGCCGAGCACCGGCCTGCCGCCGGACGCGTCGATCGTGCTGGGCGCCCTGGCGCAGCGGCCAAGCTTCCTGATGGTCGGCACGGTCGAGCCGCGCAAGGGCCATGCCCAGGCGCTGGCCGCGTTCGAGCAGCTGTGGGAGCGCGGCGTCGACGCCAACCTGGTCGTGGTCGGCAAGCAGGGCTGGATGGTCGATGCGGTGGCCGAGCGCATGAAGACCCACCCCGAACTCGGCAAGCGCCTGTTCTGGCTGGCCGGCATCTCGGACGAGATGCTGCTCAAGCTGTATGCCGGCGCCTCGGCCCTGCTGTTCCCGTCCGAAGGCGAGGGTTTCGGACTGCCGCTGATCGAGGCCGCCCAGCATGGCACGCCGATCATCGCGCGCGGCCTGCCGGTGTTCCGCGAAGTGGCCGGCATCCACGCCCATTATTTCGACGGCATGGCGCCGCAAGACCTGGCCGCGTCGATCGACGCGTGGCTGGCCCTGCATCGCGCCGGCCAGGCCCCGGCCTCGACCGGCATGCCATGGCTGACCTGGGACCAGAGCGCGCAGCAGGTCGTCGGCAACCTGATCCGCGGACGCTGGTACCGCACCCTGCCCGGCCACGCCGGAGGAGAACACGATGCATGAGCAGCGCGTAGATGGAGGCACTAAGGAGGGCACCAAGGCGGGGGCCAACATGCGCCCGCTGGTGATCGACCTGGACGGGACCCTGATCCATTCCGACCTGCTGTGGGAATCGATCGTCCTGTTCCTGAAAAAGCACTTCCTGCGCGCCTGGCAGCTGCCGCTCTGGCTCTTCCTCGGCAAGGCCGGCTTCAAGGACAAGATCGCCAGCCAGGTCGAGCTCGATCCGGCGGCGCTACCCTATGACAAGGTCGTGCTGGCGCTGATCGCGACCGCGCGCGCCGAAGGCCGGCGCGTGATCCTGGCCACCGGCGCCCAGCGCCGCTTCGCCGAGCAGATCGCGGCCCACCTGGGCCTGTTCGACCAGGTGCTGGCCACCGACAGCGTCAACTTCACTTCGCACAACAAGGCGCGCGAGCTGTGCGCGCTGTTCGGCGAGCGCGGCTACGACTACGTCGGCAATTCGCGCGCCGACCTGGCGGTGTGGCTCAGCTGCGAAGGCGCGATCTCGGTCACCCATAAACCGTTCCAACTGTCGGATGGCCGCGCCACCAGCCACTCGGGCAGCGTGCGCGGCGGCGCCCTGAAGGCCCTGGTCAAGGCCATGCGCCCGCGCCAGTGGCTCAAGAATCTGCTGGTGTTCGTGCCGATGCTGGCCGGCCACGAGTTCGACCTGTGGACCTTCAACGCGGCGCTGGTGGCCTTCATCGGCTTCTCGCTGTGCGCCTCGAGCGCCTACCTGCTCAACGACGCCCTGGACGCCCAGGACGACCGCGTGCACCCGACCAAGCACAAGCGGCCGATCGCTTCCGGCGCCCTGCCGCTGCCGCTGGCCTTGATCAGCAGCCCGCTGCTGGCGCTGGCCGCGATCGGCCTGTGCGCCTGGTTCAGCCCCCTGCTGCTGCTGGTGGTGCTGATCTACTTCGCCAGCACCGTGGCCTATTCGCTGGTACTCAAGCGCCTGCTGATGGTCGACATCGTCACGCTGGCGATCCTGTACACGCTGCGCGTGCTGGGCGGCGGCGCGGCGACCATGATCGCGCCCTCGTTCTGGCTGCTGGCGTTTTCCTTCTTCATCTTCCTGAGCCTGGCCCTGCTCAAGCGCCACAGCGAGCTGTTCAACCTGCAGCGCGACGGCAAGGAAAAGACGCGCGGCCGCGGCTACACCACCGCTGACCGCATGCCGATCGCGATCATGGGCGTCAACACCGCCTTCGTGTCGGTGCTGGTGTTCATGCTCTACTTTAATTCGTCGAACGTGCTGGAACAGTACCGCACCCCCGAGCTGCTGGGCGGCATCCTGCCGCTGCTGGTATTCTGGCTCGGCCGCCTGTGGGTGCTGGCCTTCCGCGGCGAAGTCAACGAAGACCCGGTGCTCTACGTCAGCAAGGATAAAGTGAGCCTGGTCGTCGTCGCCCTGTGCCTGTTGCTGGCAACGCTTGCCTCGCTCTGATCCATGATTGCCAACACCGCCCCTTCCTTCCTTGCGCGCTGGCGCTTCCCGCTGCTGATGGCCCTGTTCATGGCCGTGCTGATGGTGAAGCATGCGCCGGCCTACCGCGGCGACCTGGTCGAGTACACGCTCGACACCGTCGCCATCGCCAGCCACGGCACGCCGGACATCCGCCTGGAAAACATCGAGCGCACCCGCGCGCTGCTGGGCGAAGCCTACCGCTACCCGTTCGACGAACTCGAACGCGGCATGCGCGCCGGCGACCAGGACCTGTACGCGGCTTTTGCGCGCGGCAAGGACGGCGACGTCTATCCGGTGCACTTCTTCGGCTATTCGCTGCTGGCGGCGGCGCCGTTCAAGGTGTTCGACACCCTGGGCCTGGCGCCGTTCAAGGCCTTCATGGCGGTCAACCTGGCGGCCGTGTTCGTGCTGGGCCTGGCGCTGCGCCACTTCTTCACGTGCGAGACGCGGGCCTGGGCCGGCCTTGGCCTGTTCATGCTGTGCGGCGGCGCCCTGTACTGGCAGTGGACCAGTCCCGAATGCCTCTCCGCCGCCCTGCTGCTGGCGGGCCTCTTGTATTACACCGGCGGCGCGCCGCTGCGCGGGGCCGTGCTGGCCGGGGTGGCCAGCTGGCAGAACCCCACCATCCTGTTCTTCTTCGGCTTCGCGCCGCTGCTCAAGCTATGCCTCGACTGGCAGACTGGCGCCGGCCTTGCGGCCAACCTGCGCGCGCAAGTCACGCGCCAGAACATCGTCGGCCTGGCGGCCGGCATGGCGGTGCTGGCGCTGCCGGTGCTGTTCAATCTCTACGAATACGGGGTGCCGAACATCATCGCCCGCAAGTTCTCCGACCCGACCCTGGTCGGCGGCACGCGCCTGTTCTCCTTCTTCTTCGACCTCAACCAGGGCATGGCGATCGGCCTGCCCGGCCTGCTCGCGGCCGTGCTGCTGTGGGGCGCCGCGACCGGCGCCCTGGCGCGCCGCGTGCTGCTGGTGGCGATATTGTTCCTGCTCGCCCTGGCCGTGCCGGCGCTGGCGGTGCTGAACTGGAATTCGGACGCCGCCGGCATGATGCGCTATGCGTTCTGGTCGTCGATGCCGCTGCTGTTCGTGCTGCTGGCCGTGCTGCGCGCGCGCCGCTGGCCGGCAGCGCTGATCGCCGGCGTGGCGGCGCTGCAGGCGCTGGCCATGGTGCATGCCGACAGCTACAAATACACCGAATTCAGCCCGCTCGCCAACCGGGTGATGGCGCAGGCGCCATCTCTCTACCACCCGGAGCCGGAAATCTTCGCCGAACGCGCCGGCAACCACGACAACTACATCAGCCCCGACCAGGTCTATACCTATCGCATGAATGGCGCGCCGGTGAAGACGCTGGTGAATGCGTCGAATCCGGGCGCCGATGCCCTCGTGTGCGGCGCCGGCGCCATGATCGCGCCGGATAACGCCATCACCGGGAGCACCCGCGGCTGGCGCTATATCGACGGCGCGGTACGCTGCACCGCCGGCGACCTGGTCCAGCGCAGCTTCCAGTTCGCCGACCTGCGCGCCGGCACCCAGGTCGCGTTGACCGAAGGCTGGAGCACGCTCGAGGCCAATGGCCCGGGCTGGGATGGCGCCTGGTCCGATGGCCCCCGTTCGCGCATCGTCGTGCAGGTGGGCGCCATGCGCGCGCAGCAGATCCTGATCAGCGGCGCCTACCTCGAGAACGAGGGCCGCACCCGGGTCAGCGTGAACGGCGTCGACCTCGGCTGGCACCTGCTCGACCGCGAAGGCCCGCTGGCGCTGCCCGCCGCGGCCAGCCAGGGCCCGGCCCTGACGATCGAACTCGAACATGAATCGCCCCGTTCGCCCGGCGCCTCCGATCCGCGCCAGCTCGCTTTCTTCCTGCGCGAAATCAACCTGCGCGCCATGCCGGCTCCATAGACATGAACCTTGAGATGACTCCCATTCTGGATCCCGCCCCTGTCGGCGTCCCCGTCCCTATCACTGGCAACACCGCCGCCACCATCGCGGTGGTGATCCCGAGCTACCGCGTCACGCGCCACATCATCGGCGTGATCGCCGGCATTGGCCCCGAGGTCGCGCGCATCTATGTGGTCGACGACAAATGCCCGGACGCCAGCGGCGCCTTCGTGCGCGCCAACTGCAGCGATCCGCGCGTGACGGTGCTCGAACATGCCGAGAACCAGGGCGTGGGCGGCGCCGTGATGACCGGCTACCGCGCCGCGATCGCCGATGGTGCGAGCGTGATCGTCAAGATCGACGGCGACGGCCAGATGGACGCCGCCCTGCTGCCCGACTTCGTGGCGCCGATCCTGGCCGGCGAGGCCGACTACACCAAGGGCAACCGCTTCTTCGACCTCGAGCAGATCCGGCAGATGCCGGCCATGCGCCTGTTCGGCAATGCGGTGCTGTCGCTGATGACCAAGGTCTCGTCGGGCTACTGGAACCTGTTCGATCCGACCAACGGCTATACGGCGATCCACGCCGATTGCGCGCGCCACCTGCCCTTCGACAAGATCAGCCGGCGCTACTTCTTCGAGACCGATATGCTGTTCCGCCTGAACACCCTGGGCGCGGTGGTGGCCGACGTGCCGATGGACGCCAAGTATGGCGACGAAGTCAGCAACCTCAAGATCTCGAAAGTAGTCACCGAGTTCGCGGCCAAGCACGTGCGCAACCTGGGCAAGCGCCTGTTCTACAACTACTACCTGCGCAATATGTCGCTGGCCTCGCTCGAGCTGCCACTGGGCCTGCTGCTGGTGGCCTTCGGCGCCGTGTACGGCGTGTCGCACTGGCTCGATTCGGCCAGCGACCGCATCGCCACCCCGGCCGGCACCGTGATGCTGGCGGCGCTGCCGGTGATCATGGGCGTGCAGCTGATCCTGGCCTTCCTGGCCTACGACATCGCCTCGGTGCCGACCCGGCCGCTGCACAAGAAAACGCTGTTCCGCCGCCGCAATGAACAAGGCTGATCTCGCCATGCGCATGCCGCCGCGCTGGCGCGAGTTCGCCGTGTTCGTGGCCGGCGGCACCCTGTGCGCGCTGGTCGACGTCGGCCTGATGCATCTGCTGCTGTCGGTCGGCGTGCATTATTCGCTGGCGGCCAGCGCCGGTTTCGGCACCGGCCTGCTGCTCAATTTCGCGATCCAGAGCCGCATCTTCGACAAGCGCGCCAGCGCCGGCACGTTTGTCCGCTTCCTGTGCGTGATCGCCATGAACTATGGCCTGATGCTGGCCTGCGTGGCGCTGGCGGCCCACCTGTTCGACCATCCGCTGGCCGGCAAGCTGCTATCGCTGCCGATCACCTCGATCAACGGCTACATCCTCGGCAAGCGCTGGGTGTACCGATGACGGCGTCGCTCCTTCGCCTGCTGGGGCGCTCGCGCCAGCTGATCCTGTTCCTGGCCGGCGGCGTGCTGTCGGCCGTGGTCGACATCGGCGTGCTGCACCTGCTGCTGCAGGGCGGCGCCCACTTCGCCGTCGCCACCACGGTCGGTTTCGGGACCGGCCTGCTGGTCAACTACGCCTGGCACAGCCGCGTCACCTTCGACGCCGCCGCCACGCCGGCAAACTTCGGGCGCTACCTGTGCGTGGTGGCCCTGAACTACGTGTTGACGCTCGGCTGCGTCGCGCTGGCGGACAGCCTGTTCGGGATGCCGGTGGCCGGCAAGATCGCCTCGCTGCCGCTGATCTCGATCAACAGCTTCCTTCTTGGCAAATACTGGATCTTCAAATGACCGCGTTCGACCGACAAGACTTCGCTTCACTCGCCGCCAACCGCGCCGGGCGCAGCTGGACGCAGGCCGCCGTCGCGGCGCTGTTCGCCGCGATCACCGCCTATCTCCTGATCCGCACCTGGGGCACCCAGCCGCAGATCATGGCCGACGAATGGTCGTATAGCCGCATGTCGCGCCTGCAGGAGCTCAGTGAATCGATCCTGCCGTCGTGGCTCTACCTGTGGATGGCGCGCGGCAGCAATGCCTGCGGCGCGCGCTTCTACGACTGCATCCACGCGGCCAATGTGCTGTTCATGGTCGGCGCGGCGCCCTTCGTCTACGGCATCGGGCGCCAGGTCGCCGGCCGCGGCATGGCGCTGGCGATGGCGGTCGCCGCCACCCTGGCGCCGCTGAACCTGTACACCACCTATTTCATGCCGGAGACCTTCTATTACTTCGGCTTCTGCGTGCTGAGCTGGGTGGCGCTGGCCGGCATCGGCTGGCCTCTGCTGCGCTGGAGCCTGGCGCTGGGCGTGGTGCTGGGCGTGCTGTCGCTGATCAAGGTGCATGCCCTGTTCCTGGTGCCGCCGCTGGTGCTATACATGCTGTACGCGCGCTGGAGCGTGGGCGGACGCTGGCTGCTGCCGGCCCTGGGTTCGGTGGCGCTGACGCTGGCGGCGGGAGCCGCCGTCAAGTTCGGCCTGGGCTGGCTGATCGCGGGCGAGGCCGGCCTGCACCTGCTGGGCGGGTTCTACCAGGCCAATGCCAATTCGGCCGGCGCGCGCACCATGGCCGAGACGCTGGGACCGATCCTGGTCAGCGCCCAGGGCCACCTGATGGTGCTGGCGATGCTGGTGCCGCTGCCGATCGCGATCACGCTGCACGCGCTGCTGCGCAAACCGGTGCGCCACCCGGCCGGCTCCCCGGATGCCGGCGCCGGCCGGCTGCAGGTCTGGGCCCTGCTGGCGGCGGGCGCCACGGTGAGCGTGACGATCCTGTTCACCGCCTCGCTGGTGTCGCCGCACGCGCCGGCCGACGAAGGCTGGCGCCTGCACATGCGCTACTACAGCTTCGTGCTGCCGCTGCTGTGGCTGATCGCGGCGGCCACCCTGGGCCGGCGCGAAGACGATGCGCGTCCCGTGCTGCGCTGGGCGATCGCCGGCGTCATCGCCGTGTTGATGCTGCTGGCCCTGGTCAAGCTGCCGAACTACGCCTACAACCCGGTGGACGGCCCGGACATCTTCAAGTTCAAGGCCGACCGCTGGCAGGGCCGCGTGATCATCGCCATCGGCCTGGCCACGCTGCTGGCCTGGGCCATGGGCAAGGCGATGGGAGCGCGCCTGTTCGTCTATCTCGCGCTGCCGCTGCTGATCCTGGGCGGCCTGAGTTCGTCGCACTACATCACCGCGAGGTTCAACCACGAGATCACCGCCGCCGACCGCGCCGGCCAGGCGGTGCTGGCGAACGTGCCGCCGGCCGAGCGCAAATACCTGACGGTGGCCGGCTTCAACGCGATCGAGATGATCCGCGCGCAGTTCCACATCGACGACAAGGACACCGAGTTGCTGCTGCTGGAAGAAAACGCGCCGATCGCCGAAGACGAGCTGCCGGCCCACCACAAATGGCTGCTGGTGATGCGCAAGCACGCCATGCCGCCCCAGTACAAGCCGGTGGTGGCCACCGACGAATTCTCGCTGTATCGCATCAGCGTGCCCGAGAGCCGCATCGGCCAGGTCGACTTCAGCAAGCCGCCGGGCGGCATCCTCGCCAGCGTCGAAGGGCTGTCGCATCCGGAATCGTTCGGCGCCTGGTCGAACGGCAAGCAGGTGGTGCTGCACCTGAACACCGTGCTGCCGCGGAAGGTGCGCCTCAAGATCCGCGCCTCGAGCTATGCCGGCAACGCCGACCTGCCCTTCGTGCTACGCATCGGCGATGCCAGCACCACCTTCCGCATCCCGCACCATCCGATGAAGAACGTGCTGCTCACGCTGGAGACCGACGGCGCCCAGCGCAGCATCGTGATCGAGGTGCCGCAGCCGATCTCGCCCAAGGAGTTCGACGGCTCGCAGGATACCCGCCAGCTGGGCATCGCGCTGGGCGAGATCGTGATCGCCACGCCGCTGGACTGAGGCGAACGGCTGCCCCGAGTGAGCGTCTCTGTGCGCTCACGAACGGAGGCAGGGCAAGCGGTCGGGCTACAGTGGAGGCGAACCGGTTGGCATGCCGCCGCCGGTAGCGCCCAGGATAGCCACATGGTACTCGGACCGACAAAAGACGATTCACTCAAGAAAGAACTTGATGTGCAAGGCGGCGGCCAGAGCCGCGGCGTGCCGGCCGATGGCGAGGTCGAGGGCAATGCCGTGCACCCGATGGGCGCCCCCGGGGACAATCCGGGCGTCAACCACTGGCAAGCCGGCTACATCGAGCGCGAAGGGCTGCAAGACCGCGGCAACATCTTCTTCGCCGCGGTCGAAATGACCCGCATGCCGATGCTGATCACCGATCCGCGCCAGGAAGACAACCCGATCGTGTTCGCCAACGGCGCCTTCGTCGACCTGACCGGCTACCAGGAACACGAGATCCTGGGCCGCAACTGCCGCTTCCTGCAAGGCCCGGATACCGACCGCGCGACGGTGGCCGAGCTGCGCCGCGCGGTGCAGGAAGAACGCGCGGTGGCGGTGGACTTGCTGAACTACAAGGCCGACGGCACGCCGTTCTGGAACGCGCTGTTCTTCGGCCCGATCTTCGACCAGGACGGCACGCTGCTGTATTTCTTCGCTTCGCAGATGGACATTTCGGATCGCCGCAACAGCCAGGAATCCTATCTGCAGGCGCAAAAGATGGAAGCCATCGGCCAGCTCTCGGCCGGCATGGCCCACGATTTCAACAACCTGCTGCAAGTCATCAACGGCAACCTCGAGGTCGCGGTGCTGGGCGCCGGCGCCCAGCACAAGGCGGCCGAGCCGATCCGGCGCGCCCAGCGCGCCACGATGCAGGCCGCCAAGCTGACCCAGCAACTGCTGACCTTCGCCCGCAAGCAGCGCCTGGAACCGAAATGCCTGAGCCTCAACAGCCTGGTAGTCGAGTTCTCGGACATGCTGGTGCGCACGCTGGGCGAGAAGATCGACCTGCGGCTCGACCTGAAACCCGGCCTGCCGTCCTGCACCATCGACCCGACCTATCTCGAGATGGCGCTGCTGAACGTGGTGCTCAATGCGCGCGATGCGATGCCCGGCGGCGGCGCCGTCACGGTCGGCACTGCGGTGCTGGGCGACGCGCGCCGCCGCCTGCTGGGTTTGCCGGCCGGCGAGTATGTGTGCATCTGCGTCAAGGACGAAGGCCAGGGCATGACGCCCGAGGTCAGGCGCCGCGCCACCGAACCCTTCTTCACCACCAAGGGACCGGGCACGGGACTGGGCCTGGCGATGGTGCACGG
This sequence comes from Telluria beijingensis, assembly GCF_030770395.1. GTDB lineage: Bacteria > Pseudomonadota > Gammaproteobacteria > Burkholderiales > Burkholderiaceae_D > Telluria > Telluria beijingensis. The sequence continues at coordinate 4,836,231 of NZ_CP132480.1, read as the reverse complement.
CTTCGTGCAGCAATCGCACGGCAGGCTCGACATCGAGAGTGCGCCGGGCGAAGGGACGCAGGTGCGCATGGTGTTCCGGGTCGCCGCGCAGGCCGCCGGCGATGACCTCGCGCCGGCCGGGCAAGGCGGCGACACCGCCGACGATTCGCAGCGGCGGCGCTGCCGCATCCTGGTGGTCGAGGACAACGACGACGTGCGCGAGCTGGCCGAGGCGATGCTGGCGATGGCCGGCTACGAGGTCGTGTCGGCGTCCAGCGGCGAGCGCGCGCTGGGCATGCTGGAAGCCGGCGAGCACATCGACCTGCTGTTCACCGACGTCATCATGCCGGGCGGGATGAACGGGCTGGAACTGATCGAGCGGGTCCACGCCAGGCGTCCCGGCCTGCCGGTGCTGGTCACCACCGGCTATATGGACGAGTTGCCGGGACGGGGCAAGCCCAGCGGCACGCTGGACGTGCTGTCCAAGCCCTACCAGCACCAGGACTTGCTGGAGCGGGTCGGGGCAGCCCTCAAGCGCGCCGACTAACGCCCCGCGGCCGCCTGTTCCTCGGCAAACTTCGCGCCGACATACAGGTCGCCTTCATAGCTCAGGTGATTGTTATCGCGGTACATCAGCGCGCGATCGATCATGCCCTTGCAGTGCTCGTCGTCGCACATATACCTGGCCGGCGCGAAGGTGGTCACGCCCGGGAACTCCTTCAGCACCGACGCCACGACCGCGTTGTGCGCGCTGACCGCCTTGTTGTAGTCCTCGACATCCATGGTGCAGTCACGGTTGGTCGTCGAGCTGGCCACGCCGGCGCGGCGGATGCAGGCGCGCGGGTCGAAGTCGAGGGTCGGCACGTCGTACAGGTACATGACTTCCTTGCCCGCATCCAGGAAGGCCTTGATCGTCGTGCGGAACTGCTGGACCAGCAGCCGGCCGTGGTCCGAGTCGGTCTCGTGTTTCAGGATCGTGGAGATGATCACCTTCCTGATGCTGTCGGTCGTGAGCGCCAGCTCCAGCATCTTCGGCGTCGCCTGCTGGTAATAGTCGGTCGTCGATGCCGGCGCGCCGATCAGCGGGATCGCGGTGCCGAAATACACCAGGTTCTCGCCGCGTGCCGTGTAGTATTTCGTCAGGCCGGCGACCACGTGGTAGGCGTGGCTGTCCCCGATCAGGGCCACCGTCGGCGGCTGGCCGATCTTCGCCTTCAGGCAGTATTCATAGATCGTCTCGAAACCATACTCCTTCTTGCAGGCGGCGGCGTTCTCGCGGTCTTCCACCAGGATCAGCGACTTCTGGGCATTCGCATTCTCGACGATGCTGGTCCGCTGCGGCAGGCCGTCTTTCTGGTAGACCCAGCCGCCGAAGCCGCCCAGCGCCACCACCAGCAGCGCCAGCACGACCGCAACCGCCCCGCCGTGACGACGCTGGCGGCGGATCGGCTGCTCGACCAGCCGGTAGGTCAGCCAGGCCAGCACCACCGCCGCCACGACCGCCGCGACACGGATCCGCAAAGCCGGCACGCCCGACTCGACGACCTGGGCGAAGGACAACAGCGGCCAGTGCCACAGGTAGAGCGGATAACTGATCAGGCCCACCCAGACCAGCAGGCGGTTCGACAGGATGACCCGGTTCACCCAGGCCTGCGGGCCGGCGGCGATCAGGGCTGCCGCGCCCAGGGTCGGCAGCAAGGCCCACCAGCCGGGGAAGCCTTGTCCGCCGCGCACCAGCAGGCAGGCGGCGACGATGAGGGCGAGACCGAGCACCGACAGCGCATTGCGCCGCGCCACGCCGTTGCCATCGACCGCGGCCACCAGGGCGGCCGGGCCGTGGCCCAGGCTCAGGCAGGCCAGCAGCGCGCCGATGGCCAGTTCCCATGCGCGGCTGGCGATCGAATAGAAAGTCGCGCTCGGGAATTGCGCGATGCCGCCGACGTTGACGCCGAACGACACCACCAGCAGGCCCAGGGTCAGCCAGAACACCCTGGCGCGAAAGCGATATGCCAGGGCCAGCAGGATCGGCCAGACAATATAGAACTGCTCTTCGATCCCCAGCGACCAGAGGTGCAGCAGCGGCTTGGTCTCGGCCGCGGTGTCGAAGTAACCGACCTCGAACCACAGGAAGACGTTCGAGACGAAGGCGGCGCCGCCGACCACGTGCTTGCCGAGCAGCTTCAGTTCGTCCGGGAACATCGCGATCCAGCCGAAGGCCAGCGTCGCCGCCAGCACCAGGATCAGGGCCGGGAAGATGCGCCGGGCGCGGCGCGCGTAGAAATTCGCATAGGTGAACGACTGGCTCCCGAACTCCTTCATCAGGATGGTCGAGATCAGGTAACCCGAGATCACGAAGAAGATATCGACACCGACGAAGCCGCCGGAGAGCGCCTTGGGGAAGGCATGGAACAGGACGACGATCAGGACCGCGATGCCGCGCATGCCGTCGATGTCTGCTCGGTAGGGTAAGTGTTGGGCGGCGGCGATGGCCTGGCGTTCGGTATGCAAGAGAATTCCTTATGAGGAGCTTGCTGTTTATCAACAGCAAGATAGCCATATAGAAATATTATCGCATGTAAATTTTATAAGTATCAAGCAATGCAACCCTGGACTGTTGCGCGTGTCACACTCCGTACCAGGTCGTCCACGACACTGTACACAACCGGGATCACCAGCAGGCTGAGAAAGGTCGACGTCAGCAGCCCGCCGATCACGACGATCGCCATCGGCGCCCGGAAACTCGGGTCGCCCAGCCAGCCCAGCGCCACCGGCAGCATGCCGGCGCCCATCGCGATGGTGGTCATGACGATCGGCCGCGCGCGCTTGCGGCAGGCGTCGAGGATGGCCTCACTCCGCCCCAGCCCATATTCCTCGCGTGCGATGACGATGTAGTCGACCAGCAGGATCGAATTCTTGGTGGCGATCCCCATCAGCATGACCAGGCCGATCATCGATGGCATCGACAGCGCCGCGCCGGTCACGTAGAGCGCCAGGAAGGCGCCCGGCACCGACAGCGCCAGCGCGGCCAGGATGGTCAGCGGCTGCATGAAGCCGCGCAGCAGCAATACCAGCACCATGTAGATGCACAGCACGCCGGTCAGCATGGCCAGGCCGAAGCCGATCGCCAGTTCGCCCATTTCTTCGGCGTCGCCCGCCGCGGTACGCTCGATCCCGGGCGGCAGCTGGCGCAGGCTGGGCAGCACCAGCAGCGCCTGCTCGACGTCGCCCATGGCCAGGCCGTCGAGCTGGATGTCGAAGCCGATATGGCGCCGGCGGTCCAGGCGCGCGATCTCCACCGGCCCGCTCCCATGCTCGAGCGTGGCGACGTGTTCCAGCGCCACCGGCCCGCGCGCGCCCGGCACCGGCAGGCGCTTGAGCGTGTCCAGGTCGGCGCGCGCGGCCTCGCCCAGGCGCACCAGCACCGGCACCTGGCGCTGTTCCAGGTTCAGCTTCGCCAGGTGTTCCTGGTAGTCGCCGACGGTGGCGATGCGCAGCGTCTCGGCGATGCCGTTCGATGTCACGCCGAGGTCGGCGGCGCGCGCGAAATCGGGCGTCACCACCAGTTCGGGCCGCAGCAGGCTGACGCTGGACACGACCGCGCCGATGCCATCCAGCGTGCGCAGGTCGCGCTCGACCAGCGGCGCATGGCGCGCCAAGGCGGCCCCGTCCTCGCCCGACAGCACCAGCGTGTACACCTCGGACCCGCCGGCGCCGACCTGGACCCGCACCCCGGGCAGGTCGGCCAGCAGCGCGCGCAGCTCGCGCTCGATCTGCTGCTTGCGCAGGCCATCGCGCATCGGGCGCGGCGTCAGGGTCAGTGTCAGCCGCGCCGTGCGCACGTCGGCCATGGCCGCGGCCGACGCATCCGATGGCCCGCCATCGCCGCTGCTGCCGCCGCCGATCGCCGCATAGACCTGGCGCAGGTGGCGATGCTGCGCCAGGGCCAGGCGCGCCCGTTCGGCCATCGCGACCGTCGCCCCCAGCTCGGTCCCCGGCGGCATGGTCAGGGTCACCTGGGTCTGGGCGTCGTCGTCGGCCGGGATGAAGGTGGCCGGCAGGATGGCCGCCAGGCCGATGCCGGCCGCCACCAGGGCCGCCACGCCGCCCAGCGTCGCGCGGCGGTGGCGCAGGCACCAGCCGGCCCAGGCCAGGTAGCGCGGCATCCAGGCCGGCTCGCGCCGGGCCGTGGATGCCGGCGCGCGCAGCAGCCGGGCCGCCATCATCGGCGTCAGCAGGCGCGCCACCACCAGCGAAAAGAACACGGCGCCGGCCGCGGTCCAGCCGAACTGCACGAAGAATTTGCCCGCGGTGCCGCCCATGAAGGCGGTCGGCAAAAACACCGCGATCAGGGTGAAGGTGGTGGCCACCACCGCCAGGCCGATCTCGCGCGAGGCGTCGATCGCCGCCTGCAGCGGCGGCTTGCCCATCGATAGGTGGCGCTCGATGTTCTCGACCTCGACGATGGCGTCGTCGACCAGCACCCCGACCACCAGCGACAAGGACAGCAGGGTGACGATATTGAGCGTGAAGCCCATCGCCTGCATCAGGGCGAAGGTGGGGATCACCGACAGCGGCAGCGCCACTGCCGCTACCGCGGTGGCGCGCCAGTCGCGCAGGAAGGCGAACACCACCAGCACCGCCAGCAGGGCGCCCTCGACCAGCATGCGCAGCGAGCTGGCATAGCTTTCCTCCACCTGGTCGATCAGGCTGAAGGCCTCGGTGATTTTCACGCCCGGGTGGCGCTCGCGCAAGCCGTCGAGCGCCGCGCGCACGCCAGCTGCCACCTCGAGTTCGCCGGCGCCGCGGGCGCGCACGATCTCGAAGCCGACGCTGGGCGCGCCATCGAGGAAGGCGGCCGCGCGCGGCTCGGCCACGGTATCGCTGACGCTGGCCACGTCATCGAGCCGGATGCGGCGGCCGTCGGCCAGCGCCAGTTCGATGGCGCCGATCTGGGCCGCCGTCCGCACCGTGGCGATGGTGCGCACCGATTGCTCGGCGCCGCCGAAGCCGGTGCGTCCGCCGGACGCTTCCTGCTGCACCGCGCGCAACTGGCGCGAGATGTCGGCCGCCGTGGTGCGCAGCGCCAGCAGGCGGCCGGGATCGAGTTCGACCCGCACTTCGCGGCTGGCGCCGCCCACGCGCGCGACGCTGCCCACGCCGGGCACCGCCAGCAGGGCGCGGGTGACCGTGTCGTCGACGAACCAGGACAGGCCTTCCAGGTCCATGCGGGTCGAGGCGATCGCATAGGTGAGGATCGGGCCGCCCGCCAGTTCGGCCTTGCGGATCACGGGATCGCGCAGCTCGGGCGGCAGGTCGCCGCGCACGCGCGCGACGGCGTCGCGCACGTCGTCCACGGCCAGTTGCACCGGCTTGTCGAGCACGAATTCGACCGTGATGCTCGCCTGGCCATCGCTCACATGGCTGCGGATATGCTTGACGCCCTGCACCGTGGCCAGCGCGTTCTCGATGCGGCGCGCCACCTCGGTTTCCACCTGGACCGGCGAGGCGCCGGGCCAGGACGCCGCCACGGTGACGGTGGGCAGGTCGATGTCGGGGAAGTTCTGCACCTTCATGCCGGCGAAGGCCATCAGGCCGGCGAAGGTGAGCAGGACGAACAGCAGGATGACGGGGACCGGGTTGTGGATCGACCAGGTGGAGAGATTCAGTGTCATCGGCGCGCCTGCTGGCCGGCATCGGGGGTCACGCGCACCAGGTCGCCGTCGCCCAGGAAGGCCACGCCGGCGGCCACGACCCGGTCCTGGATGGACAGTCCGTCCAGGATCTCGATCCGGTCGCCGCTGCGCCGGCCAAGCGCCACCCGGGTCTGCACCACGCGCGAGTCACGTCCGATCCGCATCACATAGCTGAACCCTTCGCGCAGCAGGGTCGCGCTTTGCGGCAGGGTCTCGGCCGCGCTCTCGCCGAGGTCGAATTCGCCGCGCACGAACATGCCGGCGCGCGCGCCCGGATGCGGCGCCAGGTCGACGTAGGCGAGGCCGTTGCGGGTCTGCAGGTCGATCGCCGGCGCCAGCATGCGCAGCCGGCCGCCGACCATCTGGCCGCCCGCCAGCGTGACGTTCACCACCTGCCCGGGGCGCAACAGGTCGAGGTCGCGCCCGGCCACTTCGGCGCGCCATTCGAGGCGCCCGCCGCGGATCAGTCGAAACAGTTCCTGGCCGGCCGGCGCCACCGCGCCGACCGTGGCCGCGCGCAGCGACACGATGCCGTCGTCGGGCGCCACGATGCGGGTCTGGGCCAGGCGCAGGGCCTGGGTCGCGAGCACCGCGCGCGCCGCCTCGACCCGCGCCGCGGCCGCGTGCTCCGCGCTGACCTGCTGTTCGATCTCCTGCAGCGCCATGGCGCCGCTCTCGGCCAGCCGCCGCGCGCGGCGCGCCTTGCCCGCCGCCTCGGCCAGCAAGACTTCGGCCTCGCCCAGCGCGGCGCGCGCCTGCGCCAGTTCGGCCTCGACCGTCTCGGCCGCGAAGCGCGCCAGCAGCTGGCCGCGGCGCACCCGGTCGCCGACATTGACCCTGACCTCGACCAGGCGCAGGCCGTTCGCCTCGGCGCCGATGCTGGCTTCTTGCCAGGGCTGGATATTGCCGCTGGCGGCGATGCGGGTCGGGATGGTGTCCCGGGTGAGCGTGGTCGCGGCCACGGCCAGCGCCGGCTGGCCGGCGCCGCGGGTGGCGTGACTGACTACGCTGGTTGCTTCGTCGGCGGAAGTGAGCGCGGCGACCAGGGCGGCGCCGGCGAGTGCGGTCGCGGCGACAAGCGCCAGCTTGCGGAATGTGTTCATGGTGGGGTCCTCTTGGGGTCGGCAACGCACCGGACTATCGGCCCGGTTGGCTTTCCGAATACTTACCGAAGCGCTGTCGTCCGAAAGTCGTCGGGCCGGGTGCTTCGGTAAGTGTCGGGTAAGACGAGGGGGCCGAGCATGGCGCTTCCAACAACTCGAAAGACTTCCCCATGCCTACCCCACCCTTCCTGCAACGCCACCTGGCGCACTTGTCGCTGCTCGCCGCGACCATGATCTGGTCCCTGCCCGCCCTGGCCCAGCCGGGCGGCGACGGCCCGCCCCAATCGTCGTGGGCGCTGGGCGTCGGCGCCATCACGATGGACAAGGCCTATGCCGGCATCGACCGCGAGAACATGGCGATCCCCTTCGTGCAGTACGAGAACCGCTGGGTCTCGATCATCGGGCCGCAGCTCGGCTTCAAGCTGCTTAGTCTGGAACCGGCGGCCTCGCATACCATCAACGTCGACCTGGTCGCGCGCTACGACGGCAGCGGCTACGACGACGACGATATCGAGGACACGCCGATCCTGGCCGGCATGCGGGAAAGGAAAAGCGGCTTCTGGGCCGGTGCTAGAATCGAATGGAAGAGCGACTGGTTCGACGTCACCGCCGAGGCCCTGGGCGATGCATCGGGCAATAGCAAGGGCAAGCGCTTCAACCTGGGCCTGGAGAAGACATGGCATATCGGCGAGCGCGTGATGATCACGCCGCGCGTGGCGGCGAACTGGCACGACAAGAAGTACGTCGACTATTACTACGGCGTGCGCGCCGACGAGGTGCGCGCAGGACGTGCTGCCTATCGGGGCGAATCGGGCGTGAATGCCGAAGTGGGCGTGCGCGGGATCTATATGTTTGACCAGCGCCATTCCGTCTTCGTCGACTTCGAGGTGACGCGCCTGGCGAAGGAAATCAAGGACAGCCCGCTGGTGGACAAGTCGACTGAAAACCGGGTCTTCCTCGGCTACCTGTACCGCTTCAAATGAGCCGCGTACTCCTGATCGAAGACCACGAGCGCCTGGCCCTGTTGATCGCCAAGGGCCTGGCGGCGGCCGGCATTGCGGTCGACGTGGCCACCCGCATCGACGCCGCCTGGGCTTCGCTGCAGCAGATGTCCTACCAGGCGCTGATCCTCGACCGCGGCCTGCCCGACGGCGACGGCCTGGCGCTGCTGGGCAGGATGCGCGCCGCTGGTCTGGGCATCCCCTGCCTGGTGCTGACGGCGCGCGAAGCGCTGCACGACCGCGTGCAGGGTCTCGAGGCCGGCGCCGACGACTATCTCGCCAAGCCGTTCGCGATGGACGAGATGGTGGCGCGGGTGCGCGCCCTGCTGCGCCGCCCGGTGGAGTTCCGGCCGCTGGCACACGCCAACGGCGACCTGGCGCTGCTGCCCGAGGCCGACCTGCTGTGCTGCGGCGACGAGCGCATCACCCTGGCCCCGGCCGAGATGCAGATCATGCTCCTCCTGCTGCGCAAGCACGAGACCACTGTGCGCCGCGGCGCGCTGGAGGCGGCGGCGTGGGGCCTGAACGAAGCGGTGACGCCGAACGCGCTCGACGTGGCCCTGCACCGCCTGCGCCGCAAGCTGGCGGCGATCGGCTCGCGCCAGCGCATCGTCAACCTGCGGGGCGTCGGCTATGTGCTGCGCGAAGACGATGCGGCTCAATAGCATCCGCCTCAAGGTCGTCATGGCCTTCATCGCCGGCGCCCTGCTCAGCATCATGCTGGTGGTGCTGGTCGCCTTTCTTGCGCTGCGCACCAGCGTGCTGGCTAGAGTCGACCTGTCCGACATGGCCGGCGACCTGGCGACCAAGGTGCACTTCGACCGCGACGGCCGGCCGCAACTGGGGGACGAGGACCACCATGCGCTGCGCTGGGCCTTCGACAGCCTGGGACGCGAAGTCGCCTACCGGCTGGTGGACGATGCCGGCCGGGTGGTGCTGTGGTCCGAGGCGGGTCATGGCTTCTGGCCGGACGACGTTTTGCCACGCACGACGGACCGCAAATCGGTCCGGGAACGATTTGAGTTCGAGCGCGGCGGCGTGCAGTTCTTCGGCGCCAGCGAACCGCTGGTGCGCGGCGGCCGCGACTGGCGCCTGCAGGTGGCCGTCAGCCAGCGCATGATGCACCTGCTGCACCGGGTCGCGATGCCGCTGGTGGGCGCCGGCATCGCCCTGTTCACGCTGGTGCTGCTGGTGGCCTTCGGCCTGACGACCTGGATCACGCTGCGCTACACCCTGCGCCCGCTGCAGGACGTGTCGGCGTCGGCGGCCGGCATCTCGCTGCATGCAATGCATGCGCGCCTGCGCACCGACGCGGTGCCGGCCGAGATCGCGCCGCTGGTGGACAGCTTCAACCGCGCGCTGGAGCGGCTCGAACAGGCTTTTCGCGCGCAGCAGGAATTCCTGGGCAACGCGGCGCACGAACTCAAGACGCCGCTGGCGATGATCCGGGCCCAGGTGGAGCTCGGCGTGGAGGGCGAAGACGACCGCGCCGCCCTGTTGAAAGACGTCGCCTACATGACGCGCCAGGTGCAGCAGTTGCTGCTGCTGGCCGAGGCCAGCGAGGCGGCCAACTACGATTTTGGCATGGTGGAGGTGCGCGAGGTGGTCGACGAGGCGATCGGCTACCTGCAGCGCATGGCAGACGCGGCGAACGTGACGCTGGCGGTGTCGGCGCCGGACGATCTGCCTGCATGGCGGGCCGACCGCGGCGCGTTGTTTACGCTGTTGAAGAACCTGCTGGAGAACGCGATCGAGCATGCGCCGGCCGGTTCGACGGTCACGGTGGAAATCACGGCGGATAGCCTGTCGGTGCGCGACCTGGGGCCGGGCGTGGCTGCCGCCCAGTTGCCGCTGCTGTTCGAGCGTTTCTGGCGCGGGCCGCACCGGCGCGACCATGGCGCCGGGCTGGGGCTGTCGATCTGCCACGAAGTCGCGCGTGCGCACGGGTGGCGGCTGGTGGCGCAGCAGGCCAATCCGGGACTGCGCTTCGCACTGTCAGCGCAAGAACGTCGTCCCCGCGCAGGCGGGGACCCAAGTTAATCAGCGCAGCCACTTAAATCGACGTCAGTGGTGCGGCGTGAAACTTGGATCCCCGCCTGCGCGGGGACGACGTGCTGGAGCTAGCGAATCGTTGTGGCGTTGACGATCAAGCCTGCGGCTTCGGTCCACCGCCAAGCAGGAAGGCCAGCTTCTGCTTGGCCGGCTTGGCCACGGAGTTCGGCACCACATCGTCGCGACGCGGGCTGCTGGTCGGCTCGTAGGGCTTGAGGAACCAGGGATCGACTTTCTCGCGGCGTGCGCCCGGACCGAGCGAGCGCGGTCCGCGCGATGGTGCGCCACGACCGGCATCGTCGCCGCGGCGGGGGCCGCGTTCGGCATCGCGGGAGGCGTAGTCGCGACCGCTGTCGCGACCACCCTCGCGGCCGCCGAAGTCACGGCCGCCTTCGCGCCCACGCGCGGTCGGCGCCACGAAGCCTTCCAGCGTGCCGCGCGTGATGGTCTGCTTGATCAGCTTCTCGATGTCCGCCAGCAGGCGCTCGTCCTTGTCCGAGTACACCGACAATGCGTCGCCCGAGGCGCCGGCGCGGCCGGTACGGCCGATGCGGTGCACGTAGTCTTCGGCATTGTACGGCAGGTCGTAGTTGATCACGGCCGGCAAATCGGAGATGTCGAGGCCGCGCGCGGCGACGTCGGTCGCCACCAGCACCTCGACGGTACCGTTCTTGAAGGCGTCCAGCGCCGCCATGCGCTCCTGCTGGGTCTTGTCGCCGTGGATCGCCGAGGCCTTGACGCCGCGCTTCTCGAGATGGCTCGACAGGCGCGAGGCGCCAATCTTGGTGTTCGAGAAGATGATCACCTGCTTCATGTCGCGCGAGCGGATCAGGTGCTCGACCACGTCGCGCTTCTGCTCTTCGTCGACCTTGTAGACCACCTGCGTGACCTTCTCGGCGGTCGCGTTGCTGCGCGCGACTTCGATGGTCAGCGGGTTGTTGAGGAAGGTGTTGGCCAGCTTCTTGATCTCGGGCGAGAAGGTGGCCGAGAACATCAGGTTCTGGCGCTGTTTCGGCAACAGGTTGATGATGCGCTGCAGGTCGGGCAGGAAGCCCATGTCGAGCATGCGGTCGGCTTCGTCCATCACCAGCATCTGCACCTGGCCCAGGCTGACATTCTTCTGCTCGATGTGGTCCAGCAGGCGGCCCGGGGTGGCGATCACGATCTCGACGCCGCGGCGCAGGATCTCGGTCTGCGGCTTCATGTCCATGCCACCGAACACCACGGTGGCGCGCAGCGGGGTGTGGCGGGCATAGGCCTTGACGTTGTCGGCCACCTGCACCGCCAGCTCGCGGGTCGGCACCAGCACCAGGGCGCGCACCGGATGGCGCGCCGGCGACATGCTGGCGTTCGCGTGCGGCATCAGCAGTTGCAGGATCGGCAGCGAGAAGCTGGCGGTCTTGCCGGTGCCGGTCTGGGCGGCGCCCATGACGTCGCGGCCCTGCAGCACCACGGGAATGGCCTGGGCCTGGATCGGGGTCGGATGGACGTAGCCCTGGTCCGAGAGCGCGCGCTGGATTTCCGGCGCCAGGCCGAAATCGGCGAAACGCACCGTGGGCGCCTCGGCGGCGGCCGGCGCTGGGGCCGGGGCGGCGGACGCCGTGGCCGGTGCCGGGACGGCAGGCGCGGCGTCCGGGGTGGCGACGACGTCGCTGTTGTTCACGATGTTGCTCGGAGAATCAGACATATTATTTGGTTGCATTCATTCGTTCAGCTCTACGATCGGGCATGTTCTCCCCGTCGCGGGTCGAGGGACGCGCAGCGAAGGGCGGAACGGGAACCGGACTCCGGCGCATATGGCAGGGACCGGGGAGTGGCCGGCTGGCGGCGGCAAGCCGAATAAAGCGGACGTAGAGACACTTTTAGCGGGTGACACGATACCCGAAATCGCCACCCATGTATATGCCGGCCTGTTTTCAGACAGTTTACCAAAAGAAAGCGGTCCCCTGCCGCAATGCAGCATGGCGCCGTTTGCCGGCCGCCCGCCTCACCGCGTCCATCCCCGCTGCTGGGCCGCCCGTTCGGCCGCCGGATCGAGCATGGCGCCGGCGATGCGCGCCGCGATCGCGTCGCGCACGGCGGGCGGCGGCTGGCTGTTGTCGACCCAGGCCGCGCCGCTGCCATCCTGGGCCAGCACCGGGATGGTCCAGCGCCGGTCCTTGAGGCAGGCCAGGCCGGCAGTGGTGTCGACCACGAAGCTGCGGCAATAGCCGCCGTCCTTGGCCACGAAAGTGACGCCGATGCGCACCCCGCTGCCGGACGGGCCGGGACTGGCCAGCTGGCCGTCCAGCGCCGCCACCAGCTCGCCGCGCGCCACCAGGGCGCCGTTCTCGTGGTCGAGGGTGGCCAGGCCGGGCGCCTGCGCCAGGCTGTGCCAGCCGAAGGCGCCCGCGCCGACGCCCAGCAGCAGCGCGGCGCCGACCGCCATCCAGTGCCGCTTGCACCAGTTGCTGTAGGCAATCTGCGGCGGCGGCACCGTGCGTCCGGGCCGCAGGCTGTTGAGCTGCACTACCTTGGCGCCGCAGGGCGGCACGCTGGCGCGGGCATGGCCGTTGCCGTCGTGGCCGTTGGCCGAGACGCCGATGCGGCCATTGCGGGTAGTGCCCTTGAGCTGGAGTTCGGCGCGGTGGTGGGCGATGCGCGCGGCCAGTACCGGATCGGCCCGCATGGCCCGCTCGACCGCCGCGCGCGCCGGCTCGGCCAGTTCGCCGTTGATATACCCGATGAGGAGATCGTCAGAGAATTTCATGCCGGGCCCATGCGGTGGTGGCTAGGAAGTGATCAAGCCATGTTCATCCAGCACGTCATGCAGCAATTCGAGCCGGATCACGGGATTGTCGAGCATTAGCATATGATGCTTTTGCTGGTTCGGCAGCGGCAGCAACTCGCACCAGCGGTTGGCCACCCAGCCGCAGTCGTCGAGCCGGAACGGCGGCTGCACCGGCCAGCGCTGTTGCGGAACGTCGTGCAGCGAATTGATCACCCGGTCGAGCGCATCGGCGGCGCCCTGCAGCTCGGACGGGATGCGCACCGTGCGGTCGTCTTCCACCAGTTGCGCCTCGGCCATCCACAGGCCGTTGACGCGCTGCTCGGCGGTGACCACCGAAAAGCGGGCGCCGCCGCGGCACAGCACCTGCAGCAGGCCGGGGGTCTCGGTGGTGGTCTCGGTGACCGAGGCGATGGTGCCGGCGGCGACGAAGCGCTCCTGCTCGGCGTCGGGACGGCGCACCTCGTGGCCATGCGTCAGCAGCACCACCCCGAACGGCGTGCCGTCGAGGATGCAGCGGCTGACCATGTCGAGATAGCGCACCTCGAACACCTGCAGCGGCAACACCCCGTCCGGGAACAGCACCGTACTGAGCGGGAACAGTGGCATGGAAATCGTCGACATGGGCCCCATGATGACAGAATCGGGGCCGTTGCGGGTGTACGATTGCGGTCGATCGCGGGCGTTTTTTCAGTCGTCCGGCGCGCGCAGGGGCAGGTAGCGCAGCCACTGGCGCAGATTGTCCAGGCGCCAGCGAAGCCGGCCCCAGCCGGGGTCGGGCGCATCCACCACCCGCACCCGCACCAACTTGCCTACCACCGGCGGGCAGGCATAGGTATACAGCCCGGCTTCGCCGAACGGCAGGCTTGTTTCGCGCCCGGGGCCGATCCGGAGCGGGCCGAACACCACTGGGGTCCGGCCCTCGTTGCGCAGCAGCAGCACGTCCTGGACGCCGCGCGTCAGGCGGATCTCGGTCGGCAGCGCCAGGGCTTCGTTGGCCGCGGCCGGGAAGGCCAGCAGCAGCGCCTGGCTGGCGCCCTTCAATGGCGCCAGCATTGCGCACAGCAGCGCCAGCGTGCACAGGGCGGCCAGCGCGCTCAGCGGCCAATGGCGTGTCGCCAGTCGTCTCATCCGGCTTTGCTGCAATTGCGGCGGCAAGATTTTTTATTAGAATGTTTCATTCGGCAAAGAGCATCCAATGGTCCCGGTTGACAAGCTTCGTTGACAAAGGCCTAAAGTCGCGTGCGCCCCGTCAATGCAAGGATGCGTATCCTACGGAGTCCGGTCCCTCCGATCAACCCCGCCGCCACGGCTGCCACGCACAAGGACATGCAGCAGACCGCCAATCGCCCCCCAGTCCCGCCACCGGCGTCCGTCGCCGGCCATGCGCCACTCCTGATGGCGCTACTGGTGTTCGTGCTGACCCTCCTGATCACCTTCGGCGCCTGGTCCAGCGCCCAGCGCAGCGCCGAGGCCCAGTTGCATGAGGCCTTCGACTACCGCACCCGCGACATGGGCAACAGCATCGTGCGGCGCCTGCTGGTGTATGAACAGGTGCTGCGCGGCGCGCGCGGCTACCTGCGCGGCTCGGTCGACCTGGGCCGGGCCGAATTCGCCGAGTATTACCAGGTGCTGCGCCTGGACCAGTCGTTCGCCGGGCTGGAAGCCCTGGCGGTGGCCACCGCGCTGCCGCCGGGCGCACTGGCGGCGCACGAGGCGCGGGTGCGCGCCGAGGGTTTTCCCGAGTACCGGGTGCATCCAGTTGACGGTGAAGCGCCGCGCAGCGCGATTTCGCACATCGAGCCGTTCAATGCGCGCAACCTGCGCGCCTTCGGCTTCGACATGTACAGCGAACCGGTGCGGCGCGCGGCCATGGCGGCGGCGCGCGACAGCGGCCAGGCGGCGCTCAGCGGCAAGGTGGTGCTGGTGCAGGAAGGGTCCGGCACCGACTCGGGTGTGCTGATGTACCTGCCGGTGTACCGCCGCGGGCTGGACGTCGAGACCGTCGAACAGCGCCGCGCCGCGCTGGCGGGCTGGGTCTACGCCCCGTTCCGCATGAAAGACCTGATGCGCGGCGTGGGGGGCATCGCGGCGCCCACGCTCGACGTCGAGATCTACGACGGCGACCACATGGCGCCCGACGCGCTGCTGTACCGCTCACCGGGCGCCGACCGCGTCGGGACGCCGCGCTTTTCCACCGCCACCCGCCTGAGCATCGCGGGACGCACCTGGACCGTCCGCATGGCGTCCAGCGCCAGCCTCGAGGCCACGCTCGACCAGGACCGCCCGCAGACGGTGGCCGCCACCGGGGTGGTGCTGGGCTTCCTGGTCAGCCTGGTGGTCTGGCTGCTGGCCGGCTCGCGCCGGCGCGCGCTGCAGCTGGCGCGGGCGATGACGCTCGAGCTGCGCGAATCGCACGACCGCATCGCGGCCGACGGGCGGCGCTTCAAGACGATCCTCGAGACTGCCCACGACGGCTTCGTCGCGGTGGACCGCCACGGCCGCATCACCGACTGGAACGCGCAGGCCTCGCGCATCTTCGGCCTGGACGCCGCGCAGGCGATCGGCAGCCCGGCCGAGCACCTGCTGCCGGAGGAGCGGCGCGCCGCCTTCCGCAGCGCCTTCGACGCCTTCGCGCGCGGCGGCGCGGGCGCCGTGGCCGGCCCGCCGACCGAGACCGAGGTCTTGCACGCCAGCGGGCGCCGGGTCCCGGTGGAGCTGGCGGTAGCCCTGCTGCCCCCGGGCGACGGCGCCGGCGCCACCGTGTTCGTGCGCGACATCACGCCGCGCCGCGAGGCCGAGGCGCGCGAGGCGCAGCGCCAGCAGCGCCTGGATGAAGCGCGCCAGGCGCTGGCGCGCGCGCAGAAGCTGGAGGCGGTCGGCAAGCTCACCGGCGGCGTGGCGCACGACTTCAACAACATCCTGCACATCATCAGCGCCAACGTGCAGCTGATACTGCGCGCCGAAGGGCCGCCCAGCCGCAAGCGCCTGCACAATGTGCTCGACGCGGTGGAGCGCGGCTCGCGCCTGGCCGGCCAGCTGCTCGCCTTCGCGCGCCGCCAGCCGCTGCATCCGAGCGTGGTCGACGTGGCCGAACTGCTCGAGCGCAGCGACAGCCTGCTGCAGCGCGCCGCCGGCGACGACATCGTCCTGGAGCGCAGCGCCCCGCCCGACCTGTGGCCGACGCTGGTCGATCCGAACCAGCTCGAGCACGTGCTATTGAACCTGGTGATCAATGCGCGCGACGCGATGGAAGGCAGCGGCCGCATCGCGCTGCGCCTGGCCAACCTGACGATCGCCCCAGGCGCCAGCCAGCTCGCGGGCGAACCGGCGCCCGGCGACTACGTCGCGATCACAGTCGCCGACAACGGCCACGGCATGCCGCCCGAGGTCATGGAACACGCCTTCGAGCCCTTCTTCACCACCAAGCCCGAAGGCAAGGGCACCGGCCTCGGCCTCTCGATGGCCCACGGCTTCGTCCGCCAAAGCGGCGGCCAGATCCGCCTCGAAAGCACCCCCGGCGCCGGCACGACAGTCACCATCTACCTGCCCCGCCATACCGCACCGGTAGTCAAAGCCTTGGCCGAACCCGACATCGGCGCCCACCCCTGAGCACTGCCCCATAAGCCCCCCACAAACTCCCATTAGGGTCAGAGTAGATTTATTGAGCAATTCCTTAGAATTGCTTTTAATTCGACTCCGACCCTCATTAATCTCTACGGAAGGAAATTGCCACCCACGCTGACTCTGTCCCCGATTCATTCCAGGCGACGAGATATTGCTCAACAATTCTACTCTGACCCTAATTACTGAACGCCTTATTCATTGCACGACATTACAAGAATAAAACCGGAGAAATTACCTTTTACGAAAAATTTCTTTTAACGAAATAAAATTTCTCGACACTAGCAATTTGACGACCAAAATAAATAGGGTCAGAGTAGAATTATTTTTCAATTTCTTTTATAACCAGCCACTCAGAAATATACCTTCAACGCGATTCCAAAAAGATCTTGGCAATTAAATCTACTCTGACCCTATTTACCCGGATTGCGGAGAAATTGCTCAATAATTCTACTCTGAGGTGGCCCGGGTTGTGACCGTACCGTGGGTTCGAATCCCACCCTCTCCGCCAAGCAGCATGAAAAAAGCCACCGCAAGGTGGCTTTTTTCATTCCATTTCGCTTAACCCTCGCAAACACCGGCTTCCCATGCCATACGGGTAAATAGGGTCAGTGTAGATTTAATTTGCAATTTCTCCAAAACCTTCCTTTCCAATTAGGGTCAGAGTCAAATTATTGAGAAATTGATTGCAGAACGAGGTCGATCCGACTTGGCATCCATCGCATCCTTGACCTATCACATCGTGTAGCGACTGGTTTCATGGCCATCATCGGCCGCTAGCGCAAAATTTTGGCCAGAAACGTGGCCGCCAGCAAGAAGTTATCAAAGAATTCGACTCTGACCCTAATTGGAAAGGAAGGTTTAAGGGAAATTTACAATAAAATCTACACTGACCCTATCGGAGATAATCTGCGCGTTGCGGCGTGATGGATGGGGCGGCGGTTAGTCCAGCATTCCGCGGCGCAGGGCGATCACCACCGCATGCGTGCGGTCGCTGGCCTGCAGCTTCTGCAGCACATTGCTCATGTAGCCCTTGACCGTCTCTTCGGCGATGCCCAGTTCGCGCGCCACTTCGCGGTTGCCGTGGCCCTGGGCGACCAGGGCCAGCACGTCGCGCTCGCGCGCGGTCAGTTGCTCCGGCCTGGCCCGCGTCAGGCGCTGGGCCAGGTCGGGCGCCAGCACGCGCCGGCCGGCGTGGGCCGAGCGCACCACCTCCGCCACGCCCACGCACAGCGTGCTTTTCAAGACATAGCCGGCGGCGCCGGCTTCCAGCGCGCGCTGGATCTGGCCGTCGCCGGCATAGGTAGTGACGGCGATGATGCAGGCGTGCGGATCGGCGCTGCGGATGGCGCGGATCGCCTCGATGCCACCGCAGCGCGGCATGGCCAGGTCCATCAGGGTCACGTCCGGCAGCAGCTCGCGGTAGCGTTCCTGCGCCTGGAAGCCGTCATCGGCCTCCGCCACCACCTCGATGTCGGGCGCTTCCTCGAGCACGCCCGCGATCCCGCGCCGCATCAAGGGGTGGTCGTCGACCAGCAGCACGCGGATGCGCGCGCCCGGCGCATCGTCCGTCGCGCTGTCGGTGGCGTCGTTCATGTTTTCCGTTCGACTGTCATGGTTATCGCGGGCTGCCGTCACGCCATCCCCCCCGATTGGGCCTGCTGCACCAGGGATCTGCCCGCTATCTTCCCATTATGCCGCTTCTTGATTGCAAATCAATATTTTGTAATGACGCGGCGCCACGGCGCCACACGGCGGCGCCGGAACCTGAACTGCAAGGGAGACGATCATGGACAACGGCAGGCCGGCGTTCGAGACGCTGGCATTCCTGGATTACGAACTGATGCCGGCGGCGCGGCGCCTGCTGCGCGGCGGGCAGCCGGTGGCGCTCGGAGGACGCGCCTTCGACCTGCTTGTGCTGCTGGCCAGCCATGCCGGCGAGGTGGTGGCCAAGCGCACCCTGATGCAGGGCGTGTGGCCCGATACGGTGGTGGAAGACATCAACCTGCGCGCCCAGGTGAGGAACCTGCGCCGGCTGCTGGGCGGCGGCGCCGACTGCCCGCACCTGGTCAACCTGGCCGGCGAGGGCTACTGCCTGGCCGTGCCCGTGCGCCGCCTGGCGAGCGTGTGCGGCGATGCCTGAGGTACTGGCCTTCGGGCCGTTCCGCCTGTGCCGCCACGCGCGCCAGCTGCGCCGCGGTCCGGTCGTGGTGCCGCTCGGCGGACGCGCCATCGACCTGCTGGGCGCCCTGGCCGCGCGCCCGGGCGAGGTGCTCAGCCACGCCGAGCTCGAACGGGCGGTGTGGCCGGGCAGCCTGGTCGAGGACAGCTGCCTGCGGGTGCACGTGCGCGCGCTGCGCCAGGCACTGCAGGACGACGCCGGCGCGGCGCGCTATATCGCCAACGTCCCGGGCCGCGGCTACAGCTTCGTGGCGCCGGTGATCGCGCTGCCCGAAGACCCGCCACCGGCGCCAGCGCCCGCATCCGTGCCGCGCGCGCTGCCGGCGGCCGACTGGCCGCTGCTGGGAAGGGACGCGGACCTGGGCCTGCTGCATGCCGGGCCGCGGCGCCTGCTCACCATCGTCGGACCGGGCGGGATCGGCAAGACCGCCCTGGCGCTGGCGCTGGCCCGACGGCGGCAGGCCGACTATTCCGATGGCGCCTGCTTCATCGATTTCGCGCCATGCGCACATGGCGGCCTGGTCGAAGGCGCGCTGGCGGCGGGGCTGGGCATCCTGGCCCCGCGGGAAGGCCTGGCGCAGGCAGTCGCGGGCCGCCTGGCGCGGCGCAGCATGCTGGTCGTGGCGGACACCTGCGAACATGTGTCCGAGGCCGCGGCGCGCCAGCTGGAGGAGCTGCTGCGCGCCGCCGACGGCGTCGACGTCATCGCCACCAGCCGCCAACCCCTGGTACATGATGGCGAACGGGTACACCGCCTGGCGCCGCTCGCCTGTCCGCCGGCCGACCCGGGACGCGATCCGGCGCAGGCGCTGGCTTATCCGGCGCTGCGCCTGCTCGTCGAGCGCGCGGGAATCGCGCCCACCGCGCACCAGCTGTCGCTGGCGGGGCGCCTGTGCCGCCGGCTCGATGGGGTGCCGCTGGCGCTGGGGTTTGCCGCGGCGCGCATCCGCGCACTCGGACTGGAGGCGGCGGCGGAGCTGTTCGACGACGACGCGCGCCTGCTCGACAGCGGCTGGCGCACCGCGCTGGCGCGCCAGCGCAGCATGCGCGCGTCGCTCGACTGGAGCCTGCGGCTGTTGACGCCGGCCGAGCTGCACGTGCTGCGCGCCTGCGCGCACTTCGACGGCCTGTTCGGCGTCGACGAGGCGGTGCGCGCCGCCGGCGAAGGGGCCGCGCAATGCCTGCCGGCGCTGGTCGCGAAGTCGCTGATCGTCGTCGCTCCGGGTGGGGCCATGCCCGGCATGCGCATATGTGGCATGACCAGGCGCTACCTGCTCAGCGCTTGACCGCGTGCAGCCATACCGCCGCGATCCGCTCCACGTCCTCATAACCCGGTTCCCCCAGCTGGCCACCGAAGATGTCGGGATCGAGTTCCTCGTAGGTCCAGGCATCGCATTGCGCCGCCAGGGTCGGGCGCAGGCTGTCCAGGAAGTGGTCGTGGGCGCCGCACAGGGCCACGCCGGTGTACAGCATCAGGCTGCCGCCGCGGCGCAGGCGCGCCAGCCCCTGTTCGGCGATGCGGCGCGACAGTTCGGCGCCGCGTTCGCCGCCGCCGTGGCGGTAACGGCGCGCATCCGGATCGATCACGAAGGGCGGATTCGACACCACCAGGTCGAAGTCGCCCTGCACGCCGTCGAACAGGTCGCTCTGGCACAGCGCGACGTTGTGGGCCTGCGCCAGGCGCGCATTGACCATGGCCAGGTCGAGCGCCTTCGGGTTGACGTCGGCGCCGATCACCTCGGCATGCGGGAACTTGCGGGCGATGGCGAGCGCGCCGGCGCCGCCGCCGCAGCCGATGTCCACCGCGCGCACCGGGCCGGCGCCGACGAAGGCGAAGCCGCGCCGTATGGCATGCACGAAACGGTAGGTGTCGGGCCCGAAGAACACGGCGTCGTCGTCGCGCGTCGGCCACGCCGAGTGGAACAGCAGCATGTCGTCGAGGGTCGATGCGCGCACGGTGGAACGCAGCCCGTCATCCGTGTGCGCCAGCACGCCGGCTTCGCGCATCAGGTCCAGCACGCTGGCCGGCAGCAGGCCGGCATCGAACGGCCGGCTCCAGCCGAACACGCCGCGCAGGTCGTGCGCGCGCTCGTTGCCGGGCCGGTTGTTGATGCGGCGGTGGGTCGACGGCGTGACCGTCATGAAATGGTAGCCGGCCTGGCGCAGCACCTTGCCGAGGGTGAGCAGGGCATTGGCATTGGATGGGTTCATGCCGCCAGCGTGGCATGCGCGGTGCGGTCATTCCGTGCGCGCGCGCACGGAGAATGTGTGCGTGCGCGGGCCGGATTTGGTGCATGATGTAGTCAACCGGGACACATCGGAACCGGTAGCGAGAGAGAAAACATCATGACGAGCATGGAACTGGACGAAGTGCCGCGCGGTCGCATGGCGCGCGAGATCGCGCGCGAGCGCCGCGAACGCGCACTGCACGACGAATTGCGCGCCGGCCTGGGCGCGCTGGACGACTTGCGCGGCAAGGATGCGCGCGAGCGCGCCGACACCTGCAACCTGAAACGCGGCAGCCGCTGAGCGGCGCCGCAGCAGCCGAGGAGAAACGATGCGTTGGGAAGGCGACCGGGAAAGCGACAATGTGGAAGACCGCCGCGGTAGTGGCGGCGGCGGGGGCTTCGGCTTCGGCGGGCGCTCGATCGGGATCGGCACCATCGTCGTCGCCCTGGTTGCATCATATTTCCTGGGCGTATCGCCGGCTACCATCCTCGGCCTACTGTCGGGCGGCGCGCCGCCACAGCGGCAGGCGCAGGTCGAGCAGGCGCCCGGCGAGCGCGCCGACGACCGCGAAAGCCGCTTCGTGCGCACCACGCTGGCCTATACCGAGGATGCCTGGGCCCAGTTGTTCAGCGAACAGGGTGCGCAGTACACGCCGGCCCGGCTGGTGCTGTTCGAAGGCCGTACCAATACTGCCTGCGGTGTCGGCGAGAGCGCGACGGGGCCCTTTTATTGCCCCGCCGACAGCAAGGTGTATATCGACCTGGGCTTCTTCCGCACCATGCAGCAGCGCTTCAATGTCGAGGGCGAGTTCGCCCAGGCCTACGTGATTGCGCACGAGGTCGGCCACCACGTGCAAAACCTGCTGGGCATCTCGAACAAGGTGCATGCGGCCCGCCAGCGCGCCAGCGAGACCCAGGGCAATGCCCTGTCGGTGCGCCAGGAATTGCAGGCCGACTGCTTCGCCGGCGTGTGGGCCAACCGCACCAATCAACGTTCGAAGATCCTGGAGCAGGGCGATGTGGAAACCGCGCTGAACGCGGCCAGCGCCATCGGCGACGACGCCCTGCAAAAACAGTCGCGCAGCGTGGTGGTGCCCGATTCCTTCACCCACGGCACTTCGGCCCAGCGGGTGCGCTGGTTCCAGCGCGGACTGAAAAGCGGGCAAGTTGCAGACTGCAATACATTCGATGCCCGTCAGCTATAAATGGCACTGAATAATTGCCATTTGTACATAGTTAACTGATTTTATTCGATAGAGTCCGCATTCGTTTCCGTGCGCCTATCGCAATTCGTGACGTTTTAACATAAATTTGTGTCACATCAGCTCGTTCTTGCACGAGCCGTCAACAACCGAATTGTGAAGGAGCCTCCATGCTGGCAATGAATTACCGCGGGCCATATCGGGTCCGCGCCGATCACAAGCCCGACCCCGTCATCGAGCATCCCGGCGACGCCATCGTGCGCGTTACCCGGGCCTGCATCTGCGGGTCGGACCTGCACCTGTACCACGGCCTGGTGCCCGATACCCGGGTCGGCCATACCTTCGGCCACGAGTTCATCGGCGTGGTGGAAGAGGTGGGATCGAGCGTGCAGAACCTGAAGGTCGGCGACAAGGTGCTGGTGCCATTCAATATCTTTTGCGGTTCCTGCACGCTTTGCCAGCACGAGCTGTACGGCAATTGCCACAACACGAATGCGCAGTCCACGGCGGTGGGCGCGATCTACGGCTATTCGCACACGGCGGGTGGCTACGATGGCGGCCAGGCCGAGTACGTGCGGGTGCCGATGGCCGACGTCGGCCCGATGGTCATCCCCGACGACATCCACGACGACGACGCCGTTCTGCTGACCGATGCGCTGCCCACCGGCTACCAGGCGGCCGAGATGGGCGACATCGAGGAAGGCGACACGGTCGTCGTGTTCGGCGCGGGTCCGGTCGGCATCTTCGCCGCCAAGTCGGCCTGGCTGATGGGAGCCGGGCGGGTGATCGTGGTGGACGAGGTCGAATATCGCCTCGAGTTCGTCAAGCGCTACGCACAATGCGAGGTCGTGAACTTCAAGGAAGTGAAGGACATGGCGCTGCACATCAAGAAGATGACCGACTGGGTGGGCGCCGACGTCTGCATCGACGCCGTCGGCTGCGAAGCGGCCGGCAACACCATGCAGACCATCACCGGCGTCTACACGATGATGCAGGCCGGTTCGGCCACCGTGCTGCACTGGTGCATCAACTCGGTGCGCAAGGGCGGCAATGTGTCGATCGTCGGCGTCTATGGCCCCACCTTCAACGCGGTCCCGATCGGCAACGCGCTGAACAAGGGCTTGACCTTGCGCATGAACCAGGCCAGCGTGCGGCGCCACCTGCCGCGCCTGATCGAGCACATCCGCGCCGGCCGGATCGATCCGAAGCAGATCATCACCCACCGCGTGCCGCTGGAAGAAGTGTCGGATGCCTATCATATCTTCTCCAGTAAGCTCGATAACTGCATCAAGACCATCCTCGTCCCGCCGCGCGCCAATGAAGTGCGCGCCGTCAAGGCCAGCGTCCAGCATTGAGTCCAGGAGAAAATATGGAAACACGCAACGATATCGTCAGCGCCAACGACCAGCACGACGGCCACCACGCGCCGGGCGAGCATGACGGCGACGGCCACGTCGGCCACGTCCACGGCCACATCGCACCGCGCCGCCCGACCCGCGACCAATTGCAGCACATCCAGGGCTGGGGCGCCGACCTCGACCGCAAGAACCGCCCCGGCGTGCCGATGGAACGCACGCCGCCACGCTTCATCAACGTGCCGGACGGCGACCCGGCGCCGCAAGAGCAGCACGTCGAAGTCCTGGTCTCGACCGAGCGTCCCGGCCGCACGCCGCTGTTCGGGTCGGTGCAGCCGCCGTCCGGCCTGTCGGGCGCCATCCGGCGCCTGGCGTTCAAATCCACCGAGAACGATGTCCGTCACTGGCTGCTGTTGCTGCTGGCCGACCGCGTCAATGTGGTGGAAGGCATCGGCGACGACCTGGCCAAGGGCAAGGTGCCGAACATCCTGGCCGAGATGGGCATCAAGTCCGAGCTCAAGCACAACCCGGCCGGGCTGGCGAAGAAGGTCGCGTTGGGCGCGGCCGTGATCGGCGTCGCCTGCTACCTGATGCAGCGGCGCGGCCGGCGCTACCGCTGAATCCGGCCCTGCGGGCCACCCACGATGACCGCCTTGCCAACATTGGCAACGCGGTCATTGTTTTTGAGCAAACCGACCTTATCAGGCTCGTCCATCATGGTCGATGACCGGCGCCACCCGGCCCGGCATACCGGATGGAGACGAGATGATCCCGCAACCGCTTCTCAAGGCAGCCCTGCTG
Organism: Telluria beijingensis; assembly: GCF_030770395.1. GTDB lineage: Bacteria > Pseudomonadota > Gammaproteobacteria > Burkholderiales > Burkholderiaceae_D > Telluria > Telluria beijingensis. Next base: position 4,812,245 of record NZ_CP132480.1, on the reverse strand, counting down.
GCGGCTGCCGTCCTGTTCGCGCCCTTTGCCCTGACTGTCGCGCCCGCCGCTTTGGCGGCGCCGATGATGGGGCCGCCGCTCAAGCTGGACGGCAAGGCCCAGGCCCAGGTCGTGAACCAGCTGGCGGCGCGCCGCCCGGCGGTCGGCCTGGACGCCGACCACGGCTACAAGGTGATGGCCCAGCACCCGGGCGTGCAGGGCACCCACGTGGTGCGCGCCGCCCACCTGTACAAGGGGCTGCGGATCTTCGGCTCCGAATCCGTGGTGGTGCTCGATGCGCGCGGCCAGATCGTGTCCGAGAGCGCCTCGCCGCGCCGCCTGCACCTGGGACGCGGCGCGGCCAACCGCATGCAGGGCGCCACCGCCGGCTTCAACGTGAAATCCACCATCGGCCGCCGCGCCGCGATCAACGCCGCGCTGCGCGAGATGCCCGAGGGCGTGGCCAACGTCACGCCGCCGACGGCCGAACTGCTCATCTATCCGATCATGCGCGACGAGCGCGCGCCCGGCGCGGAGGGCAAGCTCGATGCCGAACTGAACGCGGTCGACCTGGTCGAGACGGTGGACCGCTACGAGCTGGCCTGGCTGGTGCGCCTGCGCATGCGCAGCGGAGAACAACCCCTGTACTACGACGTCGTGGTCAGCGCCCGCAACGGCGACATCATCGACCGCTGGAACATGCTGCAGACGGTGGAGGGCATCGGCAAGAGCCAGTACAACGGCGAGGTGCCGCTCAGCACCACCTTCGCCAACAACGTCTACCAGATGCTCGACCCGGAACGCGGCAAGGGCGGCTCGTTCGGCGCGATGGCGATCACCAACGCGAACCACGGCACCTCGAGCGGCCGGGTCTACACCAGCACCGTCAACACCTGGGGCGACGGCAAGCAGTTCGTCGAGGGCGGCAGCACCACGGGACCGAACGGCCAGACCGCCGCCGTCAACGCCATGTGGGGCTTGAAGAACACCTACGACATGCACAAGAACGTGCTGGGCTGGCTGGCGCTCGACGGCCAGGACACGGCTACCCACATCGCGGTGCACGTCAACCGCGGCTACGACAACGCCTATTACAGCGACACCTGCCGCTGCATGTTCATCGGCGACGGCACGCATTTCACCAACCTGGCGTCGATCGACGTGGTCGGTCACGAGATGGGGCACGGCATCACGGCGGCGACCTCGAACCTGGTGTACTCGGGCGAGCCCGGTGGCCTGAACGAATCGAGCTCGGACATCGCGGGCGAGGTGGTCGAGGCCTATGCGCGCGGCGGCGGCAAGGGCGACGTCATTCCCGAGACGGGCAACGACTGGATGCTGGGCAGCGAGATCAGCCGCACCGGCACGCCGCTGCGCTGGATGACCAAGCCGAGCAAGGACGGCAACAGCCACGACGCCTGGAGCACGGGCCTGCGCCGGCTGGACGTCCATTACAGCAGCGGCCCGAACAACCGCATGTTCTACTTCCTGGCCAAGGGTTCCAGTGCGGAGAACGGCAACGACGCCTGGAGCCGCTACCTGGTGAAGCAGCCGCTGGCGATGACGGGCATCGGCATCGACAAGGCCTTCCGCATCTGGTTCCGCGCCAACTCGACCAAGTTCACGTCCAGCACCAATTACGCGGATGCGCGCGTCAAGATGATCGAGGCCGCCGCCGAACTGTATGGCGCCGGCGGACGCGAGGCGGTGGCGGTGCAGCGCGCCTATGCGGCGATCAATGTGGGGGCGGACGTCGACGAGCCGGTGGCCGAGCCGTCGTCCGCGCCGGCTACTGGTCGGACATTAGTGGAAACGGATTGAGCGGGGTGCCTTTCCACCATTGCTTCTCGGGCGTCAGCGCGACGACGGCGAAGTGCAGGTGCGGCGCGGCCGGGTCGGCATTGCCGGTCGCGCCGACGTAGCCGACGATGTCGCCGCGCTTGACCTCCATGCCTTCCTGGAGGTTGTCGGCATAGCGGTCGAGGTGGGCGTAGTAATAGGCATATTGTTCGCTCGGGTCGAACTGGTAGACCGTCAGGCCGCCCGGTTTGCTCTGGAATAGCTTGACCACCTTGCCGTCGGCCGCCGCGACCACCGGCGTGCCGGTCGGCGCCATGATGTCGAGCGCTTCATGCTGGCGCTGTTCGCCGCGCGGTTGATAGAAGGTGTCGGTCAGCTGGCTCGAGGCGATGCCCTGCACCGGCACCAGCAGCTTGCCGGGCATGGTGGGCGTCGCCGGTGTCTCGCCGGCGGCGAGTTCGGGCCGCAGCGGCAGGTCGGCGTCCTGCAGGTTGGGCTCGACCACCGGCGCGGGCGGCAGCTGGCCCTCGATCTGCGCCGCGGGCACGCCGCCCGGATTGGACGCCGGCGGCGCGGTGGCGACGACGTCCGGCGCCGGCGAGCCGGACCGGTCGCTCAGCAATATGAACAACACCGCGGCGCCCAATAGCGCGCCAACAATCAGGGTCACCAGCCATTTCATCGCGTTCTCCATCCGGCGTCTGCGCGCCGCTGCCAGGTTTAACTAACGAGCTCCACATCGGTGCCTTCGCCGACCACGGCGCCCACTTCGGCGGCGCTCCAGTTGGTCAGGCGGATGCAGCCATGCGACTCGGTCTTGCCCACGTGGCCGGGCACCGGCGTGCCGTGGATGCCGTAGTGCGGTTTCGACAGGTCGATCCACATCACGCCGACCGGGTTGTTCGGGCCCGGCTTGATCTGCGTCTTGCTGTCGCCCGGCTTGGCGTCCCAGAACAGTTTCGGGTTGTAGTTGTAGACCGGGTTGGCGTGCACGCCATTGATTTTCCAATTGCCGATCGGCAGCGGATCGCGGCTACTGCCGGTCGAGACCGGATACTGGGCCAGCAACTGGCCGCCGGCGTCATACAGTTGCAGGGTCTTGGTCGAATCGCGTACCACGACCTTCGCCGCCGGCGGCAGCGGCTGCTTGCCGCTCACATGCGGCACCACGATCCGCTCGCCGGCGCGCGCCAGGCTTTTGCCCGGGTTCAGCCGTTGCAGGAGGGCCGGGCTGGCGTGGAATTTCTCGCCCAGGCCTTCGAGGGCATTGGCGTAGCCGAGGGCGGACAGTTTCGCCTTGCCCATCATGGTGGACGGAATCGGCTGGAAGGGGCCGGCCACGTCTTCGTCGGTGATCGTGTACTCGGCCAGCGTGGGGCTCGGGTCGGTATTCAGGGCGTTCCAGGTGGCGTCGTCGAGCTTGCCGGTTACGGGCAGCTGGCGCATGGATTGGTAGGTGTTCAGGGCCTGGCGCATGTTCGAGCCATAGGCGCCATCGATTTCGCCCGGCGACAGGTACATGCGCTCGAGCAGCACTTGCGCCCGCAGCAGGCGTTCGAATTCGGCCTGCTCGGCGATGGCGGGGTCTTGCACGGCGCCGGGGGCAATCACGCCGGGTTGCGTCGGGGCGTTCTGGAGCGGCGCCTGTTGCGTGGTGGCGGGCGGCGGAACTTGCGGGGCTACCTGCTGTTGCGCATGGGCATGGGCATGGGGGAGGGCGCCTGCGAGGGCGGCGATCAGGGTCAGTGCGGTAGCTTTCGTCATACGGTCTCCTGCAATGTGCATCTGGAAACCTTAGCGTAGTGACATCACCCATCCGGGTCTGTGCGAGAACGAACTCACCGCCCGGGCCCGGTTTGTCCCGTCCGGCGCTACAATCGGGGCCATGTCGACCCAATCCCACACCGTCACGCTGGTGCCACTCGGCGCCAGTTTTACCGCGCAAGAAGATACGACCCTGCTGCAGGCGCTCGAGGCGGCCGGGTTCGATGCGCCGAGTTCCTGCCGCAACGGGACTTGCCGGACCTGCATCTGCCGGCTGCAAGCGGGCACCGTGGCGTATACGATCGAGTGGCCGGGCCTGTCGTTCGACGAGAAACGTGAGGCTTATATCCTGCCTTGCGTGGCGCTGGCGCGCAGCGACCTGGTGGTCGTGGCGCCGCTGGCGCGCCGTTGCCGGGAGATGTGAAGCTTCGCTCGTCCGTTCGGCTCAGATCGTATCGACCGACGTATCGATCACGCCAACCAGTCCGACATTCTCATCCGACGCCGCAAAATTCCACAGCACGTCGCCCCGGTCGATGACGCCGCTGTCCAGGGTGCCGGTCCAGAACGCCATGCCGGAGGCATCGCCTTCGCGGTGCAGCGCCACCTGGTACAGCCTGGCGACGAACGCTTCGTTCGACAGGCTGCCATACATCGCCACCGCTTCCTGGGTGCCCATGAAGTAGTCCGCGATGTCGTGCAGCGCCATGCCGGCTTCGTGCATGGCGATCCAGTGGTTGATGCCGCCGGTATCGGCCTGGCGGTCGAAGGCGGCGCTGTACAGGCGCACCAGGTGGGCCACTTCGCTGGCGTTGAAGTCGATCTCCGGTCCGTTCGGTCCGAAACGCAGGACCTCGATGCCGGCGACCAGGTCGGTGCCATCGGCGCCGTCCACCAGGTGCTTCACTTCCAGCATGCCATCCTTGACGCGCAGCGTGTACTCGGCGCGTCCGGCCCCGGCCAGCAGCAGCGTGTCCCTGCCGCTGCCGCCGTCGATGAAGTCGTCGCCCTGGCCGCCGAACACGAGGTCGTCGCCGGCATCGCCGTAGATGCGGTCGTTGCCGGCGCCGCTGCCGACGGTGTCGTTGCCGGCGCCGCCGTGCAGCACGTCGTCGCCGTCCCCCAGCACCAGGTATTGCGCCTCGCCGTCGCCCCACACGGTCTGGGCGCCGGCCCCGCCGGTCACCCTGACCTCGCCGATCACCGCCGCGAATTCGACGTTCTGCAGTTCGAGCGTCGCCCCCTTGGGCAGGCCGCGGGCGTCGATCACAAGCGCCGTCAGCGGATTGCCGGCCGTCGGCGATGCGCCTGTGATGACCAGCGCGCCATCGGGGCCGGCCGCGCCCGCGGCCGCGGTCGGCACGATGGTCTGCACCAGCAGCGGCGTGCCGGCCGCCAGGTTCGACAGGAAGGACGAACCGCCGCCCGTCAGGCTGGCCTGGTCGCGCGAACCGTCGTCGGTATGTTCCTGGATCTCGCGGATCAGGTCGGCCAGCGAGTCGCCCGCGGCCCTGGGGGCGCCGCTGCCGGTCGCTTCCAGGCCCATGCCGGTCGGCACCTGCACGCTCAGGAGCGGGACGCCGCCCGCGTCCTTGACCAGCGGGATATCGGCCACGTCGTTGCCGCCGACCTGGTCGACGCGGCCAGGCTGCACCACTGGCACCGTGATCACCTGGCTGGTGCCGCCGCTGCTGTTGATAATGGTGCCGGTGGTGATGTGCACGCCGTCGACGGTGCTTGGCGTCGGCGCCGGATTGCCCACCGGCGGCGTGTTCGCCCTGGCCACGTTCACCGTCAGCGTCTGGGTGTCGGCGCCATGGGAATCGGTCGCCGTCACCTCCACCACGTAGCTGTTGTCGTGCGCGGCGCCCCCCGTGTCCTGCGGCTTGTCGTAGTCGGGCGCCTCGCGGAAGCGCAGTACGCCGGTGGCCTGGTCGATCTCGAACAAGGCGGCATCGGCGCCGCCCAGGGTATAGACGACCGCTGCCTCTGCGGTCGCGGTGACGGCCGTGACCACGCGCGCTCCTTCCCTGACCGTGGTCGTCGCCGTCACGGCGCCGCCGTTGCTGGTGATGAGAGGGGTCAGCATCGCCACGCCGCCCGGATCGCTGATGCTGCCGTTGACCGTGCCATCGGCATCGAGCACGCCGCCATCGACCAGGTCGAAGGTGATCCTGGTCTTGGTGCCGACGGTGGAGAAGGACTTGGCGATGTTGACCCACTTGCCGGTATTGTCCATCTTGAAGTAGCTGTTGACCTTCTCCGTCGCATCGACGTAGACCGAGACCTGGACGGTGCCGCCCGGGGCGACCTGGCCGATCGTGAACTCCAGCTGGCCCAGCGGCAGCTTGACGTTGCGCGGCAGGCCGCTGGTCGGGGCGGCCGATGCCGCCACCGCGCTCAGGACCAGCCCGTCGCCGACGGCGACGGTGGCGTACGGCGCGCCGGCGCCCGCGGTCTGCAGCGAGGTGACGTTGCGCTGCGTGTTGTCGGCCAGGCCGTCGCCGTTGCCGTCGCCCGTCGGACCGACGGCGCCGTCGACCCAGGCGCTCGGCACCGCGGTTTCCGCGTCGTTCAGGCCGCCGTCGTTGTCGAGGTCGTCGTCGTGGATGTCGGCGATGCCGTCGCGGTCCAGGTCGGCCAGCACCGTCACGGCCAGCGACTGGCTGTCGGCGCCGCCGAATCCGTCGCTGACGGTCACGGTGACGTCGTAGACGCCGTCGGCGCCGGCGTCCGTCGGCGTCGCCGCCAGCGGCGCGCTGAGGAAGCGCAGGGCGCCGGTGGCCGCGTCGATGCCGAACAGGGCGGCGTCGGCGCCGCCGGTGATGCTGTAAGCGAGCGGATCCTGGTCGGCGTCGGTGGCGGTGAAGGCGGTGACCGCCGTGCGCGCCTCGGCCACTTCGATGGCCCCGCTGCCGCCGCCGCCGTGGGCGCCGATGACCGGGGCGGTATTGGCGCCGACCGCCGCCGGATCGCTGCTGGTGCCGTCGGCCAGCAGGTTGCCCACCGCATCGAGAATGCCGCTGTCGTCCTTGAGCGTCAGGGCGAGCGTGCCGCGGCCGCCGATCTGGTCGACGTCGACCGTCCAGGTCGTGCCGGAACCGTTGATCCCGGCCAGGTTGCCGGTGGCGCTGCCGGTGGTGGCCACCAGGAAGTCGCCCGGTTCGACCCCGTCGACGGCCTCGCTGAACACCACCGTGTAGGAGCGCGTGCTGTCTCCGGCGCCCGGCGTGGTCACGGGCGTGATGCTGGTCACGGTCGGACGCGAGGCGTCCACGTTGGCGCTGCCGCCGTCGTGCGAGGCCGTGTTGCCGGCGTCGTCGGTAGCGCTCACGGTGACGCCGGCGCCGCTAACCGCCACGCCGTTCGCGATCACATGGCTGGCGCTCCAGCCGCCGGAGGTCGCGACACCGACCACCGGACCGCCGCCAAACTGGCTGAAATCGAACCCGACCGCCGCCAGGTCGCCGTGGCCCTCGCCGGTCCAGGTGGCGGTGACGGTGTCGCCCGCCAGGAAGACGCCGCCGACGCCGGTCGCGCCGGACAGCGAGATCGCCGCGCCGCTCACGTTCGGCGCCACGTTGTCGACCGTCGCGCCGGTGCTGTCGGCGCGCACCGTGACGTTGCCGGCCGTGTCTTCGGCCCGCACGCTGAAGTTAAGGTCGAGGGCATCGATGGCGCCGGCCGTGATCGTGTGGGTGACGCTCCAGTGCCCGCCCTGCTGGATAGCGCTGGCGTTCGCGCTGCCGCCGAACTGGCTCAGGTCGAAGGTCACGTTCGCCAGGTCGAGGTTGTTGTCGCCGCTGGCGCTATTGTTCCATGTGGCCACGAGCTGGTCGCCGATCCTGTAAGTGCCGCCGGTGCCGGTGCCGCCCGAGAGCCACAGGTTGGCATCGCGCACCACGGGCGCCGCGGTGTCGCCGGTCAGCGACAGCACATTGGACGCCAGGTTGTCCCGGTTGTCGGCGTCGGTGAACTTGCCGGCGGCGATGGAGACGCTGGCGGCCAGGCTGTTCTCGCCGGCGTTGGGCGTAAAGGTCGCGGTGTAGACCTTCGGGTCGGAGGTGGCGGCGAAGTCGTCCAGCGTGCCGCCGCTGATGCTGATGTCGTCCTCGGCGAAGCCATTCGGCACGTCGCTGAAGGTGAAGGTCAGCCCGGCGCGCTCGCCGGCCGCGAAGTCCGTGCGGTCGGCGCCGATGGTGACGGTCGGGTTGGCCGTGACCGTGATCACGGTGGTGGCCGGGTTCGACATCGGCATGCCGCCATCGCCATCGCTGACGACGACGCTCACATGGCGCTCGCCCGCGGTCGGGCCGGCGTCGAAGGTGAGCGCACGGATCAGCTTGGTGACCGACGCCGCGTTGGCGCCGGCGTTGAACAGCACGACGAGATCCTGGTCGTTGCCGTCTCCCGGGCCGATGGTGCCGACGGAGACGCCATCCACCGAGACGATGCTGCCGGTCGTCATGCCGGCCGACAGGCTGACCGCACCGCCGGTCGCCAAGGCAAGGACGTCGCCTCCCTGGCGGTCGCTCATCATGACCGACAGGGCGCCGCCGGCGAAGTCGGCGCTGTCGACGTCGGTCACGACCACGGCCGTGCCCAGGTCCAGCGGCACGGCGCCGGCCGAGGCGGCGATGCTCTGGTTGTCGGCGCTGCCCAGGTTGGCGATCACGGGCGCATCGTTGACGGCGGTGACCTGGATGCCCCAGGCGACGCCATTGGACACCGGCGAGCTGGCGTCGAGATCGGTGAGGTCGATGCGCTGGCCGGTCTCGACGGCGCCGTTCCAGCGGGAGAATGGCAGGTCGCCGCCGGTCGCGTCGATGGCGTGCACGGTCAGGCCGCCAGGTGCGCCATTGAAATCGGCCACTGGCACGAATCGGATGTGGGTGGTGGTCGCGCCGGCCGGCAGCAGCACCGCGGACGTGGCGGAGACCGTGCCGATGTCCTTCCAGAACTTCCCATCCGGGTCGTTCGAATATTGCCAGCGTCCCTGGGTGAGCGGATTGGCCGTGTTGCCGCTGATGGCCACGCCGGCCAGGGGATCGCCGTCGGGATCGGCGTAGCCGGAATCGTCCACCAGGTCGGCCACGTCCGTGCCCCGGTTCGGTGGCGGATTGGCGCTGTCGGAGACGTCTTCCACGTTCAGGCTCGCCACGTCCTCGAGGATCGCATCGAGCGTCGCGCCGCGCGACAGCTGCGGCTTGTGGTTGACGGTGTTGCCGCCGTCCGGGTCGACCACGCGCGCGACGATCCCGTAGTCGCCGGGACCGTCGCCCGCGGTGTCGAGCCAGGTGGCGACGAAGCCGCCGCCGCCGTGCGCGGCGACGGCGAGCTGGCCCTGGTAGTTGCTGCGGCCGGTTTCGTTGAGCAGGATGTCGTAGTCCTGGCGCGGCGTGCCGTCGGCGTCGAAGCTGCGGCCGAACACATCCCCATTGCCTTCCGGGTCGGTACTCGAGACCCAGGCGATGGCGAAGCCGCCGTCGTCCAGGCCGGTGACGACGGCCTGCACCTGGTTGCCAGCCACGTCGGCACTGACCACGAAGGCCGGACCATCCGGGTTGCCGCTCTCGTCGTAGATGCGTGCGAAGACGTTGTGGTTCCGGTCGCTGTCGGTCACGCCGCCTTCGGTGGTGCCGCTGGCCTCGTAGACCACCACGAAGCCGCCGCCCGCGAGTCCGGCCACCTTGGCGTACACCGAGTCCGCGACCTCCGCGGCCACCGTGATGGCGCTGCCGACAGGGCCGCTCGCGCCCATCACCTGCGCCATCACGGTGGCGCGGGCGCCGAAGCTGCCGTCCTTCGATTCCCAGGTCACCACATAGTTGCCGTCGTCGAGTGTGCCGATGCCGGCGTTCCACTGCCAGCCGTCGGAGCTGCCGTGCACGATCGCTTCGCTGCCGGGGACCGCCACGCCGTCGGCGTCGAACGCGCGCGACATGATGTCCCAGTTGTTATTGGCGCCCTGGGTGGCCCAGGCCACGGCGAACCCGCCGTCGGCCAGTTTCGTCATGACCGGATACCATTGATAGCCCGTCAGGTCGGACGGACCGTCGATGGCCGCGCCAACCGTCCCGCCGGCGTCGACCAGGCGAACCTTCACGTTGTCCTGGTTGTGAACATAGGCGACCGCGTAGCTGCCGTCGTCGAGCGCGGCGATGGCCGGCGTATGCGAGTCGGCTGCAATGAGGAACTCTTCGCCGACCCTGGCGCCGGCCGCATCGAACTTCTGCCCCCTCACGCTGAATGCCGAGGCCCAGGCGATCATGTAGCTGCCATCGGCCTGGACGGCCACTTGCGGCGTATCCTGCTGCCCGTCAGTGGTCGTGTTGACATGCACCTCGGGGCCCAGCCCGGTCGGGTTGGCGCGGCCGGTGAAGGTCAGCGTCTGTTCCACGCCCTGTCCGGGAATCGGCGTGCCGTCCGGGTAGCGGCTGAAGGCGTCGTAATAGCGCAGCGTGACGCTGGCGGTCTGGCCGGCGGCCAGTTCGCCGCTGCCCTTGACGAGCATATTGCCGTCGACTTCGAACAGGCCTGCCTGCGACTGGTCGACCAGTTCGTACAGGCCGCCCACGGTGGTGCCGGTGTCGAGCGCGCTCAGGGTGGCGACGTCGTCGCCGGCGGCGCTGTTGCTCCACAGGTTGAGCGTATTGGCCTCGATGCCGGTCGGCGCCAGGTCGGCGGCGACCTTGAAGCTGGAGCTGGTGAAGCCGCTGTTGGTCACGGGGTTGAAGAAGCGGATATGGATTTCCTGCGTGGTGTCGTCGTTCGGGCGCTCGTCGACGTAGCGAATCGTCGCGCCGTAGGGCGCGGGGGTGCCTCCGTTGTCGTGGTCGACACTCGGATTGACCCGGCCATCCTGGTAGAGCACCAGCAGCGTATGCCATTGGCCATCGCCGGTATCGTATTCGAAGCGGCCGCGCAAGCCTGCGTCGTAGGAAGCCGGGTAATGAACGCTGTTGATGATGAACGACAGTTCGCGCCCCTCGCCACTGCCGCTCCATGGCGAGTTGGCCACGCCGCCATCGTTGACCCACATCGTGCCGGACTGGCCCGGACGGGCCGCGGCGATGGTGAAGGGGCCGGTGACTGGCACGGAATCGCCGTAAGTGGCGTCGTTGAGCGTTTGATCGGTCATGGTGAGCGTATGAATGGGTCAGGAAGATCGCGCCCTGGGCGATAATGCGGCGGCGGGACACAACGTGGCGTAAGAATGTACCTGCAAGCAATTATTGCCGCATGGTAAATTGAAAGCAACACTGGGAAAGTAATTTGTGGTAATTCAGCAATATTTCTTCGAGGTTGTTGCCTATTGGCCAAGCTTAGCGTTGTACCCGCGCGACGCGCATCGTCCTGCAGCCAGTCCCTCGGACAACGTCAACGCACAGGCATCGCCAGCGCTTCATGCACCGCACTGGCCGCCACCCCGACCCTTTCCCCGCCACCCATCAGGTAGATGCGCTGGCCGACGACGGCGGCGCCATGCCCGTGCCGCGGCGTCGCCATGGCCGGCAGCGCCGACCAGCGGTCGAGCGCCGGATCGTAGACCCAGGACTCGCCGAATACCTTCGCTTGCGGCACGAACTGCTCGCCGCCGAACACATACAGCTTGCCGCCATGGGCCGCCGCCGCCAGGCCGCCCTGGGCCAGCGGCATCGGGGCCCGGGTTTCCCAGCGGTTGGTCGCCGGGTCATATACTTCCAGGGTCGCCACGTTGACCGGACGCGAGCGGCCATCGGCCTGCGCCACCATCTGGCGCCCGCCGACCACATAGATCTTGTCGCCGATGACCGCGCCGGCGGCGCTATTGCGCGCGCTGGGGGCGTCGGCGATGCGTTCCCAGCGTCCCGAACGGACGTCCAGGGCCTCGGCCCGGCTGGTGTCGGCGTGCTCGCCGATGTGCCTTGCGCCGGCGCTGGTCGGGATACGCCCGCCGATGAAATAGATCCTGTCGCCGCTCGTCGCGACCACGCCTTCGGCCCGCGCCTGCGGCAGGGAAGGGCCATTCGACCAGCGGCCGGACTTCGGGTCGTACACGAACACCGAGGCGTGCGCGCGCCAGTCGGGAATCGCGCCCGAGAAGCCGCCGATGCCGTAGATCCTGCCGCCCGCCGCGGCCAGGGCGATGTGGTGGCGGCCTTCGGGCAGCGGCGCCAGTCGCGTCCAGCGGTCGGTGGCCGCATCGTAGGATTCGAACAGGTCGGTAAAGCCCGGCGCCGCCGTCAGGATGCCGCCGGCCACGTAGATCTTGCCGTCCAGGACGGTAGGATAGATTTCCTGGCGCGCCAGCGAGGTGTCGGCCAGGCGCGACCAGGCCTGCGCCATGGCGGCGCCGGAAGTGCCAAGCAGGGTCATTGCCAGCAGCGCCGGCACGATGCGTTTCAAGATGGTACTCCTTCGTTCAGCGTGGGATGGCGAGCGCCTGTTCGATCACCCGCACTACCTGCGGCCAGCTTGGCGAGGTCGCCGCCACTTCGTCGTAATGGCTGGCGTTCGGCAGGATCACGACCTCGGCTGCGTCGCCGGCCGCTTTCGCGCGCGCGGCGTAGTCGCGGGCCACGCGCGGTGGCGAGATCGTATCGAGTTCGCCCGTCACCAGCCAGGTGCGGCTGCCATTGGGCATCAGGTCGGCGGCATTGGTATCGACCAGCACGTCTGGCCGCCCAGGGCTCGGCGTGCCGGCCAGTTGCGCGATGTCGCGGTCGCAGCTGGACTTGATCAGCGCCGCCTCGTGGCGCAGGTCGGCCAGGCCGCCCAGGCTGACGATGCGGTCGACCTTGAGGGGATTGGCCCGGTGCAGCGGGCTGCCGGCCGGGATGCGCGCGCGTCCCGCGATCCACTGCACCAGCTGGCCGCCAGCCGAATGGCCGACCGCGACGATGCGTTCCAGGTCGAGCTTGTGCGCGGCGGCGTTGGCGGCGAGCAGGTCGAGCGCCGCATGCATGTCGAGGTACATGCCGGGATAGCCACCGCCTTCCTCGTCCACGCGCCGGTATTCGACATTCCACACCGCGATGCCGCGCGCGGCCAGGGCGCCGGCCATGTTGCGGAACTGGGTGATGCCGCCGAACTTGCTGGTCCAGCAGCCGCCATGCACCAGCACCGCCACCGGGAATGGCCCGGCGCCTTGCGGCACGAACAGTTCGGCATATTGCGATGGGGCGGGGCCATAGGCCAGCTTGGCGGAGGGGGCGGGGCCGCTCAGGGCCAGGTAATCGTCGAGTTTCATCGGGGCGGCGGTGGCGTTCAGGAGTGCGCCGCACAGGAAGAAAGGAAGCAGGCTGGACAGGCGCATGGTGGGATATTGCCGGAGTGGATAAAACGTCACTATAGCCGTTTGTCCGGCAGACCAATCGAAAAACCGGCCTGCGCCATCCATGCTAGGCTGCGCACGAAAGAACAGACAACAGTGTTTAATGCCGCNGGATAAAACGTCACTATAGCCGTTTGTCCGGCAGACCAATCGAAAAACCGGCCTGCGCCATCCATGCTAGGCTGCGCACGAAAGAACAGACAACAGTGTTTAATGCCGCTAAGTTAGCGTAAAAGCCGTCGTTCCCGCGAAGGCGGGAACCTAATTCTGCGAGCGTTTCGACGACGTTAGCAGAACTTGGGTTCCCGCCTTCGCGGGAAGTCGTTACCTCCAGTGGAGGTAACGACGTGGTGGCTACTCTTAACTTAACGGCATTAGCAACAGTGTTGCCTTCCATGTCTTCGCGCGCCGCCGCGGTCGATGGCGCGCGCTCAACCTGAGAGGCCTCTATGATCACTACCCGGACCGAACTTCCGACCTACGAATCCTGGCATGCCGGCATCGGCCAGCGGATGCACTCCACCCCCGAACCGGACATTCCCGGCGGCGAACCGCCAACCCCACCGCCGCCGCCCGTGCCGGACGACGTCCCCGACCCGGTCAATGCCCCGGTCGAGGAACCACGCCTGCCCGAACCGCCGATCCGGGCGAGCTGAGCGGTCAAACGCCAGGCGTCCCCTGGCGGTTGGCCGGTGGTTCACCGCCACCGCCTTCATTGCCTTCCTTGCCGCCATGTTGCTTGCCGTCGTCGGACTGCTTGTTCGACGGCCGTGAAGGGATGCCGCGAATCATTTCATCGGTTTCATGCTGCCCCGGGGAACGTTCGCCGCTACCGATGTCCGCCTCCTCGTACATCGCGCGGCCCTTGTTCTTGGGATCGATATTGGGCGTCGGGTCGTTCATGCTGTGCTCCGCTAAAGTTGTCAATGTCGTACGATCCTAGCAAAGCCCCCGCCGTCCCGGCGCGCGGCAGGATGGCGGCCCGGGTGTTGCTTTTTCGTCGTCCATGACGCGCGGTGTGCTCGCTGTCACAAAGCGGCAATATGGCGGTTTCTATAATGAGCTTGTAACAATAAAAAGCAGGAGGAGATGATGGGTTCGACCTTGTACAACAAGATTTACCTGGGCCGCAGCCCCTTGCTGGCATCGCGCCGCGCACAGCTGGCGCTGCTGCTCGGGGTAATTGCCGGGGCCGGCATCGGCTGGTACGCGCTGCGTTCGCTGCGCTGACGGTTGCCGCGACGGGCCGGGGCGCGTACCATGCGCGCTTTGCTTAATTGAATGCGGTAATGAAAAACGAGAAGCTGACGACGGACGAATACGACGCGCTGGAACTGGTGCGCCGTGGTGGCAAGGCCAACCTGGCGACGGCCTGCGTGGGACGCAATACCAAGCGCCTGTGCGGCATCAAGCTGATGTCCCTGGGCCGCGACAAGCGGCTGACCCTCACCGACAAGGGAGAAGAAGTGCTGTTCCTGCGTCGCTGCGTCACCGGCCTGCGCGCGCTGGCAGCCGACCCGATGGCGGCGCTCGACGAGGACGTGCTGCGCTTCCTGGGCCGCAAGTCGCACATCGTGCCGCTGGAAGCGGGCGGCCATGCGCTGAGCGAACGGGGCCGCGAATCGCTGGCAGATATCGACCAGCAGGAACAAAGCCGCTGAAGCAGATGCGCTGAAGGGGCGCCGCCAATATAGCCGGCAGCGCAGCCGGCAACGCAGTTGGCGCCTAGCTGGCGCGCCGGCGCTTCGGATACACCAGCGCCCGCACCGCCACCTCGGCCGGCACGTTCATCGTGGCCAGGAACTCGGCCGCGCGCTGCAGGCCGAGCGTCGGGATCGAGGCCACCGCCTGGTTGACCAGGTCGCGCGTACGGCTGTCGGTACGCTGCCGGCGGGTCGCCTGGGTAGTGGACTGCGCCGCCACCTCAGGCATGTCATTCATCATCATGGTCTCTGTACTCCGTTAGTGCAATATTTGCACGGTTATTGTACGACCAGAGATGCCGAATAGCTATGGAAATGTTTCCAAGAAATTAAAATTGCATGCACCCCGGATAAGGGCGTTGCGCGGCCGCGTCAGACCGGCACTGCTTCGCCCGGCGCCGGCGCCGGCAGTGCGCGCCGCTGGCGCAGCAACTGCTCGAACTCGTGGGCCGGCAGCGGCTTGCTGAAGTAATAGCCCTGCATTTCGTCGCAGCCGCGGCTGCGCAGGTAGTCGAGCTGTTCCAGGGTTTCCACGCCCTCGGCGATCACCGCCAGCTTGAGGTTGTGGGCCAGCGCGATGATCGAGGTGACGATCGCGGCATCGTTGGCGTCGTGCGTGATGTCGGCCACGAACGAGCGGTCGATCTTGAGCACGTCGATCGGGAAGCGCGACAGGTAGGAGAAGCTCGAGTAGCCGGTGCCGAAGTCGTCGATCGAGAGGTTCACGCCGAGCGCCTTCATCCGGTGCAGCAATTCCACCGCCGGCGTCACGTCGCTCATGAACAGGCTCTCGGTCAGCTCGATCTCGAGGCAGGCCGGATCCAGGCCGGTGTCGTGCAGCGCCGATTCCAGGCTGTGCAGCAGGTCGGGGGCGCCGAACTGGCGCGCCGACAGGTTCACCGCCACCCGCAGGCGTGGCAGGCCGGCATCCTGCCAGGCCTTGTTCTGGGCGCAGGCGGTGCGCATCACCCAGGCGCCGATCTGGACGATCAGGCCGGTTTCCTCGGCCACGCCGACGAAGCGGCCCGGCGGCACCATGCCCAGTTCCGGATGGTCCCAACGGATCAGCGCTTCCATGCCCACGATCTGGCCGCTCTTGAGGTCGACCTGCGGCTGGTAGTGCAGCACGAACTCGTCGCGTTCCAGCGCATTCCTCAGCGCGCTTTCGATGCGCACCCGTTCCATCGACTCTTCGTTCATGGCCGGGGTATAGAACACGAAGTTGTTGCGGCCCAGCTTCTTGGCGCGGTACATGGCGATGTCGGCGTGCTCGATCAGGTGGTCGCTGGACGTGCCTTCGCTCGGATACACCGCTACCCCGATCGAGCAGGTGACGAAGAATTCCTTATTGCCCAGCATGACTGGCTGGGCCACCGCATCCATCACGCGCTGCACGATGGCCGGGTTGAGCGGCTCGTCGGCATGCTCGCCCAGGATCGCCACGAATTCGTCGCCCGACAGCCGCGCCACCGTATCGGCATCGCGCAGCGACGAGCGCAGGCGCGCCGCCACCGTCACCAGCAGCACGTCGCCGGCCTTGTGGCCCATGCTGTCGTTGACGAACTTGAAGCGGTCGAGGTCGATCAGCATCACCCATACCGCGCGCCCGCTGCGGTTGGCATAGGCGATCGCCTGGCCCAGGCGATCCTGCAGCAGCGAGCGGTTGGGCAGGCCGGTCAGCACGTCGTGCTGGGCGATGTGGTGCACGCGCTGTTCGGTCAGCTTGCGCACGGTGATGTCGCTGCCGGTGCCGCGGTAGCCCTGCAGCACGCCGGCCTCGTCGAAGATCGGTTGGCCGTTCACGCAGAACCAGCGCGTGTCGCCGCGGTCGTCGATCACCTGGTATTCGAGGTTGGCGAAGGCTTCGTGGGCCTGCATCTTGGCCAGATGCTCGCGGCCGGAGTCGCTGTCGAGCAGGCCCGGCACGTATTCCCAGCGCGTCTTGCCGAGCAGGCCCTGCACCGCGACCCCGGATTTCTCGGTGAAGCCGCCGGTGATCATCGTGAAGCGGAACGCGGCATCCTGTTCCCAGTACCAGTCGGACGACATCGCGACCAGCTGGCGGAAGCGTTGCTCGCTCTGCAGCAGCGCTTTCTCGGCGCGCTCGCGCGCGGCCATGTCCTCGACCAGGCGGCGGTTGCTGCGGCGCAGGTCCGAGGTGCGCTGGCGCACCAGTTGCTGGACCTTGCGCGCGCGCACCCCCGCCGACTGCACGATGGCGGTGCCGAGCAGGGTCACCAGGATGCCGCCCACCAGCAGCGCCAGCGACGCCATGTGGTCGGCCAGGAAAGGGCGCGGCGCGGCGGCGACGTCGATCCGCCATGGGCGGCCGCCGGCCTGCAAGACGATGCTGCGGGCGCCGTGATCCGGGCGCAGCCAGCCGACCAGGCCGGTGCGCGCCTGGCGCGCGGTCGGCCCGGTCGACAGCAGCAGGGTCGCCGGATCGGCCTGTTCGCCGGCATACACCGACACAAAGATATCGTCGCGATCGAGCAGTCCGGCCCCGAGCAGCGACTGGCGAACCAGTTCCTCGCCGCGGATCACGACCGCGGTATTGCCCCGCAATCCGCCCTCGCGGTCGAATACCGGCATGATGAGGTCGAACGCCGTCTTTTCGAGCGGCGCCTGGGCCAGGGTCAGCAGCGCGCTGGCGGCCGGCTGGCCATTGCTGCGCGCCATGTCGAGCGCGGCCATGATGGCAGGATTCTGGCCCACGTTCAGGCCGAAAGCGGCTTCGTTGCCGGCCATCGGCTCGACATATTCGATGACGTGGTAGCGGCTGCGCGGCGGCGCCGGCATGCTGCCCTGCGGCGTGCGCTCGGTGAGGATGGTGCCGGGCCTGATTCGCTGCAGTTCGGCCACGAATACCGCGCGGTCCTGCGCCCGTACCGCGCGCTGGAAATTGAAGGCCTGGATGAAGCGATGCCGTTCGAGCAGGCGCGAGGTGAAGTCGGCAAAGCGTTCCCGGCTGACCGTCTCGCCGTTCGAGAACAGCTGGGTGGTCACCGCCAGCACTTCGATCGCCCGATCCATGCCCTGGCTGACCGCCGCCACGCGCTGGTCGGCGCGCTGGGCGAAGGCCAGGCCCAGGTTGTCGTATTCGAGATGGCTGACACCCAGGAACAGGCCGCAGGAGGCCGCCAGGCCGCCTCCCAGCGTGAGGGCCGCCGCGAGAGTCAGCGAACGGAGCGGTCGGCGCGGCATTGGTTCATGTTCCAGGAAAGGCTCGGACGGTGTCAGGACGATGGAGAAAAGGTGCTTGCTGGCAGGCATTAATCCGCGCAAGTGTGTCATAAAGCCGGTGGACCCGCAAACGAATCGTAGCGAACGCAACATTTCTTCCACACGCGGCAGGAGTTCAGGGGTGGCGCCGCGCCAGCCAGGCCACCAGCAGGCGCGCCAGCAGGCGGTTACTCCATCCCAGGCCGCGGCCTTCCTTGCGCGCCAGCCGCGCCAGGCAGCGCTCCCCCCGGGTAGGCGCGCCCGGGTGGGGACGCGCGGCGAACAGGATCCGGTTGTTGCCGGCGATACCAGTAAACCAGGCCAGGCGTCCGTCGAAGGCGGCGCGCAGGCGCTGCAGCGCGCTCGGGTACTGGGGATCGTAGGTGAAGATATTCGCCACCAGCACGCCGCCGGGATGCAGGGCGCGGCGGCAGGCGGCATAGAAGGCGCCGCTGGTCAGGGTGGACGGCAGGCCTCGGCTGTCGAAGCCGTCGACCAGCAGCACGTCGCAGCCGCCCGGTGCGCGCGCCAGGTAGTCGGCGGCGTCGCAGTGCAGGATGCGCAACCGGGCATCGTCCGGCGGCAGGCAGAAGGTATCGCGCAGCGCGATCACGTCGGCGCGGATCTCGAGCACCGTGATGCGCGTGCGCGGAAAATGGCGGTGGCAGAACTTGGCCAGCGAGCCGCCGCCCAGGCCCACCATCACGATGTGGCGCGGGTCGGGCACGAACAGCGCGAAGCACATCATGGCGCGCGTGTAGTCCAGCACCAGCGCGTCGGGACGCGCGAGCAGCATCTCGCTCTGGACGTCGCCGGGGGTGAATTCGAGGGTGCGGCGCCCGCCCGCGGTGCGCACCAGGGGCGGACGATCGTCGAGGCGGGGCTGGTCGAGGGGCGCTGGCATGCGCCGAGTATATGCCAGCGCCAGCGCCGCCGGCGTATCAGGCGGCGTTGCCCATCAGCGGCACGATGCCGAACACGACCGCCACCACCAGCATCACCAGCGAGGCCGAGATCGACCACATCAGGGTGTAGCGCTGGTGGTCGCCGAATTCGATCTTGCACATGCCGACCAGCAGGTATGTGGAAGCCACCAGGGGGCTGAGCAGGTGAACCGGCTGGCCGATCACCGAGGCGCGGCCGATCTCGGCCGCCGTGATGCCATACACCTCGGCCGCCTTGGCCAGCACCGGCACCACGCCGAAATAGAAGGCGTCGTTCGAGATGAAGAAGGTGAACGGGATGCTCAGCAGGCCGGTGACGATGGCGAGATAGGGGCCCATCCAGTCCGGCACCGCGGCGATCACGCTCAGGGCGATGGCGTCGACCATCTTGGTGCCCTGCAGGATGCCGACAAAGATGCCGGCCGCGAAGATCAGCGACACCACCGGCAGCACATTGGCCGCATGCGATTCGATGCGCGCCTTCTGCGCCTCCAGGCCCGGGTAGTTCACCGTGATGGCGATCGCGAAGAAGATCATGAACAGCACCGGTAGCGGCAGGGCGCCCAGCACCAGCAGCACCAGCAGGGCCACGGTGAGCAGGAAGTTCACCCAGATCAGCTTGGGACGCGCGGTCTCGGGCGAGGAAACGCCGACCGGCGAAGTGTCGCCGCCACCGGCGCCGCCCGAACCGCCCATGGGCGCGGCAGGGCCGGCCTGGGCCTCGACGCGGCCGGCGAAGGCGTGCACCTTGCCTTCGCGCGCAGCGGCGGGCGCGGCGCTCCACTGGCCGGTGGTGCCGTTCATCTCGCCGGCCACGGCGAGGTCGTTGAAGGCCGGCTGCAGCACGGTCGCCGGCATCGCCTTTTTGACCTTCGCCTGCGCCGGCAGGCTCACGGTGCCGAGGCGCTTGCGCTCCTTCATGCCCAGCATATAGGCCACGAACAACACCCAGACGGCGGTGACCGCCATCGGCAGGATCATCGGCACGAAGATGTCGCTCACGTCCACGCCCAGCGCGGTGGCGGCGCGGGCGGTCGGGCCGCCCCAGGGCAGGATGTTGAATACGCCGCCAGCCAGCATGATGACGCAGGCCATCGTCAGGCGGCTCATCCCGAGGCGCAGGTACAGCGGCAGCATGGCCGAGACGGTGATCATGTAGGTGGTGGCGCCGTCGCCGTCGAGCGAGATGAACATCGCCAGCGCGGCGGTGCCGACCACGATCTTCATCGGGTCGCCCTGCACCAGCTTCAGGATGATGCGCACCACCGGGTCGAACAGGCCGGCGTCGATCATCACGCCGAAATACAGGATGGCGAACATCAGCATGACGCCGGTGGGGGCGAGGGCGCGGATCCCGTCGAGCATCATCGGGCCCAGCGCGGGGCCGAAGCCGCCGATCAGGCCGAAGGCGATCGGCACGACGATCAGCGCGACCAGCGCCGGCAGGCGCTTGGTCATGATCAGGAACATGAACACGACGATCATCGAATAGGCGAGGATGGTCAGCATGTCATGCTCCGCGAACGGTAGGGGATTGCGGCGCCAGGACGGCGCGCGCGAAGGCCGGCTTCTTCATGATGTCTCCGATCGTTGTCGTAATGGGGCAGTGCCCCGTTTTCGCCAACTATAGGCCGCGCAAGCTTTCAATCAGCTTTCAGCGCGCGAACCGTCGAAGATCACCTCGACTTTCAGGCCGCCGGCATCCGCCCGCCCCAGCGCAAGCGATGCGCCGTGCAGGTTGGCGATGTCGCGCACGATCGCCAGTCCCAGGCCGGTGCCGCCGGGATTGGCTTCCAGCGTCGACTGGGCGCGGTAGAACGGCATCAGGACCTTGCCGGCCTCTTCCTCCGCGATGCCAGGGCCGCTGTCGCTCACCTCCAGCGCGACCCGGCCGCCGTGCCGTCCCACCCGCAGCAACACGCTGCCACCAGCCGGCGTGTAGCGGATCGCATTGTCGACCAGGTTGGCCACCAGTTCGTGCAGCAGCAATTCCTGGCCCGGGACCATTGTGTCGGCATCGGTGTCGGCCTCGAGCGCCAGGTCGATACCCTTCTGGACCGCCGGCAGCGCCATTTCCAGCCCCACCTGGCGCGCCACCGCGGACAGGGCGACTGGACGCGCCGGCTCGCCGCCGCCGCCATGCTCGATGCGCGCCAGCACCAGCAGGCGGTTGGCCAGGTGGATGGCCGCATCGGTGGTGGCGGCCATCGAGCCGACGATGGCGCGCAGCGCCGCCGGGTCGTGTTCGCGTAGCGCCAGCGCGGACTGGGTCTTGAGCACCGCCAGCGGGGTGCGCAACTGGTGCGAGGCGTCGGCGATGAAGCGGCGCTGGCTGGCGACCAGGTCCTGCATGCGCGCCATGGTGCCGTTCATCGCCGCCACCAGCGGCCGCACCTCCTTGTGCACCAGCGCCTGGTCGATGCTCGACAGGTCGGACAGCGGCCGGGTCTCGACCTCGTTCTTGAGCCGCATCAGGGGGCGCAGCACCAGGCGCACCGCGAACCATACCAGCGCCGCCACCGCCAGCACCAGCAGGGCCTGGCGCCACAGGGTGTCGAGCAGGATGTCGCGCGACAGGGCGTTGCGCGCGTCGAGCGTCTCGCCGACCTGGATCAGGGCGATGCCGCGCATCGAATCGTCGTACACCGGCTGCAGCAGGGCCGCGATGCGCACCCGCTCGCCGTTGTAGCTGGCATGGTAGAAGCGCACCAGGGCCGGATACAGGTCGCTGCGCGGCACCTCAAGCGGCACCGGCGGCAGGTCGTCATAGCCGCTGACGGTTTCGCCCTCCAGGCCGGTCACCTTGTAGTAGATGCGGCCCAGGGTGTCGGTCTCGAAGCTGTCCAGCGCAACATAAGGGACATTCGCCACCACCTTGCCGTCGCGGACGGTGACCCGTTCGGCCAGCGCGCGCGTGGACGACAGCAGCGAGCGGTCGTAGGCCAGGTCGGCCGCGTCCAGCGCGTCGCGGTACAGCGACACGGCATTGAGCGCGACCAGCGCCACCAGCGGCAGGATCAGCCAGCGCAGCAGCTGCTGGCGCAGGCTGCCCAGCGGCCGGGCCGCGAGGCGGCGGAGCAGGGGCGGTGGCGCGGCCATGGCCTCAGGCCGGCTTTTCTTGCATCAGGTAGCCGATGCCGCGCAGGGTGACGATGGCGGCGTCGCCGCCGGGGCGGTCGAGCTTCTTGCGGATGCGGTGGATGTACAGCTCGATGGCGTCGAGGTTGACGTCGTCGTCGAGCGCGAACACTTCCTGGAACAGCTTGTCCTTCGACAGCGCGCGGCCCGGGCGGGCGATCAGCGCCTCGAGCACCGCGTGCTCGCGCGGCGTCAGCGCCAGCGGCTCGCCGCAGTACGAGAACATGCGCGAGACGGTATCAAAAGCAAGCTGGCCGCAGCGGTGCACCAGCGCCTCGTTGCCGCTGCGGCGGCGCAGCAGCGCTTTCACGCGCGCCTCGAGTTCGGCCAGCTCGAACGGTTTCGGCAGGTAGTCGTCGGCGCCCAGGTTGAGGCCCTGCACCTTGTCTTCCAGGCCGCCGCGCGCAGTCAGGATCAGCACCGGCGTGCCGCCGCGGGCGCCGCCGCGCGCGCGCAGGCGGCGCAGCACGTCCAGGCCGTCCATGCGGGGCAGGGTCAGGTCCAGGATCACCAGCGCATAGTCCTGGGTATGCAGCAGGGCGTCGGCATCGGCGCCGGTGGCGGCGCATTCGACGGTGAGGTTGGCGTCGTGCAGGGCTTTGGATACCCAATGCGACAGCTCGACGTGGTCTTCGACTAGCAGGATTCTCATCGCGCCAGTGTAAGCGCAAAGGCGGGACCGCGGAAAGGGCCGTGCTCCATTGAAAGCGAACTGAAAGGTGAGCGCGCATATAGTCGGCTCACAAAAGTAAAACATCACAAGATTCGGAGACAGCATGAAGCATTCGGCCCTCGCGCTCGCCGTCCTGGCAGCGCTTTCCCTCGACCATTCCGCCCACGCCCAAAGCAACGTGCAGGTCTATGGCCTGATCGACGCCGGCGTCGAGTACGTCAATCACGCCCAGGAAGACGGCGGCAATATGGTGCGCGTCGTCTCGGGCGGCAAGAACACCTCGCGCTGGGGTTTCCGCGGCAGCGAAGACCTGGGCGGCGGCCTGAAGGCGATCTGGCAGCTCGAAGGCGGCATCCTGATGGATACCGGCGCCAGCGACGGCGCCATCTTCAAGCGCCAGGCCTGGGTCGGCCTGGACGGTTCGCTCGGGCGCCTGGTGATCGGGCGCTCGTTCACCACCACCTATGAACTGGTGATCAAGTTCGACCCGCTCGGCTTCGCCCCCAATTATTCCTGGGCCACCGGCGCCAGCGCCACCGGACCGTCGAAGTACGGCATGACGACCCAGTTCGACAACCTGGTCAAGTACACGGGCAAAAGCGGAGGGTTTACCTATGGCGCCACGGTCGGCCTGGGCGAACGCTCGGGCAGCCTGGCCGAAGGGCGCAAGCTGGCGGTCGGCGGCTCGTGGTTCGGCGCCGACGGCCTGGGCCTGATGGCGTCTTACGAGCAAATCAATGGCAATGCGGTCGCGGGCCTCCCTGCGCACGACGAGACCAGGGCTTACCACCTTGGCGCCGATTACCGCACCGGCAAGTGGCGCTACACGGCCGGCATGCGCGGCTACCGGTTCGATGCAGCCCGCGCGGGCGCCGACCTGCGCGCCGATACGGTATGGGGCGGGATCACGCGCACGATCGACAACGTCACGCTGACCGGCGCCGTGTATCACGTCAACACCAGGGACCTGCCGGCCTTCGAGGATGCCGATCCGACGCTGTTCGTGGTGCGTGGCATGCTGGCGCTGTCGAAGCGCACCGACCTGTATTTGTCGCTGGCGCACGCGAAAGCCGATCACGGCCAGCTGGTCGGCCTGTCGCGCGACGATCAGGGATATGGAACGCGCCAGAGCGGCATCACGGCCGGCATGCAGCACCGCTTCTGAGCGCGCTATGATGGCGGCATGAACTTCATGCGCATCTTTTTCCTGTCGGTTGGCCTGGTCCTGGCCTGCCAGCCGGCCGCTGCCCAGCCGCGCGCCGCCGAATGCCTGATCCCCTCGAAGCCCGGCGGCGGCATGGACCTGACCTGCAAGCTGGCCCAGAAAGCCCTGCACGGCCAGCCCGGCGCCCCTGAGCTGGCGCTGAGCTACCTGCCGGGCGGCGTGGGCGCCGTGGCCTGGCACACGATCGTCTCGCAGCGCCGCGCCGAACCCAATACCCTGGTTACCTTCTCCGGCGGCTCGGTGCTGAATCTCGCGCTGGGCAAGTTCGGCGACGCCGAGGTCAAGGATGTGCGCTGGGTGGCGGCCTTCGGCGCCGACTACGGCATGGTCGCGGTGCGCGCCGATTCCCCCTGGCGCACGCTGGACGACCTGTTGAATGCCCTGAAGCGCGATCCGAAGAAGGTCCTGATCGGCATGTCGGGCACCGTCGGCAGCCAGGACTGGATCAAGATGGCCTTGCTGGCGCGGATGGCCGGCATCGACCCGCGCAAGATGCGTTTCGTTGCGCTCGAGGGCGGCGGCGAACAATTCATCGCGATGCAGGAAAACCACGTGCAGGCGGTGTCGGGCGACACCTCCGAAGCGCTGCTGCACACCCGCGGCGGCCAGGTGCGGGTGCTGGCGGTGCTGTCCGAACGGCGCCTGCCGGGCGCGCTGGCCGATGTGAAGACCGCGCGCGAGCAGGGCTACGATGTCGTGTGGCCGGTAATCCGCGGCGTGTGGATGGGGCCGGACGTGCGCGAGGCCGACTACCGGCGCTGGGTGCAGGCCTTCGCCAATATGGAGGCCAACCCGAAATTCGCCGAGAAGCGGGCGCGCGCCGGGCTGTATCCGTTCTCGCTGACCGGTGATGCGCTGACCCGCTATATCGAACAGTCGGTGGCCGGCCATCACCGACAGGCCCGTCAGTTCAAGCTGTTGCGGGAGCGCTAGGGCAGTCCAGCTCACCTTTTTCACGCAAGCAGACCAGCTCATCGACCAGCCAGCGCACCTTGGGCAGCACGTGGCGGGTTCTGGGCCAGAGCAGGTTGACTTCCATGTAAGCGGAGACGTCGCCCAGCACCGCGACCAGCGATCCGTCGGCCAGATTCGCCTCGAGCAGCGAGCGCGGCAACTGGCACAGGCCGCAACCAGCCAGGGCGGCGCCGAGGATGGCCTCACCATCGTCGAACTGGTGCGTCGGTGGCGGCGCGCAGCGCGTCACCTTGCCGCCTGCGTCGTAGAACGACCAGCCGAGCGGCTGGCCGCGCCGGTAGCCGACGATGCACTGGTGCCGCATCAGGTCCGGTACTGTGGCGGGCGTGCCGGACGCCGCCAGGTAGCCGGGCGCGGCGCAGGTGACCAGTTGCTGCCGCCCCAGGCTGCGCGCGACCAGTGCGCTTGCATCCGGCAATGGTCCGAACCGGATCAGCAAGTCGACCCCTTCCTTTACCGGGTCGATCAGGTCGTCGCTGAAGGTCACGGTCAGCTGCACCTGGGGATAGCGCTGGGACATCCGCAGCAGCACCGGCAGTACGACCCTGCGGCCGTAG
The DNA here is from genome assembly GCF_030770395.1 of Telluria beijingensis. GTDB lineage: Bacteria > Pseudomonadota > Gammaproteobacteria > Burkholderiales > Burkholderiaceae_D > Telluria > Telluria beijingensis. The sequence continues at coordinate 4,786,949 of NZ_CP132480.1, read as the reverse complement.
AACATCGGAAGATCGATGCGCAGGCGACCGCCCGGCACGCCGGAACGCGCCGCCAGAGTGTCCTCCATGGCCTGGATCTCGCCCAGCGCCGCCGCACAGGTCGCGTAATACGCTTCGCCGTCGACGGTCAGCGCGAGCCGGCGCGTGGTGCGGTGGAACAGTTTGATCCGCAGGCGCTCCTCGAGCCGCGCGATGCTTTTTCCGACCGCGGACTTGCTGACGTCCAGCTCGGCGGCGGCCGCGGTGAAGCTGCCGGCCCTGGCCGCTGCGATGAAGGTTCTGATGCCGCCCAGCGGGTCGATCACAGCCATGACAATATCTTTCTTCCTGCGTTAATTGTAGCTCTCGATTCTACAGTGTTGTGAGGTGGAGCCGGTTTATCCGCTTTTATGTCTCCCATAGAATGATTGCTCGACCAATCTTCAAGGAGTCCCGTCTTGACCAAGTTGTTCCAGCCCTATGAGCTCGGCCCGCGCAAGCTGGCGAACCATATCGCGATGGCGCCGATGACGCGTTCGCGCAATCCCGACCTGGTGGCCGACAGCCGCACCGCCCTGTATTACCGCCAGCGTGCTGGCGCCGGCCTGATTGTGTCGGAAGGCACGCCGGTGTCGCCCGAGGGCCAGGGCTATATCGGCGTCCCCGGGATCTGGTCGGCGCAGCAGGTTGCCGGCTGGAAGCTGGTCACCGATGCCGTGCACGAGGAAGGCGGCACGATCTTCGCCCAGATCTGGCATGTCGGCCGGATGTCGCACGCCTCGCTGCAGCCGGATGGCGGCGCTCCGGTCAGCGTTGGCACGACCGCGCCAGCCCGGACCGACAAGAACAAGGCCTTCGTGTACCTGGAAGACGGCAGTCCCGGGTTTGCCGACCCGACCCCGCCGCGCGCGCTGGCGACCGACGAGGTGGCGCGCGTCACGGCCGACTTCGTGGCCGCTGCCAGGAATGCAATCGCGGCCGGCTTCGACGGCATCGAGATCCATGCCGCCAATGGCTACCTGTTCGAACAGTTTCTCAATCCCGTGCTCAATGACCGCAGCGACCAGTATGGCGGTACGCTGGACAACCGCGCGCGCTTCCTGCTCGAGACGGTCGACGCCATCGCCACCGCGATCGGGCCGGAGCGCGTGGGCGTGCGCCTGGCACCGAACAATCGCCAGTTCGACATGCCGGCCTACGACGCCAACGAAGCGACCTACCTGCACCTGGCGGCGGCGCTGGGGCAGCGCGGCATCGTGTACGTGCACCTGAACGACAACTGGGCGCTGGGCGCGCCGGTGATCGGCGAGCCTTTCCTGCGCCGGTTCCGCGCGGCCTATACCGGCACGCTGATCCTGGCCGGCGCCATGACCAACGAGCGGGCCCGGCGCCTGGTGGACGAAGGCACGATCGACCTGGCGGCGTTCGGCCAGCCGTTCATCGCCAACCCCGACCTGGTGCGACGTCTCGAACGCGGCATCGCGCTGGCGATGCCCGACCGCGCCACTTACTATGGCGGCGGGTCCGAAGGCTATATCGATTATCCGGCCGCGGCCTGACGCTTCCATCCGGCGCCATTGCCTGGATCGCGGTGGGCGCCTGGGCGTAATTTTCTGCATTGTTGGGCTGTTCTATCCTGTAGCTGGGCCGCCGCGGCAGCTGCCCAGCTATACTGTCGTTTGGACGCACTGGCGAGGCCCAGGCGTCCCCGCACAATTCACGACATCAGGACGACATGAACACCATCTACAATGAACCAGTTTCCCAGCGCCTGCGCTCGCTGGTCCGCGACATGCCGCGCACCGGCATCACGCTCAGCGAATTGATCCACCGCGTCGGCAACGACGGCTTGCTGATCCTGGTTACCCTGCTGACCCTGGTATTCCTGATCCCGATCTCGATCCCCGGCGTCAGCACCGTGTTCGGCGCCGCCATCCTGTTGATCAGCGTCAGCCGCCTGTTCGGGCGCGACCTGTGGATCCCGTCGAAGCTGTCGCACCGCGTGATCGGCACCCGCAAGCTGCGCCCGCTGCTGCGCAAGGCGCTGTCCTGGCTCAAGAAGCTCGAGCGCGTCAGCCGTCCGAACCGCATCCAGTGGCTGGTGGCCGAAGGCCCGGTCGCCTTCTTCAACAACGCGGCCCTGATCCTGGGCGCCGTGTTGCTGATGATGCCGTTCGGCCTGATCCCGTTCAGCAATACCTTCCCGGCGGTGGCCATCCTGTTCCTCGCCATCGGCCTGCTGCAGCGCGACGGCCTGTGCATCCTGCTGGGCCATATCAGCAATGTGCTGACCATGCTGTATTTCGCCGTGCTGATCGGCGGTGGCGGCCTGGCCGCGCGCGAGGTGTTCAACCGCTTCGCAGGTTAATCCAGCGGTTGATGTCCGGGAGCAACGTCGGAGCGGCAGAGCTGGCTTGTTGCAAAGCATCTTCTTCTGATAAGCTGGCCTCTTCGACGGAGACCCCATGTTCCTGGACCATCCCACCATGACGGCGACCAATGGCATGTCCGAGCCCGACCGGCTCGAGCGGCTGCAGCGCGTGTATGGCTACGCGATGGCGCTGGCGGATGCGGCGGGCCAGGGCGGCTTTGTCGAGAAAGTGACCCAGATTCACGATCACAAGGGCACCCTGATCGTGTTCTGGCACGAACCGCCCCTGGACGCGGAGCGGGATTATTTCATCCGCGCCTGGGCCAGCAAGGTCGGCGACGGCACCCTGAACGTCGAACATGAGTACTGACACAATGATGCTAGACGCGTCGACCATGGTCCTGGTACTGGCATTGGGCAACCTGACCCTGTGCGCGCTGCTGACCTTCTTCAACCACGGACCGACCCGCTCGCCGGCGCTGGTGCTGTGGAGCCTGTCGAAACAGATCCAGGGCGGCGCATGGCTATTGCTGGCCCTGGGCGACGCCGGCGTGGTGCCGTCCCCGATTTCGGTGCCGGTCGGCTATGCGCTGCTGTTCGCCGGCGTGGCGGTGGAGGGCGGCGCCTCGTGGGAAGCCGCGCGCCGGCGCGCCTGGCGCACCCCGACCATGGTGGTCGGCGGCCTGGCGATCCTCGCGTTCTTCCTGTGCTACCTGGTCGACGAAGAAGGCTTGCGCGCGGTCGCGGCCTCGCTGCTGCTGGGCGGCTTCTATTTTTCGGGCGCGCTGGCGCTCGGCTGGCGCTGGCGTGACGCCAGCCTGCTGCAGCGCTTCCTGGCGCTGGCCAGCATGGCGCTGGCCCTGGTGGTGGCCTCACGCGGCCTGTCGGTGCTGCTGCTCCCGGGCGGCTGGGGCTGGCTCACCAGCGAGCTGCTGGGCCAGCTCTCCAGCGGCGCCCTGTACCTGCTCATGCTCGGCAATGCCTTCGGCGTGCTGCTGCTGACCCGCGAGCGCCTGCAGGACGCGCTCGAGCGCGCCGAGATCGTCGATCCGCTGACCGATGCGCCGAACCGGCGCGGCTTCTTTCAGCTGCTGGCGCCGTGGATGGCGCTGGCCCGTCGCCCCGGATTGCCGACCGCGCTGGTCGTGTTCGACCCGGACGGCTTCAAGCGCGTCAACGACAGCTACGGCCATCCGGCGGGCGACGTCGTGCTGCGCCAGATCGTCGAGCTGTGCCGACGCCAGCTGCGCGACAGCGACCAGCTGGGTCGCGTGGTCGGGGTCGAGTTCGCGCTGCTGCTGCCGCGCACCAACCTGGCGGAAGCGGCGCTGGTGGCCGAGCGCATCCGCGCCGCGATCGAGTCGACCCCGGTCAAGAGCGAGCGCGCGATGATCAAGCTGACCGCCAGCTTCGGCGTCACCACCATCCGCCCCGAGGACAGCACCACGACCCTGTTTCAGCGCGCCGACGAGGCCTTGCGCCAGGCCAAGGAGGGCGGGCGCAACCGCGTGGCCCAGGCCAGCGAAGCCGCAGCCGAGGTGTGACCGCTCTGCCATAGGGGAGAGAGGGCGCTGGCGGGTTTCGACAGGTCACGCGCCTGTCATGCCCGGGGCTTATCCTGCCGCCTGTTCACATGGACAGGTCATGCACGCTTCCGATACCGAATCACCCATCTACGCCGCTGTCGAGCTCGGCTCCGACAGTTTCCGCCTGCACGTCGGGCGCTTCGAGGACGGCGCCCTGCACCTGGTCGCGACGCTGGCCGAGCCGGTGCGGCTGGCTGCGACGCTCGACGAGGACGGCATGCTGTGCACGGCGGCCATGCGCCGCGCGCTGGCCTGTCTCGATGCGTTTCGCGGTGTGCTCGACGCCTGGCGTCCGCAGGCGGTCCGCGTGGTTGCGACCTCGGCCCTGCGCATGGCGCGCAATGCGGCGCTATTCCTGCCCGCAGCCGGCAAGGCCCTGGGGCGGCCGATCGAGATCATCGCCGGTGACGAAGTCGGGCGCCTGGTCTACCTGGGCGTGGCGACCACGCTGGGCGCGCACGACGACGGGCCGCGGCTGGTGGTGGACATCGGCAGCGGCGCGACCGAACTGGTGCTGGGCCAGGGCGCCGCGATCCGGCGCATCGAGTCGTTCGCCATCGGCGCGGTGCGCCAGAGCCTGACCTTCTTCGCCGACGGCAACCTGGACGCCGCCGCCTTCGATGCCGCGGTGCGCTCGAGCCGCAGCCGCTTCGCCGAGGCCAGGCTGGGCGCGCAGCGCTGGCAACTGGTATATGGCGCCTGCGGCACGGTGCGCGCGCTGGCCGAGATTGCGCAACTGCAGGGCGAGCCGGAAGGACAGCTGTCGCGCGCCGGCCTCGAACGCCTGCGCGCGAACTTCATCGCGCATGGCCACGTGGCGCGGGTGCGGCTGGCCCATGCGGCGGCCGAAAGGGTCTCGCACCTGCCGGGCGGGCTGGCGATCTTGATCGGATTGATGGAAGAACTCGACATCGCCGCGCTGGTCGCGGTGAATGCCGGCCTGCGCGTGGGCGCGCTGTGGGACCTGCACCAGCGCGCCGTGGCGGTGAATGCGCTAGCGAGTCCGCTCGGTGTCGCCTGACTCGGCGACCGGCTGGACCAGCGGCTGTGGGACGACCGGCGATACCAGATGGGCGGTGCCCGGCGGCTCGTCGCGCAGCCAGCCGAACAGGATCGCCATCATCAGCGGCCCGACGAACAGGCCGATCACGCCCAGCGTCGAGACGCCGCCCAGCAGGCCGAACAGCACCGCCAGGAAGGGCAGGTTGACGCGCTGACCGATCAGTTTCGGGCGGATGAATTTGTCGACCAGGAACAGCTCGACCGCGCCCCAGGTGAACAGGCCGAGTGCCTCGGCCGAATGGCCCTGGCCGAACAGCAGCAGCGAGACCATCGTGAACGACAGCGGCGCGCCGCCCGGGATCAGGGCCAGGTAGCCGGTGATCACGCCCAGCAGCACCGGGGCCGGCGCGCCGGCCACCCAGTAGGCCACGCCCAGCACGATGCCTTCCAGGATCGCGATCGAGCCCAGGCCCAGTGCGGTGCCGCGCACCGACAGCGGCAGCACGCGCCGCAGCTTGCCGTACTGGTCGGGCAGCAGGCGCGCGCCGGCGCGGTCGAGGTAGTGCAGCACGGCGGCGCCGTGCAGGTACAGCACGAACAGGGTCAGCAGGGTCAGGAATAAATACAGGGCATTGGCCAGGATGGTCGATCCCCACACCCGCGCGGTATCGGTCAGGTGCGGCATGAAGTCGCCCACCGTGGTGCGCACCAGCGCATTGAGGCCGCCCGGCACGGCGAGATGCTCGAGCCACCACTTGACGGCCGGTTCGGCCACCAGCGGCAGGTTGGCCAGCCAGTCGGGAACCGGGACGCCGGTCTGGTTGAAGCTGATCAGGAGGCGCTGCAGGCTGGCCAGCTCGTAGGTGAGGGTATGGAACAGCAGCACCGACGGTCCGACGAAGCTGACGATCAGCAGCAGCAGCATGAAGCTGGCGCTGGCCAGCGGCGCCCAGCCGCGCCGCAGCAGGCGCTGGTGCAGCGGCCAGGTGATCACCGCCAGCAGGCCGGCCCAGGCGATCGAGCCGAGAAAGTGTTGCAACAGGAAAGCCAGGGCGGCGGCGAACACCACCGGCAAGATCAAATGAGCTTTGTTGCGCATACTGGCCCGGATCGAATCACGTTTTCCTCAAAAAATACTACGTCGTGCAGAGTTTACAGCAGAGTTGTCCGCTCGAAAGAATAATACAGGTTGCTTTCCCATAAAAGCGGAGTTTACCGAATCATTACTTCGATAAAACCGAAGCGAGTCCGAGTGAAGATGGTATTGTGACACCGATTCGCGTCACCGATGGCAATCGCGCGCAGTATGTACGCATCCCTACCGAAAGCGGGATAAATCGTTTATATTGTTTGCCCTTTCAGTGATGGAGCACACATGCCACGCAAGCCAGCCGCCGCGCCCGAACCAAAGGTGGCAAGCAAGGCCAGGCCGGTCAAGAAGACCGCGACCAGGTCCGTTCCGGCCAAGGCAGCGCCGACCAGGGCGGGACTCAAGACCGCGGTCAAGACGGCCGCGAAGGCGCTCGCCAGGAAGCCCATGTCCAAGGCAGCCGGCAAGCCTGCGGCGCGCACGCCAGCGCTGGAGCGCGCGCCGTTCCAGGACGCGCGTCCGGTGCTGGTGCGCGACAGTTTCACCATGCCCGAGCCGGAATACGCGGTGCTGCTCGAGGTCAAGCAGGCCTGCCTGCGTGCCGGCATCGACGTCAAGAAGAGTGAATTGCTGCGCATTGGCGTGGCCCTGCTGGGCCAGCTCGACGTGGCCACCCTGCAGGGTGTGCTGGCGGCGCTGCCTCAGCTCAAGACCGGGCGGCCGCCGGCCCAGGGGTGAACTCGGCCGATGCGGCGCTAATGGACGGCCGATGCGCTGGTCAGCTCTTTCAGCTCGCGGATCGGGATATTCGATTTCTCGTGCATGCGCAGCAGGATCGTCGCGCCGACATTCAATTTGCGGTGGCGGATCTTGCTGATGATCGGCGGCTGCACTTCAAGGATGCGGCACAGTTCCGCATCGTTTTTCAGTTGCATACGCTCGATTAATGTATCGAGCAATTTGTTGGGCACAAAACTCGATGGCTCGAGGGCGCGCGCTCGATGCATGGCATCGAGCATTTCCTGTTTTTTCTGTCGGACGCTCATGTCGTTTCTCCAATATGAAAACATGATTCAAGACAGATCGACTGGTTCTGGAAATGGCCCTGCCTGTTTTTACAAGCACTCCTGAAGGCTTATCGCGGCGGGTCGTTGTGATATTACTACGATTATGTTGCGCACGATTCGCGAAATTTAACTAAAAATGCCTTAACTGCGCGTTTCTTCCAGGAATTTATGCCAATTTCAGGCCGGAATGCGTCAGTAGCAACACCTTGTCGGCCATGGCGGCCGCGGCATGCGAGTGGGTCACCATGATGGCGCCGGCGCCGTGGGCGCGGGTTTCCTGGCGCAGCAGTTGGAGGATGCTCTCGGCCGTTTCCGGGTCGAGGTTGCCGGTCGGTTCATCGGCCAGCAGCAGGGCCGGACGGTGCACCAGGGCGCGCGCGATCGCCACCCGCTGCAGTTCGCCGCCCGATAGCTGGCGCGGGAAATCGCCGCCCCGGCCGTGCAGGCCGACGGCGTCCAGCATGGCGTCGGCGCGCTCGCCCGGCGCCTTGTTGAGCAGCAGCGGCAGCGCCACGTTCTGGCGCAGCGTCAGGTGCGGCAGCACGTGGAAGGCCTGGAAGATGAAGCCCATGCGGGTGCGCCGCAGGCGGGTGGCGGCATCGTCGTCCAGGCGCGAGATTGGCGTGCCGTCGACGATCACCTGGCCGCTGTCCGGCGTGTCGAGGCCCGCGATCAGGTTCAATAGCGTCGATTTGCCGACCCCGGATTCGCCCATGATCGCCACGAATTCGCCGGCCTTGAACACATGCGAGAGTTGCGACAGCACCGTGCGGCCGCCATACGATTTGGTGAGCTGGTCGAGTTCGAGCATGCGGAAAAGGATTAACGGGTCAGGGCGCGCCGCAGCGCATAGCTGGCGGCATCGACCAGCGCCACCAGCACCAGCATCGCGATCACCACGGTGGCCGCGCTGGGCATCTGGAACAGCGACAGGTGGTACTTCAGCATCTGGCCCAGGCCCCCGGCCCCGACCACGCCCAGCACCGCCGCCGCGCGGATATTGTTCTCCCAGCGGTACAGCGTGTACGACAGCATCTGCGGCAGCGCCTGGGGCAGCGTAGCGTACAGGAAGGCCGCCAGCGGCCGCGCGCCGTTGGTGCGCAGCGTCTGCTCGGCGTGCGGCTCGACGTTTTCCAGGGCGTCGGCGAACAGGCGTCCCAGCACCCCGGCCGTATGCGCGGCCAGCGCCATGGTGCCGGCCATCGGCCCCAGGCCGGCCAGCACCAGCAGCACCGCGGCCCATACCAGCTCGGGGATCGAGCGCAGCACATTGAGCACCAGGCGCGTGACGCCGCGTGCGACCAGGCCCAGGCGCCCGGCCCCGGCCAGCGCCAGCGGCAGGCCGACGATGGCGGCCAGCAGGGTGCCGATGGCCGACATGGCCAGCGTCTCCCACAGCGCGACCAGCGTTTTTTGCAGGAACGGCGTCGCGGTTTCGGGCGGCGCGAAACCGGCCAGGAATTCGCGCGCCGAATCGATCGCCTCGGCGGTGAGGAAGGCGCTCCACTGCAGCGGCAGCGAGGCGAAGCTGGCTACCACCAGCGCCGCCAGGCCAGCGAGCACCAGCCAGGTCTTGACGTCGCGCGGCGGTGGTGGAGGCATGACGGACCGCGTCATCCCAGCCTCCGGCGCAGCATTCTCGACACCAGGTCGGCGGCCGCCACCAGCAGCACGAACACGATCAGCATGGTGGCGACTTCGCCGCCGGCCATCATCTTGGTCGACTCATCGAGACGCTGGCCCAGGCCGCCGGCGCCGACGAAACCCATCACCGCCGAGCCGCGGATTGCACATTCCCAGCGGTACACTGTGTACGACACGAGCTCGGGGCTCGAATCCGGCAGGGCGCCGTACAGCAGGGCCGGCAGGCGCGCGCTGCCGTTGGCGAGCAGGACGTCGGTGGCATGGGCGTCGCTCGACTCGAGGATTTCGGCATACACCTTGGCCAGCATGCCGCTGTACGAGAGCGCGATCGCCAGCACGCCGGCGGTCGGGCCCAGGCCGACGATGCGCACGAACAGCAGCGCCCACACCAGTTCGGGCACCGAGCGCAGGATCATCAGGATCCAGCGCAGCAGCTGGCGCACCGCGGCCGCGAACGGATGCACGCGCCCGGTGCCCAGGCGCGAGATCGACAGCCGCTCGCTGATGACGAAAGTGGCCGGCACCGCGACCAGCAGCGCCAGCGTGAGGCCGGCGGTGGCGATGGCCACCGTCTGCCAGGTCTCGCGCAGCACCATGGCCAGGAATTCCGGGTCGTGGGCCGGCACCAGGAAGTCGCGCAGGAACATCCCCGCCGCGCGCAGGCTTTGCGCGTCGAACAGCAGCCAGGGCTTGAATTCGCTGGCGGCCAGCAGCGGGTACAGCAGGATGAGGAAGACGACGGCCCAGGTGACGCGGCCGCGCCACGCGGGATCGGGATGACGGTCCATCAGAAGCAGGCGCCGACGGCGATCTGGCCGGGCGTATCGTGCGGCCGCTCGCCGGCCGGCTGCACTTTTTCGTTGGCGTACAGCTCGGCGATCATGGCGTCGCTGACGTCGCTGCTGGCAGCGTCGAACACGATGCGGCCGTCGCGCAGGCCCACCAGGCGGGCGAACTGTTCGCGCGCCAGGTCGACCTGGTGCAGGCTGCACACCAGGGTCGCATTGCGCCCCTGCGCCTCCTGGCGCAGCGCGGCCAGCGTATGGCGCGCCAGCGCCGGATCGAGCGCCGATATCGGCTCGTCGACCAGCAGCGACTCGGCATTCGACAGCAGCAGGCGCGCCAGGCCGCAGCGCTGGCGTTCGCCGCCGGACAGGCGGTCGACCCGGGCATACAGCTTGTCGCCGAGGCCGAAGCGCGAGAGCGCCGTGAACGCGGCCTCCGGATCGCGCGGGCGCACCAGCGAAGCCAGTGCCTGCCACAGCGACCAGTGCGGCAGCCGCGCGGCCAGCACCGCCGTCACCACGCGCTGGCGCGGCGGCAGCGGCGGCGCCTGTGGCGCCAGGAACAGGCGCGCGCGCAGGCGATGGCGCTCGGCCTGGCTCAACTGCCAGGGATCCTGGTCGAAGATGTCCAGCGCACCCTCGCTCGGGCGGTGGGCGCAGGCCAGGGTCGAGAGCAGGGTGGTCTTGCCGGCCCCGGAAGGGCCGATCAGGGCGAGCTGCTCGCCGGCGCGGATCGTGAGGTCGAGCGCGTGCAGGGCCGGCGCGCGGCTGCCGGCCAGGTGGCGCACGGTCAGGCCGCGCAGGCGGTAGGTCGCCACGACGGACTTACTTCAGCAGGCCCGCATTGCGCGCGGCGGCTTCGATCGCGCCGTAGTTGGCGGTCTTGGTCGGCACGAACCTGGTGGCGCGCTGCAGGTCCAGGATTTCCTTGCCCTGGGCGGTCGAGCCATCCAGCGCCAGGAAGGCGTCGGTGATCTTCTTCTTGAGTGCCGGATCCATGTCGCTGCGCACGGTCCAGTTGTAGTCGAAGTAGCCCGGGGTGGTATAGAACACGCGCACCTGCTTCGGATCGACCTTCTTGCTTTCGACCAGCTTCTCCCAGACCGAGATGTTCAGTGCGCCGGCATCGACCTTGCCGCCGGCCACGGCCGCCACGGTGGCGTCGTGCGCGCCCGAGAATGCGACGCGTTTCAGGTCAGTGTCCGGGTTGACTTTGGCTTGCAGCAAGAACGAGCGCGGCATCAGGTGGCCCGAGGTCGACGATTCCGAGCCGAAGGCCAGGGTCTTGCCCTTCAGGTCTTCCAGCTTGTTGATGCCGGGCACGGTGGTAATGAAGACCGAGCGGAATTTCTCGTCTTCTTCGCGCTGCACCAGCGGAGTCACCTGGCCCTTGCTGCGCACGTTCGCCTGGACGAAGGTGAAGCCGCCGAACCAGACCATGTCAATCTTGCGGTTGACCAGGCCTTCGACCGAGGCCGCGTAGTCGGTCACCGGGGTGAACTCGACCTTGAGGCCGGTGGCCTTGGCCAGGTATTCGCCCAGCGGCTTGAACTTGCGCTGCAGTTCGGTCGGCGATTCGTCGGGGATGGCCGAGACGCGCAGGACGCCATTGCTCTGGGCGGAGGCGGCGCCCGCGACCAGCATGGTGCCGGCGACGGCAGCGCACAGGGTTTTCAGGACTTGACGACGGATGGACAGGGTCATGATGGCTCTTGTATAAGTTGAGTGGACGCGGCGCCCCCACGGGGCAGCACGGTTGAACGGGTCGCGAACATGGCGAATCCGGGGAATCCGCTATGATAGCAAAACCGGCAACATTATCAGGCACTGGCCTGGCCATCTCGCATGGTGCGGCGTGGCGGCACGAATGATAAACCTTATGCTGACTTCCTGTACACATGTAGAAGTGGGAGCTTCCATCGCCAACGCCCACGAAGCCGACGAACTGCACGCCGGCCTGCAAGCCGACGACGCCTGCATTTCTCCCAAATTCCTGTACGACGCCCTCGGCTCCAAGCTGTTCGAAGCCATCTGCGAACTGCCCGAGTATTATCCGACCCGCACCGAGGCGGCCATCTTCGAGCGCCACGGCGCCGAAATCGCGCGCGTGGCCGGTACCGGAACGACCCTGATCGACCTCGGCGCCGGCAACTGCGCCAAAGCCGCCAGCCTGTTCCCGCTGCTGCAGCCGGCCCAGTACGTGGCGGTCGACATCTCGGCCGAATTCGTGCATGACGCCCTGGCCCGCCTGCGCCAGCGCTTCCCGAAAATCGCGATGGAAGCGCTGGGCATGGATTTCTCGAACCGCTTCGAGCTGCCCGAGCTGGTGAACGCCGGGCGCCGCCTGTTCTTCTACCCGGGCTCGTCGATCGGCAACTTCACGCCCGAGCACGCGCAAGCCTTCCTGACCCGCCTGCGCGCCCAGTGCGGTCCCGATGGCGGCCTGCTGATCGGGATCGACCTGGTCAAGGATAAAGCCACGCTCGACGCCGCCTACGACGACGCGCTGGGCGTGACCGGCGCCTTCAACCTGAACATCCTGCGCCACGTGAACCGGCTGGTCGACGCCGACTTCGACATCCGCCAATGGAAGCACCACGGCTTCTATAACGCCGCGCGCGGCCGCGTGGAGATGCACCTGGAAGCGCGCAGCGCGCAAGAAGTGACGTGGCGCGGCGGCGCGCGCCGCTTCGAAGCGGGCGACTGCATCCACACCGAGAACAGCTACAAATACCAGCAGGCCGATGCAATCCAGCTGCTGGAACGTTCCGGCTTCGAGGCGACCCGGGTGTGGACGGATCCACAGCGCTGGTTCGCGGTCATCCACGCCCAGGCGATACCGGCATGAACATGCTGCGCGACGAAGGCCTGCCACGCCTGTTCGAGAAGGTGCGCGGCCGCTCGCTGCAACTGGCGGACAGGCTGTCGGACGAAGACTGCTGCGCGCAGTCGATGCCCGACGCCAGCCCGATCAAATGGCATCTGGCGCATACCACCTGGTTCTTCGAGACCTTCATCCTCGAGCCGCGCGAGACCGGCTTCACGCCGTTCCACCCGGCGTTTCGGGTGCTGTTCAACTCCTATTACAACGGTGTCGGCGCCAGGCATCCGCGCCCGCACAGGGGCCTGCTCACGCGGCCTTCCATGGGCGAGGTCAGGGCCTATCGCCACGATGTCGATCGCCGCATGGCAGCGCTGCTGGAGCAGGGCATCGCGCCCGACCTCGCGGCCCTGGTCGAACTGGGCCTGCAGCACGAGCAGCAGCACCAGGAATTGATGCTCACCGACGTCAAGCACCTGCTGGCGCAGAATCCGCTGTATCCGGCCTATGCGGCCGAAGCCTTGGCGGCATCGACCGCGGCGCCGCCGCTGGAATGGCTGCCGTTCGAAGGCGGCCTGGCCGAGATCGGGCACAAGGGCGACGGCTTTTGCTTCGACAACGAACTTCCGCGCCACCGCACCTATGTAGCGCCGTTCGCGCTGGCCTCACGCCTGGTCACGAATGGCGAGTACCGCGAATTCATCGAGGCCGGCGGCTACCGCGACCCGGCGCTATGGCTGGCCGAGGGCTGGGACCGGGTATGTTCGGGCGAGATCGCGCGGCCGCTGTACTGGGTCGACACCGACGCCGGCTGGCACGAATTCACCCTGCACGGCCTGCAGCCGCTCGACCCCGAGCGCCCCGTCACCCACGTCTCGCTGTACGAGGCCGACGCCTATGCGCGCTGGCGCGACGCGCGCCTGCCGACCGAGGCAGAATGGGAATTCGCGGCGCGCCAGGCGATCCTGCGGGGCCTGCCGCTGCACCATCCGGCGGCCGCCAGCGGCGCGGGCCTGCAGCAGATGTTCGGCGCCTGCTGGCAGTGGACCGGCAGTAGCTACGCCCCGTATCCCGGCTATGCGCCGGCGCCGGGCGCGATCGGCGAGTACAACGGCAAGTTCATGGTCAACCAGTACGTGCTGCGCGGCTCGTCCTGCGCCACGCCCGAAGGCCACGCGCGCACCAGCTACCGCAACTTCTTCCCGTCCGGCGCGCGCTGGCAGTTCACCGGCATCCGGCTGGCAAGATGAGCCGCCGGCGTGACTGGCGCGCGCGCCTGAAAGACCAGCGCGCCAATATCTATATCCTGCAACACCCCCTCAAGTTCACCGTGCAGGTGCTGAGGGGCTTTCGCGCCAACCAGGGCCTGCTGCTGGCCGGCGCCGTGGCGTACTACGCGCTGCTGTCGATCGTGCCCTTCCTGATGCTGGTGGTGGTGGTGCTGTCGCACTTCCTCGATCCGGTCGAACTGCTCGACACCCTGCGCCGCTACCTCGAGCTGCTGGTACCGGGCCAGTCGCGGCCGATCGTGACCGAGGTCGCCAACTTCCTGCAAGACCGCCAGATCCTGACCTGGGTGCTGGCGCTGACCATGCTGTTTTTCAGCTCGCTGGCGTTTACCGTGCTCGAGAATGCGATGAGCGTGATCTTCGTGCACCGGGTGGCGACACGGCGCCGCCATTTCATGGTGTCGGCAGTGCTGCCGTACTGCTATATCGTGGCGCTGGGGATCGGGATCATGGTCGTCACCCTGGTGGCCGGCGCGCTGCAGGTGATGGGCACCGAAAGCGTGTGGCTGTTCAACTATAAATGGTCGCTGAACGGGGTGTCGGGCGTGCTGCTGTATCTGCTGGGACTGGCGGGCGAGATCCTGGTGCTGACCTCGATCTACCTGGTGATGCCGGTGGGGCGGCTGTCGATCTGGCATGCCTTCATCGGCGGCGCGACGGCGGCGCTGCTGTGGGAAGTCGCGCGCCACGTGCTGGTCTGGTATTTCTCGACCCTGTCGCAGGTGAACCTGGTGTATGGCTCGATGACAACCGCGATCGTGGTGATGTTTTCGCTGGAGATCGCTGCGACCCTGCTGCTGCTGGGAGCGCAGGTGATCGCCGAGTACGAGCGGGTGGGGCAGGCCGGCGGCAGTACGCCGCCGGAAAAACCGACCTGCGATATTCCGCCGCTCGCGCGGGGATAATGCTGGCCGGTTTGGACGCGTGGGCGGCATGGCCGCCCACCCTACAATTACTTCTGCTCGTCTTTCGGCTTGATCATCAGGCTGGCGATGCAGCTACCGGCAATCAGCACCGCAACCACGGTCAGCGAAGCCTGCACCGGCACGTGATACCACGGCATGATCAGCATCTTGACGCCGATGAAGGTCAGCACCATGGCCAGGCCATACTTGAGCAGGTGGAAGCGGTCCGCCACGTCGACCAGCAGGAAGTACAGCGCACGCAAGCCCAGGATCGCGAACATGTTCGAGGTGAACACGATGAACGGGTCGGTGGTGATCGCGAAGATCGCTGGGATCGAGTCCACCGCGAAGATCAGGTCGGTCACCTCGATCAGGATCAGCACCAGGAACAGCGGCGTCACGTAGCGCAGGCCATCCTTGCGGATGAAAAACTTCTCGCCATGGTCGCCATCGGCCACCCGCAGGTGCTTGCGCGCCAGCTTGAGGATCGGGTTGTTGGCCACGTCCGGTTCTTCATCGACCGCCACCAGCATGCGGATACCGGTGAACAGCAGGAAGGCGCCGAACAGGTACAGCACCCAGCTGAATTCGCTGACGACCCAGGCGCCGGCGCTGATCATGACCGCGCGCATGATGATGGCGCCCAGCACGCCATAGATCAGGACCCGGCGCTGGTACTGCTGCGGCACCTGGAAGGCGGTGAAGATCAGCAGGAACACGAACACGTTGTCGACCGACAGCGCTTTCTCGATCAGGTAGCCCGAGAAGAATTCGAGCGATTTCTGGCTCGCGATCTCGGCGCCGGCGGTGTCCTTCAGGTAGAAATACAGGCCGGCATTGAAGATCAGCGCCAGGCTGACCCAGACCAGCGACCAGATGCCGGCTTCCTTGACGCTGACCTTGTGCGCCTTGTTGCCGCCGAAGACGAACAGGTCGAGCGCCAGCATGACCAGCACGAAGCCGACGAAGGCGGCCCACATCATGGGGCTTGCGATGGTTTCCAGGCCGTTCATCGGGCTCTCCTTGTAAAGACAGGCATGACAATCCTCCATTGGGGGTAAAACCCAACTATAGGACGCGGCAATACCTCGCACAAATCGAATCTTATTTGATGTAACATCGGATTTTTCGATGTTTACGTGAATGCGACATGTCGACACTCAACTATAAACACCTGCGTTACTTCTGGATGGTGGCGAAAACCGGCAGCATTGCCCGGGCGGCCGAGCAGCTGCACCTGACCCCGCACTCGATCTCGGGCCAGCTGTCCGAGTTCGCCGACAGCCTGGGCGTGGAGCTGTTCCGCCGGGTCGGGCGCAAGCTGGAGTTGACCGATACCGGGCGCCGCATCGTCAGCTATGCCGAAGACATCTTCAATACCGGCGACGAGCTGCTCGAACTCGTGCGCGACCATGCCTTCGCCACCACCTCCTACCGGGTCGGTTGCGCCGATTCGGTGTCGAAGCTGATCGCGGTGGACCTGGTCGAGCCGGCCCTGCGGCTGGCCGAACCGGTCAAGCTGATCTGCCGCGAGGGCCGCCTCGACAGCCTGATCGCCGACCTGGCCGTGCACCGCCTCGACCTGGTGATCGCCGACCGCCCGATCCCGGGCCACTTCAGCGTGCGCGCCTACAACCACCTGCTGGGCGAGAGCCCGATGACGGCCTTCTGCACCGAGGCGCTGGCGGCCACCTTCACGCAACCGTTCCCGGCCTGCCTGCACAATGCGCCGATGCTGCTCCCGGGCGAGGATTTCGCGATCCACCAGCGCCTGCTGCGCTGGCTCGAACGCTGCGACGTGCATCCGCGCGTGGTGGGGGAGTTCGACGACAGCGCCATGATCCAGGCCTTCGGCCGCTCGGGCGCCGGCGTGTTCTTCGCGCCGGCCGTGATCGCGGCCCAGGTCAGCAGCCAGTACGGGCTGGTCGCGCTGGGCCAGGTCGAGTCGGTGGTCGAGCAGGTGTATGCGATCACCACCGAGCGCCGCATGAGCCATCCGGCCACGGTGGCGATCAGCAGGCTGGCGCGCGACAAGCTGTTTGCGCGGGGAGACAGCCGGGATGATGGCGGCGTTGCGCTTCGTCAATCCGAGGACGCGCCATGAATGGCACAGTACGGGCTTGCGCGAAACCAATCGAACGCGAGAAATCACATCGGGAGACGCCATGAGCCATATCCTCGCCGCCAACCTTCCCCTGCCGGTCTTGCTGGCGCTGGTCGCCTCGCTGCTGGTGTCGCTGGTCGTGGCGGCGGTGGCCGTCTCGCTGCACCGGCCGGCGCCAGTGCGGCTGCCGGCGCGCGACGACGAGCGCGCCGCCGTCTCCGAACGCGACTGAGGCGCTACCGTCGTGGCGGCGCTGCGCGGCTGCGATTCGCCGTTCGCCATCGCGGATCACGCGGCCTCGCTGCGCCAGCGCGGCATCGACTTCGTCATGCGGCGTTATAGCCGGGACCCCGCGAGCAA
The DNA here is from genome assembly GCF_030770395.1 of Telluria beijingensis. Taxonomy (GTDB): domain Bacteria; phylum Pseudomonadota; class Gammaproteobacteria; order Burkholderiales; family Burkholderiaceae_D; genus Telluria; species Telluria beijingensis. The sequence goes on along the minus strand of NZ_CP132480.1, from coordinate 4,769,946 downwards.
CCTCGATGCAAGCGAAACGCGGCGCCTGTCCGATGCCGGGTTTCGCATCGGTGCGCTATGGGAGAGCGATGCAGTGCCGGATGGCTGGTCGCGCCGCCGGGGCCTGCTCGACGGGGCCGAAGCCTTGCGCCTTGCGCGCGCGGCCGGGCAGCCGCCAGGAAGCGCGATCTATTTTGCATTGGGCGAAACCGCCTCGGCGGCCGACCTCGATGACAAATTGACCCAGTACCTGGCCGGCCTGCGCGCCGCCCTTGGCGGCGGCGCCGGCTACCGGGTCGGTGTCCGCGGCAGCCATGCCGCCTGCGCCGGCCTGGTCGACCGCGGCCTGGCGGCCCTGAGCTGGCTGGCGCCGACGCCATCCGGTGCGGCGGCGCGCCATGCGCTGTTGCAGTGGCCGGCTGCGCGCCTGGTGCTCGACGGCGTCGAATTGCGCCTGGCGCCGGTGCTGGGACAGGCAGGCCGGGATCCCGGCCTGTTCAGCGTCGCCTCAGGCGCGCACGGCGATGCCCGGCGCGCCCGCTTCCATGCGGCCGACCACGGCCGCACCTGAAAAGCCTTCGCGCGCGAACAGCGCCAGCACCTCGTCGACGGCGCCAGGGGCGCAGGCCACCAGCAGGCCCCCCGAGGTTTGCGGATCGGTCAGCAGGGCGCGCTGGGCCGGGCTCAGGGCGTCGTCCAGTTGCACGTCCTTGCCATAGGCATCCCAGTTGCGGCCGGAGGCGCCAGTGAAGAAACCGTCCTGCGCCAGTTGCAGCACGCCCGGCAGCAGCGGCACCGCGGGCATGTCGAGTTGCGCCTGCAGCCCGGCGCCGCGCGCCAGTTCCAGCAGGTGGCCCAGGAGGCCAAAACCGGTGACGTCGGTCATGGCGTGCACGCCCGACATGTCGGCCAGCAGCCGGCCCGGTTTATTGAGCTTGGTGGTGTTGGCGATCATGGCTGCATAGCCTTCCTCGCCCAGCACGCCTTTCTTGAGGGCGGCCGACAGCACGCCAACGCCCAGCGGCTTGCCCAGCACCAGCACGTCGCCGGCGCGCGCCGCGCTGTTTTTCTTGACCTTCGACGGATGCACCAGGCCCAGCACCACCAGGCCATAGATCGGCTCGACCGAGTCGATGGTGTGGCCGCCGGCGATCGGGATGCCCGCTTCTCGGCAGACGGTGGCGCCGCCTTCCAGGATCTGGCCGATGGTCTCGAGCGGCAGCTTGTTGATCGGCATGCCGACCAGGGCCAGCGCCATGATCGGGGTGCCGCCCATCGCGTACACGTCCGAGATCGCATTGGTGGCGGCGATGCGGCCGAAGTCGAAGGGATCGTCGACGATCGGCATGAAGAAATCGGTGGTGGCGACCAGCGCCTGCTCGTCGTTGAGCAGGTAGACCGCGGCGTCGTCCGCGGTCTCGATGCCGACCATCAGCTCCTTCGGCACCGGGAAGCCGGTGGACGACTTCAGGATCTCGGCCAGCACGCCGGGCGCGATCTTGCAGCCGCAGCCGCCGCCGTGCGAGAACGAGGTGAGTTTGATGGATTGGTCGCTGGAGCTCATGGGGTATCCGGTTGTCGTTGATCGTCGAATTATCGCGCAAGTCGGGGGTGGATGCTTGCCAGCGAGCCAGCGCAGTCCCTTTTTCGTTAGCGCAAAAACGTCGTCCCGCGCAGGCAGGGACCCAAGTTTCTCAGCCCACCACTTAGATCGAACGAAGTGGCGGCGCAAACTGACTTGGATCCCCGCCTGCGCGGGGACGACGTGCTTGCTGCAGCTTGCTAACGCTGCAGCGGCTAGATGCCAGCGAATTACTCGCCGAACGAACGGCGGGCGCCGTCCATCGAGCGCGGGTGGGCGCCCTTGTAGCCGCCTTCGCGGCGCTGGCCCTGGCCTTCGCGCGGGCCGCCGAAGCGGTTGCCGTCGCGTGGCGCACGGTCGGCGGCCGCACGGTCGCCTTGCGGACGCGGCGCATAGCCTTCACGCGGACCGCGGTCGGCATAGCGGCTCTCGCCTTGAGGACGGTCGCCGTACGGGCGGTCGCCATGCGGACGCGAGGCATAGCCTTCGCGTGGCGCGCGGTCGGCGTAACCGCCTTCGCGTGGACCCGACGGCTTGCCGAAGCCGCGCTGGGCCGGCTTGCCGGCATTGCGGCCGTCGCCTGGTTTCCAGCCCGGACGGGTGCTCGAACGCGACGGCGCAGCAGCGCGCTTCGGCTCGAAGCCCTCGATCACGTTGACCGGGATCGGCTGGCGGGTGAAGCGCTCGATGCGGCGCACGGCCATGTTTTCGGCGTGGTTGACCAGCGAGATCGCGGTCCCGTTGCGGCCGGCGCGGCCGGTACGGCCGATGCGGTGCACGTAGTCCTCGGGGAACTTCGGCAGGTCATAGTTGACCACGTGGGTGATGGTCGGCACGTCGATGCCGCGCGCGGCGACGTCGGTCGCGACCAGCACGCGCACGCTGCCGCGGCGCATGCCGTCGAGCGTGCGGTTGCGGGCGCCCTGGTGCATGTCGCCATGCAGCGCGGCGGCGGCGAAGCCGGCGATGTTGAGGCGGTCGGCGATCATGTCGGCGTCGCGCTTGGTGGCGGTGAACACCACGGCCTGGTCGAGCGTCTCGTCGCGCAGCAGGTGGTCGAGCAGGCGGTTCTTGTGCGACAGGTCGTCGACAAAGTGCACGCGCTGCACGATGTTCTCGTGGCGGTTGGTGGCGCTGGCGATCTGGATCGTCAGCGGGTCGCTGGTGATGCGGCGCGCCATATTGCCCACCACGCCATCGAGCGTCGCCGAGAACAGCATGGTCTGGCGGGTCGACGGGGTCGCGGCGACGATCTTCTCGATGTCGTCGATGAAGCCCATGTCGAGCATGCGGTCGGCTTCGTCCAGCACCAGGATCTCGAGCTGCGAGAAGTCGATCTTGCCCGACTCCATGTGGTCGATCAGGCGGCCCGGGGTGGCGACCAGGATTTCAGGGTTCTTGGCCAGCAGCTGCATCTGCTTCGGATACGGCATGCCGCCCAGGATCGAGACGCAGCGCACGCGGCGCATATGGGCCGTGTACTTGTCGGTATTGCTGGTCACCTGCAGGGCCAGTTCGCGGGTCGGGGTCAGGACCAGCATCTTTGGCTGGGCCGGCTTGAAACGGACGCGCTCGCCGCGTGCGCGGGCGGCCTGCGCTTCTTGCGCAGGGGTCTTGCCGACCGGGGTAGGCTCGGCGTTGGCCAGGTGGTGCAGGGCCGGCAGCATGAAGGCGGCGGTCTTGCCCGAACCGGTCTGCGACGACACCAGCAGGTCACGGCGCGCGATGGCGGCCGGGATGGCTTGCGCCTGGACCGGGGTCGGGGTGGTGTAGCCGGTATCGGCGACTGCCTGGACGATGGACGCGTGCAGGCCAAGTGCTTCAAAACTCATGTGTTCTTTACTTTCGGAATAAATCATGCACGTTCGCACGTGGGAGCGAACGTAAAAATGCGACGCGAACCGACAAACGAAATGACTCAATAATGAAAGAAATTTCGGCACAAAAGCTTTGCGCCGGGACGGTGTCTGGAAACGACACGCAAGGCGGGAGGCTTTGGAATGGCGCTCTGGTCGAGCTGCCTGGGGTTTGCGTAGCTGCTAGTTGTACTGCTGTCGCTGTAACTGTTCTTGCTACCAAAGCGGCATCATGCCGCAGCGCACAAACCGTACTATACAGGTTTTTCCGGTTTCGTGCACGAGCAGGCGTAAAACTGTGCAGCTAATGCTGCACAGCAATATCTAGCCTGACGGCAGCATGGGCGGGGCCGGCGGCCCGCCAGCTCAGCGCTGCTTGCGCTTGGACGAGGTATTGCGCGCGATGCGCTTGCTGTTCTTGCTGGCGCCGGCCTTGGCCTTGAAGCGCGAGGCATTGCGGGTGGCCCTGCCGCGGTCGGCCTCGAACGCGACCACCGCGTTCTCGATGATGTTCTCGGCGATGTCGCCGTGGCTGGACGCCGACGTCTTCGGCACCAGGATGGTCGAGCCGGCCTTGAGGCGCGACTTGGCCGGGATATTGTTGGCTTCGCGAATGACTTCGGGCGTGGTGCCGAACTTGGAGGCCAGCTGGGCGATGGTCACGCGGGCGCCGGTGATCTTGTGCGTGGTCCAGGTTGACAACGCATGGCCCCATTGCGCCAGGTTGCTATGGAATTTCTCGGCGTTCTCGGTCGGCAGCAGGATCTTGGTGCGTTCGCCGCCGATGATGACCGGCTTCTTGAATTGCGGATTGAGCGCCTTGAATTCGTCGAGCGACATCTCGGCCAGCTGGGCCGCGATGGCCAGGTCGATGTCGCTGGTCTTGTCGACCGTGGTGAAATAGGGCTGGTTGTCGATCGCCGGCAGCACCACGCCGTACTGGGAAGGATTGGCCACCACGTTCTTGACCGCCTGCAGCTTGGGCACGTAGTTGCGGGTCTCCGCCGGCATCAGCTCGGCCAGGCTCTCGAAATCGGTCGGCTTGCCCAGTTCCTGGTTTTTCTTGATGGCGCGCTGAACATTGCCTTCGCCCCAGTTATACGCCGCGAGGGCCAGCGGCCAGTCGCCGAACATCGTGTACAGGCGCTGCAGATAGGTCAGGGCGGCGTCGGTCGAGGCAATCACGCCGCGCCGCTCGTCCTTGAACATGTTCTGGCGCAGGTCGAAGTCCTTGCCGGTGCCGGGCACGAATTGCCACAGGCCGGCGGCATTCGCGCTCGACATGGCTTGCGGGTTGAAGGCCGATTCGATCACCGGCAGCAGGGCCAGCTCGGTCGGCATGCCGCGCTTTTCGAGTTCCGACACCACGTGGTACAGGTAGGGCGAGGCGCGGCCCGAAATGCGGGACAGGTTGGCCGGGTGATTCGCATAGGCCTGGGCATGGCGGGTTACCAGCGCATTGTTCAGGTCGGGAATCGCATAGCCGCTGCGGATACGGCCCCAGACGTCGGTCTCGCGGTACTCGTCGGCCTTGTCCGCCCCGATCTTTGTCAGCGATGCGGCCAGCGTGCTGCGTTCGCCGCTCGCGGCAGCCTGGATACTCGACGCAGGTGCGGCGTCCATCGCCCGACTCAGCGGTGCTGTGGCCAGGAGGGCCAGCGCAGCCAGGGTAAGGATGGAGCGTTTCGTATCGTGCATGGGCTTCATGGTGTAAGGCTTTTCCAGTGTTGCGTCCAGGAACGAGCGGACAAGACAAGAGGGCAGTGTACGGATCAATTGTCGAGTCAGTCAAGAAGTAAGTCGCTGTCGTTACAATTAAAATCGAAGGGAGGATGCCGGCTATTGGCATCATGAAAACGGAAGATGCCGCACATATCACGAATATTGATGAGATACGCGTTCTTTTGCCATGGGCTCGCCCTAGTACGGCCGCGCTTGCCAAACCTTAGCGCCGCCGTGGGGTCAATCTATGAGTTGGCGCAAAGAGTGCGTACAATCGGGCCTTTGCTGTTCGCCCCGCTATTGAAAGTTTCACCATGAGCACCCCCAATTTGAACGCCGACGACGATGCCATCGTCGCCGCTACCCGCAACTGGCTGGAGCGGGCCGTCATCGGCCTCAACCTGTGCCCCTTCGCCAAGTCGGTCTATGTGAAAGAGCAGGTGCGCTACGTTGTGTCGCCCGCCACCACGCCCGAGCAATTGCTTGAGACCTTGATGGACGAGTTGCAGCACCTGTCCGACACCCCTGCCGAACAGGTCGACACAACCCTGCTGATCCATCCTTTCGTGCTCAACGATTTCGAGGACTACAACGAGTTCCTGGACGTGGCCGACGTCGCGGTCGAAGACATGCAGCTCGACGGCGAATTGCAGGTGGCCAGCTTCCACCCGGATTACCAGTTCGCCGATACGGATGCCAACGACATCTCGAACTACACCAACCGGGCGCCGTATCCAATCCTGCACCTGCTGCGCGAAGACAGCATCGCGCGCGCCGTGGAGGCCTTCCCGGAAGCCGAAGAAATTTTCGAAAAAAATATCGCCACCATGGAAAAGCTCGGCCATGAAGGCTGGGACAAGCTCGATGTCGGCCCGGCCTGAAGAAGGCGGCGCGCGCGCGCCGCTGCCCGAGCGTCCCGACACCCCGTGCGTGGCGGTCTGCTCGACCACCTTCGACGAGGTATGCCGCGGCTGCGGCCGCACGGTGGCCGAGGTGGCCAACTGGGTCGTGATGGACGCTGCCGAGAAGGAAGTCGTGTGGGAGCGCATCCTGGCGCAGGGGTATCCGCGCCGTAATACCTAGCACCGCTTCGGCGCCGCGACAAGGCCTGTCGCGCGCCGCCGACAGACCGCCTGCGGGAAACCGCCCGTCGACCGGCTGGGGTGCATAGTTAGTGACTCCCAGCAAGCAACTGTGCATAATCTCGCCATCCATCCTGCATCAGGCCAGTCCTGCGATTTTCCGCATCCATGTCCAGCCCTGCCGTTCCCGCCGCACCATCCCGCCTGCGCCTGCTGTACGGCCGCTCCCTGTACGGCGCACTGCTGCTGGTGGTGTTCGCCGGCCTGCTGGCGCCGGCAGTGGTGGTCAGCTACCTGCTGGTCGGGGTGCAGGAGCGCGCGGCCGCGGCCGCCGGCCTGAACGACACGCTGCAGCGCAATGCCGACATCCTGGCGCTGGGCATGCAGGAATCGGTGTGGAACATGAACCTGGACGGCGCCCGGCCGCTGCTCGACGCGATGCTGCGCGACCCGGCCGTGGTCGGGATCGCGGTGCGCGACCTCGCCGGCAGCAACGCCTTGCACCTGCGCTCGCCGGAACGCCCGCTGGGCCGGGTGTTGCGCGCCGAACGCCCGATCGTGGTCGAGGGCCGCGACATCGGCAGCGTGGTGCTCGAGATGGACGATTACCGCAGCGGCCAGGAGCTGCGCGCCAAGCAGCGCAATTACGCGCTGGTGGTGGCGCTGCAGCTGGCAGTGTCGCTGCTGCTGATCGCGCTGCTGCTGCGGCGGCGCCTGCTGGCGCCGCTGCGCAGCCTGATGCGGTTCTCGGACCGCCTGGCGCGCGGCGACTTCGAGACGCCGCTGGCGCTGGCGGCCCAGGACGAACTGGGACGCCTGGGCGAGCAGATGGAGCGCATGCGCCTCGCGATCCGCGACCTGTTCGCCGACATCGCGCGCCGCGAGGAACAGTTCCGCACCATTGTGACCCAGGTCCCGGGCGCCGTCTATCGCGTGCGCGCGGGCGGGCCGATCGAATTCGTCAGCGACGCGATCGAAGAGATCACCGGCTATCCGTCGGCGCGCTTCATGTGCGCCACCACCGAAGACTGGGCCGCGATCGTCCATCCGGAAGACCGGCGCGAATACTATCGCATCGCGCGTGAAGCGGCCATGTCGGGCGAGGCCTACGAGATGGAATACCGGATCATCGACGCCCACGGCATCGAGCGCTGGGTGCAGGAGCACGGCCAGCCGCAGGCGGCCTGGGATCCGGCGCTGCACGGGACAGGCGGGGTGCGGGTCGACGGCATCATCTCGGACATCAGCGAGCGCCGCCACGACGAGATGCGCATCGAGGCGCTGCTGGCCGAGCAGGACGCGATCCTGGACAACGTCATGTTCGGCGTGCTGTTCGTGCGCCAGCGCCGCATCATCTCCAGCAACCGCCGCTGCGAAGAGCTGTTCGGCTATGCCGAGGGCGAGATGGTGGGCCAGTCGACCGAGATCCTGTATCCGACCCGCGCCGAGTATGAACGGATCGGCGTCGAACAGTATCCGCTGCTCGAGCGCAGCATGGACCTGGGCGAGGAGCGCCAGCTGCGCCACCGCGACGGCAGCCTGTTCTGGTGCCTGATGAGCGGCTGCGCGCTCGACCCGAACCGCGCCAACGAGGGCAGCATCTGGGTGTTTGCCGACATCACCGAACGCAAGCTGGCCGAGGAAAAGCTGCGCCTGTCGGCCAATGTGCTGGAACACATCGCCGATGGCGTGATGGTGCTCGACGTGCATGGCCGGATCGCGGCCACCAACCCGGCCTTCACCCGCATCACCGGCTACGCCGAGCACGAGGCGCTGGGCCGCGAGTCGAGCCTGTCGGCGAGCCGCGATGGGGGCAGCCGCAACGACGAGGCCTTCTACCGCGAGCTGTGGCGCGAGCTGGGCGAGTCGGGCTTCTGGCGCGGCGAGATCTGGGACACGCGCAAGGACGGCGAAGCCTACCTGGAAGCGCTCACGGTGTCGGCGGTGCGCGACGACGACGGCGCCACCACGCACTATGTGTGCGTGTTCAGCGACATCACGCGCGCGCGCGAATCGCAGATCCAGCTCGACCGCCTGGCCCACCACGACGCCCTGACCGCCTTGCCCAACCGCCTGCTGTACCACGACCGCCTGCGCCACGCGATGGCGCGCGCAGAACGCGACGGCGAGCAGCTGGCGGTGCTGTTCATCGACCTCGACCGCTTCAAGAACGTCAACGACACGCTCGGCCACCACGTCGGCGACGAGCTGCTCAAGCAGGCGGCGCAGGCGCTGGCGCGCTGCCTGCGCGAGGGCGACACGCTGGCGCGCCTCGGCGGCGACGAATTCATCGTGCTGCTCGAGGACGTCGACGGCGCGCCCGGCGCCACGCGCGTGGCCGAGAAGCTGATGGCGATGTTCGAGCAGCCGTTCGAGGTCTCGGGCTACGAGCTGTTCGTCACCGGCAGCGTCGGCATCAGCCTGTATCCGCAGGACGGGCGCGACATGCACATGCTGATCCGCAACGCCGACGTGGCGATGTACCAGGCCAAGGCGCGCGGCCGCAACGGCTTCCAGTTCTACGTGCCGTCGATGAGCGGCGACGGCGCGCTGCGGCTGCGCATGGAAACCCTGCTGCGGCGCGCGATCGAGCGGCGCGAGATCTACCTGGCTTTCCAGCCGCAGGTCGAGATCGACAGCGGCCGCTTGATCGGGGTCGAGGCCCTGCTGCGCTGGAACAGTCCAGAACTGGGCCAGGTCGCGCCGAGCCGCTTCATCCCGCTGGCCGAGGACACCGGCCTGATCGTCCAGCTGGGCCAGTGGGTGCTGCAGGACGCCTGCCGCCAGATGGTGGCCTGGGAAGCGGCCGGCTTTTCGGTGCCGAAGATCGCGGTCAACCTGTCGGTGCGCCAGTTCGAGCGCGGCGGCATGGCCGCCACCGTGGCCGCGGTGCTGGACGATGCCGGCCTGGCGCCTGGGCGGCTGCAGCTCGAGGTGACCGAATCGGCCATCATGAACACGGGCGACGCGCTGCAGTACGTGAACGACCTGCATGCGATCGGCGTCGGCCTGGCGATCGACGACTTCGGCACGGGTTACTCGTCGCTTGCCTACCTCAAGCAGCTGCCGGTGCAGACGCTCAAGATCGACCGCAGCTTCATCAAGGACATCCCGCAGGACCCGGACGACGAAGCGATCGCGATCGCCATCATCCAGCTCGGCAAGAGCATGAACCTGTCGGTGATCGCCGAAGGCGTGGAGCGCGAAGACCAGGCGGCCTTCCTGCTGCGCCACGGCTGCAACCGCGCCCAGGGCTATTTGTATGGCAAGCCCTTGAGCGGCGACGAGGTGCTGGCGCGCTGGGGCGGGGCGCGCGATGCGTAAGCCGGGGCGCCGCGCCTTCGTGCTGGCCGGCCTGGCGGCCGGCGGCGCGCTGCTGGTCGGCTGGGGCGTGCAGCCGCCGCGCCAGCGCCTGCGTTCGGCGCAGGCCTTGCCGCTGCCCGAGGGCGAAGTGGCGCTCAACGGCTGGGTCGCGCTGGCCCCGGACGGCACGGTATCGGTGGTGGTGCCGCGCAGCGAGATGGGGCAGGGCGTGCACACGGCGCTGCCGATGCTGGTGGCCGAGGAACTCGACGTCGGCCTGGACGCGGTGCGCGTCATTGCGCCGCCGATCGACAGGATCTACGCCAATCTCACGCTGCTGCGCGAGAGCCTGCCGTTCCACCCGGACGACGCCGGCCGCACGGCGCGCAGCGCGCAGTGGCTGATGGCGAAGGTGGGGCGCGAGCTGGGCATCATGTTCACCGGCGGCTCGAGCAGCGTGCGCGACGCCTGGCTGCCGATGCGAGAGGCGGGCGCGGTGGCGCGCGCGATGCTGGTCAAGGCGGCCGCACACACCTGGCTGGCGCGGGAAGAGGATTGCCGCACCGAGGATGGTTTCGTCATCCACCGTGATGGCCGCCGCGCCGGCTATGGCGCGCTGGCGCCGTTGGCGGCGCGGCTCGGGGCCGGGATCGATGACGGCGACGTGCGGCTCAAGGAGCCGCAGGCGTTTCGCCTGATCGGCAAGTCCTTGCCGCGGCTGGACAGCCGCGCCAAGTCCGACGGCAGCGCGCGCTTCGGCATCGATGCGCGGCCGCCTGGCATGGTGTACGCGGCGCTGGCGATGGCGCCGACCGTGGGCGCCACGGTGGCCGCTTTCGATGCCGACGCCGTGCGCCGGATGCCAGGCGTGCTGGCGGTGGTCCACGTCTCGGCCGCACCCGCGGGCCGCAGCGGCGCCGGGGCCGCGGTGGCGGTGGTGGCGTCCACCTGGTGGCAGGCGCGCCAGGCGGCACAGGCGCTGCCGGTGCGCTGGCAGCCGGGCGAGCATGCGGGGCTGTCGAGCGCCGCGATCCTGGCCGGCCTGGCGCGCGCGCTCGACGAGGAAGACGGCTACGTCTATCACGAAACCGGCACGCGGGAGGTGGAAGGCGCGGCGCGCACCGTGCGCGCCGAATACCGCGCGCCGTTCCTGGCGCATGCGGCGCTGGAACCGGTGAACTGCACCGCCCAGGTCGCGGGCGGCAAGGTGAAGCTGTGGGCGTCGACCCAGGTGCCGAGCATCGCGGTCGACTGCGCGGCGCGCGTGGCCGGCGTGGCGCGCGAGGACGTGGCGATCGACGTCATGCTGCTGGGCGGCGGCTTCGGGCGCCGGCTCGAGGTCGACATGGTGGCGCAGGCGGTGGCGGTCGCGAAGGCGCTGGACGGCCAGCCGGTGCAGCTGATCTGGACCCGCGAGCAGGACACGATGCACGACGTCTACCGGCCGGCGGCGCTGGCGCGCTTCACGGCGCAACTTGGCGCGGATGGCGAGCTGCTGGCCTGGGACAGCAAGTCGGCCAGCGGCGCGATCGGCCACCAGTATTATCCGCGCAGCCTGGGCCTGCCGGGCGTGGGGCCCGACAAGACCACGGCCGAAGGCGCCTACGACCACCAGTACGCGATCCCCAACCAGCGCGTGGCGCATGTGGATGTCGACAGCTTGCTGCCGATCGGGTACTGGCGCTCGGTCGGGCATTCGCACAATGCCTTCTTCAAGGAGTCGTTCCTGGACGAGGTGGCGCACGCCGCCGGCCAGGATACGGTCGCCTTGCGGCGCAAGCTGCTGGCGCGGCAGCCGCGGGCGCTGGCGGTGCTGGATGCGGCCGTCGCGGCAGCGGGCCAGGCGCCGGAGGGACGCGCCCATGGCGTGGCGCTGCACCGCTCGTTCGGCAGCACGGTGGCGCAGGTGGCCGAGGTGTCGGTGCAGGACGGCGAGATCCGCGTGCACCGCGTGGTGTGCGCGATCGATTGCGGGCTGGCGGTCAATCCGGACATCGTGGCCCAGCAGGTCGAGTCGAGCGTGATATTTGGCCTGTCGGCGGCGCTGGCCGGCGAGATCACGGTGGAGGGCGGCAGGGTGGTGCAGTCGAACTTCGGCGACTATCCGCTGCTGCGTTTCGGCCAGGCGCCACAGGTCGAGACCATGGTGATGCCCAGCAGTGCGCATCCGGAAGGGGTGGGCGAACCGGCCGTGCCGCCGGTGGCGCCGGCGGTGGCGGCGGCGGTGTTCAGGTTGACCGGGCAGAGGCTGCGCAGCCTGCCTTTGAAACTGGGCTGAAGGTCTCGCACTATTGCGGCAGGTCTTGAAGTGTGCGGCTGCATGGCCACACACTGTGGCTATGCCATGAGAGAGGGACGCCATGATAAACAACCGCTTTTTTGTCGCATTTGCGCCAGCGCTGCTTGGGGTCGACGAAAGCCGCTTCGACGAGGCATGCGCGCTGGTCGCGCAGGGCTGTGCACTCGACCAGGTCGTGGTCCGGCGCGCCACCGGCCTGGCCGGCAGTGGACGCGACGAAGACAGGATTGAATTGTTCCAATGGATTCAGGAACAGCGATCGAAGGGGGTGAAATCGGTATCGATCGTGGTGGAGGATGGTCTGGCCGACACCGGGCCCGACGCCGCGGACGGGGAGCATGTGCGGCAGATGCTGGCCAGGCTTGCCGACGGCCTGCCGATCCTGATGCGCGTCGATACCGTGGGCGAGGGCGCCGTGATCGTGCAGGGGGCGGTACCCGGGCCGCGCTTGTCGCTCACCTCGTCGCTCTTTCTTGAACTGCTCGATGCGCAGGATAAACCGGAATTCTTCCGCCCAGGTGTGCTGGACGAGATCAATGGCTACCGCGAATGCAGCGATCGGGACGAGCTCGCGGCGGCGGACTTGCCGTCTTATTTATTGTCGCCAGAAGGGCGGCAGGATTGGGAGTCCATCGGGCAGCAGGTCTTCCGGACTGTCCAGGCCGATGCGCTCACCCATGAGCAGAACTTCGTGATTCCCCCGGCTTTTTCGAGCCACTTCGAAAAAACGACGCCGGACGGCGACGAATGGGAATTCACCGCCTGGCTGGAGGCGTATGACGACGATGACGTCACTGGCGCAGCCTTGCTCCAGTTAATCAAGGCACAATCTTTCGCGGGCAGGATCTGGCGGATTGCCGCGAGCCGAACACTGTTGATGGAAAAGCTCGGCGACATCGACGAGTTCGATGACTTTCCGCGCATCGCGGCCCATGACTGGCCGCGCTTCCTGTCCAGGCTGCCGGATCGCGACGTCGGGCGCGTCAGCGAGGTCTTGATCGAACTGGTCCGCCTGGAATGTGAAGAGCGGGGTATTCAGCCGCGTATTCCCGACGACCTGGCCGGCATCTTCGGGCCGGACGACGAAGAACGGCGCTGGCTCGATTTCAATGAACGGCTGCAGTACGACCTCGGCTGGACCATCCGCGTGGTCGATGCGCCATGGACGCTGTTCGAGCGGGATCGTGGCGCCTCCCCGATGCCGTCCGGGGCGGTCATGCCGATGGCGCAAGCGCGACAGCAGTTCATCGACGCACTGACGCAGGCGCGCGATGTGGCGTGGCGTACCGGCTCGCATGTCGAGCATGTGCTCGACGTCGCCCGCCACCTGGCCATGCATGCGATCGACTCCGGTCCGCTGGACGTGACCGCGCTGGAATCGCCGGATCTGCTCCAGGAGCCCGACATGCTGGTCGTGCTTCAGTTGCTTGCGCAAGTGTTCGTGCCATTCGAATGGGGCGCGGATCGCGTGTTCGGGCTTGCGGCAGTGGCGACCGCCGATGTGTTCAGCGGCATGGAGGCATGGACTGAGCAGGACGTCGAGGGTGAGGAATTGGTGCGCTTCCAGTCCGTGTCGCTGAAGCTGAGCGGCGCGCTGAATCGCTATTACGAAACCCTGGTGTCGAGTGCGGCTCTTGCACAGCCTGATTCGACGCTACGCTGATTAGCTGGAACTTTGCGTTACTTCTTCAAGGGTGCAACGGCCTTGCAGCACACTCTGGTAATTACCACCGGGAAAGGCTGCCATGAACTCCAATCGATTTTTTGTCGCATTCGTTTCAGGACTGCTTGGCGTGGAAGAAAAACGGCTTGCGGACGCATATCGGCTTGTGGCGCAACATTATGAGATCGAGACGGGCAGTATCTTGCGTGGGGTAAGTGCAGCCGTTGGGGATGGAGGAAGGGACAGGCTGCCTTTGCGGGAATGGATCGACAGGCAGCGTGAGCGCGGCGTGAAGTCCGTCTCCGTTCGTATCGCGGTGCAGGACGGTTCGGACGATGATCAGGACGATGATCAAGAAGACGATTGGGACGATGATCAAGATGACGATTGGGACGGGACAGGCGACGAAGATCCGGAACCGCACATGCTCGCAGGTTTTGCCGGAGGATTGCCGATCCTGATGCGCGTCGATACCAGGTCCAGCCATGGTGTGTATATCCAAGGGACGGTGAGCGGTCCGCGATTGTTGCTCACCCCATCACGATTCCTCGATCTGATCAATGCACAAGGCGATCCGGATTTTTTCTGGCCCACCGTGTTAGAAGAGATCAACCAATTCCACTGCTGTAACGGCCGGGATGAGATCGCAGCAGATGCCTTGCAAGCGCATTTCCTGTCGCCGGAGGGGATGCACGACTGGGAATTCATGGGGCAACAGATTTTTCGGGAGCTCCAGGTCGAGTCCTTTACATATGACAAGGCGTTTGTCATACCAACAGGATTCTTGAACCATGTCGACGAGGTGAGGCCGGTCTGCGCCGACTTCGAGCCCATGGTCTGGTTGGAGATTATTGACGAAGACGAGGTCAGTGCAGCAGCCTTGTTGCGTCTGGTCGAAGCACAGCATTTTGGTAACAGGATTTGGCAATTTGCGGCAGACCGGGATCAGTTGACAGAAATACTGGACGAGCATGAAGCGCTCGACGATTTCCCGGATATCGCAGCCACTTACTGGCCGCGTTTTCTTGCCGGATTGGCTGATGAAGATGTATCGCTTGTCAGCCAGGTACTGGTCGAGCTTGTCCGCCTGGAGTGCCAGTCCCGGGGCGTGCAGCCCTGTATTCCCGATGACCTGGCCGATATCTTCGGACCGGATGACGAAGAACGCCGTCGGCTTCATTTCCGTGGACGGCTTCAGTGCGATCTAGGTTGGAGGATCCGCGAAGCCGATGATCCGGGGAGGCAGTTTGTCCTGGATCGCGTGGACCGCCCTGTGGATATGGATGAGCCCATGGACATGGTGCACGCGAGGCAGCAGTTCATCGAGGCATTGACGCTGGTGCAGGAATTCGCTCGGCGTGTCGGTTCGCCGTTTTATCCTGTCTTCGGCGCTGCCAGGTATCTGGCGAGTGAAGCTGCCGGTGACGGTGTGCTGGGGGTGACTGTTCCGGAAGCGTCGGATCCCGGTCTGGAGCCCGGCCTGTCGTCGGCCGTACAGCGGATCACCGAGTCGTTCGAACCGTTCGGGTGGGGAGTCGACCGCTTGCTCGGCCTTGCGGCAATTTCAGCCGCCGATGTGTTCGGGGGGATGGGCTCGTGGAATGACCAGGCCTTCGAGGGCGCGGATCAAGAAGACTTTCATGCGGCGTCTTCGACCTTGTTCAGCGCAATGAACCGCTACTTCGAGGCCCTGGTATCGCTAGGCTGAGTGGGACGGCCCGACGGCCTGGCCTATCCGCCCAACAGCACGCGCAGATTGCATTCTTCCTGCCAGTCGCGACGCTCCTGGCTCGATTGCGCAAGGCGCGCGAGTTCTTCGTCGCTCTGCTCGGCCTGGGCCTGCACCAGGCGGTCGGCCACGCCGCCGTCCGGCACCATGGTGCCGAAGAAGGCGACCGTGTCGCCGCGCTGCAGCAGCAGCGTCGGAAAATTGTCGACGTCCAGGTCGCCCACCAGGTCGGCCTGGTCTTCGATGTCGATCCAGACGAACTGCTTGTCCGGATGCCGCCGCGCCAGCTCGTCGAAGGTGGCGCGGTAGCTCGCGCAGGTGCCGCACCAGGCGGCGCACAGGCAGGCGACGGTCCAGCCGTCGCCATGGACGGCGGCGGCGACCTTGTCGCGGGTCGTGGAATCGAGGGTCAGGCTCTGCATGAGCGGCATTGTACAGCGAGATGCGGATCGTGTTGCGCTGCAAGGTGGATTCGCGGCCGCGCCATGGAAGCCACCCGGCCGAGCGGGTAAAATAGCGGAATGCCTAACATCCTTGCTATCGAAACCTCGGCCGAGCTGGCGTCCTGCGCGCTGCTGGCCGGGGACACTGTCATCGTGCGTTCGACGCCCGGCGTGCGCAGCCATTCGCAATCGATCCTGCCCATGGTGCAGGAATTGTTGAACGAAGCCGGCGTCACGCTGGCCGGCTGCGACGCCGTCGCCTTCGGCGCCGGTCCCGGCTCGTTCACCGGCGTGCGCACCGCCTGCGGCGTGGCCCAGGGACTGGCCTATGGCGCAGGGTTGCCGGTGCTGCCGCTGGTGACGCTCGAGACGATGGCCGAGGCCTGCCGCGCCGCGACCGGCGCCGGCGAGGTGCTGGCGGTGCTCGATGCGCGCATGGGCGAGGTGTACTGGGCCCAGTACCGGTTCCAGGACGGCGCCTGGTTGCAGGTCGTGGCGCCGCGCCTGTCGGCGCCGCAGGACGTGGCGCCGCTGCCTGCCGCCGGCCTGCAAGCCTGCGGCAACGGCTTCGCCGAATATGCCGCGGCCTTTGCCGACAAGCCGTTCGCGCACGGTGCGCTGCCCGCCATCATGCCGCATGCGCGCGAGCTGGCGCTGCTGGCGCGCGCCGCGCTGGCGGCAGGGCAGGGCGTGCCGGCGGCCCAGGCCCAGCCGCTCTACCTGCGCAACAAGGTCGCCTACACCAGCGCCGAGCGCCTGGCGATCAACCAGGCCAAGGCCGGCGCATGACGCCTCTGGATGGCACCGGCCTGCACCTGGCGCCGATGACGGCGGCCGATGTCGACGAAGTATGGGCGCTCGAGTGCAGCGTCTTTCCGTATCCCTGGACCCGCGGTAACTTCGTCGATGCCGTGGCCAGCGGCTACGATGGCTGGACCGTGCGCGAGGAGGACGGGGCGCTGGCTGGATATTATCTGTTGATGTACGCGCTCGACGAGGCGCATCTGCTCGACGTTGCGCTGTCAGGAAAGCGCCAGCGCCAGGGACTGGGGCGGCGCCTGCTCGACGAGATCGTGGCGCGCGCGCGCAGCCAGGGCATGGTGTCGATCCTGCTCGAAGTGCGGCCGTCGAACGAGCGGGCGCTGGAAGTATATCGCCGCCATGGCTATATCCATATCGGTCGCCGCAAGGGATATTACCCGGCCGGCGCGGCGGGCCGCGAGGATGCGATCGTGATGAGGCTGGATTTATGAAGAACACGAGCCAGCGCGACGCGCTGTTCCTGGCCGAGATGGGCATCGGGCCGCTGTGGCAGTTGCGTGCAGTGCCGCAGGCGGAGGTGGAGGCCGTGGCCCTAGCGGCCGTCGTCGAGGCGCCGCCGGAAGTAGCGGCGCCTGCACCTGCGGCTGTGGCTGAACCGGCGCCTGAACCTACGCCTGAACCGACCCCGGCGCCGGTCGCGCGCACCCACACGCCGTTGTCCGCGCCGCCTTACCGCAATCCACCGCCGGTCGACGAGGCATCGGCCTGGGACGACGTCGCCGTGCCCGAGCCGGCCGCGCCCGACGTCGCCACCATGGACTGGGCCGGGCTGCGCCAGGCGATCGCCGCCTGCCGCGACTGCGCCTGCGGCGAAGGCCGCAAGCCGGTGTTCGGCGCCGGTCCGCGCCAGGCGCGCTGGCTGGTCGTCGCCGGCACCCCGAGCGCGCTCGACGAGGGAGCGGGCCAGCCGCTCACGGGCGACCCCGGCAAGCTGCTGGACAATATGCTGCATGCGGTCGGCCTGTCGCGCGAGCGCGATGTGTTTGTCACGCCGCTGGTCAAGTGCCGTCCGCTGAACGCGAAGGGCGGCGACCGCGCGCCGACGCCAGGCGAGATCGCCGCCTGCCGTCCCTTCGTCGAGCGCGAGCTGGCGCTATTGAACGCCTCGACCGTGCTGACCCTGGGCCAGGTCGCGACCAACGGCCTGCTGGGCCGCGCCCTGCAGGAGCCGCTGGCCGGCGCCCGCGGCGATGTCCACCGCCTGGGCGAGGTGCCGCTGGTGGCCACCCTGCACCCGGGCGAGCTGCTGCTGCGCAGCGAGAACAAGGCGCTGGCCTGGGCCGACCTGTGCCGGGCGCGATCCCTTGGACCGCGCGACTAGCAGCTACCAGGCACTGTTCCACCGCCGCTGGGGCCACCTGCGGCGGGACCCGGTGCGGGCGCTGGCCTGGCTGCTCGACGCGCCCGACCTGCTCGACGCCGCCGCGCCGGAATGGACAGGCCGCATCGCGACGCTGGGCCCGGTCGCGCCGGAAGTAGCCGACTGGCTGGCGCGGCTCGACCAGGATCCCACCCGGCTCGAGGCCGCGTTGGGAGGGAAAACCTATACCCGGCTCGGTCTGTACGCCGAAAAGCTGATGGCTTTCTATTTCGCGGAGCAGGGCCGCCTGGTGCGCCACGGCCTGCAGGTGCGCGCCGCCCGCAACGACACGGTGGGCGAGTTCGACTTCCTGCTCGAGCACGGCCCGGACGCGCTGGCGCACATCGAATTCGCCACCAAGTTCTACCTGCTCAATGGCGACGGTGCGAACGAATTCGACGCCCTGGTCGGCCCCAACCTGGCCGACAGCCTGGGCCGCAAGATGCGCAAGGTCTTCGAGCACCAGCTGGCGCTGGGTGACCACCCCGCAGCGCAAGCGCTGCTGCCGCTCCCGGTAACCCAGGCCCAGGCCTTGGTAAAGGGTTGGCTGTTTTACCCCTCCGGCACCTGGCCAACAATGCAGGGGATCGCCGCCAGCCATTGCCGTGGCTTCTGGTGCCCGCTCGACGAGTTCGACGCCATCCCGGGCGACGAATTCCTGATCCTCCCCAAGCTGCAATGGCTGGCGCCACTGCGCGCAGACCCGTCCACCCAAACAATGGACCGTCCACACCTCGCCAGTACCCTGACCGCGCAATTCGACACCTCCAGCACGCCGGTCCTGGTAGCAACCATCCGCCGGCGCGACGGCGTCATCGAAGAGTTCGAGCGCGGTTTCATCGTCCCCAACGACTGGCGCACCCGCGCCGCTCAACTGCGCATGGTGAAATCCAACCGCACCCATTAGGGTCAGCGTCGAATTGTTTGACAACTTTCCAAAACGTTCGCCAATTCACCCCCGAGTCACGGGTTAGCAGCCAGCAAGCTCGACCGTCAACAATGAGGGTCAGAGTCGAATTGTTTGACAACTTTCCAAAACGTTCGCCAATTCACCCCCGAGTCACGGGTTAGCAGCCAGCAAGCTCGACCGTCAACAATGAGGGTCAGAGTCGAATTGTTTGACAACTTTGAGGAATTGCCCAATAAATCGACTCTGACCCTACTTATTTTCTTGCCAGCCCGATCTGCTTTTGTGGGTGTGTGGTAACGGATTCGGAGGATGCTGAATGCCTGAGGAATGCGCTGACCGAAAACTGCTCCGCTGACACGCTTTTGCTTGCTAAATAATGAGGGTCAGAGTTGAATTGTTGAGCAATTTCTTGCGTTGGCGGGCAATCGGGGACAGAGTGCGCTGGCCGAGCAAGTGCTCGCAGTAATCCGCGAGCCGTATCGTCGGCCGAGCAATGGTTAGCGCGAAACGTTATCAAACAATTCGACTCTGACCCTCGTTTTAGCCCTGGGGCTTAGTGCTTGCCTTCGCCGATCAGGCCGAGCGAGTCGTGTTCGCGCTGGTTCAGGGTGTGGCGGCGTTGGATCAGGAGCATGATGCCGGCCACCGACAGGCCGAAGATGACGATGATGATGTCCAGGTCGAGGTTCAGCGTGATCATGATCGCGTAGGCCGCCAGCATCACCAGGATCGACAGGTTTTCGTTGAAGTTCTGCACCGCGATCGAGTGGCCCGCGCTCATCAGCACGTGGCCGCGATGTTGCAGCAGGGCATTCATCGGCACCACGAAGAAGCCCGACAGGAAGCCGATCAGGGCCAGCAGCGGGTAGGCCACCGAGACCGTATGCACGAACACCATGCTCGTTACCACCAGCCCCATGATGATGCCCATCGGAATCACGTTCAGCGACTTGCGCAGCGGAATCATGCGCGCCGCCATCGCTGCGCCCAGCGCCACGCCGATCGCGACCACGCCGATCAGGTTGGTCGCCTTGTCGAGCGGCATGCCGAGCGAGCGCTCGGCCCATTTCAGCACGATGAACTGCAACGTTGCGCCGGCGCCCCAGAACAGCGTCGTCACCGCCAGCGAAATCTGGCCCAGCTTGTCGCGCCACAGCGTGGCCGAGCAGTTGGCGAAATCGGCGATCAGCTTGACGGGATTGCGTTCCTGGTGCTCGTAGCGGGCGCCGGTGTCCGGAATGCGCAGGTTGAACAGCGCCGCCAGCACATAGATGCCGACCACTACCGCCATCGCGGCTTCGGCGCCGCTCGTGATGCCCATGGCGCCGAACAGGTCGAAGGACAGCAGGAAGTTCGTGCCGCGCTCGCTCACCAGCGTGCCGCCCAGCACGGTGCCGAGAATGATCGACATCACGGTCAGGCCTTCGATCCAGCCATTGGCAGGAACCAGTTTTTCTGGCGGCAGCAGTTCGGTCAGGATGCCGTACTTGGCGGGCGAATACACGGCCGCGCCGAAGCCGACGACGGCATACGAGAGCAGCGGGTGGATGGTGAAGAACATCAGCGCGCAGCCGACCACCTTGATGATGTTCGCGATGAACATCACGCGCCCCTTGGGCAGCGAATCGGCAAAGGCGCCCACGAAGGCGGCCAGCAAGACATAGAACAGCACGAACGACAGCTTCAGCAGCGGAGTGAGCGATGCCGGGGCGTCCATTGCGACGAGCAGGCTGATCGCGACAAACAGGAGCGCGTTATCCGCCAGCGACGAGAAGAACTGCGCCGCCATGATGGTATAGAAACCACGGTTCATTCGAGAATTCACAAATCTGGTCCGGGTTGCTTTATACCATGAATGGGTAGAGCGGCGAAACGGGAAACGCTGCCGTCGCCGCGCCGCGCGGCCCGCTCCGGTAAAATAGCCGCTTGACGTTCCACACCGGATCCGATCCGTTTTTCTCAAAAGATTGCCATGCCGCGTCCGCTCTTCGCCACCATCCACCTCGATTCCATGCAGCACAATCTGGCCCAGGCCCGCAGCTGCGCGCCGCAGGCGAAGATATGGGCCGTCGTCAAGGCTGATGCCTATGGCCACGGCCTGGAACGCGCGTTGCGCGGCTTCGCCGGCGCCGACGGCCTGGCCCTGGTCGAGCTGGACAACGCGATCCGCCTGCGCCAGCTCGGCTGGACCAAGCCGATTCTCTTATTAGAGGGATTCTTCGAAGCGGCCGACGTGCCGATGCTGGCCGAGCACGATATCGCCACTGCCGTGCACAGCATCGAGCAGGTCAAGCTGCTCGAGTACACCCAGCTGTACCGCCCGATCGACGTCTACCTGAAAATGAATACCGGGATGAACCGCCTGGGCTTCCGCCCCGACGAATACGGCGCCGCCTACCAGCGCCTGCGCGCGATCCGCGACCTGCGCTCGATCACCCACATGACCCATTTCGCCAATGCCGACGAACTCGAACATCCGCGCCTGACGATCGCCGAGCAGGTACGGCGCTTCCGCGCGGGGGCGGGCGATCTGCCCGGCGAGCGCAGCCTGTCGAATTCGGGCGGCGTGCTGCACCAGGCCGAACTCGCCGACCAGTTGTCGAACGACTGGGTCCGCCCCGGCATCATGCTGTATGGCGGCACCCCGGGCGGCCGCAGCGCCCAGGAGTTCGGCCTGCGTCCCACCATGACCCTGCGCTCCGAAATCATCGGCATCCAGCACATCGATGCCGGCGACACGGTCGGCTACGGCAGCCGCTTCGAGGCCGACGGCCCGATGACGATCGGCGTGGTGGCCTGCGGCTATGCCGACGGCTACCCGCGCAGCGCGCCGCACGGCACGCCGGTGATCGTCGACGGCGTGCGCACCACGCTGGTCGGCCGGGTATCGATGGACATGATGACGGTCGACCTGACTCCAGTCGCCAATGCCCGCATCGGCAGCAAGGTCACCCTGTGGGGCGACGGACTGCCGATCGACGACGTGGCCCAGGCCGCCGGCACCATCGGCTATGAGCTGATGTGCGCGCTGGCGCCGCGCGTGCGCGTGACCGAAGGCAGGCTGGGGACCGACGGTTGAACCGGCGCGCACCACCACCATATTAGAACGATGGCAAAAGCAAAAACCAACTACACCTGCAGCGAGTGCGGCGCGATCGCCACCCGCTGGACCGGCCAGTGCGCCGACTGTAAAGCCTGGAACACGATGGTCGAAACCGTCGTCGACACGCCCGGCGTCAACCGCATGTCGCAGACCCCGCACCGCAGCCTGGCGCAGACCGCGCCGGTGCTGTCGCTGGCCGACATCGAGGCGATCGACGTGCCGCGCTTCGGCACCGGCATCGAGGAATTCGACCGCGTGCTGGGCGGCGGCCTGGTGGCCGGCGGCGTGGTCCTGATCGGCGGCGATCCCGGCATCGGCAAGTCGACCCTGCTGCTGCAGGCGCTCTCGAGCCTGTCCGCCGTGCGCAGCACGCTCTACGTCAGCGGCGAGGAATCCGGGGCCCAGATCGCGCTGCGCGCCAAGCGCCTGGCGGTCGACGCGAAAGACCTCAAATTGCAGGCCGAGATCCAGCTCGAGAAAATCCTCGGCACCATCGCCGACCTCAAGCCGGACGTTGTGGTGATCGACTCGATCCAGACCATGTATTCGGACGCGCTCACCTCCGCCCCCGGCT
The DNA here is from genome assembly GCF_030770395.1 of Telluria beijingensis. Lineage (GTDB taxonomy): Bacteria > Pseudomonadota > Gammaproteobacteria > Burkholderiales > Burkholderiaceae_D > Telluria > Telluria beijingensis. The sequence goes on along the minus strand of NZ_CP132480.1, from coordinate 4,747,519 downwards.
CGGTGGCGCAGGTGCGCGAATGCGCGGCCCAGCTCACGCGCGTGGCCAAGCAGACCGGGGTCACCATCATCCTGGTCGGCCACGTGACGAAAGAAGGCGCGCTGGCCGGCCCGCGCGTGCTGGAACACATCGTCGATACCGTGCTGTATTTTGAAGGCGATACGCAATCGAGCTACCGCCTGGTGCGGGCCATCAAGAACCGCTTCGGCGCGGTGAACGAGCTGGGCGTGTTCGCCATGACCGAGAAAGGCTTGAAGGGCGTCTCGAATCCTTCCGCCCTGTTCCTGTCGCAGCACGACAGCCAGGTGCCGGGCTCCTGCGTGATGGTGACGCAGGAGGGCACCAGGCCGTTGCTGGTGGAGATTCAGGCGCTGGTCGACACCAGCCACCTGCCCAATGCGCGCCGCCTGTCGGTTGGCCTGGAACAGAATCGCCTGGCGATGCTGCTGGCGGTGCTGCACCGGCATGCCGGCATTGCGGCCTTCGACCAGGACGTGTTCATCAATGCGGTCGGCGGCGTCAAGATCACCGAGCCGGCGGCCGACCTGGCGGTGCTCCTGGCAATCAATTCGTCGATGCGCAACAAGCCGCTGCCGCGCGGGCTGGTGGTGTTCGGCGAGGTCGGCCTGGCCGGCGAGATCCGTCCCGCGCCGCGCGGCCAGGAACGCTTGCGCGAAGCGGCCAAGCTGGGCTTTTCGCTGGCCGTGATCCCTAAGTCGAACGCGCCGAAGGCCAAGATCGAAGGCATGAACATCATCGCCGTCGAGCGCATCGATGAGGCGTTCAACAAGCTGCGCGAGGTCGACTGAACGTCAACACCGGCACGGGAATCTGGCGGGTTGCCTGTCGGATTTCTTGTGAGCTTTTATAATTGTGTCTTGTTCACTGTATTTGGGTAAACACGTGTTTCAAGACCAAAGGAAATCTCCACGCAAGGTGTACCGTACCAAGGTCATGCTGGCCATGGACGGCCAGGCGCCGGTGACCGGCAAGACCGTCGACCTCGGCGCCAGCGGCGTCAGCGTGAGCGTTGCCGATCCGCTGACGGCAGGGCAGGGCGGCCAGCTCGCCTTCGACCTGCTGGTCGAAGGCAGCTTTGTCACCATCAATACGCGCGTCAAGGTGTCATACTGCATTTTCAGCAGCAACGAGTTCAAGGTGGGACTGCAGTTCCTGAATCCCGACCTGGCCGCGGTGACGGCGCTGGCGCGCTTCATGCGGTAACGGCGGCGCAGGCGCAAGCGTAAACGCCAAGCGGCGAGTACCGATGGTCTCGCCGCTTGCTTATTGGCCCACTGAGCGGGCTAGTCGCTATTCGTGATAGCGGTCATGCAAATCGCTGGCACTTCCACTTACCTCCTGGTAGATCTCGAATGCCACCAGGGCAGCAAGTCCGCTCAGGATTCCCATCACCATCAGGTCTAACATATACCTCAAAACGCCCTTCGGCATCCCCTCCATGTCATGACTACTCTCTCAGGGTAGCAGGACTCGCGGTATTTACAAGCGCCGTGAAATGGAACAATCCAATGGCATCCCGCCGGCGCGCCGCCTTGCGCGCGCCACGCCGGCGGCGGGAATGCGATCCTTGCGCGCGTGTCATCTTCATGTCACATTGACCAAATATGTCATGAACATGTCATATTCGCCCGTTAGACTGCGCCTCATCGTCAGCGGGACCGTCCCGTGGTGTCACTTCCAAAGGATCCGATATGCGCATGAAGCATTTCTTCGTTTCGATCGCCCTGGCCGCGACGGCATTTTCCGCCAGCGCCCAGAACGCCAACATCACCGGCGCCGGCGCGACCTTCCCGTACCCGATCTATGCCAAGTGGGCCGAGCTGTACAAGGCGGCCTCGGGCGTCGGCCTGAACTACCAGTCGGTGGGTTCGGGCGCCGGCATCAAGCAGATCAAGGCCAAGACCGTCGACTTCGGCGCCTCGGACATGCCGCTGACGGCGCAAGACCTGACCGCGTCGGGCCTGTTCCAGTTCCCGGCCGTGATGGGCGGCGTGGTGCCGATCGTGAACCTGGACGGCATGGCCCCGGGCCAGCTGAAGCTGAGCGGCGCGCTGATCGCCGACATCTACATGGGCAAGATCACCAAGTGGAATGCGCCGCAGATCGCCGCGCTGAACCCGGGCGTCAAGCTGCCGGCGACCGACATCACCGTGGTGCGCCGCGCCGACAGCTCGGGCACGTCTTTCCTGTGGACCGACTACCTGTCGAAGACCAGCCCGACCTGGAAATCGACCATCGGCGCCGGCACCACCGTCAAGTGGGCGGTCGGCGTGGGCGGCAAGGGCAACGAGGGCGTGGCCGCCAACGTGCAGCGCATCAAGGGCGGCATCGGCTACGTCGAGTGGGCCTATGCCAAGAAGAACAAGATGGCGCACACCCAGATGCAGGCCGCCGACGGCGCCTGGCTGCAACCGTCGGACGACGCCTTCAAGGCTGCCGCCGCCGGCGCCAACTGGAAGGGCACTCCGGGCTTCGCCGTGATCCTGACCAACCAGGCCGGCAAGGGCGCCTGGCCGGTCACCGGCGCCTCGTACATCCTGGTGCACAAGACCCAGGATGCCGCCAAGGGCCAGCAAGTGCTGAAATTCTTCGACTGGGCCTACAAGAACGGCGCCCCGTCGGCCGCCGAGCTGGATTACGTGCCGATGCCGGCCGAAGTCACCAAGCTGGTGCAGGACGCCTGGCGCGCCAACCTGAAGGACGCGTCCGGCCAAGCGCTCTGGTAAGCCCGTTTCACGAACCCGGGAGGGCCGGCGCGACCGGTCTTTCCGCACGCCAGCAATATTGACAAAACGATATTGATAAAGATATTGACCACATTATGAGCGCCCATCCATCCGTGTCCGTGAACGACCTGCCCGCGAAGGCAGCGGCCCAGGCCGACACCTTCGAGTCGCCCGCCCTGCGCAACACCATGCGCAACCAGCGCCTGCAAGACTTCTTCTTCCATAAAGTCACCTGGCTGTTCGCGGCCTCGGTGCTGGCGGTGCTGGTCGGCATCATCATTTCGCTGGCGATCGGCGCCGCCCCGGCGTTCGCCGAATTCGGACTGGGCTTCATCACGCGCGTCGAATGGGATCCGGTCAACGACCAGTACGGCGCCATGATCGCGATCTACGGCACCCTGGCCACCTCGATCATCGCGCTGGCGGTGGCGTTCCCGATCAGCTTCGGCATCGCCCTGTTCCTGACCGAGATCTGCCCGGTCTGGCTGCGCCGCCCGCTGGGCACCGCGGTCGAACTGCTGGCCGGCGTGCCGTCGATCATCTACGGCATGTGGGGCCTGTTCGTGTTCGCGCCGCTGTTCGCCGAATACGTGCAGCCGGCGCTGAAGGAAACGCTGGGCCAGCTGCCGCTGATCGGCGTCGTGTTCCAGGGACCGGTGATGGGTATCGGCATCCTGACCGCCGGCCTGATCCTGGCCATCATGATCATCCCCTTCATCGCCTCGGTGATGCGCGACGTGTTCGAGATCGTCCCGACCGTGCTGAAGGAATCGGCATACGGCCTGGGCTGCACCAGGTGGGAAGTGGTGCGCAAGGTGGTGCTGCCGTACACCCGCAGCGGCGTCGTCGGCGGCGTGATGCTGGGCCTGGGCCGTGCACTGGGCGAGACCATGGCTGTCACCTTCGTGATCGGTAACTCGCACGGCCTGTCGGCCTCGCTGTTCTCGGCCGGCAACTCGATTTCGTCGACCCTGGCCAATGAATTCGCCGAAGCGGCCACTGCGCTGCACTCGTCGGCCCTGTTCGCCCTGGCGCTGATCCTGTTCGCGATCACCTTCGTCGTGCTGTCCGCGGCCAAGCTGATGCTGCTGGGTATGTCCCGTAACGAAGGCACCAAATAAGAGGCCCCGCAATGAACACCGCAATCAAGAACCCCGTCTACCGCAAGCGCCTGCTGGCGCACCGCGTCGGCATCGCGATGTCGATCGTGGCCATGGGCATCGGTCTGGCCTTCCTGGCCTGGATCCTGGGCACGCTGTTGTACAACGGCTTCAGCGCGCTGGCGCCGACGCTGTTCATGAACGACACCCCGGCCCCGGGCACCCCGGGCGGCGGCTTGCGCAACGCCATCGTCGGCTCGCTGATGATGGTCGGCCTGTCGACCCTGGTGAGCACCCCGATCGGCATCCTGGCCGGCATCTATCTGGCAGAGTACGGCCAGAACAACAAGTTCGCTCAGATCACCCGCTTCGTGACCGACATCATGCTTTCGGCTCCGTCGATCGTCATCGGCCTGTTCGTGTATGCGATCTACGTCGCCAACGTCCAGCACTTCTCGGGTTATGCCGGCGCCATCGCGCTGTCCCTGATCGCGATCCCGGTCGTGGTGCGCACCACCGACAATATGCTGCAACTGGTGCCGGCCAGCCTGCTCGAAGCGGCCTACGCCCTGGGCGCGCCGCACTGGAAAGTGGCGATGACGGTGCGCCTGCGCGCTGTGAAAGCCGGCGTCGTGACCGGCGTGCTGCTGGCCGTGGCCCGCGTGGCCGGCGAGACCGCGCCGCTGCTGTTCACCGCACTGAACAACCAGTTCTACAGCCATGACATGAATGCCCCGCTGGCCAACCTGCCGGTGGTGATCTACCAGTTCGCGATGAGCCCGTACGATGACTGGCGCTCGCTGGCCTGGGGTGGTGCACTGCTCGTGACCGCGACCGTGCTGCTGCTGAACATCATCTCGCGCACCATGTTTGCCCAAAAAACTCCGCGTTAATCTACCTGATAAAAGACAAAGTGATGAACCAAGCCATGCTCAATACGACTCCAGCTCCGGCCGCTGCCAAAGCCAAGACGATCGAAATCCAGGGCCTGAACTTCTTTTACGGCAAGACGCAGAGTTTGAAAAACGTCTCGCTCGACATCCACGCCAAGCAGGTGACGGCCTTCATCGGCCCGTCGGGCTGCGGCAAGTCGACCCTGCTGCGCACGTTGAACCGCATGTACGACCTGTATCCGGGCCAGCGCGCCGAGGGCTCGATCATGTACCGCGGCCGCAACATCCTGGAGCCGGGTGTCGACGTCAACATGCTGCGCGCCAAGGTCGGCATGGTGTTCCAGAAACCGACCCCGTTCCCGATGTCGATCTACGACAACATCGCCTTCGGCGTGCGCCTGTACGAAAACCTCTCCAAGGGCGAGATGGACGAGCGCGTCGAATGGGCGCTCAAGAAGGCGGCGCTGTGGGAAGAAGCGAAGGACAAATTGAACAAGAGCGGCCTGTCGCTGTCGGGCGGCCAGCAGCAGCGCCTGTGCATCGCGCGCGGCGTGGCGGTGAAACCGGACGTGCTGCTGCTGGACGAGCCCACCTCGGCGCTGGACCCGATCTCGACCGCCAAGATCGAAGAACTGATCAGCGAACTGAAGCAGGATTACACGATCACCATCGTGACCCACAATATGCAACAGGCCGCTCGTTGTTCCGATTACACTGCCTACATGTATCTTGGCGAGCTCGTCGAATTCGGCGAAACCGACCAGATCTTCATGAATCCGGCGCGCAAGGAAACGCAAGACTATATTACCGGCCGCTTCGGCTGATCCGACCGGTTATCCCATTCCTGCCGGCCGTGCCGGCTTCACAAGAATATTGACGGAGAGTTTGTATGACAGGCGAGCATTCATCCAAGCAGTACGACCAGGAACTCGAGGGGATCCGTTCCCAGGTCTTGCTGATGGGCGGCATGGTGGAAACCCAGTTCGAAGAAGCGCTCGAGTGCTTCCGTATCGGCGACATCGCGCGCGCCGAGCGCGTGATGGCCGAAGACCAGGCAGTCAACCAGCTCGAAGTCTCGCTCGACGACGCCTGCAGCCACCTGATCGTCAAGCGCCAGCCGGCCGCCAACGACTTGCGCACCGTGATGGCCACCATCAAGGTGATCACCGACCTGGAGCGCATCGGTGACGAGGCGACCAAGGTCGCGCGCACCGCCAAGAGCCTGCACGAGCGTGGTACCACCGGTTTTGCCCATTACGACATGATCCGCACCATTGCCAAGGCGACCTCGGAACTGCTGCACGACGCGCTCGACGCCTTCGCGCGCCTGGACGGCAAGCAGGCCTTGCAGATCATCGCCGGCGACGAAGTGGTCGACCACGAATTCCGCACCATCCTGCGCAGCATGGTCACCTACATGATGGAAGACCCGCGCACGATCTCGTCGGCGCTGGACACGCTGTGGGTGGCCAAGGCGATCGAACGCATCGGCGACCACGCGAAGAATATCGCCGAATACGTGATCTACGTGGTCGAAGGGCGCGACATCCGTCACAGCAAGGTCACGCTCGACGACCAGCCGGTGGCTTGACGATGGCGGACAATACCTCGGTCCTGGTGGTCGAAGACGAACCCGCGATCGTCGAGCTGGTGACGTATTCGCTGCGCGAGGCGGGGTGGGACATCCGCACCGCCGACACCACGGCCGGCGCCTGGGAAAGCATCAGCCGGGGCAAGCCCGACCTGCTGCTGCTGGACTGGATGCTGCCCGACCAGAGCGGCCTGCGCCTGCTGTCGCGCCTGCGCGCGGACCGCGACTTCCAGGACCTGCCGGTCATCATGCTGACGGCAAAAAGCATGGAGGAAGACAAGCTGGCGGGCCTGAACAACGGCGCCGACGACTACATCACCAAGCCGTTCTCGCCGCGCGAGCTGCTGGCCCGTTCGCGCGCGCTGCTGCGCCGCAAATCGCCGCACCTGGCCGAGGCGCCGCTGCGCGCCGGCACCGTGACGCTCGATCCGAACAGCTGCACCGTGACGGTCGAGAACCAGCAGATCGACATCGGCAATGCCGAATACAAGCTGCTCAAGTACCTGATGGCGCACCGCGAGCGCGTGTTCTCGCGCGCCCAGCTGCTGGATAAAGTGTGGGGCGATCATGCCGTGATCGAGGAGCGCACGGTCGACGTGCACGTGCTGCGCCTGCGCAAGGCGCTCAAGTCGGCGGACGGCTTGATCCGGACCGTGCGCAGCGTCGGCTACATGCTGTCCGAGAAATAAGCGGTGGCGAAGGACGCGATGAATCCCAAGCTGCTGTTCTGGGTGCCGGCGCTGCTGCGCACGGGCCTGTTGTTCGCCGCGGCCGGCGCGGTATGGTGGTGGTTCGGTGCGGTGGCCGGGCTGTCGCTGGCGCTGGCCGGCATGGCGGTGGCGGTGTTCACCCAACTGTCGTACCTGCACAAGCTGGGCGAGTGGCTGGACGAGCCGCACAGCACGCGCCTGCCGGACGGCTGGGGCGCCTGGACCGACGCCTTCGCCCGCCTGTACCGCCTGCGGCGCGACGACGAACGGCACCAGGCCGAACTGACCGAATGGCTGGCGCGCTTCCGCCAGGCGATGCACCTGCTGCCGGAAGGTGTCGCCATCATGGACGACGTGCTGTTCCTGGAGTGGTGCAATCCGGCGGCCGAACGCCACCTGGGCCTGACGATGGAGCGCGACAAGGGCCTGCGCGTGACGAACCTGGTGCGCCATCCGGACTTCATCGACTACATCATCCTGGGCCGCTACGAGCAGCCGCTGACCCTGTCGTTCCGCGGCCGCAAGCTGGAATGCCGCATCATCCCGTTCGAGAACCGGCGCCAGATCCTGGTGACGCACGACGCGACGGATACCGAGCGGATCGAAGCGATGCGGCGCGACTTCATCGCCAACGCCTCGCACGAATTGCGCACGCCCTTGACCGTGATCGTGGGCTTCCTGGAAATCGCAATGTCCGACCCCGGCATCGATGTCACGACCCGCATGTCGCACCTGACGCTGATGACGGAGCAGGCGCACCGCATGCAGCGCCTGATCCAGGACATGCTGACCTTGTCGCGGCTGGAGTCCGACGAATATCCGTTGAAGCGCGAGCGGGTGGACGTCCACAGCCTGATCGACTCGATCGCGGCCGAGGCGCGCGCGCTATCCGGTGGCCGCCACCAGATCGAGGTGTCGATCGACGGCCCCGACATCATGGGCAGCATGGAAGAACTGCGCAGCGCCTTCGCCAACCTGGCCTCGAACGCGGTGCGCTACTCGCCGAACGGCGGCACGATCCGCCTGGCCTGGACCCGTAACGCGGACGCCCTGAGTTTCGCGGTGACGGACTGCGGCATCGGCATCGACCCCGAGCACATCCCGCGCCTGACCGAGCGTTTCTACCGCGTCGACAAGAGCCGCTCGCGCGAAACGCAAGGTACCGGCCTCGGCCTGGCGATCGTCAAGCACGTCCTGCTGCGCCACGGCGGCAAGCTGACGATCACCTCCCAGCCAGGCAAGGGCAGCGCTTTCTCCGCCTCACTCCCCAACACCTCCTTGCCCGCCTAACCCGCAAGCAATAGCCCAACAATGAGGGTCAGAGTCGAATTCTTTGACAACTTTGTGACTTACCGAGGTGCTCTACCTCCAAGTCCCTAGTCTCATTAAAACTTGCTTATAAGATAATTAGGGTCAGGGTCGAATTGTTTGGCAACTTTGAGGAATTGCCCAACAATTCGACTCTGACCCTAGCCGTAGATGCGGGCTTTTTGGGCTGCACGGATATTGATTGGGCAATGGGGATGTTACGGGGAAAGAAAGGCCACTAACTCGTACACGGAAACAATTGATCCATCCGTTTTCGTTGCAAAACGCATGAGGGTCAGAGTCGAATTATCGAGCAACTTTAAAAGTTGTCAAACAATTCGACTCTGACCCTAATTGTCTTTTCGGAAAGGTGCGGCTGGGCAGTTGAGGTCAGAGAAGATTGGTGAGCGAAGATGGGAAATTGCTCAACAATTTTACTCTGACCCTCATTGTTGGGGCTTAGCGCAGTAGGAGGAGGATTGTGGCCAGGAGGGCGGCGGGGAGGCCGATCCAGGCGCCTTGCAGGACCTTGCGCGGGTGGTATTGGAGGAGCAGGGTGACGCTCCAGGCGGCGAGCGACAGGATGCCGCACCACAGCACCGGGCCGATGTGCCAGCCGCTGGCGCCGATGCAGGCCATGAACGACAGCGCCAGGCCGATCCAGCCCAACGTGCGCAGGCGCAGGCGGGTGGTGGGGGTCGGCTCGGCGCCGCGGCCGTGGATGTCGGCGTAGTGGCGGTCCATCGTGATGCTCGTTGCGGCGAAGCCGCTGAAGGCGAGGGCGGCGCCGCTCAGGATCAGGATGCTCATGCGGCCTCCAGCGGGGTGGATTGCGTGGTCGCCGGCTGCTTGGCGGCGGCCTGTTTTTTCGCCTTGCGGCCCAGCCACCAGGCGGCCCAGCCGAGCAGCAGGCCCAGGGCCAGCACGACCAGGTCGAAGGCAGCCACCGGACGCAGGCCGGGGCCGCCGAACAGCGTCACGCCCAGGTGCGTGTCGGTGGTGAAGGCGTTCAGCACAGGGATCCCGGCCAGCATCACGGCGCCCACGGTCAGCTGGATGCGCCACATCATGCGCGTCGGGCGGACCTGGGCCAGCAGCGCGGCCAGGCCCCAGGCGATGAAGAACCAGTTAGCCTCGGCATTGGTGCGGCTGGCCATCTCCACCGGCAGCAGGCGGTTGGCCCAGAAGTAGGCGGCGAAGGCGATCGGCAGGCCGGCGATGGCGCCGATGTTCAGCGCGTCCACCAGGCGCACCCCGAAGCCCACGCGGCCGCCTCTCGCCACCACCTTGGCGTACTTCTGGCGTTCCTTCACGCCCCACAGCAGGGCGCCGGTGGCGACCATCGCGGTGCCGGCCAGGCCGCACACGAAGAACAGGGCGCGCAGCAGCGGATCGGCGAAATGGGCCACGTGCAGGCCGTAGATCGCGGCGCGCGCGTCCAGGCTGGTGCTGAGCGGCTTGGCGCCGGACAACTGCGCACCGCTGGCGCCGTCGAAGGTCATCGTCGGCTCGATATTCGACAACTGCTGGCCGGTCGGACGATGCAGCTCCACCCGGGCGTTGGCGTCGTTCGGATTGGTGACCACCACCCGGCTCGGCGCCTGGCCCCAGGCACGCTCGGCCTGCAGCAGCATCGGCGCGATGTCGGCCAGCGGCGCGAATTCCTTCGCCGGCTTGACCCGCTCGGCATTCGGAAACACTTCCGAGAACATGGTGTTCTGCTCGGTCCCGTACAGCGCCTTGGTCGGCGCCGGCATGTACATGAACATCAGCGTCACGATGCCGGTATACGTGATCATCAGGTGGAACGGCAGCGCCAGCACCGCGGTGGCATTGTGCGCATCGAGCCACGAGCGCTGGCCCTTCTTGGGGCGGAAGGTGAAGAAGTCCTTGAAGATGCGCTTATGGGTGATCACGCCGCTGACGATCGCCACCAGCATGAACATGGCGGCGACGCCGACGATCCAGCGTCCCCAGATGGCGGACATATAGTACAGGTCGAAGTGCAGCCGGTACAGGAACTCGCCGCCGCGGGTGTCGCGCGGCGCGGCGGTCTTCTCGCCGGTCATCGGATCGAGCGTGAAGTTCTGGGTGCGGAAGGCGGCGCGCCGCTCTTCGCGGGTCATGCCTTTCTTGGGCGGATTAGTCCAGCTGGCGTAGATCAGCGGATTGCGCTCGTGCGGCAGGTCGAGGAACCAGGCGTTGGCCGTTGGTGCGCGCTGCTGCAGCTCGCGCACCGCCAGCGTCGCCGATTCGGACGGCGCGACCCGCGACGGCGCATCGGCCGCCTTGTGCAGCTCGGGCTTCATCCAGAATGTGATCTCGTGCTTGTAATAAGCCGCGGTGCCGCCCATGAACACCAGCAGCAGCAACCAGCACACCAGCAGGCCCGACCAGGTGTGCACCCAGGCCATCGATTGGCGCAAGCCTTCTTTCATGCCGTCCTCCCGACGATCCACCACAACAAGGCGCCCAGCACCGCACTGGAAGCGACCACGCCGATCCAGGCGCGCAGCGCGCTGCCGGTCGCGAACACCCACAGGATCACGCAGGTGTAGACGACGAAGGAGAGCAGGGTGGCGATGCTGACCGCGTCCGCGCGCGGCAGCGGCAGTGCGATGGCGATGAGGGCGCTGGCGATCGAGGTCAGCACATAGCCGCCGCCGATGGCCGCGACCGTGCGCGCGGCCACGCCGCCGCGGTAGCGCCAGGTGAGGGTAGTCATGGGACTCAGGCCTTTCTAGTGACGGACCGGGATCAGTGCTCGGCGCCCGGCGCCAGCACAGGGGCCGCGGCCAGCGCCGCGATTCCCTTCGGCTGCACCACGGTCAGCGACGAGGTGTGGCTGGCGCTGGCGTACTGTACGCCGGCGCGCTCGCCGCCGGTCTTATCTAGATGCGCGGTCTCCAGCACATAGGTGCCCTTCCACGGCAGGTCGAACTTCACCGCGCCGTTGGCATCGGCCATCGCTTCCTTCGACCAGCCGCTCGGCACCGTGATCGCCACCTTGGCCTTCGGCAGCGGCTGGCCTTTGTAGAACACCTTGAATTCGCCGGCCGTGCCGGTCGGGACGATGTCCAGCGCCAGCTTCGGCTGCTGGGCCGCGAAGCTGGTGGCCAGGCGCGCGGCCGGGATCCAGATGTGCTGGCTGGTCTTGCCGTCGCGCGTCGTTTCCCAGCCCGGATAGGCATTGTCCTCGGCCACGATCGCATCGCCGGCCGCCAACTGGGCGCCGCTGACCACATAGCCCTTGGCGGTTTTTTCCAGCTTGAGCGCGGTCTCGCCCTTGGCCTGGAGCAGGGTGGCGCTCGGCGCGACGAACTTGTCCAGCAGGCCGGGCGTGGTCTCGCGCTGGTTCAGGCCGAATTCGCCGAACTGCAGCTTGACCGTCTTGCCGTCCTGCTCCAGCCAGACGTGGTGGGCCTGGGCGCTTGGCGCAAACGCAGCAGTGGCGACGAGGGAGGCGAGCAGCAGGTTCTTCATGGTCTTTATTCTCTCTTATAGGGATTATTCAGTTGGATGATGCTTGCCTATGTGCGGAACAAGGAATGTCTCTTTTGGCGGAAGGACCGAATATGTGCATTGCATCAACTCTTGAACAAGAATTATAATGCGAATCATTCTCATTTCAAAACAATTTCAAGGAGTAGTCATGTTGCGCCCAGTGCCATCCGTTGTATCGAGCCCAACGCCCGTCGCCCGCCTCGTGCGCCAGGCCAATGCACTGTGCGCAAGCGCCGCCCTGCTGTCGCCGCTGGCCGCGATGGCTGCCGCGCCCGCCGCCCCGGAAGCGCCGGACGAAGTGGCGGTGGAAGCGATACCGACCGTGAACATCACCGGCAAGCACGACGCCACCACCGAGAAAACCGGGTCCTTCACCACCCGTTCCTCGACCCTGTTCAAGGGCGAAATGGACATCCGCGACACGCCGCAACCGGTCACCGTCATCACCCGCCAATACATGGAAGAGCGCAATATGCTCGACCTGACCGACGTGCTCAACAACACCGCCGGCATCACGGTCGAATACACCGACAGCGAACGCATCAGCTACAACTCGCGTGGCTTCGCCATCGACTCGAAGCAGATCGACGGCCTGAACTACAACCAGTCCGGCTCGGCCTTCATCCAGCCCGACACGGCCATCCTGGATCGGGTCGAACTGCTGCGCGGCGCCGCAGGCATGCTGCGCGGTTCGGGCAATCCATCGGCCACCGTGAACATGGTGCGCAAGTTGCCGACCCGCGCGTTCCAGGCCTCGGGCGGCCTGACGGCTGGCTCCTGGGATCGCCGCCGCGTCGAGGTGGACGTGTCGACACCGCTCAATGCGAGCGGCTCGATGCGTGGCCGGGTGGTGGCGGTCAAGGACAAGAAAGACCTGTTCCAGAATGGGCGCGAAGAAGACCGCGAAGTGCTGTACGGCGTGGTCCAGGCCGACCTGACGCCGCGCACCACTGTCACCGCCTGGCTGCAGCACAGCGATCTCGACGCCACCGGCGCCTGGGGCGGCATCCCGGGCAATTTCGACGGTTCGTCGCTGAACATGCCGATCGATACCTTCCTGGGCGCCAGCTGGAACCGCTGGAACCGTTATAACGACCAGGCGCAAATCGGCATCGAGCACCGCTTCGACAATGGCTGGAACGTGCGTGCGAATGCCGGTTACCTCGGCATGCGCCTCAAGACCAATGGCTTCAAGCAGTCGTACATCACGCGCACCAGCACCACCAACCCCTATCTGATGGATATGACGACGTCGCAGTACACCGGCGACGATGTCCGCCAGCAGGCGTATAGCATCGTCGCCGACGGCCCGTTCTCCCTGTTCGGACGCAAGCACACGCTCGTGGTCGGCGCCGAGCGCGTCTACAACCGGACGGTCGGCACCTATGGCGCGGGCAGCCTGTTCAAGCAAACCATCGATATTCGCACCTTCGATCCCTACTCGACCTATCCGGAGCGCGAGGTGACGACGATGCCAGCTGGCGGCCTGGCGCCGTCGGTCAACACCAATAACGGCGTGTTCGCCACGGCGCGCTTCTCGCTGGCCGACCCGCTGGCCCTGTTGGTCGGCGCCCGCCTGAGTTGGTACGAAAACGAGAACCGCGCCAATGGCAGTGGCTTCAAGGTGACCCGCGAAGCCACGCCGTACCTGGGCCTCGTGTACGATCTGACGAACGAAATCAGCGCCTACACCAGCTATACCGAGATCTTCCTGCCGCAGAGCGCGCGTGGGGGCGACGGCAATGTGCTCAAGCCGATTACCGGCGAAGACATCGAAATCGGCCTGAAAGGGGAGTTCTTCGGCGGCCGTCTCAACGCATCGGCCGGCTTGTTCCAGATTGAAAATGTCGGTCGCCCAATCGACGATATTACTTCTCCCAACCCCTGCCCACCAGTCTCGCCGACCGGCTATTGCCGCATCGCCGGCGGCAAGCAGCGCAGCGAAGGCCTGGAAGCCGAGGTGTCTGGCGAGATCTTGCCAGGCTGGCAGCTGATGGCCGGCTACACCAATACCCGCACCAAGTTCGTACGGGATACTGCCGCCAATACCGGCCAGCCACTGCGCAGCATCGATCCGAAACACGAGCTGAACCTGTTCACCAGCTACAGCCCCAACCGTTCCGGCCCGGGCTGGACTGTTGGCGGTGGCGTGAACACGCAGAGCGATTCGTATGTGCGCGGCGGTGGCCTGACCACGACCCAAGGTGGCTACACCGTCGCCAATGCGATGGTCGCCTATCGCTTCACGGACAAGCTGTCGGTGCAGGCCAACGTCAACAATCTGTTTGACAAGGTCTACTACAAGAAGTTCGGTCCGACCGGCCTGGCCTGGTACTACGGCGATCCACGCAATGTGTCGGTGAGCCTGCGCGGCAGCCTGTAAGCGCCGCCTGGCCGATCGGCCCGCAAGGCCGATCTTGCGTCGAGGGGAACAAGCCGGGGTACAATCCCTGCCTTGTTCTTTTCGGCACATTCCATGCTCTCTCGTCGTACATATCTCGCGGCCGGCGCCGCATTGCTGCTGGCTGCCTGCGGCAGCGCGCCGGTCCAGGCGCCGGCCCCCACCGCGCCAGTGGTCGCCGCTCCGGCCGCCGCGCCGCTTCCCCCCAAGAAAATCCGCATCGGCCTGGCCCTCGGCGGCGGCGCTGCGCGCGGCTTCGCCCATATCGGCGTGATCAAGGCCCTCGAGGCCCAGGGCATCTATCCGGAAATCGTGGTCGGCACCAGCGCCGGCTCGGTGGTCGGCTCGCTGTATGCCTCGGGCCTGAACGGCTTCGCCTTGCAAAAGACGGCCTTGACGATGGACGAGGCCACGATCTCGGACTGGGCCATGCCGTGGCTCAGTAAATCGAGCGGCCTGCTCAAGGGCGAGGCGCTGCAAAACTATGTGAACAAGGCAATCGGCAATGTGCCGATGGAAAAGCTCAAACTGCGCTTCGGCGCCGTCGCCACGGATTTGAAAACCGGCCAGCCGATCCTGTTCAACCGCGGCAATACCGGGATGGCGGTGCGCGCCTCGTCGGCCGTGCCGAGCGTGTTCCAGCCGGTCAAGATCGGCAACAAGGAATACGTCGACGGCGGCCTGGTGGCGCCGGTGCCGGTGCGCTTTGTGCGCGAGATGGGCGCCGATTTCATTATTGCGGTCAATATCTCTAGCGCCACCGAAGGTGCGGCCACGGCCAGCTCGCTCGACGTCCTGATGCAGACCTTCAGCATCATGGGCCAGCGCCTGAACCATTTCGAGTTGAAGGATGCCGATATCGTCGTCACGCCGGCGCTCGGCAATATGGGCTCGAGCGACTTCGGCGGACGCAACCTCGCGATCCTGGCCGGCGAGCAGGCGGCCGCCGCGGTCATGCCGCAGATCAAGGCCAAATTGAAACTCAAGCAGCAAGCCTCGCCGCAGGCCACATCACAAGGAAAACCATGAACACCAAACCCTACCTGACCCTGGCCGACGTAAAGAAAATCGGCGCCGCCGCCGAAGCCGAGGCCGTACAAAACGGCTGGGCCGTCTCGATCGCGATCGTCGACGATGGCGGCCACCTGCTGTGGCAGCAGCGCCTGGACGGCGCGCCGCCCGTGTCCTCGTATATTGCCCCGGCCAAGGCCAATACCGCCGCCCTGGGCCGGCGCGAATCGAAGATCTATGAAGACGTGGTCAACAACGGCCGCATGTCCTTCCTGAGCGCGCCGAAGCTGGAAGGCATGCTCGAAGGCGGCGTGCCGGTGATCGTCGACGGCCATGTCATCGGCGCCGTCGGCGTGTCGGGCGTGAAATCGGAGCAGGACGTGCAGATCGCCAGGGCCGGCATCGCCGCCCTCGGCGCCGCCTGAAGCCAGTGTTGCGGGTGCTATATTGCACCCGCAACATTAGTTTCAGCAGGGCAGGGGTGGCGGCATGACGTGTCATCTCGAGTAAATTTGCTAGCCGGTATGTGGCAGCGCCGCATTGCCGAATGTCAGACTACGCGCTATAATTCGGAAGTTTATCTAATTCAAACTTAGCCGTAGCGCATACCCACCATCCCTCATTCAACATGACCTCCAACACCGGGCGGCATCACCATGCCCTGGACAGTTGGATGTCGGTCTGACGTGGCGAAGCTACGGCAACTTTTTCGGGAGTTGCCCTTGCCGCCATTTTTTTCTGGCCCCTCCGTTCCAGCCATCCTGGCACTTGCTGACGGGACCATTTTCAAAGGATATTCCATCGGTGCCGTCGGTCATACGACGGGCGAAGTGGTGTTCAACACCGCGATCACCGGCTACCAGGAAATCCTGACCGATCCGAGCTATTCGCGCCAGATCGTCACGCTCACCTATCCGCACATCGGCAATTACGGCGTGAATACCGCCGACGTCGAAGCCGGCAAGGTCCACGCCGCCGGCCTGATCATCCGTGACCTGCCGCTGCTGGCCTCGAACTTCCGTTCGACCCAATCGCTGGGCGACTACCTCAAGCAAGAGAACGTGGTTGCCATCGCCGGCATCGATACCCGCAAGCTCACCCGCATCCTGCGCGAAAAAGGCGCCCAGGCCGGCGCGATCCTGACCGCCGCCCAGGGCGCCGAGCCGTCGCCAGCCCAGGCACTGGAACTGGCGCGCTCGTTCCCGGGCCTGGCCGGCATGGACCTGGCCAAGGTCGTGTCCGTGACCGCGCCCTACGAATTCACCGAGACCGAGTGGAAGCTGGGCGAAGGCTACGGCAAGCAGACGGACCCGAAATACCACGTGGTCGCCTTCGACTACGGCGTCAAGCGCAACATCCTGCGCATGCTGGCCGAACGCGGCTGCAAGGTGACAGTGCTGCCGGCGCAATCGACCGCCGCCGATGCACTGGCCCTGAACCCGGACGGCATCTTCCTGGCCAACGGCCCCGGCGACCCGGAGCCGTGCGACTACGCGATCAAGGCATCGCGCGAGCTGATCGAGAAGGGCATCCCGACCTTCGGCATCTGCCTCGGCCACCAGATCATGGCGCTGGCTTCCGGCGCCAGGACGATGAAGATGAAGTTCGGCCACCATGGCGCCAACCACCCGGTGCAGGACCTCGACAGCAAGAAGGTCTTGATCACCTCGCAGAACCACGGCTTCGCGGTCGACCCGGACACCTTGCCGGACAACTGCCGCGTGACCCACGTCTCGCTGTTCGACGGTTCGCTGCAGGGCTTTGCCCGCACCGACAAGCCGGCGTTCTGCTTCCAGGGCCACCCGGAAGCCTCGCCCGGCCCGACCGACGTCGCCTACCTGTTTGACCGCTTCATCGGCCTGATGCAAGCAGCGGAGAAAAAATAATATGCCAAAACGTAGTGATATCAAAAGCATCCTGATCATCGGCGCCGGCCCGATCGTCATCGGCCAGGCAGTCGAATTCGACTACTCCGGCGCCCAGGCCTGCAAGGCCCTGCGTGAAGAAGGCTACAAGGTCATCCTGGTCAACTCGAACCCGGCGACCATCATGACCGACCCGGAAACGGCGGACGTGACCTATATCGAGCCGATCACCTGGAAGGTCGTCGAGCGCATCATCGAGAAGGAGCGTCCGGATGCGATCCTGCCGACCATGGGCGGCCAGACCGCGCTGAACTGCGCGCTCGACCTGCACCGCCACGGCGTGCTGGACAAATACAAGGTCGAGCTGATCGGCGCGACCCCGGAAGCGATCGACAAGGCCGAGGATCGCGCCAAGTTCAAGGAAGCGATGACCAGGATCGGTCTCGGTTCGGCGCGTTCCGGCGTGGCGCACTCGATGGAAGAATCGTGGGCGGTGCAGCGCGAGCTGGGCTTCCCGACCATCATTCGTCCTTCGTTCACGATGGGCGGCAGTGGCGGCGGCATCGCCTATAACGAAGAAGAGTTCGAACAGATCTGCAAGCGCGGCCTCGAGGCTTCGCCGACCAATGAACTGTTGATCGAAGAATCGCTGCTCGGCTGGAAAGAGTACGAGATGGAAGTCGTTCGCGACAAGAACGACAACTGCATCATCATCTGCTCGATCGAAAACCTGGACCCGATGGGCGTGCACACCGGCGACTCGATCACCGTGGCGCCGGCGCAAACGCTGACCGACAAGGAATACCAGATCATGCGCAACGCGTCGATCGACGTGCTGCGCGAGATCGGCGTGGACACCGGCGGCTCGAACGTGCAGTTCTCGATCAATCCGAAAGACGGCCGCATGATCGTCATCGAGATGAACCCGCGCGTCTCGCGTTCGTCGGCGCTGGCATCGAAGGCGACCGGCTTCCCGATCGCCAAGGTCGCGGCCAAGCTGGCCGTCGGCTTCACGCTCGATGAACTGCGCAACGAGATCACCGGCGGCGCGACCCCGGCCTCGTTCGAGCCGTCGATCGACTACGTCGTCACCAAGATCCCGCGCTTCACGTTCGAGAAATTCCCGACCGCCGACAAGCACCTGACCACGCAGATGAAATCGGTCGGCGAAGTGATGGCGATGGGCCGCACCTTCCAGGAATCGTTCCAGAAAGCGCTGCGCGGCCTGGAAGTCGGCGTCGACGGCCTGAACGAGAAGACCCGCGACCGCGAAAAGATCGAGGAAGAGCTGGGCGAGCCTGGCCCGGACCGCATCTGGTATGTGGGCGACGCGTTTGCCCAGGGCTTTACCCTGGAAGAAGTGCACAACCTGACCAAGATCGATCCGTGGTTCCTGGTGCAGATCAAGGAGATCGTCGACATCGAGCTGTGGCTCGAGAAGCAGACCCTCGAGTCGCTCGACAAGGCCACCTTGTACAAGCTCAAGCAAAAGGGCTTCGCCGATCGTCGCCTGGCCTTCCTGCTGAAGGTCGAGCCGGCAGCCGTGCGTGCACGCCGCCATGAACTGGCCATCCGTCCGGTCTACAAGCGCGTCGACACCTGCGCCGCCGAATTCGCGACCAACACCGCCTATATGTACTCGACGTACGACGAAGAGTGCGAATCGAACCCGACCGACAAGAAGAAGATCATGGTGCTGGGCGGTGGCCCGAACCGTATCGGCCAGGGCATCGAGTTCGACTACTGCTGCGTCCACGCCGCCCTCGCGATGCGCGAAGACGGCTACGAGACCATCATGGTCAACTGCAATCCAGAGACCGTGTCGACCGACTACGATACCTCGGACCGCCTGTACTTCGAGTCGCTGACGCTGGAAGACGTGCTCGAGATCGTGGAGCTGGAAAAGCCGGTCGGCGTGATCGTGCAGTACGGCGGCCAGACCCCGCTCAAGCTCGCGCTGGACCTGGAAGCCAATGGCGTGCCGATCATCGGCACCTCGCCGGACATGATCGACGCCGCCGAAGACCGCGAGCGTTTCCAGCAACTGCTGCAAAAGCTGGACCTGCGCCAGCCGCCGAACCGCACCGCGCGCACCGAAGCCGACGCGCTGGCGCTGGCCGAAGAGATCGGCTACCCGCTGGTCGTGCGTCCATCGTATGTGCTCGGTGGCCGCGCGATGGAGATCGTGCACGAGCAGCGCGACCTCGAGCGCTATATGCGCGAAGCGGTCAAGGTCTCGCACGATTCGCCGGTGCTGCTCGACCGCTTCCTGAACGACGCCATCGAAGTCGACGTCGACTGCATCTCGGACGGACAAGCCACCTTCATCGGCGGTGTGATGGAGCACATCGAACAGGCCGGCGTGCACTCGGGCGACTCGGCCTGCTCGCTACCGCCGTACTCGCTGTCGCAAGCGACCATCGATGAACTCAAGCGCCAGACCTCGCTGATGGCCAAGGCCCTGAACGTGGTCGGCCTGATGAACGTGCAGTTCGCGATCAAGCAGTCGGAAGAAAACGGCCAAACGGTTGATACTGTTTATGTGCTCGAAGTGAACCCGCGCGCTTCGCGTACCGTGCCGTTCGTGTCGAAGGCGACCGGCCTGCAGCTGGCCAAGATCGCCGCGCGCTGCATGGTCGGCCAGACCCTCGAGCAGCAGGGCATCACCACCGAGGTCATCCCGCCGTTCTACAGCGTCAAGGAAGTGGTGTTCCCGTTCGTGAAGTTCCCGGGCGTCGACACCATCCTCGGACCGGAAATGAAATCGACCGGCGAAGTGATGGGCGTGGGCACCACCTTCGGCGAGGCTTTCGTCAAGTCGCAGCTGGCGGCTGGCGTCAAGCTGCCGAAGTCGGGCACCGTGTTCCTGTCGGTGAAGTCGTCCGACAAGCCGCGCACCGTGGCCGTGGCGCGCGACCTGGTGGCGCTGGGCTTCGACCTGGTGGCGACCAAGGGCACCGCGGCCGTGATCTCGGCCGCCGGCATCCCGGTGCGTTCGGTGAACAAGGTGCTGGAAGGCCGTCCGCACGTGGTCGACATGATCAAGAACCGCGAGATCGTGATGGTGGTGAACACGGTCGAGGAAAAGCGCAGCGCGATCAACGATTCGCGCGCGATCCGTACCTCGGCGCTGGCGGCGCATGTCGTCACCTACACCACGATCTTCGGCGCCGAGGCGGCGATCGAGGGCATGCGTCACATCGACGAACTGCGCGTGTACGATTTACAAGGCCTGCATAAAACCTTACACTAAGCACACGCAGTACCGGTAAAGCGTCGTACGTTTAAACCACAGAGCTCGCGCGGCCTTGGCCGCGTGCCTCTGTGGTTTTCGCTTTGAAGCACGCGGCGAGCGTGTCCGGTTACCCCCCGTAAAAACATCTAAAGCAGAGAACCATGAACACACCACTGACCAAATTCGGCGCAGAACTCCTGAAAGAAGAGCTGCACCAGCTCAAGACCAAGGAGCGCCGCATCGTGATCGACGCGATCGCCGAGGCGCGTTCGCATGGCGACCTGTCCGAAAACGCCGAGTACGACGCCGCCAAGGAGCGCCAGGCCTTCGTCGAAGGCCGCATCGCCGAACTGGAAGGCAAGCTCTCCACCGCCCAGGTCATCGATCCGTCCACCCTCGACGCCGAAGGCCGCGTGGTGTTCGGCGCCACCGTCGACCTCGAAGACCTGGAGTCGGGCCAGAAGGTCACTTACCAGATCGTCGGCATCGACGAGGCCGACCTCAAATTGAACAAGGTCTCGGTGACCTCGCCGATCGCGCGCGCGCTGATCGGCAAGTTTGCCGAAGACGTGGTCGAAGTGCAGGCGCCGTCGGGCCCGCGCGAATACGAAATCCTCGAAGTGCGTTACGTTTGATGGAGAGCGCGGCAGCCAGCAACAGGGCGGGGCGCTTGCCTGCGGCGCGGCTGCTGGTGGCCGCGCTGTGGGCCGGCACCCTGTGGGCGCTCGGCTATATCGCGGCGCCGGCGGCGTTCGGCGTCCTGGGCAGCGTGCAGGCCGGTGACCTGGTCGCGGTGCTGCTGACGCGCCAAGCCTGGTTGTCGATTGCCTGTGCGGTGGTGCTGCTGGTGCTGTTGCGGGTGTCGGCCGACCTGGCGCCGCAGCGGCGGCGGTTTCTCAACCTGCTGGTGCTGGCGATGCTGGCGTGTACGCTGGTGATCTTCGTCGGCCTGCAGCCGGCGATGGCGCAGCTGCGCGAGCTGGCGGGGCCGGGCGGGGTGAGGGCGTCCGAGTACTGGACGCAGTTCGCCGTGATGCATGGCGTGTCGCAGCTGTTCTATCTCGTGGAGAGCCTGCTGGGGGCGTGGTTGCTCATCCGCCTGCGCTAACCTTTATCGACGGTCCAAAAAAACGTCATCCCCGCGAAGGCGGGGATCCAAGTTTGCATGCAGGCCCGCGAGTTCAAATCGTGCGGCTGCTCGGAGGACTTGGATCCCCGCCTGCGCGGGGATGACGTGTTCAGGCGCAGGCGTCTGCGCCCTGTCGCTTACTTGTTCAGCGAATTTTTCTTGGAACTGGTCTGACGCGGCTTGGCGCGCTTGATGTTGCCGCCGGCGGTGACGCGCTCGTTCCCCTTCAGCATGACCTTGGTGACGCTCGGCTTCTTGGTGCCGCTGGCGCTGGCCTTGACGATGGTGACTTCGCGCATGCCCGGGCCCGATTTGCCGCTGCGCTCCTTGACCGCCTCTTTCTTGGGGCGGTACAGGACCAGCAGCTTGCCGATGTGCTGGACCTGGCCGGCGTCGAGGTCGGCGGCGATCTGGTCGTACATGGCGACGCGCGCTTCGCGGTCGTCGCCGAACACGCGCACCTTGATCAGGCCGTGGGCGTCGAGGCTGCCCGCGATCTCTTTCATGACGGATTCGGTAAGGCCGGCTTCGCCGATCATGACGACTGGATTGAGCCCGTGTGCTTCTGCGCGCAGGGCGCTGCGCTCGGCCGGTGTAAGTTTGATCATAACAATATTTTTTGATGTACCTATAAAAGCAGTATTCTACGCGAATGGCCAAGAACAAATTAAACAAAAACTGGTTGCACGACCACATTAACGACCCGTACGTCAAACTCGCGCAAAAGGAAGGCTTCCGCGCCCGCGCAGCCTACAAGCTCAAGGAGATCGACGAGGCCGAGAAGCTGATCAAGCCCGGCCAGGTGATCGTCGACCTCGGCTGCACCCCCGGCAGCTGGGCCCAGTACACGCGGCGCAAGCTGGCCGGCGCGGATGGCGGCGGCATCCACGGCACCATCATCGGCCTCGATATCCTGCCGATGGAGCCGGTCGCGGACGTGCAATATATCCAGGGCGACTTCCGCGAGGAAGAAGTGCTGGTGCAGCTCGACGAAGTCCTGTCCGGCCGCAAGGCCGACCTTGTGCTATCCGATATGGCGCCCAATTTATCGGGTATCGGCCATGCCGACGCGGCGCGCATGGAACATTTGATCGACCTGGCGATCGAATTCTCGCAACAGCATATGAAACCGGGCGGTGCGTTGTTGGTTAAATGTTTTAAAGATATGGGTTTTACACAGATCCTGGAAAAATTCCGGCTCGAGTTCAAGGTCGTCAAGCAAATCAAGCCCAAGGCGAGCCGCGATAAATCGTCCGAGATTTTCCTGCTCGGCCGTGGCCTGAAGAATCCGGCCGGCTGATATCCGCTTCCGGGGCAGAATTTCCCCTTGAAATCCCCACGCGCGCCCATACATCAGCCGCGTGATCCTCCCGACAGTTTGCAGGCATGTGCATGCAATCCGGCGGAAGGACGTAAAAAGATAGTATTTCGGCACTATTGCCTATGCTGCGTGGCGGCGTCGGCTTATTGCGAGTAAAATCGGAATACTGAAATCGGTAGAGATGCTTAGCATCGGAGGAGTGCTCGTGAATAATATGTTTTCCAAATCCGCCATCTGGGTGGTCGTCGCGCTGCTGTTGTTCATGCTGTTCAAGCAGTTCGACACCCATAGCGTCGCCGGCGGCAGCAAGACCATTGCTTATTCCGAGCTGCTCGATGAAATCAAGGAACGCCGCATCAAGGATGTGACGATCGAAGGCTCGAACATCACCGCCACCCGCAGCGACGATTCCAAGGTCCGCGCCACCGCGACCATCCTCGACCGCGGCCTGATCGGCGACCTGCGCGAAAACGGCGTGCGCTTCGACGTCAAGCCACCTGAAGAACCATCGTTCCTGCAGCAGGTGTTCATCTCCTGGTTCCCGATGCTGCTGCTGATCGGCGTGTGGGTGTTCTTCATGCGCCAGATGCAGGGCGGCGGCAAGGGCGGCGCTTTCTCCTTCGGCAAGTCGAAGGCGCGCATGCTCGACGAAACCAATAACACCGTCACCTTCGCCGACGTCGCCGGTTGCGACGAAGCGAAGGAAGAAGTCTCCGAGATCGTCGACTTCCTCAAGGACCCGACCAAGTTCCAGAAACTGGGCGGCCGCATTCCGCGCGGCGTGCTGATGGTCGGTCCTCCGGGCACCGGCAAGACGCTGCTGGCGCGCGCCATCGCCGGCGAAGCCAAGGTGCCGTTCTTCTCGATCTCGGGTTCCGACTTCGTCGAGATGTTCGTCGGCGTGGGTGCGTCCCGTGTCCGCGACATGTTCGAGAATGCCAAGAAGCATTCGCCTTGCATCATCTTCATCGACGAGATCGACGCGGTCGGCCGTCACCGCGGCGCCGGCATGGGCGGCGGCAACGACGAACGCGAACAGACCCTCAACCAGTTGCTGGTCGAGATGGACGGCTTCGAAGCCCAGTCGGGCGTGATCGTGATCGCCGCCACCAACCGCGCCGACGTGCTCGATAAGGCGCTGCTGCGTCCGGGCCGTTTCGACCGCCAGGTGATGGTGGGCCTGCCGGACATCCGCGGCCGCGAACAGATCCTGAACGTGCACATGCGTAAAGTGCCGATCGGCACTGACGTGAAAGCCGACATCCTGGCGCGCGGCACCCCGGGCTTCTCGGGCGCCGATCTCGCCAACCTGGTCAACGAGGCCGCGCTGTTCGCCGCGCGCCGCAGCAAGCGCCTGGTCGAGATGATCGATTTCGAAGACGCCAAGGACAAGATCTATATGGGTCCGGAGCGCAAGTCGATGGTCATGCGCGAGGAAGAGCGCCGCAACACGGCTTATCACGAGTCGGGCCACGCGGTGGTCGCCAAGCTGCTGCCGAAGGCCGATCCGGTGCACAAGGTCACGATCATGCCGCGCGGCTATGCCCTGGGCCTGACCTGGCAGCTGCCGGAACACGACAGCCTGTCCGGTTACAAGGACAAGATGCTCGAGGAAATCTCGATCCTGTTCGGTGGTCGTATCGCCGAAGAGATCTTTGTCGGCCAGATGTCGACCGGCGCCTCGAACGACTTCGCCCGCGCCACCAAGCTGGCGCGCTCGATGGTGACCCGCTTCGGCATGTCCGACAGCATGGGCGTGATGGTCTACGAAGACAGCGAGAACGATGGCTTCTTCGGCGGCGCCACCAAGACCATTTCGGAGGCAACCCAGCAGAAAGTCGACGCCGAGATCCGCGCCATCCTCGACACGCAGTACGCGCTGGCACGCCGCCTGCTGGAAGAGAACCGCGAAAAGGTCGAGATGATGACCAAGGCGCTGCTCGACTGGGAAACCATCGACTCCGAGCAGATCAACGACATCATGGCCGGCCGCGAACCGCGCCAGCCGAAGACGGTGCTGACCAAGCGCACGCCGCCAGGCGACAGCGGCTCGGGCGGCGTGGCGCCGAACGCCACCGCACCGGCCTGACGTTGTCTCCACCATCAAAGGCACCCGTCAGGGTGCCTTTTTTGTTTGCCTCGGCAAGCCTGCAACCTTTTTCCCTATGACCAAGAAACTGCAATGCGGCCACTTCAGCTTCGCGCTGGAGGGGCTGGACGCGACGCTGCCCGTCGTGATGGGCATCCTCAACATCACCCCGGATTCCTTTTCCGACGGCGGCCGCTACCAGGGCCTGGAATTCGCGCTGACCCATGCCGAAACCATGATCCGCGACGGCGCCACGATGATCGACATCGGCGGCGAATCGACGCGGCCCGGCTCGCCCGGCGTGCCGCTGGACGAAGAGTTGCGGCGCGTGATGCCGACCCTGTACGCGCTGCGCACGCTCGACGTCGCGTTGTCGGTCGACACCTGCAAGCCGGAAGTCATGCGCGAAGCGCTGATCGCCGGCGCCGACATGATCAACGACATCAATGCTTTCCGCGCGCTGGGCGCGATCGACGCCGTGCTGGATAGCGATTGCGGCCTGTGCGTGATGCATATGCAGGCCACGCCCGAGACCATGCAGCAGGCGCCGCAGTATGACGACGTGGTGGGGGAGGTGATCGGTTTCCTGCGCGAGCGCGTCGCCGCGATGACGGCGGCCGGCATCGAGCGCGACCGCATCTGCGTCGATCCGGGCTTTGGCTTCGGCAAGACCGTCGAACATAACTATGCGTTGCTGCGCGGCCTGGAACGCATGCGCGACGAACTGGGCTTGCCGGTGCTGGCCGGGATGTCGCGCAAGTCGATGATCGGCGCCGTCACCGGGCGTCCGGTCGAGCAGCGCGTGGCCGGCAGCATCGGCGCGGCATTGGCTGCGGTAGCGCATGGCGCTAGAATCGTGCGTGTGCATGATGTGGCAGAGACTGTCGACGCCCTCAAGGTGTGGCATGCCGCGATGCATCCATCCACGGTCGCATAATAAATCGTTTCAATAAGAGAAAAGAGAACTAGATGGCACGGAAATATTTCGGCACCGACGGTATTCGTGGCCTGGTGGGCACGGCGCCCATTACTCCTGATTTCGTGATGCGTCTCGGCTACGCCGCCGGCACGGTCCTGGCCAAGGGCCGCAAGTCGAGCAGCGGCCGTCCGGTCGTCCTGATCGGCAAGGACACCCGCATCTCGGGCTATATGCTCGAAGCGGCGCTGGAAGCGGGCCTGTCGGCCGCCGGCGTCGACTCAATGCTGGCCGGCCCGATGCCGACCCCGGCCATCGCCTACCTGACCCGCGCGCTGCGCCTGCAGGCCGGCGTCGTGATCTCGGCCTCGCACAATCCTTTCCAGGACAATGGCATCAAGTTCTTCTCGGAACACGGCACCAAATTGCCGGACGCCGTCGAGCTCGAGATCGAGGAAGCGATCGACCAGCCGATGGGCTGCGTCCCGTCCGACAAGCTGGGCCGCGCGACCCGCTTGCGCGACGCCCAGGGCCGCTACATCGAATTCTGCAAGAGCACCTTCCCGAACGAGCTCGACCTGCGCGGCCTGAAGATCGTGGTCGATAGCGCCCACGGCGCCGCCTACAATATCGCGCCGCACGTGTTCCATGAACTCGGCGCCGAAGTCATTTCCATCGGCGCACAGCCAGACGGTTTCAATATCAACGCCGGCTTCGGCGCCACCGCGCCCAAGGCCCTGTCCGAAGCAGTGGTGGCCAACAAGGCCGACCTCGGCATCGCGCTGGACGGCGACGCCGACCGCCTGATCATGGTCGACGCGACGGGACGCGTCTACAACGGCGACGAATTGCTGTATGTGATGGTGCGCGACCGCATGAGCACCGGCCCGGTGGCGGGCGCCGTCGGCACCCTGATGACGAATATGGCGCTCGAAGTGGCGTTCAAGCAGATGGGCATCGGCTTCGCGCGCGCCAAGGTCGGCGACCGCTATGTGCTCGAAGTCATGAAGGAGCGGGGCTGGCTGTTCGGCGGCGAAGGGTCGGGCCACCTGCTGGCGCTGGACAAGCACAGCACTGGCGACGGCATCGTGTCGGCGCTGCAAGTGCTGTCGGCCCTGGTACGCGGCAATAAATCGCTGGCCGAGTGCTGCAGCGAGCTGCAGCTGTTCCCGCAGACCCTGATCAACAAGAAGGTGAGCCCAGGCTTCGACTGGACCCTTGATTCTGCCCTGGTGGCCGAGAAGGAAGCGGTCGAGCGCGAGCTGGGCGACAATGGTCGCGTGTTGATCCGCGCTTCCGGCACCGAGCCCCTGATTCGCGTGATGGTCGAGGCGAAAGAGGCGGCCATGGCCGAAAGCATGGCGCGCCGCATCGCCGACAAGCTGGCTGCCTGAGCATTCGGCCGGCCCCGTGCAAACCGGGGCTGGCGCTTGGCGCCGCCATCGCTTATAATGTTTCTCACGGCGGAGTGTAGCGCAGCCCGGTAGCGCACCTGGTTTGGGACCAGGGGGTCCAAGGTTCGAATCCTTGTACTCCGACCACAGATTCATCGAGACAGGCCGTCCTAGACGGCCTGTTTTGTTTTGGTTGGCCTGTTTTGTTCTCAGCATCGCTACAAGAACCTGGCAGCTTTGGCCATATTGCAAGTATCGATGCTTGCGGTTTATAGTAGCGCCTCTTCCAGGACCGCCCTTAGCTCAGTTGGATAGAGCAACAGCCTTCTAAGCTGTGGGTCGGGGGTTCGATTCCCTCAGGGCGGGCCACTTCTCACTGGCCGACATCTCGTCCGCTCACGTCACGATGAATTCGTAACCGGCTTCCAGCGACCCGATCACCTTGAGCTGGTTTTCCGCGCTTTCGCTGAACGCGACCAGCAGGTCGGCCACGCCCAGCGTCTTGCTGTCGAGGGCATTCGTCCAGTGGGCAAAGCCCTGCGCATCCGGCGCGCGGTCGAGGACGTTCGCATACATGGCCCTCACGAGGTCGGCACTACTGGCCCCGGCCCCGTACAAGGCCTTGAATTCGGACGAGCCGGCGAAGGCATTCGCCGCCGTATGCAGGCTCATCCCTTCACCCATATGCCCGATCCAGAAGCCGAGGCCGACCTCGTCCGGCTTGCGGTCGAAGGCGGCCTGGTACAGGCGGTAGGCCTGGGCTGGAAAGCCCGTGGTTTCATAGGAAATATAGACGCCGTCCTCGAAGGACAGCCGTTCGACGTTGCGCAGGGTGTCCACGCCGTCCAGGCCCAGCAGGTCGGTGACCGTGATCGTGCCGTTGCGGACGTCGACGCGGTATTCGTCGCGGTAGCCTTCCAGCACGAAGGTATCCACACCGGCGCCGCCATCCACGAAGTCGTCCGAGCGCGTGCCATACAGCATGTCGTGACCGCCGCCGCCGACGATGGTATTGGTCGGCGGGTACACCGGCAGTCGGTCTTCGTACACGTTCAAACTGGCGTAGCTGTCGTAGTAGTCCTGGCTCCAGGATGCGTCGATGTAATACCAGCCCGTGTAGGGCGCGACAAAGTCGGCGTAGTCGTAGCCATAGTCGCCGCTGCCGTCGTCGCTGGCGATTTCGCGGCCGAGGTCGTCGTAGATGCGCAAATCGACGGGGTCGAAGTAGCTGCCGCTCTGGACCGTATATGCCATGCCGCGGGTGGCGTGGAAGACGAAGATGTCGTCCTGGCCGGCGTAGGGGTCGTACGTGCTATAGGACGCGGTCCGGCCGTAGTAATGTCCGAGTTCCGGGTCGTGCACCGGACGCAGGTCGAGACGCCAGGCCCAGTCCATCTCGGACGGCGTCAGGTTGTACCGGTGATCCTGGGTGGAGTAGCTGGCCATGATGGACCTCGCGCAATGTGAGGTCTTCATTGTATGGCTGGGCTACTCCGGCAATATATCGAAATGGTGTCGCTTTGTAACGGCGGCACGTCAATTTGCAAGCAGGTCTTTCAGCGATGCCGTCACATCACGCCGCCGGCCTCGACCGGCGCGTCGGCCCAGGCATGCATCGCGCGCCGCAGCAACCTGCGCTCGCGGTGGTCGATCACGCTGTCGGCGCGCACGATCTCCAGCATACCTTTCAGCACCGTTGCGCGCAGCGCCGTATCCTGCATCTCGCCCAGCAGGCGGTCGATCGTGACCGGTTCGATCTCGACCATGCCGCTTGCGTCGTCGGCGCTCGATGCCAGCAAGTCCTGGGTCAGTTCGCCCGCCGTATCGTCGAAGGTGTCCTCGCTCACCCCCAGCGCCACGAGCACGCCGCTGCGGTGCAGGCTCTTGAGTTCCTGCGGCGCGATGCGGCCGTCGACGATCATGGCCAGCGCCAGCAGGCGGCACATGGCTTTTGGACTGTTGGTCGGGTAATTCCTCATTGCTTCCTCTCGCTTCTAAAAAGAACTGGAGCGATCAATATACGGCGCACGTATTCGAAAGTAAAATCGAATAATCTTTCGAAATCATCCTGTTTTTTGGTGGTGTTAAATGATCAACTACAAGCACCTGCAATATTTCCATGCCGTGGCGACGGCGGGCAGCGTGGCGCGCGCGGCAGAGCAATTGCACGTGTCGCCGCAGGCGATCAGCACCCAGCTGCAGGTATTGGAAGACCAGCTCGGCGAGGAATTGCTGCGCAAGAAAGGACGGGGGCTGGAGCTGACCGAGGCCGGGAAGACGGTGCTGCGCTATGCCGACCAGATCTTCAGCCTTGGCAACGAGCTGGAGCAAGCGGTGCGGCGCGGCGTGTTCACCGAGACCGAGACCCTGCGCGTCGGCCTGTGCGACGTGATCGCCAAGACCATGGCCTTCCGCCTGCTGCAGCCGGCGCGCGACGCCGGCCTGGCCATGCACCTGGTGTGCAGGGAAGGGCGCTTCGCCGACCTGATGGAAGACCTGAGCGCGCACCGGCTCGACCTCTTGATCTCGGACCAGGGCCTGCCGCCCGGTGGCGCGGTGCGCGGCCATAGCCACCTGCTCGGCTCGAGCACGGTGACGGTGCTCGCCCATCCGGATGTGTCCCAGCGCTGGGCCGGCGCTTTCCCGCAACGCCTGAAGGGGGCGCCATTCCTGATGCCGGGCGAAGGTGCGGCCCTGCATAGCCGGCTCAAGGCCTGGCTCGAGGCGCATGGCTTGCGTGCCATCGTCGTCGGCGAGTTCGACGACGGCGCCTTGCTCGGCGCATTCGCCGGCGCCGGCGCCGGCTTCATGGCGGCGCCCACCGTGCTGGCGGACGCGCTGTGCGCCCAATATGGATTGGAGCAGGTGGGGGTGATCGATGCAATCGTCGAGCAGATCTATGCGGTGACGGTCGAGCGGCGCGTGCATCATCCGGCGCTGCGGCGCATCCTGGAGCGGGCGGCGACGGCCTTCGGCGCACAAGGCGCCCCATGAGTTTCAGATGCGGTCGCTTTCCTTGCGCACTACCCGGCCGATGACGAGGCATTCGCCGCCCTGGCAACGCTTGCGGTGGTATTTGCGCTGGTCGGGATTGTCGGACGTGAGCCACCAATGGCCGGCATCGCGCGCCAGGCGCTTGACCACGGCTTCGCCCTCGTAGTTGAAGGCGTACACCGCGCCATCGACCAATTTGGTGTCGAGCGTGTTGATGACCACGATGTCGCCCGCATACAGCGAAGGCTCCATGCTCTCGCCCTTGACGTAGATGGCGATCAGGTGCGACGGGCTGTATTGGTTGCGCTCGAGCCAGGTACGGCGCATGCCGAGCGTGCCGCCATCGCGCCGTTCCGGCTCGGTCTGGTAGCCGGTGAGGCCGGCGGACAACCGCAGCTTGACCATCGGGATCTGGACGAAGCCATCGTCTTCGCCCTCGGCCGCCACCACCCGCAAGGCGTTGGCGACGTTACCGGGAAGCGCCGCATCGTCGGTCGGCGCACCCGACATCGGCGCCAGGATCTCTGGTGGCAGGCGCCTGCCCGTCACCCGCGAGATGGCCAGCAGCTGCTTGAGGTTGGGGCTGTGCTTCTCGTTTTCCCAGTGCGAGATATTGGCCTTGGTATTGCCGCGTTCGGTGCCGAGTTCGAGGGCCAGCCGCGCGCCGAGCGCCGTACCGGACAGGCCGGCGGCGGTGCGCGCTTCTCTTACCCAGCCAGCAATCATCGTTTGAAGATCCATATGCGCATGGTATAGGAAAACTATACGACATAGTATAGTTTTTATTTACTGATGTGGTATAGTTTTCCTATACTTTCATCAACCGCGTTGATGTGGCGCAGGCATCTCCATTCTTGCGCCGCGCCAGGCGACGCCAGAGGAGACACGATGTTCATCGACACATACCTGCGCCTGCTCGGCGCCGACCCGGCCGCATCGCTGACGCTGTCCGACCTCGGCATCCTGGTCGGCATCCTGACCGGATTGTTGAGCGCGCTCGTCAACCTGGTCTATACCTGGCGCAAGGACCGGCGCGAACAGCGTGCCAGCGACGCCGCATGGATCCGCGAGCAAAAGGAAGCATCCGGCGACGACGCCCATCGGCCGGGCCGGCCGCCTGTAGAATGACGGTTCCGCATTGACATCGATTGCCTCATTCATGGTTTTCCTTACCGTCCCTTACGCCGAGAAAGACGCCGCCAAGGCGCTCGGCGCCCGCTGGAACCCGACTCGCCGCCGCTGGTACGTGCCGGACGGGGTCGCCACCGAGCCGTTCGCCAAGTGGCTGGACGGCGCGCCGGATGCGGCTGCCCCGACTGCGAAGCCGGGGCGGGTCGACAGCTACCAGGGCAAGACCGTGGTCGGCCTGAACTACGTCGAGCTGGCGCATGACTGCGACCCGATGCAGGCCTGCCCGCACTGCACGCAGCAACTGGCAGGTACGCCCTGGGCCCAGGCGCAGGCCGGCCTGAGAGCGCTGGTCGGCAGCATGGCCGGCACCTCGAACAAATAAGAGCCTATCCCGGCGCTGGCCGGATTTGAATCGTGCGCGCCTCGCATTACTGCTGAGTAAACGCTAAGATGCCAGCTTGACAATATTGTTCAAGCGATGACATGACCCAAGCGAGCGCTGGCAGGCGACCACCCGAGCGGGCACGCAGCGACCGGCGCCTGGGTGTGGGCATCGCCATCTCGGTGCTGTTGCACGGGCTGCTGCTGTCGCTGCAGTTCGGCGTGCCAGGCCTCGACCTGGGCGGCGGGGGACCGATCAGCGTCACCCTGGCGCCGTCGTCCCCGCCAGCGCCTTCGTTGCCTTTGCCCGACACGCCGCCGGCGCCCGTGCCGGCGCCGGCACCGCCAATACCGGCGCCGCCGCCACCAACGGTCGCTTCGCGCGGCATGCGACTGGTCGATTTGCCGCCGCCGCCGGCGCCGGTCGCGCAGGCTGACGCGCGTCCGCCAGCGCAGGCGCGGCGACCAAAACGCGCCAGGCCGCCCGCGCCCAGGCCCAGGCTGCGCGAGGTGCCGGCGCCGGTCATCGCTGCCGCGCCGGATCCGGAATCCGAATTCACCATGCCCGTGCCGTTGCCCGACATCGTTCCCGAGCCGGTCGCCGAGACGCCTGCGCCGGTCGAGGCCATGGCAAGCGAGCCGGCGGTCGAACCGGTCGAACCGGTCGAGCTGGCGGACGCCGATCCTGACCCCGTGCCCGAACTCCAGCCCGAACTCGAGCCCGATCTCGTGGCGCAACAGGAGCGAGCGGCGGAAGAAGAAAGTCGGCGCCAGGCGGCCGAACAGGAGCTGGAACAGGAACGGCTGGCCCAGGCCGAGCGGGACGCCGCCGAGCGCCTGGCGCAGGAACGGCTGGATCGGGAACGACTCGACCAGGAGCGCCTGGCGCAGGAACAGGCGGCCGTGGAGGCGGCGCGGATCGCGCAGCAGCGCGAGGCAGAACGCCTGCTGCGCGAGGAACAGGCCGTGCGCGCGCAGGCAGAACTGCTGCGCCAGCGCGCCGGGCAGGAGGCCTTGCGGGTGGCGCAGGAGCAGGCGCAGCAGCAGAAACTGGAGCAGGCGCAGCAGCAGAAACTGGAGCAGGAGCGGGAGCGCGCGCGGCAGCTGGCGGAACAGCTGGCGCGACAGCAGGCGCAGCAGTTGGCCGAGCAGCAGGCCCGGCAGCTGGCCGAGCAGCAGGCCAGGCAGCAGGCCGAGCAGCAGGCCGCACAGCAGGCACGCGCCGCCGCCGAACGGCTGGCCCGCGCGCAGGCCGAGGAAGCCGCGCGCCAGGCCGCTGCGCAGCGCATGCAGGCCCATGCGCCCGTCCCTGGCGCCGGCATGGAGTCGATGCCCGTGGGCCCGGGGGCAGGGCTCGGGCGCGGCGCCGGCAGCGGTGCCGGCAGCCAGCCAGGCGCCGGATCGCTGGCCGGCCTGCCCGGCAACCGCGCGCGCGAATTGCTGCGCGGCGTGACCATCCCCAATGTGGCGGCGCCTGCCACGTCGGCCGAGCGCGCCATGGGCGGACGCCGGGTCGTGGCCGACGGCGGCGAGCGCGACGCGCCCCTGCGCCTGTACGTCGACAGCGTGCGCCAGAAGCTCGAGCGCAATGCGGTGATGGGCGGCGGCCGCCTGGCAGTACAGGACGTGCGTATCGATCCGCTGGTCAGCCTGTCGCTGCGCAGCGACGGCAGCGTCGACGAGGTCACCATCGTCCGTTCCAGCGGCCGCGCCGACACGGACGATGCAGTGCGCCGCTTCGTGCAGCTGAATGCGCGCTATGCCGCGTTTCCGCCGAATGTCGCGGCGCGTTTCGACATCATCGAGATCCGCCGCATCTGGCGCTTCACCGATGGACTCAAGCTGATCGAAGAGATGCGCTGAGCGATGTGTGCGAATGCCGCCACGCGGTCGCGGCGCGCGCCGGCACCGGCCGACGCCGTGTCCGCCGTCGCCGTTGGCGTTTGATGCGCTGCAAAGCCAAGCCCGATGGACGCCGTACTCTGGACTGAAACGTCCAACTACTGCGACTATTTTTGATAGGCAACAATCATGGCTTGGATTTGTTCAGTTGCAATTAGGGATTTACCGCGCTTCGCCGCCAGTTCCGCCACCTTCGTCGCCGGTTTCATCGCGACCTTCGTTGGCCCACTGGTATGCCTCCTGGCCCTGTCCGCGTGTGCGACCGGCATCGGCTTCGGCGAGGCGGCGCGTTCGGGCGGACCGGATGCGGCGGCGCCGCCGCCGCCGCCCACCGAGCTCATCACCGAAACCCTGATCGAGACCGAACGCGCGGCCCTCGCCGGCGTGGCGCGGCAAGACCTGACGCCGCTGTTCGTATCCCAGCCGCCGCCGTATACGATCGGCCGCGGCGACATCCTGTCGGTCGTCGTCTGGGACCACCCCGAACTCGCCGCCGGCGGCATGACCATGGCCACCTCGGCCGCCGACAGCGGCGTCGTCCAGCCCAACGCGACGCCGCCCGGTTTCGCGGTTGACCACCTGGGCCGCATCCAGTTTCCCCTGATCGGCCTGCTCGCCATCGAGGGCAAGACCGAGGAAGAAGCGCGTGCACTGCTCACCGGCAAACTGGCGCGGTATATCGCCAATCCGAACGTCACCCTGCGCGTGCAGGCCTACCGCAGCCGCCGCGTGTACGTCGACGGCGAGGTGCGCACGCCCGGCCTGCAGGCGATCGACGATATCCCGATGACCCTGGTCGAGGCGCTCAACCGCGCCGGCGGCATGCAGCCGAACGCGGACCAGAGCCGCATCGTGATCGAGCGCGGTGACGCGCGCTACCACCTCAACCTGCGCGAACTAGTGCAGAAGGGCATCAACCCCGGCACGATCCTGCTGGCGCACGGTGACCTCGTGCGGGTGCACTCGCGCGACGAAAGCAAGGTCTTCGTGTCGGGCGAGGTGCTCACGCCGAAGGCGCTCACCATGCACGACGGCCGGCTCACGCTCAACGAGGCGCTGGGCGAAACGGGCGGCATCAGCCCCTTGAGCGGCGATGCGCGCCAGGTGTATGTGGTGCGCAAGACACCGGAGCGCACCCGCGTGTTCCGGCTCGACGCGCGCGATTCCGGCGCGCTGGCGATGGCCGAGACCTTCGAGCTGCGGCCCAAGGACGTGGTGTATGTGGCCGCCTCGCTGGCGAACTGGAACCGGCACCTGAGCCTGTTGTTCCCCGGCGCGTTGACGAATGCCGTCGGCGTCACCAACAGGCCCTGATCAGCCTTCAGCAGCCATATCAAGCAGCCTTGAGCGGTCCCAAGCGGCCTCGCGTGGCCTTGCGTGGCCCCGAGCGGCCCGAGCAGTCCAGAGGAGTCTCCATCATGACCAGCCCGCACGATGCGCATTCGCTCAAGCAAGTCTCACACAGCCCGCCGGTGCTGTCGGTGCCGTTCGACCCGCGTCCGCCCGAGCCCCTGCCCGAAGAACCCACGGTCGACCTGAAGGGCTATCTCAACACGCTGTACGACAGCCGCTGGCTGATCGGCAGCATCACGGCGATCATCACGATCGTCGCCGTGCTGTATGCGCTGGTGGCCAATCCGGTCTACGAGGCGAACCTGATGATCCACGTCGAGGAAGAAAGCCCCAACGCCTCGAAGAACATCCTGAGCGAGGCGTCCTCGCTGTTCGAGACCAAGAAGGCCGCGATCGCCGAGATGGAATTGCTGCGTTCGCGCATGGTCGTCTCGCGCGCGGTCGACAACCTGCAACTGTACGTCGAGGTGCAACCCAAGTATTTCCCGGTGCTGGGCTCCTGGTTCGCCAACCAGAACGGCGGCGCACTGTCGCGGCCGGGCCTGTTCGGCTATGGCGGCTTCGTCTGGGGCGGCGAGCGCGCCGCGGTATCGGTGTTCGAGGTGCCCGACAGTTGGCTCAACCGCGAATTCGTCCTGACCGCGCGCGCCAACAACCGCTACCGCTTTTCCGGCGGCGGCCAGCGCATCGCCTTCGATGCCAGCGTCGGCCAGCGCTACCGGGTGCAGACGCCGGACGGGCTGGTCGAGATCAAGGTCGACCGCATGGTGGCCAACCCCGGGGCGCGCTTCAGGATCAAGCGCAAGTCGCGCCTGGGCACGATCCAGGGCATCCAGCGTTCGATGGTGATCACGGAGCAGGGCAAGCAGTCGGGCGTGATCGAAGTCAAGCTCCAGGGCCAGGACGCCGACCGCATCAATGGCCTGCTGAGCGAGATCGGGCGCGAATACATGCGCCAGAACCTGGCGCGCAAGACCGAGGAGGCCGAGAAGTCGCTGGCCTTCCTCAACCAGCAGTTGCCGATCCTGAAGCGCCAGCTCGAGCAATCCGAAGACCGCTACAACCAGTTCCGCAACGCCCACGGCACGGTCGACCTGCGCGAAGAAGCGCGCATGAGCCTGGCGCAGGCGGCGGCCGCGCGCGCGCGCCGCATGGAGCTGATGCAGAAAAAGACCGAGTTGCTGGCCCGCTTCACCGAAGACCATCCGGTGGTCGCCGCGGTCAATCGCCAGCGGCGCGAAGTCGATACCGAGATCGAGGCGATCGCCGCCCGCATCCGCACGCTGCCGGTGATGGAGCAGGACGAGGCGCGGCTGACGCGCGACATCAAGGTCAACACCGACCTGTACACCGCGCTGTCGAACACGGCCCAGCAGCTGCGCCTGATCTCGGTCGGCCGGGTCAGCAATGTGCGGCTGGTCGATGCGCCGATCGAGCCCGAGCGGCCGATCAAGCCGAACCAGCCGCTGATCGTCGCGCTGGCGGTGGTCACCGGGCTATTCCTCGGCACCCTGATCGCCTTTGCCCGCAAGGCCATGCGCGGCGGGATCGACGACCCGGCGAAGATCGAGCGCCTGCTGCGGGCGCGGGTCGTGTATGCCTCCATTCCCCACAGCGGCAACGAGGACAAGCTGATGCGCAAGGTCAAGCCGGACGGCGGCTTGCCGCTGCTGGCCCAGATCCTGCCCGAAGACCCCGCCGTCGAGAGCCTGCGCAGCTTCCGCGCCGCCCTGCGTTTCTCGATGCCGCACTTCAAGAACAACGTCGTCATGATTGCCGGGCCCACGCGCGGCCTGGGTAAATCCTTCGTCACCGCCAACTTCGCGGCGGTGATGGCGGCCAGCGGCATGCGCGTGCTGCTGATCGACGCCGACCTGCGCAATGGCCACCTGCACCGCTACTTTGGCATCGACCGGGCGCGCGGCCTGTCGCGGGCCATCGCCGGCGCGATGCCGGTCGACGAGGTCATCCACCGCAGCGTGCTGGACAACCTCGACTTCATCCCGACCGGAGAGTTGCCGACCAACCGTTCCGAATTCCTGCTGCAGCTTAACCTGGGCAACCTGCTCGAACTGGTCAGCGGCCGCTACGACCTGGTGCTGCTCGACCCGCCGCCCTTGCTGTCGGTCGCCGATGCGCTCATCATCGGCGCGCACGCCGGCGCCGTATTCATCGTGGCCCGCTCCGGTGTGACGACCGAAAACCACATCAACGAGTCGATCAAGCGGCTCAACCATGCCGGCATTTCGCCGCGCGGGGTGCTGTTCAATGACATGGCCTTGCGCCTCGGCGAATACCGCTCCCAGTACGGGACGGCGCAGCTGGGCTACGCGGCCTGAACCGCGCTGCAGCCATCACCTGGCGCGCCGTGGTGCGCCAGGTGATGCACGACCGGTCCCGTCGCCGAACCGGCACCCGCCTTGCGTGTAAGGCTTCCTGGCCAGCGCGGCCACGCTGCAAGCGCGCCTTCGGTGCGTCCAGGCCTTCAGCGCGTGTAAGCCTGCCGTCTTCTTGCCATTGGCATGGAGTCCTGCTTGCCTTGCCATGCTGACGGCCGATTCAGGTCTGGTCCGCCAGGAGTGGCGCGCGGTCGATCGGGCGCGAATCATGAGGGAAGCTGCGCGGATGGCGCCATGCCATCGGCGCCACTATCCCCGACGACGAGCCGGCCGGTGTCGCGCCGGCCGGCATCATCCGTTCAATCCGGCGACAGGGCAGTGACGGCCGGGCGTTTCGCGCGTGGCGCGAGCAGCCAGTCCTTCAGGGCCCGCCGAATGCGGAAGGTATTGCGCTCGAAGGCCAGGTAGAACACATAGGCGAAGCCGATCAGGGCCAGCAGCATCGCGCCATACCACAGGTAGTCCTGCGTGACGAAGGGATCGAGCTGTTCGCGGCCGAAGGTCGTGCCGCCGATGTGGATGGAGAGGAAGATCAGCGGCAGGTGCGTGACGTAGAGGGTGAACGAGAATTCCGAGAAGAAGGTGGCGATGCCGTTGATGCGCAGGAAGCGGGGCGAGGAGGGATCGACCGGCTGGTGCAGCGAAGACAGCAGCAACAGCAGGGGCACGCTGCAGATCATGTCTTGCACGAACGATTCTGGCACCAGCTCGTTATTGCTGCCCGTCAGGCGGTAATAGCTGAACAGGCCCGCCGTCAGCAAGCCCAGTACGAGGCGCAAGCCATTGCCGCAATGCAGCTCGATGCGCGAGAACGCGGCCCCCAGCAGCCACAGCATGAAGTACATCGAGATCATCTTCGGCAGCACGATTACCAGTACCACGAAGGCGGCCGCGCAGGCGGCGCGCTTGAAGCGGCCGTGACCGAACAGGACCAGGGCCAGCAGCGGGAACTGGACGTAGTACCAGGTTTCATAGGTCAGGCTCCATAAGGCATAGTTGCCGCCGAAATTGGGAACCAGGAAGGTTTGCAGGCCGAGCAGGTTGCCGGCGAAGCTCAGGGCCGAGTAATCGTTGGCCGGCGACAGGTCGACCGGCCCCGGCTGCGCCACGCCGATCGCCAGCCCGACCAGCAGGATCAGCACCAGCGTCGGCAGCAGCACCATCCAGAGCCGGGTGACACGGTCGATCGCATAGTTGGCGAGGGCGCGCGGCTGGTGCAGGCGGTTCATCAGGCTGCCGCCGACCAGCCAGCCGCTGATCAGGAAGAACACCACCACCGCCTGGTGGGCGAAGCCGGTCACGAAGGCGAACACCTGGTAGGCCAGGGTCGGATCCTGCAGCGAACGCAGGCCGGGATAGATTTCGGAACGCAGGTGGCCGGCGGCCACTTCGAGCGCGGCCACACCGCGCAGCAGCGACAGCGCCAGCGATTGCAGCGGATGGTCGTGCAGGTTGGACTGGGCCCGACAGCGGATCGTGGGAAGCGAGAGGGTAGGCATGGCGAAGCTCCTTGTTTGCATGATTTAGCCGCAGGCATCCCAGGAATAGGGACGACTGTTGCCCGACAGCGCCAGGGCCACCCGGATCATCCAGTAGCCGACGTGCGCGAATTCCATGAGCCAGGCGCCGATCGCGAACACCGGCAGCGACCACCAGATGGCCGGCAGCAGTCGCGCCCGCGCCAGATCGCCCGACCAGGCGGCGCCGAGCAGGCTGGCGGCGGCGCCCAGCAGCCAGCCGCTGAGCGCCTCGGCGCCCGTGTGTTCGCCGCTGGCGACCAGCAGCGCCGCCACCAGCAGGCCCAGCAGCAGGCCGAGCGCCAGGCCGACCCGCGCCGCGGCCTGGCCCTGGCCCGCCAGCAGCACCCAGGCCGCGAACGGATACAGCGCGCTGACCAGGGTCGCGTGGCCACTGATCGCCTTGAACTCGAGCAGGCCGACATCGGTGCCCCAGCCCAGGTGCGCGATCTTGCTGCCGCCGACCAGCGCCACCGCCGCACCGAAGCACGTCCCCCAGCGCAGGGCCGTGCGCCAGGCGCCGGCGGCCAGCAGCCAGGCGCCCAGGGCCATCCCCAGCGGCAGCGCGACTTCGAGGTCGCCCAGGTGCAGCACACGCAACATCGCTGTCCCCGGTTTTCCTAACGGACGATCGCGACCAGCGTGCGCAGGATGATCTTGACGTCGATCCAGAACGTCCGTTCGCGGACATAGCGCACGTAATACTGGAGCTTGGCCGGCAGCACGGTATCGATATAGGCGCGCTCGGGGTCGCCCGCGCGCGCCAGCACCGCGTTCTCGTCCTTGTACAGGATCGAGGCCCAGTCGGTGATGCCGGGCGCCACCGACAGCACGATGCGGCGCAGCGGCTCGGGATAATGGGCCACGTAGCGCGGCACCTCGGGCCGCGGCCCCACCAGGCTCATGCTCCCGTGGATGACGTTGAACAGCTGCGGCAATTCGTCCAGCTTGTAGCGCCGCAGCACGGCGCCGGCATGGGTGACGCGCGGGTCGGCGCCGACCGTGAGTTCGGGGCCGCCGTCCGGGCGCCGGTGCATGGTGCGGAATTTATAGATCGTGAACAGCGCGCCGCCGCGTCCCACCCGCTGCTGGCGGTACAGCACCGGTCCCGGCGAATCCCACTTGATCCACAGGGCGATCAGCAGCAGCAGCGGCGCCAGCAGCACTACCCCGGACAGCGCCGTCGCCAGGTCGAACAGGCGCTTGCTCATGACAGCAGGTCGTGCAAGGCCGCGATCACCCGCTCCTGGTCGGCGTCGGCCATGCGGGTGTATAGCGGCAGGGTGAGCATCGTCGCGTAGGCCGCTTCGGCGACCGGGAAATCGGCGGCGCGCAGATCGTAGCTGTCGCGCCAGTACGGCTGGCGGTGCAGCGGAATGAAATGGACGCTGGTGCCGATGCCGCGTTCGGCCAGCCCGGCGATCAGCGCGTCGCGGCCGTGGCCGGCCTTGTCGCCAATCGTGGCCGCGCCGGCCTGCTCCGCGCCGCCGCTCGCGTAAGGCGACCGGTCCAGGCGCACCACGTACAGGTGCCAGGCGTGGGTCGAGCCGGAGCCCGGCGCCGGGCGCGCCGGCAGCACCAGCGGCAGGCCGGCCAGCGCTTCGTCGTAGCGCCGCGCCAGTGCGGTGCGGCGCTGCTGGAAGCGGTCGATCTTGCGCAGTTGCTCGATGCCGATCGCGGACGCGATATCGGTCAGGTTGTACTTGAAGCCGGCGGCCACCACCTCGTAGTACCAGGACGGGGTGCGCGCCACGTAGCGGTCGAAGGCGTCGCGGCTGATGCCGTGCAGGCGCATGCAGCGGATCCGTTCGGCCAGCCGCGCGTCGCGCGTGACCACCATGCCGCCTTCGCCGGTGGTCATGGTCTTGTTGGCATAGAAGCTGAACACCGTCACGTCGCTGTCGAGCGTGCCCACCAGCCGTCCGTGGTGGCGGGTAGGAAAGGCGTGGGCCGCGTCCTCGATCACGCGCAGGCCGTGGCGCCGCGCGAGGCGGCCGATGGCGTCCATGTCGGCCGCCATGCCGGCGAAGTGGACCGGGACGATGGCGCGCGTGCGCCCGGTGATCGCGGCCGCCACCGCGGCGGGATCCAGGTTGAGGCTGTGCGGATCGGCGTCGACGAACACCGGCCGCGCGCCGAGATAGCGCACGACCTCGGCGCTGGCGGTGAAGGTCAGGGTCGGTACGATGACCTCGTCGTCCGGTCCAATGCCGGCCGCCTCGAGCGCCAGGTGCAGGCCGGCGGTGGCCGAGTTGACGGCGATCGCCTGGACGTCGGCGCCGAGATAGTCTCGGAAGGCGGCTTCGAAGCGCCGCGTGACGGGGCCGGTCGTGACCCAGCCGGAGCGCAGGCAGGCTTCGACGGCGCGGATTTCTTCCTCGCCGATGTCGGGCAGGGCGAAGGGAAGAAAGGCATCGGCGCCGTCGGCGTCGTGCAGGCCGCTTGACGCGGCGGGATGGGACAGGGTCTGCTCAGGCATGGCGGGTCTCCGGTGCAAGGACGGTGAGAAAGCGCTGGGCCAGGACGGGATAGCTCAGGTGTTCCATGACGTGGCGCCGGCCGCGCTCGCCCAGCGCGCGACGGGTGGCGGGATCGAGCGCCAGCAGGCGCGCCAGGCCCTCGGCCAGGGCTGCCGGGTCGTCGGGCGCCACGCTGGCGCCGCAGCCGGTTTCCGCCACCGGGTCGTTGCCGGCCTCGACCGCGTGCAGCACCGGACAGCCCGCCATCATGTAGTCGAGCAGCTTGTTGGGCGCGATGCCGAAGCGGTACAGCGGCTGGCGCCGCCAGCCGAGGAAGGCGATGTCGAAGCCGGCCAGCAGGGCCGGGATGGCGCGCTTGGGGACGGGATCGGCAAAGTGGACGTGTTCGAGGCCGAGCGCGTGCGCGTGGCGGTGCAGCAGGTCTTTCTCTGGCCCGGCCCCGACCAGCACGAAGGACAGCGGCCGCCCGCGCAGCAGGTGGGCGGCGTCGAGCAGGGTGTCGAGCGCATTGGCCAGGCCGTGGCTGCCGGCATAGCCGACGACCGTCCGGCCTTCGGCGCGCAGGCGGGCGAGCAGGCCGGAGAGCGCGGGCGGCAAGCCGGCTGGCGCCAGGCCGGAAGCATCCGTGAACGATGGCTGGATGCCGGCCTGCGGCCATTCGCCAGGGTCGACGCCGTTCGGGACCAGGTGCAGCTTGTGCGGCGCCATGCCGCGCCCTTCCAGGTGGGCACGGACCCGGGGCAGGATCGAGACGATGGCGTCGGCATGGCGGCAGGCATGGTCTTCGGCGGCCTGCAGCAGCATGATGAAGGGGTGGCGGCGCGAATGGCCGCCCAGCTCGATCGGCGACAGCGGCCACAGGTCGTGCACCTCATGTACCAGGGATGCGCCGGCCAGGCGCGCAATGCGCTGCGCCGGCCAGATATCGAGCGGATAGGTGCTCGAGGCGACCACTGCCTCCGGCGCGAAGGTGCGCGCAAGCCGCGGCGCCTCGCGCCACAGGCGCGCCACGAAGGCCAGCATATTGCGCACCCGGCCGGCGCCATTGCCGGCATAGGGCGGGGTACGCAGCCATGTGTAGTGGATGCCGTCGATGTCCTGGTCGAGACGGTCGTGCCCGTCGAGAAAGGGGGCCTGGCGCCGCAGGTGCGAATGCGAGGCCGCGATCACGTGCACCCGGTGGCCGGCGCGCACCCATTCGCGCGCCAGGTAATAGGGACGGTATTCCATGCCGTGGTGGACCGAGCCGGCATAGTGGTTGATGAGAAGAATATTTAGACGATTCATATGCGCCACACCATTTCTTCAACCAGGCGCCGCCAGTTGCAGCGGGTGCTCTCGATCCAGTTGGTTTCCCATTGCACCGGGTGGGTCAGCATGCAGATGCGTTCGTAGTGGCCCAGGGCGGCGAAGGGCGACATCGGCAGGTAATAGACCGGATGCTTGCGGTCGCTGATATACAGGTCGAAGCCGCGCAGCAGTTCGGCGTCGTAGGATTCGCACTCGATGCCGCAGCGGGTGCGCAGGGCGCGGTCGCGCAGCAGTTCGTGGTTGATCACGTTCAGGCGGCGGTTGGCGAAGTCGCCGTGGCTGGCGACCGTCGCCAGCGGTGCGCCCAGGCGCGCGGCGATCTGGCCGATATTGCGGGCGAACAGTTCGCGAATCTCCGGAAAGCGCAGGCGCAATTCGTCGCCCTTGCGGATGCGGTGGCGCTTGGCGAAATCGGCCACTTCTTCGTAGTGGTAGCTGGCTTCGCTGCCGGCGGCCTCGATCTCGCGCATGAAGCCGTAGTCGAGCGTGCACAGGCGGAAGTAATAGCTGGCCCGGACCCCGTGCCGGGTCTCGAGCGCGAACATCTTCTTTGCCGTGCGCAGGTCGCTGTCGATGTCGTGGCGGTGCACCAGCGTCTTGCGCGGCGGGGCCTGGCGGTTCAGGTCGCGGAAGAAGCTGCGCACCGAGACCTGCGCATACCCGGCATCGTTCCCTGCCTGCAGCAAGGCCTCGTACTCGCCGAGGCGGCTGGGCATCAGGTAATCGGCATAGAAGCGGTTGAACAGGGTTTTCATTGCGGCGATGGTTGAAGCGATTATTGAATCGAATAGCGCGCGCGATAAGGCTGGAAGCCCAGGATGGTCTTGAAGGTGCGCAGGCCGGGCTGGGCGCCGAAGAAGGTGTCGTACATGACGTAGCGCACCTGTTTTTCGTCGATCAGGCGGCTGATGGCCTCGACCAGCAGCAGGTGCATGATGCCGTCGTTGTTGCGGTAGCCCAGCATCTGCGAGAAGGCGGCGAAATTGCCGTAGATGGCCAGGCTCGCATAGGCGACCAGCTTGCCCTGGGCATCGAGAATGCCGTGATGGCGGAAATGCGGCAGCGTGTCGAAGGCCTCGCATTTCTCGGTGTATTTTTCGTCCATCGGACGGCCTTGCCGCATGTCGAGCGAGGTGTTGATGGCGTGGATGTCGTCGATATGGTCGTTGCGGTCGATATCGACGAAACGGTAGCCGCGATTGCGCGCGCGTCTGGCGTGGTAGCCGCCATGGTTCTTGGCCTTGATCTGCTCCTGGTAGGCTTGCCGGTCGGCGAAGCGCGCCAGGTCGATCAACGCCGCGCCGACCGTCTTGGCGCGAATGATGCGAAAGCGCGGATGCGGGCGGGTGAAGGCGCGGTAGGTGCTGCGGATGTCTTCCGGATCGATATACTGGTGGAAGCAAAGCTTTGCTACCGGCAGATTCATGGCCTGAATAAATGTATTGCAGTGTTGTAAGAACATATATACACCTGTTAGTCAGCAAACCACGATAAGGTGGATCGCCGGGTCATTCCTTGAAGTCGCTTAAACGAAGCATGCTCGCCGTCCCTGCATTCCCTACGTGAGCGCCAGCCGGTGCGCCAATGGGTGGCGGGTGAGGTCGGCATAGAACCGCAGCAGTTTCTGCGCTTCGTTTTTCC
The DNA here is from genome assembly GCF_030770395.1 of Telluria beijingensis. Lineage (GTDB taxonomy): Bacteria > Pseudomonadota > Gammaproteobacteria > Burkholderiales > Burkholderiaceae_D > Telluria > Telluria beijingensis. The sequence continues at coordinate 4,703,196 of NZ_CP132480.1, read as the reverse complement.
AGTTATAGGTTTGCTCGATCGCGCGCCTTCCATTGGCGCCCATGCGCCGCGCCAGCAGCGGGTCCTGGGCCAGGCGGTCGATGGCGGCGGCGATGGCCGCCGGGTCGCGCGGGTCGACGCACAGGCCGCAGCCGCTGGCCTCGACGATGGCGCGCCAGCGCGGGAAGTCGGAAGCGATCACGGGAATGCCGGCTGCCATGTACTCGAACATCTTGACCGGCAGCGCGTCGCGGTAGCTGGCGATCGGCAGCAGGGTGACGAGGCCGGCGAAGGCTTGCCCCATCACCCGGCCCACGCCGGCCCGGTCGAGGTGGCCGAGCGCGCGGATGCGGCGCCAGCCCGGCAATTGCGCCACCTCGCGCGCGAGCGCGGGCTCGGCGAAGTTGCCGGCCAGCGCCAGCTGCACCGGGCTGCGCAGCAGCGCGCAGGCGTGCACCAGTTCGCGGATGCCGCGGATCGCCGAGATACTGCCGACGTAGCACACCTCGGTGCGAGTGTGCCAGCCGCCATCCGGCGCGCCTTCCGCGGGTGTGCATCCCGGGGACGCGACATCCGGGGACGCGACATCCGGGGACGCGACATCCGGGGACGCGGATTCGGGCGCCGGGAACTCCTCGGGCAGCGGAAAATTGGCGACGTCCACCGTGCGCGGATTGCAGTGGGCCAGCCGCTCGCGGATATGGGGCGTGGCGGCCAGCAGGCCGTCCAGGCGGGCGCAGGCATGACGTTCGTAGCGCGCGTACAGCCGCGCCAGCAGGCGCGCGGCGCGCGGCGCCAGATAGGGTTTGTCGAGCAATTGGGTCGGCACGTCTTCGTGGGCGTCGAATACCACCCGGATGCCGGCGCGCTGCAGGCGCAGGCCGGCCGGCAGCAGCTCGGGATCGTGCAGCTGGCAGACATCGGCATCGAAGGCCAGCGCGTGCGCCGCCACCCGGCGCGTCGTCCAGAGCATGCGCCCGAGGCGCCCGCCGGGCGCGCCGGCATCGACGATCCTCACGCCGTCGCGCAGCTCGTCGCCCAGGCCGTCGGCCACCACCAGGAACACCTCATGCCCGTGGCTGGCCAGCGTGCGGCATTGCTTGACGAAGATCCTCGTGTCGTAGCGCGGATGCGCCGAGGTCAGGTGGACGATGCGCGGCATGTTTCCTCTCGTAGGCATAGCGGCTGCAGGCGCCGAGGGTGGCGCTGAGCAGCATGTCGGTGAAGTAATGTGAAGACAGCAGCAACAGGACGGTGACGCAGGCAAAGGCGAAGGCCAGCAGGAACAGCGGTCGCGCGCGGGCGGCGAAATACTCGTGGAAGAACATCGGCGTGATCGGGACGACGGCGAGCGCCGCCACGTAGGCCATGCCGAACAGGCCGAGGTCGACCCAGGCCGACAGCACGTTGTGCGAATAATGGCCGGGCTTGTAGCTGCCGTAGTCTCCCAGGATCGGATGGGCCGCGATCGACTGCACCGCGTGCACCGTCAGTTGCTGGCGCTTGTTGGCCGAGGTCGAGTGCGACAGGTCGAACAGCTCGAGGATGCGGTTCGAGGGCAGGGAGGCCAGGATCTGGTCGAGATACAGGCCCAGGGTGGTGGCGATGCACACGCCGGCCAGCACGAAGTACAGCTTGTGGCGCGAGTAATAGAACTCGATCAGGGGGATGGCGAACAGCAGGGCCACGAATTCGCTGCGCGCGGTATTGACGAACAGGGTGGCCGCGCCCAGCGCGTGCAGGCCCAGGCGCAGCGGCAGGCTGCGCGTGAAGGTCGCCACCGCCAGGTAGGTGAACAGGTAGGAGCGCGAAAAGCCCTGGTAGGTGGCGAGCGCATTGGCGTCCTTGGCGATGCCGAGCGCGCCGAGGTAGAACACGCCCTCGACCGAGTACGAGAACACGATGGTCGACATGCCGGCCAGGCTCAGCAGCCCGACGGCGCGGAAGCGCCGGCTGTCGAAGTCGATGAAGCAGAACTGGATGTAGACCAGCACCATGAACAGGATGGCGAGCAGGTGGTAAACCACGATGGCGCGGTTGGCGCCGGCCGCCGCGTTGACGCATACCACGCCCACGAAATAGGCGAAGAAGATGCCGTAATGGACGTCGACCAGGGTCAGGCGCCGGGCATCGCGCCGCATGCGGCCGAGGTAGACCAGGCACATCGGGCCGGCGAAGGCCAGCGCCACCGGAGCGAAGTAGCCGCCCAGGAAGGCGCCCGTGGTGCCGGTGCCGAGCAGCGTGTGGTAGAAGAAAAAGCCTGGGAACAGCATGAAGAAGCAGGCGATCAGCAGCCACTGTTCGCGCCGCGCGCGCGCCGCCCCATGCGGCTGAGCCTCCGGGGGGCGGCCCATTCCCTGCCAGGTCTCGGGCAGGTGGTCGCGATGGGGGGCGGGCAGGGGCGTCATGCGGCCGCCAATCGGTTGCGCGAGCAGTTCCAGGACATGTGCAGGTAGACCAGGTAGAGGCAGGAATAGCCGATCACGTACCACAGCACGTTCTCGTGCACGCTGCCCGGCAGCAGGAAGGCGCCGAGCGTGGTCGCGAACAGCGTCAGTTGCCACAGCAGGTCGGCTTTCTGGCGGCCGGCCACGAAGAACACATAGCTGAGCGGGCTGGCGACGAAGTTGAGCAGGAACAGCGGCGCCATCAGCTGGGCCAGTTCGCCGGCCTCGCGCCAGGATGCGCCGAACACGGTGGCGAACAGGGTCGGCGCGAACGCCATCAGCAGCAGCGCCGGGCCGATGCCCATCACCAGCAGCGCCTTGAAGGTGTGGCGGTAGGTGCGGCTGCAATTGCCGTGCTCGCGGAATTCGAGCACCGATTCGCGCTTGAAGACTTCGAGCACCGATGCAGCCAGCAGCGAGACCGGGGCCGACAGCACGCGCTGGGTCAGCGCGTACAGGCCGGCCGCCAGGGCGCCGTGGCGCATCCCGATCAGGAACAGCGGCAACTGGCTGACGGCGCCGTTGAGCAGGTTCGACGGCAGCGAGTAGCGCCAGAAGGCCTGGTGGCGTACCAGGTAAGCGCGCTGCTCGGGATCGGGCAGCCAGCCAATGGGCGCGCGGGGCGGACGCAGCAGGCGGCGCGCGCACAGGTAGCCGGCCAGCAGCCCGCACAGGTGGCCGGCGATCAGGCCCGATCCTCCCAGGCCGGCGGTCAGCAGGGCGAGCTGGGTCAGGACGATGACGGCCGCCGCCACCACCTTGGCCCGCGCTGCCTTGCCGAAGGCATTGTGCGAGGTGGCGTAGGCGAGCGTGGTCTGCATGCAGGCGGTGAGCCAGGCCCCGGCGCCGATGGTGAGCAGGGCCGCCCACGGCAGGTGCAGCGCCGGTTCGAAGCCGGCCAGCCGCGCTGCCGTGGCAAGCAGGGTCAGCAGCAAAGCGGCGATGGTCGCGCTGTAGAACACGACCCGGAAGCAGGTGCGCTGGTGCTGTTCTTCATGGTCGAGGATCATCGCCGCCTCCATGCGCAGGGTGGCGCCGATCGCGGACAGCGCGATCACGCCGAGCCAGACGCTGTAGGCGCCCATCTCTTGCGGCGTGCACATGCGCGTCAGCAGCGGCGCCGCCAGCAGCGGCAGGGCCTGGGCGCCGAGCGCGCCACCGAGGACGGTGGCGACGTGGCGCCAGAATGGCGGCAATTTCCTCATGAAGCGGTGGCCGTCGTGGCGTCCGTCGCGGCCGGGGTGGCCGCCGTGGCCGCTGTCGCTGCCGTAGCCGCCGTAGCCGCCGTGGCCGCCGTTGCCGCCATGGCCGTCCTGGCTGCGGCTGGCGCCGCGGCGCCGTCCGGGCGGCAGGCGCCGAGCAGGGCCACAGCCACCTGCTCCGCGTCGGCCCGGTCCAGGAACGGTCCCATCGGCAGGCTCAGGACGCGCCGGGCCAGCCCTTCGGCCACCGGGTACGAAGCGCCGGGCGCCAGGTGGGCATAGGCGGCCTGGTGGTGGATCGGCAGCGGATAGTGGACCGCGGTCGGGATGCCGGCCGCGGCGAGGGCGGCGCGCACCCGCTCGCGCTCGTCGACCAGCACCGTGTACTGGGCGTGGACGCTGCTGCGGTCGGGCCGCACGGCGAGGACCGGGACCTGGTGGCGCAGCAGCGCGTCGTAGTCGGCGGCGGCGCGCTGGCGTTGTTCGATCTCCCAGTCGAAGCGCTCCAGCTTGGCCAGCACCACGGCGCATTGCAGCGTGTCCATGCGTCCGCCCACGCCCAGCCGCGTGTGCACGTAGCGGTGCGACTGGCCGTGGACGCGGATCTCGCGCATCGCCTGGGCCAGCACGTCGTCGTCGGTGAACAGGGCTCCGCCGTCGCCGTAGCAGCCCAGGGGCTTGCTGGGGAAGAAGCTGGTGCAGCCGATCGTGGACAGGTGGCAGCTCTGGCGGCCGCGGTAGGTGGCGCCGAAGCTCTGGGCCGCGTCTTCGATGACGGCGATGCCATACGGTTCGGCGATGGCCGCGAGGGCGTCCATGTCGGCCGGCTGGCCGTAGAGCGAGACGGGCAGGATGGCGCGGGTGCGCGGCGTGATGCGCTCGGCGACCAGGCGCGCATCGAGATTGCCGGTGGCGGCTTCGACGTCGGCGAATACCGGGGTGGCCCCTACCAGCAGCACGGCCTCGGCCGCGGCGATGAAGGAGAACGGGGTGGTGATCACCTCGTCGCCGGCCTTGATGCCCAGCGCCATCAGGGCGATCACGAGCGCCTCGGTGCCCGACGACACGGTGATGCAGTGGCGCGCGCCGCTGCGCTCGGCCAGGCGCGCCTCGAGTTCGGCCACTTCGGGGCCCATGATGTACTGGCCGTGGTCGAGCACGGCCTGGATGCGGCCGTCGATCAGCGCGCGCGAGGCCAGGTACTGGGATTTGAGATCGATGAATTCCATGGATTATCCTCGTGCGGTGCTGTTGCTGTTGCTGTTGCTGGGGCCGGGGTTGGGGCTGGCGCCGCTGCCGGCGCCAGCGCCGGCCTCGGCCAGCCCGCTCCAGGCGTCGGCCCCGAACGGCGAGGCGGCGGGGCGGCAGGCGCCGTCGTGCAGGATGTAGGGTTCGCCGGTATGGGGGCAGCGCGCTTCGCCGTTGCCGGTGAGCGGCAGCGCCAGGCGGTCGCCGGTGCGGCTGATCCAGCCGATCTGGCGCGCCGGCACGCCGGCGACCAGCGCATGCGGCGCGACGTCGCGGTTGACCACGGCGCCGGCGGCCACGAAGGCGTATTGCCCGATCGTTACCCCGCACACGACGGTGGCGTTGGCGCCGATGGTGGCGCCACGCCGCACCAGGGTGCGCCGGTATTCGTGCTTGCGCGGCACCGCGGCGCGCGGGTTATAGACGTTGGTGAACACCATGCTGGGGCCGCAGAAGACGTCGTCTTCGAGCGTCACCGCATCGTAGATCGAGACATTGTTCTGGATCTTGACGCCGTTGCCTATCTGGACGTCGTTGCCGACGAAGACGTTCTGGCCGAGCGAGCAGGCGGCGCCGATGCGGGCGCCGGCGCAGATGTGGGCGAAGTGCCAGACGTGGGTGTCGTCGCCGAGCTGGGCGCCGCGGTCGACGATGGCGCTGGAATGGACGATGACGGCCATGATCAATACTCCAGCGGCAGGGCGACGCGGCGGCCGTCGCGCGCCGAGCGGTAGGCGGCGACCAGCACCTCGAGCGATTTCAAGCCTTCGCGGCCGTCGGTCTCGGGTTCGGCTTCGCCGCGCAGCACGCGGATCACATTGTCATAGTAGAGCGGGTGGCCGAAGCCGTAGACCGAGGTGGTCTGGTAGCTGGCCTGGGCCACCAGCGCGTCGTCCGCGTCGGGCTGGGCGAATTCCCATTGCTGGACTTCGTTGACGGCGACGCCGCCGATGCGCGCGCTGCCGTGCTCGCCGAGGATGGTGATCGAGCCTTCGAGATTGCGCGGCCAGGTCAGCATGGTGACGTTCATCGAGCCCAGCGCGCCATTGCGCCAGCGCAGGCTCAGCACGCCGGTATCCTCGACCTCGATGTCGCGCGCCAGGGTGGCGGTATAGGCTTGCAGGCTTTCGATCGGGCCGACGATCCATTCGAGCAGGTCGACGTAGTGGCTGGCCTGGTTCATGAAGGCGCCGCCGTCGAATTCCCAGGTGCCGCGCCAGCCGGCGCTGCGGTAATACGTTTCGGGCCGGCTCCAGAAGACGTTGAGGTTGACCATATAGATGCGGCCGAAGCGTTTCTTCTCGACCGCGCGCTTGAGCAGCTGCAGGGTGGCGTTGCGGCGGTTCTGCTTGACCACGAACAGGCGCACGCCGGCTTCGTCGGCGGCGGCGACCATGCGCTTGCCGTCTTCCCAGCGCGTGGCCATGGGTTTTTCGGTGATCACGTGGCGCCCGGCCTGGGCGATGCGCACCGCCTGGCCCGGGTGCAGGCCGGATGGGGTGGCCAGCACGTAGGCGTCGGCGTCGAGCTCGGCCAGCATGCGCTCGAGGCTGGGATAGGGACGGGCGCCGGTGCCGCCGGCGGCTTCTTCCAGGGCGCGCGGGTCGACGTCGCACACGCCGGCCAGTTCGCAGCGGGCGGCGTGCTCGCGCATGGCGTTCATGTGGTTGCGGGCAATGCGGCCGCAGCCGACCAGGGCGAAGCGGATCTTGCGGTCGAGGATGGGAGGAGGGTAGTGGCGCATGCGGGCTCCGGGCGTGGATGGCGTAGTGGCAAAGGCTGGACGAAGGCTGGACGAGGGCTGGCGAAGGTTGGGCAATGGTTGGGTAATGGTTGGGCAAGGGCAGGCCGTTCAGGCCTGCACCACGTTCGGCAGCCGGTTCGGGTAGACGCCGCGGGTATCGACGATCAGGTTGGCGTACTGGCGCACCAGGTCGTAGTCGAAGGCGCTGTGGCTGGTGGCCAGCAGCACCACGTCGTAGGACGCCAGCGACGATGGGGTGAGCGGTACGCTGGAGAGCTCGAAGCGGTGTTCGCGCATGCGCGGGAAGACCGGCACGTGCGGGTCGGAATAATCGACCGCGGCGCCGCGCGCGCGCAGCAACTCCATCAGCGCCACCGATGGCGATTCGCGCATGTCCTCGACATCTTTTTTATAGGCGATGCCCAGCACCAGGATGCGGCTGCCCATCACGGCGCGGCCGCGTTCGTTGAGGGCGTCGGCCACCTTGGCAACCACCCAGGCCGGCATATCGCTGTTGATCTCGCCGGCCAGTTCGATGAAGCGGGTGTGCAGGCCGTACTGGCGCGCTTTCCAGGTGAGGTAGAAGGGGTCGATCGGGATGCAGTGTCCGCCCAGGCCGGGGCCGGGATAATAGGGCGTGAAGCCGAACGGCTTGGTGGCGGCGGCGCGGATCACCTCGTGGATGTCGATGCCCATGCGGTCGGCGATGATCTTCATTTCGTTGACCAGGCCGATGTTGACGGCGCGGTGGATGTTCTCGAGCAGCTTGGTGAGTTCGGCCGCGCGGGTCGAGCTGACCGGCACCACGGTGTCGATCGCGGCGCGGTACAGGGCCAGGCCGGCTTCCAGGCAGGCATCGGTCGAGCCGCCGCAGACCTTGGGAATGGTGCGGGTATGGAAATCTGGATTGCCCGGGTCTTCGCGCTCGGGCGAGAACACGAGGAACACGTCCTGGCCGACGCGCAGGCCGCGCGACTCCAGGCGCGGCCGCAGTTCTTCTTCGGTGGTGCCGGGATAGGTGGTGCTCTCGAGCGACAGCAGCTGGCCGGGCCGCATATGCGGCAGCAGCGACTCGACGGTGCCGGTCACGAACGACAGGTCGGGTTCGCGGTAGGCGGTGAGCGGGGTGGGAACGCAGATCACCAGGGCATCGGCCTCGCTCGTGCGCGCGAAATCGGTGCTGGCGACGAAGCCGGCGGCGCGCGCCGCCTCGATCGCCGCCGCGCCGATATGGGCGATATAGCTGGCGCCGCGGTTGAGGCGGGCGACCTTGTCGGCATCGACGTCGATCCCGAGCACGCGGAAACCCTCGGCGGCGTAGCGCAGCGCCAGCGGCAGGCCGACATAGCCCAGGCCGATGATACCGATCACGGCTTGGCGGTCGCGCAGCCGGGCCAGCAGCTGCTCCAGGTGAACTGATTGGTTCTCGTCTCGCATGGGTTTCCTCGACAGTGACGGTATGACGGTAAAGGTTTGGCTGTAGTACTGTGTCTGTAGTGCTATGGCTGTGATGCTGTGGCTGTGACGCGGAGGGCCTGGACGGTGGCCCCGGCTAGATCCGGAACGGCACGAACTTGCGGATCAGCCCCGCCGGCGCCGGCTCTTCGACGGGCGCCGGCGGCAGCGGCGCCGGCGTCGACGGCAGGTACTCGGACACGATGGCCTTGACCATCGATTCGATGGGGCCGCGCTCGTGGGTCTCGCAGGCCATCATCAGGCAGGTGATGCAGGTTTCGAGCACGCTGGGCCGAAGCGCGCTCTCTTTCATGCGCATGATGCGCGGATGCTCGCTCGGGAACACGGTGCCGTCGATGAGCAGTTCTTCGTGCAGTTTTTCGCCGGGGAACAGGCCCACGAACTGGATCTCGATGTCGCCGCGCGGCTGCTGGGGCGTGCGCTCGGTGAGGCCGTGCATGGCGATCATGGTGCGCGCCAGGTCGAGGATGCGCACCGGTTCGCCCATGTCGAGCACGAACACGTCGCCGCCCTTGGCCATGGCACCGGCCTGGATCACCAGCTGGGCCGCCTCGGGGATGAGCATGAAGTAGCGCGAGACTTCGGGGTGGGTGATCGTGACCGGCCCGCCGCGCTGGATCTGGCGCTGGAACAGGGGAATCACGGAGCCCGACGAGCCCAGCACATTGCCGAAGCGGACCATGCAGAAAGTGGTGCCGTGGGCCGCGTCCTTGCCACCGCCGTGGCCACCACCCTGGCCCCCGGCGCGGGCGGCCGCCGCCTGGAAGATCAGCTCGGCGATGCGCTTGCTGGCGCCCATGACATTGGTTGGCCGCACCGCCTTGTCGCTGGAGATCAGCACGCAGGTCTGCACTCCGTGGCGCGCGGCGCCGGCGGCGATGATCTGCGCCCCCAGCACGTTGTTGCGCAAGCCTTCGACGATATTGGTCTCGACCAGCGGCACGTGCTTGTAGGCGGCCGCGTGATAGATGGTGTCGATGGCGCCGCCGCCCAGCACGCGCTCGACCAGGTCGGCGTTGCACACCGAGCCCAGGTGGGCGTGGATGGCCAGGTCGGGAAAGCGCGCCGCCAGCTCTTGCCGGATCGTGTACAGCGCGTACTCGGAATGGTCGACCAGGTGCAGGCGCGCCGGGCTCAGGGTGACGATTTGGCGGCACAGCTCGCTGCCGATGGAGCCGCCGGCGCCGGTCACCAGCACGCCCTTGCCGCGCACGCAGCGCGCGAACAGGTCGAGCCGCGGCGGTACCGGCGGCCGGCCGAGCAGGTCTTCGAACTTGATCTCGCGGATGGCGTCGCGCAGGGCGGCCTTGTCGTGGGCCTTGTCGTCGGCCAGGTCGACCAGCCGGGTGAGGATCTTGGTGGGTACGCCGGCCTGGCCCAGGCGCTGCATGAGTTCGCGCAGGCGCTCGGGCGCGGCGGCGGGCAGGGCGATGACGATGGTGCGGATGCCCAGCGTGGGGGCGAGTTCGACCAGGCGTGCGGTGTGGAACACGCGCAAGCCGGCCACCGTGCGTTCGTTCAGTGCGCGCTTGTCGTCGAAGAAGCACAGCGGACGGTAGTCGTCGCCGTCGCGCATGGTCTGCGCCAGCCGGGCGCCGGCCTCGCCGGCGCCATAGATGGCCACCGCCAGCGCATTGCCGGCCCAGGGGCCGCGCTTGCTGCGCAGCAGTTTGCGCACGCCGATGCGCGACATCACGACATAGGAAAAGGCGATGAACCAATATATTGCCAGTGCGCTGCGCGGAAAGCGCGCTTCATTGAGAAATACCAGGGTCAGATAGGCGCACAATATGGCAATCGCCAATGCCAGCCCGGTGAGCGTGAGCAGGCGGTGGTCGATAAAGCGAATGACGGCCCGGTATAAATCGGAAAGCCAGAAAGCGGCAATGGTCAGTACCGCCACCAGTAAATAAGAGCCCGGGCCAAATTGTTTTGCAAGTTGCAAATCACCCCCGCGCAATATCATTGCGATTAAAAAACACGCCGGAAGCGCTACCAGGTCGGCCACGATGGCCAGTCCCACCTTCGCGGTACGATGCATGGACACGATTCTTGCGCACAGCTGGCTGAAGAGGCTGGAGTGTTGAATTGACATGGCAATCGGCTTCTCGCAAAAAGAGAACGACGTGCTGCTGCATTCAAAATAGTGGTTTACTGCACGAAAGGGCGGTTGAATATAATGGCGCGTTGATTGTATTGACTTGGTATTTATAATTTTATTATCTGTCCCCGATTGAATGGCAGGTTTGAGATCACTCAACAGCGATCAGGGATATAATGCGCGAACGGCCAAGTTGAAATGCGGAAGTGAAAATAAGAAATAGCCACTGATAATAATTTCCAGTGGCTATTTTATTTAGTGCAGGTACATGCAGGCGGGTCGGCAATATAGCCGATGGAATGGAATAGTCGACAATGCGTTCCGGCCCGGCAGGCCGGAACGCAGGAGCAAACAGGCTTCAGGACTGGCCGGGACGCGGCTGCGGCGCCATCGGCGGCACCGTGACCTGCTGGTTCAGGCGCAGGAACTTGAAACCGGCCAGCGCCTGGCCGGGCTTGCCCGCGCGCGCGTTGCGCGCCTGGCGCTCGAGCGTGCGCCCGATATACGATTCGAAGGTCTCTTCGCGCACCTTCGGTTCGGCCGAGTGCAGGAAGTGGCGCTCGCCGTTCGGTCCCAGCACCACCAGGCCGACGTGCGAGGCCCAGTATTCGCCGTCGCGGGTCGAGATGACGTTGACGAAATCTCCTTCCTGCAACTGGCTGGCGATGGCGGCCACCTGTTCCGTCGGCACATAGGCCTGGCGGCTGGTTTCGACGGGAATGTCGCGCACCGTGTTGTGGCGGGTGCGCAGGAAGCGCGCGCGATCGACCTTCATCGCATACGAGGGGCCGGCGGCGCCCGCCAGTTCGGCGCTGACGTCGGTCACCAGCCAGCCGTTGGCGACGTTCCAGTCCATCTCGGTATAGTGGTTGCGCGTGGCCACGCCGATCACGCCGTCGCGGTAGCGAATCCGCTGCAACATCCAGAAGAACTCTTCCCACGAGCCGGACAAGGCCATCGCATAGGTGTGCTCGGCGAACACCACGCAGTCGCTTTGCGCAAGACTATATAAAGGCAGGCTGTCGTGCAGCTCGTAGGGGAACTCGCCCAGCAGGTGCAGCGAGTAGGGCTGGCCGATGTTCTGGCGGCCGATGGCGGCGATGCGCTTGCGCAAGTCCGGCTCGGCGCCCTGCATGTGCGCGATGTACTGTCCCGCTTCGAACGGCGACATCTGGTAGATCTGCTTTTGCAACAGGGTCGACAGCGGCGTCGGCGGCGGTGGCGCACCGGGGATGGGCTTGGTGGCGGGCGCGGTCGCGCACCCGGTCAGGACGGCGCTGGCAAGCAGCAGGCAGGCAAGGCGCATGGCGTTCATCAATGTGGTGAAAAAACGTCACGCTAATCTGGTGCGCCCGGCTTGGGTAATGAAATTTCTTCATCCAGCCATAACCTCCGTGGGGCGCCGATTATGTACATTCCTTCAAGTTATATAGAAGCGATCACAAGTGATTATTCACGGGCCTGATGGATCATGAATACTCAGAACATGGCAGCCCTAAGCCTGCCTTGAGAGCCTATCCCGGCAGGTGGGAGTCGCTCCTGGCGCGCCTGGCTGGCGTGTGCTACGTTGCCCGTCGTTGCATGGCCCGCCATGCGGCCTCCTCGCGCCTTGCCCACGCCAGCCATGCATCGCCAAGAGCTTCCCCCCACCTACCGGGACAGGCTCAAAGCAATAACGATAGCACTATTCCCAGGAGAGACATGATGTTCAAGCAGAAGCCGCTGGCAGCGGCCGTATCGATGGCAGTCTGGAGTCTTGCGGCCCTGCCGGCCATGGCCCAGGAAGCCACGCCCGACGTTCCGATGCAGACCGTGGAGGTGACCGGTATCCGGGCCTCGCTGGCCAAGTCGCTGTCGGTCAAGCGCGACGCGTCGGCCAACGTCGAGGTGATCACGGCCGAAGACGTGGGCAAGATGCCGGACAAGAACCTGGCCGATTCGCTGCAGCGCCTGGCCGGCGTCGCGGTGCGTACCGACTACGACGAGGCGGAAAAAGTCTCGATGCGCGGTACCAACCCGGATATGTCGCTGATCATCTTCAACGGCCACGCGGTCAGCAGCGCCGACTGGTACGTCGCCGACCAGGCCTCGAGCTCGCGCTCGACCAGCCTGTCGCTGATGCCGTCGCACGTGCTGCAGCAGGCCGTGGTCTACAAATCCTCGCAGGCGAACATCGTCGATGGCGGCCTGGCCGGCACCATCAATGTCTCCACCCGCAAGCCCCTGTCGCAGAAAGAGCGCTTCTCGGGCGTGGTCAGCGTCGGCGCCAGCTACGCCGACCTGCCGGGCCGCTACGCGCCGGACATGAACGGTTCGGTCACCTGGAAGAATGAAGAAGGCACCTTTGGCGTGTTGGCCGCGCTGTTCGCCGAAAAACGTCACGTGCGGCGCGACTCGGTGTCGCGTTTCGCCTACGGCACCAATAGCGGCTGGGACGTGATCAATACCTCGACCATGCTCGGGATTACCGACGCCTCGCTGGCCGGCACCGGCTACACCGCCGCCGACCTGAATGGCGTGCGCCTGCCGGGCTCGATGAGCTCCGAGTTCGTCGAATCGGTGCGCGACCGCAAGGGCGGCATGCTGTCGCTGCAGTTCAAGCCGAACCGCGACCTCGACGTCACCATGACGGGCTTTCACTCGGCGATGGATGCGGACAACCATGGCCGCCTGAGTTCGAGCGCCATCTACTCCATGCTGCTCGGTAAAAACCAGCCTCTGGGATCGACGGTCGCCACCGCCGCCAACACCAATTCCAACGGCCAGCGCGTGTACGCGCAAATCCGCAATCCGGTGATCGTCGACGAGACCACGGTCTACGGCCACCCGCTGAAGGTGCTGAAGTCCGCCGACATCATGTTCCCCGACGAGACCACGCCGCAATACGTCGGCAACTCGGAAGGCTTCTTCCGCGACGGCGCCAAGGCCGAAAGCTCCTTCCTCGACCTCGACGCCAAGTACCGCGTCAACGACGACCTGACCGTCAAGACCCTGCTGTCGGCCACCCGCGGCGTCGGCCAGACCAAGCTCGACCAGGGCCTGACGCTGGCGCGCTACGGCACCGGCATCTCGTATGCGCTGGGCGACCTGCACGACGCGCCATTCGTCCAGTACCACAACGCCGGCAGCAACCAGCCGGGCCTGAACGCCGATGGCAGCGGCTACACCATCGTCGACCGCGCCGCTTCCGGCGTGAAGACCGTCGACAAGGAGTGGAGCGCGCAGTTCGACGCCGAGTACCGCCTCGATCGCGGCATCTTCCAGTCGCTGGAAAGCGGCGTGCGTTTCGCCGACCACAAGCGTACCAGCGGCCGTCGCGGCCCTGCCTTCCGCAACGGCATTACGGTCGACCCGGTCACCGGCCGCGTGGTGTCCAACACGCCGACGCCGACCACCGGCTGGCAGGCGTTCCCGGGCGACTTCGGCGACGGCCTCGATGGCCCGGCGGGCTGGGACAACACAGGCTTCACCTACACGCCGGAAGCGATCAAGGAATACATCGCCAATAACACCAAGGTCACCAGCGATGCCTGGGAGCGCCGCGTCAACTCCGAGATCGACATGCAGGAGCGCCAGAGCGCGGCCTACGTGATGGCCAACCTGGAAGGCGAGCGCTGGTCGGGCAACGTCGGCGTGCGCTTCACCCGCACCGAGGTCAAGGCCAATATCGCCACCCCGATCCCGGCCGGCGCCTGCCAGCGCGTGGAGCCGGGCAGCCCGCCGGTCACCTGCGCCGCCTACCCGGGTGCGATCACCGATGCCGGCGACGCCACCGCCTACTTCGACGGTATGCCGTTCAATCCGCTGGGCGGCATCATGTACTACAAGACGCCGACCAAGCGCACCTTCGACGACTGGCTGCCAAGCCTGAACCTGCGCTACGACATGGGCAACAGCATGCTGGCGCGCTTCGGCGTCAGCCGCACCATCGGCCGCCAGAACTACAACCTGCTGGGCAGCGGCTTCGGCACCCCGGGCTGCGACGCCAACGGCTGCCGCGTGACCGGTCCGAACCCGGACATGGAACCGCAGACCGCGGACAACCTCGACCTGTCGTGGTCGTGGTACTTCGCGCCGCGTTCGATCGTGGCGGTGAGCGTGTTCCACTCGTCGATCGACGGCTATCCGAAGACCGGCGCCGTGGGCAGCTCCACCGTCGACCTGCTCGACCCGCGCGACCAGACCGTGAAGACCTTCTTCATCAACACGGCATCGCAGCAGGGCGCCAAGATCAACGGCATCGAGCTGCAGTACGAGCAGCCGTTCGGCAAGACCAACTTCGGCTTTACCTCGAACGTCAGCCGCGCCAAGACCAAGGTCGACGACGGCCGTCCGATGGTGGGCGCGTCCGAATGGACCGGCAATATCGGCCTGTACTACGAGGACGCCAAGCTGTCGTCGCGCCTGGTGGCGAACTACCGCGGCGAGTACGTGAACAGCACTACCGCGCCGTCGCCGACCGCCAACAGCCAGGGTCTCTCGGTGATCAACGGTATCGCGATGCCGACCGCGCCGACCTATGCCGACGCGGTGACCACGCTGGCGTTCTCCGCCAACTACTACTTCACCAAGAACCTGGAACTCGCGTTCAGCGCGACCAACCTGACCAATGCCAAGCGCGCCCAGTATCGCTACAGCGAAGCCGAGCCGCAGAAGCTGGACGTCAGCGGCCGCCAGTATTACCTGAACCTGCGCTACAAGTTCTGATCGGGTAGGGCGGATCGTTCGCACCGCACCGTACGTCGTCCCCGCGCAGGCGGGGACCCAAGTCCTTTGTGTAGCCACTGCATTTTATGTGGCCACTGCGCTCGGAAACTTGGGTCCCCGCCTTCGCGGGGACGACGTCGTTTACCTGCGGGGAGTATTGACGCGCACAGTGTGCGTCACCTAACGGTGCTACCGCCCCGGTTTCGATAAGATGCATCTGTCCGAGTGAGGAACGCGCGATTCGATTCGCTGCCATCCAACACCTCGACAGGTTAGCCGGTCGCCTCGAGGATCGGCACCAGATTCGGGGACCGCGCCAGCCGCAGGCGAAGCGCGGGCCCGCAACGGAAGCGGAGGTCGTCATGTCCGATGTCAAGCATCCACCCAAGCACCTGGTGCGCGCCTATCTCGAGCGTCGCTCGCGCGATCCGAAGCCGCCGCCGACGCCCGAGGAGATCCGGCGCCAGCTTGGCTGGGGCATGCTGATGCCGGCCGATCTCAAGATGGGCACCACCCGCTCCTGAGCGCCACTGTTTCTTGCGCCGGCACCGCACCGGGACCGGCGCCCAGCCCCACCACAGGAGACATCCATGACCAGCAAGATCGGCAGCAAACACATCGCCCAGCACCGCGGCAAGAAGGAACGCCAGGAGATCAAGCGCGCCAACGTGGCCCGCGAAGCCGTGCGCCAGGCCGAGGCCCGCGCCAAGTACCGCAACCAGCCGAAAGGCCAGGCCCAGCGCGAACAGGCGCAAACCGCCGCCTGATCCACCGTACCTGCAGCACACGGCCCACCCGCGAGGTGGGCTTTTTTTCGTCCTTGCGGTGCCAAAGTGGCGCAGCTCGCCGAAGCATTCGCCATTCGCCGCCTCCCGTCCGCCATTCGCCGAATACCGCTTTCGCGGTTGCCTTCCACCTTGTTATCGTGTATCCAGTTCGATAACAAGAGGAGTGAACGACATGAATTCCGAAGATGCCTACCGCTGGCGCAAGCAGGTGCTCTGGGGCCTGCTCCTGATCGTCGTCGGCGCCGTGGTGCTGCTCGACCGCCTGTACTATATCGATGCCCAGGACTACTGGCATTACGCACCGTTGCTGCTGGTCGTGGTGGGCATCAACCAGACCATCGGCTATCCGAGCCCGAAGGAATTCGGCAACGGCCTGTGGACCGTGTTCACCGGCCTGTGGCTGTTCGCCGTGTTCGAGAACGCCTTCGGCCTCACTTTCCGCAACAGCTGGCCGCTGTTCATCCTGATGTGGGGCGTCAAGCTGGTGCTCGACCCGTTCATCGCACGCCGCTTCGCCAATAACAACCGGGGCAACCGCCATGAAAAATGATCCGCACCCAAGAAACGCGACCACCCAGGTGGTGCTCGGCCTGCTCGTCATCGCGATGGGCCTGCTGTTCCTGCTCGATAACCTGGGCTTCGTCGACATGCACCGCGCCTTCTCGTTCTGGCCGATGCTGTTCGTGATCGTCGGCACCGTCAAGCTGTGCGACACCCGGACCCAGGGCGGCACCATGCTGGGCGCAGCGATGGTCGGCATCGGCGTCCTGTTGATGCTGGACCGGATGGACATCATCGACTTCAGCTGGCGCACCATCTGGCCGCTGGTCCTGATCGGCCTGGGCGGCTTTTTGGTTGCGAAGGCAATCCGCGGCAAGCGTGCGCAGGAGAGCGGGGTGGCGATGCTCGATGGCGCCCCGGTCGGCGCCGGCGAAGTGATCGACGTCACCGCCATCCTGGGCGCCTACGAACGCCGCGTGACCACCCAGGACTTCCGCGGCGGCGAGATCACGGCGGTGATGGGCGGCTGCGAACTCGATATGCGCGGCGCCTCGATCCGCGGCGAGGCGGTGATCAATGTGTTCGCCTTCTGGGGCGGCGTGACCATCAAGTGCCCGCCCGACTGGTCGGTGAGCCTGCAAGGCACGCCGATCCTGGGCGGCTTCGAGGAAAAGACCATCGCGCCGCCGGACGACAGCAAGCGCCTGGTCATCCGCGGCTACGCGATCATGGGTGGCGTGGAAATCCGCAACTGATGGGCGGCGGCTTCTGGGCCCGGCGCAGCGCCGCGCTGTACCTGGCGGCGTGGCTGATGCTGGGGCTGATGCTGGCCGGGCTGCTGGACGCTACCAGCGGCGCCGGCCTGGCGGCCAGCCTGGTATTCGCGCTGCCGCTGGTGCTGGTCTACGCCGCCGTGTGCGGCTTCTCGGCCTATTACCTGTGCCGCGCCTATCCACTGGGGCGCAGGTCGACGCCGGCGGTGCTGGCCGTGTTCTTCGCCAGCGCCGTATTTGCGGCCCTGCTGTGGTGCTCGGCCGCATCCGCCTGGGCCGCCGGCTGGCAGTGGCTGGCGCCGCGGACCGAAGGCGTCGTGATGTCGCGGCCGCTCACCGCGGCGATGTTCGGGGTCGGGGTGCTGCTGTACGGGATGAGCGCCTGCGCCCACTACCTGGCGCTGGAGTTCGAGCGGGCGCGCGGCCTGGAGCGGCGCGAGCTGGAGCTGAAGCTGCTGGCCCAGGACGCCGAACTGCGCATGTTGCGCACCCAGATCGATCCGCACTTCCTGTTCAACAGCCTCAATTCGATCAGCGCCCTGACCGCGATCGATGCCGGCGCGGCGCGCGACATGACCTTGCAGCTGGCGGGGTTCTTTCGCCATACGCTGGGGCTGGAAGCACACCGCAAGGTGACGCTGCTGGCCGAGGTGGAGCTGGTCGAGCGCTTCGTGGCGATCGAGCAGGTGCGCTTCGGGCCGCGCCTGGCCTTCGAATGCCAGGCGGGCGCGGATGCCGAAGCCTGCCTGCTGCCGCCGATGATCCTGCAGCCGCTGGTCGAGAACGCGGTCAAGCACGGCATCGGCCAGTTGCTGGACGGCGGCGTGGTGCGCGTGCGGGCCGAGCGCGCCGGGTCGCAGCTGAAGCTGCGGGTCGAGAACGACGTCGATCCGGATGCGAGCGCGAAGGCGGCTGGCGGCGGCATCGGCCTGGCCAATGTGCGCGAGCGCCTGCGCGCCGCGTATGGCATCGAAGCGAGCGTGCATGCGACACGCGTGGACAATCTGTTCCGGGTGGACCTTGTGCTGCCCGCGGAGGTGGAACAATGAGCGGAGAACGAGGGATGCGAACCCTGATCGTGGACGATGAACACCTGGCGCGGGCGGTCCTGCGCGAATACCTGGCGGCGCATGCGGACGTCGAGATCGTCGGCGAATGCGCCAACGGCTTCGAGGCGGTGAAGGCGATCGCCGAGCACGATCCCGACCTGGTCTTTCTGGACATCCAGATGCCCAAGCTCGATGGCTTCGAGGTGGTGGAGCTGGCCGGCAGCAAGCCGCACTATGTGTTCGCCACCGCCTATGACCAGTTCGCGCTGCGCGCCTTCGAAGTGCATGCGGTCGACTACCTGCTCAAGCCGTTTTCGCGCGAGCGGCTGGCCGAGGCGCTGGCGCAGGTACGCCTGCGTGCGCCGCAGCCGGCCCGGATCGAGGCCGTGGTCAAGGAGGCCCAGGCGCGCCAGCAGCCGCTGGAACGGATCCTGATCCGCGACGGCGCCCGCGTGCACGTGGTGGCGGCCGGCAGCATCGACTATATCGAGGCCCAGGACGATTATGTGCAGGTCAATGCCGATGGCAAGGGCTACCTGAAGCACCAGCGGCTGTCGGAACTCGAAGCGCAGCTGGACCCGGGCGTGTTCGTGCGCATCCACCGCTCCTACATCGTCAATGTCGGCGCGGTCGAGCGCATCGAGCCGGTCAGCAAGGACAACCATTGCGCGGTGCTGAAAAGCGGCGTGAAGCTGCCGATCAGCCGCAGCGGTTACCAGAAGGTGCGCGACCTACTGGCGTGAGTCGAGCTCCCACCAGGTGGGCATCAATGACCTGATGCCCGGCTGGGAGAAGCGGTCGTCGATCAGCCACACCACGCCGCGATCCTGCTCGGTGCGGATCACCCGGCCGGCCGCCTGCACCACCTTCTGGATGCCGGGGTACAGGTAGGTGTAGTCGTAGCCGGCGCCGAACAGCGCCTGCATCCGTTCGCGCAGCTGCTCGTTGACCGGGTTCACCTGCGGCAGGCCGAGGGTGGCGACGAAAGCGCCGATCAGGCGCTCGCCCGGCAGGTCGACGCCTTCGCCGAAGGCGCCGCCCAGCACGGCGAAACCGATGCCCGATCCACCAACGGCGAAACGGTCGATGAAGCCTTGCCGTTCATGCTCGCTCATGCGGCGCTCCTGGCGCCAGGTCGGCACGCCGGGGTCGAGGCGCGCCAGCGCCTGCGCCACCTGGTCCAGGTAATCGAAGCTGCTGAAGAAGGCCAGGTAGTTACCCGGCCGTTCGGCGTATTGGCGCGCGATCAGTTCGGCGATCGGCTGCACCGACGCGGCGCGCCTTTGGTAGCGGGTCGAGATGCCGTGCGCCACGTGGACGTCGAGCTGGCTGGCCCTGAACGGGGACTCGACCTCGACCCAGGCGGTATCGGCCGGCAGGCCGAGCGTGTCGAGGCAGTAGTGCCAGGGACCGAGCGTGGCCGAGAACAGGGTGCTCGAGTGCGTCGCCGCGAAGCGCGGGCCGAGGAAGGGCGCCGGCACCACGTTGCGGATGCAGATGGTCGAGTCGCGCAGGGTGGGGCGGTCGGCGTCCCGGCCCAGGTCGCACAGCGAGTGCGGTCCGAACGATTCCGCCAGGCGCACGAACTGCATCGCATCGAAATAAAAGCGCTGCAGGTCGCGCTCGAGCGGGCCGGGGAAGGCGGCCAGGTGTTCGTTGATGGCGCTGCCCATTTCCTGCAGTGCATCCACCAGCTTCGACGGGATTTTTTCAAGTAGTTGATACGGCGCCGGCGCCGTCTTGTCGACCGCGGTCCAGGCGCGACCGACCTTCTCCAGCGTCTTCCTGACGGCTGGCGGCGCATCGGCGCGCGCCAGGCGTAGCAGTTCGCGATCGAGTTCGGTGCTGTACATCGAGCGCGCGCGGCCGACCAGGTTGTGGGCCTCGTCGACCAGCACGCTGGTCTTCCAGCCATTGGCCAGCCCCAGCGCGTACAGCATGGCGCTGCCGTCGAAATAATAATTGTAGTCGCCGACGATCAGGTCGGACCAGCGCGCCATTTCGCTGCCCAGGTAGTAGGGGCAGACCTCGTGCGCCAGCGCGACTTCGCGCAGCGCGTCGCGGTCCAGCACCTGCACGGTCGCCGCGGCCGCCGCGCGCGCCGCCGGCAGGCGGTCGTAGAATCCACGGGCCAGCGGGCAGGACAAGCCGTGGCATTCCTTGTCGGGATGTTCGCAGGCCTTGTCGCGCGCGGTCAGTTCCAGCACCCGCAGCGGCGCCCGGCCATCGGCGCACAGCTTCTCGGCGCCATCGAGCGCCAGGCGCCGGCCGGGCGTCTTCGCGGCCAGGAAGAACACCTTGTCGAGTTTTTCCCGTGGCATGGCCTTGAGCACCGGGAACAGGCTGCCCACGGTCTTGCCGATGCCGGTCGGGGCTTGCGCCAGCAGGCAGCGGCCGCTGGCATTGGCGCGGTAGATGTTCTCGGCGAGCTGGCGCTGGCCGGGCCGGAAGTCGGCGTGCGGGAAGCGCAACTCAGCCAGGGCGGCGTCGCGCGCCGCGCGGTGCGCCGCTTCGCTGGCAGCCCAGTCCGAGAAACGCGCGCACAGTGCCTCGAAATGCTCGCGCAGCCAGGCGCGCTCGCGCGTCTCGCGCAGCACCGTCTCGGCGCCGCTGCCGATGTCGTAGTAGACCAGGGCCAGGTTGACCGACGCCATGTCCTGCTCCTCGCACAGCAGGTGGCCGTACACGCGCAACTGGGCCCAGTGCAGGTGGCGGTGGTTGTCGGGGATGGCGTCGACCCGGCCGCGGTGGGTCTTGACCTCTTCGATCAGGTTCTCGTTGACGTCGTAGCCATCGGCGCGGCCGCGCACGTGCAGGTCGTTCCACTGCCCGGACAGCGATACTTCGCAGCGGTAGCCGTCGCCGCGGCGGCCAGCGACGACGACGTGGCCCTGGATGCCTTCCTGGGCGCTGGGCGAGGGCGTGAAGCGCAGGTCGAGGTCACCCTGCTTGGCGGTGAACTCGCACAGGGCGCGGACGGCGATGGTGTAGGTCACGAACGCTTATGCCGCCATCTCTGATGCCGCCAACTGTGAGACTTCGGCCCACTGCAGGTAGCACACCGAGACCGGCATGCCGTGCGCGGCGCAGTAGTCGATCCAGCGCAGCTGGTTGTCCTGCAGGCGGTCGCCCGGTCCCTTCACCTCGATCATCAGGTAGCGGCCTTCGCCCGGCCAGAACTGGATCAGGTCGGGGAAGCCGTTGCGGTTCTCCTTGACGTCGGCCAGGATGCGCTCGCACCACTTGCGCAGGTGGGCGGGCGGGATGCAGGCAAGGGCCAGCTCGATGACGTCCAGCGGCATGCCGTCCCAGTGCACGAACGGGGACTGCAGGCCGGCTTTTTCGTGGTACGTGCGCCGGATCGAGTCGCGGTAGCTGCCGTCGTCCAGCTCCGCCAGGCAGGCGGCGAATTCGTGCTGCCTGCGCGTGTGGAAGTCGGCGCTGTGCAGGTCGGCCGGTCCGCGGTGGAAGGGGTGGAAGAAGGCGCCCGGAATGGCGGCGAACACGGCGCGCCAGCACAACAGGCCGAACAGGGTATTGGCCAGCGCATTCTCGACGTAGAATACGGGCGCCGCGTCGGTCGACAGGTGGCCGCGCACGGCGCCTTCGACCCAGCGTTCGCCGTTCGGCGGCGCCAGGCACAGCTCGATGCGCTCGACCGGGGTCTTGCCGCGCGCGGGCAGGCGCGCGTGGCCGAGGCGGCGCGCCAGGCGCGGCGCGATGCGGGCCAGGTGCTGGCGCTCGGCCTCGTTCTCGGGCGCAGATTGCGCTTCAAGCAATAGGGCATGGGCCTGCTCGAAGCGCTCGTGCTTCTCGAGCACGCGGATCGCGCGCCCGCGCGCGCCGGGGAAGCGGCAGGCTGCATAGGCGGCGTAGGCGCCGTCCCAGTTTTTCAGCTTTTCGTAGTGTTGGCCGATCTGGAAGGTGAGCTTCTCGCGCCGGCTCTCGAGCCAGTCGTTGTCGAAGGCGTGCCGGGGCAGGTCGCGCACCACCTCGTCGACATCCTCGCCGGCGGCGAAGCGTTCGCGGCAGGCGTACAGCTGCAGGTAGTGGTCGACGTCGGCCCGCTTGCGGAAACCGCGCGAGGCGGACGAGATGTCCACCGTCTCGTAGCGGAACAGGCCGAGGTCGGACAGCACGAAGTCGGTCCAGCCCTGGTGCAGGTTGCCGAAGAAGACCAGGCGCAGGCGGTCGCACAGCGGCTTGACCAGGATGCGCCAGGCGACGTCGGGGCAGGCTGGATGCCAGCTTGAAAAGCGTTGGGCGTCGGGGCACACGGGGCGCAGCGCTTCGAGCTGTTCTTCCTTGCGCGCGGTCTTGCGCTGCAGGCGGGCGCCGAAGGCGTCGGCCAGCTCGGGCTTGGACAGCAGGTCGAACAATTCGTCGAGCGACATCTCGGGATCGGCTTCGATCCAGCCGGTGCCGAGCAGGTGCCGCGCGGCGTCGACCGGGCAGCCGATCTCGGCATAGTTCAGCTTGCTGGCGCGGAACAGCTGCCCCTTGCGCATGACCATGCGCACGAACAGGGCGCGCGCATTGCGCGGCAGGGCGGGGAAGGCCGCCAGGAAGGCGTGCTCGCCGTCGTCGAGCAGGTCGCCATAGCGTTCGCCGATCCAGTCGAGGACACGCTGGAAGTTATCCAGATAATAAAACTCGTTTTCCAACACCCTGATCATGACCGAACGCCCACCTGTACTTATATACAGTATAGCGCGTTCCGGCCACGATGGGCTAGCGGGCTGGCGGTACCGCCGGCGCCTCGTCTTCCGCAGGGGCGGCGTGGCCGTTCGCGTGGTAGATCACGGCCGAGATCAGGGCGACGTCGCTATCGTCCTGGGCCTCGCCGGCGCGGGCCGGATTGACCGTCCGGGCCGGACGCGCGGCCTGGCGCGGCGCCGGTCGCGTGGCCTGGGCACGGGGCCGGGCCTGCGCCGCGATGCGTGGCGAGGCGGTTCTGGCCACGACCGGGGGCGCCGCCAGGACTGGCGCGGGCGCGGCGGGGGCGGGTTCCAGCAGGCGCAGCGGAGGAACCGGCGCCGCGTCGACGATCACGGCCGTCTCGACCGGCGCGGGCGGTGCGCTCGCGACCGGAGCCGGGGCGTCAGGAACGGCCATCTCGAGCGGCGCCGGCCCGGTCCCGGCCGCCAGCCAGGCCAGGGTTGCCGTCAATCCCATCGCCACCACGGACGCCGCCCCGTACCAGGCCAGGCGCATACCCTGGCTGGCGCCGGCACGCCGGGCCGGTTCGCGCTCGAGCCTGGCGAGAATGCTGTCTTCACGGCCGCCGCGGCGTGGCGACGACATCAGGTTGGGGCGCATATGGGCATGCATGCGGTTGTCTTGATTTTCGTCTGATGGACGCACGACATTACTCCTAAGATTGGCTTCTGCTGTTCTGATTAGAAACAATCCTGGGGAAACCGATGCTGATCTTTATCGCCCTTCTGTACGTTTGTCTCGCATCCGGCCTGGCCTGGCTTGTTCTTTTTCCAAGTGGACGCTCGCTGGTGGCGCGCGGCATGCACATCGTGCGCGGCCTGGCGGGGCGCGCGGGCGGCTTGCGCCATGCCGGCGCGCGCGCCGCCGGCGCCGTGTACGACGGCGTGACGCTGTCGCTGCGCGAGCGGGTGCTGCAGGGGGTGCGCCGGCACCGGGTGCTGCTGGCGATCGGCGCGCCGGCGGTGCTGATCCCGTCGCTGCTGGCGCTGGCCCTGAGCAATCCGGCCATGCTGCCGGTGTACGAGGGCAATGCCGCCCTCCCTGACGCGCAGGTGGCGGCGCTGCTGGCCGGCGAGCAACTGGTGCCGCCGGTGGCCCTGCCGCCGAGCGTGTTCACCACGGCCGAGGTCGAACTGGTGCGGCCGATGCTGGTCACGGCCAGCCGCAACTGGGGCTTGCTGCATCCCGACTTCAGCCAGCGCCTGCTGCTGGCGTTCAAGATCATGAAGGAACAGCACGGCTACGAGATGGCCTTGCTCGAGGGCTATCGCAGCCCGGCGCGCCAGGACGAGCTGGCGGCCGCCGGCGGCCACGTCACCAATGCGCGCGCCTTCCAGAGCTGGCACCAGTACGGCCTGGCGGCCGATTGCGCCTTTCTGCGCGACGGCAAGCTGGTGATTACCGAAAAAGATCCCTGGGCCATGCGCGGCTACCAGCTGTATGGCCAGGTGGCCGAATCGCTGGGCCTGACCTGGGGTGGGCGCTGGAAGATGATGGACCTGGGCCATATCGAATTGCGGATGCGCGGCGTCATGCAGCGCTGAGGGCGTGTTGCGCATTTTTCCGGATCTGGGCTGCATTGTGCAGAGTCAAGCAGCGCCACCTAGGCCCATGCGACCATTTCCTGTGAGATTTTTTCAACTACAGAGGCTGCGCCATGTCACGACTGTGGAAGTTCCTGACCGACAGCCGCGTGCTGGCCACGATCGGTCTTGCCGCGCTGGCGGCCATCCTGGTTATCGGCGCCGGCCTGCTCGGCATCGGCATCGTCTGGGCCGCGATCGGTGGCCTGGCGCTGCTGGCCTGCTGGGGCATCTGGTGGATGCTGCGGCGTGCCTGGCGCGCGCGCAAGGCGCGCAAGCTGGCCGGCGCGATCGCCGGCGGCGGGGCGGCCGACGACAACGGCAAGGACGACGTCGCGGTGCTGCGCAAGAACCTGCTGGAGGCGGTCGGCACCATCAAGAGCTCCAAGCTGGGCCTGATGCGCGGCGCGGCGGCGCTGTATGAGCTGCCGTGGTACATGATCATCGGGAATCCGGCGGCCGGCAAGAGCAGCGCCATCGCGCATTCCGGGCTGACCTTCCCGATCCCCGGCAACAAGGCCTTGCAGGGCGTGGGCGGCACCCGCAACTGTGACTGGTTCTTCACGACGGATGGCATCCTGCTCGACACCGCCGGCCGCTATTCGGTGCAGGACGCCGACCGCGACGAGTGGTTCGGCTTCCTCGACCTGCTGAAAAAATACCGCCAGCGCGCGCCGATCAACGGCATCCTGATCGCGGTCAGCGTGGCCGAGCTGGTGGCCGGGCCGGCCACCGCCTCGCACGAGCTGGCCAAGAACCTGCGCACGCGGGTCCAGGAACTGACCGAGCGGCTGGGCGTGCATGCGCCGGTCTACGTGGTCTTCACCAAGGCCGACCTGGTTGCCGGCTTCCTCGACTTCTTCCACGACAGCGAAGCGGCCGAGCGCGAGCGCATCTGGGGCGCGACCCTGCGCTACAACCGGCGCAGCGCGCCGCAGGACGTGCTGGCCTTCTTCGACGAGCACTTCGACGAGCTGGTCGACGGCCTCAAGGAAATGAGCCTGGCCGGCATGGGCGCCAACCGCAGCGCGGCGCTGCGTTCCGGCGTATTCACCTTTCCGCTGGAATTCGCCGCGATCCGCACGCCGCTGCGGGCCTTCCTGGCCACGCTGTTCGAGGAAAACACCTACCAGTTCAAGCCGGTATTCCGCGGCTTTTATTTCACCAGCGCGCTGCAGGAAGGCAGCGTGCAAGACCTGTCGAGCCGGCGCGTGGCCAGCCGCTTCGACCTGGCGCTGCAAGACAAGAAGGGCAGCGAGCCGGCTAGCGAGGCCGCTGCCACCCAGTCGGGGTACTTCTTGCTGGAGCTGTTCCGCAAGGTGATCTTCGCCGACCGCGACCTGGTCAAGCGCTACACGAATCCGGCGGCGGCGCGCTGGAAACTGGGCGCCTTCTTCGCCGCCACCATCGTGCTGGGGGGCGCGATGGGCGGCTGGTCGTGGTCGTACATGGGCAACCGCCAGCTGGTCGCCAATGTGCAGTCCGACCTCGACAAGGTGATGAAGCTGCAGGCCGGCCGCATCGACCTGCAATCGCGCCTGGAGGCGCTCGACATCCTGCAGGACCGCATCGAGCAGCTCGAGCGCCATGCCGAGGACAAGCCGTGGGCGCTGGGCTTCGGCCTGTACCAGGGCGACGTATTGGCGCGCAAGCTGCGCGACGAATACTTCGCCGGCGTGCGCGCGGTGATGGTCGAGCCGGTGGCCCAGGCGCTCGAGACGATGCTGGCGCAGGTGAACGAGAACGCGGCCGCCCTCGCGGCGGCGGGCGAAGCTGCTGCCCCGGCGCCGGCATCCACGTCCGCGCCCCGGCTCGGCCAGCCCTACCAGGATGCCTCGCCGACCGACGTCGGCGATGCCTACAACGCGCTCAAGACCTATCTGATGCTGGGCGCCAAGTCGTATGCCGAGCCGGGCCACCTGAACGACCAGCTCACCCGCTACTGGCGCGGCTGGCTGGAGGCGAACCGCGGCAGCATGCCGCGCGAGCAGATGATCCGCAGCGCCGAGCGCCTGATCACCTTCCACCTGGCCCATATCGACGATCCGGCCTGGCCGCAGATCGCCACCAAGCTGGGCCTGCTCGACACCACGCGCGAACACCTGCGCCGCGTGGTGCGCGGCACGCCGGCGCGCGAGCGCGTGTATGCCGACATCAAGACCCGCGCCGCTACCCGCTTCCCGGCGGTGACGGTGGCGCGCATCGTCGGCGAGCAGGATGCGGCGCTGGTGGCCGGCAGCCACGCCGTCAGTGGCGCCTTCACCCGCGCGGCTTGGGACAAGTTCGTGCTGGGCGCGATCCGCGACGCCTCCAATAAAGAACTGAACACGGTCGACTGGGTGCTCAAGACCACGGCGCGCGACGACCTGACGCTGGAAGGCAGCCCTGAACAGATCCAGAAGGCGCTGATCGACCTTTACAAGGCCGAGTATGCGCGCGAGTGGCTGAAGTTCGTGCAGGGCGTGGCCATCGCCGACCTGCGCGGTTTCGATGCCAGCGTGCAGGCCATGAACCGCCTGGGCGACCCGCAATCGTCGCCGATCGCCAGGCTGCTGCGCACCATTCACGAAGAGACAGCCTGGGACAATCCGGGCGGCCTGCGCCTGCCCGCCGGCAAGACCGAGCGCGGCGTGATGGAGTGGATCAAGCAGGTGATCCTGCGGCGCGCGCCGTCCGATGCGCGCACCCTGGCCGATACCGTCGACCCGGCCCAGCTGCTGGCCCAGCAACAACAGGGCGCGGGGCCGATCGGCCGCGAATTCGCCGGCGTGGCGCGCCTGGTCGGGGCAAAGGAGAAGGAAGCGTCCCTGATGAGCGGCTACATGGACGCGCTGTCGCGCCTGCGCACGCGCCTGAACGCGCTCAAGAACCAGGGCGATCCGGGGCCCGGCGCCAAGCAGTTCATGCAGCAGACGCTGGAAGGCAGCGGTTCCGAGCTGGCCGACGCGCTGCGCTACGTCGACGAGCAGATGCTGACCGGGATGAGCGACAGCCAGAAGCAGGCCTTGCGGCCGCTGCTGGTTCGTCCGCTGACCCAGACCTTCGCCATGATCGTGCTGCCGTCCGAGGCCGAAATCAACAAGACCTGGCAGGCCCAGGTCGTCGAGCCGTTCACGCGCACCCTGGCCACCAAGTACCCGTTCACCCAGGAGTCAAGCGTCGAGGCCACGCCGGGCGAGATCGGCCAGGTATTCGGCCCCGAGGGCGCGGTGGCCAAGTTCGTCAACACGGCCATGGGCCCGCTGGTGGTGCGTCGGGGCGACGTGCTGGCGGCGCGCACCTGGGCCGACATCGGCATCGCGCTGGCGCCGCAGGCGGTGGCGGCCTTCCCGGGCTGGGTGGCGCCGCTGTCGAACAATGGCGTGGCCGCCAGCGGCGCGGCCCAGACCGTGTTCCAGGTGCTGCCCCTGAGCGCGCCCGGCACGCTCGAATACACGCTCGAGATCGACGGCCAGCAGCTGCGCTACCGGAACACGCCCCCCAGCTGGAGCAATATGGTCCATCCGGGGCCGCAGGGCGTGTCCGGGGCCCGGGTCTCGGCGGTGACCTTCGACGGCCGCACGGTGGAGCTGTTCAACCAGCCCGGCCAGTTTGGCCTGCAGCGCCTGTTCGAGGCGGCCCAGCGCAAGCGCAAGGACGGCGGCGTGTTCGAGCTGCGCTGGAGCGCCCACAATGTGTCGGTGGCGGTCGACCTGAAGATCGTCAGCAGCCCGCAGTCGAATGGCGGCGGCGGGGGCCAGGCCCAGGGATTCCGGGGACTGCGGCTGCCGCCGGCCATCGTCGGCCGTCACGATCCAGCGCCGCCTGCGCTGGCCGGCGCGGGAGCGCAATGATGCGCGCCGACCGCATCGGCTATTTCGGCAAGGTGCCGGCGCGCGCCGACTTCGTCAAGCTGGCCCACGATCCGGCCGCGATCGGCATGCTCGACGCCTGGCTGGCGCAGGTGATGACGCTGCTGCCGTCGGATGCGCGCTGGCGCTTCCACTACGACGCCATGGCGCCGGTGAGCTTCGCCCTGGTCGGCCCGGCGCGCCACCACGCGGTGGCTGGCCACCTGCTGGCCAGCCATGACCAGTCGGGACGGCGCTTTCCCTTCCTCGCCACCCGCACCCTGGCGGTGGGCGACCCGGCGGCCTTCGTCGCCCGCTGTCCGCTGGCCTTCGCGCCGCTGTGGGTATTCCTGGAAGAGATCTGCCCCAAGGTGCTGGGCGACGACGATCCGGCGGCCTACCTGCAGGCGATCGCCGACAGCGCGATCGGGCTCGGGGACGAGGCGGCGCTGGCGCGCTGGATGGAGCACGGCACGATCGCTTCGCTCGACGCCTTGCTGGAGCGCTGCGGCGTTGCCCGCCTGGTGCTGGCGCTGGGCCTGCTGCTGCAGCCGGTGATGCACAGCCAGCCGGCCGAGCTGCACAAAAGCCTGGTGCTGCCGCTGCCGCGCAATGCCGCGGCGCGCTTTTCCGTCGCCGGCTTCTGGCTCGAACTGATCGTGCCTTTCCTGCGCCGCGCGCAATTCGACCTGGCGCTGTTCATCACGCGCCAGGAAGAACGGCCGGTGCTGGTGGTGGGCTTTTGCGCGGCGCTGGCCGAGACGCTGCGCGCCGTGATCGACCCGCTGGTCGGCGCCGAGCAGCAGGTGCGGCTGCTGGATACGGCCTGGATCGACGAGCAGCTGCAATTCGACGCCGATGTGCGCCAGCTCTCGAGCCACCTGGCCCAGTCCGACCTGCCGCTGTCGCTGGCGCGCGACCTGTTCATGAAGACCTTCATTGGAGCCTGACGTGAAAGCTCGCATCCTGATCCTGCTCTTCGGCGCCACCGCGGCCCTGCCGCCAGCGGCGCAAACCCCGGCTGCGGCCGCAGCCGATGCACCGGTCGTGGTCAGCGGCATGGTGGCCGACGAAGCCACCAAGGCCGCGCTGCTCGAGCGCCTGCGCACGCTGTACGGTGCGCCACGGGTGGTCGACCAGCTATCGGTCGGCAGCGTGTCGACGCCGGCCAACTGGAGCGCCTACGTGGGCAGCCTGATCGGCCCCAACCTGCGCCTGGTGAAGGGCGGCCAGCTGAAGGTCGAGGGCAACAACGTCAGCCTGCGCGGCGACGTCGCCAGCGAAGCCCAGCGCCAGCAGATCGCCGGCGCGATCGCGGCCAGCCTGAACCCGACCTATACGGTCAACAACGGCCTGCGCGTGACGGTGTCGCAGCAGGGCGTGCTGGACGCGGCGCTGGCCGACCGCATCATCGAATTCGAATCGGGCAAGGCGACCCTGACGCCGGCCGGCACCGAAGTCCTGGACGGGATGGCGGCGGCGCTGAAGCAGCTAAACGGCGTGAAGGTCGAGGTGATCGGCCACACCGACAACGCCGGCTCGCGCGCCGGCAACCTGTCGCTGAGCCAGGCGCGCGCCGAGGCGGTCAAGGCCTATGTGGTCAGCCAGGGCATCGCGGAAGAGTCGATCGCGGTGTCGGGCGAAGGCCCGGACCGGCCGGTGGCCGACAACCGCACGCCGGAAGGCAAGGCGCGCAATCGGCGGATCGAGTTCAAGGTGATCCAGTAATACTCGGTCAGCTGCGCCAGCACGTAGTCCCGCACCTTCGAAACGTCGTTTCCGCGGAGGCGGGAACCCAAGTCAGCGTGGGTGGCAGGAATGTGTTTAGCGCCACGCAAGCAAACTTGGGTCCCCGTCTTCGCGGGGAGTCGTTACTGCCAGTGGCAGTAACGACGGTGGCTAGGGCAGGGTGATGGTCACATGCGCCGCCTTCGGCGGCAGTTTCACCAGGTCGTTGTAGTGCGCCAGCGCGAACTCCGACTCATTGCCCAGCACCGTGCGAAAGCCCAGGTAGGCGCCCATGCCTGCGAGCGTGAACACCGCCGCCAGCACCCACAGCGACAAATCGCTGCGCAGCCGGTTGACCACCTGGTCCGGCCGCTCGGCGTGCGGCGCGAAGCCGCGCGTGCGGCCGCGCATGCGCGCGATCTCGTCGCCCAGGCGCGCCACCAGGTAGTCCAGCTTGTCCTTGCCGTCCAGCGCATAGCGGCCCTGGAAGCCCAGCAGCAGGCACATATGGAACACCTCGAGCGCCTCGACCTGCTGCGCACCCTTCGCGCGCAGGTCTTCGAGCCGATGAAAGAAATGCTCGCCGGCGAGCTGGTCGCCGAACACGCGCAGCTGCAGCGGCCGGGTTTCCCAGGCCTCGCGCACCTCGTACGACGAGCGCAGGATGATCTCGTCGACCGCCGAGCAGTAGGCGTACTTGGCGGCGGTCACGTCCTCGGCGGCGATGCCGAGCGCCTTGGCGCTGCGGTCGACGTCGGCCAGGAAGGCCGTCATATTGTCGGCGAAAGCACCCTTGTCCTGCGGGCCGCAGCCGTTCGTGAGCAGGAACAGGGCGTGGAAGCCTTCGTACATGATGTCCACCAGGCGCTGGCGGCGGCTGCCCGGTTCGCCCTTGTCGCCTTTTTGCGCGGCGCGGCGCTCGACGAAGGCGCTCATGCCGACACCGCGATCAGTTCGAGGCGCAGTTCGCGCAGGCCGTTCGGCACATACACCGAGATCGCCTGGGCCTTGAGCATCGCCTCGTACAGCGGGCCGCGGCCCTCGAGCACGAAATAATACGTGTCGGGCCGCACGGGAATGGCGCTCGGCACCTGCGGCGCATGCGCCAGCTTCACGCCGGGCAGCGCCGACAGCACGAACTTGTCGACGTCTTCCGGGGCGCCGACCTTGAACTGCAGCGGCACCGCCTCGACCAGGCGCAGCGCCGGCATGTCGGCCGCCACCGCCAGGTAGAGCGTCGTCTGGGCATTGATGCGGCCCGAATCGAGGGCGCCCAGGTAATACGACGGACGGTCCTTGTGCAGGGCGATGGTGAAGTAGCGGGATGAGATCACGGTATCGAGGAGGTCGCGGATGATGCCGTCCAGGCGCGCGAACTGCGGGCCGGGATCGGCGTGGACGTAGGAGGGCAGGTCTTCCAGCCGGTAGCTGCGCGAATAGGTCATCAGGCCGCCGGCCAGGGCCAGCAGGGCGCCGTACAGGCGCTCGGGGTGCAGCTCGCGGTGGTGCAGGAAGTGCGCCAGCGCCGCGTAGCCGGCACTGGCCGTGTGCAGCAGCCAGAACGCCGAGACGTCGCCGCCGCGGATCTCGACCACGTTGCGGCTCGGCTCGCGCAGGTCGCCGTACAGCGCGCCGACCTTGGCCAGCAGCTTTTCCATCAGCCGCGCCAGGCCGACGTGCAGGCCGGCGCCGGGACTGCCCACGGCGTCGATCGACAGGCTGGGCGGGATGAAGCCGGGATCGATCTCGAAGCCGCCGGTGGCCACGCGTCGCAGGCGCAGCAGCGGAAAGCTCTCGTAGGCTTCCAGCGGCTCGCTGTCGGGCACCAGGCGCAGCGCCTTGCGCAGATAGGTCACCGGGGCGTCGGCGGCCTGGGTGTACAGGTCCTGGGTCTCGCGTTCATGGCGGCCGAAGCGCACGTCGACCGCTTCCTGGCCCTCGAAGCCGGTGGCGCAGTTGTCGCCGTGGGTGCGCAGGGCCGGCAGTGCGGCGTGGTAGGTGACGCTCTGCAGCGCCGGCGGCAGGTCGCCCAGGCGCACCTGGGGCGGCAGCGGATCGTCGCCAGGTGCGCGCACCACTTCGCCATCGGGGAACAGCAGCGACAGCTCGTCGATGCGCAGCACGTCGCTGCGCAGCGCGTCGAGGTCGACCGCCAGCTTGCGCACGCCCCAGCAATACGGGTGCAGGGCGCAGGCGGTCTGGTTCAGGCGCGCTTCGTGGTAGCGGTCCTGCTGCTGGAAGTGCTGGGGGCGCAGGAACAATCCCTCGCCCCATAAGACCTTCGATGGCATCACAATCGCCTCCCTCGCTGTTCAGAAAGGACAAGCTTGCAGGAAAGTTGTAATCGGCTATTGACAGCGCACAGAGGCGAGTGCGGCGGCGGACGATCCGACGCTCATCGCGCAGGCGTGCAGGCCGATGTTCAGGCCGTCGCGTTCAGCGTCCAGGCTGCTGACCGCGGTGCGCCAGCGGCCGGCGGCCGGGGTGTGGAATAGCGCCACGATGCCCAGGTGGCCGGCCTCGCGCGCGACTTTTTCGGTCACCTCGTAGCGCTGGCCGGGCACCAGCATGATCTCGCGCACCTCGACCAGGTCGGCGCCCAGGCGCTCGCGTTCCAGTTGCGGATCGAGGAAGGCGGCATAGGGCGCGCCCTCGAAGGCATCCTTCTGGCGCAGCTTGTACAGCCGCACGGCAAGGGCCAGCGGCTGGCCGCCCGCGTCGACGTTCAGGCGCGTGGCGGCGTGCAGCTTGAGCGGCACATTGCGCGGCGGCTTTTGCGATTCGGGCAGTTCGGGCGGCTTGCGCAAGCCGGCCGCTTCCAGCGCGACGCTGGCCAGCGGCGCCAGCGCGGCGCCGCCGCAGCCGGCCAGCAGTGCCGCCAGCGCGCTCGCCGGGATCAGGTAATACATCCTCATCACTGTTCTCCTCACAATTGTTCTATCGCATCAGCGTTGGATTGAACCCCATCGGCGACGGGGCGCGCTGACACGGCGCAAACGCAAGCCACATCCAACGGTCTGTTGCTGAACTCGCTTTTCATTGACAGTGCACAACTGTTCGCCAAGCCCGATGCGAATAATGGGAGCTTGTCCACCCACTGGAGAGCCGAGCATGATCCGCAAACGCCTGTTACCCCTGCTGGTCGGGGTTGCCGCCCTGGCCGGGTGCGCCACCGACGGCACGGACGCGAACGCCAAGCGCGCCGCCGTGTCCGAGAATATCTATGCCGAAGCCGATGCCGCCCTCGCGGCCGGCCAGGGCGAGAAAGCCCTGGGACTGCTCAAGGCCGCCAGCGCCGCGCATCCGGTCGACAAGAAACCCTGGGTGCGCATGGCGCAAATCCGCTTCGACGCCACCCAGTACGGCGACGCCATCAGCAACGCGCAAGAGGCGCTGGCGCGCGATCCCGACGACACCCTGGCCTACAGCATCCTGGCCGTCAGCGGCCTGCGCGTGGCCAGCAAGGCGCTGGCCGACCTGACCCGCAAGAACAATCTGCAAGGGTCGGTGCGCAGCGAGGCGCAAGACCTGGCCAAGCTGCTGCGCACCAGCCTGGGCGAGGAAGTGCTGGTCACGAACCGTCCGGCCGCCAAGCCCGCGGCTTCGACCCGCCGCACGCCGACCCAGCCGGCCGTCGCCGCGCCGCAGCGCCCGGCGGCCGGCAATGCCAGTCCCTTCGACGTGCTGAAGTAATCCACCTATCCGGGAGCCGCCATGGCCAAGAGCGAAAGCGTACAAAAACGCTTGCAGAAGGTGCGCGCGCCGCGCGTGCAGATGACGTACGACGTCGAGATCGGCGACGCGATCGAAAACAAGGAGCTGCCCTTCGTGGTCGGCGTGGTCGGCGACTTCGGCGTCGATCCCGCGGCCGAGAAGAAGCGCCTCAAGGACCGCAAGTTCGTCAACGTCGATGCCGGCAACTTCGACGAGGTGCTCGGCGCGGTGGCGCCAGTGGCCACCTTCAAGGTCGACAACCACCTGTCGCCGGAAGGCGGCCAGTTCGGGGTGCAGCTGCAGTTTCGCGAGATGGACGATTTCCGGCCCGAGTCGGTGGTGCGCCAGGTGGCGCCGCTGGCCGGCCTGCTGGACGCGCGCACCAAGCTGGCCGACCTGCGCAACAAGCTGGCCGGCAACGACAAGCTCGAGGACATCCTGACCGAGGTGCTGGGCAATACCGAGAAACTCGACAGCCTGCGCAAGCACGGCAAGGAGGAGTGAGATGGCGGCGGTACTCGAATCCACCAAGCCCGCGGCGGCAGCGCCTGAACTCGACGCGTCGCTGCTCGACCAGATCGTCGAAGAGAGCCGCGTGGCCGCGTCGAGCAGCGAGCACGAACGCGCGCGCGACCTGATCTCGGAACTGGTCACGCAAGTGATGCAGGGAACGATGGTCGTCTCGTCCAACCTGTCGGCCACGATCGATGCGCGCCTGGCCGAACTGGACCGGATGATCTCGGACCAGCTGTCCTCCATCATGCACGCGCCCGAATTCCAGAAGCTCGAGCGCAGCTGGACCGGCCTGCAATACCTGGTCAAGAACAGCAGCACCAGCGCCAACCTGCAGATCCGCATGCTCAATGCCAGCAAGCGCGAACTGGTCAAGGACTTCCAGTCGGCCATGGAATTCGACCAGAGCACGATGTTCAACAAGATCTACGAAGAAGAATTCGGCACCTTCGGCGGCGCCCCCTACGGCACCCTGATCGGCGACTTCGAGATCTCGCGCCAGCCCGAGGACATCTATTTTCTCGAGCAGATGTCGCATGTAGCCGCCGCCAGCCACGCGCCCTTCATCACCTCCAGCAGCCCGGAACTGTTCGGGGTCGAGGGCTTCGGCGACCTGGGTAAACCACGCGACCTGGCCAAGGTGTTCGACACCGTCGAATACGCCAAGTGGAAAGCCTTCAGGGAATCGGAAGATTCGCGCTACGTCGGCCTGTGCCTGCCGCGCTTCCTGGGCCGCCTGCCTTACCATCCGGCCGACGGCATGACCACCGAGGGCTTCAACTATGTCGAGGATGTCGATGGCAGCGACCACTCCCGCTACCTGTGGTGCAACGCGGCCTATGCCTTCGGCGCCCGCCTGACGCGCGCCTTCGAGGACTATGGCTGGTGCGCGGCGATCCGCGGGGTCGAGGGCGGGGGCCTGGTCGAGAACCTGCCGACCCACACCTTTAAAACCGACGAAGGCGAGGTGGCGCTGAAATGCCCGACCGAGGTGGCGATCACCGACCGCCGCGAGAAGGAATTGTCGGACCTCGGCTTCATCTCGCTGGTGCACTGCAAGAACACCTCGTACGCAGCCTTCTTCGGCGCCCAGTCGGCCCAGAAGGCGCGCAAGTACAACAACGAGGCGGCCAATGCCAATGCGGTGCTGTCGTCGCAGCTGCAGTACATCTTCGCCGTCTCGCGCATCGCCCACTACATGAAGTCCATGATGCGCGACAAGATCGGCAGTTTCGCCGCGGCGTCCAATGTCGAGGACTACCTGAACCGCTGGCTGACCCAGTACGTGCTGCTCGACGATAACGCGAGCCAGGACCAGAAGGCGCAGTTCCCGCTGCGCGAGGCCAGCGTTCAGGTGTCCGAAGTGCCGGGCAGGCCGGGCGTGTACCGCGCGGTGTCCTTCCTGCGCCCGCACTTCCAGCTCGACGAGCTTTCCGTTTCGCTCCGTTTGGTCGCGGAGCTTCCGCAGTCGACCAAAAGCTAGACCTCATCTTTAACCTACTTGGAGTAGAACATGGCAATTGACGTGTACTTGCAGATCGACGGGATCAAGGGCGAATCGATGGACGACAAGCACAAGGACTGGATCGAGTGCACCTCGGTCTCGTGGGGCGTGACCCAGCCCCGCTCGGCCACCGCGTCCACCGGCGGCGGCCACACGGCCGAGCGCTGCGAGCACCAGGAGATCGCGCTGACCAAGCTGGCCGACCTATCGTCGCCGATCCTGCTGCAGACCTGCTCGGCCGGCAAGACGATCCCCAAGGCCAAGCTGGAATTCATGCGCGCCGACGGCCAGGGCGAGCGCATCAAGTACTTCGAGATCGAGCTCGAGAACGTGCTGATCGGCGGCATCAGCCCCAGCGTGGCCGAAGGCAGCATCATCCAGGAGCAGGTCGGCCTGAAATTCTCGAAGATCAAGTGGAAGTACACCCAGCAGAAGGTGACCGGCGGCGCCGGCGGCAATACCTCGGGCGGCTGGGACCTGGCGGCCAACAAGGTCGCCTGAACGGCATCCGCCGTCATCCTCGCGCGGCGGCACGCATTTCGCAATGCCTGCCGCCGCGCCTCGAACATCTGGCCTTCCCGGGAGGCTCCATGAAAGGCTTCACACCGGGCCTGCTCGACCGCCTGATGGTCGAGCCGGGGGCGGCGGGCAGCGCGCTGGGCGTCGAGGGGCTCAAGGACAGCGTGGCGCGCGACCTCGAAGCCCTGCTCAATACCCGCATCGCGCTCGATGTCGCGCACCTGGACGCCTACCCGCAGGCGCGGGCCTCGATCCTGCACTACGGCCTGATCGACTTCGCCGGTTTTTGCCTGACCAGCAGCCTCGATCGCGCCGCCGTCTGCGCCAGCATCGAGGATGCGATCGCCACCCACGAACCGCGCCTGCAGGATGCGCGCGCCGTGCTCGAGCCGCAAGCGGGCGACGTCAACCGGCTGCATTTCGCGATCCATGCGCGATTGAATGTCGACGGCCTGCTCGAGCCAGTCAATTTCAATGCGGTGCTGCAGCCGTCGTCGCTGCACTACGAAATCAACCGGACCGCCCGGCCCGCGCGCGGCTGAGACGGCCCTTCCCCGACAGGAGACACGATGGACATCAACCTCAAGACGCTCATCTCGAAGCTGAACGACACCACCCGCGCCGCCGCCACCCGCGCCGCCGGCATCTGCGTGGGGCTGGGCCAGTACGAGGTCGACGTCGAGCACCTGTTCCTGGGCCTGATCGAGCAGCCGGGCAGCGACCTGGCGGCGATCGCGCGCCAGTGCGACATCAGCCTGACCGGCCTGGAAGCCGACCTGCGGCGCGAAGTGGCCCGCTTCGCCACCGGCAGCGCGCGCACGCCGGTGTTTTCGCGCCACCTGCCGCTGCTGTTCGAGCATGCTTGGCTGATCGCCTCCCTGGGTTCTGGTCAGCCGAACCGGATCCGCAGCAGCCACTTGCTGCTGGCGCTGCTCACCGAGCCGTCGCTGGCCCAGCTGGCGCAACGCGCGTCGCCGCTGTTCGCGCGCTTCCCGCTCGATCGCCTGAAGCACGACCTGGAAAGGTTGACGCGCGGCTCGAGCGAAGCACCGGACGAGACCCCGGAAGTGCCGGCCGGTGGGCCGGATGCTGCTTCCGAGCTGACCCACGCTGCCAGCCGCGCCACGCCAGCCCTCGACCAGTACACCACCTGCCTGACCCAGCGCGCGCGCGACGGCAAGGTCGATCCGGTCATCGGGCGCGATATGGAAATCCGGCAGGCGATCGATATCCTGATGCGGCGCCGCCAGAACAACCCGATCCTGACCGGCGAAGCCGGCGTCGGCAAGACCGCCGTGGTCGAGGGGCTGGCGCTGCGCATCGCCCAGGGCGACGTGCCCGATGTGTTGAAAGGCGTCGAGATCCACACGCTCGACATGGGCCTGCTGCAGGCCGGGGCGTCGGTCAAGGGCGAGTTCGAGAACCGCCTCAAGAACGTCATCGACGAAGTCAAGAAAAGCCCCCACGCGATCATCCTGTTCATCGACGAAGCCCACACCATGATCGGCGCCGGCGGCGCGGCCGGCCAGAACGACGCCGCCAACCTGCTGAAACCCGCGCTGGCGCGTGGCGAGTTGCGCACCATCGCCGCCACCACCTGGGGCGAGTACAAGAAATACTTCGAGAAGGATGCCGCGCTGGCGCGGCGCTTCCAAGTGATCAAGGTCGAGGAGCCGGATGAAGACACGGCATCCAGCATGCTGCGGGCGATGGCGCCCTTGATGGAAAAGCATTTCGGCGTGCGCGTCTACGACGACGCGATCACCGAGGCGGTGCGCCTGTCGCACCGCTACATCAGCGGCCGCCAGTTGCCGGACAAGGCGATCAGCGTGCTCGATACCGCCTGCGCCAAGGTGGCGCTGGGGCAGAGCGCCACGCCGGCGCTGCTGGAAGACTGTATCCGCCACATCGAACGGCTGGATGCCCGCATCAGCGCATTGAACCGCGACGCCAGCGCCGGCATGCAGCACGCTGAGGTATTGGCCGCCCTGAACCTGCAGCGCGGCAGCGCCGCGGCCGAGCAGGAGATGCTGCAGCGGCGCTGGGACGAAGAGCAGGCGCTGGCTGGCCAGATCGGCAAGCTGCGCGGCGAGCTGGAAGCATCCGGCACGAATGACGACGGCAGCGGCGCCAGGGACTTGCGCGCGCTGAACGACAAGTTGCGCGGCCTGCAGGGCGAAGCGCCGCTGGTGCCGGTGCAGGTCGACGGCCATACGGTGGCCGAGATCGTCGCTGCCTGGACCGGCATCCCGCTGGGCCGCATGGTCAAGGACGAGATCCGCACTGTTGTCGGTCTCCAATCGATGCTGGACGAGCGCATCCTCGGCCAGCGCCATGCCAGCGGGGTGGTGGCCCAGCGCGTGCGCACCGCGCGCGCCAATCTCGACGACCCGAACAAGCCGAAGGGCGTGTTCCTGTTCGTCGGCACCTCGGGCGTCGGCAAGACCGAGACCGCGCTGGCGCTGGCCGATATCCTGTATGGCGGCGAGCGCAAGCTCATCACCATCAATATGAGCGAGTACCAGGAAGCGCATAGCGTCTCCGGCCTGAAAGGCTCGCCGCCGGGCTATGTCGGCTATGGCGAGGGCGGGGTGCTAACCGAAGCGGTGCGGCGCAACCCGTATAGCGTGGTGCTGCTCGACGAGGCCGAAAAAGCCCATCCGGACGTGCTCGAGATGTTCTTCCAGGTGTTCGACAAGGGCGTGATGGACGATGCCGAGGGCCGCCAGATCGACTTTCGCAACACGATCATCATCCTGACCTCGAACGTCGGATCGAGCCAGTTGATGGGGGCTTGCCTGAACAAGCCGGCGAACGAAATGCCCACGCCCGAGCAGCTGTCCGAACTGCTGCGGCCGGTGCTCATGAAGCACTTCAAGCCGGCCTTCCTGGGCCGGCTGGCGGTGGTGCCGTTCTATCCGATCGGCGACGAGGTGCTGGCCAATATCATCCGCCTCAAGCTGGCGCGCATCGGCGCGCGCGTGCTGGACAACCACAAGGCCAGTTTCGAGTACGACGACGCGCTGGTGGAGGCGGTGTTGAAGCGCTGTACCGAGATCGATTCCGGCGCTCGCAACGTCGACAACGTCCTGAACGGCACCTTGCTGCCGGAAATCGCGGACAGCGTGCTGGCGCGGATGGCCGAGGGCGGCGGCATCGCGCGGGTGAAGGTCGGCGCCACCAGGGCCGGCAAGTTCAAGTACCTGATCGAGCCGGTGCAGGGCTGAGGAGGCGGCATGCTGGATATCGAAACGTTGCTGGCGCCGATCGCGCCGGAGAATCCGTGCGGCGCCGACCTGGCTTTCTCGGCCGAGGTCGACGAGATCGTCCGCGCGCGGCTGGCCGACGATCCGTCGCTGGAGCAGGGAGCCTGGGTCACGGCGCTCAAGGAAGCCGACTGGAAGCTGGTCGGCAAGCGCTGCACGGGCCTGCTCGAAACCCGCAGCAAGGATTTGCAGCTGGCCGTGTGGCTGGCCGAAGCCAATGCCAAGACCGGCGGCATGCGCGGGCTGGCCGACGGTGTGGGACTGGTGGCCGCGCTGTGCGAACGCTACTGGGATGGCCTGCATCCGCGGGCCGACGAGGATGGCTTCGAGCGCCGCATCGGTAATCTGTCGTGGCTGGCGAGCCGGATCGCGCCGCTGGTCAAGGCCGTCCCCCTTGCCGAGGGTGGCGCGGTGACCCTGCAGGCGCGCGACATCGCGCGCGCCAAGGGGCCGGAAGCGGTGGCGGAACTGGAGGCGGCGCGTGCGCGCGCCAGTCCCGCCTTCGTGCAGACCCTGCGCGACGATACCGAAGCCTGCCTGGCCACGCTCGAGGGGCTGGAGCGGGTGGTCGACGACAGGCTGGGCGCCGACGGTCCTGGCTACAGCCTGGGACGCGCGGCCCTGCGCGATGTGCTCGACCTGGTCGCGCCGGCGGCCACGCCGGGTACCGTCCAGGCGCTGGCGGATTCTGTCGTAGCGACCGGCGCCGGCACGGTACGGGCGAAGGCGCCGCAGATCGACGGCCCGCTCCAGCACCGCGACCAGGCCCTGGCCCAGCTGCGCCAGGTGGCCGAATTCTTCCGCCGCACCGAACCGCACAGCCCCGTGGCCTACCTGGCGGAGAAGGCGGCGCGCTGGGGCGAGCAGCCGCTGCACGCCTGGCTGCGTTCGGTGATCAAGGATGACGCCGCGCTGGCGCGGCTGGAGGATTTACTGGGGATCGAGCCACCGGCGCCGTGACGCCGGAGGCGCGATGGCGCCGCTCAGCCGGCGTTGTCGGTCTTGGCGGTGTTGGTGGTGTTGGGAGTCACGATCGCGCTGGCGCGCTCGAACTGGGCTTCGACGGTCTGCACCGCCTGGCGCGTGGCCTGGGTGACCTGCTCGTAGCCCTTGAAGGCGTTCTCGATCGCCGCCTTGATGATCTCGACCGCATTCTCGGAGCCCGGCTTGACGTTCTGGGTGACGTCGTAGATCAGGGCCGACAGCGTGTTCTTGGCCTCGGCCACGTGGGCGTCCGCAGCGCCGCGGAATTCATCGTGCATCTCGTCGATGATGGATTTGAGCTGCGTGGTGTATTCGGCGGCCGTGGTGACGCCGGCGGCCGGCTGCATGCGCGCGGCCAGGGTGTCGAAGGCGGCTTTCGGATTGCCGGCCTGGGCCATGTCACGCCCCGCGGCCAGGGTGGTGTCGACCGAATTTTTTGCGGCGTTCATGTTCAGCGCCACGACTTGCTCGACGCCCTTGACGGTTTTGCCGGCCAGGGCGTTGAAAGTCTGCATCTGGAGGTCGAACAGGGTCTTGGTGGCGTTCGCGAACTGTTCCGGGCTGGTAAACATGGTGTCTCCTCAGTGGATGCTCTGTTATTTGAATGAAGTGTGGCGGCCGTGTTTGTCAAAAGGCCGCGTCTTCCACTTTCATTATTTAACAACAATGAGTTTTTCGCAACGCATGTCCCGATAGGGACCGTTTGTTTTTTCCCAGCCTTCGCCGAGCGGGGTCTGGGAGCAGGCCAGTTCGCCGGTGAGCTTGCTGCGATACTGGTAATACGGCGCCGGCGCGGCCAGGGCCGAGGAGAGGATGAGCACGAGTGCGGCCGCGAGGGCTGCCGGTCGGAGAATCTGCATGCTGGCTATGCTCGGGCGTTCTCGGCCGCAAGTCAAGCGGTGCTTGAGCTTCCCATGGTGGGAAGGTGTATGCTTGGGCTCTGAAACAACAGGAGGACGCCATGCAGCATGCACCCGGGATGAATATCGGCGACGCCGCGCGCGCGTCCGGCGTGACGGCCAAGATGATCCGTCATTACGAGTCGATTGGCCTGGTGAAGGAACCGCGCCGCACCGAGGCCGGCTATCGCGTGTACTGCGAGCAGGATGTGCGGGTGCTGCAATTCATCCATCGCGGGCGGGCGTTGGGGTTTTCGCTGGAGCAGATCGGGGATTTACTGGCGCTGTGGGAGGATAAACATCGGGCCAGCGCCGATGTGCGGGCGTTGGCGCAAGCGCATATTACGGAACTCAACCGCAAGATCGCGGAAATGGAGGCGATGAAGCAAACCCTGGAGAGCCTGGCGACGTCCTGCCATGGCGATGCGCGGTCGGATTGCCCGATCCTGGATGACCTGGCGGCGCAATAAAGCGGGGGAGAAACGCAAAACGCCGTAACCCTTTTGTAAAGGCTACGGCGTTTTGCGGGACTTGCGTCCGAAAACCAGGTAGATTTTGGTGCCCACGGAGGGACTCGAACCCCCACACCTCGCGGCACATGGACCTGAACCATGCGCGTCTACCAATTCCGCCACGTGGGCACTGATGCTGCTTGACTACGATACTGCTTTACAACCAGGTAGATTTTGGTGCCCACGGAGGGACTCGAACCCCCACATTCGGATGTCCACCAAACCCGGGCCACCTCAGAGTAGAATTGTTGAACAATTTCCCAAATTCGCCCAATGAATAATGAGGGTCGGAGTAGAATTATTGGCCAATTGCTCAGCGGATAATTAGGGTCGGTGTCGATTTAAAGGCTCATCTGTAATAGTTGTCAAACAATTCGACTCCGACCCCTATTTAAATTTGGGTGGTTTTAGCGCTAACAGAAAGGGCGGTCGATTCCAGGCGTTATTTGGTTTCCCAGACGCTGGACGAAGGGCGCTGACACGGCGAAAAACAATGAGGGTCAGAGTAGAATTACTGAGCAATTCCTCAAAGTTGTCAAAGAATTCGACTCCGACCCTAATTATTTTGCAAAAGTTTTAAGGCAAGCTGAGGCTCGCTTGTATAGGGTAAATAGGTGTCTAGAAATCTTTCTCGATAATTCTACACTGACCCTATTGGCGGATTAGTATTCGCGGCGGTCGGGTTTGATTTCTTGGAGGATGGTCGTGGCGATTTCTTCGATGGATTTTGTCGTCGAGGAAAGCCAGCGGATGCCTTCGCGGCGCATCAGGTGCTCGGCTTCGTTGACTTCGTAGCGGCAGTTTTCGAGGGAGGCGTATTTGCTGCCGGCGCGGCGCTCGTTTCGGATCTGCGACAGGCGCTCGGGGGTGATCGTCAGGCCGAACAGTTTTGCCTTGAACGGGGGCAGCGAGCTCGGGAGCTTGCCGCGTTCGAAGTCGTCGGGGATCAATGGGTAGTTCGCGGCTTTCAGGCCGTATTGCATCGCCAGGTACAGGCTCGTCGGCGTTTTTCCGGAGCGTGAGACGCCCACCAGGATCACGTCGGCCTCGGCCAGGTTCTTGTGCGATTGGCCGTCGTCGTGCGCCAGCGAGAAGTTGATGGCTTCGATGCGGTTCTTGTATTCCTCGGTGTCCACCGCATTGTGGATGCGCCCGATCGTGTGCGTCGACTTGACGTCCAGTTCCTGTTCGAGCGGCGCCACGAAAGTCTGGAACAGGTCCATGTGCATGCCGTTCGCGGCCCGGATCACGCTCGACAGGTCGTGCTTGACCAGGGTCGAGAACACGATCGGCCGCTGGCCGTGCAGCGCGAAACTCTCGTTGATGCGGCGTGCGGCGTCGTGCGCCTTCTCGATCGAATCCACGAACGGCAGCCGGATCTGCCGGAAGCGCAGGTCGAACTGGCTCAGCACGGCGTGGCCGAAGGTCTCCGCCGTGATGCCGGTGCCGTCCGACACGAAGAACACGGTGCGCGAGGCGGTGGCGGGAGGGGGCAGGGTATCGTCGGTCATGATGGCTGGATCGGGATGCTTTGCTGACAAAGATGCATGAAAAGTGCGCTGCACATCACCCTGTCGCAGGGTAGAATGCTCGGCAACGGGTTTTGCATTGTGCTGCACGCGGGCCAGAATAACAAGAACACGTCATGTACGCCCCCGCTTGTGCGCCCATGCGCCAACAGGTTTCCATCATCAAGTAAGGGTGTTTTACCATGACTAACCTAGCTACTCCAGCATTGAAGCCAGACGAGGCCACGCGTACCTACGTGGCCTCGTTCGAGGACTTGCGCATGACCGACGTCGAGTCGGTCGGCGGCAAGAACGCCTCGCTCGGCGAGATGATCAGCCAGCTGGCCACCGCCGGCGTGCGCGTGCCGACCGGCTTCGCCACCACTGCCGACGCTTTCCGCGACTTCCTCGACCACGGCGTCGACGGCGGCCCATCGCTGGGCCAGCGCATCGCGACCCGCCTCGAGCACCTGGACGTCGACGACGTGCGCTCGCTGGCCGCCGCCGGCCTCGAAATCCGCGGCTGGATCGTCGAGACCCCGTTCCAGCCGCGCCTGGAGCAGGACATCCGTTCGTTCTACGAGCGCCTGGTCGCCGGCTCGGAAACCGAAGTCTCGTTCGCCGTGCGCTCCTCGGCCACCGCCGAAGACCTGCCGGATGCGTCCTTTGCCGGCCAGCAGGAATCGTTCCTGAACGTGGTCGGCATCGACAACGTGCTCGAGGCGATGAAGCACGTCTTCGCCTCGCTCTACAACGACCGCGCGATCTCGTACCGCGTGCACAAGGGCTTCACCCACGCCGAGGTCGCGCTGTCGGCCGGCGTGCAGCGTATGGTGCGCTCGGATACCGGCGCCTCGGGCGTGATGTTCACCATCGATACCGAATCGGGCTTCAAGGACGTGGTGTTCATCACCTCGAGCTACGGCCTGGGCGAAACCGTGGTGCAGGGCGCCGTGAATCCGGACGAGTTCTACGTCCACAAGCCGATGCTCGCGCAAGGCAAGTCGGCCGTCATCCGCCGCAATATCGGCTCCAAGCTGATCAAGATGGAATTCACCAGCGAGGCCAAGGCCGGCCGCTCGGTCAAGACCGTCGACGTGCCGATCGAGCTGCGCAACCGCTATTCGCTGGTCGAGGAAGAAGTCATCGAGCTCGCCAGGTACGCGATGATCATCGAGAACCACTACGGCCGTCCGATGGACATCGAGTGGGGCAAGGATGGCCGCGACGGCAAGCTGTACATCCTGCAGGCGCGTCCTG
The DNA here is from genome assembly GCF_030770395.1 of Telluria beijingensis. Lineage (GTDB taxonomy): Bacteria > Pseudomonadota > Gammaproteobacteria > Burkholderiales > Burkholderiaceae_D > Telluria > Telluria beijingensis. The sequence continues at coordinate 4,658,642 of NZ_CP132480.1, read as the reverse complement.
AGACCGTGAAATCGCAGCAAAAAGCCACCGATGCCCAGCAGCGCTTCCACCTGAAAGGCACCGGCACCGTGCTGACCCACGGCCGCGCGATCGGCCAGAAGATCGGCGCCGGCCCGGTGCGCGTCATCACCGACCCGAGCGAGATGGAGCGCGTGCAGCCGGGCGACGTGCTGGTCGCCGACATGACCGACCCGAACTGGGAACCGGTCATGAAGCGCGCCTCGGCGATCGTCACCAACCGCGGCGGTCGCACCTGCCACGCGGCGATCATCGCCCGTGAACTGGGCGTGCCGGCGGTGGTCGGCTGCGGCGACGCGACCGACGTGCTGAAGGACGGCACCCTGGTCACGGTCTCGTGCGCCGAAGGCGACGAAGGCATGATCTACGACGGCCTGCTCGAAACCGAGGTCACCGAGGTCTCGCGCGGCGAACTGCCGCCGATCAAGACCAAGATCATGCTTAACGTCGGCAACCCGCAACTGGCCTTCGACTTCCAGTCGGTGCCCAATAACGGCGTCGGCCTGGCGCGCCTCGAGTTCATCATCAACAACAATATCGGCGTGCACCCGAAGGCTATCCTCGAGTACCCAAACATCGACGCCGACCTGAAAAAGGCGGTGGAATCGGTAGCCCGCGGCCACGCCTCGCCCCGCGCCTTCTACGTCGACAAGCTGGTCGAAGGCGTGGCCACCATCGCCGCCGCCTTCTGGCCCAAGCCGGTCATCGTGCGCCTGTCCGACTTCAAGTCGAACGAGTACAAGAAGCTGATCGGCGGTTCGCGCTACGAGCCGGACGAAGAGAACCCGATGCTGGGCTTCCGCGGCGCGGCGCGATACCTGGCCGACGACTTCGCCGAGTCGTTCGCGATGGAGTGCGCGGCCATGAAGCGCGTGCGCAACGACATGGGCCTGACCAACGTCGAGCTGATGGTGCCGTTCGTGCGCACCCTGGGCCAGGCCGAGAAGGTGGTCGAGCTGCTGGCCAAGAATGGCCTGAAGCGTGGCGAAAACGGCCTGCGCCTGATCATGATGTGCGAAGTGCCGTCCAACGCCATCCTGGCCGAGCAGTTCCTGCAGCACTTCGACGGCTTCTCGATCGGCTCCAACGACCTGACCCAGCTGACCCTGGGCCTGGACCGCGACTCCGGCATGGAGCTGCTGGCCAAGGACTTTGATGAGCGCGACCCAGCCGTCAAGGCGCTGCTGTCGCTGGCGATCAAGGCTTGCCGCGCGCAGGGCAAGTACATCGGCATCTGCGGCCAGGGGCCGTCGGACAATCCGGACTTCGCCCAGTGGCTGGTGGACGAGGGCATCGAGTCGATGTCGCTCAACCCGGACTCGGTGATCGAGACCTGGCAAAAGCTGGCCCAATCCTGATCCGAGGCGCCGCCTTGCCCCAAGCGGTGCGGGCGGTGCTACACTGGCGGGGATGACCCGATTTCCGAGCCCTCGACCACGACCGCCGCAGTTACTAGCGCGGTCCGACAAACCCTCCTTACCCATCCCGGGTAGCGAGGGTTTTTTTATTCAATAACGACAAAGGAGACCCTGCCATGTCCGACTGGACGTACTGGCTCATTGGGGCCGGCATCCTGATCGTGGCCGAGCTGTTCATCGGCACGTTCTACCTCTTGATGATTGCGATCGGCCTGCTGTTCGGAGCGCTCGCCGCCTGGCTCGGCGCCAGTGGCCCGCTGCAGACGCTGGTGGCGGCAAGTGTCGGCATCGCCGCCACCCTGGTCCTGCGCCGCACCCGCTACGCCAGGCCGGGTCGCGGCCAGGCCGCGAACGATCCCAGCATCAACCTCGACATCGGCCAGCGCGTCACGGTGCCGCAGTGGCAGGACCGGCGCGCGCGCGTGATGTACCGCGGCGCCCTGTGGGACGTCGAGCTGCGCGCCGGGACCGAACCGCAGCCGGGCGACTTCGAGATCGTCGAGGTGCAGGGCAACCGCCTGATCGTGGCCCGACGCTGACGGCGCACGCAACGCAACAACAACTCATTATAAAAAGGGATGCACATGGAACTGTCTTTCAGCGTGGTCGCGATCGTGATCTTCGCCATCGCCCTGGTCTTCGTGTTCAAGACCATCAACGTGGTGCCGCAGCAGAACGCCTGGGTCGTCGAGCGCCTCGGCAAGTACCACGCCACCCTGGCCCCCGGCCTGAACATCGTGGTGCCCTTCGTCGACCGCGTCGCCTATAAGCACAGCCTGAAGGAGATCCCGCTCGACGTCCCGCCGCAGGTCTGCATCACGCGCGACAACACGCAATTGCAGGTGGACGGCATCCTGTACTTCCAGGTGACCGACGCCATGCGCGCGTCCTACGGCTCGTCCAACTATATCCAGGCCATCACCCAGCTGGCCCAGACCACCCTGCGCTCGGTGATCGGCCGCATGGAACTGGACAAGACGTTCGAGGAGCGCGACCACATCAACACCCACATCGTCAACGCGATCGACGAATCGGCCGCCAACTGGGGCGTCAAGGTGCTGCGCTACGAGATCAAGGACCTGACCCCGCCGGCCGAGATCCTGCACGCGATGCAGGCGCAGATCACGGCCGAGCGCGAGAAGCGGGCCCTGATCGCGGCCTCCGAGGGGCGGCGCCAGGAGCAGATCAATATCGCCAGCGGCGAACGCGAGGCCGCCATCGCGCGCTCGGAAGGCGAGAAGCAGGCCGAGATCAACCGCGCCCAGGGCGAGGCGGCCGCCATCGTGGCCCTGGCCGACGCCAGCGCAGCGGCCCTGCGTCAGGTCGGCGATGCGATTGCCTCGCCGGGCGGCATGGATGCCGTCAACCTGCGCGTGGCCGAGCACTACGTGGACGCCTTCGCCAACCTGGCCAAGACCAACAATACCCTGATCGTGCCGGCCAACCTGGGCGATATGAGCACCGTCATCGCCAGCGCCCTGCAGATCGTGAAGGCGCAGAAGTGAAGCGCGTCGTCATCGTCACCGGCGGCTCGGACGGCATTGGCGCCGAGATCGCGCGCCAGCTCGCGGCCCGCGACGGCGCCGCCATCGCGCTGGTCCTCGCCGCGCGCAACCAGGGGCCGCTCGAGCTGGTCGCCGGCCAGTGCCGGGCGCTGGGCGCCGAGACGCTCACGGTGGCCTTCGATGCCGGCCGCCATGACGATTGCCGGCGCCTGGTGGCGCAGGCAGTCGAACGCTTCGGCCGCATCGACGTGCTGGTCAATAATGCCGGCCGCTCGGCGCACGCGCTATTCGAGGAGGTCGACGACCTGGCCTGGTATGAAGAGCTGATGCGGGTGAACGTGTGGGGCAGCGTGTGGTGCACCCGGGCCGCGCTGCCGCAGCTGAAAGCCAGCCGCGGCGCCATCGTCGCCGTGTCCTCGCTGGCCGGCCTGGTCGGCGTGCCGGGCCGCACCGCCTATTGCGCCACCAAGTTCGCGATGAGCGGCTTTTTCGAGGCGCTGCGGGCCGAGATGAAAGACCATGGCGTCAGCGTCACCACCGCCTATCCGGGCGTGGTAGCCACCCGCATCCGCTACCGCGGCTTCAACGCCAGGGGCGAAGAAGCCGGCGCCAGCGCGCTGAAGGAAGAAAGGGCGATGCCAGTGGAGGAATGCGCGCGCCTGATCGTGCGCGCCATGGAGCGGCGCGAACGGGAAGTCGTGATGACCACGCAGGGCCGGCTAGGGCGCTGGCTCAAGCTGATTGCGCCCGGCGTGGTGGAGAAGATGGCGCTGGCCGCCGTGAAAGACGACCTGCGCCCGCAATGAGCGGCTGGTCTAGAACCCCAGCGTCGCCGACACCACCACGCTGCGCGGCGCCGCCAGCACCAGGTAGCTCGACCCCGGATAACCGCCGGCCGACGCCCAGTAATTCTTGTCGGTGACGTTGTCCACGCGCGCGCGCAGGGTCAGGTCGCGCTCCATGAAGCGGGTGTGGTAGGTGGCGCCCAGGTCCAGGCGGGTCCACGACGGCAGCTCGCGGGTATTGGCGCCATCGGCATACTGTTTCGAGGTGTAGACGGTGCGCGCATTGAGCGCCAGGCCGTCCACGCCCGGCACGTCCCAGTCGGCGCCCATGTTCAGCTGCGTCCCCGGCACGCCGATCGCGTCCTTGCCCTGGTTGATGCCGCCGGCGGTGATGCGTTGCTCGGCGTCGATCAGGGTCAGGCCGCCCAGCAGGCGCAGGCCGCGCACCGGATTGCCGAACACCGACAGCTCGAGGCCGCGGTTGCGCTGCTCGCCATAGATGCCGAACACGCGATCCTGCACGTAGGCGCTCGGCTGGCTGGTGGTGAACACGGCCGCGGTCAAGCCATAGCGGCCGCTGTCGTACTTGACGCCGGCCTCGCGCTGGCGCGCGACGTAGGGCGCGAAGATCTCGCCCTGGTTGATGATGTCGTCGCCCGAGGCGGTGGCGCCGCGCTGCAGGCCTTCGCTGTAGTTGGCGTATACCGACAGGTCGTTGCGCGGCTTGTAGACGATGGCGGCGAACGGCGTGTTCTTGCTCTGCTCGTAGCCGGCGTTCTCGAGGCCCGTGTTGTAGTCGTAGCCGAAGTCCTTGATGCGCTGGTGGCGCAGGCCGACGTTGACCAGCACCATGTCGTCCATGAACGACATGGTGTCGGCGATCGCCAGGCCCGACAGGATCGTCTTCGAGGTCACCAGCGGATTGCGCATGTCGCCGCCGGTGAAGAAGGTCGATGGCGGCGCCGCCACGTCGCGCGGACGGTACAGGTTCGAGCCGAAGCCGGCGAAATCGGCCATGCCGTAGGCATTGCGCGACTTGGAATGGAAGCTAGATGCCGAGGCGCTCAGCACGTGCTTGACGAAGCCGGTGCGCAGCGAGCCGCGCACGCCCACCTCGCCGGTGCGCACCTGGTCCTTGCGGATATTGTCGAAGCGGTCCATGGTGGCGTCGCCGGCGACGTTGTTGACCGTGATGCCCGACAGGATGTTGAATTCCTGGCCGCTGCGCGCGCCGGCCGCGGCCCAGGCCACCGCGTCGCGGCCCAGGTCGACCTCGGCGCGCACGGTGCCGAAGGTGTGGCGCTCGTTCGAGACGGTCCAGGGCTGGGCGAAGTTGCGGTCGGCCTCGGGCGCCGCGACCAGTGGCACGCCGGCCGCCAGGTTGACGCTGGGGCGGGCATTGGTGAGTTGATGGTCTTGCGCGCCGATGTCGGCCGACAGGCGGTAGCCGCGGCCGCGGTAGTCGACGCCGATCGAATACACGGACAGTTCGCGCTCTTCGCGGTCGACCGCCGTGTCGCCGTTGCGGTGGGCGACGTTGACGCGGATGCCGGCGCGGCCCTGCTCGCCGAAGCGGCGGCCCAGGTCGATGGCGCCATAGCCCTGGCCGCCGGTCTCGACGCCGAGCGTGACTTCGCTCAGTTCCTGGTTCGGGGCGCGCTTGGGCAGGATGTTGATCGAGCCGCCGATGCTGCCGCCGGCCGGCGCCGCGCCGTTGATGAAGCTGTGCGCGCCGCGCAGCACCTCGACCCGTTCCATCAGCTCGGTCGCGATGAACTGGCGCGGCAGCAGGCCATACAGGCCGTTGTAGGCCGTGTCGTCGGAGCCGACGGCGAAGCCGCGGATCATGTACAGCTCCTGGTAGTTGCCGAAGCCGCGCGCCACCCGCACCGATGGATCGTTCTGCACTACGTCGGCCACGCTGCGCGCCTGCTGGTCCTGGATCAGCGCATGGGTGTAGTTGGTGCTGTTGAACGGGGTGTCCATGATGTCGACGTTGCCCAGCAGGCCGAGACGTCCGCCGCGCGCCACCTGGCCGCCGGCATAGGCGGCCGGCAAGCCCTGGGCCGAGGCGTCGGCCGAGGCGGTGATGACGACGGTCGCGACGGCCGGATCGCTGTCCTGCACGTTGCCCTGCGCGCTGTTCGCCTGTTGCGCGAATGCGGTGCCGGATACGAGGAGGGCGGCGGCCAGCGCGGCCGGTGTCGGGGTGAAGCGGCGGGGTTTCATGGCGTGCTCTTTTTATGCGTTAAAAGTAACGCGCATTCTATGCCGGATGCTTGATTATGTAAATGAGAACGATTATTATTCATGGTCTGTATCTCTAGCTATAAAGCCTACCCAATAACATGTCACCCGTTTCCTTGCGCCGCTGGGGCTGGATCCACAAGTGGAGCAGCCTGGTCTGCACCATCTTCATGCTGCTGCTATGCCTGACCGGCCTGCCGCTCATCTACCACCACGAGATCGGCCACCTGCTGGGCAACGAGGTCGAGCCGCCGGTGCTGGCGCAGCCGACCCCGATGGGCAACGTCGACGCCGTGATCGCCTCGGCCAAGGAGCTGTACCCGACCAAGAAGCCGATGTTCATCTCGCAGGAGGCGGGCGTCCCCGAGATCTGGCACGTGACCCTGGCCGACCATATGCACGACCACGACTACAAGCCGATCGCGGTCGACGCGCGCACCACCAAGGTGATCGTGGAGCCGGCTTTCGAGGGCGGCGTGTTCATGTCGACCATGCTGGCGCTGCACGTCGACCTGTTCATGGGCCTGGCCGGCAAGCTGTTTTTGGGGTTCATGGCCCTATTGCTTCTGGTAGCGATCGTCAGCGGCGCGGTCCTGTACTCACCCTTCATGCGCAAGCTCGATTTCGGCACCGTGCGCAAGGAAAAGAGCAGCCGCCTCAAATGGCTCGACATGCACAACCTGCTGGGCATCGTCACGCTCACCTGGCTGTTCGTGGTCGGCGGCACCGGCATGATCAATACCTGGGCCGACCTGATGCTCAAGTATTACCAGCACAACGAACTGTCCCAGATCCTGGCCCAGTACAAGGACAAGACGCCGCAGCCGCACACCGCGTCGGTGCACGACGCGATCGAAAAAGCGAAGGAACGCCTGCCTGGCATGCGGGTCGCCTTCGTGGCCTTCCCCGGCACCGACTTCAGCAGCGCCCACCACTACGGCATCTTCATGAATGGCGACGAACCATTCAGCTCGCGCATGTACCAGCCGGTGCTGGTCGACGCCCATACCGGCGAACTGACCGACGCCCCGCAACTGCCGTGGTACCTGAAGGCGCTGCTGGTGTCGCAGCCGCTGCACTTCGGCGACTACGGCGGACAGTGGATGAAATTCCTGTGGGCGCTGCTCGACATTGCGACCATCGTGATCCTGGTCACCGGCCTGTACCTGTGGGTCAAGCGCGGCAAGACCGCCAACGCGAGCGCCAAGGCCGCGGCGCTCGACAAGAACTCCGGCGTGCCGGTCCTGGCGCGTGAAGGAGGCGCATCGTGAGCCGCACACCGATGCAAATCTGGGGCGCGCCGATCGTGCTCGCGATCCTGACCACCATTGGCCTGATCTCGGCCCTGCTGGGCGACGGCATCTGGGACGCATTGTCGGCCGTCACGCTCGGCATTCCCTGCCTGGTGGGCGCCTGGTACTGCCTGCGCCGCCGTCCCGCCGCGCGCCGGGAAGGCTGAACCGCAACAGTCGGCGCCTTGGCGGTCCCGTTCCGGTGCGCCGGATTTGGCCTGCGCCGCTTGACGCTGTATACTTGACGCCTGATCCCGCGCGCAGCAGCGAGCTGCCCGCGGGATTCGTTCACTTTCGAGAGGCATCATGTTTGCAGCAGTCGATCTCGGGTCCAACAGCTTCCGCCTGCACATCGGCGAGCCGCTCGGCGCCCGCATGCACATCGTGCGCACGGCGCGCGACCCGATCCGCCTTGCCGCGGGGCTCGACAGCGAGAACATGCTCACCGAGGCGGCGATGCGCAGCGCCATCCGCTGCCTGGGCGAATTCCGCAAGATCCTCGACGAATACCACCTCGACGCCGTGCGCGTGGTGGCCACCAACACCATGCGCGTGGCCCGGAACGCCGACCAGCTGCTGCCGCAGCTCGAGGCGGCGATCGGGTACCCGATCGAGATCATCTCGGGCGAGGAAGAAGGGCGCCTGATCTATATGGGCGTGACGCGCGCCATCGAACGCCAGGACGAGCGGCGCCTGATCATCGACATCGGCGGCGGCTCGACCGAGGTCATCGCCGGCACCGGCAGCGAGATCCACCTGGTCGAATCGTTCGGCATCGGCACCCAGCCGCAGACCCGCGCCTACTTCGAGGACGGCCGCATCACGGCGCGCGCCTTCGACGCCGCCGTCACCGCGGCGCGCGCCCGCTTCGAGGACGCCGCCTCGCTGTACCATGCCCAGGGCTGGGACGCCGCCTACGGCTCGTCCGGCACCATGCGCGCGATTTCCGAAGTCATTGGCCGCAACGCGATCGGCGACGGCACGGTGTCGCAGGCCAGCCTGCACGCCTTGCGCGACATCCTGATCGAACTGGGCCACGTGGACGCCTTCGCCCTGCAGGGCGTGAAGCGCGACCGGGTGCCGGTGATGGTGGGCGGGCTGACGGTGCTGATCGGCGCCATGCAAGAGCTGAAAGTCGAGCGCCTGCAGGCGATCAATGCCGGGCTGCGCCTGGGCGTGCTGTCCGACCTCGAGCTGCGCGCCAACCGGCGCGACCGGCGCGACGCCGCGATCCGCTCGTGCATGCAGCGCTTCCGGGTCGATACCCAGCGCGCGCTGCGCACCTGCGGCATCGCGACCCTGCTGTACGAACGCCTGCAGCCGCAGGCCGACAGCCAGCCGCACTACCTGGCCTGGAGCGCGATGCTGCACGAGATCGGCCTGGCGATCTCGATGAGCGGCGCCCACAAGCACGGCGCCTACATCGTCGAGCATGCCGACCTGGGCGGCTTCACCACGCGCGAGCAGCGCCTGCTGGCGACCCTGGTGCTGGGACAGAAGGGCAATCTGCGCAAGATCCGCGAAGCGCTGGTGGAGCCCGACCTGGCCAAGGCGGTGCTGGCGCTGCGCCTCGCGGTCGTGTTCATGCATGCGCGCGCCGACAACGATATCGGCGGCCTGCGGCTGCGCATGAAAGGCAAGATCGAGATCGACCTGCCGCCGGAACTGCTGGCGCGGCATCCGACGCTGGCGCCGTGGTTCGAGAAGGAAGAGTGCAGCTGGAACGACGTGGGATTAGGCTTCCAGGTACGCTGACCCTGACCTGGCCCGAAATCCCCACACCACCACCGTCGTTCCCGCGCAGGCGGGAACCCAAGCGTGCTTGAGTTGACGATCAGTTCAAGGCAGTCCGCCAGGCAGAAGTCTTGGGTTCCCGCCTCCGCGGGAACGACGTTGATTGGCGTGATCGACGTGTGGGCGGTGTGGCCCGGTTCAGCGCAACTTGCCAATCACATCCGGCCCCGCCACCAGCCGGATATACGGAACGCCTTCCGGTTCCTTGTGCTCGATCCAGAACACCCCCGCCTTGCGGATGCGCCAGTCCTGCTTGTCCCCGCACAGCACCATCGACGCCACTTGCCCCAGCAGGGGCTGGTGGCCGACGATCAGCGCCGGCTGGCGGTGCTCCGGCCAGCCGCAGGCTTCGATGATCGCCTCGGCGTTCGACTCGGTGCCGAGCGCCTCGACCACCTCGTAGCGCCGCCCCAGCGCCTCGACGGTCTGGATGCAGCGCGTGGCGGGGCTCACCAGGATGCGGCAGGCGGGCGGCAGTTTGCGGTCGAGCCAGGCGCCCATGCGCGCGGCGTGGCGTTGGCCCTTGGGCGTCAGTTCGCGCGAGAGGTCCGGTTCTCCCGGCTCGGCCTCAGCGTGGCGCCACAGGATCAGTTCCATGCTCGGTCTCCTTGTCGTTACTATCGTGATCGGGGTTGTCGGCGCCCAGCATGTCCATCAACACCTGTTGCGCGCTGTACTGCTGCTGCTTGCCGCGCGCCTTGCGGCGGCGGTAACGGCCGTCGGGCGCCAGTTCCCAGGCGTTGACGTTGTCCTTCAGGTAGGGATGCAGCCCTTCGCGCATCACGCGTCGCTTGAGCGCAGTGGAGCGGATCGGGAATGCCACTTCGACCCGGCGGAACAGGTTGCGGTTCATCCAGTCGGCGCTGCTGAGCACCACATCGTGCTTCAGGTCGTTGCGGAAGTAGAAGATGCGCGTGTGCTCCAAAAAGCGGCCGACGATCGAGCGCACCTTGATGTTCTCGGACAGCCCCGCCACGCCAGGCCGCAGCGAGCAGGCGCCGCGAATGACCAGGTCGATCCTGACCCCGGCCTGGGACGCGTCGTACAGCGCCTTGATCACCGATTCGTCGGTGAGCGAATTCATCTTGGCGATGATGCGCCCCGGTCGGCCCTGGCGCGCGATGTCGGCCTCTTGCCGGATCGCGCGCACGACCTCCTTCTGCAGCGAGAACGGCGCCAGCCAGATGCTCGCGAGCTGCTTGGGGCGGGTCATGCTGGTGAGGTGGATGAAGACCTCGTTGACGTCGGCGGTCAGGTCTGGATCGGCCGTCAGCAGGCCCATGTCGGTATAGAACCGGGCCGTGGTCGGGTTGTAGTTGCCGGTGCCGAGGTGGGCGTAGCGGCGCAGGCCGTTCGGCTCGCGACGCAGCACCAGCGCCATCTTGGCATGGGTCTTGAGCCCGACCACGCCGTACACCACCTGGGCCCCGGCCTGCTCGAGCTTCTCGGCCCAGTTGATATTGGCTTCTTCGTCGAAGCGCGCCATCAGTTCGACGATGACGGTGACTTCCTTGCCGCGCCGCGCGGCCTCGATCAGGGCCTCGACCAGTTCCGAATTGCTGCCCGCGCGGTAGATGGTCTGCTTGATCGCCACCACGTTCGGATCGGCCGCCGCGCAGGCGATGAAGTTGATCACCGGCTGGAACGATTCGAACGGATGGTGCAGCAGCGCGTCGTTCTTGCGCAGGGTGGCGAACAGGTCGGGGCCGGACAGCTTGGCCGGATGGCCGGCGACATAGGGCGGGAATTTCAGCTCGGCCTGGTCGTTGCTGTTGACGATTTCCAGCAGCCGGCCCAGGTTGACCGGGCCGTCGACCGTGAACAGGCGGCTGCGGTCGATGTGGAACTGGTTGAGCAAGAAGTCGGACAAATGCTCGGGGCAGGAGCGGCCCACCTCGAGCCGCACCGCGAAGCCGTACTGGCGGCCGTGCAACTCGCTCTGCAAGGCCTGGCGCAGGTTTTTCACCTCTTCTTCGTCGACCCACAGGTCGCTGTTGCGGGTGACCCGGAACTGCGAGTACGACACCACTTCGCGGCCGGTGAACAGGTCGGCCATATGGGCCTGGATCACCGACGACAGCATGCAGTAGGACGCGCCTTTCTTGTCCGAGAGCTCGTCCGGCAGCCGGATCACGCGCGGCAGCACGCGCGGCGCCTTCATGATGGCGATGCCCGAGCCGCGCCCGAAGGCATCCTTGCCGCCCAGTTCGACGATGAAGTTGAGGCTCTTGTTGATCACGCGCGGGAAGGGGTGGGCCGGGTCGAGGCTGATCGGCGTCAGGAGCGGGCGCACCTCGCGGTCGAAGTACTGCTTGACCCAGGCGCGCTGGGCGGCGTTGCGGTCGCTGCGGTGCAGCAGGTGGATGCCGTGCTCCGACAACTGCGGCTGGATCTCGGTGTTGAACAGGCTGTACTGGCGCGCGATCAGGTGGCGGCATTCGGCGCTGGCGCGTTCGAGGCTTGCCGCCAGGCCGTCGGGCAGGGCGCCGCTGGCGCGGTCCATCTGGTACTGGGCCAGCAGGCTGGCCACCCGCACTTCGAAGAATTCGTCCAGGTTGCTCGCCACGATGCATAAAAAGCGCAGGCGTTCGAGCAGGGGAATGGCGGGGTCTTCGGCCTGGGCCAGCACGCGGCGGTTGAATTCGAGCAGCGACAGCTCGCGGTTCAGGTAGGCGCCGCCGTCGGAAAATTGTTTGAGCTCAGCCTCGATGGCCTTTTTTTTCATGTCCATGGTCTGCGGTCGTAGTCGTCCCGCAGGTAGTGTAGATGTCAAATATGACAGCCCGGTGACACTTCGCCCCGCCGTCGTCCTAATGAACTGCTAAGCCATGGCTTGAGGGCGACGGTTAAGCTGGGCGCTCCATTCATCCCCGGAGCCATCCATGAAAAACTTCGTCCGCGCCAACAAGGGCTTCCTGGTCTTTTTGCTGTTGTTCGGCGTGTTTCGCAGCGCGGTCGCCGACTGGAGCCCGATCCTGAGTGGCTCGATGCGGCCCAACCTGCTCGAGGGCGACGTGGTGCTGATCAACCGCATGGCCTTCGACCTCAAGATACCACTGACCGGACACAGCGTGGCGCACCTGGGCGAGCCGGCGCGCGGCGACATGGTGGTGTTTCACTCGCCGCAGGATGACGTCCGCCTGATCAAGCGCGTGCTGGCGGTGCCGGGCGACCTGGTCGAAATGCGCGGCGACCGGCTGTTCGTCAACGGTGAGGGCGCCAGCTATGCGGTACTGGGAGAAACGCGCGAACGCAGCCGCGGCCTGGTGGTCGACGCCATCCGCCTGGAAGAGCAGGTGGCCGGCACCCGCCAGCGCATCCAGGTGCTGCCCGGGGTGGCGGCGCCGCGCAGTTTCGACCCGGTGCGCATCCCGGCCGGCCAGTACCTGATGTTGGGCGACAACCGCAACGACAGCGCCGATTCGCGCGCCATCGGCCTGGTGTTGCGCGAAAAGCTGATCGGGCGCGCCGAGCGCATCCTGGTGTCGGCCGCCTACCAGGAAGACTGGATGCCGCGCCTGGACCGCTTCGGGATGTCGCTGCGGGCGCCGTAGACGCCCTGGCGTGGGGAAGGGTGAGGATCGGGACCAAAGAAATAGCGTACAATCCCGTCCCCCTGACGCTCGCATGGTGCGGTGTTGGCACTGACACCGAAAGTGTAGTACATGCAAAAGCTCCTCACCGTCATCCTCGCCTGCCTGGGCATGATCGGCGCCCTGGCCATCGACACCTACCTGCCGTCGATGCCGGCGATCGGCACCGAGTTCGGGGTCGGGTCGGTGGCCGTGCAGCAGACCCTGAGCGTGTTCCTGTTCACGTTCGCCTTCATGATGCTGTTCTACGGGACGCTGTCCGATTCCTTCGGCCGGCGGCCCGTGATCCTGGCCGCACTGGCGGTGTATACGCTGGCCTCGGTCGGCGCGGCCTGGGCGCCGAGCTTCGGCTGGCTGCTGGTGTTCCGCGCGCTGCAGGGCCTGTCGGCCGGCGCCGGGTCGGTGATCGGCCAGGCCATCGTGCAGGACCGCTTCGAAGGCGCCCAGGCCCAGCGCATGATGTCGCACATCATGATGGTGTTTGGCCTGGCGCCGGCGATCGCGCCGATCCTGGGCGGCTGGCTGCACGTGACGTTCGGCTGGCGCTCGTCGTTCGTGTTCCTGGCCGTGTTCGGCGCCGCCATGATCGTGCTGTGCCTGAAACTGCTGCCCGAAAGCCTGCCGCGCGAGAAGCGCCAGGCCTTCCATCCGGGGACCATCGGCCGCAACTACCTGATGGTGCTGCGCAATCCGCAATTCGTGTTCCTGGCGCTGTCGGTCGGCCTGGCCTTCAGCGGCCTGTCGCTGTACATCGGCTCGGCCTCGAACTTCGTGATGGTGATCCTGGGCCTGCCCGAAACCGCCTTCGCCTGGATGTTCATCCCGCTGGTGGGCGGCATGGTGGTGGGCTCGGCCTGGGCCGGCAAGCGCGCCCACGGTTCGACGCCGGCCGGCATGATGTGGACCGGCTACGGAGTGATGGCGCTGGGCACGGCGCTCAACGTCGGCTACCACCTCTTGATGCCGGCGGCCGTGCCCTGGTCGGTGTTGCCGCTGTTCGTGTATACCTTCGGGCTGGCGGTGGCGATGCCGGCGGTGCAGCTGACCGCGATGGGCCTGTTCCCGCGCAACCGCGGGCTGGCCTCGTCGATGGTCGGCTTCATCCAGATGATGGCCTTCGCCCTGGTCTCGGGACTGGTGGCGCCGCTGCTGTTCGAGAGCGCCCTCAGGTTGGCGCTGGGCGTGGCGGGCGGGCTGGCGCTGAGCTTTGGCGCCTGGCGGCTGTCAGTGCGCATGGCGCAGGCGACGGGCGCCTGACACTGCGGATACCTGGGCTCCCGCCTGCGCGGGAGCGACGAGCCTGCCTTGTCAGCGGCGGTTGGTCTTCATCGCCTGATTGACTTCGCGCTTGGCGTCACGGTCTTTCTCGGTGGCGCGCTTGTCGTGCTGCTTCTTGCCCTTGGCCAGGCCGATTTCGCACTTCACACGGCCCTTCTTCATGTGCAGGTTGAGCGGCACCAGCGTGAAGCCGGCGCGCTCGACCTTGCCGATCAGCTTGTCGATCTCGGCGCGGTGCAGCAGCAGCTTGCGCGAGCGCAGTGCTTCCGGGTGGCTGAAGGTGGAAGTGGTGGTCAGCGCACTGACGTGCGCGCCAAACAGGTAGAGCTCGCCATTACGGACGAGCACATAGGCTTCCTTGATCTGCACCCGCCCTTCGCGGATGGCTTTGACTTCCCAACCCTCCAGTACCAGGCCGGCCTCGTAGCGGTCTTCGATGAAGTAGTCAAAAAATGCTTTTTTATTGTCAGCGATGCTCATGAAAAGGCGAAATTTCGCGTGTCGGTTAAACTAATGCCATAGCGCCAGCATACGGCGCGGGTAAATGACCAACATCATAACAAACGGTTGACCAATGGCAGTAGTGCACAAATCAGTTTTCCTTGGCTATAGCGCAGAACAGATGTTCGACCTGGTCGCCAAGGTCGAGGATTATCCCAAGTTCCTGCCCTGGTGTGCAGGCGTCAAGATCGTCGAGCAGACCGATGACAAGCTGGTCGCCAGCCTGCAGATCAATTTCCATGGCGTGAAACAGAGCTTCACGACCTCGAACCACAACCAGCGCCCGACCCAGATGAAGATGCACCTGGTCGACGGTCCTTTCAAGATGCTGGAGGCGACCTGGAGTTTCAAGCCCCTGCGTGAAGACGCCTGCAAGATCGACTTCGACATGCAGTACGAGTTCTCGAGCGTGATCCTGGCCCAGATCGTCGGGCCCGTGTTCGGCATGATCGCCAACAGCATGGTCGATTCGTTCTGCAAGCGCGCCGAGACATTGTATGGCTGAGATGCTGGAGATTTCGGTGTGCTACGCCAGCGACCGCCACGAATGGCTGCGCGCGCTGCAGGTCGAGGCCGGCACGACGATCGGCGCGGCGATCGAGCGCAGCGGCGTGCTGGAAGCCTTCCCGGACATCAATCTCGCCACCCAGCCGGTCGGCATCTACGCCAAGAAAAAGACGCTCGACACCGTGCTGCGCGCGCGCGACCGCATCGAGATCTACCGGCCGCTGGTGGCCGATCCCAAGGAATCGCGCCGCAAGCGCGCGGCCAAGCGTGATGAGGTAGTGCGCCCCTCCGACGCCGTCGGATAGCCGATGACAGGATATTACAACTAGTTTCTCATTCGTAACAATCGAATAGATTCATCGGTATTTCTTGGTATCATGGCGTCACCCCGCTGGCGCATTGTCGCGTCGCGCTACCTGCCGTCCTCCTGCCCGATGCTGAATGCCTTGAGTCTGCTATTGGTGACCACCGCCTTGTCGGTGGTCATGCTGCTGGTCCTGTCTTCCCTCACCCGGAGCGAGGTCGCGGGCATCCGCGAATGGAAGCAGGCCAACCTGATGGCGGTGGTGGCCCTGCTGCTGTTCGCCGCGCGCGGGGCAGTGCCCGACGTGCTGAGCATCGAGCTGGCCAACGCCCTCTACCTGGGCACGATCACGATGATCTGCGCCGGTTTCCGGCGTTTCCTGGGCTTGCCGGTGCCGTGGCGCCTGCTGGCGGGCGGGGCGCTCGGGGCGCTGTCCGGGGTCGTGTTCTTCCACTACATGGTCGAGTCGGCGGCGCTGCGCATCGTGTCGGTATCGATCTTCCACGGCGTGGTCTGCGCCGCGATCGGCATCGCCGTGCGCCGGCCTGCCGAACCGCGCCTGCGCTATCCCTTCGCTTTCACCCGCTGCGCCGCCCTGGTGCTGGCATTGGGGCACGCCTGGCGCGCGGGCTTCTACATAGTCGATGCCTATCAACCCTATTCGCTGCTCGAGGCGAGCTTCTATAACCTGGTGTTCTTCGCCGTCGGCACGCTGGCGCTGCCGGCGCTGACCCTGGGCGCGGTGATGATGGCCAACGCGCGCCTGATCGCGGCCAGCGCCCATGCCGCCGACCACGACCACCTGACCGGCGCCGCCTCGCGCCGCGCCTTCTTCGCCTTCGCCGAACGCGAACTGGCGCGCGCCGAGCGCCGCGGCAGCGGCCTGGGCCTGCTGCTGGTGGATGCCGACCACTTCAAGCGCATCAACGACACCTTTGGCCACGGCGTCGGCGACCTGGTGCTGCGCGACCTGGTCGAGCGCACCCAGCAGGTGATCCGCAAGATCGATTACTGCGCCCGGCTCGGCGGCGAGGAATTCGCGGTACTGCTGCCCGATGCCGACAGCCGCACGGTGCTGGCGGTGGCCCAGCCCCTGCGCGCCGCGCTCGAGCGTGCGCCGCAGGTGGCGCCGGGCGCGGGCCGGGTGGCCTACACGGTGAGCATCGGAGTGGCGATGCTGGAGCCGGGCGAGAACGTCGCCGGCCTGATGGCGCGCGCCGATGCGGCGCTGTACGCGGCCAAGGCGGGCGGGCGCAACCGGGTGGAGGTGGCGGACGCGCCGGAGAAGCCGGGCGCGCCGCCCCCGGATGGGCTCAGCGGCAGTCCTGGAGCGCGCGCCTGACCTGCTCGCTGCGCGCGGCTTTTTCTTCGTCGCTCAGGTAGGTTTTTTGCCCATCCGCGCCGATGCGGGAGATGCGGATGCCGGACGCGAGCTGGGCCTGGGTGTCGCGCGCGGCCGCGCAGTGCTCGGCCAGCCGGCGCTGGCGCGTCGCTTCTTCCTGCCGTTTCTGTTCCGCTTCCTGGCGCTCCTTGCTGCGTTGTTGAAAGGCAGCCTCGCGCTCGGCCAGCGCGGGCGGCGTTTTGGCCTGGGCAGCGGGGTCTTCTCCGGCCGCGGGGACTGTCGACTCCGGCGCGGCGAAGGCGGGGCGGTCGGGCCCCTTGAGGATCTTGCTGGCCGGCGTGCCGGGCGGTGGAGGCCGGTCGGAATACTGGCGCGTGCCATTCGGGCCGATCCAGACGTACTGGGCGTGGGCAGTGCTGGCTGCAAGCAGGAGCAGGGCGGCGAGGGTGTGTCTGGAGAAAGGAGGCATCGATGGGTTCCTGGATAAGCCGCTCGATTTCGCCATGTCCTGGCCCGGCTGTCAATCGCCGGCCGCACCGTGCGGAAGAAATTTTGGCCTCCCCGGCGACGGAAATTGAGAGTTTCTGTATAATTTGCTTTTGCGCCTATAGGAAATACTATGCGTCTCCTCCAAAAAGCACTCACCTTCGATGACGTGCTGCTCGTCCCCGCTTACTCCAACATTCTTCCGGCTGCAACTTCGCTGCGCACGAAGCTCACGCGCAATATCACATTGAACATTCCGCTGCTGTCGGCGGCGATGGACACCGTGACCGAATCGCGCCTGGCGATCGCAATGGCGCAAGAGGGCGGCATCGGCATCATCCACAAGAACCTGCGCCCGGCCGACCAGGCGCGCGAGGTGGCGCGGGTGAAGCGTTTCGAGGCCGGCGTGCTGCGCGACCCGATCACGATCCCGCCGACCATGAAGATCCGTGAAGTTCTGGCGCTTTCGCAGCAGCACGGCATCAGTGGCTTCCCGGTGGTCGAGGGCAGCCAGGTGGTGGGCATCATCACCAACCGCGACCTGCGCTTCGAGGAAGACCTGGACGCGGAAGCGCGCGCCAAGATGACGCCGCGCGACAAGCTGGTGACCGTGAAGGAGGACGCGGACACGGCGGAAGCAAAGCGCCTGATGAACAAGCACCGCCTGGAGCGCGTGCTGGTGGTCAACGACGACTTCGAGTTGCGCGGCCTGATCACCGTGAAAGACATCCAGAAGTCGCACGAGCACCCGCTGGCGTCGAAAGACTCGCAGGGCAAGCTGCTGGTGGGCGCCGCGACCGGCGTCGGCCCGCGCGACGAGGAGCGCATCGAACTGCTGGTGGCGGCCGGCGTGGACGTGCTGGTGGTCGACACCGCCCACGGCCACTCGCAGGGCATCCTGGACCGCGTGAAATGGATCAAGGAGCGCTTCCCGCACGTGGACGTCATCGGCGGCAATATCGCCACCGCATCGGCCGCGCTGGCGCTGGTGGAGGCGGGCGCTGACGCAGTCAAGGTCGGCATCGGCCCCGGCTCGATCTGCACCACCCGCATCGTCGCCGGCGTCGGCGTGCCGCAGATTACTGCGATCTCCAATGTGGCTAAAGCGTTGGAAGGCACCGGCGTGCCGTGCATCGCCGACGGCGGCATCCGCTTCTCGGGCGATATCTCGAAGGCGCTGGCAGCCGGCGCGCACACGGTCATGATGGGTTCGATGTTCGCCGGCACCGAGGAAGCGCCGGGCGAAGTGATCCTGTATCAGGGCCGCAGCTACAAATCCTACCGCGGCATGGGCAGCCTGGGCGCGATGGCCGACGGTTCGGCCGACCGCTACTTCCAGGAAGCCTCGGCCAAGGCCGACAAATTTGTCCCGGAAGGTATCGAAGGCCGCGTCGCCTACAAGGGCAGCGTGCTGGCGATCATCTTCCAGCTGATCGGCGGCGTGCGCCAGTCGATGGGCTACTGCGGCTGCGCCACCATCGACGACCTGCGCGAGAAGGCGGAGTTCGTCGAGATCACCTCGGCCGGCATGCGCGAGTCGCATGTGCACGATGTGCAGATCACCAAGGAAGCGCCGAACTACCGTTCGGAATAAGCTTCAGCGACGGCGCCGGTGAGCGCCGTTTTTGTAGGGTTGGCGGCTTTGCCGCCGACGCGTGACGCCAGCATCTTGTTGGCCCAGAATTTGTGGGGTGGACGGCAAGCCGTCCACCCCACGCATACCACTTACTGTCCCCATGCATTCCAAAATCCTCATCCTCGATTTCGGCTCCCAGGTTACCCAGCTGATCGCGCGCCGCGTGCGCGACGCCGGCGTGTTCTCCGAAGTCTTCCCCTACGATGTCAGCGACGAGTTCGTGCGCGAATACGGCGCCTCGGGCATCATCCTGTCGGGCAGCCACAACTCGACGCTCGAAGGCGATTCGCCGCGCGCGCCGCAGGCGGTGTTCGAAGCCGGCGTACCGGTGCTGGGCATCTGCTACGGCATGCAGACCATGGCCGCCCAGCTGGGCGGCAAGGTCGAGAACGGCCTGAAGCGCGAATTCGGCTACGCCGAAGTGCGCGCCCGTAACCATACCGCGCTGCTGAACGGCATCAACGACTTCGTGACCGATGAAGGCCACGGCATGCTGAAGGTCTGGATGAGCCATGGCGACAAGGTGCTGGACATGCCGGCGGGCTTCAAGCTGATGGGCTCGACCGACAGCTGCCCGATCGCCGCGATGGCCGACGAAGAGCGCCGTTTCTATGCGCTGCAATTCCACCCGGAAGTGACCCATACCACCCAGGGCGAGGCGATTATCGGCCGTTTCGTGCACGAGATTTGCGGCTGCAAGTCGGACTGGAATATGCCGGATTACATCGGCGAAGCGGTTGCCAAGATTCGCGAACAGGTTGGCACGGACGAGGTCATCCTCGGCCTGTCGGGCGGCGTCGACTCGAGCGTGGCGGCGGCGCTGATCCACCGCGCGATCGGCGACCAGCTGACCTGCGTGTTCGTCGACCACGGCCTGCTGCGCAAGGACGAAGGCAAGATGGTCATGGACATGTTCTCCAAGAACCTGGGTGTGAAAGTTATCCGCATCGATGCCGAGGCGCAGTTCATGGGGCATCTGGCCGGCGTGACCGATCCGGAGCAGAAGCGCAAAATCATCGGCCGTGAGTTCGTCGAGGTGTTCCAGGTCGAAGCCGGCAAGCTGAGCAATGCGAAGTGGCTGGCGCAGGGCACGATTTATCCGGATGTAATCGAGTCGGCCGGCAAAGGTAAGAAGGGGCAGACGATCAAGAGCCATCACAATGTGGGTGGCTTGCCGGAGACCCTGAATCTCAAATTGCTCGAGCCGCTGCGAGAGTTGTTCAAGGATGAGGTGCGTAAACTCGGTGTGGCGTTGGGTCTGCCGCACGATATGGTTTATCGTCATCCATTCCCGGGTCCGGGGCTGGGCGTGCGGATCCTGGGTGAGGTGAAGAAGGAGTATGCGGATCTGCTGCGCGAGGCGGATGCGATCTTCATCGAAGAGCTGCGCAATACGCCGTTCGAGGTGCCGCAGGTGCCAGGGATCGATGCGGGTAAAGCGCCGGTGAATTGGTATGAGGCGACCAGCCAGGCGTTTGCGGTGTTCTTGCCGGTGAAGTCGGTGGGTGTCATGGGTGACGGCCGTACTTACGAATATGTGGTTGCGCTGCGTGCGGTGCAGACGCTGGACTTCATGACGGCGCAGTGGGCGCATTTGCCGCATTCATTGTTGGGCAAGGTGTCGAACCGGATTATCAACGAGGTGCGTGGGTTGAATCGCGTGGTGTACGATATTTCGGGGAAACCGCCGGCGACGATCGAGTGGGAGTGAGGGTTTATTGAGTTCTTGATTTTTTGATGAACTGTAAGCCGTTGATTTTTCTAAATGAAAGATCAACGGCTTTTTGTTTGGATAGTTCTTTTACTTCAATGGCGATGTTTCTTGGGCTTGGAAGCAGCACCGACCAACGGCTGCTTCCTGGCTTTCAGGGGTCGCCAATCCTACCAAGAGCACTCGCGAGGACTGTTGTGTAGAAGCGGAAGATAGTTTTTATATTTGAAACTTTGTTGTTGAATGAATACATGTGGGATGATTAGAGCTTGGTTTCTTTGCACGAGATTTAACATTCTCAGCTAGGAAATCAGCAGCCCTGTCATTCGGCTCGAAGTCACCATGGCAAAAACTGCCTGGATAGGTCGTTAACATTTAAGAGAGATTTGGCGAGTAATTAGTAAATCTCATTATGTTACCGTTGTAGGTGGGACTGATATCTTCGTGTAGTACCACGTAGAGCAGGATGAGATAGTTTGTGATTTGGATTGGGGATGAGCGTGGAACAGGCTTTGGACTCGGCGGTAAATACCGCCGTGGCGCGGGTGAATTACGAGATTGATATCTCGCACGCCAGTAAGCTCAATCTCGCCGATTTCCAGAACGCAGTACCGCTTTTGCGCGAATTGGCGATCGCCAACCAGAGTGACCGAGAACTCTCACAATTGCAGGTGCGTCTTGAGTCCTTCCCGCCGTTCTTGAAGCCGAAAGCGTGGTCCATCGACGCATGCGACGCAAGATCGCGGTATCACATCAAGGATTGTGACGTTACTCTGGACGGCATCCTGCTCGCCAGGTTGACCGAAGCCGAGACCTCGACCATTACGGTAATACTGCTGGAATATGCAGGGACGGACAAAGAGCGAGTCCTGGCAACCGAAGAGCGCAAGATCGAACTGCTGCCGCGCAACCAGTGGGGTGGGTTGGCGCATCTGCCGGATCTGGTGGCCGCTTTTGTGCAGCCGAACGAACTGGCCGTCGACCGGCTCCTGAAACGCACCGCTCAGGTGTTGCGCGAAGCCGGCAAGAGCTCCGCGCTGGATGGTTATCAAGGCGGTGCGAAGCGGGCCTGGGAGCTTGCTTCTGCGTTATGGACCGCGGTAGCGGGAGTCGGCCTCGATTACGCATTGCCGCCTGCGAGCTTCGAGAACCGTGGACAAAAGGTGCGCAGCGCTTCGCAGGTACTCGATGCAGGTATCGGCACCTGCCTGGACCTCACGCTGCTGTTTTGCTCGGCACTCGAGCAGGCAGGTCTGAACCCGATGGTCGTGTTCACGAAAGGGCATGCATTCCCGGGAGTCTGGCTGCGCAACGAAGAGTTTTCGACCGTGGTGGTGGATGACGTTACCGCCATCCGCAAGCGCGTGCGACTCAAGGAACTGGTGTTATTCGAGAGCACGTTGATCACCCATCGTCCAGCGCCGAGCTTTACATATGCTACCGAGTTCGCCGCACGTGCAATCGCAGAAGAGCACGAGGAAGCGTTCGAGCTCGTCGTCGATATCCGGCGCGCGCGCATGCAGCGAATCAAACCGCTTGCCAGTGGCGACAGTCAGGTCGTCGCCACACCCGACAACGACGCGGTCCAGGCGACCGCGGCGACCTTCGATGACGGCGCCCCCGAGTTTCCTGACGAAGCGGCCGTCGCCGAAGAGCCCTTGCTCGATCCGAAGGACAGGCTGGCGCGCTGGCAGCGCAAACTCCTCGACCTGTCGCTGCGCAATAACCTACTCAATTTCAAGGCAGGCAAGAAGGCGGTCCGGATCGATGCCCCGGACCCGGGGGCATTGGAAGACGTGTTGTCCGGCGGGGCGACAATCCGCCTGCTGCCGCGACCCGACCTCATGGATGGGCGCGACCCGCGCGACCAGGCGGTGCACCAGCAGCGCTCCCGAGAGGACGTGCGTCGCGAACATGCGCTGGACGCGCTCAGGCGGCGCGAAGTGTTCATCGGCATGCAGGATACGGAGCTCGAAACCCGCCTCGTCGACATGTATCGCAATGCCCGCACGACGATGCAGGAAGGGGGCGCCAACACACTGTTTCTGGCGCTCGGCTTCCTGAACTGGACGCGCGACGACAAGGGCGGGCAGAAGTACAAGGCGCCACTGGTCCTGATTCCGGTTTCTCTGCACCGCAAGAGCGCTCGCTCTGGCTTCACGGTATCCCTTCATGAGGACGAACCACGCTTCAATCCTACCCTGGTCGAGATGCTGCGCCAGGATTTCAGTCTGAACCTGGGTGTCGTCGACGGCGATCTTCCGCAGGACGACGCCGGCCTCGACATCGCGCGCATCTGGAAGACCGTGTCGCATGCGGTCCGCGACGTCAAGGGATGGGAGGTGTCGGACGAAGTCGTGCTGGCATCCTTCTCCTTCGGCAAATACCTGATGTGGGTCGATCTGACCCAGCGAACCGACCAACTGCGGCAAAACGCGGTCGTGCGCCACCTGATCGACACCCCGCGCGAGCCGTATCCATCCAGGATCGCGTTCCCGTTGCCGAAACAGCTTGATGCAGAGTTTGCGCCCGAGTCGACCTTCTGCCCATTGCCGGCCGATTCGTCGCAGCTGTCCGCCGTCATGGCGGGCGCACGGGGAAAGGACTTTGTCCTGATCGGACCGCCTGGCACCGGCAAGAGCCAGACCATTGCCAACCTGGTCGCCCAATGCCTCGCCGAGGGCAAGCGTGTCCTGTTCGTATCCGAGAAGATTGCGGCGCTGGACGTCGTCTACCGGCGCTTGCGCGAGGTGGGCTTGGGAGAGTTCTGCCTGGAGCTGCATTCGAGCAAGGCGCGCAAGCTCGATGTAATCGCACAGTTGCAAAAGGCGTGGGACGCGCAAGGCGATGTCGATCCCGAGAAATGGCGCGCCCAGGCCGTCAAGTTGAAGCGGTATCGTGATGAGCTTAATCATTACGTCGAGCTGCTGCACCACCGGCACCGGAATGGCCTGTCCATCTACATTGCGATCGGCAAGGTCGTCGATGGCATCGACGTGCCTGCCGTCGAATTGTACTGGGCTGACGCGAATGCGCATGACCCTGGACAGCTCGACCACCTGCGTGATCTGGCCGAGCGGCTCGAAGTGAATGCCGAAGCGGTCGGTGCTGGCGATCTGGTCGAAGGCCCACTGACGGCCGTCGGGCGCGCCGATTGGACGCCGACCTGGCAGCAGAGCTTCATTACCGCGGCGCGCACGGTCGTCCCGGCAGCGCAGAATACCCAGCGCGCGGTTTCGGCACTGCAGGACGTTACCGGCTTGCTGGGTCTTCCAACGCACCGGCGCGCCCGAGCCGCGATCGCCGAACTGTCGAGCTGCCTTCCCGACGCATTCGGACATCAGTGGGGCTTCGTGTTCCGTCCCGATGTTCGAACCCTGCTGGATCGGATGGGTGAAGGAATGCAGTATGTGCACCAGCATCGTGAGTTGACTACGCAGATCAGCGTCGCCTGGCCTGAGGCTGTCGTCGCCCGCTGCAAGAAAGCGCTCACATTGCTGGCCGAGCGTGAAGGTCTGCATGCGCAGCTTGGGAAACCTTGGTCGTCCGACGTCGTGTCCGAGCTCGAGAAGGGCCTGCGGCTGCTGGAGGAGCTGGCGGCCAGCGAAGACAGCTTGTCGGTCCGGTACGGCGAGCAGGTCGAGCAGGTGAACGTCCATCAGTTGCAGCGGGGCTGGGCGGAGGCTGAGCGCAGCGCTTGGCCGATGTCTTGGCTGCGCAAACGCGCGATCACCAAGACCGTGCAGGACTGCGTGACGGGAGACGGCGACGCCGACATCGCCGGGGACCTTCCGCTCCTGGTACGCATTCGCGACCTGAAATCCGAGCTTGCTGGCGTAGAGATCGGTCCCATGGTCGAAGGAATCTGGACAGGCTTGAAGACCCGGCAGGAGTTCGTTCGAACCGCGCTAAGGTTCCAGGAATCCTTGACCCGGGCACGTCAGCGCGCCGAATGGGCGGACCAGGAATTCGAGGCTGTGGAAAATGGCAGATGTGGCACCGCGCTTGCCGACGATCTGAATCGATTGCGCACGTTGCGCAGCCTCGACGCCGAGATTGCCGGCATGCAGACGCTGACGGCCGAAACGCAGGGACTATGGGCCGGCGATGCTACCCAGCCGAATTTGCTGGCAGCCGCGCTGCGCTTCGCAACCGCTCTCCGGGCCGTCCAGGCAGCGGGCACGCTGCAGGGTGAACATGACGAGGTCGCAGCATCCGATTGTGGAGCGGCATTGGCAGGCGATTACGAGCGATTACGCAAGCGCGACGCCGTTGAAGAGAAACTGCGTGGGTTCGATGAGCTGCGCGAGCTGACTGGCGGCATATGGGCCGGGCTGCAGACCAGCGCCGAGGCGATCGAGCGCGTGGCGTCTTTCCATGCCGTTGTCTCTGCCGCAATCGCCAACCTCGCCGAGTCGCCGGATGATGCAGCCGCATTGCGACAGGCATTCGAGCAGATGGTGGACGAAGGCAACGCCTTGCTCGATCCCTCCGGGCCTTTTGTCGACGTGGCCAAGCAGTACCGGAACACGCTCGAGGCATTGCAGGAGGCGATCTCGTCTTTGGCAACGATCGGCGCTTTTGACGAAGGGGTGGCGCTGCAATTCAATGCCATGGCGCTCGATGATCTGATTGCCTGTTGCGGCCATATCGCGGCTGCAGAGCCGCGTATCAAGGCCTGGTGCGCATGGCGGAAAGTGCGCGACGAAGCACTGGCGCTTGCGCTGGGCTCGCTCGTTCGCGCGATGGAAGGCGGCGTGATCGGGCCAAACGAAGTGCTACGCGCATTCGAGACCAATTACAGCCGCTGGTGGCTCAACCGTGCGGTCGATAACGAACCCGTCATCCGCGGTTTTGTATCTGCCGAACACGAGAAGCGAATCGGTGACTTCCGCGCGCTCGACAAGCAATTCATCGACGTAACCCGGGCATGGGTGCGGGCGTCGCTGTGCGCAGGCATGCCGAAGGCCGATAGCGTGACCCGCGCGTCCGAGTGGGGTGTGCTGAGGCATGAGATTGGCAAGAAGAAGCAGCACATGCCGCTCCGCGAACTCATGCAGAGCATTCCAACCGCCCTGGCGAAACTGACGCCGTGCTTGCTGATGAGCCCGCTGTCGATCGCTCAGTATCTGGCAGCAGATGCCAGCACGTTCGACGTCGTGGTGTTCGATGAGGCGTCGCAGATCCCGGTGTGGGACGCGATTGGCGCCATGGCACGCGGCCGCCAGGTCGTCATGGTAGGCGACCCGAAGCAACTGCCGCCGACCGCGTTCTTCGATCGCGCCGAATCGTCGTCGGACGACGAGGATGTCGAGACCGACCTGGAAAGTATTCTCGACGAGTGCATGGGGGCAAACTTGCCCACGATGAATCTGGCCTGGCATTATCGCAGCCGCAACGAATCGCTGATCGCATTCTCTAATCACCGCTACTACGGCGGTGGCCTGGTTACCTTCCCATCCCCGGTCACCGAGGACCGCGCCGTCAGCTTCCATCACGTCGCCGGCGTCTATGAAAAGGGTGGCGCGCGCATCAACAAGACAGAGGCGAAGGCGCTGGTGGCGGACATCGTCGCTCGCCTGAAATCGCCGGGCTTCACGGAATCGAGACGGACAATAGGTGTGGTGACCTTCAACACCGAGCAGATGAATCTCATCGAAGACCTGCTTGACGAAGAGCGCAGGAAGGATCCCTCGCTGGAATCGCATTTCTCGGAAGTGGAACTGGAGCCGCTGTTCGTGAAGAATCTGGAATCGGTCCAGGGAGACGAGCGCGACATCATCTACTTCTCCATCACGTATGGGCCTGATCTTGCAGGTGCGGTATCGATGAACTTCGGGCCGATGAACCGGGATGGCGGCGAGCGCCGTCTGAATGTGGCGATCACCCGCGCACGGCAAGAACTGCGCATTTTTTCGAGTCTCAAAGCTGAACAGTTCGACCTGTCGCGCACGCAAGCGGTAGGGGTCAGGGACCTGAAGCATTTCCTGGAGTTCGCTGAGCGCGGCCCTCGTGCATTGGCGGAGGCGACCAAGGGCAGCCTGGGCGGGTTCGAGAGTCCGTTCGAAGAGGCGGTGGCGGCTGCGCTGGCATCGAAGGGGTGGCAGGTGCAGACGCAGATCGGCGCATCGTCATTCCGCGTGGACCTGGGTGTCGTTCATCCCGATGCTCCCGGTACCTATCTGTGCGGTGTCGAGTGCGACGGTGCAACCTACCACCGTTCAGCGACCGCGCGCGATCGTGACATGCTGCGCGAGCAGGTACTACGTGGCTTGGGTTGGGAAATCGTTCGGATCTGGTCGACCGACTGGTGGGTCGACCGGGCAGGGACGCTCGAGAAGGTGCACGCGGCTCTCGAGCGCCTGCTGGACGCAAGCCGTCAGCGGCGAAGTCAGGAAAGCGAGCGTGAAGCAGCGGCGGCGCAGGCCAGGGAAGCGATTGCCAAGGCCAGGGCCGAGGACAGCATGCTGACCGACCACCAGGTAACAGCAGATATGGCGGCACCAGTCGTAACCGCTGCACAGGTTGATGCCGATCGTGAAGCGCCTGCAGTCAGAGAGCTGGAGTTTGAACATCCGGCTGGCGCCCCTGACTTGAATGCCGACGCCTTCTTTGCCGCGGCATATGATGATCGGCTTCGAGACCTGGTGCGAGAAATCGTCGGGATCGAAGGACCGGTCAGGGATACTGTGTTGGCGCGCAGGATTGCACGCCTGCATGGCTGGCAGCGAACCGGGGCCCGCATCCAGGAGCGCGTTTCGTCAATCGCATTCTCGTGCCTGATGCACACCGAGGAAGACGTCGGGATGTTTTTCTGGGCGGAGGGTCGAGGGCCTGGGACCGCCGTTGCGTTCCGCGGCGATACTGAGGGCGGGAGAACTCTGGACGAGATTTGCATGGCCGAGCTGGTGTCCGTAGCCTTCTTGGTCGTCGCTGAAGGCGCGCCTAGAGAGGGGGCCGTGGTTGCAATGGCGAGGCGGCTGGGAATGACTCATGTCAGGACCGCTGGTCGCGTGCGACTTGAAAGCGCGCTTGCCGCTGCTGGACAGCAAAGCCAGCAGGCAGGGGCGTCGTGAGTGTGTATTCGTTCCCGCGTGCGGTTTGGGGATGGCGGCCTACGCAACCTTGGGCGATGTACTCACGATGGTACAATCTTTCCAACATCTCCGAACTACGCGGACCGTTGCCATGAAACCATCTATCGCCTTACACGCACACCGGGAATCTATTCGCACGATTGTGGCGCAACATCGTGCCTGCAATCCTCGCGTATTCGGCTCTGTGGTTCAGGGCTGCGATACCGACGAGAGTGACCTGGATCTGCTCGTCGACCCGACGCCTGAAACCACACTGTTCGACATCGGGGCGATCCGACACAAACTCCTGGAATTGCTTGGAGTACCAGTCGACGTACTGACGCCGAAGGCTCTGCCAGAGACATTCCGGGCAACCGTGCTTGCACAAGCTGTGCCAGTATGAGCAAGGATCGGCAGCGCTTGGTCGATTATCTAACGCACATTCTGGAGGCAATCGAGAGAATCGACCGCTATACCGGGGGCATGGACGAAATCGCTTTCCTGCAAAACGAACTAATACAGGATGCGGTCATTAGAAATCTGGAAATTCTCGGCGAAGCCAGTAACAACATCCAGAAACATTATCCCGATTTCGCGGCAGCGCGTCCCGAATTGCCCTTGGCTTTCGCTTATCAGATGCGCAATGCTCTTGCACATGGCTATTTCAAGGTCGACCACGAGATCGTATGGAAGACGATCCACGCAAATTTGCCGGTGTTGCATGGGCAGGTGAAGCAGGTCATCGCCAGTTTCGACTAGGTGGTGCGAATAGCACGGCAAGAACGTTCGTCGTGCACGGTACTCGATATGGTATCGAATCTTTCTAGCCGCCAGAAATAACAACAAATCGTGGATTGGCTGGCATGTTCATAATTGATTGGCAGTGAAATTTTCTTGAGGAATTATTTGTGCATTTTTTAAAAAGCTCGCTTCGGCGAGCTTTTTCACGACCGAAGTTGATCCGGTAAACGTTGCCATGGAGCTGCCCAGACTGACAATCGGTTCGGTCGAGCCTGACCAGCCACTATCGAAGCGTGGGCGTGGGTGCTCCGAATTGATGTACTTGGAACGATAGCTGCTCTACATTGCCCTTATGAAAGGAATTCGATAGCATCTTAAAATCTTGTGCATCCCAACGGCAGACGCAATGATGGCTTTCGACTTTTTCCGCAAAGTGTCCCTCGCGCCGACAAACCCACGGGCTGCCGTCAGGCAGCGCGAATTCGATGTGGCAGACCTCTACCGTGGACCGGTAGGCGCCGGTGCCGAACTCGAGCCGGACAAGCCCCAACTCGACGAA
This sequence comes from Telluria beijingensis, assembly GCF_030770395.1. Lineage (GTDB taxonomy): Bacteria > Pseudomonadota > Gammaproteobacteria > Burkholderiales > Burkholderiaceae_D > Telluria > Telluria beijingensis. The sequence continues at coordinate 4,629,849 of NZ_CP132480.1, read as the reverse complement.
AAGCTACGCCAGGCCTACTTCTGGATCGTCAACAAGGCAATCATCAGTCCGCATTACGACATCGAGTACAACGACGGCCCGGCACTGAGCTTCAACGTCGGCGACAGCAAGCGGATATTGAGCCTGCCGTCCGGGCAGAGCTACTCGAGCTATGTGCTGCTGCCGCTGCTGACGTTCGCGACTCGTCGCAAATGCCTGTTCATTGGCGGACCCGGGCGCGGCAAGACGGCCAGCGCAATCCTGATGGGCGTGCTCGCCGGCGCCAGCGTACGCGAGGTGCGGCGCGCGATGCAGCATGGCCATCCGCAGATGACGATCGCCGACCTGCTGGGTAATCCTCTGCCGGCGGACCTGATCAATGCCAGGGACATGGCCGAGATCCGTATCGCCTGGCGCTCGTGGCTGTCGATGCGGGTGAAGATTGTCGACGAATACAATCGGATTCCGACCCGCACCCAGAGCGCGCTGCTGACCGTCATGGGCGATAACTATGCCGAAGTGCTGAACCAAGTCTTCGAGTGCCCGGAATCGGCATGGTTCCTGACTGCCAACGACGAGCAGGGTGGTGGTACCTATCAGGTGATCGAGGCCTTGCGCGACCGGATCGACGTCATCGTCCAGGCCCTGGCGTTCAACCCGCGCTTCTTGCAAGAGCTGCTGGTACGGATCGAGGAAGATGTCCGGCCGGAAGAGCTGATGCCGCCCGAACTGGTCTTTACTGCCGACGAGGTTGACGAAATGGGCAAGACGATCCGCGCCGTCGAGGTCCCCGAGGGCTTGCGGCGTCGGCTCGAGTTCTTCGCCAGCCAGTTCGAACTTGCCGAGATGGCCGGCGGACAGCTCGAATACATGACGAAGGATACGGCCCGCCTGTCGGGCATCGCCTGGCACGAGCTGGCGGCGGCCGACAATGGGCGCGACCGTGTCAAGGACCTCGGCTGCCAGACCCGCAACGGCCTGTCGGTGCGCAATCTCATGACCTTGCTGCTCTACGCGAAGGCCCTGGCTTACTTTCGTGGCAATACGCAGGTCGAGCTCGAGGACCTGCGCCAGGTGCTGCCCTTCGTGCTGCATGACAAGCTGCAGCCCGATCCCGACGCGCCGTTCTTCGCATTGCCCGAGAACGCTCCCTACCGCACCGATCGGGTCAGCTGGCTGCGGCGGCTGTTCGACCTGGCAAACGACGAGTACTTGCGCCTGGACCTCGACCGCACGGATGCCGTCGGCGAGCTGGCGCAGCAATTCGCGCTCGGGCTGGAGGGCGTCGGCGAGGGCGATACGCGGGCGCGCCTGGTACGCATCGAAAAGCTGATTGGACAACTGGTTCGCGGCCGCAAGCTGTACGGACACCTGTATGACGACCTGCTCAAGCTGAAGTACCTGCATCAGCGCTACACCAACTATCTCGCCTGGCTGCGCGCGCAATAGCCATGGTTTCCCGAGCATTCGCCGACGTGCTGGCGGCAGGGCGGAGCAGCTTCAATGACCGTGTCCGCGAAACGGAGCGCAGATTCCCGGCGTTCCGTGCCGATACGTTTCTGTGGTTCCTGAAGGAAGGCGTCGACCCCGTGGTGGTGGCCGTCGACCAGCTGGACCGTTCCCGCCTGTCCGCCGTCGTCTCGGCGGGCTACGACGTTGCCCTCGAACTTGCAGGCCGCGCGCTGGTAGGCCCATCCGCACGCAGCCCGGCGCTGGGTGAGGCCTGGCGCAGCCTGTTCCCGCATCTGGCGGGCTTGATCGCGGCGCAGCCCGCAACCGTACTGGGACTGCTCAGCAACGCTATCATTCATCTCGAGGGGATAGGCGGGGCACGGGTCGGCCAGTGGACCGATGAACTGGCCTTGCTTGCGCCGCATCTGCAATCGGTGGAGCAGTTGCGGGTCGCCGGACAGGTACTGGCCTGGCGTGCAGGCGCGGCCCACTTCCGCGACGGCGCGATGGCCGCCGCGGCGGCCTTGCCCGAAGGCCTGGCACTGCGCGCGTTCGGCGCCCTCGCCTGGAGCGGGTGGCAGGCCTTCCGGCAGGACGCCGAGCATGATCCATGGTGGAGCGGCGGCGACCCGCACGCGATGCGCGAGCGCCGGGTGGGCGGCTTCAGCGGATTCGGAGGGCCGTTCGCCATGCCGCCCGAGATCCTCGCGGCCGGCGAAGCGTTTCTCGTGAAGTCCGGCGATCGGCACTGCCTGCTCGTCGCCGATACCTACGGCGCCGTACTGCGGCCGGCGGACGCAGAAGAATTCGCGTTCGCCAGCGTCGATGCGCCGCGCTGCGCCTACAAGGTACGTGACGGCGTGCTGCTCGTTGGATCCCGGCGAATCGAGCTCGATGTACCAGAGCCCGGCCTCGTAGTGTGCGCCACCGCCGCCACGATTGCGATTGCGTCCCCGTACACGCATACGATCCGCCTGTTGGCGCGGGGTGAGAGATGAGGGCGCAGCGACGGCCGTCCGTCCCCGATGCGCTGCTGTATGAATGGCGCACGGCGTGGCCACAGGCCCTGGCGGCCTGGAGCCGCTACACCCGCCTGCACGATGCGCGTCTCTGCCGCAGCTCGCTGGAAGCGGCGCAGGAAGGACTGAAAGGCAGCTTCGCCATGATCCGCCTGCTCGACCAGCGGGTGGTGATCGACCTGCAAGCAGTAGCCGCATACGGACTGCAGGACTACGCCGTCGAGATCCTCGCCCATGAGATCGGTCACCATGTCCTGGCGCCGGGCAACGCGACCGATCATCTGAGGATGCTGGCGCGCATCAGGCGTGCCCTGCCGAGCCTGGAGCGGCAGGCGCCCATGATCGCCAATCTGTACACCGACCTGTGCATCAACGATCGCCTGCAGCGCCAGGCTGGCCTGCGTATGGCCGAGATCTATCGTGCCCTGGAGCGCCATCGGCAGCTGCGGGCCAGGCAGGCTCCGGCAAGCTCGCTGTGGACGCTCTACATGCGCATCTACGAACAGCTATGGAAGCTCGACAAGGGCAGTTTGGCGGGCGCTGCGATCACCGATGCGATCGACACCGACGCGTGGCTCGGCGCGCGCCTGATCCGGGCTTACGCGACGGAGTCGATGGCTGGCGCAGGTCGCTTCGCGGCGCTGGTGCTCCCGTATCTGGTGGACGATGCGGGGGCGCTCGATCCACTGCGGCCGCTGCACGACACGGGCGACGCGGCCGCCGGATGCACGCCAGGTGCCGTGCACGATGTCGAGCCCGACGAGCTGGTTGGAGCGCCACATCCAGTCCACGACCCGCGCGTTACCGGCGAAGACGTGGTCGTGCCGGAACCCGGGCTAGACCCTGCGAGGCAGTCGACTGGGCAGGCCCGAGAGCCTTTCGAGTATGGCGAGATCCTGAAGGCGGCCGGCATTGCGCTCGACGACCACGAGATCGCCGTGCGCTACTATCGCGAACGCGCATTGCCGCATCTGGTGGCGCTGCCTGCGAAGACTGTGGCGCGCGAGGTCGAGCCGCAGCCGGCCGGAGTCGAACCCTGGGAGATCGGCGAGTCCATCGACGACATCGACTGGTTGCACAGCATTGCCCTCAGCCCGATCCCGATTCCGGGGTTGACCACCGTACGTCGCCATCTCGAACGCGATGCGGGCAGCGAGCGCGAACAGGTGCCGGTCGATCTCGACATCTATGTGGACAGCTCGGGATCAATGCCCAACCCGCAGCAGAAGGTTTCCTACCTGGCACTGGCCGGCGCCATCATCGCACTGTCCGCCCTGCGCGCGGGCGCGGCGGTGCAGGCGACGCTGTGGAGTGGCAAGAACCAGGTGCAGGGCACGAACGGCTTCGTCAGGTACGGCGACGAGGTCCTGCGTGTCATGACGGGATTCTTCGGCGGCGCAACCTGCTTTCCCATCGACCGGCTACGCGACACGTATGGCGAGAAGCAAGCGTTGGGGCGGCCGGTGCGCATCCTGATGATTTCCGACGACGGCATCACCACGATGTTCGAGCAGGACGAGCAAGGCAACAGCGGCTGGGACGTCGCGGCCCGTGCCCTGCGCAATGGCGCGGCAGGAGGGACGATGGCGCTGAACCTCGATCCGCACTGGGCTTGGGATCCGCACCCCGGTTGTCATTATGTGCGCGACCTGCTGCGCGCCGGCGATGAGCAGGGCTGGGAGATCCATGCGGTGGCCGACATGGCGCAGCTGGTCGACTTCGCGCGTGCTTTCAGCCGGCGTCATTACGGCGCCGCACGGCGGCCGCCTGTTGTCGAACCCGGAAAGCGACCATGAATCTCCCTGGACCGAGCCTGGAAGCGCTGATCCGCCGGCTGGCCGACACGCCGCAGGATTTCTTGGACGAGCCACGTGTCGCCGGCGCCGGCCGGGTAGCCGTGGCGGCCCTCGTCAACGACCTGGCCGCCATGCACGGAGGGCGCGCAATGCTCGACGGGCTCCACCGTTTCGAGGGCGACAGCGCGCGTGGCGACCGGAACCGTCTCGCGGTTGCCATGATCGGCACGTGGCTGCTGGCCGATCCGTGGTTCCTGGCGCAGCGCCTCGATGCGGCGGCACTGGTCCAGACCCTGGCCGAGGTGGCCGCGGAAATGGCAGCTGCGACGCCCGCGCACCGTTTTACAAGCGACGCCGAACGGCGCGAGGAACTGGTGCGGTCGATGCTCGCCAGGTTCGGCTACCGGCCAACCGGAGAGACGGTCGCCCAGGCCACGGACCGCTTGGCGGCGATCAGCGCGAGCGAGAGGCGGCGGCTCCTGGAAGCCAGCCGGGCAGCGGAACAGCGCGCGCGCCAGATCCGGAAAGCGCTGGCCCGGAAGGCCGCGGAGGAATCGGCCGACAAGTGGACACGCGAATGATCCAGGAGGCGCTCGATGACGATCCGCTGCACCGCGAACGCTTTCCCACACTCGGTGCGGCCGGCCAGCGGATGCTGGACTTCATGCTCGGCCATCCCTGCGCACCCATCTACCGTAACCAGAGCGGCAATCGCCTGCTGGCGCATGAGGTGGAGGCTCAGCGCGCCCATGAGCGCGAGATCGCCGACGCCTCGGTGGGATGGCTGCCGGGCGTGGTCCCGGATTGGGTCCGGCCCTTTGCCCGGGACGTGTTCGCGCAGGTGCCGCATTACCGTACGCTCGGTTCGCCGCCGCGTGCCCTGGAGGACGTGGCGCCGGTCTCTCGTGCCGATCTGGCGGCGGACATTGCGCAGTTCGTGCCGGACGCGGTGCCACTGGATCGGATGATCAACTTCCGTACCACCGGCACCACTGGCCATCCCTTGATATTGCCATCCCATCCGCTCGTGGCGGCGCGCTATGCGGCTTATCACAAGCGCGCCCTACGCCGCGTCGGCGTCGAACCGCGCCATGGGAGCGGGCAGGTAGGTGTGGTCCTGCTGGGTTACCAGAGGCAGTGCTTTACCTATGTGTCGGTCTCGCCGACCATGGGCGAATCGGGACTGGCCAAGTTGAACCTGCATCCGAACGACTGGAGGCATCCGGACGACCGGGCGCGCTATCTCGATGCGCTGGCGCCAGAGATCGTGGCCGGCGATCCGATCTCGTTTGCGCAGTACCTGACGCTGCCGTTGACCAGGGCTCCACGGGCATTGATCTCGGTGTCCATGACCCTGCTTCCTGGCCTGCGCGAGAAGCTCGAGCTGCGCTTCGGCTGTCCTGTGCTGGATATCTACTCGCTCAACGAGGTCGGCCCGGTCGGGGTGTTCGACGCGGCCCTGGGTGGTCACCTGCTGCTGCAGCCGAGGCTATATGTTGAGCTCCTGGACTGCGACGGCCGTCCGGTCCCGGCCGGAGAGCCAGGCGAGATTACCGTGACCGGAGGTTTCAATTTCTGCCTGCCGCTGCTGCGCTACCGCACCGGCGATGTCGCCGCACTGCGGTTCAGCGACCAGGGACCGGTGCTGGTCGGCCTGTCGGGCCGGCGGCCGGTGCGCTACCTTGCGCGCGGCGCGTGGATCAACAACATCGACGTGACCCATGCGCTGCTGCCGTTCCCGATCTCGCACTTCCACGTGCACCAGGGCGCCGACGCCAGCGTGGTGCTGCGCCTTGCTCCGGACGCGATGGCATATGCGGACGCGGCGCGGGCGGCGCTGGCGCCGCTGTTCGGGGAACGGGAAGTAACGGTGGAGGTCTTGCAAGCGGACGGCAAAACCCTGCAGTACACGTCGGACCTGGAAGGAGCCCATTCATGAACATGGACCGGAATGTCGGCGTGTCCGCGTCGCGCACGCGTCACCGGCGCGCCCTGGTGGTCGGGAAGTTCTGCCCGCTGCACCTCGGCCACATGCACCTCATCCAGACCGCCATCGACGCCTGCGAAGAGGTGCTGGTGATCAGCTATACCAAACCCGAGTTCACGGGGCTGGGGTCGGCCAGGCGGGAGGCATGGCTGCGCGAGCTGTTTCCCGGCGTACGCTCGCTGGTCATCGACGATGCATCGCTCGGCGAGCTGTGCGCCAGCCGTGGCCTGCGCCCGCGCACTCTCCCGCACAACGACGAGGACGCAGCCGTGCACCGTGAATTCACGGCATGGCTGTGCGAGGCGATCTGCGAGACGAGCGTGGATGCCGTCTTCACGAGCGAGGATTATGGGGATGGCTTTGCATTGGCGCTGTCGGAATATTTCAGTGAACGCTTTCCCGGCAGCGCGCCGGTGCGGCATGTCCAGGTTGATCTTGCGCGCGCCGCGGTGCCGATCTCGGGGACCCGCATCCGTGACAATCCGCATCTGCATCGCCAGTTCATGCATCCGGCGGTGTACGCCAGCTTCGTTGAGCGCATCTGCCTGCTCGGCGGTGAGTCGAGTGGCAAGACGACGCTCGCAAGGGCGCTTGCGGAGCGCCTGGACACCCAATGGGTGCCGGAAGTAGGGCGTGAACACTGGGAGGAGCGCGGCGGTGCTTTGGGCTACGCGGACATGCGCCTGATCGCGGAAGGACAGGCAACGCGCGAGGATGTCCTTGCCAGGCAAGCCAGGCAATGGCTCGTCTGTGACGGCAGCGCGCTCACCACCGTGTTCTACAGCCTGGACGGATTCGGGCGAGTCGATCCCGTTGTGCGGCGCCTGGCGGATCAGCCGTATGCATACAGCTTCGTGTGTGCGCCCGATTTCCCGTTCGTACAGGATGGGACCCGGCGCGACGCCGGATTCCGTCAGCGCCAGCATCGATGGTATTGCAGCGTGCTGGAAGCGCGGGGCGTGCCGTTTATGGTGCTCGACGGACCACTTGCGCAGCGGGTGGATGCTGTATGCGGAATATTGAACCCTGGCGCTGGCCGGTAGAGGTGGAGGGCGTATCGCGCAGGGGAATGATTCATCGCGCTGACCGTGGCAGCCAGTTGCGCTGTTGATTAACAGGGACTGATTGATCAGTTTGGTATGCCAGCCTCCATTCGGCCTTATGCTGGCGGATGGTCACCAATTCAATGCCCCGATAGCCAGCGTTGCATGTGTTCGCGCAATGCGAAAACAGGGCGGAGCAGGTACCCTATGGCTGGCCATGCATGCTTGCCAGGAAAGTGAGCGATAAGAACGAAGGGATCCTGACAGCACGCTGGCGCGCCACTGCCGTTTTCCCCCCAGCCTGGACACCAGATGCTTGTAACCTTACCACTTCTCGTCGCGCTTGCCGCCACTCCGACCGCTGCGGCTACCGCGCCGCCAATGGCTGGCTGCTACGGCACGCCGGCACATGGCGCCGTAGTCGGGGCTACGGCGTTGCCAGTAGCAGGCCCCAATTTTGAAGCCTACACGGCACTAGGGGTATCGCTGGGACGCACCTTCGTGCACCCGACAGTTGGCGCGATCATGCTCGAGACCTATGCCGCGCTTGTGCAAGCTGCTCCCGGGGTACGCTTCGTCTATGGTGAAACCGGTCTACAGGAGGGCGGCCCATTCCCACCGCACAGGACGCATCAGAATGGCGGATCGATCGACTTCATGGTGCCGCTCCGCGGCGCGGACGGACGCAGCGTAATGCTGCCAAGGACTCCGCTGAACAAATTCGGCTATGACGTCGAGCTCGACGCGCAGGGGAGACTGGGCGATCTCGACATCGACGCGATAGCCATCGCCGAGCATCTGCACCACCTCCGCGAAGCAGCACGTCGGCACGGATTGGAAATCGCGCGCGTGATCCTGGATCCGCCCCTGGCGCGCAGGGTTCTGGCCACCGAGCGCGGACGCACCCTGCACCACCTTCGCTGGGTGTGGAAAAAAGTCTGGATCAGGCACGACGAACACTACCACGTCGATATCGGCTTGCAATGCTCGCCGCTCAATGAACTGAAGCGCACACGCCGCCGGTGACGCAATCCTGGTCTGATCGAGCTTCTGGGAAGGGTGCATCGGGGCGTGTCGCGCGGCCGGCGATAAAGCGCGGGCCAACCCCATCCCGATTCAGCAGCGGCGGAGCTCAAAAAACGCGTTGCTACTGCGAGGGGTACGCAAGCGGCGGCATCTCATCGAAGGTCTCGGCAATCATCTCCAGTTCGACCGCGATACCGAGCGGCAGCTCGTTCGTGGATACTGCGCTGCGCGCATGCATTGCCCGGTCTCCAAAGATCTCGACCAGGAGGTCGGAAGCGCCGTTGGCAACCAGATGCTGGCGCTGGAATCCCGGGGCGCTCTTGACCCAGACTGTCAGCTTGATGATGCGGCTGACCGCATCGAGCGTGCCGAGGCAATCGCGCAGGACGCCAAGCGAATTGATGACGGCAAGACGGGCGCCCTCGTAAGCCTCGTCTTCGCTCACGTCGGCGCCGACTGTTCCTGTCACCAGGACCTTGCCATCGCGGATAGGTCCTTGTCCCGACACATAGACGAGTCGGCCGGTCCGGACGAACGGTGCATAGTTCGCGGCTGCCGCCAGTGCGGTGGGCAGCGCCAGGCCCAATTCTTTGATCCTCTGTTCGGCTGACGTCATCCGATCTGTCTCCATTTCAATGTAAGATGATTTGCACAATGTGTTCCAACTCTAAACGATTTGTTTAGAATTTGAAATCGATAAATGCGGCTGCGCAGAGGGCGGCTCGTGGCGTGATTTCAACGTAGTGTTTAAACTCTGGCATTTTGTAGACGAGCGATGTATATTACCCGGACAGTCCGTTTCGGTCTCGCCGACCGTGCCTGACGGTCGACCATCATGACCGGGCGGGCAGTGCGGATCGATCCCATCCCTAGTGAGACCACATGTCCCAGCAAGGTCAATTGATGCATGATTTGCCGCACCGTGAGCGATTCCAGATCGACGGCGTCTACCTGAACTCCGCCGCGATCCATCCGATGAGCACTGCGTCGGCAGATGCCGTCAAGCGCTATCTGGCCGAACGCCTGCGCAGCGGCACGGCGGTCGGTGACGCCATCGCCGATGAACGCAACGATGCCAAGGCGCTGTTTGCCCGCCTCATCAATTGCGAGGCAGGCGAACTGGCCTGGGTCGGCAGTACGATGATTGGCGAAAATCTTGTCCTTGCCGGACTGGGCCTTCCTGAAAAAGGGGCGCATATCGTGACGGATGCGGCGCATTTCCAGGGTTCGCTCTACCTCTACCAGTCATTGCAGCAAGAGGGGGTCGAAGTGACCGTCCTTCCATTGCAGGACAATGAAATCAGTCCGGAGCGGATCGACCAGGCAATTCGTCCGAACACCAAACTGGTGGCCCTGTCGCAGGTGTCGGCCCTGAATGGTTTTGAGCACGACCTGGCGGCGGTCTGCGCCGCGGCACATGCGCGCGGCGTGCCAGTCTACGCCGACATCATCCAGGCGGCCGGCGCCGTGCCGATCGATGTACGCGCGTCGGGCGTGGATTTCTGTGCCTGTTCCACCTACAAGTGGCTCATGGGCGACTTCGGCGTAGGATTTCTCTACGTCCGCAGCGATCACATCGGCGCATTGCGCAGGCCCCAGCGCGGCTACCGCCAGTTGCTCAGCTTCGACACCCACTTCCTTCCGCATGAGTCGCCCCACGACCATCCGGTCAGTTTCGTCGCCGGCGCTGATGCTTCCGCCTTGTTCGAAGTCGGCACCTCGGGGAGTGCTGCGGTCGCCGCGCTGAAAGTCTCCCTGGGCTATTTGCTCGAGACTGGCGTCGCGACGTTGCAGGCATACCGGCGGACGATGGTGGTGCGACTCCAGGATGCGCTTGCTTCCCTGGGATTCCAGGCGCTGACGCCATACGCGAGCAACGGACCGATCGTCAGCTTCGCGCTCGAGAACGCCATGGCGCTCAAGCCGCTACTCGACGCTGCCGGCATCCAGATCCAGCTCTATCAGCATCGATTTCGTGTTTCGCCTTCCATGTTCAACTCGATGGACGACATCGAATTCCTGGTGGACCTGCTCGCCAGATTCGTCAGGCGTTAGTCTGCACCAGGCTTGCGGCGCCACGTCGCCGGCCGCAGGCGCGCGGGTAGATAGCGATTGTCCGTCAGCGCGCTGCCTGTCGCAGCGCGCCGGGACGGCACGCGCTATTTATCCTGCAGTGCGCCGCCCGGTAAATCAGCTGCGCCGTCACAGCTTTGCAACATTAGCCCGCACGCGCCCATCGAACCTTCCATAGTTTGTTGACAAATGTCATAAATCAACATAATGTGGACTTACTAACTGTTCGTTGAATTTTGCGAATCGCTCGCGGCGCCATCGACGATCGCGATTTTCTGGCTGCGTGGGCCGGTCTTCATGAAGGCAAGACTGGATTCGACGCCGACGTCAGTACGAGCAAGAGAAATATGCGGCCGTGGCTCGATGCTGGAGTGTGGCCGCTGGCAGATGGGATTCATCCGAGTCGTAGTCCTACCAAATCAACTTCGAGGGAATGGAGAGTCAATGAAGCACGTACACGGTCATTCAATGCGTTCCACCAAGCTTGCCGGGGCAGTTCGCGCTGCCCTGTTTGGCGCGGCAGCAAGTACCTTGCTTACCTTTGGCTCGTCGGCGCAGGCACAGACAGCACCGCTGGAGAGCAGTCCGGGCACCACCAATGCGGTAGCAGAGGGCCAGGGCGAAGGCATCCGCACCGTCACCGTGACTGCCCAGAAAAGATCCGATTCCCAGCAAAACGTGCCCATGTCGATGTCCGTGCTCGAGTCTGGCAGCATGCTCAAGACCGGACAGGCGAGCATCAACGATTTCTTCGCGACCGTGCCCAGCTTGAGCGTGAACGATCGCGGCTCCGGTCGCACTACGCTGGTGGTGCGCGGCGTCTCCGCAGGCGAGGGCCTCAATCCTACCGTGGGGGTGAGCATCGATGATGTGCCGTACGGGTCGTCCACCATGGATTATTCGATTTCCGATCTCGACCCTTTCGACATCGACCATATCGAGGTGCTGCGCGGGCCGCAAGGCACGCTGTACGGCGCCAGCAGCATGGGCGGCCTGATCAAGTACGTGATGGTCCAGCCGGATCTGCAGGAAGTCAGCGGGCGCGTGCAGGCCGGCGTGTCGAGCACCGATCACGGCGGCAACGGCTATGTGACGCGCGCGGCCGTCAATCTGCCGGTGATCAAGGATAAGCTTGCCTTGCGCATCAGCGCCTTCAAACGCAGGGATCCGGGATTCATCAATGACCCAGGACAGCAAAGGAAGGAGGTCAACGAGGGCGATGCCGATGGCGTGCGCGTTTCGGCATTGTGGAAGCTTTCCGAGCAGTTCACCGTGCGTGCGTCGGCCATGGATCAGAGCCATTCGACCGGCAGTTCGGCACGCGTGGATATGCTCCCCAACAGCTATACGCCAGTGTTCGGGCAGTACCAGCACAAGCGGCTTCCCGGGACCGACGGTTCGGATACCAGTACGCGCCTGTACACGCTGGAGCTCGAGGGTGACCTGGGGTGGGCGGACTTCAATTCGATCACGAGCTACAATAAATACGAGCTGATCGGTCCGCAGGATGTGTCGGGCACCTTCGGCGGGGCTGCCAGAAGTATTCTTGGCGTGGCCAACGCCGGTGTCGCCATCCTCAATAATGCCGGCGTCGGCAAGTTCGCACAGGAGTTGCGCCTGTCGTCGCCTGACGATGGCAGGCAGTTGAGCTGGCTGGCAGGGGCGTTCTTCACCAACGAACATGCCTCGGGCTTCCAGGGGCTGCGCGCGGTGGATCCGGTGTCGGGTGTCGGACTGCCTTCTGGCAACTTGTACGATGCCGATACGCCTTCCCAATACAAGGAATCGGCATTGTTCGGCACCGTCACCTATGCGTTCACGCCCCAGTTCGACGTCCAGGTCGGCGGTCGCTACAGCAAAGTGCGCCAGGAGTTCAGCAGCAACGTTTCTGGACCGCTCGCCGGCGGCAGTTCGAGCACCGAGAGCGGGGCGCGCAACAACAAATGGACGTACAGCCTCAGCCCACGCTGGCGCTTGAACCCGAACCTGATGACCTATCTGCGCGCGGCCACCGGTTATCGCGCGGGCGGCGTCAATACGCTCCTGCCGCTCGATGCCGGCCGCTTCCCGAGCCAGTATGGATCGGACTCGCTGAAAAGTTATGAATGGGGTGTGAAAGGGGACTTCGCCAATCGCACCGTGGCGCTCGACGCTTCGTTGTTCCATATCGACTGGAGCGGCATCCAACTCAAGACCATTTCGCCGGCGTCGTCGGCCAGCTATACCATCAACACCAGCAGCGCCAAGAGCGAAGGCGCGGAAGTGACGCTGAAATGGCGTCCGATCCGCAACTTGAACTTCACGGCCAATACCAGCTACACGCATGCCGTGTTGACCAGCCCGACACCGAACGGCACCTACGGCAATTCCGGCGACCGCTTGCCGTTCTCGCCCTCGTGGTCCGGCACGCTGGCCGCCGATTATTCCTTCCCCTTGACCGAGACCCTGACCGGCGAGATCGGCGGCGGGGTGAGCTACGTCGGCGATCGCCTGTCCAACTTTACGGCATCGGCTGCCGCCAGGCGTTTCAATCTCGATTCCTACACCACGGCGAACCTGCATGCGGGAATCCGTTCATCGAACTGGAACTTCAATCTGTACGTGAAGAACCTGACGAATGCGCGGGGGTATCTCAGTGCGACCCCGCAGAACGTGACCACCGGCGTGAGCTCGTATGGCCTGCTGGTGATTCAACCACGGACTGTCGGCGCTTCTGCGACGTACTGGTTCTGAACGCCGGGAGTGCCTGTCACGGCACTCCCTTCTCGATCCAGCATCAACCGCCTTCGATCGACCCGGACGCGGCAACAGGACGAACGGACGACCATGATTTCCTTATCTTCGAAGCGAAACCAGCAACTGCTCGGCATGCTGTTTGCGCTGCTGGTAGGCAGCCCCGCAGCCTACGCCGATCCTCGGTCCGGCTCACCCGCGACGCCGGAGCATGAAGGCACCGTCGTCGTCGAACTGGCGGCCGATGCCGTCACGAACACGCAATCGGTCGAGATAGTGACGGTCGGGGTGCGGATGCCGCCTGCCACCATCCAGGCGGGAGCGCCCCTGCTACGCATGCCCCTGGTGATCAGCAATGTGAAGACGTCGGCCGACAGCCTGGTAGGCCTGCAGGTCCGCGACGCCCAGGGTCCGCTGACCCTGTCGGTCCGGGATGACCCTCCCGGTCCACAACCGTATCGTCGCTGGGTTGCCACGCGGCCGGTGCAAGGACCGGTCGAGCTGAGCTACCGCGTTCCCATCACCAACGCCAGCAATCCCCTGGGTGCTGCGCCGCCATTCGAACTGCGTAGCGATGGGACGGTGTTTTCAGGCCTGTCGGGCAGCTTCTTCATGCTGCCGGACGACGATCGTCCTTACCGCCTGAAACTGGACTGGAAGCTCGGCGCCCTGGGCGCGACTGCGCTGGGTGTGTCGACCCTGGGGGTGGGTAACCAGCTGGCGCCGTCGGCCGCACCGTCGCGTGAATGGGAGTCGGTGTTCGTGATGGGCGGGCAGGTCGGGCACATGCCGGATCGGCCGGCGGCGGACGGTTTTTTCTCTGCCTGGCAGGGCGCGCCGCCATTCGACGCGCGCGCGTTGATGCAGTGGACCCACCGGCTGTACGACCGCTATCTGACATTCTTCAAGACCTCCAATGCCGCCTATAACGTTTTCCTTCGCAGTAATCCGATCAATGCCGGTGGCGGCGTCGAAGTCGCCAATTCCTTCGTCGGCACGTTCGATCGGCATACCGATGTGGACGACTTCAAGCTGACGCTGGCGCACGAGATGGTGCACACCTTCGTGCGTGCGCTCGACGGCGCCGCCTCCCTGGAAGACAGCTGGTTCTCCGAAGGCGTCGCGGTGTATTACCAGCGCCTGCTGCCGCTACGCGCGGGCCAGATCGGCCACGCCGAGTATCTGGCGGACCTGAACACGACCGCCGCCAGGTATTACACCAATATGCTGAACACGACACCGAACGCCGACATCCCCGCGCGGTTCTGGGCCGATACGCGGATCCGCGTCTTGCCCTACGACCGCGGCGCACTGTACTTCGCCCAACTGAACGACGAGATCCAGCGCGCATCGCGCGGCAAGCGCTCGCTCGACGATCTGTTGCTGGCCTTCCTCGACCGTCGTCGCCAGGGCAAGCCCATGACCCGGGATGCGTGGGTGAGCGCCGTGGTCGGGGAACTCGGCGACAAGGGCCGGCACCAGTTCGAGGCGATGATGCGTGGCGAGCCGCTGGCGCTGCGCTCCGAGGCATTCGGGCCGTGCTTTCGCAGCACCGAAGTGGCGCTGCGGCGCTATGAACTCGGCTTTACGCCGGACGTGCTGGTCGGGCCGCGACGCATCGTTCGTGGCCTGGTGCCCGGCTCGGCCGCGGACAAGGCCGGGATACGCGACGGCGACGACATCGTCAAGCCGGTTCCCCAGGATCGCATCCAGGCGGACCAGCATGCCACCCTGACTCTTCGTATCGCGCGAGGGGGCAAGGAGATGGACATCACCTATCTGCCGCGTGGCGAGACCGTCCCGACCCCGCAGTGGGTCATGACGTCGGCGACGTGCAGCGCACGACAGTAAGCGGAGCGGCGCCATCGTCCGCACGCGGCTGGCGCCGCGTCAACCGAAACAACCCGGCGCGCATCCGGGCCGACCAACGAACCACCTTTTCGACATGACACAGATGAATCGACTACCCGAGTTCTTCGCTCGCATGCACAAGACCGTCATAGTCCTTGGCATATGCGCCCCATTGATTTCCCTGGCAGCAGCGCCCCTGCCGGCGCCGGTGGCGGTCCAGCACCACGGCACGTTCAATGGCGTGCGGATGGCCTACACCAGCACGGTCGAGGCGATCGACGTGCCCGCCGTCGACGGCAAGGGCGGCGCGCGCGTGGTCAGCTTTGCCTATGTGCGTCAGGCCGATGGCGCCGCCGCCAGGCGGCCCGTCATGTTCCTGTTCAACGGCGGCCCCATCGTGGCGTCGATCTGGGTGCACCTGGGCGTGTTCGGCCCGCAGCGCGTCGCCGCGCCGAGCGACCTGGATGCAGGGCTGGAGGCCTACCGCCTGATCGACAATCCGCTGTCGCCGCTGGACGCCGTCGACCTGGTCTTCATCGATCCTGCCGATACCGGTTTCAGCCAGCGGCTGCCAGGCACGCCCGAGAATGCGTATCACTCGGTCACGGCCGATGCGCAGCAGGTGGCCGGATTCATCCAGCGCTGGCTCGCCACCCACGGCCGCCTGGCTTCGCCCGTGTACATCATGGGCGAGAGCTATGGAACGGTGCGTGCGCCAAAGGTCATCGACCAGCTTGCCTCCATGCCGCAGCCGGTCCTGGTGGACGGGGTGTTCCTGCTTGGCCAGGCCGTCAACATCGTCGAGTATTCACAGCGGCCGAACAACATCATCAGCTATGCCGTCTCGCTGCCGACATTGGCCGCGGCTGCCTGGTACCACGGGAAGGTCGACCGCAAGGGCAAGACATTCGACCAGTTCATCGGCGAGGCCCAGCGTTATGGCGCGACCGACTACTTGCGCGCCCTGTTCCAGGGAACGGATCTGCCGGACGGCGAACGGCGCGCCGTGGCCCAGCGTCTCGAGCAGATCAGCGGGATTCCTGCTTCCTACTATATCGCCCACGGCCTGCGGATTACCAAGGAGGAGTTCAGGCTCGAACTGCTCAAGGACCGACGCCTGCTGTTGGGCCGCAATGACGCGCGCTACACGGCGCCGGTCACGGACAAGGGGGCCACGCCAGACCCGTCGGACCGGATCGCCATCGCCTACGAACAGCTGTGGAAGTCTTACATGAGGCAGCACCTCGGCGTGACGTGGGACCAGCCCTACCAGCCGATGTCAGTCGGCAAGGGCCTGGAACGATGGGGCTGGGATGGCAGTTCGCCCTTCAACAGCTGGCCATATGGCGACGCCATTACCCGCTTGATGGGCTTGAATCCGAACTTCAGGGTGTTGATCGGGAACGGTTACTATGACACGCAGACGACCATCGGCGCCGCCGATTACCTGCGCACCCAGTCCGGATGGCCGGCCGACCGCGTCGCCCTGCGCTTCTACGACGGTGGGCATATGGCCTACACCGTTGACAGCGCCGCCGCCAGGATCGCCGACGATGTGCGTAAACTGGTCACCGGCGCACCCCTGCCAACCCTCCAGCAGGCAGGCCAATGATGCGCGCCCATCTGTGGAGTTTGCTGCTCCTGGCTTGCGTTGCGCCGCTGGCGGGCGCCCAGACGACCGAGCGGCTGTCGATCGTCAGCAATGGCGAGAAGGTGGGCACGATCGTGGCCGTGACCGACGGGGCCAGGGTCTCGGTCGACTATCGCGTCGACAACAACGGTCGCGGTCCGAAGCACCGGGAGGAGATCGTACTGGGGCAGGATGGCATACCGACCCGTTGGCAGGTGCAGGGCACCTCACTGATGGGTGGGGCGGTCGACGAGCGATTCACGTGGTCGGCGGGCAAGGCGCAGTGGTCGAGCCAGGCCGACAAGGGCGAGCGTGCCGCCGCGAAGCCGGCGCTGTACATCGTCAACGATGGCAGCCCATGGGCGCTGGGCGTCTATGCCCGTGCGGCATTGGCCCGCAAGGACCGCAAGCTCGACGTGCTGCCCTCGGGCGAGCTGTCGCTGGTCCGCTTGCGCGACATGGCGATCGGCCACGGCGCCAAGTCGATTCCGGTGGTGGTCTACCGGATCGATGGCGTGCAGATGGAGCCTGGCTATCTGATCCTGGATCGCGAGAACCGGCTGTTCGCGACCTTCGATGCCGGCAGCGTCGCCGTGCGCGAGGGCCATGAGGCGCAGGCCGCTGCCTTGCTCAAGCTCGGTGGCGACCTGGAGATCGAGCGGGTGAAGACGATCAGTGCCCGCATCACGCACCGTTACAAGGCTCCCGTCCGTCTGCGCAACGTCCATGTATTCGATCCGCGCACAGGCACCGTCGGGCCGTTGTCGACGCTGGTGGTCTGGCGCGACCGCATCACGCAAGTCTTGCCCGGCGATGGCGGCAGCGCCCCGGACCAGGTGATCGTCGACGGCGCCGGTGGCGTGGTCTACCCCGGACTGCACGACATGCATGCGCACACCACCTTGACCTCCGGCCTGTACAACCTGGCCGCCGGCGTGACGTCCACGCGCGATATGGGCAATAACAACGCCTTCCTGCTGGACTTCCTGCCGCTGGTCGATAGCGGCGACATCGCCGGCGCGCGGATCACCCCGAGCGGCTTCATCGAAGGCAGGAGCCCCTATTCGGCGCGCTACGGCTTCGTCATCTCCACCCTGGAAGAAGCGCTCAGGGCGGTGCGCTGGTACGCCGATCGCGGCTACTTCGAGGTCAAGCTGTACAACTCGATGAATCCGGACCTGGTCAAGCCGATCGCCGCCGAGGCACATCGGCTCGGCCTGCGCGTATCGGGTCACGTACCGGCCTTCAGCAGCCCGGACCGCGTGATCGCGGAAGGTTATGACAGCATTGCCCACCTGAACCAGCTTGAACTCGGGTGGGTGCTGAATCCGGGGGAAGACACCCGCTCGCCGCTGCGCCTGACTGCGATGGCGCGCACGGCGGACCTGGACCTGGGGTCGCCGCGCGTCCAGCGGACAGTCGCGCTGATGAAAGAACATCGCACATCGGTCGACACCACGGCCAGCATCCTCGAGCGGCTGATGATGAGCCGTGCCGGCGAGGTGTCCGACTGGAATCGCGATTTCATCGGCCACCTTCCGATCGGCTACCAGCGCTACCTGAAACGTACCTATGTACCGCTCAAGAGTGCGGCTGACGATGCCGCGTACGGGAAGGGCGTCGACAAGATGCTCGAGGTCATGGACATGCTGCATCGCAATGGGATCCCCTTGTTGCCGGGGACCGACGATCCCAACGGCTTCATGCTGCTGCGTGAAGTCGAACTCTACGCCAGGTCCGGCATGGGCAGTGCCGCGGCACTGCGCGCGGCCACGCTCGGCAGCTCCGAGTACCTCCAGCGCGCCAACGACGTTGGGACGCTCGAGCGCGGCAAGCTCGCCGACCTGGTGCTGGTGGCCGGCAATCCGCTCGAGGACGTGAGCGCCATCAAACGGCCGCGCATGGTCATGAAAGGTGGAGCGATCTATTTCCCATCTGAGATCCATACCGCCCTCAATATCACCCCGTTCAGCACACCTCCCGCGATCACGCTGCCGCGTCCCCTTGATGACGACAAGGCGAGCGCGCCACCAGCGGCACTGTTCGGGCACGAACTGCACTAGTTACCAGCACTGGAAAATACCGGATGAAGAAAATCATGATCAGGAATATTGTCGGCGTGTGCGCGATCGCCCTCGCATCGATGGGCATCGCGTCGGCAGCGAGCCCGGCTGGAGAGGCGGGGCAGCGTTTCGTCGCGGACGGCCAGGCGAGCATCGGCGGGAAAGCTGTTCGTTACCGCTCCACGGTAGAGGAATTCTTCGCGCTCGACGGGGCAGGGAAGCGCGCTGCAAGCATCTATACCATCAGCTATGTCCGTTCCGATGTGCCCAAGGGCGTGCAGCGGCCGGTGCTGTTCGTGTTCAACGGTGGGCCGGGCTCGGCATCGATCTGGCTCAATATCGGTTTTGTCGGACCGAAGCGGGTGGATATTGCAGATCCGCCCGCCATGCGGACCGTTCCACCGTTTCGGACCGTAAATAACGCCGAGAGTCCGCTCGATGTCGCCGACATCGTGCTGATCGATACGCCCGGCACCGGCTTGAGCCGCATCCTGCCTGACGGGAAACCCGAGCAATTCTATGGCGTCAAGGCCGACGCGAAGGCGACGGCCGGCGTCATCGAGGACTGGTTGCGCCGGCACGGGCGCTGGAATTCTCCCAAATTCCTGCTGGCAGAGAGCTATGGCACCATCAGGGCTGCGATGGTGGCGCGTTATCTGGCCGGCGGGCCGACCGAGACCGGCGCGATGAACGGCATCACGCTGGACGGCGTCATCATGCTTGGCCAGGCCATGCGCATGACCGGCAACGACGACCTCTCCTACGTCAACGCACTGCCCACGCTGGCGGCAACGGCATGTTATTTTGGGCGGGTACCGGCGCCCTGCGATCCGAAGGTGCAGGCCGAGGCGGCGCGCAAGTTTGCCTCGACGGATTACCTGAATGCGCTTTACCAGGGTAGTGGCATCCCTGCCGCGCAGCGCAGCGCGGTCGTGCGCGAACTTTCGGCACTGACCGGACTACCTGCAAGTGCCATCGATGCACAGAATCTTCGCGTCGGCACCGGCCAGTTCGCCAAGTCGCTGCTGGCAGACAAAGGCCAGCAGCTCGGCATGTACGATGCGCGCTACACGCTGCCGCTCGCATCGAGTGGCAACGATCCGGTCGCGGACGATCCGGCCATGGGACAATATGTTCCCGCCTTCGTGGCGACATTCAACCAGTTCCTGCGCGACGATCTCGGCGTGAGTATCGATTTGCCCTACCAGGTCATCTCGTTCCGGGATGTCAATGGGCGGTGGGACTATGGATCGGGGGCTGGAATTGCGCCGAACAGCGACTTCTCGAAGGATCTGGCGGTGGCGATGCGGCGTAACCAGTCCCTGCGCCTGTTCGTCGGTACCGGGCTGTATGATCTGGCGACGACGCTGGGCGAGGCCCGCTACACCGTCGATCACGCGGGAATTCCGCTCGAAAGGACGACCTTCGCCCATTACGCGTCAGGCCATATGCCTTACCTCGGGGATGGACCGCGGCGCGCGCTGTCGGCCGATATCCGAGCTTTCGTGGCGCATGCCGACAAATCTCCGCCGCGATGAGTCGTGACGTTGGGCGCATGATGTACCCGAGCCATGATCGAATGGGGTCGTCCGCTGTGCTACATTTACGCGGTGTACTGACATGACGTCGGAGATGTCATCTTTTTCCGGTGACAGGATTGCCGGACGCGGCCCCCGTTCTTACAATACATCGACAATCTGCCGCTAATACCGAATGGGCCAATCCACTGTACTGCCGAAACCTGCCATGGCTCCAAGACGCAAACTGACACCGGAAATCATCGCTGAGCGAAAAACCGTCCTGAACAGCCTTCAGCCCATTGTCACGATGCTTGGAGGGATCGTCGGCCCCCACATCGAAGTGGTGCTGCACGACCTGACCAAGCCCGAATCGTCTGTCATCGCGATCGCCAACGGGCACGTATCCGGCCGGGTCGTCGGCGCGTCGATTCTCAACGGTCCCAAGCAGGACAAGGGATTCGTCGAAGCGAAGGAGGCCCTGACCATGCGCGGCGCGCCGGTACACTCGATCATCGAGGGCTACACCACGGTGACCGGGGATAGCCGTACCTTGAAATCAGGCACCGTGATTTTCCGTGATACGAGCGGCGAGCCGTTCCTGGCCCTGTGCCTGAACGCCGACATGTCCAATTTTGAAATGGCACATGCCTGGCTTGGCCAATATCTGCATCCCGTGCTGCCGGCGACGCAGCCGGAGCCGGAGAAACCTGAAATGGACGTGCTTATGCACGAGATTATCAGTGACGCGGTGCGCCGCTACGGCAAGCCGGTTGGGCTGATGAACAAGCGTGAGAAAACGCTCGCGGTGCAGACCATGCAGCAGCGCGGCCTGTTCATCGTGAAAGGCGGCGTCGAACGGGCGGCAGGCGCCCTGGGCGTTTCACGCTACACCATCTACAACTATCTCGAGGCCCTGCGGCAGGAAAACGCCGGCACCGCGTAGAGAACCGGTTGGCCATTTGCGTTTGTCGTGCCACACGAAGTTCACGGTGGCTGGCGACATGCGGGCCGGGGAGGGCAAGCGCAGCCTGCACTTGCCCTTTTTTTTGCGGCACGCCTTGCAGATGCAGATGTCAAGGCCTGGAGCTGGTCCCGTTTTCGGTCGATCCCGGTCCTGCCATCCGGGGGAGCGCAGCGCCAGCCCTGATGGACTGGAAACCGGCACGATGATATCTCCAACCGTATGCAACAAAAAGTGTAGCTAATACACAAAACGTTGTGTATCCTCATGTCACCAGTTTGATTTGAGGGTAAGCGCATGGGACAGGCGGTAAAGAATCAGGGGTTGCGGCGTAACCTGGATCTGTGGGCAGTCATAGCCTTGGGTCTCGGGTCGGCGATGGGCGTTTCGATCTTTTCCGCGCTCGGCGAAGCGACCCGGCTTGCCGGCACCGGTCTGCTGGTGGCAGTCGTCGTCGCGGCACTGCCGATGGGATTCATCGCCGTGGCCTATGCGTTCATGGGGACGGTGCTGCCGACTTCGGGCGCTTCCTACGAATGGCCGCGCCGGTATATCAGTCCGGCGGTCGCATTCGCCGTCTCGTGGCTGCGCATCGCCGCCAATACCGGTGCGCTCGTGATCCTGGCCCTGGTGATGACGCGTTACCTGGCGATGCTGGTGCCGGTGCCTGAAAAGCTGACGATGTTCCTGTCGTTCGTCGTGCTGGGCGTCGCCAATCTGGCTGGCATCGGCATTGCGTCGAATGTGCAGAAGTACATGATGGGCGGCTTGCTGTGCCTGTTCGCCGTGTTCTGCCTGTCTGGCCTGAGCGGTGGAGAGTGGCAGGCGGAACGCGTGACACCGTTGCTTGGGTATGGCTGGATGAGCGTGCTGGCCGCCTTGCCCCTGCTGATCAATCTCTTCTTCGGCATCGAATCGGCCACCGAGCTGGGGGACGAGATCGCCGATAGCCGCAAGACGGTGGCACGGGGGATCGTCCTGTCCATCGTCTCGGCCGTGGCTGTCTATCTGCTGGTCGCAGTCACCTGTCTCGGCCTGCTCGGCGCACCAGCGCTGGGCCTGAGCACGGCGCCGATCGTGGATGCCGCTCTCGTGGCGCTCGGACCATACGGAAAGCCACTGGTCGTTGCGGCAGCGCTGATGGCAATCCTGAAATCGATGAACGGGATCTTCATGGTATTCAGCCGGAGCCTCTACGCCATGGGGCGGACGGGCGCGTTGCCAGCGGTATTCGCGCGCGTTCATCCACGCTGGAATACGCCTCACATCGCGTGCCTGACGGTGTTCGCGCTGGCGACCGCCGGATTGCTCCTGCCGACTGAACTCACCTTCCTGTTCCTCGCCATCGGCATACCCACGCTGGTCAAATACTTCTGCATTTGCCTGTGCGCGCGGATCGCGCTGCGTGCCGATCCCGGCTTGGCTGACGGCTTCGGCTTGAGCCGGGCTGGCGTGCTGTGGTGTTCTGGCATCGGCGCCTGCATGGCGGTCGGCCTGGTTGCAGTCGGCTTCGAGACCGACTGGCGTCCTTATGCAGCGCTTGGCATTTGGGGTGCGCTTGGGGCGGCCCTGTACCTGTTCAGGCGGAGCGGGCGGCAGCCCGGCATCACGACAGCTTCCCGCTAACGCCGCAGCGCCCGGGAATAGGTCGGCGGAGAGCTTGTTCGAGGATGGTGCCAGGCATGGTATCGAGTTCGGAGCCTTGCAGCCTTGCTGGCGCCTGCAGCGTGCGCCGCCAGCGCATACTCATGACGTCAACCCGATCGAATCCGGATAATCCGACATGAACATCCTGTCAATGCCCAACGATATCCTGTGGCAGCTTTTCGACAACTTCCCCTCGATTAACAAGTTTTGAACGAATAATGTTGCTCAATAGAACTTAGCGAACTACAGTCCGGAATCTACCCCATTTGCCAGATTCCCAATGACCCGTTCCGTCCCGCCGACCGCCGCCACCGAGCCCGCAGCCACCAACGCCCATATCGTCTTCATCGACCGCGCCGTCTCCGGCCACGCCGCGCTGGCCGCAGCCCTCCCGGCAGGCACCGAGACCATCTACATCGATAGCGAACAAGACGGATTCGCCCAGCTCGCCGCCGCCCTCGAAGGCCGCTCCGGCATCGCATCGGTCGGCATCGTCAGCCACGGCGCCGCTGGCACGCTGTCGCTCGGCAGCACGCAACTGACGGTCGACACGATCGGCGGCTTCATGACGCAACTGTCGGAAATCCGTGACGCACTGGCGCCCGGCGCCGACCTGCTGCTGTACGGCTGCGACATCGCCGCATCGGACGATGGCCGCGCGCTCGTCGAGGCGCTGGCTGCGGCCACCGGCGCCGACGTCGCCGCATCGCTTGACCGCAGCAGCAATGCGGCACTGGGCGGCAACTGGGTACTGGAATACCATACCGGCGCCATCGACGCCGCCAACCTGGTGCCGCAATCCGCGCTGGCGGCGCTGGACGGTGCGTTGGACGCGGCGTCGCGGGCGTATGTCCGCATCGCGCCGGCGCCTTACCCGGAATTCGTCACCGGCACGTCATCGACGGCGCTGGTGGCTGATTTCGACGGCGACGGCGACATGGACCTGATCCGCCAGACCGGTTGGGGCGCCGCCAGCGCCGGGGTGCTATTCGTGAACGACAATGGCGTGCTGACCGAGTCGGCGACGACGATCGCCGAACTGGTCGACGCCAACCTCGCCGCCGTCAGGCTGGTCGACTTCGACGGCGACGGCGATGTCGATATCTACCTGCCCCTCCAAGGCAGCCGGGCCGACATCTATCTGGTCAACGACCGCGGCACCTTCTCCAGCGCCACCCCTCCCGTTCCCGAATACACGCTGGCGTCGAACACTACGCTGTGCCTTGTCGGCGATTTGGACGGCGACGGCGACGAGGACCTGCTGCGCCAGGATAATGGCCCGGGCAGCGCCCCGGTATTCTACGAAAACGTCGGCGGAACTTTCGTGCAATCGACCAAGGTGACGTTCCCCGCGGCGCCAGGGGCGTCGCTGGACCTCGGCAAGCTCGTCGATTTCGATGGCGACGGCCTGCTCGACTACTACCAGCCGGTGGAAAACCAGAACGGCGACACCGCCATCGTCAACGATATCTACCTGCGCAACGATGGCAGTGCCTTCACCGTGGCGCCGAACCCGGTCCCGGAATTCACCGGCGCATCCCTGGCGAACCTGTTCCTCGCCGGCGATTTCGACGGCGACGGCGACCTGGATCTGCTGGTCCAGAAGGACGGCATTGCCGCCCAGGCCCTGTTCTACGAGAACGTGGGCGGCGCGTTTGCGGCGTCGACGAAGATCACCGTCCCCTTGACGGCCAGCCTGAACCTGAGCCAGTTCCGGGCCGTCGATTTCGACGGCGACGGTGACCTCGACCTGTACGCGCAAAGGTCGAGCACCAATAACGACATCTACCTCGAGATGCCCGGCGCGGCGCCGACGCTGACCGGGTCCTCGGTCACCGACGGCGCAACGCCCGTCGCGCCCGATGCCGACATCGTGCTGCGCTTCAGCGAGCCGGTATTCGCGGGCGCCGGCAACATCTACATCCACCGCGCATCCGACGGCGCCGTCGTCGCCACCATCGCCGCGACCGGCGCCGCCGTTTCCGGCAGCGGCACCAGCGAGATCACGATCGACCCGGCCGCGAACCTGACCGAGAATGCGACCTTCTACCTGACCTTCGACACCCACGCGTTCGCCGATGCCGACGGCATGGTGTTCGGCAAGCTGGATTTCACCACCCTGGTGCGGGTCGGCCAGGACGATCCTGAGCTGGTGCGCTTCAGTACGGGCGCCGCGAATGCAGCGCCGACGCTTACCGGCATGAGCGCGCTGGCCGGCGGGATCGAGGATACCGTGAAGAGCGTTTCCTTCTCCGACCTCCGGGCCGCCGGCAACGAAAGCGACAGCGACGGCAGCGTGACCGCCTTCGTCGTCAGGGCCGTCAGCAGCGGCGTCCTGAAGATCGGCCTCGATCCCGCCAGCGCCACCGCCTGGGCGGCCGGCAGCAACGACGTCATCGATGCCACCCACCTGGCGTTCTGGACGCCCGCCGCCGATGCCAACGGCTTCGGCGCCACCGCGCTGGACGCCTTCACCGTCGTCGCGCGCGACGACGGCGGCGCCGTCTCGGCCACGCCGGTCCAGGTCAAGGTCAACGTGAGCGCCGTCAACGACCAGCCGACGCTGGCGCGCGACACCGGTCTCACCGCGATCCAGGAAGATACGGCGACGAACCCGGGCGACCGCGTCGGCGACCTGATCCTCGCGTCCGGCTATGCGGACGTGGACGCCAGCGACACCGGTCCGACCTCAGTCGTCATCAGCGCCGACGGCGCCGACCCGGTTACCGAGGGTCGCTGGGAATACTCGAGCGACGGCGGACAGCACTGGCACGAGATCGGCAGCGTCTCGCCGAGGGCCGCCCTGATGCTCGGCGCCAGCGCCCATGTGCGCTTTGTCCCGGTGGCGGGCTACGCCGGCACGCCGGGTGCATTGACGGTGTACGCGACCGACGCCAGCATGACCGGCATGTCGTCCCGGTGGAACGGCCTCACCGAAACGCGCGTGACCGTCGACACCACCACGGCCGGCGCCACGTCGCCGCAATCGACGAGTAGCGTGAACTGGACGATTGCCGTGGATGCCGTCAACGACGCACCGTTGATTTCGAACCTGGACCATGGCGATGACCAGACCTGGATCGCCGGTAGCGCGCCGATCCTGGTCGACCTCGGCGCGAACGCCGTCGTCGCCGACAGCGACAACGCCAATTTCGCCGGCGGCACGCTGTCGATGAGGATTTCCGCCGGACGCAACCCCGAAGACACGCTCGGCCTGCAAGGCGGCGCCAGCACCGCGGCCCTGTCTTCCTTCGCCCCTGGCAGCGCGATCACGATCGACGGCAAGGTCATCGGCACGGTCGCCGACTCGGCCAGGTCATACAGCGTCACCATCGACCTGAACGCCGATGCCACGCCGGCGGCCATCGCGACGCTGCTGCGCCACCTGACCTTTTCCACCACCGGTTATGACGGCACGCGCACCGTGCGCGTCAACCTGGGCGATGGCGCCGGCGGCTATTCCTCGAATGCGGACGTCGACATCTCCGTGGTATCGAGCCCGTCGCTGTCGATCTCCAGCAACCTGCAGACCGTCAAGACCGGCCAGCAGGCCACGCTGACGCTGACCTTCAGCGCCGCGCCGACCGGCTTCGAACTGGACGACCTCACGGTTGCCGGCGGCACGGTCGACAACCTGCAGGCCACCGGCGACGCCCGTGTGTACACCGCGACCTTCACCCCGAGCGCGGACACGCAGGACCTGCAGGCCGCGATCTCGATCGGCGCCGGCAAGTTCAGCGCCAACGGCAAGGAGAATATCGCCAGCGCCGCGCCCACGCTGATCACCGGCGACACGCTGGCCCCTGGCGTCTCCATCTCCGCCAGCAAGAACAGCCTCAAGGCCGGCGAGAGCGCCACCATCACCTTCACGTTCACCGAAGCGCCCGCGAACCTGGCCGGCGGCGACATCAGCTTCAGCGGCGGCAATCTCACGAACCTGCACGCGGTCTCGCAAGACAACAAGACCTGGCAAGCGACCTTCACGCCAACCGGGGGCTTGGCCAGTGTCGAGGGCTCGGTGTCCCTGGCAGCCGGCGTCTACCGCGATACCGCCGGCAATGACGGCACCGCCAGCAATGTGGTCAATATCAGCGCCGATACCGAGAAGCCCGCCGTCAACGCGGGCGCCTTCACGGTGTCCGGCGCCACCGGGGCCAACGACACCTTCCGCATCGGCGACACCATCACGGTCACCTGGACCGGCGAGGCGAACGTCGACATCGCCCTGGTCGCCTTCGATCTGCGCGACTTCGGCGGCAGCGACAGCGTGACCGCCACTTGGGTCGACGGCAAGTGGACGGCCAGCCTGCCGGTCGGCGCGAGCGGCTTCGACGACACCAATGCCTACGTCGCCGTCACCGTCGTCGACAATGCCGGCAACGATACCTGGATCGTCGTGCGCGACGACATCAGCCTCGATAGCCGGGTCCCGTTCGTGCGCGACGCCGCGATCGCGCTGTCCGGCACGCCCACCGGCGCGGACGGCAGCTACCGGATCGGCGACACCGTCACCGCCACCTGGACGCCGGGCGTCGTCACCACCGACACCGCCAGCGTGGCGATGGACTTCAGCCAGTTCGGCGGCGCCCTGGAGGTGGCGGCCACGCTGGTGGACGGCAAGTGGACGGCCAGCTACACCATCGTCGCGGCCACGCTGCCCGACGGTCCGCGCAACGTCAAGGTCACCGCGACCGATGACGTCGGCAATACCGACAGCGCCTTTGATGCCAGCAACCCGGCCATCGATGCGGCGCGCCCGACGGTGAGCGCCATCGCCATCGTCGGCACGCCGGCGCCCGATGCGAGCAGCGTGCAGTTCCTGGTGACCCTGAGCGAGGCCGTCACCGGCCTTGGCCAGGACGACTTCGTCCTGCACCTTGCCGACGGCGCGACGGCGACCATCGCATCCATTGCCGGCTCGGGCGACGCCTACACGGTCACCGTGTCCGACATCGCCGGCAACGGCAGCCTGCGCCTGGACCTGAAAGCCGGCGCCACCGGAATCGCCGACCTGGCCGGCAACGCGATCGCGGACGGGGGGTACACCGGCGGCGCGACGCACACGGCGAGCTTCAACGCCGCGCCCGCAATCGTCTCGAACCAGGGCCTCGAGCAGGCGACCGTCAAGGTGGCCGAAGGAAGGACGGCCGTCACGACCGTGCAGGCGAGCGACGCCGACCAGGACGCGCTGGTGTATTCCATCGAGGGCGGAGTCGATGCCGGCCTGTTCGCCATCGACGCCGCGACCGGTGCGCTGACGTTCAAACAGGCGCCCGTGCTGGCGACCGGCGCCAACGCCGACAACGGTTATGAGGTCAGGGTCGGCGTCTCGGACGGCAAGGGCGGCAGCGACAGCCAGCTCCTGAACGTGGTGGTCGATGAAGACATCGACGACGACGGCAGGCCCGACAGCGAGCAGGCCAATATCGGTTCGATCCAGACGGTCGGCGCCGGCAACCCGGTCGCGACGCTCGCCGTCGCCGATGGCTTCACGCTGAGCGGCCTGGGCGCCTCCGCGGCCCCGACCGCCGGCCTGCCGCGCGGCGTCAAGCTGCCGCTGGGCCAGCTCGATTTCACCATCGGGAACGTCGCGTTGGGCGGCACCGTCGAAATGGCGATCTACGTCGACGCCGGCCTGAAGATCAACGCCTATTACAAGCAGGACAATAGCGGCGCCTGGAAGAACATCGCCAAGTCCGTCACCACGGTCGGCGCCAAGACCAAGGTCACGTTCGACCTGACCGACGGCGGCCCCCTCGACAGCGACCGCGAAGTCAATGGCAGCATCAGCGATCCGGGCGGCCTGGCGATCATCACGCCGCAGATCACCAGCGATGGCGGCGCCACGGTCGCCGCCGTGCGGATGGAAGAAAACAGCGTCGCCGTGACGACCGTCGCGGCCACTGCGCTTGGCAGCGTCACGTATGCGATTGCCGGCGGCGCCGATGCCGACCTGTTCCTGATCGACGCCGCCACCGGCGCGCTGCGCTTCAAGGCGGCGCCGGACTACGAGAATCCGCGCGACGCGGGCGACGGCGCGAAGAACAATACCTATGTCGTGGAAGTCATGGCGTCCGATGCGAGCGGCAGCGAGACGCAGACGCTCACCGTGACCGTCACCGACGTGGACGAGACGTCGCCGCAGCCACCGCGGCCGACGCCGCCGGCGCCGGGATCGGCGACCGTCGACGGCGTCAAGGTCATGACGGGCACGAAGCAGAATGGCGACGGCAGCACCAGCCAGGTCATCACAATTCCCGTGGTCCAGCCGGACCGCGTCGACAGCGTGGGCGACAGCGCGGTGGCCGACATCCCGCTGGCGCAGTATCAAGGCAAGGACATCCTGGCGGTCCAGCTGCCGACCGGCTTCGGCCTTCAGGTCGAAGGCCTGGCCGCGCCCTCGACGGCCGGCCAGTCGCTGGCGGACCTGGTGCGCGAGATCGAGGCCCATACGCCGGCCGGCTCGGCCGACCGCGCCAGCCTGGTCGATGGCGGCGCCGGCTACCTCGGGGGCCTCGAGGCAGGCATGCCGCTACTGGTGCGCAGCATCACGCCGACGACCGGCGGGACGGCGGTCGGCGAGCCGCTGGTGATCATGGGCCAGCCTGCCGCGCCAGGCGGCGTGCGGACGGCGCTGGTGATCGACGGCAGCGGCCTCGCGGCCGGCACACATCTGCAACTGAAGGATATCGACTTTGCCGCCATCGTCGGCGCCGTGCACGTGAGCGGCGGCGATGGTGCGCAACAGCTGTGGGGCGACAGCGCCGACCAGGTCCTGATGCTGGGTGCCGGCGACGACACCGTGCATGGCGGCGGCGGCAACGACCATATCGACGGCGGCAGCGGCATCGATACCGTCCTGCTGACCGGTGGCGCGCGCGCCGACTACAGCCTGCGCATGAAGGACGGCATGCTGGTCGCGACCGCATTGACGGGCGCCGACGGCATCGACACCATCGTGGACGTCGAGATCATGCAGTTCGGGACGCCCGACACCTCGGCTGCCGGCACCATCGGCCGCCTCTACGAAGCGGCGCTGGGGCGCGCCGCGGATACGGCGGGCCGCGAATTCTGGGTCGGCCAGCACGCCGCCGGCATCTCGATGCAGGACATCGCCGCCGCCATCGTGGGGTCGAACGAAGCGCTGGAACAACAGCACGGCGACGCCGGCTACGTCGAGCAGCTGTACGAGAGCCTGCTGGGCCGCGCCAGCGACGCTGAAGGCGCGGCGTTCTGGGTCGGGCAGCTGGAACAGGGCGCCGTTACCCGCGCCGGCCTTGCGCTGGCGTTCGCCGACTCGGCCGAGAAACTGGCCATGCCGTCCTCGGCGCAGATGGATTTCAACCACAGCGACGTGGCGACCCTGGTGCGCATGTACGAGGCACTGTTCGACCGCGCGCCAGACGAAGGCGGCCTGAATTTCTGGATCGCGATGCACGAGTCGGGCGTGACGATGCGCGCGCTGGCCCAGGGCTTCCTGGCTTCCTCGGAGTCTGCCGCGCACTACGCGGCGCTGGACGACGCGCACTTCGTCGCCGCGCTGTACCAGACGGCGCTGGGCCACGGCCCGAGCGAGGCCGAGGCGGCGCAGTGGAGCGCGATGCTGGCCGGCGGCCAGACGACGCGCGCCGATGTGCTGCTGGGGATCGCCGATTCGGATGAGATGATCCAGCTGGTCGGCACGATCAACACCAGCATCGAGACAATCTAGGACCGGACAGCGTGCCTGAAACAGACAATCCGACATGCCTGAATGTGTTGCGATCAGGAAATTTTCGCTATGATGGCAATTCCATATCAGGGAAGCCCACATGAACGCCAACGACAAGCACGCCGTCCGCCCATTCACGATCAATGACATCCACGTCGGCGCGCGCCTCTACGAGGCGCTCGTCAAGCACGCGGCGGAGCACCCCGGCCAGCCGATCCGATACGGCGCGCTACTGGCCGCCTGCCGCGAGGTCCATTCCGACGACGCCGTCATCCTGCGTGCGGTGCCGATCGGGATCGGCATGAAACTGCTGTTCGTGAAGGCTTTCTGCGAGCGCCACGGCTATCCGAACCTGGCCTGCCTGGCGGTCAACGAGAGCGGCGAGCCGGGTCCTGCCTACAAGGGGAACTGGAAACAGGACATGCTCGACGTGGCCGCCTTCGACTGGTCGCAGGCGCCGGACAATCTCGCCATCTACGTTGCCGAAGCCACGGTCCTGGCCACGCCGCCGGTCAGGTGCAAGGCGAAGGAGCCCGAGGTGCGCGAAGCGATCTTCCAGGACTTCAAGGCCGACCGCGGCCGATATGCATCGTTCACGCTCGAGGACCGCGAAGAGATGGTCAACCTGATGATGGAATGCGTCCCGCTGGAGCAGGCCTACCAGGCCGTGATGGACGCCAAGGCGGAGCAGGGCGGACCCGGTCCGGCCTGAGTCGCCCGGCCGATCGATGTCGGCCCTGCCTGCGACATCTCTTGTCGCGCCCGCCCGTATGCTGTCGGGCGTCACCCACTCGAACGAAGGATCACCATGACCATTCCCGCCCGGCGCACCGTGATAGTGCCCGACCGACTGGCCCAGCGCACCCGGCGCCTGCATGCGGCGCGCACGCGCCAGCACGGGGTGCAGGCGATGGCGATCGGGCAGGTGGCGGCGCGTCTCGCGGGCGGGTTCGTGCGTGCCATCGATACCGACAGCCTGCGCCTGGCGGTGCAGGACGCATTGCCCGCTACCCCGCTGGGCGAACTCGATGCGATCAAGTCGCTTGCCGGCATGGTGGGCGCGGCCACCCGCGCCCTGGAGCGCGCCTGGCTGGCCGGGATCGACCTGCAGGCGCGCGCGTCGACCCACCCGCGGCTGGCCGCGCTGGCGGCGCTGGAACTGGCGGTGCTGGCGCGCCTGCCGGGGATGCTGACGCCGGCCGCCATCGCCGCCACCGCCCTCGAGCGGATCGCGCACGCGCCGCGGGTACTGGGCAGCGTCGACGTGGATGGCGTGGCCGACCTGGCGCCGTGCTGGCGCCCCTTGCTGCTGGCGCTGGCCGAACGGGTCCCGCTGCGCTGGCTGGCCGGCGCGCGCGCCGTGCCGGCCTGGGTGGATGGCGGGCCGGTCGAGGTGGTGCGCGGCACGCCCGCGGCCCCCGACATCACGGTGGTCAGCGCCGCCACCCCGGCCCACGAGGCGCTCGAGGCCATGCGCTGGATGCGCCGCCTGCTCGCTTCCGGTGAGGCGCGCGCCGACCAGATCGCGCTCGCGTCGAGCGATCCGGCCAGTTTCGACGCCCACCTGCTGGCGCTGCGCGACGACGCCGGCATTGACCTGCACTTCGTGCATGGCGTGCCGGTCGCCGCCAGCCGCGACGGCCAGGCGGCGTGCGCGCTGGCCGACATCCTGGTGCGTGGGCTGTCGCAGCTGCGCCTGCGGCGCCTGGTGCGGCTGTGCAGCCCCGATGCGCCCCTGCTGGACGATCTGCCGGAGGGCTGGCTGCGGGCGCTGCCGGCGGATGCCGCGCTGGCGTCTTCTGCATCCTGGGAACGCCTGCTGGCGCGCCTGACGGCCGCCGACTGGCCCGATGCGTTCGACCACACGCCGGCGCTGGCCACGCTGGTCAACCTGCTGCAGCAGGGGCCGGACGCCGCCCAGGCAGCCGGCGAGCGACTGCTGGGTGGACGGGCGCTGGCGATCTGGCGCCGCGCGCTGGCCGCGGGGCCGGCCGCGTCGCTGCTGGCCACGCTCGAGAACATGAAGCAGGACGACGGCCTCGATCCCTGCGCCAGCGTGGCCTGGATGCCGGCGGCGGCGCTGGCGGGCACGCCGCGCCGCTTCGTCTACCTGCTCGGCCTGAATGCGGGCCAGTGGCCGCGCGCGCGCCTCGAAGACGCGCTGCTGCCCGACCACGTGGTGCCCGCCGCCGAACTGGATCCGGTGTCGCAGGCGCAGCAGGATGCCGCCGATTTCGCGGCGATCCTGGGCGGCTGCAATGGCCAGGCGGTGCTGTCCTGCGCGCGCCGCAATGGCGATGGCCGCAGCCTGGGCCGCAGCCCTTTGCTGGCCGGGATGCCCGCGCCGGCGCCCGTGCGCCGCAACGCCGTCCCGGCCCATGCGATGAGCGAAGTCGACCGCCTGGCGGCGCGGCCCGCGGAGTTCCGCGATTCGGCGCGCGCCCTGGCGGCGCACGGCTGCTGGCGCGCCTGGCAGGCCGACGCCGTCACGCCGCACGATGGCGCCGTGCGGCCGGATCACCCGCGCCTGCAGGCGATCGCCGCGCGCGTCCACTCGGCCACCTCGCTCCAGCTCCTGCTGCGCAATCCCATAGGCTATGTGTGGGAATATGGCCTCGGCTGGAAGGCGCCCGAGTTGCAGGAAGAATCCTTGACGCTCGACGCCGCCGCCAGCGGCAACCTGGTGCACGGGATCCTCGACCGCGCCTTGCGGCTGCTGGCCGACGCCGGCGGCCTGGCGCGCGCCAATGGCGCGGCGATCGACGCCGCGGTGGCCGCGGCCGGTGCCCAGGTCGGGGCAGAGTGGGGCGAGCGCGGCCAGCTGCCGCCGGCCGTCATCTGGCGCCGCACGCTGGACGAAGCGCGCACGCTGGCCGTGGCGGCGCTGCGCTTCGGCCAGGACGGCGTCGACGGCATGTATTCGTTCGGCGAAGTGGCCTTCGGTGGCGCCGCCCCCAGGCCGGACGCGCAGTTGCCCTGGGAACCGGCGACGCCGGTCGCCATTCCCGGCACCGCGCTGCGCATCAAGGGCTATATCGACCGGCTCGACGTGTCGGCCGACGGCCGGCGCGCGCAGGTGCGCGACTACAAGACCGGCAAGCCGGTCGCCGCCGAGGTCGTGATCGGCGGCGGCGCCGAGCTGCAGCGCTGCCTGTACGCGTTCGCCGTCAAGGCGATGCTGGGCAGCGAGGTGAGCGTGCGCAGCGCCTTGCTGTATCCGCGCGACGGCATCGAGCGCGAGCTCGCCGAGCCCGACACCGTGATGGAGGAACTGACCGGGCACCTGGCCACGGCCCATGCCAGCCTCCTGGCCGGCAACTGCCTGCCTGGGCCCGATACCGGCGGCAAGTACGACAAATTCCTGTTCCTGTTGCCGGCCAATGCGCCGGCCACCTATTGCAAGCGCAAGGCGGCCCCGGTCAAGGCCGTCCTGGGTGCTGCCGCCACCGTCTGGGAGTCCAAATAATGCAAGCCACGCCTATCGCATTGCGGGACGATGCCGCCCGCGCCATGGCGCTGTCCGCGCTGGATCGTTCCTTCCTGGTCGAAGCCGGCGCCGGCTCGGGCAAGACGGCCGTGATGGCCGGGCGGGTGGCGATGCTGCTGGCCGGTGGCGCGGCCCCGGCCAGCATCGCCGCCGTCACCTTCACCGAACTGGCGGCCGGCGAACTGCTGCAGCGGGTAAGGGCCTTCGTCGACGCCCTCGTGGCCGGCCAGGTGCCGCCCGAGATGGCGGTGGCGCTGCCGCATGGCCTGGGCGAAGACCAGCGCCGGCATCTTGCAGCGGCGGCAAGCACGATCGACCAGCTCACCTGCTCGACGATCCACGGCTTTTGCCAGCGCCTGATCATGCCGTATCCGGTCGAAGCCGATATCGATCCGGGCGCCGCGGTCATCGACAGCGACCATGCCAACCAGGTGCTCGATGAACTGGGCGACCAATGGCTGTGGTCCGAACTCGACGCCGCCGGCGACAGCCTGCTGGCGCAACTGGTCGCGCGCGATCCGGTGGCCGGCATCGCCCTGGTGCGCGCCATCGCGGCGCAGGTGGGCAGCCAGCGCGGCCTGGTCGTGGCCCCGGCCGAGCCGCTCGCGCCGCTGGTGGACGCTTTCATCGCATGCTGCGCCGCGCTCGACGACTTCGTCGCGCAGTGTGGGGTGCACGAAGAAGAAACCGCGCGCCGCGCCGCCTGCTTCACGGGCATGGCGCGCCAGCTGGAGGTTCTGACCGGGCTTGCCGCTCTGCAGGGCGTGCGACCGGATCCCGAACTGTGCACTGCTGGCGGCGGCTTCCTGGCCTTCCAGGCCAAGGGCAAGTGGAGGGAAGCCGCCAGGCTTGCGGGCCTCCAGGCCGCGGACGGCGTGCCGCTGTTCGACACGGCCGGGCAATTGATAAAAGCATGCCAGCAAGCCTGGACCCTGCTCGAACAGGAAGTGGCGGCCGCCGTCCTGGCCGAACTGGTCGCGGCGGTGCGGCCATTGACCGAGCGTTTCGCGCGCTACAAGCGCGAGGCGGCGCTGCTCGATTTCGATGACCTGATCCACGCCGCGCGCGACCTGCTGCGCGACCACGACGAAGTGCGCGCCGCGCTGGGACAGCGCTACCGCCATGTGCTGGTCGACGAATTCCAGGACACCGATCCGCTGCAGTCCGAGATCTTCTGGCGGCTGTGCGGCGACGCTGGCCCGGGTGTGGCCGGCGACGACTGGCGCGGCTTCACGATCCGCCCCGGCGCGCTGTTCCTGGTCGGCGACCCGAAACAGGCGATCTACCGCTTCCGCGGCGCCGACATCGCCGCCTTCAATGCCGCACGCGGCGCGTTCGCGGCGCGCGGCGACGTGCTGTCGATCGCCACCAATTTCCGTTCCTGCGCGCCGATCCTCGATTTCGTCAACCGACGTTTCGAGGCGCGTCTGGCGGCCGACGGCCAGCCCGGTTTCACCCGGCTCGACGCCTTCCATGCGCCCGTGGCCGACCAGGTTTGCGTCGCCGCGCTGGACGTCGCGGCGGCGAGCGCCGACGGCAAGGTCTCGGCCGAGGGGCAGCGCGATGCCGAGGCCGAGGCGGTCGCGGACATGTGCGCCGCGATGATCGGCAAGCTGGTGCTGCCGGGCCGCCACGGCGCAACCGGCCGGACCTGCCGCGCCGGCGACATCGCCCTGCTGGCGCCAACCGGCGGCGAGTTGTGGCGCTACGAGGAAGCGCTGGAACTGCGGGGCATCGCGGTGGCGACCCAGGCCGGCAAAGGTTTCTACCGGCGCCAGGAAGTGCAGGACCTGATCGCCCTGTGCCGGGTGCTGGCCGACGGCCGCGACACCATCGCGCTGGGGGCGCTGCTGCGCGGGCCGCTGGTGGGCCTGAGCGAGGAAGCGCTGCTCGACATCGTGTGCGCGCTGCCGCCCGACCCTGCGCAGCCGGATGGGATGCCCAGGCTGGGCCTGCACGTCGACGCGGCGCACATCGCCAACGAGACGGCGCGCACCGCGCTGGCCAGCCTGCAGGCGCTGCGGCGGCGGGCGCATGCCACCACGCCGCATCTGCTGCTGGCGGCCGCGGTCGAGGCGTTCCAGGTACGGCCGATCCTGATGCAGCGCCACCATGGCCGCGCCGAACGCGCACTGGCCAACGTCGACAAATTCCTGGGGCTGAGCCAGGGCTATGCGGCGCAGGGACTGGCGGCCTTCGCCGCCGCCATGACCCGCGCCTGGACCGATGCGGCGCGCGCACCCGAAGGCCAACCTGATGCGCAGGACGATGCGGTCACCCTGTACACGATGCATGCGGCGAAAGGGCTGGAGTGGCCGGTGGTCGTGCCGATCAACACGATGACGAAGACGGTGGCTGCGGATTCGGTGTTCTGCGAGCGCAGCCGGCAACGCCTGTGCTGCCCGGTGTTCGGCGTCAAGCCGGCCGGCTACGTCGCGGCGCACGAGCATGAGGCGGCCGAACTCGGGCATGAGCGGATCCGCCTGTGGTACGTCGCCGCCACCCGCGCCCGCGAACTGCTTGTGCTGCCGCGCCTCGACGTGGCGCCGGCGGGTGCTGCCTGGATGGCCTTGCTCGACCTTGGCCTGGCCGATTTGCCGGCCCTGGAGCTGGACGAGGCAGGCGCGTCGGGCTCGGGTCCAGTCGCGGCCCAGGCCGCGAATACGCAGACCAGGGACCAGTTCGTGGCCGAAGCGGCCGCGATCGCCGTCGCGGCGCCGGTCCTGCGCTGGTGCGCCCCGAGCCGCGCCGAAGGCGACAGCCATGCCAGCGCGACCCTGGTCGAAGAAACGGCCGAGGCCCGCATCGAGGCCGCGGACGAGGCGCCGGAAGTCGCTCCGCAGGCGACGGTCCAGGGCGGACGCGAGCGTGGGCTGGTGATGCACAAGCTGTTCGAGGAAGTCCTGACCGGAGAGACGGACGAGACGCCCGCCGCCCTGCAGGCACGGGCGGCCACGCTGATCGCGCAGCTGTGCGGACCGGCCTCCGGCGACCCGCGCGCACCGATGGCCGGCGATATCGCCGGCTGTGTCGAGCGCACCTTGTGCCTGCCCGAGATCGCCGCGCTGCGTCCCGGCCTGGCGCCGGAATTCAGCGTGCATGGGGCGCTGGCGTCACAAGCGGAGGAAGTGGTCACCGCGGGAATCGCCGATGCCATCGCCTTCGGCGGCGATGGACAGCCGGAGGTCGTGGTCGACTGGAAGAGCGACGTTGCACCGACCGAGGCCACCTTGCTGCACTACCGGGCGCAGGTCGGCAACTACCTGGCGCTGACCGGGGCGCCGCGCGGCCTGATCGTG
Source organism: Telluria beijingensis (assembly GCF_030770395.1). GTDB lineage: Bacteria > Pseudomonadota > Gammaproteobacteria > Burkholderiales > Burkholderiaceae_D > Telluria > Telluria beijingensis. The sequence goes on along the minus strand of NZ_CP132480.1, from coordinate 4,592,572 downwards.
CTGGCCACATCGGGCCGGATCATCGAAGTGCGTCCTTGAGCCATGGCGGAGGTTGACCCGGCCTGGGAAGTGCTGGCGCGCTGCGCCGGATGGGAGTGGCATCGTTTCGCCACCGGTCCGCTGTCAGGCTTGCTGGTGCACACAGTTGCCGATCCGGCCGAACTCCTGCGCGGCGGCGAGACGGTCGCCGTCCGCGCCAGCGCGCGATTGCTGTTGCGCGACGGCGCGATCTTCGGCGTAGTGGGACGCGCGCCGGGATCACGCCTGATCGAGGCGCTGCAGTGCGCCGGCGCGGCGCTGGCAGGGCAGCCGTATGACGAAGCGGCCTTCCTTGCGCTGGATGCCGTCGTGGCCGCGGCGCTGCGCGCGGCGGGCTTCGACGGCGTCCATCTCTCCCTGGAGCACAACGCAGCCCTGCTGCCGCGGCCGCAGGCGCAGCCCGGGCAGCTCGCCGCGCTGGCGTTGCGGGCGGCGCCTGTGGCGGCTTGCCCCGCGCCCTGGCTCGAACGCCTGCGCCAGGCCTGCGGCTTCGACGATCCGGCGCCGCTGGCCTATGTCGCGGCGCTCGACACCCACGTGCTGGCCTACCGCGCCGGCGAGCGGCAGGTGCATGGGATCGTGCTCGACCGCCTGGCGGTGGTCAACTTCATCGGCGCGCAGGATGGCGACGCACACGCGCGCAACCGCGCGCAGGCGCTGCGGGCCTTGCCCTGGCTGCTGCCGTTGTTGACCGCGCATGGTGGCGAGAACGCCTGGGAGGGTGCCCGGTATATCAATCAGGCGATCGATGCGGGCCGACCCTTGCATGCGGCGGTCGCACAGGCCTTTGGCGTGCCGCGCGAGACGGTGCGCTGGCTGGGGCGGCGCGCTCTGCCCGACGGTTGGCGTCTCGATGCCGGCCGCCTGCAGCGCTTGCTGGCCCTGCTGGCCTGGCTGGCGCCGGAGCGCCGCCCGCGCGACCCGGCGCAGTTCGAGGGATTGACGGCGCTCGGCAGCACCCTAGCTGCGCCGTTCTCCTATCGCCGCGTTGCCGGCGAGGGGGCGGCCTTGGCGCGCATCGAGACGCCCATGCGGTCCTGGCTGGCGCACGTCACGCGGGTTGGACTGGACAGTGTGGACTTCGCGCAGCGTGCACTCGAACTGGCCGATGCCAGGGATTTCCTGCGTGCGCTGTTCGAAGCGGTGCACGCCGACGCTGGCCTGGACGACGATGCGGCCGACGCCCGCGTGCTGCGCTGGTGCGCCGGGATCGGCGCGGCGCGGCTGCTGGCCTTGTCACGCGCCTGGCATGCGACCGTGGCCGATGCGCAAGAGCAGGATGAGAAGAATGCGCCGTCGCGCTGGCCGCCGGTCCTGGCCACCCCGTGGCAGGGGGAGGGAAGGACCGTCGTCGAACTGGCCAGCGCGGAACAATTACGGACCGAAGGCCGCAAGATGGGCCATTGCGTGGGCAACTACGAAGTTGCCTGTCGCAGCGGTAACAGCGTCATCGTGTCGCTGCGCGGCGACTCCGGCCTGCCACTGTCGACCGCCGAACTGCACCTGGTCGATGGCGTTCCCGGCATCGTCGCGGGCCAGCACCGGGCCGCGCGCAACGGGGCGCCCGGCGCCGATTGCGAGCGGGCGCTCGGGGCGCTGGTGCGCCACCTGAACCACGCCGACGGACGCCTGGTCGCGCGGCGCCGTGCGTTCCAGCGCCGGCAGCAGGCATGGCGCGTCGCTGCGGCGGGCGCCGCGGCGGACGACGGGCCGACCTTCGGCAGCGCGGCGCGGCAGGCGGCGCGCCGGCTGGCCGGCCTCGATGCCCGGTAACCAATCACATTCAACCAACCAGGATCACCCATGCTGGATAATTATCTCAATGGCAGTGCCAAGACCCTCTTCGAGCGATTCCCGGACGACGACGACCGGACCTGGGCGGCTATGGCGATCGCGGTGCTCAAAGCCCGTTACCCCATGGCCGATCACTATACGGCGGGTGGCGAGGAGTTCGGCTTCATCGACATCCGGATCGGCAGGAAGACCGAGGGTGTCACGCGCGGCCAGCCCGTGTTCCTCATCCGCCAGCATCGCAGGAACGGCCCGGTATCGTTGCTGGCCAGCCGCCTGGTGCTCACGTCGGGCGCCAGGGCGGTGCTCGAGCGGCACGACGCGCCGACCCAGGCCCGGGTCGAGGACTGGCTGGATGCGCTCGGGCTGAATGACGATGGCCGAAAACGGCTGCGGGGAAGCGGGCGCAGTCCGGTCGACTATACGCTCAACGACCGCGGCGACCCAAGCGAGGACCCGGACGCGACGCAGCCGGCGCAAGCACAATCGACAGCGGAGCAGGGACAGGCCCTCAACCGGATCCTGTACGGCCCTCCCGGCACCGGCAAGACCTACCGGACCACGCGCGAGGCCTTGAGCATCATCGAAGGCACGCCGACCCCGGCTGGCGACCACGCGGACCACAGGAAGCGCTTCGACGCGCTGCGCAATGCGGGGCGGATCGCCTTCGTTACCTTCCACCAGAGCTTCAGCTACGAAGACTTCATCGAGGGCATCCGCGCCGAGGCGGTGGGCGGCCAGCTGAGCTACAAGGTGCGCGACGGTATCTTCAAGCGCATGGCCATCACCGCCATGTACCGCCAGCCGGTGCGGCCGGCGGCGGGCCGCGCGCCGGAGTTCGACGACGTCCACGAAGCCTTCATCGCCGAGGTGGAGGCCGGCCTGCCCTACGAGGTGATGAGTTCCACCGGCAGCCATCTGGCCATCGCTGGCGTCAACGACAACGGCACCTTCCTGGTGACGCATGCCAACCGGACCCTGCGCCATGGTGTCAGCCGCAAGCGCCTGAAAGCGCTGTATGAAGCCTATCCGGACCGGGCGGCGCTGGGGAAGAAGAGCGCCGTCAATGCGATCAGCAGCGTTATCGGCAGCAGCAATGCCACCGTGTACTGGGCGGTGCTAGACCGCCTGCTGGAGTTCAAGGAACGGGTGCAGGCCGGCCTCGAAGACGAGCATGGCGAGGTGGACGTGGCCGACGAGCCGCCCGAGTACGAGCAGATCAAGCGCCGGGTGCTGGGCGGCGAGGACCTGGCGCCGAACGGCAAGCCGTATGTCCTGATCATCGATGAAATCAACCGCGGTAATATGTCGCGCATCTTCGGCGAGCTGATCACGCTGATCGAGACCAGCAAGCGGGCCGGCGGCAACGAGCGGGCCGAGGTGCAGCTGCCGTATTCGAACGAGCGCTTCAGCGTGCCCGACAACCTGTACGTGATCGGCACCATGAACACGGCCGATCGCTCGCTCGCGGTGGTGGATACGGCCCTGCGCCGCCGTTTCGACTTCATCGAGATGATGCCGGACCTCGAGGCGCTGAAGCACAAGAAGGTCGAGGGCGTCGATATCGCGCGCATGCTCGGCGCAATCAACCTGCGCATCGAACACCTGTACGACCGCGAGCATACGATCGGCCACTCGTTCTTCATCCACCTGGAGCCGCAGGCCCGGATCGCCGACCTTGCCCGCATTTTCCGCAACAACGTCCTGCCGCTGCTCGAGGAGTATTTTTACGAGGACTGGGAAAAGATCGACAAGGTCCTCGGCAACGCCGGCATCTACCAGGCCCGGTCGTCCGACAAGCTCGGGTTTGCCCAAAAAACGACCATCTGGCGCCGCAACGAGGGCAAGCTGCTGCTGGCCGAGACCTACCGCCAAATCTACACCGCGGGCGAGGCGGCGCCGGACACCCCGGCGCCGGACAGCGATGGCTGAGCTCTGCCTGCGTGAGTTCGGGCTCCTGGTGCAGGGGGAGCACGCTACCGGCTCGACCGACGTGCGCGGCGTCGCCAGTCCCGCGGCCTGGGAGTTCTTTGAGAGCCTGGCGTTTTCGGACGACCGCGACGACCGCTTCATCGACGTCGCGCGCTTCGCGGGCAAGAAGGCGCTGCGGGTCAGGAATTTCGTCGGGGTGATCAGCGCGCCGGACGGCACGCAAGTCGAGATCCTGCCGAAGATCTCGGATGAAGAGCCGGATATCGCGGGCACCCGCGACCTGCTGTGGCGGATGCTCGGCGCGGTCCGGGACTTGCCTTTCCTGGAGACGACCGAGGCCCGCCTGCGATTGCGCGAGGGCTCGCTGGTCGAGGCCCTGGTTGCGGTCTTTCTGGAGCATGCCGCCAACGTGGTGCGCCGTGGCATCCGCCGCGATTATGAACGCATCGAGGCGGAAGAGCGTTTTTTGCGCGGCCGCCTGGACGTCGCCCGCCAGATGCTGGCGCCGCCCGGGCGCCAGCACCTGTTCCAGATCGAGTACGACATCTTTTCTGAAAACCGCGCCGAGAACCGCCTGCTGCACTCGGCCCTCGACAAGGTCGCCCGCACCAGCAAGTCGGCGCGCAACCAGCGCCTGGCGCGCGAGCTGCGTCATGGACTCGACATGGTGCCGCCATCGCTCGATCATGCGCGCGATTTCGGCCAGTGGCGCGGCGGCAGGGAGATGGTCCATTATCAACCGCTGCTGCCCTGGCTGCGACTGATCCTCAACCAGGAATGTCCGCATGCGCTCAAGGACGACCACGCCGGCATCTCCTTCCTGTTCCCCATGGAGAAGCTGTTCGAGAAATACGTCGAAGCGACGCTGCGACGGCGCCTGGCGTCGCGCGGGATCGTGGTGCAAGGCCAGGCGCGATCGCACTACCTGGCCCAGGCACCGAAGGCCTTCCAGCTCAAGCCGGACATCGTGCTGTGGAAAGACCGGATCGGCATTGGCGTCGTCGACGCCAAGTGGAAGCTGATCGACCAGCACACCAGGTACGACAATGGCGATGAAGATCCCAAGGCCGGCATCAAGCAGTCGGATATCTACCAGATGTTCGCGTACGGGCACAAATACATGGGTGGAACCGGCAGCCTGACGCTCATCTATCCGCGCTGGCGCCGGTTTACGGAGCCGCTGGCGTTCGACCTGGGTGGCGGGCTGTGGCTCGATGTCGTACCGTTCGACCTCGCCACGGATGCCTGCCCCCTGATCGACCTCAAGGCTGCGCCGCCGCCCGCGCCTGGGCCAGCCAGCCGTCGAACACCTGGCGGTGGGCCTTGATCCAGCCCGCCGTATGACGCGCGATGTCGGCCTGCGAGTTCTGGCCGCTGCGCACGCGCTCGTTCTGCGCATTGATGTCGGCGATCGGCAGCCGCATCACCTCGAACAGCTTGACGGCCGCCGGGTTCTTCTCGGCCCAGGCGCGGTTGACGACGAAGCGCGTGGTGTTGACCGAGAACCCGTAGTCGCTGCCGTCGGCCAGGCGGGTATTGTCCTTGCGCGGATTCGACGAGAACGGCACCTGAAGCCACACGACGTCCTTGCCCGGCACCAGCACGCTGCTGACCCAGTACGGGGTCCAGGTGTAGTACAGGATCGGTTCGCCGCGCTGGTAGCGGCCGATGGTGTCGGCGATCAGCGCCGAATAGCTGCCCTGCACATGGGTGACCGTGGCGCGCAGCTTGTAGCCGTCCATATGGTGCTCGATCATCGCTTCGCAGCCCCAGCCCGGATCGCAGCCGGTCAGGTCGGCCTTGCCGTCGCCGTCATGGTCGAACAGCCTGGCAATCGCCGGATCGCGCAACTGGTCGATATTGGTGATGTCGTACTTCTCGGCGGTGGCCTTGTCGACCAGGTAGCCTTGCGCGGCCGGGCCGGCATACTGGCCGGTGCGCAGCAGCCGGGCGTCGCCGCCGGCATTGTCGTAATACTCGTGGTGCAGTGGGTCCCAGTGCACCGCAAGGAAGGTGGCGTCGCCGTTGCCGATGGCGATGTGCGCGGTCGGGTAGGCGACTTCCTTGATCGGCTGCGCCTCGTAGCCCAGTTCTTCCAGCGCGCGGTTGACCAGCATGGTCTGGAAGGTCTCTTCCGCCAGCGGGCCTTGCAGCGCCTGGACCTGGATGCCCTTGCCGGGCAGCGCGGCGTCTGGCGCCTGGGCCATGGCCAGTCCGGTGCTCAACGTGAGCGCGGCCAGCAGCAGGGCCGACAGGCGGCGGAAGCTGCGCCGGGTGCGATACGTGGTCTTGAAATGTTCGGTCTGGTGCATCGGTTTCCTTTCGTATTTTTTATTGGGCCCTGGCCGGGCCAGCGGCTTGCGCAGGCGTCGCAGGGCGCGCCAGGCGGCGCATGACGAAGCCCACCGGGCCGGTCTGGTACCAGTGGCGCACGCCGCGCCGCGGTTGACCCATCGCCTGGGTCAGGCGGTCGAGCGTGATGGCCAGCACCACGATGCCCAGGCCGCCTACGGTGGCCAGGCCCATGTCAAGGCGGCCGATGCCGCGCAAGACCATCTGGCCCAGGCCGCCCACCGCGATCATCGAGGCGATCACCACCATCGACAGCGACAGCATCAGCGACTGGTTGATGCCGGCCATGATGGACGGCAGCGCCAGCGGCAGCTGCACGCGGCTCAGGAGCTGCCAGCGCGAGGCGCCATAGGCGCGCGACGCTTCGATCAGGTCGGGGCGCACCTGGCGGATGCCGAGGTTGGTCAGGCGCACCAGCGGCGGCAGGGCGAAGATGATGGTGACGATCACGCCGGGCGCATTGCCGATCCCGAACAGCATGACCACCGGCACCAGGTAGACAAAGGCGGGCGTCGTCTGCATGGCGTCGAGCACCGGGCGCAGCATGCTTTGCGCGCGGTCGCTGCTGGCCAGCAGGATTCCCAGCGGCAGGCCGATCGCCAGGCAGAACGCGAGCGAGGTCAGGACCAGCGCCAGGGTGATCATCGCTTCCGGCCACACGCCCAGCATGGACAGGGCCAGCAGCGCCAGCACGGTGCCGATGGCGAGCGTGCGGCTGGTGAACTGCCAGGCCAGCAGGCCCATGATGGCGACGACGAGCAGCGCCGGCGCGGCCAGCAGCAGCTCGCTGGCGCCGGCCAGCGTGGCGTCGATCGGCGCGCGCACGGCCTGGAACACGGGGCGGAAATGCGCGACCACCCAACCCAGGCCATCGTTGATCCAGGATTGCAGCGGCAATGCGCCGTCGAACATGTGCGCCAGGTCAAAGCCGCTGGCCTGATCGGGTGTGGCGGCCGGACCTGCGGCGTCGAGCCAGGACGTGTCGCCTGGCGGGGAGGGCAGCCATGGGTTGGCCTCGACCGCTTCTTCGGCGACCGGTGGCGCTGCGGTGATGCTCGCGGTTGTACTGCTTGTGTTCATGCTTGTCCTTTCTGTGTCTGCTGTTCTGGAATGGCGGGTGTATCGCGGTCGAGGAATTTCAGCAGGGTGGTCTTGCTGATCGCGCCGCGGAAGCCCCCATCGCCGTCCACCACGGGCACGGCATACGGCAGTTGCGCCACCTGGCCGAACAGGCCGGCGACGGGGTCGTCGGCATTGATGGTCTGCACCTCGGGCAGGAAGGCATGCGCCAGGCCGAGCGGGCCGGTATGGCCGTCGAGGGCGCTGCGCAGGGAGTCGGCCGAGACCAGGCCGAGGAATTCGCGCTTCGGGCTGACCACATAGGCATAGGCCCGATCCTGCTCTTCCAGCATCGACAGGGCCGCGCGCGAACCGCGGGTGGGCGACTCGGACACCACGACCTGGCTCTTGCGGGCGATGTCGCCAGCCTTGAACACGGCCGCCGCATCGACGCCGCGCACGAAGCTGCGCACGTAATCGTTGGCCGGCTGGCGCAGGATGTCTTCCGGCGTGCCCACCTGGACCACCTGCCCATCCTTCATGATGGCGACGCGGTCGCCGATGCGCATCGCTTCGTCGAGGTCGTGCGAGATGAAGACGATGGTGCGGCGCTTGATCTGCTGCAGGCGCAGCAGCTCCGATTGCATCTCGGTGCGCATGATCGGATCGAGGGCCGAAAACGCCTCGTCCATCAGCAGGATCGACGGATCGCTGGCCAGGGCCCGCGCCAGGCCCACGCGCTGCTGCATGCCGCCGGACAGTTCATCGGGATAGCTGGCGCCATAGCCGGCCAGTCCCACCTGCTCCAGTGCCTGGCTTGCCTGGGCGTGGCGCTCGGCCCTGGGGATGCCGGCCAGCTCCATGCCGAAGGCGGTGTTGTCGAGGACTGTCATGTGCGGCAGCAGCGCGAACGACTGGAACACCATGCTGATGTCCTTGCGCCGCAGGGCGCGCAGCTCGGCGTCCGGCAGCGTATTGATGTCGTTGCCGTCGACCAGGATGCGGCCGGCGGTCGGCTCGACCAGGCGGTTGAGCATGCGCACCAGGGTCGACTTGCCCGAGCCCGACAAGCCCATGATGACGAAGATCTCGCCTGCTTCGATGGTGAAGGTGGCGTCGAACACGCCGATCGTGCATTCGGTGCTGGCCAGGATGTCCTGCTTGCTGGCTCCCTGGCGGACCAGTGCCAGCGCCTCGTCGGGGCGGTCCCCGTACACTTTGAAGACATGGTCGATGACGATTTGTTTGGCCATATTGGCGGTGCTCCTTCGATGTGGCGAATGGATTGAAACCCGGCGGCCGGTGGCGCGGATGGGAATCGGCGAATCCCGGCTGGACGCTCATGCGGCGGCGCGCCATCGCGAGCGGGCGGGCGGCGAAACGGAGCCGGGATGCTTGACGAGCAATGCGTCAAACGATAACGAGAGATGGGTGCAGGGCCCTGGGGCGATTTTCCCGATAGGGGGAAACCTGTACAGCAGATGCTTACTGATCGTAATTGTTGTTAATTGATGCCAATTGTAACGCAAGGAAACGATTAAGTCAATTTGACTGATTTAATCGAGTGTGCCAGCAATGTTTAGTTGCGAACAGTCGAGCGCCATCGCCGTCGTTCGTGCAGCGGTGGCCAGCCGGGCTGCCTGAAAGGCGTTATCATTGGCTTTTACCCAACGCACCCACCTTTGCCCATGACGACTTCCAGCTATCCCGACATCCGCCTCCTGATCGCCAACGAATGGGTCGACGCCAGCGGCGGCAAGACTATCCCGGTGGTCAATCCGGCCACCGGCCAGCCGATCGGCACCGTGGCCCATGCCGCCATCGCCGACCTCGACCGCGCGCTGGCCGCGGCCCAGAAAGGCTTCGAGGCCTGGCGTGTGGTGCCGGCCGCCGAGCGCGCCGCCACCATGCGCCGCGCCGCCAACCTGCTGCGCGAGCGCGCCGGCGACATCGCGCGCCTGCTGACGCAAGAGCAGGGCAAGCCGTTGGCCGAGGCGAAGATGGAAGCCATGGCCGGCGCCGAGATCATCGACTGGTTCGCCGCCGAGGGCATGCGCGTGTATGGCCGCATCGTCCCGTCGCGTAACCCGGCGGCCCAGCAACTGGTGCTGAAGGAGCCGGTCGGCCCGGTCGCCGCTTTCACGCCCTGGAACTTCCCGATCAACCAGGTGGTGCGCAAGCTGGCCGCGGCGCTGGCCACCGGCTGCTCCTTCCTGTGCAAGGCGCCGGAAGAAACCCCGGCCTCGCCGGCGGCGCTGTTCCAGTGCTTCGTCGACGCCGGCGTGCCGCCGGGCGTGGTGGGCCTGGTTTTCGGCGATCCGGCCGAGATTTCCGGCTACCTGATCCCGCATCCGGTCATCCGCAAGGTCACCTTCACCGGCTCGACCCCGGTCGGCAAGCAGCTCGCGGCCCTGGCCGGCGCCCACATGAAGCGCGTGACGATGGAGCTGGGCGGCCATGCGCCGGTGATCGTGGCGGCCGACGCCGACGTGGCGCTGGCGGTCAAGGCCGCCGGCGGCGCCAAGTTCCGCAATGCCGGCCAGGTGTGCATTTCGCCGACCCGCTTCCTGGTGCACAACGCGGTCAAGGACGAATTCACGCGCGCGCTGGTCAAGCATGCCGAAAGCCTCAAACTGGGCGACGGCCTGCAGGACGGCACGACGCTGGGGCCGCTGGCCAATCCGCGCCGCCTGACGGCGATGGCGCAGCTGGTGGACGACGCGCGCGCCAAGGGCGCCGTGATCGCCACCGGCGGTGAGCGCGTGGGCGATGCCGGCAACTTCTTCGCGCCGACCGTCCTGGCCGACGTGTCACTGGAGGCCAGCGTGTTCAACGACGAGCCGTTCGGGCCGGTGGCCGCAATCCGCGGCTTCGACAGCCTCGAGGACGCGATCGCCGAGGCGAACCGCCTGCCGTTCGGCCTGGCCGGTTATGCTTTCACCAGCTCGATCAAGAATGCCCAGCTGTTGATGAACCGGGTCGAAGTCGGCATGCTGTGGATTAACCAGCCGGCCACGCCGAGCGCCGAACTGCCGTTCGGCGGCATCAAGGATTCGGGCTACGGTTCCGAAGGCGGGCCGGAGGCGCTGGAATCGTATCTGAACACCAAGGCCGTTTCGATGGTCGGCGTGTGATTCCGTCCCGCCCGCGTCAGGATTCCGGATCGGGCTTGACGCGGGTGAGCTTGTAATCGGCGGCGGAACGCTCGAGCGCCAGCCCGAGCACGTCCTTCAGTTCGTCGGGGCTCGCGCCGTCGTCGAGCTGGCGCCGCGCGAAGGTATTGCGCAAGGTGCGCCCGCCCGAGCGCGACAGGTCCATGCCGGCGCGTTCGAACGTCGCCCGCATCTGCATATAGACGGTCTTGCGGGTCATCCGGGCGCCAGTCAGGTTGGCCGGGAACACGAACTGGCCCGGAATCGCCATCGTCTCGCGTTCCTGCAGCCAGGCCAGCAGCTCGTCCGCGCCTTCGCGGGGGAGGGCAATCTCGTGTTCATGGCTGGTGTCGTGCTTCTCGTCGGGGGTGATGCTCAACAGGATCGAGCCGTCGATGGCGGCCTGGCGGCCGACTTCGGTCACCAGCAGGCCGACCGCTTCTGATACCCGCAGGCCGGCCAGGGCGATCACGACCTGCATCGCCCGGTCGCGCCGCCGCTTCCAGCCATCGAACGGGGTGTTGCGGCGGCGTCGTGGCGCCTCGGCCGGCAGCGCTGCGAAGAAGCGCTGCAACTGGTCTTCCGACAGGGTGCGCCCGGCATCGTCTTTCGTCATGTGGGCGCGATCGATGCCGAGGATCGCCAGCTGCGCCGGATTCGGCGTCACGCCCAGGTGCTCGTAGCAGCGCTCGAGCAGGCGCAGGTAGCGGTAGGCGATCTTGCTGTTCAGGACGCGCTTGCCCTTCACGGTACGGTCGATGAAGCGCTTCAGGTCGGCCTGGCTGACCTTGGAGAAGGCGATGCCCTGTTCCTGGAACCAGCTCGTCACGTTATTGAACATGAACAGGTAGATTTTCATAGACTCCGCCGACAACACCCGCAGCGTGCCGTCGGCGCGCTGGCGGCGGCCGGTTTCGGCGAAGGCGGTGGTGGCGATGAATTCCTTGAATGAGCGGACCGGGTCGGTATCCCACGACGTCAGGGTGTGCATGATGGAATGGCCTCGCATTGGGAGACCTGCATTCTAACAAAAAAGTAACTAACCAACGTGAGCGTGCATGAAAAAAATCCGAACTCCGGATACTGCCGGTGACGCACCGGACAGCGACCCTCATCCCAGGTCTACAGGGAGGAGGGCCGTCGTCGGGACGTCTGCTATTTCACGCTGTCCAGCAACCCACGCACGCGCAACCACTCTTCGGCGCGTTGCGGCCAGCTCGATGCATTGCCGAGGCCGGGGCGCATGCCCATCCCATGCGGGCCATGCTCATACAGGTGCATCTCGGCCGGCACCCCGGCGCGGGTGAGCGCCTGGTAGAACAGGATGCTGTTCTCGACCGGCACCGCAGCGTCGTCCTGGGTATGGATCAGCAGGGTCGGCGGTGTGCGCGCCGTGACCTGGCGCGCTACCGACATCAGCTCGACGTCCGCCGCGCTCGGCGAGGCGCCGAGCAGGGCGGTGCGCGACCCCATATGGGCCGCCGGACCGTCGAGCGCGATCACCGGATACATCAGCACCAGGAAGTCGGGCCGCGCGTTCACCGCGTCGAGCGCGTGGCCGGTGCGGCCGAGCGGATGGTCGAACAGGGTGCCGGCGCTGGCCGCCAGGTGGCCGCCGGCCGAGCTGCCCATCACGCCGATCCGATCGGGCCGCAGGCCGTAGGCATCGGCCTGCGCGCGCACCAGGCGCAGCGCGCGCAGCACGTCGCGCAGCGGCGCCGGATGGCCGGACTCGCGCATCCGGTACTTGAGGACGAAGGCGGTCACGCCGAGGCTGGACAGCCAGCGCGCATGCTGCTCGCCTTCGCGCACGATGGCCAGCCGCTCGTAGCCCCCGCCCGGACAGATGATGACGGCGGTTCCGTTGGCACGGTCGACCGCGGGCGGATACACGGTCAGCGTGGGATCGGCGACCCGGCTGATCCGGCCGTCGACGAAGCGTTCCGGCTCCAGGCCGGTGCGGCGCTCGGGCACCCCTTCGGGCCAGAGCGGGAGCGTGACCGGCGCGGCTGGCCAGTCGGCCGCGTAGGCCGGGGTGGATGCGGCCAGGACCGCGGCCCCGAGTCGTTTCAAGTTGCGTCTGCGTGCGATCTGCATATCGTCCCTGTTTATCGTTCTTGTGGTGGTTCGTGGAATGGCCAGAGTAGCGGCCATGCTAGAATACGGGGCTTGCCGTGACCCTGCCCGGCGCAGCCTCCCGAGGGGAACTCCCTTGCCGTCGAGTGCCCCCACAAGCCCTGTCCCCGCAGGGCTTTCGATTTTGTTCGTTTGATTGTCCTACCGACTCCGGAATTCTCTCATGGAAATTAAAGTCAACTTCCTCGACAAACTTCGCCTGGAAGCCAAGTTCGACGATTTCACCGTCATTGCCGACCAGCCGATCCGCTATAAAGGCGACGGCTCGGCGCCGGGACCGTTCGATTACTTCCTGGCTTCGTCCGCCCTGTGCGCGGCGTATTTCGTGAAGTTGTACTGCAATACCCGGAATATCCCGACCGAGCATATTCGCCTGTCGCAGAATAATATCGTCGACCCGGAAAACCGCTACAAGCAGATCTTCAAGATCCAGGTCGAGCTGCCGGCGGATATCTCGGACAAGGACCGCCAGGGCATCCTGCGCTCGATCGAGCGCTGCACCGTGAAGAAAGTGGTGCAGGAAGGTCCCGACTTCGTGATCGAAGAGGTGGCCAATCTCGACGCCGACGCCCAGGCCCTGCTGACCCTGCAGCCGTCGAGCGAGGCGCAAACCTATATCCCTGGCAAGGACCTGCCGCTCGAGCAGACCATCGCCAATATGTCGGGCATGCTGGCCAGCTGGGGCATCAAGATCGAGATCGCCTCGTGGCGCAATATCGTCCCCAATGTGTGGTCGCTGCACATCCGCGACGCGCATTCGCCGATGTGCTTCACCAACGGCAAGGGCGCGACCAAGGAAAGCGCGCTGGCCTCGGCCCTGGGCGAGTACATCGAGCGCCTGAACAACAACCACTTCTATGCCGGCGCCTTCTGGGGCGAGGACATCGCCAACGCGCCCTTCGTGCATTACCCGAGCGAGCGCTGGTTCAAGCCGGGCGCGGGCGATGCGCTGCCGGCCGGGATCCTCGACGACTACTGCCTGGAGGTCTACGATCCCGATGGCGAACTGCGCGGCTCGCACCTGGTCGACACCAATTCGGGCAATGCGGAGCGCGGCATCGTGGCGCTGCCCTTCGTGCGCCAGTCGGACGGAGAAACCGTGTATTTCCCGTCCAACCTGGTCGAGAACCTGTATGCCAGCAATGGCATGAGCGCCGGTAACACGTTCGCCGAGGCCCAGGTGCAATGCCTGTCCGAGATCTTCGAGCGCGCCGTCAAGCGCGAGATCCTGGAAGGCGAGCTGGTCTTGCCCGACGTGCCGCAGGAAGTGCTGGCGAAATACCCGGCCATCGTGGCCGGCATCCAGGGCCTCGAAGAGCAGGGCTTCCCGGTGCTGGTCAAGGACGCTTCGCTGGGCGGACAATATCCGGTGATGTGCGTGACCCTGATGAATCCGCGCACCGGCGGCGTGTTCGCCTCGTTCGGCGCGCACCCGAGCTTCGAGGTGGCGCTCGAGCGCAGCCTGACCGAACTGCTGCAGGGGCGCAGCTTCGAAGGCCTGAACGACTTGCCGCGGCCGACCTTCGCCAGCGAAGCCGTGACCGAGCCCTATAACTTCGTCGAGCACTTCATCGATTCGAGCGGCGTGGTGTCGTGGCGCTTCTTCAGCGCCCGCCCGAGCGTCGAATTCGTCGAGTGGGATTTCACGAGCCAAGGCGCAAACCCGAACGCCGACGAAGCCGCGACCCTGCTCGGCATCCTGGCCGAGATGGGCAAGGAAGTCTATACGGCCGTGTACGACGAACTGGGCGCCGTCGCCTGCCGCATTCTGGTGCCCGGCTACTCCGAAGTCTATCCGGTCGAAGACCTGGTCTGGGACAATACCAATAAATCGCTGCTGTTCCGCGAAGATGTGCTGAACCTGCATCGCCTGGACGACGAGCGCCTGGAGGCGTTGCTCGAGCGCCTGGAAAACAATGAGCTGGACGAGTATTCCGACATCGCCACCCTGATCGGCATCGAGTTCGACGAGAACACCGACTGGGGCCAGCTGACGGTGCTCGAACTGCGGCTGTTGATCAACCTGGCCCTGCAGCGGTTTGAGGAAGCGCACGAACTGGTTGGCGCCTTCTTGCAATATAACGATAATACAGTCGAGCGCGGCTTGTTCTACCAGGCCCTGAACGTCGTGCTCGAGGTCGTGCTGGACGACGAGCTGGCGCTGGACGACTACGTCGCCAACTTCCGCCGCATGTTCGGCGACGCGCGCATGGATGCGGTGCTGGGCTCGGTGGACGGCAGCGTGCGCTTTTACGGCCTGACGCCGACCAGCATGAAACTCGAGGGTCTCGATCGTCATCACCGCCTGATCGACAGCTACCGCAAGCTGCATGCGGCCCGCGCCAGGGCGGCGGCTGGTAGCTGAATGAAGCGGCAGTAGCCAGGCTACGGGCATGCGGCGGCGCGTGTCCCATGGGAGGGATGGATGCGCGACGCAATCGTCATCGGCGCCGGCCACAACGGCCTGGTATGCGCCTGGTACCTGGCCCGCGCCGGCCTGAAGGTCACCGTGCTCGAACAGCGCGCGGTGGTCGGCGGCGCCGCGGTCACCGAAGAATTCCACCCCGGCTTTCGCAACTCGGTGGCCGCCTACACCGTCTCGCTGCTCAACCCGCGGGTGATCCGCGACATGGAGCTGGGGCGGCACGGCCTGCGCATCGTCGAACGCCCGCTCGCCAACTTCCTGCCGCTCGACGACGGCCGCTACCTCAAGCTCGGCGCCGGCAAGACCTTTGATGAGGTGGCGAAGTTCTCGCCGCGCGACGCCGCCCGGCTCGATGAGTACGGGCGCCAGCTGGACGTCGCGGCCGACCTGCTGCGCGAACTGGTGCTGCAGACGCCGCCCAACCGGATCGAAGGCGGTTGGCTGGCGGCGCTGCCCGAGCTGCTCAAGGCCGGCAAGCTCGGCAACAGGATGCGCAAGTTGTCGCTGGCGGCACAGCGCGACCTGCTGGACCTCTTCACCAAGTCGGCCGGCGACTACCTGGACGGCTGGTTCGAGAGCGATCCGATCAAGGCCGCCTAC
Organism: Telluria beijingensis; assembly: GCF_030770395.1. Lineage (GTDB taxonomy): Bacteria > Pseudomonadota > Gammaproteobacteria > Burkholderiales > Burkholderiaceae_D > Telluria > Telluria beijingensis. Next base: position 4,577,086 of record NZ_CP132480.1, on the reverse strand, counting down.
GGTTTCGACAGCGTGGTGGGCAACTACGCCAGCCCCTATACCCCCGGTTCGGCCTATGTGCTGCTGCACCACGTGTTCGGCGAGGTCAATGGCAGGAAGGGCGCCTGGGGCCATGCGATCGGCGGCATGGGCGCCATCACCCAGGCCATGGCGCGCGCGGCGCAGTCGCTCGGGGTGGAGATCCGCACCGATTGCGCGGTGGCCGAAGTGCTGCTGGAGCGGGGCCGCGCCGCCGGCGTCGTGACCGGCAAGGGCGAGCGGCTCGCCGCCCGGCTGGTGGTGTCGAACCTGAACCCGCGCCTGCTGTACACGCGCCTGGTCGACCCCGGCGCGTTGCCGGGTGACTTCCTGCGCCGCATGCGCGCCTGGCGCTGCGGGTCCGGCACCTTCCGCATGAACGTGGCCCTGTCCGAGCTGCCCGACTTCAGCTGCCTGCCGGGCAAGGCGACGGCCGAGCACCACGGCAGCGGCATCGTCATCGCGCCGAGCCTGGCCTATATGGAACGCGCCTACCACGACGCGCGCGATAGCGGCTGGTCGCGCGCGCCGATCGTCGAACTCGTGATTCCCTCGACGCTCGACCACACGCTGGCGCCGCCCGGCCAGCACGTGGCCAGCCTGTTCTGCCAGCACGTGGCGCCGCAACTGCCGGACGGCGCGAGCTGGGACCTGCACCGCGACACGGTGGCCGAGCTGATGATCGACACCGTCACCCGTTACGCGCCGAACTACCGGCGCGCGGTGTTGGGGCGCCAGACCATGAGTCCCCTCGACCTGGAGCGTACCTTCGGCCTGGTCGGCGGCGATATCTTCCATGGCGCGCTGGGCCTCGACCAGCTGTTCTCGGCCCGCCCGATGCTCGGCCATGCCGACTACCGCGGCCCGGTGCCCGGCCTGTACACCTGCGGCTCGGGCGCCCATCCGGGCGGCGGCGTCACCGGGGCTCCGGGCCATAACGCGGCGCGCGAAGTGCTGCGCGACTTTCGGCCAGGTGCGGCCTGACCCGCATCGAAAGGCGCCGATGGCCCGTTGCCCCTTCGCCAGCCAGGTCGCGATCAGCGGCGGCGCCGGTCCCTACACGGCCGGGCCGTTCCGCATCGTCCACCACACCACCGAGGGTAGCACGGCGCGCGGCGCCTTCGATACCTACCGCGCGCGGCGGGTCGATCCGCATTTCACGGTGGACCACCTGGGCATCTACCAGCATATCGACACCGCCTTTGCTGCGCGCGCGCTGCGCAACGAGCGCGCGCAGCCGCTGGAGACCAATCTGCTGTCCGCGGTCCAGATCGAGGTGGTGGGTTTCGCCCACCTGCCGAAGCAGGGCGCGACCCTGCACAACGTCGCGCGGCTGTGCCGCTGGATCGAGGCCACCCATGACGTCGCCCGGCGCTGGCCCAATGGATTGCCCAAGCCCGCAGTAGATGGCCGGGATCCGGGCCGCCACAACCGCGACCCGGACACCTGGCGCACGGAATCGGGCCATTATGGCCACTGCCATGTGCCCGAGAACATCCACTGGGATCCCGCCTACACCGAATCGGAAGTCCTGTTCCTGATGGAGGGCCCAGGCCCGGCGGCGCTGCGCGCACTGCGCGCGTCGCGGCGGCGCGAGGCTGTGCCTGAGCCGACGGCGCGCCAGTTGCGGCAGGCCGGGAGCACGATGTCTGGCCACTGAGTTGGCCACTGAGCAGTGCCCGGAATCCATATCGCATGACACTTGGTCGAGCGCAATCGGAGCGCGCGTTCGATCACTATCATGAACCGTATCGACGCTCGCGTCAGGTAGACGGTATATGGGTGCATGATGATGGGAAATATTGTTGGAAGGACGAAGTTGGCGCCGCGCGTGCGCGCCCCAGGTCGGCAAGCCGGATCGGTCGCCCTGATGTCGGCCGGCGCGCTGGTCCTGATGGTGGGCGTGTGCGGCATGGCGGTCGAGATGTCCCAGATCTACAACCGCAAGATCGAGCTGCACCAGATGGCGACTATCGCCGCGCTGGCCGCGGCCCGCGAAGTCGACGGCAGCCCGGCGGGCATCGACCAGGCGCTGGCGCGGGCCGAAGAAGCCATACGCCTGCGGCGCTACCAGCATGGCGCGGGCCGTTTTACCTGGTCGGATGCGGCGCTTCGCTTTGCCGACCATCCGCGCGGCGCGACCTGGGTCGACGCCGCCAGCGCCAGGCGCGCGCCGGCCAGGAAATACTTCGTGCGGGTCGATACCGCTGCCTTGAGCGAGACGGCCAGCGTGTTCGAGCCGGTGCTGCTGCAGGTGCTGTCCACCTCGTTCGCCGCGATCGACGTCTCCGATAGCGCGATCGCCGGCCGCACCTCGGTGCCGGTGCTGCCGATGGCGATCTGCGCCATGTCCGACCAGCGGGCCGCGCCGCGCAACAATACGGGAAGCAGCGGGAACTCGGTCGAGCTGGTGGAATATGGCTTCCGGCGCGGCATCAGCTATGACCTGATGCGGCTGAACCCCAACGGCGCCACGCCCGAGCACTTCGTGGTCGACCCCTACCTGGGGCCGGGCGCGAACAGCGCCACCACCCATATCTCGCCGGCCTCGGTGCGCCCCTTCGTGTGCTCGGGCCAGATGTGGGTGCCCGGCTTGCTGGGCGGGACGATCCGGGTCGCCCGGCCATTTCCGCTCTCTGAACTGTACCAGCAGCTCAATGCGCGCTTCGACCTCTACGACGGACCGGCCAACGTGCGCTGCGAGGTCCGCGGCGCGCCGCCGGACGTCAACGTCAAGGCCTACCAGGCTGGCAGCGGCGGCGGCGTCGGCTGGATGAAGACGCCGCCGGCGGTGCAGGCGCCGCCCGCCAGCGGCGAAACAGACCGCCTGCGCACGATGGCCGACCTGCCCGAGATGCCGGCCGGGCAGGGCGCCGAGGCCTATGGTCCACTGTGGACTTTTGCGAAGGCAGTGCCCTATGCGTCCTGGCTGGACGCGAACGACGAGCCCGATGCAGGCTACCCCACGTTCTCGACCGCCAACTGGAGCAGCCTGTACAAGCCGGCGCCGGTCGCCGTCAACTATCCGACCCCGAATCCCTACATGGCGGTGGCAGTCGCCAGCGTGGCGCTGCCGTCGCAGCCCAATCGGCCCCATGCCGTGCGCGGGCGGCGGCTGCTGAACATTCCGCTCCTGTCCTGCCCGGTCGCTCCCGGCTTTCACGCGACGGCCACCGTGCTGGGCGTCGGCCGCTTCTTCATGACGGTGCCGGCGACGGCCACGACGCTGCATGCCGAATTCGCCGGCCTGCTGCCGGCGCGGCGCCTGGCCGGCAAGGTGGAGACCTTCGAATGACGCGCCAACTACCGGCCTGGGCGCGGGCGCGCCAGTGCGGCGTGGCCGCCATCGAGATGGCCATCATGCTGCCGATGCTGGTCATCATGACGATCGCGCCGTTCTTCATCGCCTTCTATTACTGGCACTACAGCGCGATCCACAAGAGCGCCTATGGCGCCGCGCGCTACCTGTCCACCGTGCCGGTGCGCGAGATGAACTCGCCCGACCTGGCGGCCCGCGCCGAGGGCGTGGCGCGTGCGATCGTGGCCGAGGGCTTGCTCGACCTGCGGCCGGCGTCCACGCCGCTGGTCAGCGTCCAGTGCGATGGCCTGGCCTGCGGCGACGGTCCGCCACAGGGCGTGCTGGTCGACGTCCGGGTGCGCCTGGCGGACACCTTCTTCTACGATGTGTACACCGGGGACCGGGGTCTCTTGATCCAGGCCACCGTCAGGATGCGCTATGCCGGCAACTAAATCCCGACATGCCTGCCGCCGCGCCGCGCGCCAGCACGGCGGCCACCTGGTCGAATTCGCCCTGGTGGCCGGCATATTCCTGCTGCTGGTGTTCGGGATCGTCGAATTCGCCCGCATGTTCTATGTGTTCAACACGGCGCAGGAAGTGACGCGGCGGGCCGCGAACGCCGCCATCCACGCGAACTTCCGCGACCAGGACCGCCTGCAGCGGATCCGCGAACAGGCCGTGCTGCGCGACTCGCCCGGCACGTTGCCGCTGGGGGCGCCGATCACCGACCGCCATGTGCGCATCGAATTCCTGGCCGACCCGGGAACCGGCAGCGGGCTTGATGCGCTGCAGGCGATTCCAGCTGGCCAGTTGCCGGCCTGCCCGCTGCGTAATCGCCACGTCTGCATGGCCAATCCGCGCGCCGCCAACTGCATCCGCTTCGTGCGCGCCAGCGTGTGCGACCCGCTCGAGCAGGCCAGTTGCGAGCAGGCGCGCATGCGCCTGGTCATACCCGCGGTCGGCTTCAGCGTCGCGGTGCCGCGCGCCACCACCGTCCTGCCGGTGGAATCGCTTGGCTACTGGCCGGGCATGGGCGACTGTCCGCCCTGAACCAGCGGGCCGCGGCGCAATGGACAGCACGGCGTGCGGCAGCGTAGACTGCCGCATCGCTCCACTCGGCGCCGGCGCCACCCGACCATGATCATCTCGTCCGCCCTCGATTTCCGCGAAGCCGCGCGCCGCCGGCTGCCGCCTTTCCTGTTCCACTACCTCGATGGCGGCGCCGGCGCCGAGCAGACCCTGCGCGCCAACGTCGGCGACCTGCAGTTGGTGGGCTTGCGCCAGCGTGTGCTGCGCGGCTCGGAGCAGCTCGACCTGGGCGTGGAACTGTTCGGCGAGCGCTACGACCTGCCGATCGCGCTGGCGCCGGTCGGCCTGACCGGCATGTATGCCCGGCGCGGCGAAGTGCAGGCAGTGCGCGCGGCCTGTCGGCGCAACATCCCCTTCATCCAGTCGACCGTGTCGGTGTGCCCGCTGGCCGAGGTGGCGGCCCAGGCGTCGCACCCGATCTGGTTCCAGCTGTACGTATTGAAGGACCGCGGTTTCATGCGCGACGTGATGCGCCGCGCCTGGGAGCTGGGCTCGACCACGCTCGTGTTCACGGTGGACATGCCGGTGCCGGGCGCGCGCTATCGCGACGCCCACAGCGGCATGAGCGGGCCGAACGGACCGCTGCGGCGCGTGCTGCAGGCCATGCTGCATCCGCGCTGGGCCTGGGATGTCGGCCTGCACGGGCGTCCGCACGACCTGGGGAATATCTCGGCCTACCGCGGCAGCGCTACCGGCCTGGCCGACTACATCGGCTGGCTGGGCGCGAATTTCGATCCGGGCATCGCTTGGCCCGACCTGCAGTGGATCCGCGACGAGTGGAAGGGCAAGCTGGTGATCAAGGGCATCCTCGATCCCGACGACGCGCGCGATGCGCTGGCCTTCGGCGCCGACGGCATCGTGGTGTCGAACCATGGCGGGCGCCAGCTCGATGGCGCGCCGTCGAGCGCTCAGGCGCTGCCGGCGATCGCCGCGGCGGTGAAGGACAGGTTGACGATCTTCGCCGATGGCGGCGTGCGCACCGGCACCGACGTGTTCCGCATGCTGGCGCTGGGCGCCGACAGCGTCCTGATTGGCCGCGCCTTCGTGTATGCGCTGGCGACCGGGGGCCAGGCCGGCGTGGAACGGCTGCTGCAGATCATGGAGAAGGACTTGCGCACGACGATGGTCCTGACCGGCGTGCGCAAGGTAGCCGAGATCGGGCCGCAGCAGCTCGCGGCTTAGCGTACTTCGAGCAGCTCGACGTCGAAGATCAGGCTGGCGTTAGGCGGAATCGGACCCGCACCGCCGGCGCCATAACCCATCTCGGGCGGCAGGATCAGGGTGCGCTTGCCGCCGACCTTCATGCCCTGCACGCCTTCGTCCCAGCCCTTGATCACCTGGCCGGCGCCCAGCTGGAAGCTGAACGGCGAGCGGCCGGCCGAGGAATCGAACTGCGCGCCGCGCAGCGACTCGGTGTCGGGCGCATACAGCCAGCCGGTGTAGTTGACCACGGCGGTGGCGCCGGCCGTGGCTTCCTGGCCGCTACCCTGGATGGTGTCGATTTTCTGGAAGGCGACGGCGGGGGCTGCAGCGGACGAAGCGGCCGCAGGCGCCTGGTTGCGGTCGCAGCCGGCCAGGGCCAGCGTCAATCCAAGGCCGAGGACGCAGGAAGTCAGCAGGTGTTTCATCGTGTTCTTTCTTGATGGTTAGCGGAATGGAATCCCGGCAGCATACCTTGCGCCGCGCAAGAAGCCAACACCGCGCGCCGGTTCACTCGTCGAACAGGGCCCGCGCCTCGTCGAATGTCTCGGCCAGGTAGTCGACGACGGTAAGCATCGGGAGGTCCTTGCGGTCCTGCCGGCGGGTCAGCAGCCAGATCTCGCGCGGCGGCGGCGCCAGGTCCAGCGCGCACGGGCGCAGCCCGGTTGCGGTGCGCCCGATGTAGTGGGGCAGCAGCGCGATGCCCACGCCGGCGCCGGCCGCCGTGGCCTGGGCCACGTGGTTGTTGGCCCGGAACGCCGTGCGCACGCGCGGGAAGTGGCGCGCCAGCCAGGCCGCTTCCGGCAGGTAGGCGTTGGCCTCGTCGAAGCCGACCAGCACGGGTTGTTCGCCGTGCTCGATGCGTTCGCACAGGGCCGGCACGCCATAGAAACCATAGCCCATCCGGCCCAGCGGCCGGGCGAGGACGTCGCCGTCCTGCGGACGCCCGAGCCGGATCGCGATATCGGTCACGTGGCGCTCCAGGCTCACCGATCGCAGGTCGGTGGCCAGGTCGATGTCGATGCCGGGATGTTGCAGCGGCAGCCGGGCCAGCCTGGCGACCAGGAAGCCCTGGGACAGGGCCGGCGGCGCATTCACCCGCACCAGGCCGCGCGGGGCGCCATCGGCCCGGCCGCGTCCCAGGGTATGCACGGCCGATTCCATCGCGTCGGCGGCGGCCAGCGCGTGCGTACCGGCGGCGGTCAGCACGTAGCCCCCGGGGCGGCGCTCCACCAGCTTTTCGCCGAGCGTGGCTTCGAGCGAATGCAGCCGGCGCGAGATCGTCGAGTGGTTGGTCGACAGCGCGCGGGCGGCGGCCGACAGGCTCCCGTAGCGTCCCAGCGCCAGGAACACGCGGATGTCCTGCCAGTCGGGCTCTGTGCGTTTTTTCTCAGTCATTGATCAAGAATAGCGGATTTTCGAACAGGCGGCCGGGGACTATCTTGGTCCTGGCGCCGGGGCAAACGATCCCGGGCTATTCCGAGAAAGGGAACTACCATGAGCCATCATCACAAAGTCGCGATCGTCACCGGCGCCTCGCAGGGCCTGGGCGCGGGCATCGCCCGCGCATTCCGGGAGCGCGGCTACCGCGTGGTCGGCACCTCGCGCTCGATCCAGACCTCGAACGACCCCGACTACCTCACGGTGGCCGGCGATATCGGCGACCCGGCCACCGCGCGCAAGGTGGTCGACCTGGCGCTCACGCGCTTTGGCCGGATCGACACCCTGGTCAACAACGCAGGCATCTTCGTCGCCAGCGCATTCACGGACTACATCCAGCAGCAGTACGACGAGGTGCTGGCCACCAACGTGGCCGGCTTCTATCACATGACCCGGCAGGTCATTCCGGCGATGCTGGAGCAGGGCGGCGGCCACATCGTGCAGATCACCACCACCCTCGTCGACCACGCCAATTCGCAGGTGCCGTCGGTGCTGGCCTCGCTGAGCAAGGGTGGCCTGGCCGCGGCCACGCGCAGTCTCGCGATCGAGTACGCGACGCGCAATATCCGCGTCAACGCGGTCTCGCCCGGGATCATCAAGACCCCGATGCACGCGCCCGAATCGCATGCGGCGCTGGCCGCCTTCCACCCGATGAAGCGGCTGGGCGAAGTGGACGACGTGGCGCAGGCCGTGCTCTACCTCGAGGATGCGGGCTTCGTCACCGGCGAGATCCTGCACGTCGACGGCGGCCAGGTCGCGGGAGCCTGACATGCCCTACGTGAACATCAAGGTGACCCGGGAGGGCACCGCGCCGGGCGCTAGCGCCACCACGCTGGAACAGAAGCGCGCGCTCATCAAGGGCGTCAGCGACCTGCTGTACGAAGTGATGGGCAAGGCGCCGGCCACGACCTTCGTCGTGATCGACGAGGTCGAGATGGACAACTGGGGCGTCGGCGGAGTGACTACCGCCGAATATCGGGCCGGGAGGGCCGGGGCCCGTGCCGCCGGCAAGACCTAGCCGGGCCGGCGCCGGCTTTGGTGCGTTTCAGTCAACACCGTGAGCCCGCCCGCGGGCCTAGCGGGCGGCCCGCGGGCTGCTTAGGATGACATCACGCTGCCAGTCGCCCGACTGGCCTCGCCCATCCAGGGGGCTACCATCAAGGAGATGTCACCATGAATGCAAGAGACAAAACGACCCGTCCCGGCGCCGAAGAGCTGGTCCCTTCGCGCTACGCACTGCAGATCGGCGAGATCGACGTGCTGGTGGTCAGCGACGGCGTGCTGCCATTGCCGGCCGTCACCATGGCCACCAACGCCGAGCCGGCCGCGCTGGGAGTCTGGCTCGACCATATGTTCCTGCCGCCGGACTTCTTCGACTGGCCGCTCAACGTGCTGGTGGCCACGAGCGGCGACCAGGTGGTGCTGGTCGATACCGGCCTGGGTTCGCAATTCCTCGGCTTCCCGCGCGCCGGCCAGACGCCGCACCGGCTGGAGTCGGCCGGCATCGACCTGGGATCCGTCACCGATATCGTCATCACCCATATGCACATGGACCATATCGGCGGCCTGCTGGTCGATGGACTGAAGGAGCGCCTGCGCCCCGACCTGCGCATCCACGTGTGCGCCGCCGAAGTCGCATTCTGGGCCACGCCCGACTTCACGCATACCGACATGCCGGCGCCGGTGCCGGACGTGCTGCGTTCCACCGCCAACCAGTTCATGGACAAGTACCGCGACCGCCTGCACGTCTTCGAGGAACGCCACGAAGTGGCGCCGGGCGTGGTCGCGCGCCGTACCGGCGGCCATACGCCGGGCCACTGCGTGGTCGACGTCGAATCGAACGGCCAGCGCCTGATGTTCGCCGGCGACGCCATGTTCCCGGTCGGTTTCGAGCATCCCGACTGGCATAACGGCTTCGAGCACGATCCCGAGGAAGCGACCCGGGTGCGCGTCAAGCTGTTCCGCGAACTGGCGGACAATGGCGCGCTGCTGGTCGCCACCCACCTGCCTTTTCCTTCGGTGGGCCGGGTGGCGCTCGATGGCGACAACTTCCGCTGGGTGCCGGTGTTCTGGGATCACTGAGTCCCGCGACGAAGACACAAGGTCGTCTTCATCATCCATTTAAAAGCTCGCTTCGGCGGGCTTTTTTTCTGTATTGATCGCATCTGTTTTTTCCTGGGTTCTGAATGGTTTAAATATTTTGTGTATTTATGTCAACGACATGACATCCGGAAGCGTTATGCGCCTAGAAACTTATACGCAACTGGAGAAAGAATGACCCGTTTGAAAGTCAAGCCGATCTGCGCCGCCGTGATGCTGCTGGCCGCCTACGGCATGCCAGCCATGGCGCAAACCGCCACCGAATCCGAGGTCACCAATGCCGGCGCCGAGCAGCCGGCGCCTGCGCCGGCAGCATCGGCAGCACCGGCACCCGCACCCGCACCCGCGAATGTGGTCCAGGTCACCGGCCTGCGCCAGAGCCTGCGCTCGGCCGAGGACATCAAGCGCGACGCCGCGCAGGTGGTCGACGCCATCAACGCCGACGATATCGGCAAGTTCCCCGACCGCCAGGCGGGCGATGCGCTGCAGCGCGTGGCCGGGGTCCAGGTGGGGCGCGACCGCGGCGAGACCAGCACCGTCATCATCCGCGGCCTGCCCGACGTCGCCACCACGCTCGACGGCAACGAGATCTTCACCGCCGCCGGCCGCCGCCTGTCCTACCAGGACTTGCCGGTGCAGTCGATCGCCGGCATGGAAGTGTATAAATCGGCCACCGCCAACCAGTTCGAGGGCGGCATCGCCGGCGCCGTCAACATCCGCCTGCGCGCGCCGTTCGACAACGAGGGCTTCACCGCCACCGGCTACGTCGAGGACCGCGTCAACCAGACGGGCGGCAGCAGCAATACCTCGGACAAGCACAGCCCGGGCGGCGGCTTCCTGGTCAGCAATCGCTGGAACACCGACTTCGGCGAGATGGGCGCCCTGTTCGACGTCTCCGTCAATCGCGACAACTGGGCCTTCCCGGTGCAATACGTCGACCGTCCCGATAATGTATTCTCGGTGAGCCCCGACGGCAGCGCGACCCGGCTCGGCAACACCGGCCCCTATGCCCCGGCCGCGCCGGGCGACGTGCTGGGCCAGTTGCCGAACATCGGCGGCATCTACAATGCCGGCCAGCGCGAGCGCCAGAGCGTGCATGGCGCCTTCCAGTGGAAGGTCAATCCGCGCCTGACCGCCACCGCGCAATACCTCGGCATGGGCTACCAGGGCCGCACCGGCGTCAACTACGTGATGAGCAACGCCACCTGGACGCCGCGCCTTGGCAATGTGGTGCTGGCGCCGCAAGGCGCCGCCTGCAATACGCCGCAGGGCGCGATCTGCCCGATCCTGGCGGCGAGCGCGCCGGGCGCGCAGTTCGGCAACGCCTACGACTGGGATCCCTACACCGCGACCAGCACCTGGGGCCAGAACGAACGCACCACCACGCACTACCTGAACCTGGGCCTGAAGTACAACGACGGTCCATTGAGCGTCGAATCCCAGTTCGGCTATACCCGCTCCAAATTCGTCAACGACACCGTGATCGTCGACCAGCAGGTGCCTGGCGCATCGGCCAGCCTGTACTCGTATGGCGCCGACGGCCACGGCGGCTTCAACGCCATCACCACACCTGGCAGCGCCAATGCGCTGCAGGACCCGGACAATTTCGTGCTGCGCGGCCTGGTGCAGAACTGGAACGAGCAGGCCGGCAGCCAGCTGCAATGGCGCCTTGATACCACCTATCGCCTGACGGGCGGCGGCTTCTTCAACGCCCTGACCGCAGGCGTGCGCGTGTCCTCGCGCAAGGCCAGCTATCACGGCGCCGAAGGCCATGCCGATTTCAGCGGCGAGCGTCCGAGCCCGATCGGCGCCTTGGGCGCCTCGTTCCAGAGCCTGGTGCCGGGCCTGGACCGCCTGGGCGGCGCCTGGTACGGGCCGTCGTCCGACTTCCTGATCGACAATGCCGACGCGGTGCGCAACGCCTACGGTGTCGGCAGCGGCCGCGTGCCGAACGACCCGGGCCGCGCGTTCGACCAGCGCGAGCGCAATGCGACGCTGTACCTGGGCACGCGCTGGGGCCTTGACGCGGGTGGGGTCACCGTCGATGGCGAGATCGGCGCGCGCGTCATCCGCGTTGAGCGCGACCTGCGCGGCCAGGCCCGCATCGGCGACGCGGTCTCGGATCTCGACCTGTCGACTTCCGAGACCAACTACCTGCCGAGCGCCTCGGCCGTTGTCGGCTGGACCGAGAACCTGCAGTCGCACCTGTCGGTCGGCAAGACCATCACGCGGCCCAATTTCGGCACGCTGAACCCGGCGCTGTCGCTGGTGCCGTCGACGGTCAACGTGCCGGGCAGCGGCGGCGCCGGCAATCCCTACCTGGAGCCGACCCGCTCGACCAATCTCGACGCCACGCTCGAGTATTACTTCCAGAAGAACGGTTTTGCCCAGGTCGCGCTGTTCCACCGCGATATCGACGGCTACCAGCAAAGCTTCACGCAGGATGAAGTCATCGACGGCCAGGTCTACCGCGTGACCCGTCCGCAGAACTCGGGCAAGGGCCGCCTGCGCGGGGCCGAATTCGGCGTCCAGAAGTTCTTCGACTTCCTGCCCGGCCCGTGGAGCAACTTCGGCGCCCAGGCCAACTACACCTGGATCGACGGCGAGAACCAGAGCCGCACCGCCTTCGACAGCGATACGTTCACCACCACGCCGCTCACGGGTGTGGCCAAGAAGAGCTACAACGTCGCGCTGCTCTACGAGGGCCACGGCATCACCGGCCGCCTCGCCGCCACCCGCCGCGGCGACTACGTCGAGCAGATTGCCGAGGCGCCGTTCAACCAGGACCGCGTGGTCAAGGCCGCGACCTTCGTCGACCTCTCCATCGGCTACGAGATCAACGACAACGCATCCCTGCAGTTCGACGCCATCAATCTCACCAAGGCGAAATTCGAGAGCACGCTGGGCCCCTACATGCCGCGCGATATCCGCTACAACCCCACGACCTACGGCCTGAGCCTGCGCTTCAGGATGTAGGCGCCTGGAGTCCTGCCGCGAGCAGGGCGGCCGCCGGCGCCGCGAGGTCCGGGCGCTGCAACAGCGCTTGCACCACCTGGCGGCGGCCTGGCGCCTTGCGCAGGACGGCGGCCAGTTCATCGGCGGCCGGCTGTACGCCATGGTGTAACAGCAAAGCCAGCATGTCGACGCGAAGGTCGAAGAAGCGCGGCTCGCCCGCATACAGTTCCCACGGTTCGCTGTCGAACGCCGCCAGGAAGGCCGGGACGGCATCGGCAGGGTCGCCGGCGCCGTCCGCCAGTACTCGCTCCACCATCGTCGCGTCCAGCGAGCCGGCGGCGGCGGGGAGCAGGCCGCCAGCGCGCGGGTCGGCGCCGTGCGCGACCAGCCAGTCATAGGCGTCGAGGGCGAGGTGGCGCGCCGCCGCGGCGAGTGCCGGCGCACCTTTCCTGGTCGCCTGAACGCCACGCGCCGCCAGCCAGGCGAAGGCGTCGACCTTGTCGGCCGCTGCCGCCGCGCGCCATGCGAGGGCGAGAATCGCAGGCCGGCGTTCGTCGTCGCGCTCAAGCAGGCAGGCCAGCAGTTCCAGGTCGGCCACTGCCGCGGCGATGGCGGCGCCGTCCAGCACCAGTGGATCGGCGCCGTGGCCGAGCGCCAGGCGCAGCGCCCCGATATCGCCATGGCGGCAGGCCATCTCGAGGAACAGGTCCCAGAACCTGGCCGTCCAGTCGTCGGGGCGCACGCCATCGTGCACGGCCGTTTCGCGCAGCCCGGCCATGCGTCCGGCGATGAAGGCGCCCAGCCAGGGATCGGTTCCCGGCAGCGCCAGCATGGCGCCGTTGTCCGATACCGAGGCGGCCACAGCATCCGGCCAGGGCCGGTCGGCTTCCAGCACCGCCTCATGCAGCAGGCCGAGGGGCAGGCGCAGGTCGACATCGAAGGCGGAACCATAGGCCAGCAGGGCGCCGAGCTTGAGCTGTGGTGGCAGGGCGCACAAGGCAGCGAACTGCAGGATCGCGTCCTGGTAGTGCGGGACCGGGTTCTGGGGCGCCATCTGGCGTTCTTCGAGCAGGTCGTGCCAGAGCGCGCCGATCTCGGCGAGCGTGCTGCAGTTTTCCAGCGGCAGGAACCAGTAATCGTGCATCGTCTCTTTCTTAGACATCGTGGTCGTAGTGTTCGTTGTCGTTGGCCGGGTTGGCAAGCACCTGGCGCAGGCGCAGGGCATTGCTGGCGACCTGGTGGCAGATGAAGTCGAGTTCCTCGTGATCGAGGTGCGCCAGTGGATGCAGGGCCCGCACCGACAGGCCCAACCCGTCATCGATATGAAAGTCGACCACGTCGAAGCGGCGGTTGCGGCCGAGGGTGAAGCCCAGCAGCTGGGCGGGATGGTGCGCCAGCTCAAGCGCCGCTTGCGGCGCCAGCACCTGGGCCCGCACCAGCACATAGCCGCCGCACAGCGTCCACTCGACCCGCTGGCCGCGCGGCTCGAGGGCGAACCGGTAGTCGAGCGCGCGGCCAGTCGCGTCCTGCTGGACGTTGTAAGCGCCATGATTGCCGCACAGGCCCGCCACCAGGGCCCTCACCCTGGCCGGCAGCGCCGGGTCGGCGTCGCCGCCGAGGCCATCGGCCAACGCCAGCCGCGCATGCAGGTCGATCACCTCGCTGGCGTGCAGGATGCCGGCGCCGCCGGCATAGATCTCGGCATTGGCGATCATCGCGTCGTCGGCCAGTTGCAGGCGCGCCGCGGGGTTGCGTTGCAGTTCCGCCAGGGCGGCCAGCAACCCGTGGCCAGTGTGGGCCGCGTGGTCGAAGGCCCGCGTGGCCGGCCGGCTGGCGCCCAGGATCAACTGGCCGTTGCCTTGCGCCCCGCGCAAGACCACCGTGATGCCGTCTTCCAGCGTCCAGCCGATGGCGCCTGCGGCCTGGACCGGGGCCGGCTCGGCGCCGGCCATGCGGCCCAGCGTCGCGCCGACCAGCGCGCGGCAATGACGGCGGCGCGCATCGAGTCGGTCCAGTTCTTCGCGCAATGCCGGATAGGCCCTGCCGGCCAGCCAGTCGGCGCCGATGATGAACGGGCTGTGCAGAAGCGTGTCGATCGGCGCTTCGATGGCATCGGTGTCGAGCAGGCCGGCGTTGAGGTCGATACGGCTGTCGGGCGCCGCCCGGCTGCCCTCGACCCGCTGCAGCGAACGGTGGAACGCGTTCAGGTTGTGGGCGGCGGCGCGCACCTGCAGGAACTCCAGGCTCTCGCGGATGTGGGGGAAACCGACCTGGATGAAGTGGTCGCGATAGCCCTGGCCGGCATCGGCCATCGCGCGGTGCGCGAGCGAGGCGATGCGGTCGACCCGGCCGACCTTCTGTTCCAGCGCGATCGGGCTGGCCGAAATACCGTAGTGGACCACCCGGTCGCAGAAGGTATGCAGGTCCTCTCCTTCCTGGAACACGTCGGTCGATACCAGCACCCGCGGATAGCCCGGCATGCGGAACTTCCTGGCGATCGCCGATCGGCTCTTGTGGTTGTCGCCGGTCGCGCCCACCACGGGCGACAGCGGGTGCAGCTGGTTGGCGATATAGGTCGGCAGTTCGCCTGCCTTCTTGTGGTAGATCTCCTCGAAATTCTGCTTGAGGATCATGTCGAGCTGGGCCGCCAGGTCGCGCAGTACCGTGAACGAGCTGAAACCTGGGCTGGCGGCCTGGCGCGCCAGCAGGTCGCAGAAGGCGGCGCTCATCTGTTCGTCGGCGCTCAGGTCCCTGGCGCCGTCGCGCTGGTGGCGCAGCGCGTACAGGTCGACGAATGGATGGTCCAGGCGGCACAGGGCCGCGCACAGGTTGGCGTGCACCAGATAGCGGCGCACCAGGCGCGTGGCGCGGTCGGCGGCGGCATCGTCGTGGTCGTCGGCGACGGCGTCGAAGATGTCTTCATTCCACGGCAGGGCCAGCGGCGCCAGCGCCTCGTGGGCGCGCAGCGTGCTCCAGATCCCGCGCTTGCCGAGTTCGGCGGCATGGGCGGCGGGGTTGGCGCCGGCCGGGACCAGGGAGGCATGTTCGAAGACGACGGCGAGCACGTGCCTGGCGACGCGTTGCTGGGCAGGACTGCCGCCGGCGGCGACGCAGGACAGGTAGGCATGCTGGGCGCGGCCGGCCAACTGGCCGGCGCCTGGGCTGGCCGGGAGGGTCAGCACCTCGGACAGCCGGCTCCAGTCGAGCGCCTGCGGCGCCGGCATGCCGGGCAGGGTCGACCAGTCGATCTCGAACATGGCGCCGCGCAGCAGCGTCTGGCGCAGGTTGTGCGGCGTCGGGCGCAGGGTCAGCGCCTCGTTCTCGCCCCGGTAGAACCACGAGAAGAAGGTGCCCAGGTCGCCGTTTTCCTGGCCGTCGTCGAGCCGGTGATGCTCGTGCATGCTGGTCAGCGCCGTGTAGCGCGCGACATGGGCGTGCACCTCGGCGTCGTGCGCGAGGTAGTCCGCCAGCCAGGCGTTGTATGATTCCTCGATTTTTGCCTTGAGTTCGCCGACGCTGGCCACGCGGCGCACGAACACCAGCGTCTTCTTGTTGCCTGCCGCCGAGGCGTGGTGCGCCTGGCGCGCCACCTGGTCCATCTTGGGGTGGGGCGGGAAGCGCCTGAAAGTCTCGCGGAAATCGCTCACCATGAAGTCGACGACGCCGCGGTCGGCCGCATCGGGCGCACCGGCGCCGGCGCCGTCTTCGTCGCCGTCGAAGCGCTCGTGCTGCCGGTCCTGGCCCGGATGATAGCTCTCGAACGAGGCCAGCATGCCGAGCTCGAACTTGCCGTGGTGGCCGTCGTTGACGGCTTCGCCCACCTTCTTCTGCAACACGGCGGCGAACAGCTGCTGCTCGATGCCGAGTGTGACCTCGGCCTTCACGCCGCTGCGGTGCTCGTCGCGGTAGAGGTTGCGGGTATGCGGCTTGCCGTCCAGTGTCAGGCTGTTCAGGCGGCGCACCATGAAAGGCGCCAGCAACCGGTGCACGTCGACCCACTCCCAGTCGCGCGGCAGCGCCAGGTCGGGCCGCTTGCCGAACAGCGCCAGTTGGCGCTCCAGTTCGCCCAACTCGTGTTCGAACGGCGTCGCCGACAGCAGCAGCAGGCGGTCGAGCCGGTTTTCCAGCACCTGCGCCAGCAGGCCATTGCGGTCCGAGCTGCCGACGCCGCGGCGGTAGTTGTGGGCCTCGTCGACCAGCACCAGGTCGAAGCGCGGCAGCATGCCGTGCAGCGCCCCGGCCCAGCGCTCCTTGAGCGCGCGCTTGAAATCGCGGATCGACTCAAAGGTGGCGGGCATGCGCGCCAGGGCATTGCGCATCTCCGCCACCTGCGGCCCGTATTGCGGCAGCCTGCGCGCGAACTCGTCGAGCGACCGGCCCAGGTCTTCCTTGTTGTTGCCCAGCGCAAGGCTGAAGGCCGAGGTGCAGATGAAGTAGTCGCGCACGCTGTCGGTGGCGACCGCCGTGAACAGGTCCGCCAGCGACTCGCAGTTGCGATATGGCGCTGCCGGTTGATGGCCGAAGCCCTTCACGATGCCGTCGTGGTGCCGGTAGTTGGCCTGGACGAAGCTGTGGTAATCCTTGTGCCACTTGTCGCGCACATTATTCTTGGGCAGCAGGTACAGCACGCGCAGGTCGGACTTGAAGCGGCGCATCATGGCCACCACGCCGAGGGCGATATAGGTCTTGCCCATGCCGACTTCGTCGGCCAGGTAGGCGTGGCCGTGCCGGGCCAGCATATTGTGCAGGGTCACCGCGCCTTCCAGCTGCTGGCGGGCGAGGGCGGGGGTGACGGCGTCGCTGCCGCCGAAGTCGATCAGCGCCTCGGCGGTGGACAGGTCGATCGGGTCAAGATTGCGCATGACGGTCCGCATTGGATGGGACGGGAAGGACGAAGATGCGCTTGATCCAGGCCAGGAATTTTTCCTTGTCCCCGATCGCGGCAAAGGCGGGGCTGTCCTCCAGGGCCGCGATCCGTGCGCTCACCGTGGCGGCCAGCGGGCCGTCGCCGCGCGCGTTGGCGGCCAGCAGTTCGTCCATGCCGAGCAGGGTCAGGTAGCGCACCACCGGCGTCGAATCCGCTTGCGGCGCCGCTTCGTCGAGCGCGCGCAGGATGCCGCGCAGCGAATCCGGCTGGTCGCCGTCGAGGTAATAGGCCAGTTCCGCCGGGCGCTCGCGCAGGCGTTTTTTCAGGTGCCAGAAGGCGCCGTTCACCTGCGAGAACTCGGCGAAGAAGGTGCTTTCCGCCGCGGCTTCCGGCAGCGGCGGCAGGAATTCGAGGCTGTCGTCGGCCGCTCCGCCCAGGTGCTGCAGCCGCGCCATCAGCTTGCCGAAGGCGGCGGCGCGGCTGGCCGGGTGCATGTCCTGCAGGATGCGCAGCACGTCCTGCAGGCTCAATGGCGGCAGGATGCTGGGACGGCAGTACACTTGGCGCTGGGTCACCATCACGTCCCGCGCCGCGCTCTGTGCATCGCCTTCCTGCCAGCACGCCCTGACCAGCGACGAGTGGCGCAGCTGTTCGCGCAGCGCGGGCGCATCGACCCAGGCCGTCTCGCCGGCGAGGGCGAGGCGCAGCAGCTCCTTGCCCTCGCGGCCGTGCAGCACCAGGATGCCGTGCTTGCAGCAACTGGCCCCGAGCCGCCCGGCGTGCCAGTCGTAGGCGAGGAATACCGGTGGAAAAGCCAGCGCCCCGGCTGGCGGCGCCGGCGCTTCCAGCGCCAGCGCATCGGCGAAGCGTTCGACCGTGCTGTCCTTGCCCAGCAGGGGGCCGCGATCGAGGCCGCTGAGCAGGAAGCCCGCCTCGACGTTGGCAAACATGGCCTGGTGGCTGAAGTTGACCGAGCCGACGAACAGCCAGTCGTTGCCGCCGTAGATCTTGGCATGCAGCTTGCGGTAGCCGCGTTCGTCGCTGCTGGCGGCGTCCAGCAGTCCGAAGGCCTTGCGGCTCTTCGGATGCCAGTCGCACCAGCGCAGCAGCTTGCCCAGGCCGGCGTGGAATGCCTCGGTGACGGTCGCGGCCTGGCGCGCGTCGCGCGGCAGCAGCATCGACACGCCGCCCTTGAAGCCGCGCAGGAAGGCGCCCAGGCGCGCGTTGTCGTGGTCCTCGGCGAAATAGGGACTGACGATTTCCAGCGCCCCGTCGGCGAACGGCGCCAGCCGCTGCGTGAAGTCGCCCTCGTGCGGCCGCGAGAAGTAGAACTCGCAGCCGCGCCGCGGCGTCGTCGGCGTCCAGCGCGCGAGCAGCGCGCGCAGCGCTTCCAGCACCGGCAACCGGCCTTGTTCCAGATACCAGCCGAGCGCCGCGCGCAGCGGCGCGACGAGGTTCGATGGCGCGTCGGCGGCGCTCAACTCGACCCAGTGGCCGACCTCGATGTTTTCCCACCAGCCGGCCCTGGTCAGGTTGAACGAGCCGGCGCAGATGATCAGGGCGGGGCCGTCCTTGCCGGCCACTTCGACCAGCGCCAGCTTGGCGTGGTGGCAGGCCCCATCGACCTGCAGCGGCAGGTAGTCGACTTCGAGGCGCGACGCCAGGGTCGGGGTGAACACCGGTGCGTCGTAGGCGACGCCGAAGCAGCCGGCACTGGCGCCCATCAGCGCCTGCAACTGCTGGTAGCGCAGCGGCTCGGCGCTCGACAGGGCCGGGCTGCCCAGCAGCAGGGGCAGCACGTCGAGCTCGAAGAAGTCGGGTTCCAGGCAGTAGGTGGAAAAGAAGGCGCGCGTGACCGGGCGGCCGTCGATCGCCTGCAGGAAGCCCGCGCTGATGGTCATGTGTTTCATGGGCGCCCCTGGCTGGAGATGGCGAGGAAGGAAGCGAGGAAGTAGCTGTGGTGCCAGCCGCCATCGTCGCCGGCGAGGCGCCCCAGGTCGGTCGAGCGGTCGTTGCGGACCCGCACCACCAGGCGCCGGGCGGCATCGAACTCGACCCAGGCCGCGCCGCCGCGCAGGCCCATCACCTGCTTGTTCTGCGCCAGGACGGTGTGGATGAGGTCGTCGGCCCGGCCGGCGGCGCAGGCGTCGTCGAATTTCGCCAGAAAGTCGCGATGCGGCAGATGCGGCAGGTCGCGCCAGGCGGCGCCCGGCGCCACGCCGTCGAGGAAGGGCGCGAGCAGCGCCGCCAGCTCATCCAGCGGCGTGTCGGCGCGCGACTGCAGCCACGACATGACCAGGTCGGCGCGCCTGAGCACGGGGTCGATCTCGCCCACCTGGCGCATGACATGGCGGATCGCGGGACTGGACTTGCCGGAGGCGAGCGCGTAGGCGCACAAGGGACCGATGCCCTCGCCGGTCGCGCCGCCGGCCTCCAGATAGGCTCCGGTCAAGGTGTACAGCTCGCCCTGCAGCACGCAATCCTTGTGGCGCGACAGCAGCGCCTCGACCACTGCCGCGCGCAAGGCCGGGTCGCGCAGCATGGCGTCGAAGGCTGGCGCCAGCGCCTCGACCCGGGCTCTTTCGACAGTGTCGGCGTCGGCCAGCGCGGTCAACGCGGCCCAGTTCTGCGCACCGAGGCTGGCCACGATCTTGCCGAGCAAGGCCTGGCCGCCGGCGGTGGGGCGGCGGCGATCGCCGGCGATCAGGCCGGCGCTGTCGAGCGCGGTCGAATACAGGCCCCACAGGCCGTAGCTGGCCTGGTCGGCCAGCAATTGGGCGTCTTCACTCTTGCCGAGGCGGATCTTGTTCGCAGCAAAATTACTGCGCGCGCGGCTGACGCCCAGCAGGCCGTTGCTGATGTCGCGTGCCGCCAGGCGCAGGTAGGCGCCCAACTGCTCGCAGCGCAGGTAGCGTTCCTGGACGTCGGCGTCTTTCGCCGGCAGATTGGCGAACTCGCAGCACAGCAGCGCCACGATGAAATTGTCCAGGTTGGCGGTCACGGTGGTCAGGTTGCCGACGAGCTTGCGGCCCAGGTGGCTCCAGGTGGCTTCGGCGCCCAGCGGGTCGCGCGAACCCTTGGGGCGGGCGCGCTCGTCGAAAGCGGAAAAGATGGTCAGCATCGGAAACAGGGAGAGAGACGAAGACGGGAAGGATGAGACGCGCTACCGTTCGATAGATTTCCATAGGGAAACTGACTTTAGCACGTTTCAGTTGTTCTCGGACAATGGAATCAGCTGGCTGCGCCACTCCCGATCAGCGTCGCAATCAGGTTACCGTGCCCGACGGAGCGCTGGCGCTCATCGCGCGTGATATTGGAACGCGGATCGTAATAGCCGACGATGCGCAGGCGCTCGTCGCGCCCCGTCTGGCGGCCGTCGTTGGCGGTGTCGATGTAGCCGATGATGCGCTGGCGGGCATTGCGGAGGGTCTGACGCGACATGCCGGGGCTCCTGTGGATGGGGAACCCACAGTATCGCGGTCGATGCGACGAATCGTGTCGCCGGTTGATAACGCCGTGCGATCGTTCAGCGCGCCGGTTCGGCGTCGGCCAGCATGCCCATCACCGATTCACGCTTGTCCAGCAAGTGGCGCGACAGGATGGTTGCCAGGCGCTTGCCGTCGCGCGCTTCCAGCGCCTCCATCATCTGGCAATGCTCGTCGATCGCCTGGTCCCATTTCTCGGGGACGAGATTGGACTTCAGCCGCAGCGACTGCAGCCGCCGGTTCATGTTCAGGTAGGTGTGCTGGAGGACCGAATTGCGCGCGGCTTCGGCGATCCTGTCATGGATCGCCTGGTTGCGGCTGTAGTAGCCCGGCAGGTCGTCGCGCTGGCGGCAGGCCAGCATCTCGTCGTGCAGCAGGCGGATGGCGGCGATCTCGGCGGGCGTGATGCGCGCGCACGCATGTTCGCCGGCGAGCGCTTCCAGGCCGCTGACGAACTCGAAGGTTTCCCAGACCTCCTGGTGCGACATCTTGTAGACCGAAGCGCCGCGGTTCGGCGAAATCTCGATCAGGCCCTCGGCGGCCAATGCCTTCAACGCCTCGCGCAAAGGCGTGCGCGAAATGCCCATCGTCTCGCACAGCTCGCGTTCGTTCAGCTTCATCCCCGGCGGGAAGACGGATTCGACGATCGAGCGACGCAGGTGACTGACGACGGTGTCGTGCAGGTGCTGTCGCGCCAGCTTCGGAAGCGCGGGAGGCGCGGCAGCGGGGGCGGCTGACGGGTCAACTACCGAGTCTTGCATTCAATGTCTCCAAATCCACAAATTTTGAAGGGATTTTAGCATTCGGCCGGATGGGCAATGCTGAAAGCTGGGTCGACGCATCAGAAATCCAGACCCGGCGTCCATGACTGCCAATTTAGTAATGTTGCAACGATGCAACAAATCCTCGCTTCCCCATCTCGTCGTGGTCTTGGTGCACTGGGTTTTTCGACGCGATTCCCTCGCATTCAACGCGGACGCATTGGCATCCTCACCGCTTATTGGTACTATGTATCTTGCATTTTGCATACAAAATACATTTTCAACCGAGAGAGGGGACAATTCATGTCCGACGATCAACAATCTCAATCGCGGCGGCGCCTGATCAAGAGCCTTGTGTTCGTGCCCATGGGCGCGGGCGCGGCAGCGGCGCTGCACCAGGGACTTCCCAATGCCAACGCCAGCGCGACCGCGCCAGCCGAAGG
This sequence comes from Telluria beijingensis, assembly GCF_030770395.1. Taxonomy (GTDB): domain Bacteria; phylum Pseudomonadota; class Gammaproteobacteria; order Burkholderiales; family Burkholderiaceae_D; genus Telluria; species Telluria beijingensis. The sequence goes on along the minus strand of NZ_CP132480.1, from coordinate 4,555,430 downwards.
CAAGCCCAATCCCTACACCCCGAAATTCTTCAATGCGAAGGAATGGAAATTCGTCATCGCCGCGGTCGATCGCCTGATCCCGCATGACGAGCACGGCCCTGGCGCGGTGGAACTGGGCGTGCCCGAGTTCCTCGACCGCCACATGCAGTCGCCGTACGCCTCCGGCAGCATCTGGTATATGCAGGGCCCGTTCCTGGAAGCGACGTCCGAGTTCGGCTACCAGGGCAAGCTGCCGCTGAAGGACATCATCCGCGTCGGCATCGCCAACGTCGACGCCCACTGCGTCAAGACCTTTTCCAGCAAGGCCTTCGCCGACCTCGACCTGCGCATGCAGGAAGCGGTGCTGAAAGACCTCGAGGGCGGCAAGATCAAGCTCGCCGACATCTCGTCGAAGCAGTTCTTCGCCGACTTCCTGGCCGAGACCCGCGCCGGCTACTTCAGCGACCCTAGCCACGGCGGCAACAAGGACATGGGCGCCTGGAAGATGATCGGCTACCCCGGCATGCGGGGCGACTACCTGGAGTGGGTGAAGATTCGCGACAAACCGTATCCGCTGGGACCGGTGGACCTGGCTGGACGGAGGGGATAAGAGAATATGGCAATCGTAAAAGAGAAAAAAGACGCGGTCATCGTCGGCGCCGGCTGGGTCGGCGCCATCATGGCCAAGGAATTGACCGACGCCGGCCTGAACGTGGTCATCCTCGAACGCGGCCCGGACCGCGACACGCAGACCGACTTCGCCTATCCGCGCGTGATCGACGAGCTCGAAGGCTCGGTGCACCGCAAATACCTGCAGTCGCTGGCGCAAGAGACCGTGACCATCCGCCACAACCTGAGCACCGTGGCCGTGCCGAAGCGCCGCATGGGCTCGTTCAAGCCGGGCACCGGCGTGGGCGGCGCCGGTTCGCACTGGTCGGGCGTGCACTTCCGCGCGCTGCCGGAAGACCTTAACCTGCGCAGCACCATGGAGCAGCGCTACGGCAAGAAGATCATGCCGGCCGGTATGTCGATCCAGGATTTCCCGGTCACCTTTGAAGAGCTGGAACCGCATTTCTCGCACTTCGAATACGTGTGCGGCACCTCGGGCAAGGCCGGCGTGTTGAACGGCAAGGTCGTCGAAGGCGGCAACCCGTTCGAAGGTTCGCGCTCGCGCGAGTATCCGCTGGGGCCGAACCCCGACTACCTGGGCGGCGAGATGTTTTATAAAGCGGCGCGCGAGATGGGTTACCACCCGTTCCCGATCCCGGCCTCGAACACCTCGGCCAGCTACGTCAACCCGTATGGCTGCCAGATGGGCCCGTGCAACTTCTGCGGTTTCTGCTCCGACTACGGCTGCCTCAATTATTCGAAGGCCAGCCCGAACATCAATATCTTCCCGGTCCTGCGCGGCCGCAAGAACTTCGAGATGCGCACGCTGGCCCAGGTGCTGAAGGTGAACCTGACGGCCGACGGCAAGATGGCCACCGGTGTGAACTACCTCGACGCCGGCGGACAAGAGTGCGAACAGCCGGCGGACATCGTCATCCTGGGCGCATTCTCGCTGTACAACGTGCACCTGATGCTGATCTCGAAGATCGGCCCGGCCTACGACCCGGTGACCAGGACCGGCACCGTCGGCAGGAACTACTCCTACCAGAACCTGAACCGCGTCTCGCTATTCTTCGACAAGAACGTGCACGCCAACCAGTTCATGGGCATCGGCGGCGGCGGCACTGCCTTCGACGACCTGAACGGCAACCGCAACGATCCGACCAAGTCGGGCTTCGTCGGCGGCGGCGTGATCTGGGCGCGCCAGCCGGGCGGCGGTCCGGTGCGCGGCATCGCGACCGCGCCGGGCGTGCCGAACTGGGGCAGCGACTGGAAGAAGGGCGCCAAGGATGCGATGCGTCACTCGTTCTACTACGAGGTGCAGGGTTCGTGCATGGCTTACGACGACGCCTACCTCGACCTGGATCCGAACTACAAGGACGCCTTCGGCCGTCCGCTGCTGCGCATGACATTCGACTGGCACGACAACGAGATCGCGGCCTCGGCCTACCTGGTCGACAAGGCGCAGGAGATGTGCAAGGTGCTGAATCCGCTGGCGACGAAGGGCGACGCCAAGAAGCCGGGCACCCACTACAACATCAACCAGTACCAGAGCACGCACACGGTCGGCGGCGCGATCATGGGCGCCGATCCCAAGACCTCGGCCCTGAACAAGTACCTGCAGTCGTGGGACGTGCCGAACGTGTTCGCGCCGGGCGCCAATGCCTTCCCGCAGAACAACGGCTACAACCCGACCGGCATGGTCGGCGCGCTGGCCTACTGGTGCGCGAAAGCGATCCGGGAACAGTACATCAAGAACCCGGGCCCGCTGGTGCAGGCATAAGAGGACGAACCCATGACCAAACAACAACCTGTCAAGAAAATCGTCCTCGGCCTGGCCATCCTCGGTGCGGTGGTGTTCGCCGGCGCCTACGGTTATGCCGTGGCGCCGACCGAGACCCGCAAGATCGAGCCCGGCCCTGGCCTGGCGGCCGGTGTCAAGCCGGACGCGGGCCTGATCGAGAAGGGCCGCTACGTCGCCACCGCTTCCGACTGCATCGCCTGCCACACGGCGCCGGGCGGCAAGCAGTTCGCCGGCGGCCGCGTGATCCAGTCGCCGATCGGGAATATGTACGCGACCAACGTCACGCCGGATAAAGAGACCGGCATCGGCAACTACTCGCTGGACGATTTCGATCGTGCGGTCCGCCACGGCATCGTGCCAGGCGGCGGGACGCTGTATCCGGCGATGCCGTTCCCCTCGTATGCCCGCATGAGCGACGACGATATGCGCGCGCTGTATGCGTACTTCATGTACGGCGTCGAGCCGGTGAAGCAGGCCAACCGCGACAACGAGATCGCCTGGCCGCTGTCGCTGCGCTGGCCGCTGGGCATCTGGCGCAAGAACTTCGTGCCGGTGCAGGGCCCGATGGACCTGTCGAAGTACTCGGACCAGAAGATCGCCCGCGGCGCCTACCTGGTGCAAAGCCTCGGCCACTGCGGCAGCTGCCACACGCCGCGTGCGGCGACGCTCAACGAGCTGGCGCTGGACGAATCCGGTCCGGAATACCTGGCCGGCGGCCCGCTGATCGATGGCTGGCTGGCGGTCAACCTGCGCGGCGACAAGGTCGACGGTATGGGCAACTGGACGGCGCAGGACATCGTGGATACGCTCAAGACCGCCCGCAACAAGCACTCGGGCGTGCTGGGCGAGCCGATGCAGGACGTGGTCACGCACAGCACGCAGAACATGACGGACGACGACCTCATGGCGATGGCGCTCTATATCAAGAGCTTGCCGGAGACCGGCAACAAGAAGGCCAGCTTCGTCGCCAGCGATGCGACGGTCCAGAAGATCATGGCCGGCAATGACAGCGAACGCGGCGTCCAGCTCTACCTGGACAACTGCGCGGCCTGCCACCGGGTGGACGGCAAGGCGGCGGGCGACGTGTTCCCTGCGCTGCCGGGCAATCCGACCGTGCTGCAGGAAGACCCGACGTCCCTGATCCGCGTGATCCTGGCCGGTGCGCGCCTGCCGTCGACGCACACCGCGCCGTCGGACCTGGGCATGCCGGGCTTCGCGTGGCGCTTGTCGGATGAAGAGACCGCGCAACTGGTGACCTTCGTGCGCAACAGCTGGGGCAACCAGGCTTCGCCGGTCGGTGCGGCGGATGTGGCCAAGGTGCGCAAGCTGGTGAAGGAGCACGAGCTCCATACGGCGGACAAGGGCGATACCAGGCACTGATCCGTTAGCAGCAAGTCAGCTCCAATCAGCGTCGTCCCCGCGCAGGCGGGGACCCAAGTGCTGCTAGCGCTGCCGAAACGCTTGCAAACTTGGGTCCCCGCCTGTGATGTGACCCCTTAAACTGAGACGGTTGGATGTTCGTCTAGACGGTCTGGGTCCTGTATTGCACAGGACTCAGGCCGTTCAGTTTGAGCTTGATACGGTCATGATTATAGTAGTCAATGTACTGCTTCAGGCCGTCCACGAGTTGCTCGACACTGCTAAATTTGTTGAGGTGGTAAAACTCGGACTTCAACACGGCGAAGAAGCTCTCCATGGCCGCATTGTCATGGCAGTTTCCCTTACGGGACATGCTCTGTTGTAGCTCACCCTTATCGAGTGCATGTCGAAACGCTGGCATGCGATATTGCCAGCCCTGGTCTGAGTGAAGGATGGGGCGGTCGTGTTCTGTAAGTTTGCCCATCGCCTGTTCGAGCATGTCGCTCACCAGGTCCAGGCTCGGTCGCTCTCGTATCTCATAGGCGATGATCTCGCGGTTGTACAGGTCCATGATGGGAGAGAGATACACCTTTCTGCCAGCGACCTTGAACTCAGTGACGTCCGTTACCCACTTGTCGTTCAGGCGATCTGCCTCGAAGTCCCGCTGCAGGACGTCTTCCGACGCCTCCATGGCGTCAGCCTTATAGGACTTGTACTTCTTCGGCCGAACCAGCGATTTCAAACCAAGCTCGCCCATCAGACGCTGAACTGCCTTGTGGTGATGATGCGTCCAGCCTGCCGTAGTGCGGCCGTGATCCGGCGATAGCCGTAGCGCCCGTGATGGCGATGGAACTCGGCCTGGATCTCCTCTTTCACCTGTGCGTCCTTGTCGCCTGCCTCAAGAACTTTCTTTTGATAGAAGAACGTACTGCGTGCCATCGATGCCGCTTCAAGCAAGTAAGCCAGTCCATGCTCTAGCCTTAGTTCGAGTATTACTTGCGCTTTTTCGCTGGCGCAAACGGCTTCGACTCGACTAAGGCTTTGAGCTTTTTTAGGTAGGCATTCTCCGCACGAAGCCGCTTGACCTCGTCTACAAGGTCGTCATGTGAGCAGTTCTTCTCGTCCACTGGGACACGGACGGGGGGAGTCGGCGGAGCCTTCATTTTGGGATTTTCGTTACGGCGTCGTTTCAAACCCTCGAAACCGCCTTGCTTGTGCCGCCGCTCCCATTCGCCGATGTGGGATGCGTTAGGAAGATTGAACACAGCTGCGGTCTGTCGATAGGACAGCGCATTGTCCCACATGTGTTTCAGGACCGACAGCTTGAACTCGGCACTGTGAGCGTTCCACACTCTCATCGCTAGCCCAGCTATGCCATGGAGGCGGTAGCGTCCCACCCATGAACGCAACAATGATGCGGAAATTTCGAACTGCTGCGCTACTTTCGTGAAGCATACTGACCCAGACAAGTAGGCCTCAACGGCTGAAAATTTGAACTGCTCGTCGTACTTCATAAGACCCCTGGAAGTGGAGTCTCACTTCAAGGGGTCACATCATCTCGATCAGCCTGGTGCGCCTGGTATCGTGCTTCGGCTTCGGCAGCGTGGCCGGGATCGCCTTCGGCCTGCTGGTGGGCCTGTCGCCGCGGCTGGATGCCTATACGGCGCCGACCTTCCAGGTGCTGCGCCAGATTCCTTCGGTGGCCCTGATCCCGCTATTCATCCTGGTATTCGGCATCGGCGAAACCTTCAAGGTCGTCATCGTAGCCAAGGCCAGCTTCTTCATCGTGGCGCTGTCCGTCCACGACGCGGTCAGGAACCTGCCGGTGCGCTACCTGGAGGTGGCGGCGGTGCTGCGCTTCTCGCGCCTGCAGGCGATCCGCAAGGTGGTGCTGCCGGCGATCGTGCCCGACACCCTGACCGGGGTGCGGCTGGCCCTGGGCCGCTCGTGGATGGTGCTGGTCGGCGCCGAGCTGCTGGCGGCCGAGAATGGCCTCGGGCAGATGATGGAGATGGCGCGCCAGATGTTCCGGCTCGACGTCGTGATGGTGGGCGTGGTGCTCACTGGCCTGGTCGGCCTGGCGCTGGACCGGGGCTTCCGCCTGCTCGAAGCGTGGCTGATGCGCTGGCAGCGCCGTTGATGCGGAGAATACGATGAAATCGCTATGGAATGGTGCCGGCGCGGCATTGCGTGGCCTGCTGCTGCCGGCGCTGCTGCTGCTCGCCTGGCAATGGGCGTCCGGCCGCGGCGCCAGCGCCGCCTATGTCTTCGTGCCGCTCGAACAGCTGTGGACCGGCGCGCAGCAACTGGTCGCGGACGGCACGCTGGCGCTGCACGTCGGCGCCAGCCTGGAGCGCGCCTTGACGGGACTGGTGTGTGGCGCGCTGCTCGGCATCGCCACCGGCACCCTGATGGCGCAGTCGCGCATCGCCGAACGCCTGGTCGGGCCGCTGTACCACAGCATCCGCCAGGTGCCGCTCCTGGGCCTGGTGCCGTTGATCGCGCTGTGGGCCGGCAGCGGCGAATTCGCCAAGCTCCTGATCATCGGGATCGCGGCCTTCTATCCAACGGTGCTGAATACCTTCGAGGGCATGCGCCAGGTCGACCTGCGCTACCGCGAAGTGGGCGCCATGCTGACGCTGACCCGCGGCCAGATGTTCCGCCGCGTGCTGCTGCCGGCGGCGCTACCGGCCATCATCACCGGCGTCACCCACGCCCAGGTCTTCGCCTGGCTGGCCTGCCTGGGCGGCGAATTGCTGTTCGCGGCCGCGCCGGGCATCGGTTCGCTGCTGCTGGTGAGCGAGCAGACCGGCCGCATGGACGTGGTGCTGCTGTCGGTGCTGGTGATCGCGCTGCTGGCGCTGGTGCTGAACCTGGCGTTCGCGCGCGCGGCGCGGCTGCTGGTGCGTGGAAGGTCAGCCTGATGGGCGGCGCCGGTCCGGCCAGCGCGCCGCTGTTCGCCCCGCAGGAGTTGCGGCGATTCCTGGTCGGCTTCATCGGCCTGACCATGCTGTCGGGGATGACGATCGGGATGAACAAGGTGCTGGCCACGATGTTCGGCCTGCACCTGGGCGTCACCAACTTCCAGCTGGCCCTGATCAGCAGCGCCGAGACGGCCGCAATGGCGCTCGGCACCCTGCCGGCCGGGCGCATCCTGGCGCGCGGCAATCCGAAATTCCTGTATGCGGCGATCAGCCTGACGCTGTCGGCCCTGTTCTGCATCCTGCCCTGGCTCCCCGGCTGGCAGTGGGTGGCGGTGCTGATGTTCCTGGTCGGCCTGTGCATTGCGCTGCGCATCGTGGCGATGAGCACCGTGTTCCTGGTGCGCCTGCCCGAACTGGGGCAGGGCAAGGCCGGATGGTACAAGGGTACCCTGATGCTCGGCATCCAGTTCGCCGGCCCGCTGACCGGTAACTACGTGATCGCCCACTTGGGCCTGACCGGCGGTTTCTATGTCTCGGCACTGATGTTCGCCATCCTGGCAGTGCTGGGCTGGCAGGTGCTGCCCGACCATACCGGGCAGCGCGGGCAAGGCAAGGGCGCCGACGTCGCCGCCTGGCGCGCGCTGCTGCGCCTTCCCGTGGTGCGCACGACCTACCTGTTCGAAGTGCTGGCCAGTTTTACCGCGTCGAGCGTGGGCGTGTTCTCGATCCTGCTTGCGATCCAGGTGCTGCACTGGCCGCAGGACCACGCGGTGTGGTTGATTGCGGTGCAGGGGATCAGCTTCGTGGCGGTGCTGCTCGGCCTGGGCAATGCGGTGCTGGGCAGCCCGCACCGCGACCGCATCTACGGCGCCGCCCACCTGGCGATCATGGCGGCGCTGGTGCTGCTCGGGCTGTACCCGACCACCGCCAGCTACCTCGTCGCATCGAGCCTGCTGGGGCTGGGCCTGGGCGTGAATGCGCTGGTCAACACCAGCCGCATCGCCCACGCGCCGGTCGACAAGGCGCGCGTCTCGGCCCACCTGACCCTGCTGGGCATGGCCGCCGGCACCGTCGGTGCGCTGGCTGCGGGCCGCCTGGGCGACCTGGTCGGCCTGCGCAATGTATTTTTGCTGTGGACGCTGCCCTGGCTGGCGGCCTGGCTCTACCAACAACTGAAACAAGGAGAAACCCCATGACGCTCGCTACGCTGGTAGACAAGAATCATCTCGCGGCCACGACCCGGCGCGGCGCCGGCCTGCGCATCGATCACGTCAGCAAATCGTTCCCGCTCGAGGGCGAGTCGCTGCTGGTGCTGGACGATATCTCGCTGACCGTCGAACCGGGCGAATTCGTCGCCATCGTCGGCGGTTCGGGCTGCGGCAAGTCGACCCTGCTGCGCCTGCTGGCCGGGCTCGATCCCGACTACCAGGGCAGCCTGCTGCACGACGGCGTGCCGATCGACGGCCCGACCCTCGAACGGGGCCTGATCTTCCAGGACCACCGCCTGTTTCCCTGGTTGACGGTGGAGCAGAACGTGGAGATGGCCTTCACCAATACCAACGTTCCTGCCGCCGAACGCCGCCAGCGGGTGGCGGCCGAGATTGCGCGCGTGGGCCTGGACGGCTTCGCCGGCGCCTATCCACACCAGCTCTCGGGCGGCATGTCGCAGCGCGCCGCAATCGCGCGTGCGCTGGTGGGCCGGCCCGAGATACTGCTGCTGGACGAACCGCTGGGCGCACTGGACGCATTGACGCGCCTGCACATGCAGAAGGAGTTGCGCCGCCTGTGGCAGCAAGAGGGCATCACGATGCTGATGGTGACCCACGACATCGAAGAAGCGGTGTACCTGGCCGACCGGGTGGTGGTGCTGGAAGCCCGACCCGGGCGCGTGCGGCGCATCCAGGACGTCCCGCTGCCGCATCCGCGCCAGCGGCGCGACGCGCAATTCGTCGCGCTGCGCGACGGCTTGCTGGCCGATTTCGGCGAGCGGGGGGAAGACGCCGATCGCTGAGAACGGCATGCTGTCCTTACTGAAGGTCCATCATCCCGCCAGTTCATGACCGCCCGTCTGTGGTCATCGAGTCACACTTCTGTAATAGTTCGCGTCGTTTTGTAAAGTTTTGCAAGCGCAACGACAGCCGCGCAGCGGAAAAGCTGCGCGGCACGCCTTCCTTTGTAAAGAAATGTTGCAGAGCTAAGAAGGATCTCAGCGATATCCCAATAAAATCAAATGCTTATGTTTTCCTCGGTCGAGGTTGGACGCGGTGTTGCACCGCTGCTAGCATGAATTATCGATAACAAGGGGACATCTATGCATCGCACCACCGACACCGGCCCGCACGCGGCCCGCATGCTTCCAGCGCCCGCAGCGCAAGGCCCTGCAGCATGGAAATGAGCATGGAACGACCAGACCAGCTCCGCATGGACGCGAAGCGCAACGTGGTGGTGGCCATGCTGTTCGTGGGCCTGCTGTTCTTCATCCTCGGTTTTGTCACCTGGCTGAACGGCTCGCTGGTGCCTTTCCTCAAAATCGTCTGTGGCCTGAACAACTTCCAGGCGCTGTGGGTGACGTTCGCCTTCTACATCGCCTATACCGTGATGGCGCTGCCGTCGGCCGCCGTGCTGCGGCGCACCGGATACAAGAAGGGCATGACCCTGGGCCTGGGCGTCATGGGCGCGGGCGCCTTGCTGTTCATCCCGGCCGCCCAGAGCGCGCGCTACGAACTGTTCCTGGTCGCGCTGTTCACGCTGGCCAGCGGCATGACCCTGATGCAGACCGCCATCAACCCCTACATCGTCTGCATCGGCCCGCGCGAGAGCGCGGCCATGCGCATCAGTATCATGGGCCTGTTCAACAAGGGCGCCGGCGTCGTCGTGCCGCTGGTGTTCGCCAGCCTGATGCTGGCCGATATCGACAGCTTCTCACACACGGCGCTGGAAGCACTGGACCCGGCGGCGCGCGACGCCATGCGCGCCGGCCTGTCGCAACGCCTGGTGTTCCCGTATGCCTGCATGGCGGGGCTGCTGTTCGCGATCATGGCCTTCATTCACTTCTCTAGCCTGCGCGATATCCCGCCCGAGACCGATGCTGGCACCGTCGCCGATGGCAAGCACCCGGCCGCCGTACGCAGCGGCGTGCTGCAGTTCCCGCAACTGGTGCTGGGTTCCCTGGCGCTGTTCGCCTACGTCGGCGTGGAGGTGATCGCCGGCGACACCATCGGCCTGTATGGACATGAACTCGCGGTCGCGAACTTCGGCGTGCTGACCTCGTACACCATGATGTGCATGGTGATCGGCTACCTGATCGGGGTGGTGGCGATCCCGCGCTACCTGTCGCAGCAGCGCGCGCTGCTGCTGTCGGCCGTCGCCGGCATCCTGCTCACGATCGGCGTCGCGCTCGGATCGAGCGTCGACCAGGACGTGTCGCGTCTGCTGGTCGGCTGGCTGGGCGTGCCGCTGGTGCCCGACAGCGTCATGTACCTGGCCTTGCTAGGCCTGGCCAATGCCATGGTCTGGCCGGCCATCTGGCCGCTCGCACTCCAGGGTCTCGGGCGTCATACCGCCAGTGGTTCGGCCATCCTCGTGATGGCGATCTCCGGCGGCGCGCTGCTGCCGCTCGTGTATGGCCACCTGGCCGACCTTGGCGGTTCGCGCAGCGCCTACTGGATGATGCTGCCTTGCTATGCCTTGATTCTCTGGTACGCGGCCCACGGCCACACGCTGCGCCGCTGGGGCGGCGCCAGGGACGGCGGGGCTTGAGGCGCTCCCCGTCCACCATCCGCTCTCTCTTGCAACCAGGCTTTCCCCGCACGGCGCCGCCGCGCGGTACTCCCTTTTTCATCTAGTCCAGGAGCAGTCCGATGTCCCAATTAAAACCAAAAAAGACACTCATCAGTATGGCGGTCGCCGGCCTGTGCGCCTGCGCTGCCTTGCCGGCCTTGGCCCAGCAGGCCGCTCCGGCTGCACCCGCGGTAGACGCCGACGCGATCCCCGAAGTCGTGGTGACGGCCACCCGCCATACCACCTCGCTTCTCAGGACGCCGGTCTCGGTCACCGCCGTCACCCAGGACGAGCTGACCCGCAAGGGCATTACCGACGTGCGCGGCCTGAGCGGCGAAGTGCCCAACCTGCAGCTGGGCAGCGCCACCGACGGCAGCTCGGGCGTCAAGATCTCGATCCGCGGCGTGAGCAGCAACGACTTCACCGAGATCGGCAACCCGGCGGTGAGCCTGAACGTGGACGGCATCTATACCCCGCGCCCGCAGTCGGCGCTGGCCCTGCTGTTCGACCTGGAGCAGATCGAGGTGCTGCGCGGCCCGCAGGGAACGCTGTTCGGCCGTAATGCCACCGGCGGCAGCATCAACATCATCCCGGCCAAGCCGCAGTTCGGCTCGACCGAAGGCCATGGCACCCTGACCGTCGGCCGCTACGACCTGCGCCAGGTGACCGCAGCCCAGAACATCCCGATCAGCGACAATTTCGCGATGCGCGCCACCATGATGGCGATCAAGCGCGACAGCTACCTGAATCAGCAGCAGGACTTCTACGCGGCCGACTTCCCGCAGTTCGGCGTCACGCCGGCGCGCGACGGGGCCGGCAACATCATCCCCGACGTCGACCAGCGCCATAACCGCAAGGTGGGGGCCGACGAGGCCTATATGAACAAGGACGAATGGGCGGCGCGCCTGCAGGGCCGCTGGAAGGTCACCAACGACCTCGAATGGCTGGGCGCCTACGAGCGCTATACCAACAAGGGCGCCGGCGACATCGCCCTCAAGGACTGCAAGATGGCGGCCGGCACCGCCTACGCCTGTCCGGGCGACCAGTGGGACGTGAAGATCAACGTGCCCGGTGAGCTGGACTGGAGCATCGACACCTGGCGCAGCCGCTTCACCTGGAACCTGAACCCGAACGCGACCGTCGAATACAATGCCTCGCACTCGGTGCAGAAGCGGCGCCAGATCCGCGACGGCGACTCGGGCTACCAGCCGCTGGCCGAGGACATCAATATCTACGGCGGCTTCGTCAACGATTCGGCCGGTTTCACCAACTCGTCGAAGTTCAAGACCACCGTCCAGGAGCTGCAACTGCGCGGCGAACAGGGCACGCTGCGCTACGTGACGGGCCTGTTCTACATGCACGAGAAGAATGCGATCGAGTTCGGCGAGGATTCGATCTCGGCCATGGTCAATGCGCCCGGCGCGCCGTACTACAACCTGTACAGCCAGACCGATCGACAGTCGACCTCGATGGCCGCATTCAGCCAGTTCGACTGGGCGTTCGCACCGAAATGGAACCTGACCCTGGGCGGACGCATGACGCGCGACGTGCGCGAAGACAAGGACGGCAAGTTCTACGATTCGGGCACCACGGGCGATCCGTATTCCTACTTCCAGGGCCAGTACACGCCGATCCCGGGCCGCTTCTTCAACAGCTCGGACCTGAAACCGGGGATGGGCGCCTATTACGGCGTGGCCGGCATGAACCCGGCGATCATCCCTGACGTCAGCAGCAACCGCGATTCCTGGAACAAGTTCACCTGGCGCCTCGGCCTGAGCTACCAGCTGACGCCGAACGACTTCGTATTCGGCTCGCTGTCCACCGGCTACAAGGCGGGCGGCTTCAGCGACAAGCAGAACATCTGCGCGCGTGGCCTGAACGGCAACTGCGCCGACCGCGAGCCGGGTCCGCACTACACCTTCCTGCCATGGAAGCCCGAAACGCTCACCAATTTCGAGATCGGCTACAAGGGCCGCATGCTGGACAACCGCCTGTCGTTCTCGGCCACCGCCTTCCACAGCCGTTACAAGGACATGCAGATGACCGGCGCGGTGGAAATGGGCCGCATCATCCCGGCGATCCCGTGCACCGCCGCCAACCCGTCGTGCGACTCGGCGGTCCTGTACGGCACCACCAATGCAGCCGAGGCGAAGATCTCGGGCCTCGAACTGGAAGGCAAATACCGTCCCTGGACCGGCGCCGAAGTCAACTTCCAGTATTCGCACCTGCGCGCCAAGGTGGCCTCGTATCCCGACTACACCCAGACCTGGCGCGACGTGCCTTGCGGTCCGTTCCGCGAGACCTATGGCGTGGCCCCTTGCGTGCGCTACACCGGCCCGAACCCGGCGCTGGTCGGCCGCTTCCCGGCCGACGTGGTGGGCAACGACCTGCCGCACGCGCCGCGCAATACGGCGCGCATCGAGATGTCGCAGCGCTTCACGCTGCCCGGCGACTACGAGCTGACGCCACGCGTGTCGGCGCGCTGGCAGGACAAGATGTACTTCAGCATCCAGAACCTGGATAACGCGAAGGTCGGCAATATGCAGGGCGCCTATGCGACCTACGATGCTTCGCTGCGCCTGACGTCGCCGAGCGGCCAGTGGCGCGCCGAAGTCTATGTCAACAACCTGACCGACACCTTCGCCAAGACCAATGCGCGCATCGTCGATCCGGGCTACGTGATTGGCCAGTACATCGAACCGCGCATGTTCGGCGTGCGGGTCGGCGCCGACTGGTAATGGCGTGATGTGCCGGCCGCCGCCCGGCGGCCGGTGGGCAGCTGTGCAAACGAGGAGAACGTGATGCGTGGTGCGAACAAGGATGTGCGGGGCCTGTGGCCGGTGGCGCTGGGCGCGGGAATGCTGTTGCTGGCCGGCTGTGGCGTTGGCGGCGGCGATGAGGCAGGGACAATGCAGCAGGCCTCGCGCCAGCTGGCGGCGCCGGCGCTGCAGGCGTCGCCCTGGCCGGTCTGGTCGGGCTGGGACTTTCCGTATAACGAGCCGCCGCTGGCGGCGGCGCCGGCGGTCAATTTTGGCGTCTCGCAGCTGCTGCAGTCGAGCACCCAGACCGTGTTCCATGGCGCCCACTCGCTGCCCGCCGGCAGCGTGCAGAACTACCGCCTCGGCCTGTTCGTGCACCACGACGTGTTCTACTACCAGGCCGACGCAAGCGCCGAGATTCGTCCCGACGGCAGTTTCAGCCTGACCCTGCCGCGTTCGGTGGGCAGCGCCGACCGCGCGGTACTGGTGCTGCATCCGGCAGGCAGCAACCCGCTGGCTGGCGCCAACTGCAATGCTGCGGGTGGCTGGTGCAGCGGCCAGGTCAACGGAACGACCAAACTGTCGCTGCCGGTCGATCCGGCCACGCTGACTGCCTACACCGCGGCCTATTTCCCGGCCCCCGCCACGTCGTCGAATGCGCAGATCGCCGGCCTGCAGCGCATGATGAACACGCCGCTCGTGACCGGCGGCCCGCATGGGGCCGGACGCCTGATCCGCAGCTTCCACGACATGGATTCGGCCTTCCTGTACGACCAGGCGCTGGCCGTGATCGCCTTCAGCCTGGCCGGCGACCAGGCTAATGCCGACCAGATAATCAATGCGATGGCCAAGCTGCAGGGGCCGTCCGGCGCCTGGGTGTTCGCCTACACGACCGATGGCGCCGACGCCAACCCGGGCGTCGACATGCGCATCGCCGGAGCCAATGCCTGGTTCGGCATGGCGCTCAACGCCTACCAGAAGGCCTTCAATAGCAGCAAATACCTGACCATGTCGACCCGCCTGCACGACTACCTGCGGGGCGAACTGGTCGCGATCACGATCAACGGCGCGCCGCAATCCGGCCTGCGCTTCGCGCCGACCAATTATGCGCCGGGCCGTAGCGGCATCTTCGCCCTCGAGCACCAGCTCGATGCCTATGCCAGCATGCACCAGTTCCATGCGCTCAATGGCGGCAGCCAGTACCTGGCGGCGGCGACGGCGCTGCGCAAGATGTCGGAAAGCCTGTGGAACGGTACGCGCTTCCTGGGCGGCTACGACGCCAATACCCAGACCCTGAATACGAGCGAACGCTATCTCGACACCTATTCGTGGTCGGTGCTGGCGCTCGGGAATACCGGCAGCCTGGGGCAGCCGTTTGCTTCCGCCTTGCCCGCCATGTGCGATTATTTCAGCGTGAACGGCAAGCTGGACTACCCGTCGCGCAAGGTGACCGGCATCGTCGGCTTCCATGACGCCATCCACAATGGCGTGCCGCCGACGCCCTTCGCCTGGAGCGAGGGCAGCCTGGGTGCGATCATGGCCATGCGCCAGGGCGCACCCGGCATGCAATGCGCGGGCAATTCGTCCGACCAGATGCTGGAGTCGCTGAACTATATGGTGGACAAGCTGGGCGCCATGCCGTATGCCACCCAGAACGCCAATCCGGACTTCACCAGTTCGGGCAGCGTGGCGGGAACGGCCTGGCTGTACTACGCCAATCAGGGCAAGAATCCGTACGCCCATTATTAAAGGAAGAGATGATCGCGATGCGCTTGCTCCGGCTGTTCCAGTTCCTGTCATGCTGCGCGCTGCTTGCCGTTCCGGCTGCGCAGGCAGGCACCCTGGTGATCGAAAGCTGGCGCGTCGACGACAAGGCGCTGTGGGAACAGGTGCTGATCCCGGCATTCCAGCGCAGCCATCCCGGCATCGAGGTCCGGTTCGCGCCCAGCGCGCCCACGGAATACGATGCCAGCCTGGCCGCGCGCCTCGACCAGGGGACGGCCGGCGACCTGGTCGCCTGCCGTCCCTTCGACGTCTCGCTGTCGCTGTACCGGCAAGGGCATCTGGAACGGCTGGACGGCCGGGCCGGCATGCAGTATTTCGAGCCGGGCGCGCTGGCGGCGTGGCAGACGGCGGGCGGGCAGGAATCGTTCTGCATGCCGGTGGCCTCGGTGATCCATGGCTTCATGTACAACAAGGCGATCTTCCGCAAGCTCGACCTGCAGCCTCCGCGCACGGTCGACGAGTTCTTCGCCGTCCTCGAGGTGCTGAAAAAGAGCGGCGTCAACCCGCTGGCGCTCGGCACCGCCGACAAGTGGGAATCGAGCCAGCTGGTCTTCACCAATATCGGTCCCAACTTCTGGCGCGGCGAGGAGGGACAGCAAGCCCTGCTGGCCGGACGCGCAAAGCTGACCGATGCGCCGTTCGTGGAAGCCCTGCGCTTCGGCGCGCGCATGGGCGCCTATCTCGCGCCAAGCGCAGCCACGCAAACGTATGGCCAGAGCCAGGCCATGTTCGCGGCCGGGCGCGCTGCGATCTACCCGGCCGGGTCCTGGGACATCGCCAACTTCAACGGCGCACCTAGGCTGCAGCTCGGGGTGTTTCCGCCGCCGGTGCGCCGGCGCGGCGACGCCTGCTATATCTCGGATCACATGGACCTGGGGCTCGGCGTGAACCGCAAGTCGAAGAACAAGGAAGACGCCTATACCTTCCTGGCCTGGGTCGGGTCGCAGGAATTCGCCGACATCTACAGCAACCGCCTGACCGGCTTCTTCACGCTGTCGAACCACCTGATCGCGGTGCGCGACCCGGTGGCCAAGCAGATGGTCGAATGGCGCAATAGCTGCGCGTCGACCGTGCGCCTGAATGCCCAGGTGCTGCATCGCGGGGTGCCGAGCATGGAGAGTGTGCTGTGGAACGTGAACGCCCAGGTCCTGGATGGCACGCTGGCGCCGCAGGAGGCGGCGCGCAGCTTGCAAGGCAGTTTCGTCCGGTGGTACAAACCACCGCATAAGTAATACAAGTTTTTTAGGTAAGGAGAGACCCGTGGAGACAACAAGAATGGTTCGTGGCTGTGCCCTGGCATCGCTGATCCTGGCGGCGCCGCTGGCGTCCAACGCGCTGGCGGCGCCGCAGGCTCCGGCGGCGCAGGCCAGCGCCGCGCCGGCGGGCGGCGTCGCCAGCGGCGCGCGCCTGCAGATGCGCTGGGAGTTGCTGCGCAACGAGTTCACGCCGCAGATGCCGCAGGGCCGGGCGCAGGCCCGCATGATCCTTACCAACAAGGATAGCCAGCCCTTGCCAGCCCAGGGCTGGGCGATCTATTTCAACGCCATGGACGGCGTGGTCACCGGCCCAGCCTCGGGTAATGTGAGCATGGAGCAGGTGGCCGGCAACCTGTTCCGCATGCGTCCGCTGCCCGGCTTTGCAGGCTTGGGCGCAGGCCAGACGCTCGACATCGTCTATTACCACCCCCAGATCGTCATCAAGATGGCGCGCGCCCCGATCGGTCCCTACCTGGTCTATGACAGTCATCCCGACGTCGGGGTCGCCATCGCCGATTTCGCGCTGCTGCCGGTCACGCGTCCCGAGCAACTGGACAAGGGCTCCGACCCGCGCCAGGTGGTGACGCCGGCCGACACCTACCGCGCCAATACCGGCGCCGATTTGCTGGCGCCGGCCGACGTGCCCCTGGTGCTGCCGACGCCGCTGCAACTCGAGCAGGGCAAGGGCCGCCTGGCGCTGCGCGGGCAGCCGCAAGTGAGCGCGGATGCCGCGCTGAAGAACGAGGCGGCGCTGGCGCGCTCGCTATTCCCCCAAAACCTTCCTGCCGGCGGGCCCGCGCTGCGCCTTTCCGTGGGCAAGGTCGAGGGCCAGGCATCGCCCGAGGCCTACCGCCTGACGGTCGGCGCCGACAGCGGCATCGCCATCGTCGGCAACAGCCCGGCCGGCGTCGCCTACGGCCTGCAAAGCCTGCGCGACCTGCTGCCGCTGCCAGGGGCCGCCGACCAGTCCGTGCCCGAGGTGACGATCGTCGACGCGCCGCGCTTCGGCTACCGCGGCTTCCAGCTCGACGTCGCGCGTAATTTCCATACCAAGGAAACCGTGTTCAAGTGGCTCGACCTGATGGCGCGCTACAAGCTGAACAAGTTCCACTTCCACCTGACCGAAGACGAAGGCTGGCGCCTCGAGATCCGCGGCCTGCCCGAGCTGACCACCATCGGCGCCGTGCGCGGCCACAGCGCGAAGCCGGGCGTGCGCCTGCAGCCGGCCTACGGCTCCGGCCCCGACCCGCGCGATCCGTACGGCAGCGGCTACTATACCCGCGCCGACTACATCGAGATCCTGCGCTACGCCGCCGCGCGCCATATCGAGGTGATCCCCGAGATCGAGATGCCGGGCCATGCGCGCGCCGCCGTGCAGGCGATGGAGGCGCGCTACCACCGCCTGAAGGCGGCCGGCGACAAGGACGCGGCCAAGTACCTGCTCAACGACTTCGAGGACAAATCGGTCTACAAATCGCCGCAGCTGTACAACGACCACGTGCTCAATCCGGGCCTGGAATCGAGCTTCACCTTCGTCCAGCACGTGGTCGACGAGGTGGTGGCGCTGCACCGCGAAGCCGGCGTGCCGCTGCACACGATCCACATGGGTGGCGACGAACTGCCGCATGGCGCCTGGGAAAAATCGCCGGCGGCCCACCGCATGATGGAAAAGCACCAGCTCGAATCGACCGCCGACCTGTGGGACTTCTTCTACGAGCGGGTCGACGGCATGCTGCGCAAGCACGGCCTGTACACCTCGGGCTGGGAAGAACTCGCGGCGCGCAAGACCATGCTGCACGGGCGCCACAAGCTGATCCCGAACCCGCGCTTCACCCAAAAGGGCTTCCATGCCTGGGTCTGGAACAATACCGAAGGCGCCGAAGACCTGGCCTACCGCCTTGCGAATGCCGGCTACGACGTCGTGCTGGCGCCGGTGACCAAGATGTACATGGACATGTCGTACAACGCCAATCCGGAGGAACCGGGCATGAACTGGGGCGACTATGTCGAGCTGCAGACCACCTACGACTTCATTCCCTTCGACTACCTCAAGAATGCGCCCGCGGCCGCGCGTATCGGCAAGGATGGGCTGACCGACTACGGCAAGCGCCGTGTGCGCGGCCTGGAAGCGACGCTGTTCACCGAGACCGTGCGCGATCCGAAGGGGATCGACTACCTGGTGATGCCGCGCCTGCTGGCGGTGGCCGAGCGGGCCTGGGCGCCCGATCCGGCCTGGGCGCTCGAGCTTGACGCCGGCAAGGCGGCCGCGCTGCACCGCCGCGCGTGGTCGGGCTTCGTCAATGCCCTGGGCCAGCGCGTGCTGCCGCGCCTCGACCTGGAGCGCAAGGGCGTCGACTACCGCATCGCGCCGCCCGGCCTGCTGCTCGAGGGGCAGCGGGTGCTGGTCAACCACGTCTTGCCCGGTATGACGCTGCGCTACACGACCGACGGCAGCGCGCCGACGGCCGTCAGCAAGATCGTGACGGGACCGATCGCGGAACGAGGGATGATCCAGGTGGCGGCTTTCGACCGCAATGGCAGGCCGGGGCTGGTGGCCCGTATTGACAGGCGCTAGACGTGGCATGCTTGGGACGCCGATTGCGCCACAAGCACCTGGGAGCGGCGCTATAATCAGCGTTTTCTGCGGGATATCGGGTGACAGCGTCGATCGGACAGGTGGCTTGGCAGTGGCGTGAGCGGTGGCGGGCGACGACGATCCGCGCATTGCTGGTGGTGGCGGCGCTGGCCTGCGCCGCTCCCGGCCGCGTCCACGCCGCGGGCCAGGCGATCGGCATCGTGCCGCCGCTGGCGGCAGCGGCGCCGGCCACCCAGTCGTCCGGACTGCAGGTGCTGCACTGGTGGACGTCGACCAGCGAGCGTAAGGCCGCCGACCTGCTGGCTGCGCGCCTGAAAAGCGAAGGCATCGAATGGCAGGATGCCGCCATTCCCGGCGGCGCCGGCATCGGCGCCGGCAAGGTGCTCAAGGGCCGGGTGGTGGCGGGCGACGCGCCCGAAGTCACCCAGATTATCGGCGTGTCGGTGGCCGAATGGGCCGAGATGGGGCTGCTGCTCGAACTGGACAGCGTTGCCGTCGCCGACGACTGGAATGGGGTCCTGTTCCCCACGGTGCAAGACCTGATCCACTACCGCAAGCACACGATGGCGGCGCCGCTCGGCATCCATCGCGTCAATACCCTGTACTACAACCGCGCACTGTTCGCCCGGCATGGCCTGGCGCCGCCGCGCAACTGGAACGAATTCGAGGCCGTCGCCCGGCGCCTGCTGGCGGTGGGCGTCGAGCCGCTGGCGCACAGCAGCGAACCGTGGCAGGTGGCGACCCTGTTCGAGAACCTGGTGCTGGCCGGGGGCGGCCCGGACTTCTATCGCGAGCTGTTCGTGCGGCGCAGCCCGGCGGCCGCCTTCGACGCGCGCACCGCGCGTGCATTGCAGCACCTGCGCAGCGTCAAGGGCTGGTCGCGCGCGCCGCTCGCCGAGCGGTCCTGGACCGAGGTGGCGCGCCAGTTCGCGCGCGGCCAGGCCGCCATGATGATCACGGGCGACTGGGCCAAGGCCGAGCTGGGCGGGCTCGGCATGACGCTCGACCGGGATTACGGCTGCACTGGCGCGCCGGGCAGCGACCGCTATCACCTGTACAGCGTCGATACGCTGTCGATGTTCGCCGGCGACTACCGGCATCGGCAGGCCCAGGAAAAGATGGCGCGCCTGCTGCTGTCGCCCGCGGTCCAGGCCGAGTTCAACCTGCTCAAGGGCGGGGTGCCGGTACGGCGTGACGCCGATCCGGCGCGCATGGACAGTTGCGCGCGCGCCTCGTGGAACACCTTCGCCAAAGGCGCTGGCGTCCAGGCGCCGAGCCTGGTGCACCGCATGGCCACCGACGAAGCGACGCGCGACGCGATCATCGCTGAAGTGCACCGCTTCTTTCTCGACGACCGGGCGCCGGTCGCGGTGGCCCAGCGCCGGCTGGCCGCCTTGTTCAGACTATTCAATATAACCAGCCAGGGGACACCGGGTGCGCAAGATACTGATCGTGGACGATGACCAAAAAACCCGTGTACTGCTCAAGACCTACCTGGAGAAGAACCAGTACGAGGTGATCCTGTCGCACGACGGCGAGAGCTTCCTGGCCGAGCTGCAGGCGCACGGCGAGCAGCTGTCGCTGGTGATCCTGGACGTGATGCTGCCCGATACCGACGGCTTCGTGCTGTGCAAGCAGGTACGGCAGCAGTCGAACGTGCCGATCATCATGCTTACCGCCAGCTCGGACGAGACCGACCGCATCGTCGGCCTGGAGCTTGGCGCCGACGACTATATCGCCAAGCCCTATAGTCCGCGCGAGCTGCTGGCCCGCATCAAGGCGATCCTGCGCCGCGCCGCGCCCGAGGCGCCGCCGGCGCGCTACTACCGCTTCGTCGGTTTCACGCTCGACCTCAAGGAGCGCACCGTGGTCGACCATGCGGGCGCGGAGGTATCCCTGACCGGGCTCGATTTCCAGCTGCTCAAGTATTTCATCGAGCATCCCGGCCAGGTCCTCGACCGCGGACTGCTGTGCGAGCAGACCCGCGGGCGCGACGCCGGTCCGCTGGACCGCTCGCTGGACGTGCAGATCAGCCGCCTGCGCCTGCGCCTGAACGACGACGGCAAGCAGCCGGCCCTGATCAAGACCGTACGCGGGGCCGGCTATGTGTTCTCGGCCGAAGTCAGCGTGTCCAGTGTCTAGCGCGATGGCCGCCGGCCTGCGCCTGCGCCTGGCTCGGCTATGGCCGGCGTCCCTGCTGGGCCGCCTGACCCTGGTGATGCTGGCCGGCGTGCTGCTCACCCAGCTGGCGGCCAGCGCGATCTGGGCCAGCCAGCTGCGCGCCAAGCAGCAGGTCGAGGCGCAGTCGGCCGCCCAGTACGTGGCCCATAGCGCGGCCGGCGCGATCCGGTTCTTCCGCAGCCTGCCGCCGGCCTACCGCTCGCTGATCATCCAGCAGCTGCGCGAGATGGGCGGCACGCGCTTCTTCGTCAATTTCAACCACGCCTACGTGCCGATCGAGGAGATCGCGCCGCATCCGCTGGCGCAGGGCGTGATCGCCACCGTGGAAGAAACCCTGAAGCAGGACCTGCCGCATTCGCCCGGCTTCCGGCTGGCCTTTGCCCAGCCAGATCGCCTGGTGGTGGCCGAGCATGACGTGCGCCTGGAAGACCTGCCGCATTCCTGGGTCCAGCACGTGCTGCTGCTCAAACCCGATCCTGCGCCGATCCTGGTGATCCAGACCGAGATCGAGCCCGGCAACTGGCTGTACCTGGCGGCCCTGATGCCCAATCCGTACTTCCTGAACGGCAGCGATCCGTTTGCCTGGGATCGCCTGATGCCGCAGGCGCTGTCGCTGGCGGTGGTCCTGCTGCTATGCCTGTTGATGGTGCGCTCGATCACGCGGCCGCTGGCCGCCCTGTCGGACGCCGCGGCCGCGCTGGGGCAGGGCCACGATGAAGACGCGCGGCCGCTGCCCGAAACCGGCAGCCGCGAGTTCGTCAATACGGCGCGCGCCTTCAGCGCCATGCGCGAGCGCATCGCGCGCTACATCGAGGACCGCGAGCGCCTGTTCATCTCGATCTCGCACGACCTGCGCACGCCGATCACGCGCCTCAAACTGCGCGCCGAACTGCTCGACGACGAGGCGCTGCGCGGCGAGTTCGAGGAAGACCTGGATGAACTGGACATGATGGTCAAGGGCGCCCTGCAGTGCGTGAAGGACAGCGACATCCACGAGAATCCGGCCGAGATCCGGCTCGACGCGTTATTGGGCCGCATGGTGAAAAGCGCCCACCTGGCCGGCCAGGAAGTGGCGTTCAGTCCGTCCGGCGTCACGGTGCGCGGCAAGCCGCTGGCGCTCAAGCGCGCCCTCGGCAACCTGCTCGACAATGCGCTGTACTACGGCGGGCGCGCCGAGATCGACGTGCGCGAGGAAGCGGGCGAAGTCGTGATCAAGGTGCGCGACCACGGCCCGGGGGTGCCCGAGGACGCGCTGGCCAGCCTGTTCGATCCCTATGTGCGGCTGGCCCATGGCCGCGACGCCAACGACGGCGGCATGGGGCTGGGCCTGGGCATCGCGCGCGGAATCGTCGAGGCGCATGGCGGGCGACTGCTTTTGTCCAATCACCCTGCGGGAGGACTCGTCGCCCTGGTGCGGCTGCCAGCCCGAGTCATGTAGGGCCCGCTTTAGAACACTTCCGGTACGATGATTTCCGGCGGCACCGGCCGCCGCACATAATCGTCGTGGTATTCACGCTCAGGTAACTCGATTGTCGGCCGGTCGACCTCGACATATGGCATCTGCTGCAGCAAGTGGTGGATGCAGTTGAGCCGCGCTCGCTTCTTGTCCACGCCTTGCACCACCCACCAGCGCGCTTCCGGGATATGGGTGCGCTCGAGCATGATCTCCTTGGCCTTCGTATACTCTTCCCAGCGCCGGCGCGATTCCAGGTCCATCGGACTGAGCTTCCACTGCTTGAGCGGATCGTGGATGCGGCTCAGGAAGCGCGCATTCTGCTCTTCGTCCGAGATCGAGAACCAGTACTTGATCAGCTGGATGCCCGAGCGCACCAGCATGCGCTCGAATTCCGGCACGGTCTGGAAGAATTCGTCGTACTGGTCGTCAGTGCAAAAGCCCATCACGCGCTCGACCCCGGCGCGGTTGTACCAGCTACGGTCGAACAGGACGATCTCGCCCGCTGCCGGCAGGTGCGAGACATAGCGCTGGAAATACCACTGGGTGCGCTCGCGGTCGTTCGGCGCCGGCAGCGCGGCCACCCGGCACACCCTGGGGTTGAGGCGCTGGGCGATGCGCTTGATGACGCCGCCCTTGCCGGCGGCGTCGCGGCCCTCGAACAGGATCACGACCTTGTGGCCGGTGTGCACGACCCAGTCCTGCAGCTTGACCAGCTCGGCCTGCAGGCGGAACAGTTCATGGAAATACTGGCGCCGGGCTTCCTTGTCCTGCTCGCTGCGGGTGGGCGAGGGCAGCAGCGTTTCCGGGTCGAGGTCGCGGTCGTCGAGCTCGAGCTCGAGTTCTTCGTCGTAGCTGTCGGTCAGGTCGCGCTGGACGCGCTGGGTAAGGTCGGGGATGTGAATGGCAGGCATGGCGCCCTCCTATGGGTACGGGTGAAAGACGGCGAACAGTCCTCGCCAGTCTAGCCCTGTTCCATGTCATCGGCATGACAGCACCCGCGTGTGCCCATGCTGGCGCCAGCCCAGCGCTGGTCCGGCACTAGGCCGGCATTTCCCAGCCGTTGCCGTGCTTGATGATCTGCGAGATCACCGAGATCTCGTCGAAGATCCGGTATTCGCGGATGATCCGGTCGTCGCGCAGTTCGAAATGCGAGATGCCCATCACGGTCACCGGCGCCCCATTCACCTTGCCGTACACGGGCGCGCCTTTGTAGCTGCCACGCAGCAGCCACAGCACGGCCACGCGCAGGCCCAGGTCGATCGAGTCGTGGACGGCGATGTCGCGGATCTCCATCTTCCCGTCCGGGAAAGCCGCCAGCAGCGACATCAGCTCAAGCTGGTAATTCGCGATCTGCATCACGCGCCGCATGCGCACGCTCTGGCACACGACGGTGTTGTCGCAGAAGCGGTTGACGCGGTCGACGTGGCGGCCGTTCCAGACCTCATCGAAGAAGTCCTGGATCAGCCGCGTCTCTTTCGCGTAGCGCGCCGGACGCGCACCCGACACCCCGCGTTCGGCGGCATTGGCGATGCGGCCGGCGAAGGAGCCAGCCTCCTCGCCGGTGACGATGGCGTTGCCGAGCACCGGCGAGCGCTGGGCCAGTTCGGCCGCGACCAGGTAGGGATTCATGCCCAGGCCTTCGAGCACCGCGAACTCGTCGCGCACCACCCATTCCTCGGTCACCACGTTGTCTTGCACCAGGCAGTGGGCGACGCTGCGGTTGTACCACTGGCGGCCGGTCGGCGGACCGTAGGTCCAGTGGCCGTCATGCACGGCGTTGTTGAACACGCGGTGCGAGCTGATGAAGCCATTGTCGCCGCGCGACTCCCAGATCACGTCGTCGTGGCCGCCGCCGCGGTTGGAAAAGGCGACCATCTTCTGGACCGAGTTGCCGATCACGTCCTGCATGCCATAGGTCTCGCCATAGCTGGTGTGGACCTTGACGTCGGGCGCGTACATCTCGTGGATCTGGCCCAGGCCGCGGTTGATCCAGATGCGGTCGGTCCAGGCAGTGATGTATTCGCGCGGGTTGCGGTAGGGGGCGTAGGCGGAAGGGCGAAGGCAGGACAGTTGTTCGTCGATGGACATCGAATTTCCTCAAAATGGTGAAGGGGCGGGGCCGGCTTCGGGTGGGAAGCATAGCTGGAGCCAGGATTGCAGGGCAAGGGCGGACGATTGCGGCTGTTCCAGCGGCGCCAGGTGGCCGGCATCGCGGATGGGCGACCATGTCCAGCGCGGCAGCAGTTCGGCCATGCGATCGTGCTGCTCGGGCGGGCAGATGCGGTCATGTTCGCCGCAGGCGAGCAGCACCGGGCGCGCGATGCCGGCCAGGAGCGGCCACGAGTCAGGGCGGGTGGCGAGCGCCATCGACTGGGCGGCGTAGCTGGCCGCGTTCTGTTCCAGCGCCATCGACACCACCAGCGCCGGCAGGGCCGGATCAGGAGCCCTACCCGTGAAATAGGCCGGCGCCAGCTCGTGAAGCGCGATATCGGCCAGGCCGCCCTCGCGCGCGCGCCGCAACTGGTCGCCGCGGCGGGCGCCGCGTTCCGCCAGGTCGGGGCCGGGATTGGTGTCGAACAGGGCCAGCGCCGCCAGCCGTTCGGGCGCCTGGCGCCACATCTCGAGCGCGACGATGCCGCCCATCGACAGGCCGACCGGCACCAGCGGACCGGCCGCCGCCTCCAGGCAGGTGCGCGCCATGGCGGCGATGCTGGTTTCATGCCGGTAGTCGACGTGCACGCAGGGCCAGCGCGCCTCGAGCAGGGCGGCGCAGGGTTCCCACACCCGGCGGTCGCACAGGGTGCCGGGCAGGAACAGCAGCGTGGGTGTCATGGCGCGTCCACGCGCCGCACCAGGTCGGGGCGGTCGCTGCCGCGCACGACGAACAACTCGGCATCGCTCGTGGCGCGCAGCATGCGATCCAGTCCGCGCGGGACGGTGAACGTGTCGCCGGCTGCCAGGGTGGTGGTATTGCCGTCGCCCGAGCGCCATTCCAGCATCCCGCCCTGGACCAGCAGCACCTCGACCTCGTCGCTGCGGTAGTACGGCGTGGCGGCGCCGGCATCGAAGGCCAGGTGGCTCACGCTGAAGTCGTGCGGGAAGGCGATCGGCGGCCTGGATGGACTCTCGCTGGTGAGCCCGAGGCCGATCACGGGCGAGTCACGCACGCCGGGCCCGGCCAGCACCGAGGCGGGGTCGGGCGCCAGCGCGGCGCGCGGCGCCACGCGGCGCGCCATCTCGTCGGCGTCGCGGCTGCGCAGTCCCGACAACTCGGCGCGGCTGGCCGGTGCGACCGGGGACAGGCCGGCAGGCACGGTCTCGCCCAGCGTGGTGTCGACCAGGCTGCCGTTCTCGAGCAGCACCAGGCCGTGGTCGCGCGCCTTCTCGATCACGTGCGGCGCCCACAGCACGCGGCCCGGGTCGTCCTGGCCCAGCACCGCGAACATGAAGCCGACCTTGTCGCCAACGTTCTCGAAGCCGCGGAACATATTCACCGGAATCGAGATGGTGTCGCCTTCGTCCAGGAATGCCTCGCCGTCGCGGCCGTCCTCGCCCCAGAAGAAGCGCCAGCGGCCGGTATGGATGATGAACACCTCCTCGGTCAGGTGGCTGTGCAGCGAATTGGTGCAGTGCGGCGGCTGGCGCGCGCCGCCGATATTGAAGCCGTGCGGCTCGCGGATATGCACGTGCTGCTGCGGATTCTCGGCCACGCCGGGGCCGATGATGGTGAAGTTCTCCTTCTTGTCGCTGCCCGGGCTGCGGGCGTCGATGAAGGCATTGGTGCAGGGGCGCAGCTCGCCGTAGCGCACCAGGCGCTCGCGCAATTGCGGGGATAAGGTCATGGACTACTCCAGGTTGATTGTGTCAGGCCAGGGCGCGGCCGCCGTCGACCGGCAGCACGATCCCGGTAGAGAATGGGAAGTGGGTGGCGGCGGCCAGCACGGCCAGCGCCACGTCGTCGGCCGCGGCCAGGCGCGCCAGCGGCGTGCGCGCCACCTGGGCCGCGCGCCAGTCGGCGTCGATGCCGCGCACGAAATCGGTGTCCACCAGGCCCGGCGCGACCGAGACCACGCGCACCTGTGGCGCCAGCGCCCGCGCCAGCGAGCGGGTCATGTTGTCGAGCGCCGCCTTCGACGCGCAGTACATGATGTTGCTGCCCATGGCGGTGGTGGCGGCGATCGACGAGATACTCACCACCAGGCCGGCGCCGCCGCGCGCCAGCAGCGGATGCAGCGCGCGCACGGCCGCGAACGGGCCGCGCACATTGGTGGCCAGGATCTCGTCGATCAGCGCGTCGTCCAGGCCATCCAGGTCGTCGTGGGCGACGAAGCGGGTGGTGCCGGCGCAGTTGACCAGGATGTCGAGGCGGCCGTGGCGGGTCTCGATCGCCGCGGCGAGCCGGGCCAGTGCAGCCGAATCGGTGACCGGCGCCGCCAGCGCACAATGCCCATCCGCGACCGCCGGCAGGGCGGCGGCCAGGCTGTGCGCCGCATCGGCCGAGCGGTTGTAGCCGACCACGACCCGGGCGCCAGCCGCGGCCAGGCGCCGGCAGATGGCCGAGCCGAGGCCGCCGGCGCCGCCGGTGACCAGGGCGACCTTGCCTGCAAGAGGCTGAGGGGTCGGCGTCATTTGGCCATCCGGCGCACGCGGATGTCGGCCTGCTCCTGGTGGCCGGCGAAGTGTTCCAGCGCGCACAGGCGCGAGCAGACCTCGCCGATCATCACCGAGGCTTCATCGGTCAGCACGCGCTGGTAGGTGTGGGTCTTGATGAACTTGCCGACCCACAGCCCGCCCGTGTAGCGCCCGGCGCCATTGGTCGGCAGCGTGTGGTTGGTGCCGATCACCTTGTCGCCATACGAGACATTGGTGCGGTGGCCTAGGAAGAGTGCGCCGTAGCTGGTGAGGCGGTCGAGGAACCAGTCCGGGTCGCGCGTCATCACCTGCACGTGCTCGGAGCACAGCTGCTCGGACACCTCCACCATCTCCCGGTCGGTCTCGCACAGGATGATCTGGCCATAGTCGCGCCAGGCGACGCTGGCGATATCGCGGGTGGCCAGGCGGGCCAGCACGTTCTCGATTTTGCCTGGCAGCTCGGCGGCGATGCGCGCGCTGGTCGTGATGCAGACCGCTGGCGAGTTCGGGCCGTGTTCGGCCTGGCCCAGCAGGTCGACCGCCACCAGTTCGGCGTCGACGCTGTCGTCGCAGATCACGGCGGTCTCGGTGGGGCCGGCGAACAGGTCGATGCCGACCCGGCCATAGAGCTGGCGCTTGGCCTCGGCCACGTAGGCATTGCCGGGGCCGACGATCATGTCGACCGGCGCCACGCCCTCGGTGCCGAGCGCCATCATGGCGACCGCCTGGACCCCGCCGACCACGTAGATCTCGTCGGCGCCGGCCATGGCCATGGCGGCCACGATGGCCGGCGCCGGTTTGCCCTGGTAGGGCGGCGCGCAGGCGATTACGCGCTTGACGCCGGCCACCTTGGCCGTCAGCACGCCCATATGGGCCGAGGCCAGCAGCGGGTATTTGCCGCCCGGGACATAGCAGCCGACCGAGTTGACCGGGATGTTCTTGTGGCCCAGCACCACGCCGGGCAGGGTCTCGACCTCGACGTCGCGCAGCGACAGGCGCTGGATCTGGGCGAAGCGGCGGATCTGTGCCTGGGCGAATTCGATGTCGCGGATGGCCTGGGGCGGCAGTGAGTCGATGCAGGCCTCGATCTCGGCCTGGCTCAGGCGGAAGGAGGCGGGCGACCAGTTGTCGAATTTGGTGGAATATTCGCGCACGGCGGCCTCGCCCCTGGCCTGGATGTCGGCGAGGATGCCTTCGACGGTGCTGCGGACGGCGTGGTCGATCTCGGCCTTCTGCTCGGCCGGCTTGCCCTGCTTGAGATACTTGATCATGGAACGCGTTTCCTGTGCTGGTGCGTGGATGGGGGCCAAATTCGGCGGTTGGTGAGCAAATTATGATTTGCATTGCATTCGAATGCAATCCGTTTTGCGAAAAATTTTTGGATCGTGCGTGAAATGCGTTGACGCACTGGGAAAGTTGCGAGAATATTCCTGCATTCGCAGTCTTGACTTCTTCTACCTGAGTAAAGGCCAGACCATGCAACGTCCGCAAGCGGAAGACATGACCGGATTCGATCCGGAATTTTCCAACCTCGATCAGTACATCCGCGTCATCACCCGCCGCATCTGGGACGAGCGGCGCATCGACGACATCCACAAGTACTATTCCGACCCCTGCCTGGTCGAGACGCCGGGCGCCGTCACCACCGATATCGCCGACGTGGTGAACGGGACCGTCGCCTCGCTCGGGATCTTCCCCGACCGCCGGCCGCTGGCCGAGGACGTGATCCAGTCAGGCGATGCGCAGACCGGCTTCCTCAGCTCGCACCGCGGCATTTCGGCGATGACCCACCTGGGCGACGGCATCTTCGGGCCGGCGACCGGGCGCCGCGTGCATGCGCGCGCGATCGCCGATTGCGTGTGCAAGGACAACCGTATCGTCCATGAATGGCTGGTGCGCGACCAGGCGGCGATCGCCCTGCACATCGGGCTCACGCCGCGCGAACTGGCCGAGCGCTGGCTGAAGGAGCGCGGCGGCTGGAACAAAGCGGTGGCCGGGCCGGCGCCGGGCGGCTACGTTTCACATGTGAGCGAGGATCCGGTGGCGCGCGGCTACGCCGCCGCGATCGAAGGTTTCGCGCGGCGCGAGAAGGTCGACCTGGCGCAAGTCTACGACGACGCGGTGCATCACATCGGGCCGGGCGGCATCACCCGCTATGGTCACGAGGAGGTGGAGGCTTATTGGAATGGGCTGTTCGGCGCCCTGAAGGTCGAATCGTTCGCCGTCGAGCACCTGGCCATGCAGCGCGGCGGCGGCCGTGCCGACCGCGCCGCCCTGCGCTGGCGCGCCCAGGCGGTGCACACGGGCGACGGCGCGTTCGGTGCGCCGAGCGGGCGCCGGGTCGAAATCCTGGGCATCAACCACGTCGAATTCCACGAAGGGAAGGTGCTGCGCGAGTGGGTGCTGGTCGACGACGTGGTGCTGTGGATGCAGGTCCTGGCCGAGGCGTGAAGATGGTGCGCACCGATTCCTTCCGCGCCGCCGTGCGCGCCTTCGAGCCCATGATGGGGACTTACCTCAAGACGCCGTCGCCCATCGTGTGCGAGGTGCTCGGCCTGGCGCCGCTGGCCTGCGTCTGCATCGATGCCGAACACGCGCCGTTCGGACGCATGGAGCTCGATGCCTGCATCGCGGCCCTGCGCGCGGCCGACATGCCGGCCCTGGTGCGTGTGCAGTCCGGCACGCCGGGCGAGGTATTGTCGGCGCTCGATTGCGGCGCGGTGGGTGTGGTGCTGCCGCACGTGGTGTCCGGCGCTCAGGCCGAGGCCGCGGCCCGCAGCGGACGCTATGGGCCGGGCGGGCGCGGCTATGCCGGCTCGAGCCGCGCCGCCGGCTATACCACGGGCACGATGGCGGCCCATATCGCGAACAGCAATGCGCGCACCGTGCTGGTGGCCCAGATCGAGGATGCCGAGGCGCTGGACGAACTCGATGCCATTGCCGCGGTGGAGGGCATCGATTGCCTGTTCGTCGGACGCATGGACCTGACCGTGTCGCTGGGGGCGGACAGCCCGCTGGATGCGCGCGTGATCGATGCCGTGGAACGCATCTGCGCCGCCGGGCGGCGTCACGGCAAGGCGGTCGGCATGTTCATCCCGCCGAGCGAGGATTGCGCGCGCTGGCAGGCACTGGGCGCGTCGCTGTTCATCCTCGGCTCGGACCACCAGTTCCTGCTCGACGGCGCGCGTGCGCTCGGCAAGCGCCTGGCGCCGGCCCAGGCCTAGGCGGGCGGACCGAGGCGGGCGGTGCCGCCTTCGATGAACTGGGCCGAGAACGAGCGCTTCTCGGGCGCGCCGTCGGGATTGTCGATCAGGGAGGTCAGCAGTCCGGCGGCGGCCTGCGTCATCTTCTGCACTGGCTGGCGCAGGGTGGTGAGGTTATAGCTCATCCAGGTCGACGGCTCGACGCCGTCGAAGCCGGCCACCGACAGCTTGGCCGGCACCGCGATCCTGAACTCATGGCGGGCGGCGTCGACGCAGCCGATCGCCATCACGTCGTTGCCGCAGATGATGGCGTCGGGCGCGCGGCCCATCTGCGCGATGATCTCGCGCAGGCCGTTGACGCCGCTCTCGTAGTCGTAGTTGCCGGCCACGATCACCGGCGCGCGCAATTTGAGCTCCGCCAGGCGCTCGACGGCGCCGCGCGTGCGTTCCTGTCCCACCACCGAGTCGCCCGGCCCGTCGATGATCGCGAAGCGCTTGTGGCCGGCCGCCGCCAGGCGCGACACCAGGGTGCGCGCGCCTTCGATCTGGTCGCACACGACGGCGTTGACCGCCTTGTCGCGCAGGGTGCGGTTGTACATCACCAGCGGAATGCGGCGCCGCTCGAATTCGGCCACCTGCTTCGGCGTCAGCCGCGCGGCGGCGATCACGCCAGCCACCTGGTATTCCCACACCTGGGCCAGCACGCGGTCGATATCGCCTTCGTGGGGCAGGGTGAACAGCAGGATGCGCATGCCGTTGGCCGCGAACTGCTGGCTCAGTTCGGACAGTACCTCGGGGTAGTACAGGTTCGTCAGGTTCGAGATCAGGATCGCCACCAGGTTGGAGCGGCGCGTGATCAGGCTGCGTGCGATCAGGTTCGGGGTATAGCCCAGCTCATCGGCGGCCTTCATCACGCGGGCGCGCATCTTGTCGGAGACGGCCGCGCCTTCCTTGAAGCAGCGCGACACGGCCGATTGCGAGACCCCGGCAAGCAGGGCGACGTCGTAGGACGTGACGTTGACGTGGGGCTTGCCGGCCTGGTCGGCGGCACGCGGTGTTTTGGGACGTGTTGTCATTTCACCTCATCCGGATTCGCCGTAGCGGCGTGCCGCAATTATAGCTCATCCGTCACTACGCCTCACTCGGGCGTTGCATTCGTTTGCAGCGCAGCATCGGTGTCCTCCTTCGCTATAACGAGAGCCAGACATTATTACGCCTTGGTGAATAAGCATAGATATTTCTTGACCTCGGTTGACTTCGAATGCAGTATTACTTGGCGCCGGTCATTTTTACCGCCGCGAATTACCGCATCGTCCGAATGCGGGGAGTGGTAGTCCCAGATTGCATCCGAAGTATTGAAATCCCCGGCACACGCCGGTCTTAGGGCTAGAATCGATGGCTGCAAGAAATTGCTTGCCTGTCGCAACCAAGAAAGGATGGAGATCCACAATGAAGAAGTTGCAACGCAAGTTATTGGCAGGGCAGATGGCGGCGGCCGTTGGCGCCATGGTGGGCATGGGTACGGGACTGGCGCACGCCCAGGCCCCGGTCGAAACCGCGGCCGCGCCGGCGGCGCCGAAGGCCGCGCTGCAGTCGGTGGTCGTCACCGCGCAGCGGCGCGCGGAAAATCCGCAGGAGGTGCCGATCTCGGTCACCGCCATCACCGCCGAGACGCTCGGCGACCGCAACATCACCGACCTGTCGCAGATGGAAGGCATGTCGCCCGGCTTCACCTTCGGCCGCTCCGGCGCCGATGCGCGCCCCGCGATGCGCGGCGTGCGCACCGATAATGTGGCGATCAATGGCGACACCACCATCGGCTTCTTCGTGGACGGCATCTACAAATCGCGCGCCCAGCAGGCGCTGGCCAACTTCGTCGACATCGACCGGGTCGAGATCCAGCGCGGCCCGCAAGGCACGCTGTACGGCCGCAACACCTTCGGCGGCAATATCTCGCTGGTGACCAATGCGCCAGAACTGAACAAGACGCATGCCTCGGTCAGCGTCCTGGTCGGCAATTTCGACCGCCTGCGGGTGGAGGGCATGTACAACGTCCCCTTGGGCGAAACGATGGCGGCGCGCCTGGTGATCGCCGACGAGCGCGCCGACGGCTACGTGAAAAACGACTTCAATCCGGGCGCGGACCTGTTCGACCAGGACCTGACCTATGGCCGCATCTCGCTGCTGTTCAAGCCGAACAAGGATTTCGAGGCGACCCTGCGCGCCGACTGGACCAAGCAGGACGCCAACGGCGCCGCCGCCTTCGGCTACAAGCAGGCCGGCACCTACTACGATCCGGCTTCGTGCCAGCAGCTGTTCAATGCCACGCTGGGTTATTTCAACCCGCGGCCGGGCAACCGCGACGGCGTGTCGGACTGCGTGCGCACCGCCGGCGCCGGCAACGGGACTGGCGCCAATGCGGTTGGCAGCGGCGCCGACCTGGGCGTGCCGATCCACAAGCCGGGCGACGCCTGGCACTACGATGCCGACTACCAGAGCTTCATGAAGCTGCGCGACAAGAGCGCCTCGCTGGACATGACCTGGCGCTTCGACAAGGTCGCCCTCAAGTCGATCACCGGCTACGCCGACTTCGAGGTCGAGCGCACCGCCGATTCCGACATGTCGGCATCAACCATCGCGATCGACTTCCAGCGCACCACGGCCGAGACTTTCTCGCAGGAGCTGCAGATCCAGTCGGTCGGCGACGGTCCGTTCGAGTACGTGGCCGGCTATTACTACTTCAACGACAAGCTGCGCGGCACCTTCATCAACCAGCAGCTGCCGCGCACCATCCGCTCCGGCGCGCTGGCCAATCCCTTGAGCCTGCCGCAGGCGTCCGCCGGCACCTTCGACGACCCGTACGCCACCACCGAGTCGAACGCCTTCTATGCCCAGGGTTCGTGGAAGGCGACCGAGCAGCTGAAACTGACGCTTGGCGCGCGCCGCACGGTCGACAAGAAGGACTTCCGTTTCGCGAACGCCAACTCGGTGCTGCCGCTGGGCGCCAACGGCCAGCCGGACGGCAACCTGATCACGATCGACACCGCATCGCCGCCGCGCTCGGCCTTCGGCAGCGCCGGCGTCTCGAACTGCGTGCCGGCGCGCGGCCCAGGCTTCTACTGCGACCCGAACAATCCTTCGGTACTGTGGGGCGCGACTTATGACGAGGAAGAGTTCTCCAAGACCACGATGCGCGCCGCCGCCGACTACAAGCTCTCGAAAGCCAACCTGCTGTATGCCAGCTATTCGACCGGTTTCCGTTCGGGCGGCTTCAACTCGGGCCAGACCAACGAGGCGGTGCGGACCTTCCTGCCGGAGGAAGTGAAGGCGATCGAGCTCGGATCGAAGAACCGCTTCCTCGACAATACCCTGCAAGTGAACCTGGCGGCCTTCTTCAACCGCTACGACAACTTGCAGGAACAGCGCCAGACCCCGGTCGGCGGCACCACGATCTCGAGCGTGTTCAACGCCACCGAGGCCGAGTCGAAGGGCCTGGAAGTCGAGTGGCAGTGGAAGGCGAGTCCGGCCCTGTCGTTCGGCGGCGGCATCTCGTTCCTGGACGCCAAGTACACCAGCTGGAAGGATGTGGCCCTGCCTTATGGCACCTCGATCCTCGTGGCCGACGCCAGCGCCACCAGCCCGACCGTGATGGACGGCGTGACGGTTGCGCCGATCGGGCAGCGGCGTGTGTTCGCCCCCGGCTACGATTGCGGCGTGCTGCCCGGCACCGGGGGCGCCGGCCAGCCACCGGTGGCCTTCGGCTGCGACCTGTCGGGCAAGCGGGTGCCGTATTCGCCGCGCATCCAGGGCTCGGTATTCGGCTCCTACGAGTTCAGCCTGCCGAACGGCGGCTACCTGACGCCGATGGCGGTGGTCACCTTCTCGGACGGCTATTACGGCCAGCCGTATAACGCCAAGCTGGAACGCCAGCCCGGCTATGCCAAGACCGACTTCAAGCTGAACTGGGAGATCAACGACCGCTGGAGCGCGCTGCTGTACGTCGACAATGCCTTCGACAAGCAGACCATCAACCGCTTCGTCTGGGGCGGCGGCGGCGGGCTGCAGGTGAGCGCCGCGGCGCCGCGCACCTTCGGCCTGCGGGTCAACTTCCAGTCGTTCTGAGTCCCTGGCCATGATTGTCGAGCGCGTCCACGCGGCGCGGATGGACTACCTGGCCGCGCTGCGGCGGGTGGAAGCGGGCAGCCGCGGCGACTGGGCTGCGGCGATGACGGCGCTGTATGCCGACCACGTCGCCTGGCACGGCCCGCGTCCGCTGGACGACCGGCAGGGCGCGGCCGCGCTGCGCGCCGCGGTCTGGGAGCCGCTGCTGCGCGCCTTTCCCGACATCAGCCGGCGCGACGACATCGTGCTCGGCGGCGAGTTCGCGGGCGGGGTGTGGGTCACCTCCCACGGCCACTATTGCGGCAACTTCGTGGCGCCGTGGCTGGGCATCGCACCAAGCGGGCGCGTGGCGACGCTGCGTTTTGGGGAGTTCTGCCGCATCGAAGCGGGGAAGGTGGTCGAGGCCTATGTGATCTTCGACCTGCCGGACCTGATGCGCCAGTGCGGCTGCTGGCCGCTGGCGCCCAGCATCGGCGCGATGCAGGCGGTTCCCGGGCCCGCCACGCACGACGGCGTGCAAGTGGGACTGGCCGACCCGGCCGAATCGCGCCGCAGCCTCGACCTGGTGGAGGCGATGATCGCGGGCCTGATGCGCTACGACGGCATGGATTTTGCAAGCATGGACATGGACCGCTACTGGCATCCGGACTTCATGTGGTACGGTCCCGGCGGCATCGGCACCAGCAAGGGCTTCCCCGGCTACCGCCAGGCCCATTCGGCGCCGTTCCTGGCCGCGTTTCCGGACCGCGTCGGGGGCGACCACAAGGCCAGGCTGGGCGAGGGCAGTTACGTGGCCTCGACCGGCTGGCCCAGCGTGCGCGCCACGCACCTCGGCGGCGGCTGGCTCGGCCTGCCGCCCACCGGGCGCCGGGTCGGGATGCGGGTGATGGACTTCTGGCGGCGCGACGGCGACCTGCTGGCCGAGAACTGGGTGCTGATCGACGTGCTCGATCTGCTGGATCAAATGGGCGTGGACATCCTTGCCCGCGCTTCAATCACTGCCAAGGGTTTGCAATGAGTTACCACGTTCCATCCGCACCGCCGATCGAGACCACCACCGCGCGCCGCTACGTCATCTTCGGCGCCATCATGCTGGTCTATATGTTCTATGCCTTCTGCTGGAACACCGAGAACTTCCTGCGTCCCTACATGGCCGAGTCGCTGGGCCTGAGCAAGACCCAGGTCGCGGCCTTCTATACCTTCCAGGCGCTGGGCGCCATGATCGGCGCCATCATCCTGTCCCAGGTGGCAGACCGTACCAGCCGCCGCAACACGCTGGCCTGTATCAGCTTCGGGATCGGCCTGGCGGCGCTGGGCGTGTATTTCGTCGATTCCTTCGCCACGGCCCTGGTGCAGCGCTTCGTCATGGGTTTCTTCCTGGGCGGCGTGTTCGGCACCGTGGTCAGCGTCTACGTGGGATTGTTTCCTGCGACGGTGCTGGGCTTCCTGGCCGGCGTGGTGCAACTGGCCTATAACGGCGGCGATGCGCTGCTGTCCTGGTTCGGCCGTCATTACGACGCCAGCAACTGGCACGAGATCCTGCAGATCGGCGGCGTGGGGGCGATTTGCGCTGGCATCGTGGTGGTGCTGGTGGTGCCCGACGACCGCACCCGCATCACGGCCGACGGCAGCGTGGTCAAGGTGGCGCGCGCCAAGCCGGCCATGCGCGAGTTGTTCGTCGACGGCCGCTGGAAGCTGACCTGGCGCCTGGCCTTGCTGGCCGGCCTGAATTATTTCGCCTACCAGGCCTTCAGCGGCTGGGCCACCACCTTCCTGCGCGAGGTGCACGGCTATCCGACCGATATGGTGGGCAAGCTGATGACGGTGCTGCACGTGGGCTCGATGGTCGGCGCGCTGCTGTGGGGGATGGCGGCCGACCGCTTCGGCCGGCGCGCCAACGCGATCGGCTTCGTGTTCGCGGCGCTGGCCATCGTGGCCTACCTGACCCTGCCGGCCACGCCGGTGATGCTGGCCACGACCGGCTTCGCCTATGGCTTCTGCATCGTCTCGCACGGCATCTGGGGGCCGTATTTCGCCGAGATGTACCCGGAGCACCTGCGCGCGACGGCGGCCTCGATCATCAACTGGGGACGCATCGTGTCGCTGCTCGGCTCCCTGCTGACCGGCTGGATCGCCGAACACTTCGGGCTGTACACCATCATGTACATCGGCGGGGCGACTTATGCGCTGGCGGCATTGCTGTGGTGGACCTTGCCGGAAACGCTGCAGCGCAAGCCAGCGGTGATCCCGGTCGCGGTGCGCAAGCCCGGCTAAGGAATTGGCTGAATACGCGGCGCTCCAGCCGGACGGATGGCGTCGGAATGGCATGCTATACTGGCAGCGTTCCGACTCTTTCCGTGTATATGAGACGATTCATCGTCATCTGCCTGACCCTGCTGCTCCCCCTGAACATGTTTGCCCTGGCCATGGCCGCATCCGCGATGCAGCCGGCCGGCGCGACGGAACACGTCACACCATCCGAAGTCCTCATCCAGACGGCAGCGCTCGAGACCGACGCCGCCGTGCCCCTGTTCGCCGATGCCTACCTGGCCGGCGCCTACGATTGCCAGGCCGGCTGCGACATCGATCCCGATGAACCGCCGGCCGGCGCCGACGTCCACGATTCCGTGCACGAAGACCTTGGCCTGCCGATCGGCGGCACGCCGGGCGGCGCGGTCGCGCCCCCGGCGCCGCCTCGACCAAGCCATTCCTCGTTCCCCCCGCTGAAACCGCCGCGCCAGGCCTGAGGGCCTGCTTCGCCGCACGCGCGGCTTTCCTGGCCGATCCGCATTGATGGCATCGCGACGCCCACGCGCCGCCATGCCCGCGATCGGCCGCGTCACACTTTTTTGGCGAATTAACGAGGTAACACCATGGAATGGCTATTCGACCCGGCAATCTGGGCGGGTCTGCTCACACTCGTCGTCCTGGAAATCGTCCTGGGCATCGACAACCTGATTTTCATCGCGATCCTGGCGGATAAACTGCCGCCGCACCAGCGCGACAAGGCGCGCCTGATCGGCCTGACCCTGGCCATGCTGATGCGCCTGGGCCTGTTGACCATCGTTTCCTGGCTGGTCACGCTCACCACGCCGCTGTTCGCGCTGGGGCCGTGGTCGCCCTCGGGGCGCGACCTGATCCTGCTGCTGGGCGGCGTGTTCCTGCTGTTCAAGGCCACCGTCGAGCTGCACGAGCGCCTGGAAGGTGTCACCCACGTCCATACGCAATCGAAGGTGTACGCCAGCTTCGGCGCGGTGATCGTGCAGATCGTGGTGCTCGACGCCGTGTTCTCGCTCGACGCCGTGATCACCGCGGTTGGCATGGTCGACCAGCTGGGCGTCATGATGGCCGCCGTGATCATTTCGATCGGCGTCATGATCGTGGCTTCCAAGCCGCTGACCCGCTTCGTCAACGCGCACCCGACCGTGGTCGTGCTGTGCCTTTCCTTCCTGCTGATGATCGGCCTGTCGCTGGTGGCCGAAGGCCTGGGCTTCCACATCCCGAAAGGCTATCTGTACGCGGCGATCGGCTTCTCGATCCTGATCGAGGCGCTGAACCAGTTCGCGCGCCGTAACTTCCTCAAGAACGAGGCGCGCATGCCGCTGCGCGACCGTACTGCCGACACCGTGCTGCGCCTGATGGGCGGCAAGCGCCGCCAGGACGCCGAGGCGGCCGCCGCCGACGCCGAGGAAGAAGAAGTGCAGGCCTTCGGCGTCGAAGAACGCAATATGGTCAGCGGCGTGCTGACGCTGGCCGACCGCTCGATCCGCTCGATCATGACGCCGCGTTCCGAGATGTCGTGGGTGAACCTCGACGACGACAGCGACGACATCCTGCGCCAGTTGCAGGAGTCGCCGCACAGCCTGATGCCGGTGGGGCGCGGCCAGCTCGACAACCTGGTCGGCATCGCCCGTACCAAGGACCTGATCAGCCAGCTGGTGCTGCAGGCGCGCATCGACGACGTGATCGTCGACGCCAATGGACCGATTCGTAAACCCATCCTGCTGCCGGACACCGCCGGCGTGCTCAAGGCCATGGACACGCTCAAGCGCGCCCACGGCCAGCTGGTGCTGGTGACCGACGAATTCGGCATCGTCCAGGGCCTCCTGACGCCGGNACACCGCCGGCGTGCTCAAGGCCATGGACACGCTCAAGCGCGCCCACGGCCAGCTGGTGCTGGTGACCGACGAATTCGGCATCGTCCAGGGCCTCCTGACGCCGGTCGACATCCTGGAAGCGATCGCCGGCGAGTTCCCCGACGAGGACGAACAGCTCGCGATCCAGCCGAAGGGCGAGGGCGAGTGGGAAGTCGATGGCGCGGCCGACCTGCACCAGCTGGAACAGGTGCTCGAGACCGAGGGCCTGGTGAGCGTGGACGACGAGT
This sequence comes from Telluria beijingensis, assembly GCF_030770395.1. GTDB lineage: Bacteria > Pseudomonadota > Gammaproteobacteria > Burkholderiales > Burkholderiaceae_D > Telluria > Telluria beijingensis. The sequence continues at coordinate 4,516,601 of NZ_CP132480.1, read as the reverse complement.
ACACCTCGCTGGCCGGCTTCCTGCTGGCGCGCTTCGAGAGCCTGCCCGAGCCGGGCCAGGAGATCGAGATCGACGGCCTGCGCTACCGCATCCTGGCGGTCGAGGAGCGCCGCATCGCCAAGGTGCTGGTCCAGCGGATCGTGGCCGATGCGCCGGATGCGCCCGAGCAGGCGGCTTGAGCTCCCATTTTAATTACCGTAACTGAAACAAGAAGGACATCATGAAACGTACCCTGTTATTCATCGCCACCAACCTCGGCATCGTGCTGGTGCTGGGCATCACCGCCAGCCTGCTGGGCGTTAACCGCTTCCTCACCTCGAACGGCCTGGACTTGACCAGGCTGCTTTTGTTCGCCGGCCTGATGGGCTTTGGCGGCGCCTTCATCTCGCTGCTGCTCTCGAAGCCGATCGCCAAATGGAGTACCAAGGCGCGCGTCATCACCCAGCCGTCGAATTCGACCGAGCAGTGGCTGATCAACACCGTGGCGGGCCAGGCCCAGCGCGCCGGCATTGGCATGCCCGAAGTCGCCATCTACGACGGCGAGCCGAACGCCTTCGCCACCGGCGCGACGAAGAATTCGTCGCTGGTCGCGGTGTCGACCGGCCTGCTGCAATCGATGACCGAGCAGGAAGTCGAGGCCGTGCTGGCCCACGAGGTGGCTCACATCGCCAACGGCGACATGGTGACCTTGACCCTGATCCAGGGCGTGGTCAATACCTTCGTGATCTTCCTGGCGCGCATCGTCGGCTACTTCGTGGACGGCATGCTGCGCAAGAATGACGAGGAAAACAGCGGCCCCGGCATCGGCTACATGGTCACCGTGATCGTGTGCGAGATCGTGTTCGGCATCCTGGCCAGCATCATCGTGGCCTGGTTCTCGCGCCAGCGCGAATTCCGCGCCGACCGCGGCGCCGCCACCATCATGGGCCAGCCGCAGCCGATGATCGCGGCCCTGCGCCGCCTGGGCGGCATGGCCGAAGGCGAGCTGCCGAAGAATATGAGCGCCTTCGGCATCTCTGGCAAGGGCAGCGCCATGGCGCTGTTCTCGAGCCACCCGCCGATCGAAGAGCGGATCGCGGCCCTGCAGTCGCGCTAATCGCTGGCAGGGATGCCCGGCACCCCGATGCGGATGGCGCGCGAGTAGTCCATCGCATCGGGGCCGGCCTTGCGGGCGCGGGCATTGATGTGGCCGCGCTCGCGCAGCACCGCATAGGGCAGGCCGGGCGTCAGCGCGCCGTGGTCGTAGGCATATTCGGCGAAGTGCCCGGACGCCAGCAGCCGGTAGTCGAGCGGCAGCGTCGGGTCGATGTGGCGCGCCAGTTCGAACAGGATCGTGGTGCAGTTGCTGGTCAGGGTGTTGTAGAACTCGGGCCGGCGCCGCAAGGCCTCGGCCCGTTCCAGGTATTCCAGCAGCACCGAGCGCAGTTGCGTGGGCGTGGCGCGCAGCCGGTACAGGTAGACCTGCTCGCTGCGGGCATTGCTGCGGGTGCGGATCAGGTCGCGCTCGTCGGCGGCGACAATGACTTGTTCGAACTTGCGAAAGAAGCCGCCAATCGCGGAAAACTCCTCGCCGCGCTCCTTGCGGATCTCGAGCGAGAATACCACTCGTTGGCCGTCGCTGAAGCCGAACGACACCAGCGTGTGGGCGATGTGCGGCCCCATCCAGTAGGACAGCACCAGGTCGGCCGACTCGAGCCGGGCCAGGTCGTAGCGCCGCGTCTCCCAGCGCGGCGTATAGTCGGTCTCGGTGCGCCATTCGAAGGCGCGGACATTCTGCAATTCCAGGCGGTCGCCATCGACGCGCGAGACCAGCAGGCGCGCCACGTCGTCGGCCCATGGCCGCTCGTGCGACGGCGCGAGCGAGTGCCACCACCCCAGCATCGATAGTAGGGCCAGCGCCGCGGCGAGCAGCAGCTTGCGCTCGTGCCGCCAGCCAGGCGCGCGCGCCAGCACCAGCACGGCGGCCAGGCCGAGCAGGCACCATGCCGCGCCGAGGAACAGGGCCAGCGCCGGCGCCAGCTGGAACCACAGCGCCAGTGCGCCCCACGCCGTGACCAGGAAAACGGGCACCGCCAGCAGCGCCCTGGCCAGCCGGCGCCAGTTCACTTGGCCTGCTCCGGCGTGGCCGGTTGCTCGGGCAGGAACCAGTTCAGCACCAGGGCGCACAGCCCGCCGGTGGCGACGCCCGATTCGAGCACATTGCGCACCGCGGCCGGCATATGGGCCAGGAATTCCGGCACCTGCGACACGCCCAGTCCCAGCGCGAGCGAGACCGCGATCACCAAGAGGGCGCGGCGGTCGAGGTGGACGCTGGCCAGGATATTGATGCCGGCCGCCGCGACGGCGCCGAACATGACCATCGCCGCGCCGCCCAGCACCGGCTCGGGCACCGCCTGGATCACGCCGGCGACCGCCGGGAACAGGCCCAGGATCACCAGGAACAGGGCGATCCACATGCCGACGTGGCGGCTGGCGATGCCGGTCAGCTGGATCACGCCGTTGTTCTGGGCGAAGATCGAGCTGGGGAAGGTGTTGAAGATCCCCGCCAGCAGCGAGTTGGCGCCGTTCACCAGAACCCCGCCCTTGATGCGCTGCATCCACAGCGGGCCCTCGACCGGCTGGCGCGACACCTTGCTGGTGGCCGTCACGTCGCCGATCGCCTCGAGCGAGGTAACCAGGTAGATCACGATCATCGGGATGAACAGCGACCACGAGAAGCCCAGGCCGAAATGCAGCGGCACAGGCACCTGGAACAGCGGCGCCTCGTGCATGCCGGTGAAGTCCAGCCGCCCCATCCAGCCGGCCAGCGCATAGCCGACGCCCAGCGCGATAACGATGGCCGCGCTGCGCATCCACACCACCGGCACCCGGTTCAGGATCACGATGATGGCCAGCACCACGCCGGACAGCAGCAGGTTCTCGCCATTGGCGAAGCTGCCGTTGCCCATGGCGGCATAGCCGCCGCCCATGCTGATCAGGCCGACCTTGATCAGCGTGAGGCCGATCATCAGGACCACGATGCCTGTCACCAGCGGCGTGATCAGGCGTTTCACGAAGGGCAGCACGCGCGAGACGCCCATCTCGATGAAGGAACCCGCGACCACGACGCCGAAGATCGCCGCCATCACCGCCTCCACCGGAGTACCCTGCTTGACCATCAGGGCGCCGCCGGCGATCAGGGGACCGACGAAGTTGAAGCTGGTGCCCTGCACGATCAAGAGGCCCGCCCCGAACGGCCCGAAGCGGCGGCACTGGACGAAGGTGGCGATGCCCGACACGACCAGCGACATCGAGACGATCAGGTTCGTATCGCGGCTGGACACGCCCAGCGCCTGGCAGATCAGGAGTCCTGGCGTGACGATGGGCACGATGATGGCCAGCAGGTGCTGCAGGGCGGCCAGCATGCCGAGTAGCGGCGGCGGGCGGTCGTCGAGGCCGAGGATCAGTTCCGAATGGGGTGGCTGGGTCGAGGGTGTGGACATGACAGGGAACGGCTGGGCAAAGACGCGATTCTACAGGCAGACGGAGGGCGCCGCCGGGCGGCGTTGTAGAATGCCGCCTTTCACAAGGAGGGCACGGCGATGACGGGACTGACGATATCGAGGATCCTGCACGCGGGGTATGTGTTCGCCTGCGAGGGCAGCCGCATCGCCTTCGATCCGGTGTTCGAGAACCCGTTCAGCCGCAACTGCCACGCCTTCCCCGACGTGCGCTTCGACCTGGACGCCATCCGCAAGCAGCACTTCGACGCCGTCTTCATCTCGCATTTCCACGACGACCACTGCTCGCTCGACAGCCTGGACCTGCTCGACCGGGCCACGCCAATCTACCTGTACTGCCAGTTCGAGGCGCTGTTCGACATGCTGCGCCAGCTCGGTTTCACGCACGTCCACGCGCTGGAACTGGACCGGAGGATCGACATCGGGCCGTTCGGCGTCACCCCGCGCGAGGCGATGGACGTCGAGGTCGACTCGATGTTCCAGGTGCGCGCCGCCGGCGTGAACGTGCTGAACGTGGTCGATTCCTGGATCGACGAGGCCACGCTGGCCAAGCTGGTCGCGCAGGGGCCGTGGGACATGGTGCTGTGGCCGTTCCAGACCATGCGCGAGCTCGAGGTGCTGGCGCCGTCGCGCCATGCCTGCGCGCCGCCCGGCCTGCCGGAGGAATGGATCGCCCAGTTGCAGGCGCTGGCGCCGCGCACCGTGGTGCCGAGTTCCTGCCAGTTCGTGCAGGAACCGTGGTCCTGGTATAACCGCGCCTTCTTTCCGATCAGCTATGCCCGCTTCTCGCAGGAAGTGGGGGCAGCGCTGCCGCAGGCGCTCGTGATGCGGCTCGATCCCGGCGTGTCGGTGCACCTCGACGCCGGCGGCCTGCAGCCGGCGCCGCCGCTACCGTGGGTGATCCCGGTCGGCGACCAGGACGTCGACTACGTCTACGAGGGCAATGCGGCGCCGCCGCCGACTGCCGACATCGCGCGCCATTTCGCGCCGCTGACGCCGGAAGAACAGGCGCGCGTGACGGATTACTGCCTGCACGGCCTGGTGGAAACATACGGAGCGATCGAGGCCGGATCGGATTATTTCGACCGGCCCCGCATCTGGCGACTGTCGCTGTTCGACCACGCGGGCCAGGCCTGCCACTACCACTACCGCCTCGACGGCGAGCGCGCGGCCCTGGTGGACGCCGGCGCCGGCCCGCTCGGCTGGACCACAGAGGTTCCGGCCACCAAGCTGCATGCGGCGCTCGCACTGGGCGAGTCGCTCACTTCGATGTATGTGCGCATCAACGACGCCACCTTCGATGCGCAGACCGACCGCGCATTACAGGACGCCGACGTGGTCGACGACCCCCTGGTCCGCTGCCTGTTCGGCGACACCTTCGGCGCCTACCAGGCAGCCCAGTTGCGGCGCCTGCTGGCCCGCGGCCCTACTGATCGCCGTTGACCGCGTTCGATGCGACCCGGGCCAGCGTCTGGCCGTGCGGATTGCTGACGCTGTGGGTGATCAGGATGTCGACCGGCGTCGCCGCCCGCCCGTAATAGGCGTGGTTGCGGCCGTCGTCGACCGAGATCACGGTTCCGTCAAGGTTCAGTCCCCCGTACAGGCCCCTGGAGCGCGTGTATACGATCATGTCGGCATTGATCTCGGCCCCGGCGCCGGCGCCCACCGGGCCGGCCGCGACGCTCACGTCGCCGCCCAGCTTGAACGAGGTCGAGAGCAGCGAATTGACGCCTTTCTCGCTCATCACCAGGGCCACCATCTCGGATGCCTGGGCCCCGGCCTGCAGCCCGATCGAACCGGCGGCGATGCGGTAGAAGGCCGGGCCGGCCCAGGCATCGCCATTGCGCGAGATGAGCACCGCCGAGCCGCCCGAGCCGCCCACGATGAAGCCCGCCTGCACGATCTGGGGGCTGATCAGGACCGCCTTGGCGCGGCCCACGTGGTCGCGGAACCAGCGCATGTCGGGGTCGCGCACGAAGTTGTCCAGGGTGGTGCGGGCCGCGTCGACCCGCGCCTGCGTCTCGTCCCGGGTCGGCTGGCTGGCGCAGGCGGCCAGCCCGAGCGCGGCGACGGCTGCCAGCAGGACGGTGAGCCGGCTTGTAGTGTGGATTGCCTTCAACATGATCACCTCGCAGGGGAAGGGATGTGCCTAGAGTCTGGATTAGTGAGACCGCGCCGGGCGCACTTGGTTCGGCTGATTCGCCGGGTATCCCCGGTGTAAATATTGCTTACACTCACAGAAATTAGCCACTACAATCGGGATGCATCCTCGAAGATGCTCCTGTCGGCGCCCGCCATCGTGCGGGCGCTTGTTCGATGTGCCTCGCATGCACCACGCATGGCCGCAAGGCGGCCATGGCAGCGCGGGTCTGGCTCGAAAGGAAGTGGCGTGCAATCCCATATCAAGGCATCGGTCATGGAAGCCATCGGCAATACCCCGGTGGTCAGGCTCGGGCGGGTGTTCGCTTCGGCGAACGTGGTGGCCAAGCTGGAATTCATGAATCCCGGCGGCAGCATCAAGGACCGGATGGTAAGGGCGATGCTCGGCAGCCTGCCGCCGCAGGCGGAGCGGGTGGTCGAAGCATCGTCCGGCAATACCGGGGCCGCGCTGGCCATGGCCAGCGCCGTGCTCGGACTCGATTGCGAGGTCGCGGTCCCGGTTACCACCAGCCGCGAAAAGATCCGGCGCATCGAGGCCTATGGCGCCACGGTGCGCGTATGCGATGCCGAACGCGGTCCCGACTACCAGGAAACCGCCCGCGACCTGGCCCGGGAGGGCGGCGCCCACCACCTCGACCAGTACCTTTCCAGCCTGAACAGCCGGGCGCACTACGAGGACACCGGTCCCGAGCTATGGGCGCAGTTGGCGGGCGAGATCGACGTCTTCGTGTGCGGCATCGGCTCCGGCGGCACGATTTCGGGCATCGGGCGCTACCTGAAGGAGCGCGACCCGGCGATCCGCGTGATCGGGGTCGAGCCGCTCCATTCGGCCTACCGCAAGCTGGTGACGGACAGCCCGGCCGGCGGCGAATTCGCGAGCGTGATCGAGGGTGTCGGCAAAGGGTGTCCTGCGCCGGCCTTCGATCCGGCGGTGGTCGACGACGTGGTGCAAGTGCCGGACGAGGAGGCGCTGGCCTGGATCCACCGGCTGGCGCGCGAAGAGGGCATCCTGGCCGGCGGTTCGAGCGCCTGCGTGGCGGCGGGGATCGCCCGATTGCTGCCACGGCTGGGGGACGCCCGCATCGTGACCATCTTCCCGGACTCCGGCGCCTTCTACCTCTCTAAATATTTCTAGGCCGTCAGCGCCCGTCGCGGCCGGCCTCGTCGTCGGCCTGGGCGTTATCGGGCGCGCGCGCCGTTGGCAGGTGCCAGCCGAAGCGGATCGCCGCCAGGCGCAGGCCGAAGCACAGGGCCGCGCCCACCAGCGCGGTCGGCGTGGACGGCAGGCCGAGAGCATCGCCGGCCACCACCACCGAGGCCCCGGCCAGCGCCGCGACCGCGTAGATGTCCGAGCGGAAGACGGCCGGCACATTGGACAGCAGCACGTCGCGCGCGACGCCGCCGCCGATGCCGGTCAACATGCCGAGCAGCGCCGCCATCACCGGCTCCAGGCCGAACACCAGCGCCTTCTGGGCGCCGGCGACGCAGAACAGGGCCAGGCCGGCGCCGTCGAACACCAGCACCGGATGGCGCAGGCGGTTGATGGCCGGCGACCAGAAGAAGATCGTCACGCCGGCCAGCAGCGACACGCCCAGGTAGCGCCAGTCGGTGAAGGCGGCCGGCGGCGTGGCGCCGATCAGGAGGTCGCGCACGATGCCGCCCGAGGTGGCGGCGACGAAGGACAGCACCAGCACCCCGAACAGGTCGAGCTGGCGGCGCATGCCGGCGGTGGCGCCGCTGATGGCGAACACGAAGGTGCCGACCAGGTCGAGGGTCAGCACGAGGGTCTTCAGGGCGGCGCCCACGTCGAGGGCGGGAACGGGGAACACGGTCATCTCGGCTCAGGATGGTGCGATCTGCACCGGGACCGGCATTCTATAGCACGGCGGGCGCCGGCGCCGCGCTCATCCGCCCACGACCGCTCCCGCCTTCACCCGCCTCACCCGCCTTCGCTGGCCTGCACGATGGCGCGCGCCACGCCGTCGCCATAGGCCGGATCGCACAGCGTACAGTTGGCGATGTGGCGCGCCTTGACCTCGTTCGAGGCGCCGGCGATCGCTCGCGCCGTGTTCTGGAACAGCGCCTCGCGCTGGGCCGGCGACATCTTGCCAAACAGCAGCGCCGGCTGCGAATAATAATCGGTGTCGACCCGGTGGTTCCAGTGGTCGGCCGCGCCCTCGAGCGACAGGGGCGGCTCCCTGAAGTCGGGCTGGTCCTGCCACTCGCCATGGCGGTTCGGCTCGTAGGACGGGGTTCCGCCGCGATTGCCGTCGACCCGCATCGCGCCGTCGCGATGATAGCTGTGCACCGGGCAGCGCGGCGCGTTGACGGGGATCTGGTGGTGGTTGACGCCAAGCCGGTAGCGCAGCGCGTCGCCATACGAGAACAGGCGGCCCTGCAGCATCTTGTCGGGCGAGAAGCCGATCCCGGGCACCACGTGGGCCGGGTTGAAGCCGGCCTGCTCGACCTCGGCGAAGTTGTTCTCCGGGTTGCGGTTCAGTTCCAGCACGCCGACCTCGATCAGCGGGTAGTCGGCATGCAGCCATACCTTGGTCAGGTCGAACGGGTTGTAGCGGTAGCTTGCCGCCTCGGCCTCGGGCATGATTTGCACGTACATGGTCCAGCGCGGGAAGGCGCCGGCCTCGATGCTCTCGTACAGGTCGCGCAGGCTGCTTTCGCGGTCGCGCCCGATCAGCGCGGCCGCCTCGGCATCGCTCAGGTTCTGGATGCCTTGCTGCGTCTTGAAGGTGAACTTGACCCAGAAGCGCTCGTTGGCCGCATTGATGAAGCTGAAGGTATGGCTGCCGAAGCCGTGCATGTGACGAAAGCTCCGTGGGATGCCGCGGTCGCTCATGACGATCGTCACCTGGTGCAGCGCTTCGGGCAGGCTGGACCAGAAATCCCAGTTGTTGTCGGCGCTGCGCAGGCCGGTGCGTGGGTCGCGCTTGATGGCGTGGTTCAGGTCCGGGAACTTGAGCGGGTCGCGCATGAAGAACACCGGCGTATTGTTGCCGACCAGGTCCCAGTTGCCCTGCTCGGTGTAGAACTTTATCGCGAAGCCGCGGATGTCGCGTTCGGCGTCGGCGGCGCCGCGTTCGCCGGCCACGGTCGAGAAGCGCATGAACATCCCGGTCTTCTTGCCGACCTCGGAGAACAGGCGCGCCTTGGTGTAGCGCGTGATGTCGTGGGTCACGGTGAAGCTGCCGTAGGCGCCGCCGCCCTTGGCATGCATACGGCGCTCGGGGATCACTTCGCGGTCGAAGTGAGCCAGCTTTTCCAGGAACCACACGTCCTGCAGCAGGGCCGGACCGCGCGGGCCGGCCGTCATCGTGTTCTGGTTGTCGACCACGGGGGCGCCCGCGGCGGTGGTCAGTTCTTTCATGGCATCCTCCTTTGAGTGGGGTGGCGGGCGCTCGGGGTCCTTCGCGGGATCCTCTCTTGCACCTCAGCCGCGCACGAAGGCCAGCAGGTCGGCATTGACCTGGTCCTTGTGGGTATCGGTCAGGCCGTGCGGGGCGCCCGGATACACGATCAGTTGCGCATGCGGGACCAGGCGCTTCGAGGCGCGTCCGGCGGCGTCGATCGGCACGATCTGGTCGTCGTCGCCGTGGATGATCAAGGTCGGGATGGTGAACTTCTTGAGGTCTTCGGTGAAGTCGGTCTCCGAGAACGCCTTGATCGAGTCGTAGGTGTTCTTGTGGCCGCCCAGCATGCCCTGCAGCCACCACGACTGGATCAGGCCCTGCGACACCTTGGCGCCGGGCCGGTTGAAACCGTAGAACGGGCCGGTCGGGATGTCCAGGTAGAGCTGGGAACGGTCGGCCAGCTGGCCGGCGCGGATGCCGTCGAACACCTCGATCGGCAGCCCGCCGGGATTGGCCTCGGTCTTGAGCATCAGCGGCGGCACCGCCGAGACCAGGCCGGCCTTGGCCACCCGGGCCGTGCCGTGGCGGCCGATGTAGCGCGCCACTTCGCCGCCGCCGGTCGAGAAGCCGAACAGCACCGCGTTCTCGACGCCGAGATGGGCCAGCAGCTCGGCCAGGTCGTCGGCATAGTGGTCCATGTCGTTGCCGTCCCACGGCTGGCTCGAGCGGCCGTGGCCGCGGCGGTCGTGGGCGATGCAGCGGTAGCCCTGGTCGGCGAAGAAGATCATCTGCGATTCCCAACTGTCCGAGGACAGGGGCCAGCCGTGGCAGAACACGATCGGCTGGCCGCTGCCCCAGTCCTTGTAATACAGTTCGACGCCTTCGCTGGTGGTGAAGATGGCCATGTGTTTCTCCTCGGTTTAGATGGTGGTTGGGAAATGATCGAATGGCGACCAGTGTAGGCAGCGCCGGCCGCGGCCGATAGTGAATGATCGTGAAACGCCGTGCGGCGCCGGGCGCGCGCACGGTTTCACGAGAATTCACCCGCCGCGCCGTCAAGGGTGAGTAGACTCGAATTCCCAGCCCGACAACACCTGACTGAAGGAAGAGCCATGGACCCCACCATCGATATCGCCGTCGCCGACGGCAGCTTTGCCGCGCTCGTCGTCCGGCCCGACCCGGCGCACGCATCGGCGTCTGGATCGGCCCCGGTCGTCGTCGTCCTGCAGGAAATCTTCGGCGTCAACCCCGGCATCCGCAGCATCGCGCGCGAGCTGGCCGCGCACGGCTTCATCGCCGTGTGCCCGGACCTGTTCTGGCGCAGCGAGCGCGGCCTGTCGATGGATGAAGCGAATCCCGAGCACCAGGAGCGCGGCTTCGCGCTGTACCGCGCCTACGACTTCGACCAGGGCGTGGCCGACGTCGTCGCCACCGTCGCCGCCGCGCGTGTCCTGGATGGCGCGTCCGGCAAGGTCGGCGTCATGGGCTTCTGTCTGGGCGGCCTGCTGACCTTCCTGGCCGCCGCCACCGGCGCCCCTGATGCGGCGGTCGCCTATTATGGCGGCGGCACCGAACGCTTCCTCGACCGCGCCGGCGCGCTGCGCACGCCGCTGCTGATGCACCTGGCCGAAGAGGACGAGTACATCGGCAAGGAGGCCCAGGCCGCGATCCGCGCCGCCGTGGCGGACCGGCCGGGCGCGACCGTCCACGGCTATCCCGGGCAGTCGCATGCGTTCGCGCGTCCCGGCGGCGCGCACTTCGACCGCGCGGCGGCCGACCTGGCCAACGGCCGCACGCTCGCCTTCCTCCAAACCCATCTCGGCTGAGGCGGCGCAGCGTTGTTTATTTACTTCTTGTCATGAGACCGCGGAAGGCTTAAGGTAGCGAGTATTGACGGGCAATCCATTGGCCGCGACGGGCGGTGCCCGTCCCGCCCGCCATGCGATACCGAGGTATGCATAACGATACTGTCCTTTTGCCGACGCAGGCCGGCGCCGACTATACCTTCGGACCCTTCGCGCTATACCCGGCGCGCAAGCTGCTGGTGCGCGGCGAGACGCCGGTGGCGCTGGGCGGCCGCGCCTTCGACCTGCTGGTCGCACTGGTGACGCGCGCCGGCGAGGTGGTGAGCCACCACGAGCTGGTGGAGGCCGTCTGGCCCCATGCGGTGGTCGAGGAAAACGGCCTGCGGGTCCACATGTCGGCGTTGCGCAAGGCGCTGGGAGAAAGCGCGGCCGAGCGCTACGTGGCCACGGTGCCGGGCCGCGGTTACCGCTTCGTGACGCCGGTCCGCGCCTGCCCCTGGGACCCGGCGCCGCATGCGCGCGGCGACTGGCCGCCGGTGTTCCAGGGCATGCGCGGTCCGCGCCTGGGGCAACTGGTCGGGCGCTCGGCCGCACTCCTGTCGCTGGAGCAGGGATTGGCGCAGGCGAGCGTCGCGACCGTGACCGGCGCCGGCGGATGCGGCAAGTCGGCGCTCGCGTTGGCCCATGCGCGGCGCCATCCCGGCTGCCACGTGGTCGACTGCGCCGCCGGCGAAGACCCGGTGGCGGCGGTCGGCGACCTGGCGCATGCGCGCCAGGCTTTGCTGGTGCTCGACAACTGCGAACACGACTTGCCGGCGGCGGCGCGGGCTGCGCAGATTGCCGCCGCCACGGATGGGCTCACGCTGCTCGCCACGAGTCGCGCGCCACTCGGCGTCGCTGGCGAATGGGTGCTGCGCCTGCCGCCGCTCGACCTGCCCGCGCCAGGCGCGGCGCTCGACTGCGCCCAGGCGCTGGCGCTGCCGGCGATCGCGCTGTTCGTCGAACGCGCTGCGGCCAATAGCAGCCGTTTTGCCTTGAATCCGGCCAATCTGCCGTACGTGATCGAACTATGCCGCCAGCTCGACGGCTTGCCGCTGGCGCTGGAGCTGGCCGCCGCCCGTGTCGAGGCGCTCGGGGTCGAGGGGCTGGCGGCGCGCCTGGACGATATTTTCGTCCTGCTGACCCGCAGCCGACGCCTGGCCGGCCCGCGCCATGCTTCGCTGGCGGCGGTGTTCGAGGCCAGCGATCGCCTGCTGGACGAGGCCCAGCGCACGCTGCTGCGCCGCCTGGCGCTGTTCGACGGCGCCTTCGCACCAGCGGTGGCGCTGCAGGTCTGCGCCTTCGGCGCGCTGGCGCCGGATGCGGTGGCGCCGGCGCTGGCTGCGCTGGCCGCCGGGTCGCTGCTCGAGACCGACGGCGGCGGCCCGGCGTACTACCGCCTGCTGAATACGACCCGGCGCTACGTGCGGGCGCGCCTGGCCGCCAGCGGCGAGGCCGGGGCCGTGGCGCAGCGCATGGAGCACTATCGCATCGAACAATCATGAACACGCCGCCGCCCGGCAATCCGGGCGGACGGCGCGCAAACGGGGAGACCAGCGTGGGGGCACGGCAGGATCCGCAGGGCGAGCAGCCCGTCTATGTGTTTGGCGCCTTCCGCCTGCTGCGGAAGGCGCGCCAGCTGTTCCTGGGGCCGGCGCCGGTGCGGCTGGGCGGGCGCGCGCTCGAGCTGCTGCTGGTGCTGGTCGAGCGCGCCGGCGAGGTTGTCAGCCGCGCCGAGCTCGAACGCACGATCTGGCCCGACAGCGTGGTCGAGGACAGCTGCCTGCGGGTGCACATCGGGGCGCTGCGCAAGGCCCTGGGCGACGGGCCGGGCGCCTCGCGCTACATCGCCAACATCCCCGGGCGCGGCTACAGCTTCGTGGCCCCGGTGGTGCGGCTTGGCCCGGACGCCGCGCCGGCGCCGGCCTCCGGCGCGCGGCCGCTGCCGCTGCGCCTGACCAGCGTGCTGGGTCGCGACGAGGTGCTGGACCAGCTGCGCGCGCTGCTGCCGCGCTGCCGGCTGGTGACCATCGTCGGCCATGGCGGCATCGGCAAGACGACGCTGGCGCTGTGTCTCGCGGCCGAGCTGCGCGCCGGCTATGCCGACGGCGCCTGCTTCGTCGACCTGGCGCTGTTGACCAGCGCGATCCAGATCCCCGACGCGCTGGCGGCCAGCCTGGGCCTGGAGCCCGCCGGGGAAGACGTGCGCGGCATGCTGGAACGCTGGCTGGCGCCGCGCCGCATGCTGGTGGTGCTGGACAACTGCGAGCACCTGATCGAGCCGGCCACCGCCGTTGCCGAATGCCTGCTGCGGCTCGCGCCCGGGATCGACGTCGTCGCCACCAGCCGCGAACCGCTGGACGCCGACGGCGAATGGGTGCTGCGCCTCGGGCCACTCGCCTGTCCGCCCGACGACCCGGCCCTTGGCATGGAGGAGGCGCTGGCCTATCCAGCCCTGCAATTGCTGGCCAGCCGGGCCCAGGCCAGCATGGATTCCTTCAGGCTGGGCAAGGCCGACCTGCCGGCCGCGATCAAGCTGTGCCGCCGCGTGGACGGGGTGCCACTGGCGCTTGAATTCGCCGCCGCCCAGGTCGGACTGCTGGGCGTGCACGGGGTGGTCGAGCAACTGGGCGACCGCCTGCGCCTGCTCGGCAGCGGGCGGCGCACGGTGCTGCCGCGTCACCGCACGCTGCGCGCGCTGCTCGACTGGAGCCATGAGCTGCTGTCGCCGGACGAACGGCGGGTGTTGCGCTACTGCGCGGTATTCGTCGGGCCGTTCACGCTGGAGGCGGCTCTGGCCGTCGTGGGCCCCGGCGCGGCCGCCTGCGTGGTGAGCTGCGTGCTGGGGCTGGTGTCCAAGTCGCTGGTGTCGGCCGACACCCAGGGCCCGGACGCCCGCTTCGTGCTGCTCGGGATCACGCGCGCGTATGCCATTGACCGCCTGGCCGAGGATCCCGAGCGCCATCCGCTGGCGGCGCGCCATGCGCGCTACACGCTGGCCCTGCTGGAAGAGTGCGAACGCAGCTGGGACACCCTCGATCATGGCGCCTGGCTGGCCTGCGCCAGCCATGTGGTGGGCAATCTGCGCGCCGCCCTGGACTGGGCCTTCGGCCCGGGCGGCGAACGGGCGCTGGGGGTACGCCTGGCGGCGGCGCCGGCGGTGCTGGGTTCCAGCCTGCTGGGCGAGCGCGAACTGCGGCGCCACGTGCGCGCGGCGCTGGACGCGATCGACGCCGGCGCCGCCGCCGATCCGCTGGACGCGGCGCGCCTGCATGCGGCGCTTGCCGGCGGCGCCGGCCAGCACGCCGACTGGGCCCCGTACGAGCGCGCCGTCGCGCATGCCGACACCGCCGGCCGGCCGGAAGCGCTGGCCGAGGCCTTGCACCTGTTCGCGGCCCGCTGCGAGGCTGCGGGACTGTATCGCAGCGCGCACGAGCATCTGCTGCGCATGGCGCGGGTGGCGGCGCAGGCGGGCCTGGCGCGCGCGCTGGCACTGGCGCGCCGCCTGCCGGCCGCCAGCCTGCACATGCTGGGCGAGCACGGCGAGGCGCTGCGGCTGGTGGCCCAGGCCCCCGGTCCCAGGGCGCCGCTGCGGCTGGCGACGCCGGTCGGGTTTCGGTGACTACGGCTTCCATACAGCCGGGCTGAGAACTCAGTGATGATCTCGAGCACATCGTTGGCAAGCTCCTCTTCGAAACTGGTATCCTTGCCTTGGTTGATGATGACCACCTCAACCTGTTTCGCCTGGCACAGCGCGAAAACGAGTTCCGCGCCGAAGCGCAGCAACCGGTCCTTGTGCGTCAGGACAAGGCGCCCTACCTCTCCTTCGACAATCCCGTCGAGCAGGCGTTTCAATCCCCGTTTGCGATAGTTCATGCCAGAGCCAAGATCGGCAATAATGTCGAATGTCAAGCCTTGGCTTGCGCAGTACAATTCTAGCACCTGCTTTTGCCGCTCCATATCTGGCCGTTGTTGGTGACTGGATAGCCGGGGATAGCTGACAGTCTTTCGAATTGCGGGCGTACTGTGCTTGATACCGGAGTGCAGCGCTGTCAGGTCATAGCGGCGCTGGCCGCCTTCTGTTCTCGCTGGAATAAGTCGACCGCTTGCCTCCCAGCGGCGTAATGTGCTGGTTNATAGCTGACAGTCTTTCGAATTGCGGGCGTACTGTGCTTGATACCGGAGTGCAGCGCTGTCAGGTCATAGCGGCGCTGGCCGCCTTCTGTTCTCGCTGGAATAAGTCGACCGCTTGCCTCCCAGCGGCGTAATGTGCTGGTTGAGACGCCTAGCGCTTCGGCAGCCATGCTGATCGAGACTAACTTGCCCATAATGCATATGACTGAACAAGGACGAACAAGTTTCCTCTAGCTGTTAAAAACCCTGGGTCATGATCTTGACCAGGAAGCTGCCGGCGAAGGCACCGAAGCAGATGTAGCCGACCAGCGTGGCGCGCGGCGACGCGATCAGTGCGCTGCGGCCGGCCTTGCGCTGCCAGGCACACCAGGCCAGGTAGGCCGCCATCATCAGCGGACCCGTCGCGAAGAAAATTCCGGCGAGCCAGCCGCGTGAGAACGCGACGAACAGATCGTACAGGGCGGGCAGCCCCAGCAAGGCCGCGAACACCCACAGAGCGACGGGCGGCAAGGTAGCAAATGACTTCATGGTCTTTCTTGTCAATCTTGAACCGGTTGATGATACAGCATGCGGTTCCGGCAACAGACTGTGGCTACTCAGGCAAAATTGGGCCTCCGCCTTCGCGGGGACGACGTGGCCGCCCGTGTCGGCCACGTCGAATTCTTATAGAATGTCGCCATCTACTTACCCCTTTTCTTCAAGGCAGAATCAAATGAGCGACGTGCAAACCTGGATCAAAGATACCGTGACCAATACTCCGGTCGTGCTGTTCATGAAGGGCACCGCCCAGTTCCCGCAGTGCGGCTTCTCGGGCCGTGCGATCCAGATCCTGAAAGCCTGCGGCGTCGACAACGTCGCCACCGTCAACGTGCTGGAAGACGCTGAAGTGCGCCAGGGCATCAAGGATTACTCGAACTGGCCAACCATCCCGCAGCTGTACGTGAACGGCGAGTTCATCGGCGGCACCGACATCATGAACGAGATGTACGACTCGGGCGAACTGCAGACCCTGCTGAAGAATGGCTGATCGTCCGCGCCGGATCGTCGTCGCCATCACCGGCGCGACCGGCGCGACCTATGGCGTGCAACTGCTGAAGCGGCTGCACGCCACCCCTGGTGTCGAGACCCACCTGGTCGTCTCCGACGCCGCCTCCCTCACCCTGCACCAGGAACTCGGCCTGCAGCGGCGCGATGCCGAAGCGCTGGCCCACGTCGTTCACCGCAACCGGGATATCGGCGCGTCGATCGCCAGCGGTTCGTTCCAGACCGACGGCATGGTGATCGCCCCCTGCTCGATGAAGACGCTGGCGGCGGTGGCCCATGGTCTTTCCGATAACCTTGTGACGCGCGCGGCCGACGTGATCCTGAAGGAACGCCGGCGCCTGGTATTGATGGTGCGCGAAACGCCCTTCAACCTGGCCCACCTGCGCAATATGACGGCCGTAACCGAGATGGGCGGCATCATCTTTCCGCCGCTGCCGAGCTTTTACCACCGGCCGGCGACGATCGCGGACATGGTCGAGCACACGGTGGACCGTGTCGTGGATTTATTAGGGATAGAGAATGCCCAGGCCGCCCGCTGGAGCGGCATGAAGGGCGAACAGGACGCGTGAACCGCGGCGCCAGCGTCCTGCCGGCGCCATCGGTTCAGCGCTTGTCGTCGTACAGCTTGTCTTCGGACTTCTTCAACTCGCGCGCCTCTTCAAGCATTCGTCGCCGGGCGTTGCGCTCTCGCATCAATTCGGCATGACGCGCTGCCGTCATCGGCGGCGCCGTCATCAGATCCTTGAGCTGGGCGGTATTGGCGTAGTTGTTTCGCATGCGTCAGCTGCTCCTGGTGAACCTGGAAAGGCGGCGGGAATCCCCGCCACCTGCACAGATTATGAACCAGCCAAGCCGGTTTGTGCCGTTCTGCATGCAAAAAGTGCAGCGAAGAAACTTGAAGCCTGAAGCTTACTTCGCTTCCGCCTTCTGGTGGTTCATGCGCACCAGCATGCGGATGAACTCGCGCGCCAGCTGGCGGTGGTGCTCGTCCAGGCGCTGCAGGTCGGCGATCAGCTTGACGTCGGCCGATTCGAAGCGGGCGCCGCCGTTGGCGGCATCGGCGCTGGCGGCCTGCTCGGCGCCGCCAAAGCGCAGCCAGTCGGCCGGCACGCCCAGCCATTGGGCGATCATGCGCAGCTTTTCTTGCGTGGGGATGGCTTCGCCTACCAGCCATTTGCGGGCCGCGTGGACGGTGATTGGACGTCCTTCGAAGCGGATATTAAATTCTCGCGCCAGGCGCGTCGGGCTGTCGGGGGAATAGTGTGCGTTCTTCAGGGCCTGCTGCAGACGCTCGCTGAAGCTCTCCCGTTCATTCGTTGAATTCATCGTGATACTGGTTATGAGGCTTGACGGGTGGTGGCTCTCTCCCTTATGGATGAGAAGCCATTAGGGTCCAAATCATACAACTAAAATGTAACAATGATGTGGTTATTTAAGAGTTTTTACGCCGAGTGACACCAATTCCCAACAGCAATACGCCATAGAACGATTCTCATTAAATTTTGCGTTATCCGAAATGAATAAGTCTACGCATCATTACTTACACAAGCTGACTGGAATACACGTACCAAAAAATTTGTATCCTGTGGTTACAATATCAATGTTAGATTTCTTGAAATCTCACCACGCCATCGTTACCTTTCATCCGGCGTAATACGCCGTCGTACCACAGCTTGTGCAGGTGGGCCAGAGCCTCACCCAGGGCAAAGCTGAGCTGGTGCGCATCGAGCGGCCGACGGAACATGACCGGCACGATGTCCACCGCCGACTGCGGCGTGGCGCAGGCCGCGATCACCTCGGCCAGCCGCGCCACATGGTGCTCGCGCAGCTGGGTAATACGCGTATGCAGGCCGCGGAACGGCTTGCCATGCGCCGGCAGCACCAGCACGTCTTCCGGCAAATCGGCAAACTTCGACAGCGAATCGAGGTAGAGCTGAAGCGGATTGCCTTCGGGCTCCACCGCAAACACCGAGACATTGGTCGAAATGCGCGGCAACACCATATCGCCCGACACCAGCACGTTCAGCGCGGCGCAATACAGCGAGGCATGTTCCGGCGAGTGTCCAAAACCGGTGATCACGCGCCATGTATTTCGACCGATACTGACGACCTGGCCATCCTGCAGACGAGTATAAGATTCCGGTACCAATGGTACCAGAGAAGGATAATAATTGCGGCGGCTCCGCATTTGTTCCAGCATCGCATCATCTGCCAAACCGTGGCGCTCGAAATGGGGTATGGCCGACGGCCCGTCCACGCCGGGCAAGCCGGCCGCCATCATGCGCATGAAGCCGAACTCGCCGGTGGTGGTCCAGAATGGCGTATCGAAGCGCCCGGTCAGCCAGCCGGACAAGCCGACGTGGTCGGGATGGCAATGGGTGGCGATCACGCGCACCAGCGGCTGGCCGTCCAGGCCGTCGGCCAGCACCTGTTCCCAGGCGGCGCGGGTGGCGTCGGTGCCGGCGCCGGTGTCGATCAGGCTCCAGCCGCGCCGGCCCTCGATCTCGTCTTCCAGCAGCCACACATTGATATGATCCAGCGCAAACGGCAATGGCATGCGTGCCCAGCGCAGGCCGGGCACGATGTCATGCACGGCGCCGGGAACAGGGATGGTGTCGTCGAATGGATAATTCAGCTGGGCTTCGAGGGCATTCATGGCAATCTTTCGTTTTCCAGGGGCGAGGAGCGCGCTACAATGTGGTAGAACTGACAGTTAACGTAAACGGCAATCAGGTATCGTCTTTCGATTCTAAGCGATTCCCGTCGTCGTCTCCCAACCGCCCCACAGCCCATGCCTACCACCTATACCATCGCCGAACTGGCACGCGAATTCGACATCACCGCCAGGGCGATCCGCTTCTATGAAGACCAGGGCCTGCTCAGTCCGATGCGCGAAGGCGTGGGCGGACGCAACCGCGTCTACACCCCGCGCGACCGCACGCGCCTGAAACTGACTCTGCGCGGCAAGCGCCTCGGCCTGACCTTGTCCGAAATCAAAAGCATCGTCGATATGTACGAGTCGCCGAAGGACACCGTGGCCCAGATCCAGCGCTTCCTGGGCATCCTGGGCCAGCAGCGCCTGACCCTGGAGCAGCAGCGCGCCGACATCGAAATGGCGCTGGAAGAAATCTCGACCCATGAAGAGGAATGCCGGCGCCTGCTCAGCGAGGACTTGAGCGGCAATGCTGCCGCGGCCTGAGCAGCTTGAAATCGGGGCGCGAAACCGCCCCTTTTTTTCGCCACCTGATTGACGTTTACGTTAACGTAATGGGCGAGTATGATATTCCAGCATTGGCTTCTACCCATCCACCGCTGACCGTGAGGACGACATGCTGCACCTTCCAGGCTTGACCTTTGACCATGGCGAAGACATCGCCGCGCTGCGCGAAGCAGTCCAACAATTCGCCGAGGCCGAGATCGCCCCACGCGCTGCCGAGATCGACCACAGCGACCAGTTCCCGATGGACCTGTGGAAAAAGATGGGCGAACTGGGCCTGCTGGGCATCACCGTCGGCGAAGAGTACGGCGGCGCCAATATGGGTTACCTGGCCCACATCGTCGCCATGGAAGAGATCTCGCGCGCCTCGGCCTCGGTCGGCCTGTCGTATGGCGCCCACTCGAACCTGTGCGTCAACCAGATCAAGCGCAACGGCAACGAAGAACAAAAGCGCAAGTACCTGCCCAAGCTGATCTCGGGCGAGCACGTCGGGGCGCTGGCGATGTCCGAGCCGAACGCCGGTTCCGACGTGGTCAGCATGAAACTGCGGGCCGACCTCAAGGGCGACCACTATGTGCTGAACGGAAACAAGATGTGGATCACCAACGGCCCGGACGCCGACACCCTGGTGGTGTACGCCAAGACCGACCTGGAAGCCGGCCCGCGCGGCATGACCGCCTTCCTGATCGAAAAAGGTTATAAGGGGTTCTCGATCGCCCAGAAACTGGACAAGCTGGGCATGCGCGGTTCGCATACCGGCGAGCTGGTGTTCCAAGATTGCGAAGTGCCGGTGGAAAACGTGCTGGGCGGCGTCGGTCGCGGCGTCAATGTCCTGATGTCGGGCCTGGACTTCGAGCGCACCGTGCTGTCCGGCGGCCCGCTGGGCATCATGTCGGCCTGCATGGACGTCGTGGTGCCGTATATCCATGACCGCAAGCAGTTCGGCCAGGCGATCGGTGAGTTCCAGCTGATGCAGGGCAAGATCGCCGATATGTATTCGACTATGATGGCTTGCCGCGCGTATGTGTACGCCGTGGGCCAGGCCTGCGACCGCGCAACGATGCCCGAACAAGTGCGCGCCCTGCGCAAGGACGCCGCCGGCGCCATCCTGTACAGCGCCGAGAAGGCCACCTGGATGGCGGGCGAGGCGATCCAGACCCTGGGCGGCAACGGCTACATCAATGAATACCCGGTCGGCCGCCTGTGGCGCGACGCCAAGCTCTATGAGATCGGCGCCGGCACCAGCGAAATCCGCCGCATGCTGATCGGCCGCGAGCTGTTCGGCGAAACCATGTAATACGCTTTTGAAGTCGTTCCCGCGTAGGCGGGAACCCAAGTTTGCGCGCAGGCCAGCGATATAGACGCTAGCGGTACGCGAAATAACTTGGGTCCCCGCCTGCGCGGGGACGACGATTCATCGACTTCCTTATTGGAGACACACACCATGAACGATCCCGTCGTTATCGTCGGCGCAGCACGCACGCCAATGGGCGCCTTCCAGGGCGATTTTTCTTCCAGAAGCGCAAGCGACCTCGGCGCGGTGGCGATCAAGGCCGCCGTCGAGCGCGCCGGCGTCAAGCCTGAGTCGGTCGAGCACGTCTATTTCGGCAACTGCCTGATGGCCGGCCAGGGCCAGGCCCCGGCGCGCCAGGCGCTGATCAAGGCCGGCCTGCCGATGTCGACCGGCGCCGTCACACTGTCCAAGATGTGCGGCTCGGCGATGCAGAGCGCCATCTTCGCCCATGACCAGCTGCTGGCCGGCAGCGCCGACATCGTGGTCGCCGGCGGCATGGAGTCGATGACCAATGCCCCCTACCTGATCCCGAAGGCGCGCGGCGGCTACCGCATCGGCCACGCGCCGATGTTCGACCACATGATGCTCGACGGCCTCGAAGACGCCTACTCGCGCAACGAAAAGACCGGCGAAGGCCGCTCGATGGGCACGTTTGCAGAAGAGTGCGTGGCCAGCTACGGGTTCACGCGCGAAGAGCAGGATGCGTTCGCGATCGCCTCGGTCAAACGTGCGCAGGCCGCGAGCACGGACGGCGGCTTCGACTGGGAAATCGCGCCGGTCACCGTCACCAGCCGCGCCGGCGAGACCGTGATCGACAAGGACGAAGGCCCGCTCAAGGCCAAGGTCGACAAGATCCCGTCGCTCAAGCCGGCCTTCAAGAAGGATGGCACCGTGACCGCCGCCTCGTCGTCGTCGATCAACGACGGCGCCGCCGCGCTGGTGATGATGCGCGAATCCAAAGCGAAAGAACTTGGTCTCACCCCGATCGCACGCGTGCTGGGCCACGCTACCTTCGCGCAAGAGCCGAACCTGTTCACCACCGCCCCGATCGGCGCGATGCAGAAGCTGTTCAAGAAGACCGGCTGGACGGCTGGCGACGTCGACCTGTTCGAGATCAACGAAGCCTTCGCCGCGGTGCCGATGGCCGCCATGCGCGACCTCGACATCCCGCACGGCAAGGTCAACGTCCACGGCGGCGCCTGCGCGCTGGGCCACCCGATCGGCGCCTCGGGCGCGCGCATCATCGTCACCCTGCTCGGCGCGCTCAAGCGCAGCGGCGGGAAGCGCGGCGTGGCGTCGCTGTGCATCGGCGGCGGCGAAGCCACTGCCATGGCGGTCGAGCTGGTGTAATCCCTTCGGCCAGTGCGCGGCAATGATGAACAAACCATGCGAACATTGAAGATGTCTTGTCAAACACCGTTCACAAGGAGTTCATCATGCCCACCGCACTGATCGTCGGCGCCTCGCGCGGCATCGGCCACGAAATGGTCCGCCAGTACCGGCTTGAGGGCTGGCGCGTCATCGCCACCGCGCGCAAGCAGGAAGACTGCGACGAACTGGCCCAGCTGGGCGCCGAGGCCCACCAGCTCGACGTCACGGTGGCCGACTCGATCGCGGCGCTGGCCTGGCGCCTCGACGACGAACAGCTCGACGTGGCCTGGCTGGTGGCCGGTGTCTATGGCCCGACCCACGGCAGCTTCCCCACCGGCCCCGAATTCGACACCGTCATGCACACCAATGTGCTGTCGAGCATGCGCCTGATCCCGGTCGTGGCGCCGCTGCTGGCCGACACCCGCGGCAGGCTGGCCGTGCTGTCCTCGCGCATGGGATCGATCGGCGAGCGCTCCGCCGCCAACGGCACCCTGTACCGCGCCAGCAAGGCGGCCCTGAACTCGGTGCTGAAGGACGCATCGATCACCTATGGCGCGCAAGGCGTGACCTGTGTCGCCTTCCATCCGGGCTGGGTCCAGACCGATATGGGCGGCGCCGAGGCCGGCCTCACCCCGGAACACAGCGTGCGCGACCTGCGCGCCACCCTGGCGCGAGTGGACGCCAGCGCCAACGGCAGCTTCCTGAACCACGACGGCGCGCCCATCGCCTGGTAAGCCGTCATCACCCTACAAGAACACACGAGACACCATGATCCTGAGCGAAGAACACCAGATGATCCGCGACGCCCTGCGCAGCTTTGCGCAGGAGCGCCTGGCCCCCAACGCCGCGCGCTGGGACCGCGAGCACCACTTCCCGAAAGAGGAGCTGAAGGAACTGGCGGCCCTGGGCGCCTTCGGCGTGGCGGTGCTCGAGCAGTACGGCGGCGCGGGCCTGGATTACGTGTCGCTGGCGCTGGTGCTGGAAGAAATCGCGGCCGGCGACGGCGGCACCTCGACCATCATCTCGGTCAACAACTGCCCCGTGTGCAGCATCGCCATGATGTACGCGAACGAGGAACAGAAACAGCGCTGGCTGCGGCCGCTGGCCCAGGGCGAGCTGCTGGGCGCCTTCGCCCTGACCGAGCCGCATACCGGCAGCGACGCGGCGGCGCTGCGCACCACGGCAACCCGTGATGGCGATCATTACGTCATCAACGGCACCAAGCAGTTCATCACCAGCGGCAAGCACGGCGACGTGGCCATCGTCATGGCGGTCACCGATAAAGCCGCCGGCAAGAAGGGCATCAGCGCCTTCTGGGTGCCGGTCGACACCCCGGGCTACATCGTGGCCGGCATCGAGCACAAGATGGGCCAGCATTCGTCGGACACGGCGCAGATCGTGTTCGACAACTGCCGCATCCCGGCCGGGAATTTGATTGGCGAGGAAGGCATGGGCTACAAGATCGCCCTGTCCGGCCTCGAGGGCGGCCGTATCGGCATCGCCTCGCAATCGGTCGGCATGGCGCGCGCGGCCTACGAGGCGGCCCTGAGCTATGCAAAGGAACGCGAGAGCTTCGGCAAGCCGATCTTCGAGCACCAGGCGGTGCAGTTCCGGCTGGCCGAGATGGCGATGAAGATCGAGGCCGCGCGCCAGCTGATCCTGCACGCGGCGTCGATGAAGGATGCGGGCCTGCCCTGCCTGAAGGAAGCCGCGATGGCCAAGCTGTTCGCGTCCGAGATGGCCGAGAACGTCGTCTCCAGCGCGATGCAGGTGTTCGGCGGCTACGGCTACGTGGCCGACTTCCCGGTCGAGCGCATCTACCGCGACGTGCGCGTGTGCCAGATCTACGAAGGCACCAGCGACATCCAGAAGATCCTGATCGCGCGCGCGCTCTGATGCAGCCCGTCCTGCGCATCGTGGCGTTGGAACCGGAACGGCTGCCGCAGCTGTTCCTCTACCTCGACGACCACCTGCAGGACAATGGCCGCGCCGGCACCTCCCTGTTCCAGCCGCAATCGCGGGCCCTGTCGCGCTTCCCGCCGGAGAAAGCGGCCGCCTTTGCCGGCGGCCTCGATACGCCGCTCGGCCAGCCGGGCTGGCGCCGGGTGTGGATCGCGCTCGATGGCGCCGGCTATATCGCCGGCCACGTCGACCTGCGCGCGCGGCCGGAGCCGGCATCCACCCACCGTACCCTGCTCGGCATGGGCGTGCACCGCGATGCGCGGCGCCTGGGACTGGGCAAGGTGCTGGTCGACCATGCGCTGGCCTGGGCCGGCGCCACGCCGCCGCTCGAATGGGTGGACCTGGACGTGCTGTCGGTGAACCATGCCGCGCGCCGGCTGTACGCGCGCTGCGGCTTCGTCGTCACCGGCGAAGTGCCCGACCTGTACCGGATCGACGGCGAGTCGCACGGGTCGGTCATGATGAGTCGCCGGGTCAGCTGACGGCGGCCTCCAACAACGTCATCGTCTGCGCCTTCGTGTCGATCCTGGCCTGGATCCCCATCGGCAAGGTGAACTGGTTGCGGATATGCCCGATCGAATAGCCCGATACCGCCGGGATGGTCAGCGGATGCAGGTGCAGCCCCAGCGTGCGTTCGAGGGTCAATGAGATGTCTTCATGCTCCGGCCCGCAGTTCTCGCAAATACCCACCACCAGCGCCGCCGCATTGTTAAAACCGCCCGCCAGATCGAGCTGGGTCATCCAGCGGTCGATGCGGTATGGCGCCTCGTTCACCTCTTCCAGGAACAGGATGCTGTCCTTGATGTCGGCCGCATACGGCGTGCCGGCCAGCGCCGCCACCAGCGACAGGTTGCCGCCCATGAGCGGCCCGGTCGCCACACCGTGGGTGAAGGTATGGACGCCGAAATGCGGTTCGCTCGCGGCGCGTGCGGCATTGTCAGGCGACATCGGGATCGTGTAATTGGCCTGCGGATCAGTCAGCACCGCCATCATGTGCTCGGTCGAATACGGCGTCATCGTCGACGACGCCACCGGTCCGTGGAAGGTCACCAGGCCGGTTTGCTTGTAAATCGCGAGATGCAGCGCGGTGATGTCGGAATAGCCGATCAACACTTTGGGATTGCGGCGAATGAGGTCGTAGTCCAGGCCAGCGAGCAGCGAGATGCAACCCGAGCCGCCGCGGATCGGCCAGATCGCCTTGACGTCCGGGTCGGCGAACATCGCGTGTACATCGGCCAGCCGCTGCTGCACCGACCCGCCATAGTTGCCGAACACCTCGCGCAGGTAGGCGCCGGGCCTGACCCTGAAACCCAGCGCTTCGATATTGCGCACCGCTTTCTCGATGGCGCGCTCGGTGGTGTAGCCGCCAGGTGCGATCAGGCCGATGGTGTCGCCGCGCTTCAGGCGCGGCGGTTTGACGAGCTTCTTCATGGGACGTGGGGAATGCGGACGCGCCGCGGCAAACATGGGCAGGGACAAGGCGGCGGCGATGGCGCCAAAACTGCGACGGCTGATTTTCATGGCGACGTCAATCAACGTCGTCCCCGCGCAGGCGGGGACCCAAGTTTTCATGCGTCGCGACGGCGCTGGCAGGACTTGGGTTCCCGCCTTCGCGGGAACGACGTGCGGAGGTTACGGGTCTACGAACAAAAAAATGGCCCGCGCCGGGAGGTGGAATACCTCCGCGGCACGGGCCCTCAGTGTAGAGCAATCAGAAGAACTTGTAGTTCGCCATCAGGGTGAACGAACGGCCACGCGGATCGGCGACACGCGGTTCCCAGCTGCTGCCGGCGCCGGTGTTGCTGTCATACGTGATCGCGAACGGCGGATCCTCGTCCAGCAGGTTCTTGACACCCGCGGTCAGGGTCAGGTTCTGGAAGCCCGTGTAGTTCACCGACAGGTTGAAGATCGAATAATCGTCGACCTTGCGCTCGTAGTTCGACGGCACGATGCGGCCGCTGGCCACGCCCGGCAGCACCTGGTCGTCATAGCCCGAACGGTAGATGTTCTGCAGCATGCCGCTCCAGTTGCCGTACTTGTAGGTGACGTAGGCGCTGTGCTTCCACTTCAGGCCCAGGTCGCCGGTGAACAGGAAGCGGCCCACTTCGCTCTCGCCGAATTCGGCGTTCTTGGTGGCGCGCGACTTCTTCTCCAGCAGGCGCGAACCGTCCAGGCCCACGCTCCACACCGCGCCGGTGCTGAACTTGCCGTTCAGGCGGGCGCCGACTTCGACGCCGCGCGTGATGCGCTCGCCGGCGTTGATCCAGCGCTGGTCGATCGCCAGCAGGGTGCCGGTGGCCGGATCGCGGTAGAACTGGTCCTGGAACAGGTTGTAGTTCGCGACCATGGTCGCCACGTTGAACGAGTCGATCGTGTCGTACTTGCGGATCTCCCACAGGTCGGCGTTGGCCGAGAAGAAGTTGGTCGGCTCGAACACGACGCCCAGGCTGCCTTGCTTGGCCGTCTCCGGACCCAGCGTATTCTTGCCGCCGGTCAGGGTGATCGGGTTGACCGCGTCACAGCCAGGCACGGTGGAATCGACGCGGCCGATCGAGCAGGTGGCCGGGTCGGCCAGGTCCTTGCCGGCATACGGCGACTCGGTGATGCCGTTGAACAGCTGGTTGAACGACGGCGCGCGGAAGCTTTCGTTGTACGAGCCGCGGAACATCAGTTGCGGGATCGGCTGGTAACGGAACGACACCTTCGGATTGGTGGTGGCGCCGAAGCCCGTGTAATCGTCGCGGCGGATGGCGAAGGTCAGTTCCAGCGCCTGCGTGACCGGCACCAGCACCTCGGCATAGATCGCCTTGATGTCGCGCTTGACCTTGTCCAGCGCATTGACGTCGTCGAACGGCGCGTTCAGGATCGCCGGACGCGCATTGGCGGCGCGGCGGTCACCGTTGAAACTGTATTCCTCGCGGCGCAGGTCGGTGCCCAGCGCGGCCAGCACCGGGCCGGCCGGCAGGTTGAACAGCTCGCCCGAGATCGCGGCGTCGAACTGCGTCATGGTCATCTTGCCGCCATACATCACGACGCCGGCGGCCGAGGTGGCGCGGATCGCGTCGATCGCTTCCTGGCTCTGGCTCTGGCCCGGCAGCAGGAACGGGTTCACGATGCCCGAACCCAGCACATTGGCCAGCGCCTGGGTGTAGTTGTAGCCGGTGCCCAGGGTCGAATCCGATTCGCTGAAGGCGCGCGACAGGCCGACGCGGTAGTCGTAGCGCTTGCCGAACATGTTCAACGGACCGTCGGCGCCGACCAGCACGCGGCCGGCCTTGGTCTCGGTCTCGATCTCGCGGTTGCCGCACTCCATGCAGCGCCAGCGGTAGGCGATCGGCAGGCCGTAGTTGGCGGCGATGCTCGGGAAGACCGCGACCAGCTTGTTATAGACATCGTTGTACGCAGCGCCGGTGCTTGGATAGAACGAGGTCGGGCCGAAGGTCGAGGCGGATGGCGAGATCTGGTTCGGCGAGAAGCGCTTGGCCACTTCGACGCGCGAGGCCACGCCTTCGGCGTAGAACTCGTGCTCGCCCGAGCGGAAGGTGGCGCGCGCCAGCGCATTGGTGTTCTTGACCGGCTGCTGCAGCACGGCGGCGCGGCCGGTATCCCAGGCGCAGCCATAGGCCGAACCGGGCGAATCCCACAGTTTCTCGTCGTAGGCGCCCATGCCGTCGATGCTGTCGCAACCCGGGCCGCCCGGCAGGTCGAGCAGGCTGATGCCGTTATAGGCCACGGTGCCGCCGCCCGGGATGGTCGGGCCGGTGCCGGTGCGCGACAGCAGGGTCGGCGCCAGGGTCGTGGCGAAGATATTGCCGCTCGGGGTGCCGCGGGTATCGACCGACACGCCGCGGTTCGGCTGGAAGGTATTCACGAAATCGCGCTGGTCGCCGCGCAGCGCCTTGTTCTCGCTGTGCGCGGCCGTCACCAGCACATTCCAGCCCTGGGTATCGAGGTCGCCCCAGCCGCCGGTGAGGGTGGCGCGGCCGATCTCGCCGCCGCCCGCTTCGGTGATATCGGTGAAGGCCTGGGCTTCCAGGCCCTTGTAGTTCTTGCGCAGGATGAAGTTGATCACGCCGCCGATCGCGTCGGTACCGTAGACGGCCGAGGCGCCGTCCTTCAGCACTTCGACGCGCTCGACCGCCGCCATCGGGATCGAGTTCAGGTCGACCGCCGAACCCTTCATGCCGTGGGTCGCGACGCGGCGGCCATTGAGCAGGACCAGGGTCGAATCGGCGCCCTGGCCGCGCAGGTTGGCGCTCGAGGCGCCGTTATTGCCGCGCTGCGCGCCCGAGGTCACGTCGGCGTTCGAGGCCAGGTTGTCGGAGCCGTTGCCGTTCACGTTCAGGGTCGCGATCAGCTGTTCGGCCGTCACGATGCCCTGGTCTTCCAGCTGCTTGCGCGAGATGATCTCGACCGGCAGCGCGCCCTCCTTGGCGATGCGCTTGATGCTCGAACCGGTGATCTCGACCCTTTGCATCGGGGCTTCGCTTTGCGCCTGGGCTTGCGCCACGATCGGGGCAGCCACGCCCATCAGGGCCATCAACTGTGCCAGTTTTTTCAATTTCACCGTGTTTCTCCTATCGTTTCCCTTGGCGGTCTTGGGCCAGATTGGTGCACCGCACGATGCACACCTGGCCTGCTCTGTTCGTAATGGCTAGTTCGCTCTTAGCATTACGTTATGTTCTGATTTCAGAGTACGCCCACAAATTTCGCAGATGCCAATGAATTATCCGGAGGGCAGTATAACCAGCAGGAATATTTTATTTAGGAAAAACTAACGAAAACTAACGCTTGCCTCTGGCAGAGCGTGATCTTTGCGCAACATCGACATCGAGGTAACGCCAGGTCGTGAATTCGACTGGATGCCGTTTGTAGTTTTTCAGCCACGGATGACGCAGGTCTCCCGAGAGAACATGGGTCAATGGGACCCATGGGTTATAGGCATGCAGCAGCTGGTTCATCTCGAAATAGAGCCGATTGCGCTCTGCACCATCGGTGAGCAATCGTGCCCTTTCGTAGCGCACATTGTATTCAGGCAGGTTAAAGCGGGCGTAGTTGGCGCGGCCCGCATTCGGCCCGTACAGCAGCTGGTAGAAGTTGTCGCCGTCGGGGAAGTCGGCAATCCAGTTACTCTCGAACATCTGCACCGTGCCCAGGCGCGAGGCCTTGATGATCTCGGTCTTCTTGTCCGACTTGAACACCACGCGCAGGCCGATCGCATTCAGGCATTTGCGCCACATCTCGTCGCGCAGGCGGCCGCCGACGGTGGCTTCGCTGTGCATGGTGAGCGTCAGCGGCTTGCCATCCGGAGAACGCCGGAATCCGTCCGGATCTCGCCTGTCGTAGCCGTGGCGGTCCAGCAGCGCATTGGCCAGGGCCGGGTCGTAGGGCACGGGGCTGCGGTAGTTCGGGTCGTAGCCGAGCACGTTCGGCGGCAGCGGCGATTCGGCCTTGATCGCGAAACCCTTCTTGAGCAGCGCGATATCTTCGACGCTGTTATACGACATCGAGATCGCGCGCCGCAGCGCCACCCGGTCCCTGCCATAGCCGCCGACCACCGGATCGTTCATGTTCATCCACATATAGTAGGTCTGCAGCACCGGGAAGCGCGACAGCACGATGCCGCGCGCCGCCAGTTCCGGTTTCAGGCCACCGTCCTGCACCACCATCTCGGTCATCGATTCGGGAATCTGTTCCAGGTAGTCGTATTCGCCGTTCAGGAAGCCCAGCATGCGGCCCTGGAATTCCTCGGCGATCTTCACCTCGATCCGGTCGACGCGCGGCAGGCGTTTTCCATCCAGGGCGGCGGCGATGGCCCGGTCTTCATCGTTGTCGCCCGGCGTGGCGCTGAATACCGCCGTCGAATAGGGATTGGCCAGCAGGACGATGCGGTCGCTGCGCTTCCACTCGCCAATCATGAATGGGCCGGTGC
Source organism: Telluria beijingensis (assembly GCF_030770395.1). Classification (GTDB taxonomy): domain Bacteria; phylum Pseudomonadota; class Gammaproteobacteria; order Burkholderiales; family Burkholderiaceae_D; genus Telluria; species Telluria beijingensis. The sequence continues at coordinate 4,486,778 of NZ_CP132480.1, read as the reverse complement.
CGACCGGATGGTTGCCGGCCTGGCCCGGATAGGCCTCGATCACTTCGCGCGCCACCACGCCGGTGGCCGGGGTCGCCAGATAGAACAGGAAGTTGTTGTCGGGCGCCGCCAGGCGGATGCGCAGCGTGTAGCGGTCTACCGCCTCGGCCTGCTTGCCTTCGACCATATAGGACCAGGGCGACCTGAGCGACGGGTCGCGCAGGCGCTGGAGGCTATACACATAGTCCTGGGCCGTGACTTCGCGCTTGACGCCCTTGAAGGCCGGGTCGGGCGTGAAGTAAATGCCCGGGCGGATGCGAAAGGTATACGTCAGGCCGTCGGCGCTCACGTCCGGCATCGCGGTCGCCGTGTTGGGCCGCAGCCTGGCCGGCCGCGCCAGGTAGTCGTAGCGCAGCAGCGGATCGAACAGGTTTTCCAGCAGCGACAGGGTGGCGTTGTCGGAGGCCACCGCCGGATCGAGCCCGGTTTCGCTGGTGGACAGGAACATGCGCAGCACTTTTTCGGGAGGCTGCGCCTGGGCCTGGACCGGCTGCGCGCCGAGGCAGGACAGCGATAGAACGAGGGCGGCGGCGTAGCGGAATGTCATGACGGCAGGTCCTGTTGGGCGTTGCGTATCATAGGCGCGGCGGCCCTCCGGAGGCAACGCTCATAACTTTTAAACATGGTGCGGCTGCATTCTTTCATCCACCTTGCTTGCCCTCAGCCATTTACCGCTGCACAATCGTGCGATACCCAGCAGCGACCTACTACATGGCACTCAATTACATCTGGACAGGCTTCTTCCTCGTCGGCTTCCTTGCAGCGCTGTTCCAGTGGCTGTTCCTCGGCGATACCGAAATTTTCAAGCGCATCATCGACGGCACCTTCGACTCTGCCAAGATGGCCGTGATGGACATCGCCCTGCCGCTGGCCGGCGTGATGACTTTCTGGCTCGGGATCATGAACGTCGGCGAGAAGGCCGGGGCCATCAACCTGTTCGCGCGCGTGATCGCCCCCTTCTTCTCGCGCATCTTCCCCGGCGTGCCGAGGGACCACCCGGCCAACGGCCATATGGTGATGAACTTCTCGGCCAATATGCTGGGCCTCGACAACGCCGCCACGCCCTTCGGCCTGAAGGCGATGGAGAGCCTGCAGTCGATCAATCCGAAGAAGGACGAGGCCAGCGACGCCCAGCTGATGTTCCTAGTGATCCAGACCTCGGGCCTGACCATCATCCCGCTGGCCGTCATGGCCCAGCGCGCGGTGCTGGGCGCGGCCAATCCGGCCGACATCTTCATCCCGACCCTGATCGCGACCTATACCGCCACCATCTTCAGCATCATCGCGGTGGGCATCCGCCAGCGCATCAATATGTTCGACCCGGTGGTCTTTGCCTGGATCGGCGGCACCGCCGCGCTGATCGCCTCGATGGTGTTCGGCTTCACGTATTTCCTGGACAAGTCGCAGATCCAGCTGGTGTCGACCGTGGTCGCCAATATGGTGCTGTTCTCGGTGATCGCCGCCTTCATGACCGGCGCCCTGATAAAGAAGGTGAACGTGTTCGACGCCTTCATCGAAGGCGCCAAGGGCGGCGTGGAGACCGCGATCAAGATCATCCCCTATCTGGTCGGGATGATCGTCGCGATCAGCGTGGTGCGTAATTCGGGCATCCTGGGCCTGATCGTGAACGGCTTCGCCTGGGTGTTCTCCGCCCTCGGCCTGCAGACCGACTTTGTCGGCGCGCTGCCGACCGCGCTCATGAAGTCGCTCTCGGGCAGCGGCGCGCGCGCCATGATGATCGATGCGATCAACACCTATGGGGTCGATTCCTTCGTCGGCCGCCTGGCCAGCGTGCTGCAAGGCGCCTCGGACACCACGTTCTACATCATCGCGCTGTACTTCGGTTCGGTGGGCATCCGCAAGACCCGCTATGCGGTCAGCTACGGCCTGCTGGCCGATCTGATCGGCATCATCGCCGCGATCTTCGTCGCCTATCTCTTCTTCGGTTAAAGGACCCATATGCTTCGACGCGCCGCCCTCGCCCTCGCCTTCTCCGCTAGCGCCTCGCTGGCCCACGCCCAGCTGCCGCAACCGGTGGTCCAGGCGCTGCAGCAGAACGGCATTGCGCAAAACGAGATCGGGGTGCTGGTGCTGCGCGGCGACGCCACCGTGCTGGAACACCAGGCCGGCCTGCCGATGCAGCCGGCATCGACCATGAAGCTGGTGACGACACTGGTCGGCCTGGAGCGCCTGGGCCCCGCCTTCCGCGGCCGCACCGAGCTGCGCACCACGGGCCAGGTCGAGGACGGCGTGCTGCGCGGGAGCCTGTACCTGAAAGGCGGCGCCGATGCCGACCTCTCCGGCGAGCACATCGCCGACATGCTGCGCGCGCTGCGCTACGAGGGCATCACGCGCATCGAGGGCGACCTGGTGCTCGACCGCGAACTGTTCCAGCCGGCGCGCCTCGATGTCGGCCTGCCTCCCTTCGACGAGTCGCCGGACGCGTATTACAACGTCATCCCCGACGCCCTGCTGGTCAACAAGAACATGCTGCAACTGGACATGCGCTCGACTGCCTCGCGCCTGCAGCTGCGCATGCATCCCGAATTGGAACGGGTGTCGGTGGCGTCCGAGATGATGCTGGTCGACGCCGACTGCGCCAAATGGGAAGACGGCTGGCGCCAGCCCGAAGTACGCCGTGAATCCGATGGCCGCATCAAGGTGGTCTTGCGCGGCACCTTCCCGAAGAACTGCAACCGCAGCTACGGCGTCAACGTGCTCGATCGCGATGACTACGTGGGCCGCCTGGTGCGCCAGCTCTGGAGCGATGGCGGCGGCGTCCTGAGCGGCCGCACCATCACCGGCCCCACCCCACTGGACGCGCGCGTGCTGGCCGCCCATGTGTCGCGCCAGCTGCCCGAACTGGTCCGCGACATCAACAAGCCATCCGACAATGCGCTGGCGCGCACCCTGTTCCTGAGCCTGGGCAGCCTGCAGGCCGACCCGGTCGCGGGCAGCCTGGCGCTGCCGCTGGCGGACGGATCGACGTTCGCCCGCGCCGACGCCGCCGTGCGCGGCTGGCTGCGCGACAGGCAGATCGACGACACCGGCTTCGTGATCGACAACGGCTCGGGCCTGTCGCGCATCGAGCGCATCAGCGCGCAGCAGATGGCCCGGTTGCTGCAGGCCGGCCTGCGCAGCCCGTGGGCGCCTGAATTCCAGGCCAGCATGCCGATCGGGGCGGTCGACGGCACCATGCGCCGCCGCCTGCAGGACAGCCCCGCGGCCGGCCGCGCGCGCCTGAAGACGGGCGGCCTGCGCAATGTCGCGGCGCTGGCCGGCTATGTGCCGGATGCGAACGGCAACCTCTGCGTGTTCGTGGCGATGGTCAATAGCGAGCGAAGCAGCAATGGCCGTGGTCGCGCGGTGCTCGATACGCTGGTGGATTGGGTGGCGCGCTCGGGCACGGCGCCCTGAACCGGAATTGACCAGCCGACGTCACTTGCTATTAAGATAAGGTAACTGTCGAATTACTATAATTCGTTAGTTTTCGATAGCAAAAGCTGACACAATAGCGGACGGAGCGTGTCCCTCGCTCCCGGTTTCCGCCTCCGCAGGACGCGCCTACCGTCCAGAATGGCCGCCCTGACATCCATGAAATTCCATCCCCTGACCGGAGAATTCGCGCGCGCCGCGGACGAGTCCGAATTCCTCGCCAGCCAGTTGCCCCGCACGCGCGCGATGCTCGGCTTCACGCTGATGTTCTGCGTTGTGTTCTTCCAGTTGTTCTTCCTGACCGATATCGCGGCGCTGGGGCTACACACCGCGCTGCGCGAAACCCTGCCGGCGCGCCTGGGCGTGGCGCTGATCGGCGGCACCGGCGCCTGGCTGGCCTATCGCCGTCCGCTGTCGGTACGCGGCACGCGGCTGGCCGCGTCGAGCGCGGAAATCCTGTCGCTGGCCTGCTTCATGGTGGTGGCGCTGGCGCGGCCGAACGAGGTGCACTGGCATGCGCTGTCGATGGTGGTGATCCAGGTCGTGATCTACCTGTACATCCCGAACCGGCTGGCCTACGCCACCCTGGTCGCCAGCGGCGGCGTGATCGTGTTCCTGGCACTGGTGCACTTCATGCTGCCGCCGCGGCCCATGGCCGACCTGCTCACGATGGGCATGCTGCTGGCGATGATCAATACCTTCGGCATCCTGGCGGCGCGCCGCTTCAACCGGGTGGCGCGCGAGGAATTCCGCCTGCAGACCCAGCTCAAGCGGCTCGCCGAGCGCGACCAGCTCACCGGCTGCTACAACCGCCACTACTTGAACGACCACTTGATGGGCGCCGAGCTGGCGCGGGCGCGGCGCTTCGGCCACCCGGTCTCGGTGGTGCTGTGCGATATCGACCACTTCAAGCACATCAACGACACCTTCGGCCACCACCAGGGCGACAACGTGATCCAGGGCTTCGCCACCCTGCTGCAGCGGATGACGCGCCAGGGCGTCGATGCGGTGGTGCGCTACGGCGGCGAGGAATTCCTGCTGATCCTACCGGTGACCGCACTGCCGGGGGCGACCGCGCTGGCCGAACGCCTGCGCGAAGCGTTCGCCGCCAGCTCGTTCACGGTCGACGGCGAGCCGGTGCCGACCAGCGCCAGCTTCGGCGTGGCCGCCTTCGATTTCTCCAGCCAGGACCTGCGCATCACCCTGCCCGACCTGATCGTGGCGGCCGACAAGCAGCTGTACGCGGCCAAGCGCAATGGCCGCAACCGGGTCGAGTCGGCCGAAGTGGCGCTATAGCACGCGGCGGAAGGTGGCGCGCACCAGCTCGCGGTCGCCGCAATCGAAGTGCCACCACTCGGTATTGATGCCCACGAAGCCGGCCTGCAGCATCGCCGCGCGCAGCAGGCGGCGGTTGGCCAGCTGCTGTTCGCCCAGGCTCCCGGCCGCTACAAAACCGTCTTCCAGCGCCGGATGCGACAGCTCCGTCATGTCGTCGAAGCCGGTGCCCATGTCCAGCTCGACGCCGTCGGCATCGACCAGCGTGAGATCCAGCGCCATGCCATAGGAATGGATCGAGCCGCGCGCCGGATTGGCCAGGTAGAGCCGCAGCTCGGTGCCCTCGAGCGCATCCCACAGTTGCTGCTGCACGCGCTGCGGCCGCAGGGCGTCCAGCACCAGCGGGGTCAGGTCGGGGCGGCGCGCGGCGAGCCAGGCCACTACGCGCTCCAGCGCCTGCGCCGCCTCCACGTGCAGCCAGGCGCAGTCGTACGGCGAATACAGGTCGCGCCCGACGAAGTTATTGGGCGTGGCGTAGCGCAGGTCGACCCGGATGCCGGCGATGCTGCTCAAATGACGAAAGTCGGGGCTGGCGGCGACGTCCTCGCTGGCGAGGGTAAGGTTCATTTACTTGTGGTCGAGACAGGCGCGCGCGCTCGCGCCGATGCAGTTGGCCAGCTCGCGCGCCCCGTGCGACAGGGGAGAATGGCTGGCGGTGAGCAGGAACAGGTGCACCGGAATCGACGGCGACCACTGGCGGCACTGCACCCGGTTCGAGGCCGCCGAGGCGGCGGTGAACGGGTCGAGGATGGCCGTGCCGGCGCCGGCCTCCACCAGCGAGCGGGCGATCTGGTAAGTCTGCACCACGGTGCGGAACACCGGCTGCACGCCCTGCGCCTCGCAGGCCGCGATCACCATCTCGCCCAGCGGATCGCGGTCGGCCAGGCCGATCAATTCGCCGCTCAGGTCCTCGGCCGAGATCGGCTTCTTGCACGCTTCTTCGCTCCAGGTGCCGGCCGGGGCCATCACGGTCAAGAGGCCGTGGGCGATCGGCTCGGCGACGATGCTGGGGTGGCGCGGGTCCTGCAGCGACAGGGCCAGGTCGGCTTCGCCCAGGCGCAGCGCGTTGACGATCTCGCTCGTGTGATGGGTGGCGAGTTCGCAACGCGTTTCGGGGAAGTCGCGGCGCCAGGCGGTCATCCCGTCCGGCAGCACGCTGACCGCGATGGTCGGCGTCGACACCAGGCGCACGGTCTCGACCGCGCGGCCCTTGAGGCTGGCGGCCAGGCGGCGGATGCCCTGCAGGTCGCGGTTGAGTTTTTCGGTCTCGGCGAACAGGCGGTGCGCCTCGGGCTTGGGGTACAGCTTGCCGCGCACGCGCTCGAACAGCGGCATGCCCAGCTGCAGCTCGGCATGCTGCAGCACCTTGGTCACCGCCGGTTGGGAGATATGCAGCACCTGGGCGGCGCCGCTGATGGTGCCGACCTGCATGATGGCATGGAACACCTCGATATGACGCAGACGCATCGCTTCATCCTTCAGTAGAAAACCCGCCCCGCATACGCACGGGGCGGATGGGCGAAGGATACCGCGAAATTCACCCTACGGCGATGGGTCACGGCGTGTTCACGGGTGGCACGGCGGGCACGGGCGCCGGTACCGGCGCGGTCGGCGGGATGTTTTCCAGCGCGCCGGGCAGCGGTTCCGCGGTTGGCGCCGGGGCCGAAGGCAGCACTGGCTGCGCCGGAATCACCGGCATCGGCGGCGGCGGCGTGCCGGCCGGCGTGGTCAGCACTTCGAGCAGCGATGCCGTCTCGGCATCCGGATTGCCGGCGATGTCCAGCGGACGGTATTTCATCTGGAAGGCGGCCAGCGTGGTGCGGGTCGCTTCGTCGTACACGCCGCTCTGGACAATGCCGAAGCCGTGCATGGCCAGCTTGCGCTGGAACCAGCCGACGTCGGGCAACAGGGCGTCGAAGGCCGGGCGCACGGCCGCCACGCGGGTGGCGTCCGGCCACAGCACCAGGCCCTCCTGGGCCAGGCGCTGCCACGGGAATTGCGGCCCCGGGTCCTGCTTGCGCAGCGGTGCGATATCGCTGTGGCCCAGCACGTTCTCGGGCGCGATGCCGTGGCGCTGGATGATGTCTTTCACCAGCGGAACCAGGGCGTCCACCTGCGCCTGCGGGAACGGCGCGTAGACGCGGCCCTGCGGGGTGTCCTTCCAGCCGGCGTTGACGATCTCGATGCCGATCGAGCTGTTGTTCAGCTGCGTGTAGTTCTTCCAGCTCGAGTTACCGGCATGCCAGGCGGAGCGGTTCTCGTCCACCAGGCGGTAGATCTTCGGCGTCGCCTCGTCGGTCAGCAGGTAGTGCGAGCTGACCTGCTGCTGGGTCAAGATCTTGATCGAGGCGGGCGTGTTGGCGACCGTGTAGTGCAGCACCAGGAAGCGCGCACGGCTCGACTGGCCCTGGGCGGTATAGGTGGTGTCGTAGCGCGGGGTGGTGGAGCAGCCCGCCAGTGCGGCAAGGGCGAGGATCGCGGCGATCGATTTCATGGTGTTCTCCTGGGTGGATTCTTGTTGTTCAGGTCAGCGCCAGCCGCGCGGCGGCGTGGTGGGCCAGCTGGCGGGTCTGGTTGAATGCAACGCCGGGCGGCAAGGCGGCGTGCATGGTATCGGCGATCACGGGATGCAGTTCGGCGGCGCGGCCGGTCAGCGCCACCGGACGCGGTCCGAAACGCGCGATCAAGGCCAGCGCCAGCCGCGCCAGCTCGCGCCCGGCGTCGACCAGGATGGCATGCGCCGCCGGATCGCTGTCGGCACTGGCGGCGACCGCCAGCGCCAGCTTGCCGACCGTCCCGCGTTCGTTCTGGTAGATGAAGTGGCGCGACTGGTCCCACTCGGGGCCGCCGATGTGCCCGAACACCGCATGCGCCATCGGCGAGGCCTGCCAGCGGCCGGGTTGTTCGTCTTCGTTGCGCCAGATATGGCGCAGCGCCTCGCGCGCGATCCAGAAACCGCCGCCGCCATCGTCCAGCACCACGCCGCGGCCGCCGGCGCGGTGGAACACGCCGTCTTCATCGATGAAGGCGCCGATCGAGCCGGTGCCGGCATATACCAGATAACCTTCGCCGGGCTGGAAGCTGGCGCGGTAGGCGATCTCGATGTCGTTGCACAGGACCACCGCGCTCGGCGCCACGCCCAGCAGGGCGGCTAGCCAGCCCTGCAGCAGTTCGCCATCGCCGCCGAAGCCGGTCAGGCCGGCCTGCACCCGCACCGGATTCGCATGCTGCAATACCGCCGCCGCCAGCGTCTCGAAGGTGGCGCGCACGGCTTCGCGGCCGTGGGGCGTGGCCATCTGCAGGGCGGACAGGCCCGCCACCGTCCCTTCAGCCAGGATCGCGCCGCCGGGCGCGGCCAGCGCCCAGCGGGTGCGGGTGCCACCGGCGTCGATGCCCAGGCCTACGCCACGCAAGTTGTCTTGATCAGTCGGCATACCGAGATGCTACCCGCATTATGGTTTCGACCACACACGTACGCGCTCGCCCTCGTTGCCGAGGCGGTCGATCGCACTGACCACCACGACCTCCGCCGGGCCGAGGCGCTCGTCGTCCGACACCGTCCAGGTCGCGCGCACCGCGGGCGCCACGGCGAAACGCCATTCGCCGCCGTGGCGGGCCCAGATCGCGTACAGGGAATTGTCCTTGCCTGCCTTCAGGGTCAGGTCGACCGACCTGGCGCCACGGGCGGCCTTGATCGTCGGCGTGCCGGGACGTCCGCTGCTGAGCCACGGCGTGGCCGGCACCAGCGCCTGGCCCGTATAGCGGCTGGCGCGCAACTGGTCGCTGATGCCCTTGCGGTTCTGCATCAGGGCCACCATGCTGAAGTGGATGTGGCCGGTGGCTAGCGGACGCGAACGGGTCACGCTCACCTGCTGCAGCACTTCGTCCGGCTGGTAGTCGCGAGTCGGCGCGCCGATGCGGCTGGTGAACAGGCCCGGCCAGATGTGGCGGCCCATCGGGTTCTGGCCGATCCAGTAATCGAGCAGCACGTCGTAGGCCTGGGCCGGCGCCTTGATCGGCCAGTACAGCTGCGGCACGAAGTAGTCGAGCCAGCCCTTCTCGAGCCACAGCTCGGCGTCGGCATACAGCTTGTCGTATTGCGAGAAGCCGACGATGCCGGGCGGGCGGCGGTCCGGGCGGCCCAGGCCGAAGGGACTGATGCCGAAGCGCACCCAGCTCTTTTCGGCGTGGATGCCCTTGTACATGGCTTCGATCAGGCGATTCACGTTGTCGCGCCGCCAGTCGGCGCGCTCGAGCTGGCCGCCGCTCGTCAGGTAGCGCTGCCAGGCCGGATCGTCGGGGAAGTCCAGCTCGGCCTTGGCCGTGCGGCCATCCAGCGCGGCGGCATTACCGGCCACCGTCGGCGTGGCCTCGATCGGGTAAGGGTAGAAGTAGTCGTCGATGTGCACGCCGTCGATGTCGTAGCGGCGCACGACGTCGAGGATCACGTCCATGGTCTGCTTGACTGCGGCCGGCTCGCCCGGGTCCATCCACATGAATTTGCCGTAGCGCTTGACGATGTCCGGATTGGTGTTGGTGATGTGGTTCGGCGCCGACTGCGAGCGCGCCGCGTCCATGCGCGCGCGGTAGGGGTTGAACCAGGCATGCAGCTCGAGGCCGCGCGCATGCGCCTGGTCGATCCAGAATTTCAGGGGATCGTAGGCCGGCATCGGCGCCTTGCCCTGCACGCCGCTCAGGTACTCGGTCCAGGGCTCGATCTTCGATGGATAGATGGCGTCGGCCGACGGACGCACCTGCAGCACGATCGCGTTCAGGTTCAGGGACTTGGCGCGGTCGAGGATGGCGATGGCTTCCTGCTGCTGCTTCGCGGACGACAGGCCGGGTTTGCTGGGCCAGTCGATATTGGCAACGGTCGAGACCCAGGCCGCGCGCAGTTCGCGCGGCGCCGCCGGCGGATCGTCGCCGCCGCTGGTTTCGGCGACCGGTACGATGCGGGTCTGCGTGCCGCAGCCGGACAGCAGGCCGCCGAGGGCGAAGGCGCTCGCCAGGCCGAGCGTGAAAGCGCGTTTGTTCATTTTGGGAAGCAAGATGGCTCCTTTGTATTCGGTTCAGACTTTGACGAACCACCGCCGGCGCCACATCCACCAGGCGATGGCGAACATGCAGGCATTGAAGGCGATGGCGTACAGTAATGAGGTGTTGCGCGGGTCCAGCGGCAGCGCCGCGAACGGCGCGTACAGGACGCCGCCGAGCGCGAGCTGGCTGCCGTCCGCTTGCGTGATCTTGATAAAACCGAGCATCTTGGCGACGAAGCCCGACAGCGCGAAGATGAACAGCGCGTTCATGCCATAGATGACGAAAGGTGTACTCAGGCGCGCCATGCGCGCGCGCAGCGCGGGTGACGGCGCCGCATCCAGCAGCCAGTAGCTGGCGCCGAAGGCCAGCAGGGCCCAGCCAGTCATGAGCAGGCAGAACGACGGCGTCCACAGGCTTTTATTGATCGGCATGAGGATGGCGTCGAGCGTGGAACCCAGCGCCAGGCAGGCCAGGCCTGCCAGCATCAGCCACACGACCTGCTCGGTGCGCGCCAGTGTGGACAACAGCAAACGGCCGGCCAGCACGCCGAACAGCAGGCTGCATACGGCAGGCAAGGTCGAGACCAGGCCTTCCGGGTCCCAGGTCTTGGCCGCCACCCACAGGTGGCCGTCCATCAGCGCGCGGTCGATCCAGGCGCCGAAGTCCTGGCCCGGTTCCAGCCTGCCTGCGCCGATGCCGGGCACCGGCACCAGCAGCATCAGGACGCTGTACAGCGCCAGCAGCACGAAGATCGCGACCGCCTGGCCGCGCCACGTCAGGTAGACCACCAGCGGCGCCGCCAGCATTGTGCACAGGGCGATCCGCTGCAGCACGCCAGGAATCCGCACGCTCTCGAAGTCGAAGCGCGGGACCAGGTTGAGCAGGAAGCCGATCAGGAAGATGAGCGCGGCGCGCTTGGCCAGCTTGATGAGAAGCTGCGGCTTGTCCGCGCCGGCAGCCGCGAGGCGGCCCAGCGACAGCGCCATCGCGACGCCGCCGATGAACAAAAAGAACGGGAAAATGGTGTCGGTGAACGTCCACCCATGCCAGGCCGCATGCGCCAGTTGCGCATGCAGGTGGCCCCAGTCGCCCGGATTATTCACGAGCACCATCGCGGCGATGGTGAAGCCGCGGAAGGCGTCGAGCGATGTCAGGCGCACCGGTGCGTCGTTCATGGCCTCTTATTTTTTCCCGAACTCGGGATCGATCTTCACCAGCGCCGCCACGATGAAGGCGGGGATCGTCGCCAGGCAGGTCCAGATGAAGAAGTGCTTGTAGCCCAGGTATTCCTGCAGGTCGCCGCTCCACATGCCCGGCACCATCATGCCGAGCGCCATCAGGCCGGTGCAGATCGCATAGTGCGCGGTTTTATTGGGACCGTCGGCCACCATGATCATGTACATCATCATCGCGGTGAAGCCGAAGCCGTAGCCGAACTGCTCCAGCGCCAGGAAGGCGGAGACGGTCACGAGATCGGTCGGCTGCGTCTGCGACAGGTAGACGAATACCAGGTCCGGCAGGTGGATCGCGAACACCATCAGCCACAGGCAGCGTTTCAAGCCCAGGCGCGAGATCAGCCAGCCGCCGGCCAGGCCGCCCAGGGTCAGGGCGATGATGCCGACCGTGCCGTAGGCGATGCCGTATTCGGCGGTGGTGAGTCCCAGGCCGCCTGCGCTGACCGGGTCCTTCAGGAACGGCGCCACCAGCTTGAGCAATTGGGCTTCGCCCAGGCGGAAAGTCAAAATGAAAGCGACGATCATCCAGATGTCGCGCTTTTTGAAGAAGGCGGCGAAAGTGCCGAAGAAGTCGCGCAGCGGGTTGTTGCTGGTCGGGACGGGCTTGTCGTCCGGCGGCAACGGCAGCACGAACTGGTGCCAGGCGAAGGCGGCGAAGAAGATCCCGGCCAGCACGTAGAACACGATCGACCAGGCTTGCCGAACGTCGCCCAGGCTGACCGCCAGGTAGCCGGCCAGCACCACCAGCGGGCCTTGCCCGACCAGGGTCGCCAGGCGGTAGAAGGTGCTGCGCACGCCGACGAAGGCGGCCTGCTGCTGCTGGCGCAGGCCGAGCATGTAGAAGCCGTCGGCCGAGATGTCGTGGGTGGCCGAGCTGAACGCCATGATCCACATGACGGCCAGGCTGACGGCAAAGAAGGCGGGCGTGTGCAGCACGGTGCCGACCGCGATCAGCGAGGCGCCGACCGCCACCTGCAGCAGCACGGTCCAGCGGCGCTTGGTGCCGAACATGTCGACGATGGGCGACCACAGCGGCTTGATCACCCACGGCAGGTACAGCAGGCTGGTATAGAAGGCGATGTCGGAATTCGAAATCCCCATGTCCTTGTACATGATGACGGTCAGGTTCATCACCACGACGTAGGGGATGGCCTGGGCGAAGTACAGGGACGGCACCCACAGCCAGGGGCGGCTTGCTTGCGGTTTTTGCATGTCTCGTGACATCTGGTGCGCCGTGAAGGCCAGGACTGTCGGAATGGCGCTTTACGCGAGCGCCTGGCGCACGCTGCCGCGCGCCGCTTCCAGCAGCGCTTGCGCCTGCTCGACACTGGTTTGTTTGGACAAGGCCACGATGGCCGTCTTGACGTGGAATCCGCATTGCTCCAGCACCGCCCGCGCGGCGTCCTCGTCGGCGCCGGTGGCGAAGCTGGTCAGGCGGATCGCGCGCCTTACCAGTTTGGCATTGGTAGCCTTCAAGTCTACCATCAGGTTGCCGTAGACCTTGTTCAAACGGACCATCAGCGCGCTCGAGAAGGTGTTCAGGGCGATCTTTTGCGAGGTGCCGGCTTTCAGGCGGGTGCTGCCCGAGACGACCTCGGGGCCGGTGTCGAGGGTGACGCCGATCTCGGCTTCCTGCGTGACCGGCGCATCCGGGTTATTGGCGAAGCCCACGGTCAGGGCGCCGGCCGCGCGCGCGGCCTTGATCGCGCCCAGCACATATGGCGTGCCGCCCGATGCGGCGATCGCCAGCACCACGTCGTCCGGCCCCACGTTCACGCCCTGCAGGTCGGCCCCACCCTGCTCGAAATCGTCTTCCGCCCCTTCGACCGCGACGAACATCGCGTCGCTGCCGCCGGCCAGCAGCGCCACCGCGCGGCCATGCGGCCAGGAGAAGGTCGGGTACAGCTCGACGCTGTCGAGCACCCCGAGGCGGCCCGAGGTGCCGGCGCCCACGTAGATCAGGCGCCCGCCCGCTTCCATGCGCGGCAGCGCGGCGGTGACGGCGGCGGCGATGCGCGGCGCGGCATTGCGCACCGCCTCGACGGCCTGCAACTGGTCGTCGACGAAGACGTTGACCAGTTCGGTGGTGGGGTATTGGTCGAGGGCGGCGTGCGCCTGGGAAGGGGTTTCGGTATTGAGCATCGCCATGTCTCGGGGTGGAGTTTTAATAAAACCAGTGTAATACCAATTCGGCAAGCCATCCCATGAAAGGATCGGCCGCCGCCATGCCGGAAGGTTATGCGGGTGTACCCGGCGCAGGGCGCCGCAGTTCGGCCACGAAATCATAGTGGTCGCTGCGGCAGTAGGAATGGGTCAGCTCGACCGGCTCGCCCGACTCCAGGTAGCCGATGCGGGTGATGAACAGCACCGCCCGGCCTTCGGGCACGCCGAGGCGCGCCGCCAGTTCGGCGTCGGCATTCATGGCGCGGATGTGCTGCAGCGCGCGCACCGGCAGGTGGCCGCTCTTGCCCAGGTGGGCGTACAGCGAAGCGGCCACGTCACCGGGACGCGGCAGCACGGCGGCCGGGATCAGGCTGACCTCATAGGCCATCACGATGTCGTCGGCCAGGCGCAGGCGTTCGAGGCGCGCCACCCGCGAACCGGGCGACAGGCCGAGCGACAGCTGCTGGTCGGCGTCGGCCACGACCACTTCGCGCCGCAGCCATTCCGAGCGCGGGGTATAGCCGCGCTGCTGCAGCTGCTCCGAAAAGCTCGACAGGTTGGACAGCGGCTGCTCGATGCGCGGCGCGATGTAGTTGCCCGAGCCGCGCCGGCGCACCACCAGGCCCTGCTCGACCAGCTGGTCGATCGCCTTGCGCGCGGTGACGCGCGAGACGTCGAGCTGTTCGGACAGCATGCGCTCGGAGGGCAGCGCCTGGTCGGCCTGGTAGCGGCCGTCGCGCACGTCCTGCGCCAGCTTGCGCGCCAGCTGCATGTACAGGGGAGAATTATCGTCCAGGTTGACCTGGAATCCGGGACCGGGGGTATTCATACCGTGGAAGCATACCACTTGAGACCAATACAAAAGAGTTATGACTTCCCCACGGCTATTCATTAGGCAAGGGTTTCGGGCTGTCCGTATGCTGATCCGGCAAACACAATAAAAAAGGAAGACGGACATGAATCACGGCAGGCGATCCCTGCTCGGCATGCTCATGCTGGGCGCGATGGAACCGCTGTTCGCGGCGATGCCGCCGGCGTCCGGCGGCGCCGCGGCCCCCACGCTCGACGCCGAACTGGCTGCCATCGTGGACGATCCGGCTTTCCCGCTGGCCAGCCTGTCGGTGCTGGCCGTGCGCGCGGGCCGGCCGGTGTACGAAGGCGCGTTCGGCCGCCGCACGATCGCCCCCGACCGCCCGGCCACGCCCGATACCCTGTACCGCATCGCCTCGATCTCCAAGCTGGTGACCACGCTCGGCCTGATGCGCCTGGTGGAAAGCGGCAAGCTCGATCTCGAGGCCGACGTCTCCGGCTACCTCGGCTTCAGCCTGCGCAATCCGTATTTCCCGGCGCAGCCGATCACGCTGCGCCACCTGCTGCTGCATACCTCGTCGCTGCGCGACGACGGCGGCTACTTCTGGCCGGCCACGACGGCATTGAAGGACGTGCGGCCGGCCTGGTCGAACCACGCCGGCCCCGACGGCGGCTATTACAGCTACTGTAACCTGGGCTTCGGCCTGATCGGCACGGTCATGGAGCGCGTCACGGGCGAACGCTTCGACCGCCAGATGGCGCGCCTGCTGTTGCAGCCGCTCGGCCTGCAGGCCGGCTACAACCCGTCCGAACTGCCGCGCGCGGCGCAGGACCGGCTGGCCACCATCTACCGCAAGCGCGCGGTGGACAGCGAAGAGTGGCGCCCGGATGGGCCGTGGATCGCCCAGGTCGACGCTCCCGGCATCCAGCCGCCGCCCGGCCTGGCCGGCTACATCCCCGGCACCAACGCCACGCCGTTCAGCCCCACCGGCGGCCTGCGCATCTCGGCGCGCGGTCTCGGCGTCATCATGCGCATGCTGATGGCGGGCGGCGTCCACGAGGGCCAGCGCCTGCTGCGGCAAGATACGATCGAGCGGATGTTCGCGCGCCACTGGGCCTACGATGGTGTAGGCGGCAACGGCAACCCGCTGGGCAGCATCCTCAGCCCGCGCGGGTTCGGCAACGCCCATTATCCCGACCGTCCCGGCATGTGGCTCACGCCCGGCTTCGACGCGGTCGGCCACCTGGGCGACGCCTACGGCCTGCGCTCGATCTTCGCCATGGATCGCAGCAATGGCAACGGCATCGTGGTGCTGGCCGGCGGCAGCGCGCGCGATCCAGGCGCGAATCCGGGCCGCGACTCGTCCCTGGCGCGCTATGAGGAACGCGTGCTGGCCCTCGTCCACCGGCGCGCCATCCTCGGCCAACCTGCCTGAACGGCCCCGCAAATGCGTGCATATCTGCCGGTTATGACTGTTCGTCCACCATTCATTGGCGGCCTGTCGGTACAGCCTCTAAGCTCCATTCCCCTATCTGAACAAACGAGTCTGGCATGCAGCACATCATCGTGATCGGCGGCGGCGTCGTCGGCCTGGCCTCGGCCTGGTGGCTGGTGGAAGCCGGCTATGGCGTGACCCTGCTGGAACGCGCGCCGGAAGTCGGCAGCGGCGCCAGCTACGGCAACGGCGGCCAGCTCAGCTACCGCTACGTGTCGCCGCTGGCCGACGAGGGCATCCCGCTCAAGGCCGTCAAATGGCTGTTCCAGGCCGATGGTCCGCTGCGCTTCAAGCCAGAGGCCGACCTGCGCCAATACCGCTGGCTGGCCAGCTTCCTGGCCCACTGCCGGGCCGACGTCAACCGCCGCACCACGGCCAAGCTGCTCGAACTGGGCGAACTGTCGCGCCGCTCGATGCAGCAGCTCGAACCCGTGGTGCCGCCCGAATCCTTCCACTGGCGCGATGCCGGCAAGCTGGTGGTCTACCGCTCGCGCGAGGTGTTCGAGGCGGCCGCCCGGAAACCCGGCGCCGGCCAGGTCTGGTCGCCCGAGGAATGCGGCGCGCGCGAACCGGCGCTGGCGGCCAGCCAGCACCTGCTGGCCGGCGGCATCTACAACGCCGGCGAGGCGGTGGCCGACTGCCACGCCTTCTGCATGGCGCTGGCCGAACGCCTGCGCGCGCATCCGCGCTTTCGCGGCTTCGTGCATGGCGAGGCGCGCGGGCTGTACGCCGAGCGTGGCCGCGTCCGCGGCGTCGAGACCGCCGACGGCCTGCTCACGGCGGACGCCTACGTGCTGGCGGCCGGCATCCAGAGCCGCGACCTGGCCGACACGATCGGCATCCACCTGCCCCTGTACCCGCTCAAGGGCTACAGCCTGTCCGCCCCGATCCGCCAGGACGACGTGGCGCCCGAGATCAGCGTCACCGACTTCGAGCGCAAGGTGCTGTATGCGCGCATCGGCGACCGGCTGCGGGTGGCGGCGATGGTCGACATGGTGGGCGAAGACCTGCGCCACGATCCGAAGCGGGTCGAGGGCCTGACGCGCCAGGTGCGCGAGACCATGCCGCGCGCGGCGGATTATTCGCAGGTATCGGTGTGGGCGGGATTGCGGCCGGCGACACCCAGCAGCGCGCCGATCGTCGGGGCTACGCAATATGACAATCTGTGGCTGAATGTCGGGCATGGGCCGCTGGGGTTTACCTTCGCCTGCGGGACGGCGGCGCTGCTGGCCGACCTGGTGCAGGGGAAGGCGCCGCCGTTCGGGCTGGATGGGTTGACGCTGCGTCACTGATCCGTCGTTAACACATATTTAACGGGGTTGCCGGCCATGCATCCCGCATGACCGGTGTTGGCAAAATCGCGGATAATTGCCGCCATGTCCACCCGTCCCGCCTCTCCCTGCCCCTGCGGCGGCCCTGCGTTCGAGCGCTGCTGCGGCCCGTTCCTCTCCGGCGCGGCCCTACCGCCGACCGCTGAAACCCTGATGCGCTCGAGGTATACCGCGTTCACGCTCAAGGATGAGCCGTATTTAGTTGCCACCTGGCATCCCAGCACCCGCCCGCAGGAAGCCATCATCGATGACACCGAGCCCATGCGCTGGCTCGGACTCGAGATAAAAACTACTTTACGTTTACGTCAACGTAAAGCAGAATTGTCGGACGATCCAGGGCCAGACCCGAACCGTGACACTGTCGAATTCGTCGCCCGCTTCAAGGTGGGCGGCCGCGCACACCGCCTGCACGAAGTCAGCCGCTTCGTGCGCGAGCCCGGCCCCGACGGCGCACTTCGCTGGTTCTACCTGGACGGCAGTTTCCCTGACAAGAAGTGACCGCTGGAGAGGCGGACGAGACAAGAGGACGGCACATGCCCCAGATCGAGAGCAAACTGAACCCGCGCGGCGAGGACTTCAAGACCAACGCTGCCGCGATGCAGGCGGTGGTGGACGACTTGCGCGCGCGCGTCGCGCAGCTGGCGCAAGGCGGTGGCGAGGCGGCCTGCGCCAAGCATGTTGCACGCGGCAAGCTGCTGCCGCGCGAGCGCGTCGAACACCTGCTCGATCCGGGCACGCCCTTCCTCGAATTCTCCCAGCTGGCCGCCTACGAGATGTATGACGGCGCCGCGCCGAGCGCCGGCATCATCACCGGCATCGGCCGCGTCGCGGGCCAGGAATGCGTGATCGTCTGTAACGACGCCACCGTCAAGGGCGGCACCTATTACCCGATGACGGTGAAAAAACACCTGCGCGCGCAGGAGATCGCCGAACAGAACAACCTGCCCTGCATCTACCTGGTCGACTCTGGCGGCGCCAACCTGCCGAACCAGGACGACGTGTTCCCCGACCGCGACCATTTCGGCCGCATCTTCTACAACCAGGCCAACCTGTCCGCCAAGGGCATCCCGCAGATCGCAGTCGTGATGGGCTCGTGCACCGCCGGCGGCGCCTATGTGCCGGCGATGAGCGACGAATCGATCATCGTCAAGGAACAGGGCACGATCTTCCTCGGCGGCCCGCCGCTGGTGAAGGCGGCGACCGGCGAAGTGGTCAGCGCCGAAGACCTGGGCGGCGGCGACGTCCACACCCGCCTGTCGGGCGTGGCCGACCACCTGGCCCAGAACGATCCGCACGCGCTGGCGCTGGCGCGCACCATCGTGTCGAACCTGAACCGGGTCAAGCCGGTGCAGGGTGCGCTGCGCGACTCCGTCGAGCCTAAATATGCGCCGGAAGAACTGTATGGCGTGATCCCGGTCGATACCCGCAAGCCGTTCGACGTGCGCGAAGTGATCGCGCGCGTCGTGGACAACAGCGACTTCGACGAATTCAAGGCGCGCTACGGCACCACCCTGGTGTGCGGCTTCGCCCACATCTACGGCATGAAGGTCGGCATCATCGCCAACAACGGCATCCTGTTCTCGGAGTCGGCACTGAAGGGCGCCCACTTCATCGAACTGTGCTGCCAGCGCAAGATTCCACTGGTCTTCCTGCAGAACATCACCGGCTTCATGGTCGGTCGCAAGTACGAAAACGAAGGCATCGCCCGCAACGGCGCCAAGATGGTAACCGCCGTCGCCACCGCCTCGGTGCCGAAGTTCACCGTCATCATCGGCGGCTCTTTTGGCGCCGGCAACTACGGCATGTGCGGCCGCGCCTTCTCTCCGCGCTTCCTGTGGATGTGGCCAAATGCGCGCATCTCGGTGATGGGCGGAGATCAAGCAGCATCGGTCCTGGCCACGGTCAAGCGCGACGGCATCGAAGCCAAGGGCGGCCAGTGGTCGCCCGAAGAAGAAGCCGCGTTCAAGCAGCCGATCAAGGACCAGTACGAGCACCAGGGCCACCCTTATTACGCCAGTGCGCGCCTGTGGGACGATGGCGTGATCGATCCGCGCGACACGCGCATGGTGCTGGGCCTGGGCCTGTCCGCCGCCATGAACAAGCCGATCGAGGACACGAAGTTCGGCGTGTTCCGCATGTAAGGGAAATCAGGAATGGATTATCAAACCCTCACCATCGCGATCGCCGACAAGGTGGCCACCGTCACCCTCGACCGCCCCGAGCTGCGCAACGCCTTCAACGAACACACGATCGCCGAACTGGCGCTGGCCTTCGACGAGTTGGGCCGCAACGAGATGGTGCGCGCCATCGTCCTGGCGGCGAACGGGCCGGCCTTCTGCGCCGGCGCCGACCTGAACTGGATGAAGAAGATGGCCGGCTACTCGCATGAAGAAAACCATGACGACGCGCTGCGCCTGGCCGACATGCTGCGCACGATCTACCTGTGCCCGAAGCCCACGGTGGCCAAGGTGCAGGGCGATTGCTACGCCGGCGGCATGGGCCTGGTGGCGGCCTGCGACATCGTGGTAGCCGTCGATACCGCCGGATTCTGCCTGTCCGAAGTGAAGCTCGGCCTGATTCCGGCTACCATCTCGCCTTATGTGATCAAGGCCATAGGCGAGCAGGCCGCGCGCCGTTACTTTATGACCGCCGAGCGCTTCGATGCGCTGGAAGCGCGCCGCATCGGCTTCGCGCACGAGGTCGTGGCCGCGGATGCGCTGGACGCCACGACCGCCGGCATCGCCAAGGCCCTGGTCAACAACAGCCCGAACGCCGTCAAGGAAGCCAAGACGCTGGTGCGCGAGATCGTCGGCCAGCCGGTCGACGATGCGCTGCTGGGGGACACCGCGGGCCGCATCGCCGCCATCCGCGCCTCGCTGGAAGGACGCGAAGGCGTGGCCTCCTTCCTCGAAAAACGCAAGCCGACCTGGCTGAACTCATAGAAATTGGAACCCTGAAGTGACTCAATCGACCTCCTCCGAGTGGATCGCGCGCAGCCTGCGCAGCGTATGGCATCCCTGCACCCAGATGCAGCACCACGAGGAGGTGCCGCTGATCGCGGTCAGCCATGGCCAGGGTCCGTGGCTGGTTGACTACGACGGCAAGCGCTACCTGGACGGCATCAGCTCGTGGTGGGTGAACATGTTCGGCCATGCGAACCCGCGCATCAACGCGGCGCTGAAGGACCAGCTGGACAAGCTCGAACACGCGATGCTGGCCGGTTTCACGCACGCGCCGGTGGTCGAACTGGCCGAGCGCCTGTCGAAGCTGACCGGTCACGCGCTGGGCCATGCCACCTTCGCGTCGGATGGCGCATCGGCGGTCGAGATCGCGATGAAGATGAGTTTCCACTATTGGCGCAACGCCGGCTTCCCGGCCAAGCAGGAATTCGTGTGCCTGCAGGGCAGCTACCACGGCGAGACGCTCGGCGCGCTCGGCGTCACCGATGTGCCGCTGTTCAAGGACGCCTATGGCCCGCTGCTGCGCGCCTCGCATGTGGTCATCGCGCCGGACGCGCGCAACGCGGCCGAGGGTGAAACCGCCCAGGACGTGGCGCGCCGCGCGATCCTGGAAGTGAAGGAATTGTTCGAGCAGCGTGGCGAGAAAATCGCCGCCATCATCGTGGAGCCGCTGGTGCAGTGCGCGACCGGCATGGCGATGTACGACCCGCTCTACCTCAAGCTTCTACGCGACCTGTGCGACCAGCACCACGTGCACCTGATCGCCGACGAGATCGCGGTCGGCTGCGGGCGCACCGGCACCTTCTTCGCCTGCGAGCAGGCTGGCATCTGGCCTGACTTTCTGTGCCTGTCGAAAGGCATCAGCGGCGGCTACCTGCCGCTGTCGCTGGTGCTCACCCGCGACGACATCTACCAGGCCTTCTACAGCGAAGACATCACGCGCGGCTTCCTGCACTCGCATTCCTACACCGGCAACCCGCTGGCCTGCCGCGCGGCACTGGCCACGCTCGACATCTTCGAAGAAGACGATGTATTGAACCGCAACCGCGAGCTGGCGACGAAGATGACGATCGCACTCGCCCCGCTGGCCGAGCACGAGCGCGCGCGCCACTTCCGCCAGCGCGGCATGATCTTCGCGTTCGACGCCATCGAACCGGACAAGGACCGCGCCTCGACCTTCTCGCGCCGTTTCTTCAGCACCGCGGTCGAGAACGAACTGCTGCTGCGTCCGATCGGCCGCACCGTCTACCTGATGCCGCCGTACGTGCTGGACGAAGAAGACGTCGCCAGCCTGGCCGCGCGCACCCTCAAGACCTTCGAGTCGGTGATCGCGGCCTGACATGAACCTGATCGCCGACATCGACCGCAAACTGGCGACGCTCGCCGCCCACAGCCTGGTGCGCCGTCGCCGCGTGACCGACGGCGCCTGCGCGCCGCGCCAGGTCGTGGACGGCCGCGAACTGCTCGCCTTCTGCAGCAACGACTACCTCGGCCTGGCGGCCCACCCGCAGGTGATCGAGGCGCTGCGCGAAGGCGCCGCCATGTATGGCGCCGGCAGCGGCGCCTCGCACCTGGTCTCCGGCCACGGCCGCGCCCACCACCTGCTGGAAGAACACCTGGCCGAGTGGATGGCGCCGCACCTGGAACAGGCGCGCGCGCTCACGCTGTGCACCGGCTACATGGCCAACCTGGCGATCCTGACCGCCCTGGGCCAGGATGCCGACGCGATGATCTTTTCCGAGGCGCTGAACCACGCCTCGCTGATCGACGGCGCCCGCCTGGCGAAGGCCGGCGTCACCGTCTACCCACATGGCGATGTCGACGCGCTCGAGGCACAACTGCGGGCCAGCGGCGCCGCCACGAAAATCGTCGTCACCGACAGCGTGTTCAGCATGGACGGCAACCTGGCGCCGCTGCCGCAACTGCTGGCCGTCTGCGAACGCCACGGCGCCTGGCTGGTGGTCGACGATGCCCACGGCTTCGGCGTGCTGGGCGCGAACGGCCGCGGCGCGCTCGAGCATTTCGGCCTGCGCTCGCCCAATCTCGTCTATATGGGCACGCTCGGCAAGGCGGCCGGCGTCGGCGGCGCCTTCATCGCGGCGCATGCCAGCGTGATCGAATTGATGATCCAGCGCGCCCGCCCCTACATCTACACCACGGCCTGTGCGCCGGCGCTCGCACACGCCCTGCTCGCCAGCCTTGATATCATTGGCGGCGCTGAGGGCGCACAACGACGCGCCCACCTGGCGGGCCTGGTCGGGCAGTTGCGCGAATCGCTGGATTTCCAACGTTGGAAACTGGCGACATCGCGCACCGCGATCCAGCCCGTCATCATCGGCAGCAACGACGATGCGCTGCGCGCCTCCGCCGCCCTGCATGAACAGGGCCTGTGGGTGCCGGCGATCCGCCCGCCGACCGTGGCGCCGGGCACCGCGCGCCTGCGCGTGACCCTGTCGGCCGCCCATGGCGTCGACGACGTCGCGCAACTGGCGCAGGCGCTCAACAGACTGGAAAAGGCCGCACCATGAAAAACCTGAACGAGACCGACGACCCGATCGCCGCGCCGCCACCCGTGCTGCCGCAGGCCGAGCTCGACGAGCCGGCGCTGGAGCCGGAACTCGAGGCACGCGCCATCGACAACCTGCCGTCGCGCTTCGCCTGCTTCGTCACCGGCACCGACACCGAGATCGGCAAGACGCTGGTGTCGAGCGCCATCCTGTACAAGCTGGCGGCAAGCGGCGTGCGCGCCTGCGGCATGAAGCCGGTGGCCGCCGGCGCCGAGCTGCGCGACGGACAACTGCACAACGACGACGCCGACATGCTCATTGCGGCAGGCAACGTGCACCTGCCCGCGTCGATCACCACGCCGTACATGCTGCGCGAGCCGGCGGCGCCACACATCGCCGCCGCGCTGGAAAACGTCACCATCGAATCGGCGCCGATCATCGCCGCCTTCGCCGAGATCCAGGCGGCGTCCGATGCGGTCGTGGTCGAGGGCGTGGGCGGCTTCCGTGTACCATTCAACGATAGCTTCGACAGCGCCGACCTGGCCGCACAACTTAACCTGCCGGTGATCCTGGTGGTCGGCATGCGCCTGGGCTGCATCAGCCACGCCCTGCTCACGGTCGAAGCGATCGTGGCGCGCGGCCTGGTGCTGGCCGGCTGGGTCGCCAACACGGCCGATCCCGATATGCGCTTTGAACAAGAAAATATAGACGCGCTGGCACAGCGCATCCCGGCGCCATTGCTGGGCCGCGTGCCGCGCCTGCCCACACCGACGGCCGCCGCGGCGGCCGAATTCATCGATCTCGCTGGACTGCCGGGATGGCCGTCCACGCGAGGCAAGTCCTGAAGGAACCCCTATGTCCGATATGAACACCATCGCCCTGCACCGCCCAGCGGCCGCCATCAAGCCCGCGGAGAATGCGACCTGGCCGCTGGCCGACGTGCTCGCGCTGTTCGAGCTGCCGTTCCCCGAACTGATGCACCGCGCCTCGAGCCTGCACCGCGAGCACTTCCCGGACGGCGACGTCGAACTGGCGACCCTGCTGTCGATCAAGACCGGCGGCTGCGAGGAAGACTGCGGCTACTGCCCGCAGGCGGCGCGCTACGACACCGGCGTCGAAGCCAAGAAGATCCTCGACATCGACACCGTGCTGGATGCGGCGCGCGCGGCCAAGGCCAGCGGCGCGACCCGCTTCTGCATGGGCGCGGCCTGGCGCAGCCCGAAAGAGCGCGACATGGAAAAAGTCGAGACCATGGTGCGCGAAGTGAAGGCGCTGGGCATGGAGACGTGCGCCACGCTGGGCATGCTCGAAGCCGGCCAGGCCGAGCAGCTGAAAAAGGCAGGCCTCGATTACTACAACCACAATATCGATACCGCGCCGGATTTCTATAACAACGTCATCTCGACCCGCGAATACCAGGATCGCCTGGACACGCTGGGCCGCGTGCGCCAGGCGGGCCTGAAGGTCTGCTGCGGCGGCATCGTCGGCATGGGCGAGACGCGCGAGCAGCGCGCCGGCCTGATCGCCCAGCTGGCGAACCTGAATCCGTATCCGGAATCGGTGCCGGTCAACCACCTGGTGCAGGTGGCAGGCACGCCGCTGCACGGCATGGACAAGCTGGACCCGATCGAATTCGTGCGCACCATCGCGGTGGCGCGCATCACCATGCCGCTGGCGCGCGTGCGCCTGTCGGCGGGCCGCCGCGAACTGGGCGAAGCGGTGCAGGCGATGTGCTTCATGGCCGGCGCCAACTCGATCTTCTACGGCGACAAGCTGCTCACCACCGACAATCCGGAAGCCGACGACGACCGCGTACTGCTGGCCAAGCTGGGCCTCAAGACGCGCGCCGCCACGCTGGAGTCGGTGCAGAAGGAAGCCTGCGGCTGCTGATACACCACCACGTTGTTCCCGCGGAGGCGGGAACGCAAGTCGGTTGCGTCGCCACTCGTTTCAAACGTAGTTGCTGCGCCAGCAAACTTGGGTTCCCGCCTTCGCGGGAACGACGGTGGGTCGGACGGTAACAATGTGGCTGGAGAGACACGGCCACACATACGAAATCCCGAACAACCATAAGCGAAAGATAAAGCGCATGTTCACCAAGATCCTCATCGCCAACCGTGGCGAAATCGCCTGCCGTGTTGCCGCCACCGCGCGCCGCATGGGTATCCGTACCGTCGCCGTGTACTCGGAAGCCGACGCCGGCGCCATGCATGTCGCGGTATGCGATGAGGCAGTCCTGATCGGCCCCGCGGCCGCCAAGGACAGCTACCTGCGCGGTGCGAAGATCATCGAGGTGGCCAAGGCCACCGGCGCCCAGGCGATCCACCCCGGCTACGGCTTCCTGTCCGAGAACGCGGAGTTCGCGGATGCGGTGCAGGCCGCGGGCCTGGTGTTCATCGGCCCGCCGGCATCGTCGATGCGCGCGATGGGATCGAAGTCGGCCGCCAAGCAGCTGATGGAAGGCGCCAACGTGCCGCTGGTGCCGGGCTACCACGGCGACGAACAGGATCCGGCGTTCTTGCGCCAGCAGGCCGACCGCATCGGCTATCCGGTGCTGCTCAAGGCCAGCGCCGGCGGCGGCGGCAAGGGCATGCGCGTGGTCGAGCGTTCGGAAGATTTCGAGGCCGCGCTGGCCTCGTGCAAGCGCGAAGCGATCAGCAGCTTCGGCGACGACAAGGTGCTGGTCGAGAAATACCTGATCCGTCCACGCCACATCGAGATCCAGGTATTCGCCGACAGCCTCGGCAACTGCGTCTACCTGCACGAGCGCGACTGCTCTGTGCAGCGCCGCCACCAGAAAGTGCTGGAAGAAGCGCCGGCCCCGGGCATGCCGGAGGACCGCCGCGCCGCCATGGGCGAAGCGGCAGTGAACGCCGCGCGCGCGGTCGGCTACGTCGGCGCCGGCACGGTGGAATTCATCGCCAACCAGGATGGCTCGTTCTACTTCATGGAGATGAACACCCGCCTGCAGGTCGAGCATCCGGTGACCGAGATGATCACCGGCACCGACCTGGTCGAATGGCAGTTGCGCGTCGCCTTTGGCGAGCCGCTGCCGAAGAAACAGCATGAACTCGCCATCCACGGCCACGCCATCGAGGCGCGCGTGTATGCCGAGAATCCCGAGAAGGGTTTCCTGCCGTCGATCGGCACCTTGCGCCATATGGACGTGCCGCGGGCGGTGGCGTTCGAGCTCGGCGCGGATGGGATGAATCCGGCCGCGGTGCGTGTCGACTCGGGCGTACGCGAGGGCGACGCCATCTCGCCATTCTACGATCCAATGATCGCCAAGCTGATCGTCTGGGGCGCCGATCGCACCCAGGCGCTGGCGCGCATGGCGCAGGCGCTGAGCGAGTTCCGCATCGTCGGCCTGGCCACCAATATCGCCTTCCTGAAACGCCTGGTCGAGGGCGAGGCGTTCTCGACGGCCGACCTGGATACGGGCCTGATCGAGCGCAACCACGATGCCCTGTTCCCGGCGCCGGCGCCGGCCCCGCTCGGTGCACTGGCCCTGGCCGCGCTCGCGCTGAGCGATAGCGAAACCGTGCACGGCGCCGCCAACGACGCCGATCCATGGAGCCAGGCCCATGGCTGGCGCATGAATGGCGACTACCGCCGCACCCTGTCCTTCGCCGACGAGTACGGCGACTACCGGATCGGCCTGACCTACCGCAACCAGGGCTGGGAGATCGATCTGGACAGCCAGCGCCAGCGCGTCGAGCTGGTATCGCAAGACGGCGCCGAGCTCGCCCTGCGCCTGGGCGAGACCGCCCTGCACGGCTGCGTGCGCCGCGACGGCGACGCCTTCCACGTATTTACGGGCGGCCGTCATCACACCCTGACGTACAATGACCCGATGGCACATGCCGGCGAGACTGAGGCTGCTGGCGGCCGCCTGACGGCGCCGATGCCGGGCAAGGTGGTCGCGGTGCTGGCCCAGTCCGGCAAGGATGTGAAGAAGGGCGAGCCGCTGGTGATCATGGAAGCGATGAAGATGGAACACACGATCGCCGCGCCGAGCGATGGCCTGGTGGAAGAAGTGCTGTATCAGGTCGGCGACCAGGTGGCGGATGGCGCGCCGCTGCTGGCCTTCAAGGCGGCATAAGAAACCATAACAACCACCCTGACAAACCGAGGGGGAGACATGCGCATTGTCCTGTACCGGGGCGATGGCGTCATCGAGCCGTGGGAGCGCGAGCTCTCGGCCGTGATGCCAGGCGTCGAGACGGTCACCTGGAGGGAGGGCCAGCAGCTGGCCCCCTGCGATTACGCGGTATTGTGGAACCCGGCGCCCGGCCTGCTGGCGCAGCTGAACGAGGTCAAGGCGATCTTTCTGATGGGCGCCGGCGTCGACGCCGTGCTCAAGTTCGGCGACGCGCTGCCGCGCGTGCCACTGGTGCGCCTGGGCGACGCCGGCATGGGCGTGCAGATGGCCGAGTACGTGGCGCACGCCGTGCTGCGCTATTTTCGGCGCTTCGACGAATACGAACAGCAGGCGCGCCACGGCGCCTGGAATCCGCTGCCCCAGCATCCGAAAGAGTCGTTCAGCATCGGCGTCATGGGCCTGGGCCGCCTGGGCATGCCGGTGGTCGAGGCGATGCGCCACTTCGGCTTTCCGGTGCGCGGCTGGAGCCGCAGCCCGAAGGACATCCCTGGCGTGCCGACCTATGCCGGCATGGAGGGGCTGGATGACTTCCTGCACGGCACGCGGGTGCTGGTATGCCTGCTGCCGCTCACCGCGGACACGACCAACCTGCTCGACCGCCACCGGCTGGGCAGGCTGGCGCCCGGCGCCTACCTGATCAACGTCTCGCGCGGCGCCATCCTGGCCGAGCCCGACCTGATGACCCTGATCCGCTCCGGCCACATCGCCGGCGCCACGCTCGACGTGTTCCGCCACGAGCCGCTGCCGGCCCCGCATCCGTTCTGGAATGAGTCACGGATCAATCTTACCCCGCATATTTCGGCGCTCACCATGCGCCAGGACGCCGTGCGCCAGATCGCCGACAAGGTGAACGCGCTGGAGAACGGCCAACCGGTCGCCGACCTGGTCGACCGCCAACTTGGATACTGACATGACCCAACCCGCCCTGCCCGCGAAAGTGAAGATCGTCGAAGTCGGCCCGCGCGACGGCCTGCAGAACGAGAAGGAAGCGCTGAGCGCCGACGTCAAGGTCGAACTGGTCGAGCGCCTGGCGCGCGCCGGCTTCGTCAACGTCGAGGCGGCCGCCTTCGTCTCGCCCAAGTGGGTGCCGCAGATGGCCACCAGCGCCGAGGTGCTGGCGCGCATCGAGCGCCGTCCCGGCACCATCTATTCGGCGCTGGTGCCGAATATGCAGGGCTTCGAGGTCGCCCTTGCCGGCGGCGCCGACGAAGTGGTCGTGTTCGGCGCGGCCTCGGAAGCCTTCTCGCAAAAGAACATCAACTGCTCGATCGCCCAGTCGATCGTGCGCTTCGAACCGGTGGCGCGCGCGGCGAAGGAACACGGCCTGCGCCTGCGCGGCTCGATCAGCACGGCCTTCGGCTGCCCCTACCAGGGCGACGTGCCGCTGGAGGCCGTCGGCGACGTCGTGGCGCGCATGCGCGACCTGGGCTGCGACGAGATCGACATCGCCGACACCATCGGCATCTCGACCGCGCGCAAGACCCAGGCCGTGATGCTGCGCGCGGCGCAGGAATTCCCGATCGGCCAGCTCGCTGGCCACTTCCACGACACCTATGGCCAGGCGCTGGCCAACATCTATGCGGCGATGGAGGTCGGCGTGGCGATCTTCCACTCCTCGGTGGCCGGCCTGGGGGGCTGCCCGTATGCGAAGGGCGCGACCGGCAACGTGGCGACCGAGGACGTGCTGTACCTGATGCAGGGCCTGGGCATCGAGACCGGCGTCGATCTCGACCAGGTGGTCGATGCCGGGCTGTTCATCTCGCAGCAGCTGGGCCGCAAGAGCATCAGCCGCGCCGGCAATGCGATTGCCGCCAAGCGCACCGGATAATTCCGTGACACGTAGGGTGGACGGCTCCGCCGTCCACGCGGTGATGGTTATCCTCACCCCATCGCGACGAAAACCGAACCCACAACGAAAAAAGCCGACAACTCACGTTGTCGGCTTTTTTCTTAATGCTGGTCGGAGTACAAGGATTCGAACCTTGGACCCCCTGGTCCCAAACCAGGTGCGCTACCGGGCTGCGCTACACTCCGAAGAAGCGAGATCATATCGGTTTCGCGTGACCTGGTCAAGTTTTCGTTGCAAAATAGCGATTTGGCAGTTTTCTGAAGTTAAGTTGAGGTATGTATGTCATGCATATGACGCCAAGTTACAGTGAGCCGGCCAGCCTGCGCAGCGGCAATCGCCGCATGGTGATCGGCATTGCGGTATCGATCGCGGTACACGCCCTGTTCCTGGCAGCCTATCGCGACACGAGTTTCAGGACCATGCAGATCGCGCCGGCCGAAGCCACGGTCATCTCCGTCATGATCGCGCCGCCTGCTCCGCCGCCGCCGCCGCCCGAACCGCCCGTCGCACGCACCCCACCGGCCGCGCCAATCGTACCCGTCAAACCCGTTGCCCCACGCGCGGTGCGGCCAGCGCCGTCGCAAGCTCTGATTGCGGTGCCTGACAGTTCAAGCGCCGAACCCGATCCCTTCGTCGTTCAACAGGAAGAAACACCGCAACCTGCGCCGACATTCGACATGAACGCGGCGCGCCAGGTCGCGCGCGCGAATGCCCACCTGCGCGATCCGTCGAAAGAAGGCACGGCGCTGGCGCAATTCCCGGAGCCGGCGTTGCAGACCGAATCGAAGCTGGCGCGCGGGATCAGGGAAGCCAAACGGCGCGATTGCAAGGACGGTGTGCCGGGCGGCTTGCTGGCGCCGATCTATTTGTTGATGGACAAGAAGGATTCGGGGTGCAAGTGGTGACTGAACGCGTGGAGGGCAAAGCCCTCCACCCTACGTTTCGCCCTTGATCTGCAAGGCTCGGTCATACAAGGCGTTCTTCTTGCGGCCCGTGATCTGCGCCGTCAAATTTGCTGCCTGCTTGACGCTGCACTCGCTCAACAGGATCTGCAAGATGCGCTCGGCCTCGGCATCTTCCGCGTCGGTCGCCTCGACCGCTCCCGCCACCAGCACCACGAATTCGCCGCGCTCGCGGTGCTGGTCGGCCGTAACCCAGGCCAGCGCATCCTTCAGCTCGCAGCGGTGCACTTCCTCGAACATCTTGCTCAGCTCGCGGGCGAACACCACTTGCCGGGTCGGCTCGAACGCCGCCGCCAGCGCCTGCACGCACTCCACGATGCGGTGCGGCGCCTCGTAGAACACCAGGGTCGAGCTTTCGCGTACCAAAGTCGCCAGCGCCGCCTCGCGACCCTTGGCCTTGGCCGGCAAAAAGCCGACAAAGTGAAAACGGTCGTTGACCAGGCCGCTGGCCGACAGGGCCGCGATCGCGGCCGACGGGCCGGGCAGAGGCACCACGTTCAGGCCGGCCGACCGCACAGCGTCGACGATGCGCGCGCCGGGGTCGGACACGCCCGGCGTGCCGGCGTCGGACACCAACGCCACGCGCTGCCCGGCGCGCAGGCGCTCGACGATTTTCTCGGCCACTTCGCGCTCGTTGTGCTGGTGCGCGGCGATGGTCGGCTGGCTCAAGCCGAAGCGCTGCAGCAGCGCGCCGGTCTTGCGCGTGTCTTCGCAGGCGACCACGTCGGCGAGCGCCAGCAGGTGCAGAGCACGCAGGGTGATGTCGGTGACGTTGCCGATCGGAGTAGCCACGACGTACAGCGTTGCGGTAGGATAGGACTGCTGGGCCGCCTCGCCCATGACGGGAAGTCGGGCGATGTCGATGGTCTGCTGATCTGTCATAAAGGGTTCCGATGCTGAAGAAAAAAAATCTACCGGGCTTGCTCGCGGCCGCCGTACTTACACTGTTGGCGGGTTGCGGCAGCACGCCGCTCCCGCCCGATACCGGTTGCGGCATGCCAGGCGGAGTGTGCGCTCCCGCGACGCCGGTGACAAATGCACCGCCGCCGGCGCCAGCTTACACGCCGCCGCCGCGTCCCGAAAGTGGCGTGCAGACCAATCCGGTCGAACTGCCGCCGAGCGCCGATGGCAGCCCTCGCGCTGCCGCGCCGTCGGCGGCGCCGTACAGCGGCCCGGCGGTGCGCGTGGCGCTGCTGCTGCCGCTCGATTCGCCCGCCCTGGCCCAGCCGGCCGAGGCGCTGCGCGCCGGCTTCATGGCGGCCCATGAACAGCAGCGCGACGGCGTCACCGTCAACCTGGTGCCGACCGGCGACTCGGCGCAGGCCACGCTCGACGCCTACCGCGGCGCCGCCGAACAGAACGATATCGTGGTCGGCCCGCTGGCGCGTTCCGCCGTGGCCGCCCTGGCCACCAGCGGCACGGTCAACAAGCCGACGATCGCCCTGAATCACCCGCAAGTCAATTCTCCGCTGCCGCGCCAGATGCTCGTCATCGGCCTGTCGCTCGAAGACGAGGCGCGCCAGGTAGCCGAGTGGGCCGCCAGCGAGCAGCCTGTCGGCCAGGCCCTGGTGCTCACCGGCCGCGCCGCCTGGCAGCAACGCCTGTCGGGCGCCTTCAGCCAGCGCTGGGCCGAGCTCGGCCGCAGCCAGGCGACCGTCGAACTGCCGGCCGAAGGCGGCTACGTCGACGGCAATGCGCTGGCCGAACTGCGCGCGCGGCTCTCCGCCGAACCGCCGCAGCTGGTCTACGCCGCGCTCGACGCCAACGGCCTGCGCCAGGTGCGCAGCGCGCTGGGCACCTCGCTGCCGACCTATGGCACCGCCTCGGTCAACCCGGGCCGCGATCCGGCCAGCGTGCCGGCCGAACTGGTCGGCGTGCGCATCCTCGACCTGCCCTGGACCGTGCAGCCCGACCATCCGGCCGTCGCCGGCTATCCGCGCTGGAGCAGCGGCAGCGAAGCGCTCGACCTGCAGCGCCTGTACGCGCTCGGCATCGACGCCTTCCGCATCGCGCGCGAACTGGCGCAACGCCCGACCGGATCGTTCGAGCTCGAAGGCGCCACCGGCCGCCTGTCGGTAAACATGGGACAAGGAGAGCGTGCCTTCCGCCGCGTCGAGACCGGGGTCGTGGTCAACGACACCCGTCCGACCGAAGAAATCCTTACCGACGACGCCGGCGGCGCCAGCCTGCCGCAGCCGCGCCGCGTGTTCGAACCGGTCGCCACCGGTCTATGAGATGTGGCCCGCGCGCCTGTCCCGACGGCAGGCCCAGGGCCAGCAATGGGAAGACGCTGCCCTCGTCTACCTCAAGCGCCAGAAACTGAGCCCGGTCGAGCAGAATTTCCGCTGCAAGGGCGGCGAGATCGACCTGATCATGCGCGATGGCGCAACCCTGGTGTTCGTCGAGGTGCGCCAGCGCGCCGACCGCGGGCACGGCGGCGCGGCCGCCAGCATCACTCCTGCCAAGATACGCCGCCTGGTCTGCGCGGCCCAAGTCTATCTGTTGCGTTTTCCCATCACTCCGCCCTGCCGCTTCGACCTGGTCGCCATCGATGGCGAGCACATCGATTGGTTGCGGAACATCATTGAAGTGTAAGCAATTTTTACTGCGCTTGCTCAGGTGGGATTGCCACTGCACTATAATTCCCGGCTATGAATACTCAACGCATCCTCGCTCACTTCCAGGAGAGCGCCGACCTGAAGATGAAGTCGGCCGCCACCCTGGCTCCCTCCATTTCGGCGGCGGTCGAACTCATGTTCGGCGCCCTTTCCAACGGCAACAAGATCCTGGCCTGCGGCAACGGCGGCTCGGCCGCCGACTGCCAGCACTTCGCGGCCGAGCTGGTCGGCCGTTTCGAGCGCGAGCGCTTCCCGCTCCCGGCGATCGCCCTGACCACCGACACCTCGATCCTGACCGCGGTCGGCAACGACTACAGCTTCAAGGAGATCTTCTCGAAGCAGGTACAGGCCTTCGGCCAGGCAGGCGACATCCTGCTGGCGATTTCGACCTCGGGCAATTCGGCCAATGTGCTGGCCGCGGTCGAGGCGGCCCTGGAACGCGAGATGCGCATCGTGGCCTTTACCGGCAAGGACGGCGGCCAGCTGGGCAAGCTGCTGACCGACGCCGACGTGCACATCAACGTCCCGCATGCACGCACCGCGCGCATCCAGGAAGTCCACCTGTGCGCCATTCACTGCATCTGCGACGGCATCGACGTCGCGCTGTTCGGAGGAGACGAGAATGCGTAATACGCGCCGGCCGCTGGCCGTGCTGTTGACCAAGGTCGTGATGGGCACCGCCCTGGCGGCATCGCTGTCGGGCTGCTTCGGCCTGATCGTCGGCGCCGGCGTGGCCGGCGCCGTCTCGACCGTCGACCGCCGCACCCTGGGCGCCCAGACCGAAGACAAATCGATCACGGTCAAGGCCGAGCTCGAAATGCGCAAAGTCACCGGCGATGCGGGCAACGTCAACGTCACCAGCTTCAACCGCCGCGTGCTGCTGACCGGCGAAGTGCGCGACGAAGCGATGAAGCAGGCGGCCGAGCGCGAAGTGCGCGCGATCGCGAACGTGGTATCGGTCATCAACGAGCTGCAGGTTTCCGGCTCGTCGAGCTATACCTCGCGCTCGAACGACGCCCTGATCACCACCAAGGTCAAGGCCAGCCTGGTCGACATGAAGACCGTGTCGGCGATCTCGTTCAAGGTCACCACCGAACGCGGCGTGGTCTACCTGATGGGCATGGTCACGCCGCGCGAAGGCAATATCGCCGCCGACGTCGCCAAGGGCGTCTCGGGCGTGACCCGCGTGGTGAAGATCTTCGAATACATCAACGAAGAAGATCCGCGCGTACGGCAGAACAGCCCTGCGCAGGTTTCGCTGAACTAATCCCGGGGTCTTCCGAACCTCCCAGGGCGGCAGGACTATAATGGTCCTGCCGCTTTTTTTTATCGACCGCCCATGACCGCTTCCACCTCTTCCCGTTCCTGGTTCAAGCCCGCCGCCATCGGCGCCGTGGTGCTGGCGCTGGCCGGCATCGGCTACGCCTCGTTCAGCAGCACCACGCAAGCGCCCGACGTCACCTTCATCAGCATCGCCGGCGAAAAGATCTCCACCGAGTCCTTGCGCGGCA
This sequence comes from Telluria beijingensis, assembly GCF_030770395.1. Lineage (GTDB taxonomy): Bacteria > Pseudomonadota > Gammaproteobacteria > Burkholderiales > Burkholderiaceae_D > Telluria > Telluria beijingensis. Next base: position 4,453,328 of record NZ_CP132480.1, on the reverse strand, counting down.
AGGTGGTGATGGTGAATTTCTGGGCCACGTCGTGCGTCACCTGCGTCAAGGAGATGCCGGAGATGGTCGCGACCTACAACAAGTACAAGGACCGCGGCCTGGAGTTCGTGGCGGTCGCGATGCAGTACGACCGGCCCGACTACGTGTTGAACTTCACCGAGCAGCGCCAGTTGCCGTTCAAGGTGGCGCTGGATTCGGCGGGCGACATCGCACGCCAGTTCGGCGACGTCACCCTGACCCCGACCACCTTCCTGATCGACAAGCAGGGCCGCATACTCAAGACTTATGTGGGCGAGCCGGACTTCGCGGCTGTCCACAAGCTGATCGAGAAGGAACTGGCGGGCTGACGCCTTACGCCTTCGGGTAGAGGACCATCTGGGTGCAGCGGAACAGGGCGATCGTCTTGCCGCTGGCCTGGTCGATGACGGTCGCATCCCAGATCTGCGTGGTGCGGCCCAGGTGGGCGGCGGTCGCCACGCAAGAAATCACGCCCTCGCGCGCGGTGCCCAGGTGGTTCGACTTCAGCTCGATGGTGGTGAAGCTGTGCGCGCCTTCGGGCAGGTTGCTGACGCAGCCATAGCCGGCGCAGGTATCGGCCAGCGTGACCACGCTGCCGGCGTGCAGGTAGCCGTTGGGCGCCAGCAGGTGCGGCTCGACCTTCATCTCGGCGGCCAGCCGGCCCGGAGCGACTTCGGTCACGCGGATGCCGAGGTGGCCCGGCAGGAAAGAGGCGCCGAACTGGTTGAAGGATTCCGGGGTGTGCTTGGTATTCACGTGCGTCTCGATGTTGTTGTAAAAACCGGCATCGTACACCGTGAACGCCCCGCTGTTTCGAGGAGGGCGTCTATTCCGGCGATGTCAGCGCCGCCGGCCGCCCTGCTTTCCTCCCTGCTTTCCTCCCTGGCCCTGGCGTTTGCGCGCCGCCGAATTCTGCTGCTGCAGCATCGCATCGACCCGCTCCGCCGCTTCGCGCGCCAGCGCTGAGGCCAGCTCGATGCTGGGGAAGTATTCCGGCTCGCGGTAGCCCAGCCAGGCGTAGGCCGAATACACGCGGCAGGTATCCTCGACCTCTTGCAGGTTCATGTAGAACAGGTGCTGCGGATTCGGATGCGGCTGCAGCTTGACCACCTTCTTCTTGGCCAGCGACAGCGCCCAGTGTTCCCAGGAGCTTTGCAGCATCGGCACGCGGCTCGAGATCGGCACCAGCGACAGCATGAATTTTTCCGCCACCGACAGCGGCAAGGTATCGAGCCATTCGGCGCGCTCGTTCTGTTCCTCGGTGATGCGCGGATAGAAGAAGCCGTCCGGCACGTCGATATTGTGCACGAAGCGTTTCAGCAGCTTGACCAGCGAGGTCTCGCCGGTCACCGCCGAAATACGGTGCAGCTGTTCGAGCGACGGCGCGACCGCGAAACCGGTGGCGGCCACCGGCGGAATCTTTTCCTTCATCAGCGCGCGCATCACCTGGTGGGTGTCGTCGTCGTAGCCGGCGACGAAGCCTTCCTCGTGCACGCCATAGCGCCCTGCCCGGCCCGCGATCTGCTTGGCCAGCGCCGCCGGGATCTCTTCCTCTCCAACCCCGTTGTACTTGACGGTGGTGGTCATCACGATGCGCGCGATCGGCATGTTCAGGCCCATCGCCAGCGCATCGGTGCCGACCACGATGTCGGCCTGCCCTTCGCGGAAGCGCTCGGCCTGGGCCCGGCGCACCTCGGGCGACAGGTTACCGTACACGGTGGCCACCGAGAGGCCCTTCTCGGTGATCATGTCGCGCCACATCAGGACCTCGCGCCGCGAGAAGCAGATCACGGCGTCGCCGCGGCGCAGGTTGGACAGCTTGCGCACGGCGGACGGCTCCATCGCCAGTGGCCCCATGCGCTTGAGCACGTGGACTTCGAGCGGCACCTCGAGGCGCTCGGCCAGCGCCTCGATCGCACGCCGCGCTTCCGGCGCGCCGACCAGGTAGACGACCTTCGCCGGCGCGCCGACCACGGCGGTGGTCCAGGCGGCGCCGCGGTCGCGGTCGGCCAGCATCTGGATTTCGTCGATCACGGCGACGTCGACCGGCGTCCTGGTGTCGAGCATCTCGACCGTGCTGGCGACGTGGGTCGCGCCTTCTTCCAGGCGCCGTTCCTCGCCCGTGATCAGGCTGACCTTGATGGCGTCACCATGCGCGCCATGCGGCCGCGCCGCCTGCAGGCGTTCATAATTTTCCAGCGCCAGCAGGCGCAGCGGAGCGAGATACACGCCGCTGCCGGCCTTGGCCAGCGCTTCCATCGCGCGATGGGTCTTGCCCGAGTTGGTCGGCCCCAGCAAGGCGATGAACTTGCGCTGCATGCGGCTGGCGACCTCGAACGACTGCGGGTATTCGGCCAGGTTGATGCTTTCCTTGGTGCGCGCCGCGTGACGCTCTTCTTCTTCGCGCTCGGCCGCGTGGGTCAGGCGCTGCGAGATGCGCTGGAACACGTACTCGGCCGGCTCGGAAGTTTCCAGCTCGTCCAGCACGTCGAGAAACGTCATCGGGTCCCAGCCGAATTCGTCGGCATCCTCGGCGATGTCGCGCACGAATTCCGCGGTCTCGGCATGCAGGCGCTGCAGGTCTTGCTCGTTGGTGCGCTCCTCGATCAGTTCGCGCCGCGCCAGCAAGTCCATCTTGCGCCACTTGCTCGGCTTGGCCAGCACGCCACGTCCCGGCACCAGGCGGTAGGGCACGCGCAGGCCTTCGTACTGGACTTCGCCCGAGAAGCGCAGGAAGACCCGGCCTTCCATCTTGACCAGTTCGATGCCGCGCGCGGCCAGGCCGAGTTCGCGTTCGAGGAAGGCGTCGTCGGGTTCGGTATTGTCAGCTGGAAGAGAAACTGGGTGATCGCTCATGGCTAAAAGCTGGATAGTCGGTTGACCTTACTATATCGCGCCGGCGTCAAAGGCCTCGTCCAGATGCCATCAACCGCTGGCGCAAAAACGTCGTCCCCGCGAAGGCGGGGACCCAAGTTTCACGCGTATCGATAACGCGAGCAATACTTGGATCCCCGCCTTCGCGGGGACGACGTGCGTACTGAAACTTTACTGATGTGAGCGAGGTGCTTAAGCCGCCACGCCCGCGTTATGCGCCTGCTGGTCAGCGTGATACGACGAGCGCACCATCGCGCCCACGGCCGCGTGCACGAAGCCCATTTCGTACGCTTTCTCTTCGAACATCTTGAAGACGTCCGGGTGCACGTAACGGCGCACCGGCAGGTGCGAGTTGGTCGGCGCCAGGTACTGGCCGATGGTCAGCATGTCGATATCGTGCTCGCGCATGTCGCGCATCACTTGCAGGATCTCTTCGTCGGTCTCGCCCAGGCCGACCATCAGGCCCGACTTGGTAACCGCGTTCGGGTACATCTTCTTGAAGTCGCGCAGCAGCACCAGCGAGTGGGTGTAGTCGGCGCCCGGACGCGCTTCCTTGTACAGGCGCGGCACGGTTTCCAGGTTGTGGTTCATGACGTCAGGCAGGCCGTCGGCGAAGATGTTCAGCGCCTTCTCGAGGCGGCCGCGGAAGTCGGGCACCAGCACTTCGATCTTGGTGTTCGGCGACAGCGCGCGGGTCTTCTGGATGCACTCGACGAAATGGCCGGCGCCGCCATCGCGCAGGTCATCGCGGTCGACCGAGGTGATCACGACGTAGGACAGGCGCAGGTCGGCGATGGTCTTGGCCAGGTTGCCCGGCTCGTTGACGTCCAGCGGGTCAGGGCGGCCGTGGCCGACGTCGCAGAACGGGCAGCGGCGGGTACACTTGTCGCCCATGATCATGAAGGTCGCGGTGCCCTTGCCGAAGCATTCGCCGATGTTCGGGCAGCTGGCTTCCTCGCACACCGTCACCAGGTTGTTGGCGCGCAGGATGTCCTTGATCTCGTAGAAGCGCGACGAGGCGGTGGCGGCCTTGACGCGGATCCAGTCCGGCTTTTTCAGGCGCTCGACGTCCGCGATCGGCACGATCTTGATCGGGATGCGCGACGTCTTGCTGGCGCCTTTCTGCTTTTCGCTGGCGTTGTAGGCGGATGCGGAGGCGATGCCGGTATCGATTTCGGAAGTCATTTGGCTCGTTGCCCCAAAAGGGCGTCAGTTGATGTTGTTCAGGGCTGGCTCGGCGTTGCTGGCGCCGATCTGCTGCCCGAGATGCTCGGTCAAGGCCCTGGCCAGCGCCTGCTGGACGTCGGCCAGCGGCGCCTCGACGCCCATGGTGCGCATGTCGACCGTGGCCAGTCCCGAATACCCGCACGGGTTAATCCAGGAAAACGGGGCCAGGTCCATGCCCACGTTCAGCGACACGCCGTGGTAGGTGCAGCCATTGCCGCGCACCTTGAGGCCCAGCGCGGCGATCTTGGCGCCCTTGCGCGGGCCGCCGGCGATATAGATGCCGGGTGCGCCGGCGATACGCTCGCCGGCCAGATTATACGCCCCTAAGACATCGATCACCGCCTGTTCGATTTTTTCCACAAACTGGCGCGCGTACAGCTTGCCGCCTGGCTTGTTGCGGCGCAAGTCCATCAGCAGGTAGATCACCACCTGGCCCGGGCCGTGGTAAGTGACCTCGCCGCCGCGGTCAGTCTGGACCACCGGCACGCCATGCGGCGCCAGCACGTGGCCGGGATCGGCGCCCAGGCCCAGCGTGAACACGGGCGGATGCTCGACGATCCACAATTCGTCGCGCGTCTCGGGCGTGCGCGCATCGGTAAAGGCGCGCATCGCGGCGAACGTGGGTTCATAGTCGGCGCGGCCGAGTTCACGGACGAGCGGCGTGGCGGGACGGGTCGATGACATGGGGTAAGAACGGGGCCTCGGGCCGGCGGTTGACAGCCCCGTCATTATAAGCCAGCGCGGTGGGACGTGCCCGCCGAACAGGCAGGCACACGGCTTGACTGGATGACAACAGCGCTTACAGCACCATCTTGACCATCGGATGAGTCGACAAGGTGCGATACACCTCGTCCAGCATCTCGCGGCTGGTGGCAGTGACGGTGACGGTCAGGCCGGTGTAGTTGCCCTGGGCCGAAGGACGGGTTTCCAGCTTGCCTTCATGGAAACTCGGGTCCAGCTGGGTGACCAGCGCGATGATGGTGGGAGCGAAATCGATGTGGGTCGCGCCCATCACCTTGATCGGGAACTCGCTCGGGTATTCGATGAGTGATTCTTTCGGGTCCATGACTAATCCTGTGTAAAAGCGCATTGTAGCCAATGCCGGGGTTTTCCTCAGCGTTCCTGGATTTGCCGGCCACGCGCATCGGTATGGGCGCGCTGGTCTGCGCCGCCGCGCGGCTGGAAGGCCGGCGCCGATGGCTGCGGACGCGGCGGCGGCGGCGCGACCATTTGCGGCGGTGCGGCCGGGCGTGGCTCGGGTCGCGCGATCGGCCGCGGTTCGGGACGCGGTTCGGGCCTCGATTCAGGCCTCGATTCGGGCCTGAACTCGGGACGCGGCATCGGCCGCGGCTCGGGACGGTTGAAAGCCGGCTCCGGATTGGCCGTCATGATCGGTCGTTGAAGCTGCTGCTGCTGGACACGTTCGGCCCGTTCGCGCATGCGATCGCGCTGTTCACGCTGTTCACGATCGGCCCGGTCGCGCTGGAAACCCATGCGATCGGCCTGCAGGCGATTGTCCAGGTCGCGCTGCATGCGCTCGCGTTCGTCCTGCTGGCGCGCCACGCGCTCCTGGTGCTGCGCGCGTTCGCGCGCCAGGCGTTCATTGCTCTCGCGCTGGCCCGCCATCGGATCGCGCTGCTCGAAACGGTCCTGCGTCACGCGCCCGGTCTCCAGGCGCTGGCGTACTTCGCGCCGGTCGAGCACATCGCGCCGGTCGCTATTAAATCCTGCGCGCGTCACCAGTGGCGGCGGCGGAGCGCTGCCCGGTCCGCGCGGCACCGCCAGCGACGCCCGGTCCGGACGCGGCGCACGCGGCACCACTACCGGCCCGCGGCCGCCGAAATGCTCGCGCGGCACTACCGTCAGGCCGTGATGGGGCCGCTGCTGGGCCGCGCGGCGGGTGGCGTGGCGCCAGTCGTTCAGGCGCCGCAGGCGCTCGTCGGACAGGCGGTAGCCGGGCACGTAGCGGTCGTAGGGGCTGAGCGGATACCAGCCATGCGCATGCAGGTTATGCGCGCCGAAGCCGACGCTCCAGCTGCCACCGCCGACCCAGCCGACCAGCGCCGGCGACCACACCGGCCGCCGCTCGAGGCGGCCCGGGGCCCAGGCCCATCGATTGCGCACCTGCACCCAGCGGCCGTAGTGGAAGGGTGCGTAGCCCCATGGGGCGTTGTCGACCCAGGTCCAGCCCCAGGGCGCGATATAGCTCCACTGGCCGTCGCGGTAGGGCGTCCAGTCGGCCGCCACTGTGGTCGGCGTCCACAGGCTGCCGTAGTCGGAATTGGTGCTCCAGCTGCCGTAGCGGTCGAGCTCTTCGTAGCCGGTCATCTCGGTGCCGATGTGGCGCTGCGACTGCTCGGCCACCAGGGTCTGGTCGCGGGTGAGCGACCAGTCATCGAATTCGTCGCGTTGGGCCTGCAGGGTGCGCACGTCGTCGTCGCGCACTTCGGCGCTGCGGCCAGCGCGCACGGTGAGGCTGGCGCCGGCACCGTCGACCTGGGCTTCGCCATCGAGCACGCTCACCAGGCTGGTGTCGGGCAGGCGGTCGGCGTCCACCCGCAGGCGGCCCGGCTGCGTCAGGCGCACTGTCGCCTGGGCCGTGCGCAGTTCGAATTCGGGCACTACCTCGCTGTTCATGACGCGGATGCTGGCGCTGCCGAAGTGCAGACGCAGGCGCAGGCTGTCGTCGTCCAGTTCGGTGAACTCGAGCGAGCTGTCGCCGTCCAGGCGGATCGAAGTAGAACCGATCCGGATCTCGGCGCGCGCGCCGGGCGCGGTCGTGACCAGGTTGCTGGTGGTGACTGGCCAGTTGACGAGGGCAGCGTTGCTTTCGGAGCCAATGGCGCCGCCGATCTCGACCTTGCCCTGGACCAGCGAGACACGACCGACCCGGCCCGGCGGCTCGGTTTCCATGACCCCTGCGGCATGCATCTGCTCGGGCGGATCGGTCTGCAGCACGGTCTGCGCCGACGCGCAGGTGGAAATCGCAGCCAGCGCGAGCAGGGCAGCGGTATGAACGAGGCGGTGGGTCATGGCATGGCTCCAGGATGGAACGCGGACGGGATGAAGGACGGAACGAGGCAACCTCATTACAACGCTCGAGCTCCCGCGTGGACAACGCGGGTTACACAAAGTTGCATCTGCCGGCATACGGAAATATGCCGGCATCGTGGATTCAGGCCTGCTGGCGCTTGACGAAGAATAACATCGAGCCGATCACCACCAGCACCCCGCCGAATACGCGGTTCTGCAGGCGCATGTGGCGCGGGTCGCGCATGAAGCGCTGCATCGAGGCGGCCAGGGCGGCGTAGCCGTGCATCACGATCGAATCGATCGCCACCATGGTCACGCCCAGGATCGCCAGCTGGGTGACGAGCGGCGCCTCCTTGGCGATGAACTGCGGCAGCACCGCGACCATGAAGATGATGCCCTTCGGGTTCGTGGTATTGGTGAGAAAACCAGTCAGCACGCGCTTGCCGAACGACGGATGCGCTTCCAGGCCGGCGGTCGACGCCGTCGGGCCGGGCGCGGGCGCCGCGCGCCACTGGCTGATGCCGAGGTAGATCAGGTACAGCGCGCCGATCACCTTGACCGCGGTGAACGCGACCGAGGACGCCAGCAGCAGCGAGCCGACGCCGGCGCCGGCGATGACCAGCACCAGCACCAGGCCCAGTTGCAGGCCGAGGACGGTCGCGCTGGCCTTCTTGAGGCCATAGGCCAGGCCATGCGACATCGACAGCACGGCGCCGGAACCGGGTGAAATGGCGATCAGCGAACCGGCGATGACGAAGGCGATCCAGGTGGTGAAGCTCATGGCGGCGGAAATAATGAAAGGGACTGCGGGGGGAGAGTGGTGCTGGAAACGGCAAATCCAGCCAGCGCGCGCGACCCGCGAACGGGGCCGCGACGCGAGGCCGTGGTGCTGATTACTTCTTCTTGGTCGGGTTGACCGCTGCCTTCAGGGTCGCGCCAGCCGAGAAACGCGGGCTTTTCGATGCCGCGATCTTGATCACTTCGCCGGTGGCAGGGTTACGGCCCTTGCGTGCGGCGCGCTTGGTCACCGAGAAGGTGCCGAAGCCGGTGATGCCCACCGTGTCGCCTTTCTTGAGGCGCTCGGTGATGATCTCGATGATGGTGTTCACGGCGTCGCCAGCGGCTGCGCCCGACATCTCGGTGCGCTTCGCGAATTCTGCGATCAGTTCGCCTTTTTTCATAAATCCCTCCGGGGTTAAAAGAGCGGGAAGATTAGCATAAATATTGCTATATGTAATGCCGCGCCCGGAGGGAAATTTGAAAGGAAGCCTTATGCGACGCCAGATTCGATGATCGGACCCCGCACCCGATTGCGCAGCGCCGCGTTGATCAGGGTCTGGTAACCGGTGCCGCAACGTTCGGACAGGTTGCGAAATTCGTTCAGCACCTCGTCGTCGAGATAGATCGTGATGCGGGTCTTGCGCTTCGGCGGACGGGTGCGACGGACCGGGGCGGCGGCGACGGGAGCGGCAGGCTGGATCGAATCGGCGTTCATGAGGTGATCTCCTTCGTTTGGGGGGACGAGGCTGCAGTACCGCAACCTTCAGTCATGCACTATACGTATGCAGACCGCCAGTCGCCCGACAAAAGCGACGAGATGCAGATTTCCGGGCATGAAGTGCAAAAAGCCGCGCCGAACGGCGCCGCGAAGCGTGTAGCCGCCGTTCGGCGGCTCGGTTAATATCGTGTCAACACACTACCTAGGAGCATCACCCATGGCCGGAGCCAGTCTGTTCACCCTGTTGGACGATATCGCCACCATCCTCGACGACGTGGCCGCGATGAGCAAGGTCGCGGCCAAGAAGACCGCTGGCGTGCTGGGCGACGACCTGGCGCTCAATGCGCAGCAGGTCACCGGCGTGAAGGCCGACCGCGAACTGCCGGTGGTGTGGGCGGTGGCCAAGGGGTCGATGGTCAACAAGGCGATCCTGGTGCCGGCGGCGCTGGCGATCTCGGTCTTCCTGCCCTGGCTGATCACGCCACTGTTGATGATCGGCGGCGCCTTCCTGTGCTACGAGGGTTTTGAAAAGCTGGCCCACAAATACCTGCACAGCGAGCAGGAAGACGCGGCGCACAAGGCCGAGCACAAGGCGGCGATCGCCAACCCGCAGGTCGACATCGTGCAGATGGAGAAGGACAAGATCAAGGGCGCGGTGCGCACCGACTTCATCCTGTCGGCCGAGATCATCGTGATCTCGCTCGGCACCGTGGCTGGCGTGGCGCTCAGCCAGCAGGCGGCCGTCCTGGTGACGATCGCGGTGGCGATGACGATCGGCGTCTATGGCCTGGTGGCCGCCATCGTCAAGATGGACGACGCCGGCCTGTACCTGAGCCAGAGCCAGAACGGCGCCGCGCGCGGCCTGGGCAAGGGCTTGCTGGCGACTGCGCCGCGCCTCATGAAAGTGCTGTCGGTGGTCGGCACCGCCGCCATGTTCATGGTCGGCGGCGGCATCATCGCGCACGCGATCGAAGCCGTGCACCACTTCTCGCAGGGCATCGCGGCCTCGCTCGCCGATATTCCCGCAGTAGGCCCGGTACTGGCCTTCCTGGCGCCGATCGTGGTCGACGCCGTGGTGGGCGTGCTGGTCGGCGCCGTGGTGCTGGCGGCCGTCATGCTGGTGCAGAAAATGCGCGGCAAGAAGGCCGCCGCGCACTGAATGTCACGGCGCCGGCGGTCGATCCTTGCGCGACAGGATCGCGCCGACCGCGAGCCCGATCGCGAACCCCACGTACACCACCCCCAGCGCCTTGCGCGACAGGCGCTTTTCATAGCCCGGCTGCAACGGCCTGGGCGTCAGCTTGTAGTCGGTGAAGGCGGCAAACGCCGACGTCGCCGCCGACGCGGCGGCGATGGCCATCGGATTCTTGCCGTCCATGACGCCGCCCAGCGCACGTTCGAACACGAAAGACCAGAAGGTGGCGCTGGCGTGGTGGATCAGGTAGCCGGGCACCGTATAGCGCAGCGAGAAGCGGTCGCGGTAGCCGGCCTTCTTGCCGTGCACATAGTGGCTGACGGCGTTCGTTGGTGCATAGGCGCTGCCGGTTTGCAGCTTGCCCACCACGGCCATCGCCACCGTCGACAGCACGCTCGAGGTCGCCCCGGAGATGAGTGCGCGCTGTATCGCCGTATTTTCCATACAATCCTCTTTTACTCGATGTGAAGGGAACAACGGATGCGGATTTTGCTGACGGGGGCAAGCGGTTTTATCGGGCAACATTTATTGCAGGCGTTGCTGACCGAAGGCCACCACGTCGTATGCGCGGTGAAAGCCCCGGAATCCAGGCTTCCGAAGAGCGACGACCCGCGCCTGAGCTATGTCCACGCCGATTTTTCCAAAGATACCGATAAATCGGTGTGGCTGGCGCGCCTGTCGCATGTCGACGCCGTGATCAATACGGTGGGCATTTTCAGGGAACGCGGACGCCAGGATTTCGCCCGCCTGCACCGCGACACGCCGCGCGCGCTGTTCGCCGCCTGCGCCGAATCGCACGATGTGCAGGTGGTGATCCAGCTATCCGCACTGGGCGCCGATCGCGAGGCGCAAACGCCGTATCACCTTTCCAAGCGCGATGCCGACGATTACCTCGCGTCGCTGCCGCTGCGTTCCTACATCGTCCAGCCTTCGCTGGTGTATGGCCGCGACGGCGCCAGCGCGCGCACCTTCCGTAGCCTGGCCAGCATGCCGCTCACCCTGCGCCTGGGCAGCAAGCCGCAACTGGTGCAGCCGATCCACATCGACGACCTGACGCAGGCCATGGTTGGCCTGCTCAAGCACCGCCTGCCGATGATGCCTGGAGCCGGCACCTCGATGCGGGTGCCGCTGGTCGGCCCCGAGGCGATGCCCTTCACCGACTACCTCGGCCTGCTGCGTTCATCGATGGGCATGGGGCGCCAGCGCGTGCTCACCCTGCCGGGGCCGCTGGCGCGGTTGGCGGCCGCGATCCTGCCAGGTTCCCTGATCAGCCGCGACGCGCTGAGCATGCTGGATCGCGACAACACGGCCGACGTCATGCAGACCGCGATGCTGCTCGGCCACCTGCCGCGCTCGCCGCACGAATTCATCGGTGACCCCGATGGCAAACGCGCCCGCGCCAAACTGGACTGGCTGTTGCCGATGCTTCGCTACAGCATTGCAGCGGTCTGGATCCTGACCGCCATCGTGTCGTTCGGCCTGTATCCGGTCGAGGCCAGCTACGCGCTGCTGGCGCGCACCGGCGTCCCGCCCGAGCTGCAGCCGCTGATGCTGTACGGCGCGGCCACCCTCGATCTATTGCTGGGACTGGGCATCCTGTTCCTGGCGCGGCGGCGCTGGCTGTGGCTGGCGCAACTGGGACTGATCGGTTTGTACACGGTCGTGATCGCGGTCAAGCTGCCTGAATTCCTGCTGCATCCGTATGGCCCGCTGACCAAGAACCTGCCGATGCTGGCCGCGATCTGGCTGCTGTACCAGCTCGAGGAAAAATAATGGATTACCTGGTGCTGAAATGGCTACACATCGTCTCGTCGACGCTGCTGTTCGGCACCGGCATCGGGTCGGCCTGGTACATGCTGTTCGCGAACGTCAGCCGCGACGTGCGGGCGATCGCGGTGGTAGCGAAATATGTCGTCGTCGCCGACTGGCTGTTCACCGCCACCACCGCCATCCTGCAGCCGCTGACCGGCTTCTACATGGTCTACCTGGCCGGCTATCCGCTGCACAGCAAGTGGCTCATGTGGTCGATCGTCCTGTACGTGATCGCCGGCGCCTGCTGGCTGCCAGTGGTGTGGTTGCAGATCCGCATGCGAGATATCGCGGCCGAGGCGGCGCGTCTCGATACGCCACTACCGGCGCTTTACTGGCGTTATTTCAGGATCTGGGTGACGCTGGGCGTGCCGGCGTTTGCGGCATTTATCGTGATTTTCTGGCTGATGGTGGCCAAGCCGGTGTGACGCAGGCAGCGTTCCATATTGGACAAACTTTGAAAGGGAGATCCATGCAGGCCTACCAAATTCTTCATGGCGCGGGTATCGACGGCCTTCAATGCATCGATTACCCCGAGCGTGACCTCGGCCTGGGAGAGGTGCGCATCCGCGTGCACGCGGTCTCGCTCAACTACCGCGACCTGATGGTCGCCAGCGGCAACTACCTGGTCTCGGTCGAAGACCCGATCATTCCCTGCTCGGACGGCGCCGGCGAAGTGCTGGCGGTCGGTCCCGGCGTCACCCGGGTGCAGGTGGGCGACCGCGTGGCTGGCTCGTTCTTTCCGCACTGGCTCGAAGGCGGGCCGACGCCGGACAAGGTGCGCCACGGCCTGGGCGGCGACATCGACGGCATGCTGGCCGAAGAAGTGATCCTGCACGAAGACGCGCTGGCCATCGTCCCGGCAGGTTTGAGTTTCATCGAGGCGTCGACCATGCCGTGCGCCGCGGTCACCGCCTGGAATGCGATCTTCGTCTCCAGCAACCATGTGAAGCCGGGCGATACCGTGCTGTTGCTGGGCACCGGCGGCGTCTCGATCCTCGGCCTGCAACTGGCGCGCGCGGCTGGCCTGCGCACCATCGTCACCTCGTCCAGCGACGAGAAACTGGCGCGGGCGCGCGAACTGGGCGCCCATCACACGATCAATTATCAGAACATCCCGGAATGGCATGATGAAGTGCTGCACCTGACCCATGGCGTCGGCGCGAACGTGGTGCTGGAAGTGGGCGGCAAGGGGACGGTCAACCGCTCGCTGACCAGCGCGGCGATGGGTGGCACCGTCGCCGTCATCGGCGGCGTCAGCGGCTTCGGTGGCGAAGTCAATCCGGCATCGCTGCTGGCCAGCGCCAAGCGCCTGGTGGGCATCTATGTCGGCAGCCGCACCATGCTGGAAGACGTGATGCGCTTCGTGGACGTGGGCGGCGTCAAGCCGGTGATCGATCGGGTGTTCCCGTTTGGCCAGGCACAGGAGGCGTATCGGCACATGGCGTCCGGCGCGCATTTCGGCAAGGTCGTGATCGACGTGACCGACCGCGGCCAGGTTATCTCCTGAGCTTCGGCACCAGCTCGATCTCGAACAGTTTGGGCCACAGCTTGCCGGTGACGAACAGGCGCTTGCCCTTGCTGTCCCAGGCGATGCCGTTGAGGACGGCGTCGACTTCCTTCGTGCCGCGCTGGTCAGGCGGCAGCAGGCCGGTCAGGTCGATCACGCCGACGACCTTGCCGCTGGCGGGATCGATGCGGGCGATCAGCTCACTGCCCCAGATGTTCGAATACAGCTCGCCATCGACCATTTCGAGTTCGTTCAGGCGGTCGACCGGGCGGCCCTCGGCCGTCACCTGCACCCGGCGCAGCTCCTGCATCGTCTTGGGGTCGAGGATGCGGATGAAGGAACTGCCGTCGCTCATGTACAGCTGCTTGGCATCGCTCGCCAGCCCCCAGCCTTCGCCCTCGTACTTGAAGCTCTGCTTGAGCTTGAAGGTCTTGAGGTCGAACACATAGCCGACCTGCGAAGTCCAGGTCAGGCCGATCAGGTGATTGCCCACCGCCGTCGAACCTTCGCCAAACACCTCGGCCGGCAAATCGGCCTTCTGCAGCACCTTGCCGGTCTTGAGCTCTACCTTGCGGATCGTCGAGCGGCCATACTGGCCGGTGCTCTCGTACAGGTGGCCGTCGCGGTAGAACAGGCCCTGGGTGAAGGCTTGCGGATCGTGCGGATAGGTGTTCTTGATGACGAAGCCATAGACCGGCAGCGCGGCCTGGGCGGTGCCGGCGCTCATACAGGCGATGGAGCAGGCGACGGCGAAGGTGGTGAACTGTTTGAGCATCGTGGTTGGCTGAAAAAGCGGCAACAGACTGTAGCACGAAGCCCGGCCGTCCGCCCTTGGGCGCGCGCTACACATACGCCAGCAAACGCCCACAGGCGATCACGGCAATCCAGAGCAGCAGCGACAGCACGGCATGCAGCCTGGCCCGGGCCGGCGGGGTCTGCGGCCAGTCGCCAGCCACGCGCCAGGGTCCGGCATGGAAGACGAACGCATTCACCCCCGCCACCGCAATCAGCGCCAGCTTAAGTAGGAACACGCCGTTATCCAGCAGCTCGGGCTGGGTCGTGAACATCAACAGGCCGCTCGGCACGATCAGCAGCAAGCCGACCCACGACCACGGCAGCAGATGGCGCGCCAGCGCCTGCACCGGCAGCGTTCGGCCGAAACCGAGCAGGCGCAAGTCGAACATCGCCGCGGCCCCCACCAGCAGCGCGATGCCGACGATGTGGACGATCTCGACGATCGGATAGAGCCAGGCATCGTCGCGCAAAACCTGGGCCAGCGCGGTCGACGCAGCCCAGGTCGCGGCATCGTGCGCGATGCTCAGCGTAGCTCCGTCACCTTGTCGCCGACCGTGATGCGTTCGGCGCGCAACTCATTCGGCTTGCTGCGGTTGGGGTAGCCATACACCGTGACTTCGCCGCCGACCGCCAGCATGTCCTTCGCCAGCCCGCGGTTTTCCATGCGGCCCGGCGGGGCCAGCACCACGACCCAGGTCTTGTCGGCCGTCTTGAGCCGCACGAAGCCGTGGGGCTGCTGGTAGCCGGATTCCTCGATGGTGCCGGTCAGCTGCTTGGGCTGCTTGGCGTCGTATTCGCTCCAGCCGTGATGGGCGGAAGCGGTGGCGATCGCGGTGGAGAGCACGGCGCCCAGCAAAAGCGCGCGTTTTACAGGCATATTCATAGGCTTGCTCCAGAAGAAGAAATCCATGACGAATGCAGCACCCAAGCATAGCGCCGATGAGGTGGTACCGGCGCACGTACGACAGCGCCACCCGGTGTAGGATGCATCCATTGCCATCCATCAAGGAGCCAGGCCATGTTATCGCGCCGCCCGGCAACAGCCGCCGACCTGCCGACCATGTGGGCACTGCGTACCCGCGCAGTGCGCGCCAGCTGCGCCACGCACTATCCGGCTGCCGTGATCGATACCTGGTGCGCCTGCGCCGCGCCGACCTCGCTGCCGCTGCTGGTACAGGCCGGCGGCGCCATCGTGGCCGAGGAAGACGGCCAGCTGGTGGGCTATGCCGTGATCAACCTGGAGTCCGGCGAAATCGACGCCGCCTTCGTCGAACCTAGCCACCAGGGCCGCGGCATCGCCTTGCAACTGCTGCAGCAGCTCGAATCGCTGGCGCACCAGCGCAGGCTGGCCCGCCTGTTCCTGTCGGCCTCGCTCAACGCGGTGCCGTTCTACCAGCGCGCCGGCTTCATCCCGCTGCGCGAAGAGGTCTATCCGCACCGCAGCGGCATCGGCATCCAGTCGGTGTTCATGGAAAAGCTGCTGGGCCGGCCGTCCTGAGCCATCCTAGTGCGTCGGAATCGGGTTCGCGGCCAGGTAGGCGTTGAACTCGTTGACCAGCTTGTGCTCGCCCGGCCCCGCGTTGTCGCGCATCGGCCGGGCCGACTCGACCACCACTTCTTCCTTGCCGCTCGCCAGGCCGGCCATGGTTTGCTCGATGAAGGCGTCCAGCGGCATGGCGCGCGGATCGTCTCCCTTGTGGATCAAATCGGTGTTCACCCAGGGCGGGGCGATTTCCTGCAAAGTCACCGCGGTGTCGCGCAGCATGAAGCGCTGCGACAGCGTGTACGAGTGCAGGGCCGCCTTGGTGGCCGAGTACACGGCGGTGGCGGCCAGCGGCACATAGGCCAGCACCGAGGTGTTGTTGATGATGGTGGCGCGTGGCTGGTTCTTCAGGTGGCCCAGCAGCGCGGAACTCATGCGGATCGGGCCGAGCAGGTTGGTGGTGACGGTCGACAGCATCGTGTCTTCGTCGATCTCGCCGGCCGCATCGTCGAACGGCATGATGCCGGCGTTGTTGACCAGCACGTTCAGCGTCGGGAATTCCCGCGTCAGGCTGGCCGCGACCTGCTTGATGCTGGCCGGGTCGGCGATGTCCAGCTCGACCGCGTGCATGCCCGGATTGGCTTCCACGACCGCGTCCAGCAGCGCCTTGCGGCGGCCCGCGATGATCACGGTATTGCCCAGCTTGTGAAAGGCTTCCGCCAGGCCGCGGCCGATGCCCGAGGCGCCGCCGGTGATGAGGATGGTGTTGTCGGTCATGTGCATGATGCTCTCCTTGGTTGGTGTTGCGCTGTCGATGTGAACAGTCTAAGGAGAGACGACATGGCCTGTTGGCCATATATCCCTCGATTCAAGCCATCATGCACATGGCCGAAATCGAGGGTGAATCAGGCGATCAGATAAAGGTAAACGCCGCCTCTTGCGTCAGGCGCGACTTCGGCAGGGCGGCATTGAAATCGCCCGCCGACGAATAGCCGAAGCTCACCAGCACCAGGCTGGTCAAGCCCTTCTCATTGAGGCCGAATTCCTCGTCGAGCACCTTGGCATCGAAGCCCTCCATCGGGGTGGCGTTGATTTCCAGCGCGGCTGCACCCAGCAGCACGGTGCCCAGCGCCAAGTAGACCTGCTTCTCGAGCCACTGGGCCACGTCCTTGTTGCCGAAGCGGTGCTGGGTTACATAGCTGCGGCGGGTCGCGTCCTGGCCGGCGCGCGCCTGGGCATCGCGGAAGCGGCCGTCGCGCTCCTCCTGGTCCAGCACCGCTTCCAGGTGGGCTTCGTCCATGTCGATGCGCGAGCACAGCACGATCACGTGCGAAGCGTCGTTGATCTTGGCCGCGTTATAGGAATAGCCGCCCTGGGCCGCCTTGGCGATGCGCGCGCGGCCTTCCGGCGTGTTGGCGGCGATGAAGTGCCAGGGCTGCGAATTGACCGACGACGGGCTGTTGCGCAGCAGGTCGTACACCTGCTGCATGACTTCCTCGGGAATGCGACGCTGCGCGTCGTAGGCTTTGGCGGTATGGCGTTTTTTTGCGGCCGACAGGATATTCATGGTGCTCCTTCTGTGATTGAACCGGGGGATGGTAAGCGATCCCGGGCTTAAAAGTTTTCGAGCACGATTTTTCCGATCGCCCGGTTGCTCTCGACGAGGGCGTGGGCGCGGCGCAGGTTGGCCGCATTGATCGTGCCGAAGTGTTCGCCCAGCGTCGTCGTCAGGCTGCCGTGCTCGATCATCCCCGCCACCCGGTTCAGGAGCTCGTGCTGGCGCACCATGTCGGCCGTCTCGAACAGCGAGCGGGTGAACATCAGTTCCCAGTGCAGCGAGATCGACTTGCGCTTGAGCGGCACCGCGTCCAGCGTGGCCGGATCGTCGATCAGCGCCAGCTGGCCCTGCGGCGCGAGCGCCTCGACGATGTCGGCATAGTGCTGGTCGGTGTGGGTCAGGCTGATCACGATGTCGACGTTGGCGAAACCCAGCTCCGCCAGCTGCGGCTGCATCGGGCAGGTATGGTCGACCGTGTGATGGGCGCCGAGCTTCCGCACCCATTCGCGGGTGGCGTCGCGCGAGGCGCTGCCGATCACGGTCAATTGCGTCAACTGGCGCGCGAGCTGGGTCAGGATCGAGCCGACGCCGCCGCCGGCGCCGACGATCAAGAGCGACTGGCCCGCACCGCCGCCTTCCGCCACGCGCAAACGGTCGAACAACAGCTCCCAGGCCGTGATCGACGTCAGGGGCAGGGCGGCCGCTTCGGCGAAGCGGAGATTGCGCGGCTTGCGACCGACGATGCGCTCGTCGACCGCCTGAAACTGGCTGTTGGAACCGGGACGGACGATCGAGCCGGCGTAAAACACTTCGTCGCCCGGAGCGAACAGCGTCACGGCGGAGCCCACCGCGCGCACCACGCCGCTGGCATCCCAGCCCAGCACGCGCGGCTCGCTCACCGGTGCCCCGAGGCGGATCTTGGTATCGACCGGATTGACCGATACGGCGCGCACTTCGACCAGCAGGTCGTGCGGGCCGGCCAGCGGCATCGGCAGCTCGGTGTCGACCAGGGCCTGCGGGTCGTCGATGGGCAGGCCGTGTTGGGTATAGACTATCGCTTTCATTTTCTTCTCCAGGAATAAAGTGGGGCAATGAGTGGGGACATCGCAGTGGCAACGATTCTAGAGAAGCGCCGGGCCGCGAAACAGCGCCACGGCAGGGTTTCACTTTCACTGTGGGAGAGAAAATGATCCGCCTCGACGACCTGTCGCTGTTCGTGCGCGCCGCCGCCCTGGGCAGCTTTTCGCAGGCCGCGCGCGAGGTGAACCTGCTGCCCGGCCAGGCCAGCGCCGCGATCGGGCGGCTGGAACGCGAACTCGATATCCGCCTGTTCGCGCGCTCGACGCGCAGCCTGCGCCTGACCGACGAGGGCAAGCGCTACCTGCCCTTCGCCCAGGATGCGCTGCAGGCACTGCGCGATGGCGTGGACGGCATGCGCGGCGAGAATGCGCCGCTGACCGGCACCTTGCAGGTGGCGGCGCCGTCCGACTTCGGGCGCAATGTGCTGCTGCCGTGGATCACGGAGTTCCGGCGCGCCCACCCGGGCATCGACATCCAGCTGCTGGTGTCGGACCAGGTGGCGGACGTGTTCCGCGACCCGGTCGACATCGCGCTGCGCTACGGCCAGATCGATGACGCCAGCTATATCGCGTTGCCGGTGGCGCCGCACAACCGGCGCGTGCTGGTCGCATCGCCCGATTACCTGGACCGCCACGGCCGCCCTCCGACGCTGGCGGCGCTGGCCGACCACGCCTGCCTGGCCTACCGCCTGCGCGGGCGGGTCTACGACCGCTGGTGCTTTGCGCTGCCGGAAGGAGAGCAAGTAGTGCCGGTGAAGGGCGCCCTGGTCAGCGACGATGCCGACGTGGTGCGGCGCTGGGCCGTGATGGGAGAAGGGATCGCCTATAAATCCTGGCTCGACGTCGGCGGCGACGTGGCGCAGGGACGACTCGAGGTGGTCTTGCCGAACGTGCCCGGCGAAGCCACCCCTTTGAGCCTGGTATGCCCGCACCGCAAGCAGTTCTCGCCGGCGGTGAAGCTGTTGCATGCGCTGCTGAAGGAGCGCTGCGCGCCCCTGCTGGAGCGCCTGGATACGGTTTAGAGTGTACTGCCCTTGACGACGGCGCCGCCCTGGATCACGACCGCCGGTGCTTCCAGTAAGCTCACGTCGGCCAATGGATCGCCCTTGACCGCCACCATGTCGGCATAGCGGCCAGGTTCGACGACGCCGACGTCCTTGCGCGCCAGCGCCTCGGCCGCGTTCACGGTGGCGGCCTGGATCGCCTGCAGCGGCGTCATCCCGTACTGCACCATGACGGCGAACTGCTTGGCGTTGCCGCCATGCGGGTGCACGCCGGCGTCGGTGCCGAACACCATCTTGACGCCGGCCGCATGCGCCTTCCTGAAGTTCTGGCGCTGCAGTTCCGTCACTTCGCGGTCCTTGCGCAGATTATCTTCCAGCACGCCGTTCTTCTTGCCCTCGGCCGCCGTGTAGCTGCCGTTGTAGATGTCCATCGACAGCCAGGCGCCATGCTTCTTGGCCAGCGCGATGCCTTCGTCGTCGATCAGGCTCGCATGCTCGATCGTGTTGACGCCGGCGCGGATCGCATCCTTGATGCCGGCCGCGCCGTGGGCGTGGGCTGCAATCTGCAGGCCCCACTGGTGCGCTTCCTCCACCGCCGCGCGCATCTCGGCCAGGTTCATCTGCTGCTGTCCCGGTTCGGTATTGCGCGAGAAGACGCCGCCGGTAGCGCAGATCTTGATCACCTGGGCGCCATACTTGCGCAGCTCGCGCACCGACTTGCGCACCTCGTCGGGGCTGTCGGCGTTGTACTTGTTCTTTTCTTCCATCGACGGCGGGAAGTAGGTGCTGTCGCAATGGCCGCCGGTCGCGCCGAACGACCAGGCAGCAGGCACGATGCGCGGCCCGCGCACCTTGCCGGCGGCGATGGCCTGGCCCAGGCCGACGTCGTTCCAGTCCGAGGCGCCGAGATTGCGGATCGTGGTGAAGCCGGCGTCCAGCGTCTTGCCCGCATGGGCCACGGCCAGCGCCGACCAGAAGCGGTCGTTGTATTCGAGGCCGCTGTAGCCGCCATAGGTCGGGTCGGCGTCGAGGTGAACGTGCATGTCGATCAGGCCGGGCAGCAGGGTCATGCCGGGCAGGGCGATGCGGGTCGCATCCGGCGCGGCCGGCGTTTTGGCGTCCGGCTTGAGACTGACGACTTTACCGTCGCGCACCAGGATCTCGGGATTCTGGATCATGCGGCCGCTCTTGACGTCCAGCAGGCGGTCGGCGGTGATGACCACGTCGGCCGCCAGGGCGGACGTCCAGCCGGCGGCGGCCAGGCAGAAGGATAGGACTTTCAGGGTCGAGCGGTTCAAGCAGCCTCCGAGATGTGGATGGACAAATAGCAACTTTACACCGAGTAGCTTGCCGTCCATCCACTATTTCACTCAGCTGTCTGTCAGCAGCAACGCCGCCAGCCCCAGCATCATGGCGCCGGTGAGGGCTTCGAACACGCGCCAGACGGCGGGCCGCGCCAGCACCGGGGCGAAGCGGCGCGCGCCGAGGCCGATCGCCGTGAACCACAGGATCGAGGCCGTGATGGCGCCCAGCGCGAACGAACTGCGCTGGTCCGCCGCCAGGCTGCTGCCGACGGCGCCCAGCAGCACCACGGTATCGAGGTAGACGTGCGGATTGAGCAGCGATAGCGCCAGCACCGTCGCCAGCGCCGCGCCCAGGGTCTGGGCCTGGGCCGACGGATCGGCCGCCAGCGAGGCGCCGCCGCGCAGGCTGCTGTTCCAGCAGCGCAGGCCATACCAGACCAGGAAGGCGGCGCCGCCGTAGCGCGCCACTGCCATCAACAGCGGCGAGGCCTCGATCAGCGCGCCAAGGCCGGCGGTGCCGGCGGCGATCAGGATCACATCGACCACGATGCAGGTGGCGACCGTCGGCAGCACGTGGCGGCCACGCACCGCCGTGCGCAGCACATGGGCGTTCTGGGCGCCGATGCCCATGATCAGGCCGGCGCCAAGCACCAGCCCCTGTAGATAAACCTGATGCGAGAACATGGCAAGCTCCTTGGGAAAGCCGCCACTATTCCAGCCTCACGTAATGACTTCAATTATATTCATGATTATTCAGCTTACTTAAGAAACGCTAATCCAATGACACTCGATCCGCGCCGTAGCGCCGCCTTCCTGGCCGCCATCGATTGCGGCAGCCTGGAGGCGGCCGCCGTCCAGCTCAAGGTCACGCCGTCGGCGATCTCGCAGCGCATCGCGGCGCTCGAGCAGGACCTGGGCACGCCGCTGCTGGTGCGCAGCCGTCCCTGCCGCCCGACGACGGCAGGCAGCCGACTGCTGCAATACCTGCGCCGTTCGACGCTGCTCGAATCGGAATTCCTGGCCGCGATGAAGGACGACCCTGGCCCGGCGCGGGTCACCCTGGCCGTCAACAACGACACCCTGGCCACCTGGCTGCTGCCGGTGCTGGCGCCGATCCTGGATGCGGAAGGCCTGCTGGTTGAATTCGTCCTCGACAACCAGGGCCATACCTTCGCGCTGCTCGAAGGCGGCCACGCCGTGGCCTGCATCTCGGGCGAGACGGAACCGATGCGCGGCTGCAGCGCCAGCCCGCTCGGCGTGATGCGCTACCGGATGGTGGCTTCGCCCGCCTTCGCCCGGCGCTGGTTCCCGGACGGGATG
Source organism: Telluria beijingensis (assembly GCF_030770395.1). Taxonomy (GTDB): domain Bacteria; phylum Pseudomonadota; class Gammaproteobacteria; order Burkholderiales; family Burkholderiaceae_D; genus Telluria; species Telluria beijingensis. Next base: position 4,431,621 of record NZ_CP132480.1, on the reverse strand, counting down.
ACGCGCGCCGCGGCCCAGCGCGCGCCATTGATGGTGTTCGACCGCAAGGACGCGATGCAGTCGTCGTTCCTGCTCACCCACTTCGGCCTGCCCGACGGCGCCTATCCTTTTCACTATGTGCCGGCCAGCGATCCCTTCGTGCACGCGGTGCGGCACGGCATGGGCTACGGCATGCTGCCCGAGGAGCAGTGCGGCGCCTTCCTCGCGAATGGCGAACTGGTGGACCTGGCCCCGGCCCTGTGCCAGGACGTGCCGCTGTACTGGCACGCGTGGCGCATTCAGCCGCCGCGGCTGGAGCGCATGGGGGCGGCGCTGGTGAAGGCGGCGCGCGGCGTGCTGCTGCCGCTGGCCTGAGCGACCGGCCACCACTGCGCCACGCCCCAGAACAGTTCGGGGACGAGGAACAGCCACAGCACCGGCAGGTCGGCCTCCAGCATCGCCCAGGCGATCCAGGACGCGAACAGCAGGCGGCCGGCGCCATCGAAGCGGCCCAGGCGCAGGCTGGGTTCCTTCAGGCGCACGGCGCACCACAGCAGCACCAGGGTGCCAAGGAGCGTCGACAGCAGCAGGTGCAGCGGTGCGAACGGCGGCAGCGGCGCGCCGCCCAGCCACACGTTCACGATCGACAGGCCGTCGATCAGCAGGGCGAAGGTCCAGGGCGTGGCGAAGGGCAGGATCTGCACCACGTCGTAGATGGCGCTGGCGCGCGCCAGGCGCAGGTAGGTCGCGAGTGGCAAGGCTGGCATGGCAGGCTCCCGTGTGTGGACGATCCGTTCGATGCTGACACGTCCGGCCGTCATCCGTCTTGCGCGCCATAAAAGGAGCGGGCCGGCTGCTCGCGCAACCGGCCCGCTCGGGCCTCACGGCCAGGACGACGTTACCTTGTTACGAACCGATACGGCCGCCGTCGTTTTTCGTGATGACCAGGGTCGCCGAGCGTGGACGCTTGCCGGCGCCGTAGCCCGCATTCGCCGGCCACTGGCTGGTGTACTTGGTCGCGTCGCCGATGTTCGCGGCGGCGGTGGTCTCGCCCGGGTGCTGGATGTTGACGAACAGCGCCTTGCCGTCCGGGGTCTCGGTGATGCCGGTCAGTTCGCAGCCGACCGGTCCGACCAGGAAGCGCTTGAGCGTGTCGGCGCTGGCGGCCTTGCCCACGAAGGTGTCGACGTTCAGGGTCGAGCCATCGGTCTTCGGATAGCTCAGGGTGACCTTCTTGCCGTCGCCCACCTTGCCCGGCAGGCCGGCCACCATCATGCAGTTGGTGACGTCGGTGTAGGCGCCATCGTCGGTCTGGAACCAGCAGATGCCGGTCGACTGGCTGAATGCCAGGCCGTCCGGGCTCGAGAAGTCCTGGTCGTTGGTCAGGCCCGACAGGTTGATGCGGCCGGCATCGGCGGCCGCTTCGGCGCCGAACAGGTAGACGTCCCAGGCGAAGGTGGTCGCGGTCGAACCGGCGGCATCTTCACGCACGCGGATGATATGACCGTTCGAGTTGCCCAGTTGGGCGGTGGAACCCTTCATGTCGGTGTACGAACGCGGGTTGGCGGCGTCCGGCGCGACCTGGCTCGAGCTGCTCGGCTCGACGCGGCGGTTGCTGTTGTTGGTCAGCGTGTAGTAGATCTCGCCGTTGGCCGGGTTCACCGCGCACCATTCCGGACGGTCCATCTTGGTCGCGCCGACGGCGTCGGCGGCCAGGCGGGCGTTGACCAGCACGTCGGCCTGGTCGGCGAACTTGTAGTTGGCGTAGGCCGCGATGGCGGCGTTGGACAGCGACAGCTCGATCCACTGGCCCTTGCCGTCGGCGTTGAACCTGGCCACGTACAGCTTGCCACTGTCGAGGTATTTGTCGCCGGTGGCGATGCGGTCGGCGGCAACGGCGTCTGCCGGGTTCCACGGGGCGGTCGACACGAATTTATAGATGTACTCGCCGCGCGAGTCGTCGCCCATGTAGACGGCCAGCGGCTGGCCGGCGGTCAGGCGGCCGAACGAGGCGCTTTCGTGGGCGAAGCGGCCCAGCGCGGTGCGCTTCTTGAGCGGACGGGTCTTGTCGTAGGCGTCCATCTCGATGATGTAGCCTTCGCCGTTCAGTTCATTGCGGTAGTCGTCGGTGCCATCAAGCGAGGTGCCGATCTTGCTGATGTTCCAGCGCTGGTACTTGTCGTCCGCGCCGCCGGTTTCCCAGCCGTGGCGCGACGCCGCGCCCTGCGACAGGCCGTAGCGGTTGAGCGAGGCCACGCTCTTGTCGCCGCGCGCGGCATTGTCGGTGCTCGAACGGGTGAAGTAGCCGGCCCAGTTTTCCTCGCCCGACAGATAGGTGTTCCACGGGGTGCGGCCGGTGCCGCAGTTGTTGATGGTGCCGCGGAACTTGGTGCCGTCCGGCGAATACTTGGTCTTGACCAGGGCGTTGCCGCGCACCGGGCCCGAGATCTGGACTTCGGTCTGCTGGTGCACGCGGCGGTTGAAGTTCGAGTTCTGCAGGTATTCCCACTTGCCGTTGTTGGTGCGGACTTCGACGATCGACAGGCCGTGCAGCGCCATCTCTTTATCGACCTCGAGGGCCGGGCGCGGCAGCGAGTTGGTGCCGCCGTTGGCGTGCACGAAGTACGACGGCAGGCCTTCGTTGGTGGTGGCTTCGTGGTTCATCGCCAGCAGGCCGCGGGTGGCGCCGGTGGTCGAGACGCCGCCGGTGTCGGACAGCGAGAAGAATTCCATGCCGTCGTGGTGGTCGCCGGCGCGGTTCTCGAAATCGGTATCGGTGCCGTCGTTCTTGTAGGCTGCGGTGGTGTTGCTGATCGGGTCGCCCAGCGCGTACAGGACGGTCGCGGTATAGCCGGCCGGGACCACCACGGTATCGGCCAGGCTCTTGCCGACGGCGGTGAAGGCGAGCAGCTTCTCGACCGGCGGCGGCGGATTGGTGCCGGTCGGCGGCGGGGTGGTCGGTGGGGTGACAGGATCGTCGTCCGAACCGCCGCAGCCGGCCAGGCCGAAGCTGCCGAGCAGGGCGGTCGCAGCCGTCGCGGCGCCGCCGCGCAGCATGCTGCGGCGGCTCAGGCGTTTCTGGAGGACGTCGCTGAAGTGTTCGTTCGACGAGGCGTTCGAATCGATGTCGTCATGGTCGGCAGGGATGCGGGCGAAATCGGTCGGCTTGTTCACGGAAGTGGTTCCTGTTTCTAGTTAGGGGAAAGGAAAGCCACTGAATAGTAGTAAGGCAACATGACGACTCTGTGACAGTCTGATCACAGTTTGATGACATCGGGGGGCCCAAGACCTGTACAACCGCTGGACAAGCGCCCCTGGCGCACCGGGGTTATGGTATAGGTACAGCCTTATCCAGAAACCATAATGAGCGCGTTCCAACCATGGCGGCGCGCCATGAAAGATACCGATGCAGCACAACCGCGACACCATGCCGCGACAGGACAACATCACCTTGAGATGGTCACTGTTCGACGCTCTTCCCCAATGCGTGAAACTGCTCGACATCGATGGCGCGATACTGGAAATAAACTGCGGTGGCAGCCGCGCCATGGAAATCGACGATGTCGGCGCCGTGCGCGGCAAACCATGGATCTCGTTCTGGCCGCAGGCCTCGCACGCCGCCGTCGAAGCGGCGCTGGATGCGGCGCGCGCCGGCCGCACCGGCTCGTTCAGCGCCGCCTGCCCGACCGCCAAGGGCACCCCGAAATGGTGGGACGTGATGGTCTCGCTCACCGCGGCCGACGACAACAAGGCAACGCGGCTGCTGGCGATCTCGCACGACGTCACCGAGCAGGTGCGGCTCGATACCGAACGCAAGGAGGCCGAGCGCGCACTGCACGCCAGCCGCGAGCGCTTCGAGAAGATCGTCAGCCAGGCCGCCACCGGCGTGGTCCAGATCGACACCGAGGGCCGCATCGTGCTGGCCAACCAGAAGTATTGCGAAATGGTAGGCCGCAGCGAGGCCGAGCTGCTCGGGATGAGCGTGGCCGCCGTCACCGCCCCGCAGTCGCGCGCGGAGACCCTGGACGCGCTCGAGCGCCTGAAGGCCGGCGCCAACGGCATCGCGCTCGACAAGTATTACCTGCGCAAGGACGGTTCGCTGCTGTCGGCCACCAGCAGCGTCAACGCCCTGCGCGGGCCGGACGGCGAATTCGAAGGCCTGGTCGCGATCGTCCTCGACACCACCGAGAGCAGGCTGGTCCAGGAACGGCTGCGCGCCAGCGAGGAACGCTACCGCACCCTGTTCGAGTCGGTCGACCAGGGCTTCTGCATCTTCGAGATGATCTTCGACGCGGCAGGCCAGCCGGTCGACTACCGTTTCCTGGAGATGAACCCGATGTTCGAGCGCCACACCGGCCTGGTCGACGCGGTGGGCCGCACCGCGCGCGAGATGCTTCCCGACCTGGACGATTTCTGGTTCGAGACCTATGGCCGGGTGGCGCTCACGGGCGAGCCGGCGCGCTTCGAGAACGAGGCCCCGGCCATGGGCCGCTGGTTCGACGTCTACGCGAACCGTATCGGCGGCCCGGACAGCCGCAAGGTGGCGCTGCTGTTTTCCGACATCTCGGCGCGCAGGCGCTCGGAAGAAGAACTGCGAAGGCTGGCCGACGACCTGGCCGAGTCCGACCGCCGCAAGACCGAGTTCCTGGCCACGCTGGCGCACGAGCTGCGCAATCCGCTGGCGCCGATCCGCAACGGCCTGTCGGTGATGCGCCTGGGCGGCGACAATCCGGCGGCGTTGGCCAGGGTCAGGGAGATGATGGAGCGCCAGGTCGGCCACATGGTGCACCTGATCGACGACCTGCTCGATGTGGCCCGCATCAGCGGCGGCAAGCTCGAACTCAAGCGCCAGCGCGCCGACCTGCGCACGATCCTGGCCAGCGCGGTCGAGACCAGCCTGCCGCTGATCGAGGCCGGCCAGCACGCGCTGGACGTCGACCTGCCCGACCTGCCGCTGGTGGTGGATGCCGATGCCACCCGCATCGCGCAGGTGGTGGCCAACCTGCTCAACAACGCCGCCAAGTACACCCCGGCGCGCGGCCGGATCCGGCTGTCGGTGCGCCGTGAACGGGAGGACGCAGTGATCGCCGTCAGCGACACCGGGGTCGGGATCGCCGCCGATGCGCTGGCCGGCGTGTTCGAAATGTTCAGCCAGATCGGGCGCACCGTCGACCGCTCGCAGGGCGGGCTCGGCATCGGCCTGTCGCTGGTGCGGCGCCTGGTCGAGATGCATGGCGGAAGCGTGAGCGCCGAAAGCGGCGGGACGAATGCGGGCAGCGTGTTCACGGTGCGCCTGCCGCTGGCGGAGCTGGCCGACGGCGGCGCCGCGCAGCAGCCCATGGCGCAGGCGCTGGCCGTGGACGGCGGCGCCGGCCTGAAGGTATTGGTGGTGGACGACAATGTGGACGCGGCGGTGACGCTGTCCATGATCCTGGAATCCTCGGGCTACGTCACCCGGGTGGCGCACGACGGCCAGCAGGCGCTGGAGGCTGCGCGCGATTTCCGGCCGCGCGTCGTGTTCCTCGACATCGGCATGCCGGGCATGAGCGGCTACGACACGGCGCGCGCCATGCGGTCGATGGCCGGGCTGGAGGAGACCGTGCTGGTGGCCCTGACCGGCTGGGGCGCCGAGAGCGACCGCCAGCGCTCGAGCGAGGCTGGCTTCGACCATCACCTGACCAAGCCGGTGCAGCTGGCGGTGGTCGAGGAGTTATTGACACGGATATGACATGCGCGATCAGGTCCTGCGCAGTTCGTCCTCCAGGTCGCCGATCAGCTGCACCACGCTGGGCGTGATGCCCTTGTCGCCCGGGGTATAGAACACGCCGGGCAGGACGCTGTCTTCTTCGAGCTGCGGCAGCAGCTCGTCGATCAGCTCTTCGAGCGAGAAGGCCTGGGCGTCATAGCCGTCCCATTCGAACTCGGCGCACAGGCTGGCATAGTCGCTCGCCGGCCACATCGGAAACACCAGGGTGCCGTCGTCGGTCTTGGCCAATGCCCAGCCGTCCTGGTACAGGCCCCAGACCTCGCGCGCGTCGGCCACGCGCTTGATGAAATACTCGTAGCGTTCCGGCCCCGGCAGCGTGACCACGGCCGCCAGCTGCTGGCCGCCCAGCTTGATCGCCGAGATGATACGTTCGCTCATCACCATTCCCGTTCATTGAGGCGCGAAGCCTGACATCGTCAGCATACGCCATCGCGCGCCGGCGGGTGCGTTCGGTTCAAGCGTCGTGGCCGGCCGCGTGCAGGTCGTAGCGCACGTCGTGGCGGTCGCCCGGCGGGGAGTCCAGCACCAGGAAGGCGTCCCAGCCGAGGCGGCCGGGGTGCAGCTCGTCGAGCGTGGTGTTGTGGACGTCGGCGGCGCGCAGGACCACTTCGACTTCGTACTCGAGCGCGACGCCGGTGAACAGCGCCAGCACGCTCTTGAGGGCGCGCGCCGCCAGGCCGCCCGGCAAGAAGCCCTGGAAGCCGGCATGCGCCAGCGGCCCCACCACCAGGCGCAGGCGCAGGCTGCGCTGCCAGACGCGCGCGCCGGCGATCGCGCGCGTGCCGAGGACGGCGCTGTCCTGGCCCAGCACGGTCTGCTGGGCCAGGGGCACGTCGTACCAGGAACCGACGAACTGCTCGGCCTCGACCTGCTCGCCGAAGTATTCCGACAGCACCCGCGCCATCTGCACGGCGGACACCGGCCGGTGCCGCACCGCGGCCGCGAAATAGGCGATCGACTCGTCCAGCACCGCGCCATCGTCGGCGCCATCCAGGCGCCGGCGCAGCGCGGCGTCGCCCAGGCCGGCCAGTGACAGCAGCAGCGGCAGGAAGGCATCCTGGCCATCGAGCTGGTACTTGAACGGCAGCCGGTACTTGCGCCAGGCTTCGTAGAACAGCGCCAGCGAGCGGTTCGAGAAGGCATCCAGGAAGGCGCGCGGGCCCTGGTCTTCGTCCTCGTTCTTGTAGCGCGCCTGGTGTTCGGCGATGCGCTCGGTGTAGTGGGCCGGCAGCACGCCATGGCCGCCCAGCAGGCCCATGAAAGCGGGCGTCAGGTGCACGCGGCGCAAGGTCCCCTGCTCGAGCGCATCGCCCAGCGCGGCGGCGTCGACCGGCAGCTCGAAGGGCATGCCGATCTCGAGGTCGCGCAGCTCGGGTTCGATGGCCTCCAGCTGGCTGGCCGGGAAGCCGAGGGAGATCGAGTTGCGAAAGCGCAGCATGTCGGCCACCAGGCCGTGGGCGGGGCGGCCGCGGCGCTTGAGCCACAGCTCGAGCATGCGCACCGCCTGGAAGAACTCGAAGCGCCACGGCTCGTGCAGCAGGCGCTCGATTACAGGAGACTCAGTTCGCCGCTTCTGGGCGCGCATCGCAGCAGCTCCTCTCCGGATTGGTGGGACACGATCACCAGCTGGGTGAAGCTGTTGGCGTGCACGTACAGCGCCAGGAAGCGCTCGACGATCTGGGCGAAGGCATGGATGCCGCTGCCGACGAAGGCCTCCTCGTCGACGCCGAGCCTGACCTCGATCCCGCGCACCAGGCAATTGAAGGGATTCCCCGCCAGCCAGGCGCTGGTGGGTGTATAGGAGATCGCCATGATGCCGCCGACCTGGCGCGTGGACGATGCGGAGCGCGGCAGGTCGTGCAGCGCCAGCATCTCGCGGAAGGCGTCGACGCCGCCGCCGGCCAGCGACAGGTGGTTGAGCGACAGCAGGGAGATCAGGCGCCAGTGCGCGCTGCGGCCGCGCGCGAAGCGCCAGGTAGGGGTGGGTTTGCGCAGGAAGGAGATTTCGCGCACGCCGCAGCCGCCTTCAAGGAACAGGTCGCCGCCCGGCTGGCCGTAGCTCAGTAGCAGCGGCAGGTCGCGGTTGGTGCAGGTCAGCTCGAGGTTGAGGGTGGTGGTCTCGACGTCGGCCGGGTCGAAGTCGATGTCGACGATCGAGATCTGGGTCTCGAAGCCGGGGCTGCGCTCGATCATCGCATCGTCGCGGCGCATGGCCCAGTAATGGCCGTTCTGCTCGGGCGACTGCGCATGCTTGAGCGAATAGAAGGGCTGGAACTTGACGATCGTCTCGCCCTGCGGGGTCTCGCGCACCAGGTTGACCTCGTCGATCGCATGGACCTCGTAGGCATAGGCGCGGCGCGCATCGGCCAGCACCGGATAGCTGGCCGTGGCATGGGTCAGGCGGATCGGTTCGCCGCGCTGGGCGAACAGGTTGATCACCGGCGTGCAGCCGGCCACCAGGTTATTGGTCGACAGCGTGCCCAGCATGCGCGCCAGGTTCGAGTCGCTGCGGATGCCGCCCAGGGCCAGGTGCACGGTCAGCTTGCGCGTGCCGGTCGGCACGGCGCGCGCGAGCAGCGCCAGGTCGAGGTCGACGAAGTTGAATTTCTCGGGGAAGCAGAAGTATTCGGTCAGCAGCCGGTAGGCGGTGTGGGAGCGCGCCGGGAAGTCGATCAGCGCATCGCCTTCGTCGAAGCCGGCGCCGCGCACCGGCAGCGCCGGCAGCAGGGTCCAGTGGCCGCCGTCGACCTGGACATAGGCCGCGACCGTGCGCGCCAGCAGCGCGTCGCGCAGGGCCGCGCAGAACGAGGGCTCGCCGTCGATGAACAGCCGTAGCGCGGGCAGGTCGATGGCATCGAGGCCGCCGCCTTCGCAGGTGACGGCCAGGGACAGGCTGATGCTCGAGGTGGCGCCGGCCGGCAGGCGCGCCGCGTCCGGCGCATGGATGATCGGCGAAAAGACGGCGCGGCCAAGCGTCAACGGCGCCACCGCGACCGGATACACGGTGCGGAAGATGCAGGCCTGGCCGCGCACCGGCCGCGTGGTGAGCTTGGTGCCGCGCGGGATGGTGGCCACCGTGGTCTGCTGCTTGGCGGCGGTGGCGAGGTCCAGGTGCGCGATCGAGCACGAGGGAAACGGGCGCAGGTAGTGCGGGTACAGCACGTCGAACAGCGCCTCGGTGAACTCGGGATAATCGTCGTCCAGGCGCTTGGCGATGCGCGCATTGAGGAAGGCGAACGACTCGATCATGCGTTCGGTATGCGGGTCTTCGCACACCTCGCCGCTGATCAACAGGCGGCCGGCGATGCGCGGATAGCGCTCGGCGAATTCGCGCAGGTTGCGCCGCAGGTAGGCCAGTTCGCTTTCGTAATAGGGCAGCAGGTGGTCCAATTCAGGCTCCCGCGGTTGCGGCCGCGGCGGCGGCGCTGGCGCGGCCGGCCTTGCGGATGCTGTACTGGAGCGTGGACGGCTGCAGCACGGCGTCGAAATTCACCGGCTCCTGCGACACGCTCGCCACCAGCACCGCCGTGATCGAGAAGTCGAGGCGGTTGACGGTGGGCGCGGCCGAGCCGTCGCGCATGTCGAGCCGGGCCTTGACGTTCTGCAGGCGCGGTTCGTGGCGTTCGATGGCGTTTTCGATGCAGCTGCAGATATGGGCGCGGTCCTGGGGGCTGGACAGCGAGCGGTCGGCGATATCGCACAGCCCGTAGCCGACCATCGACGTGGCGCACTCGGGAAAGCCGACCAGCGCGCCGTCCTGGATGGTCGAACGCGTGTTGAGCAGCGCTTCGAGGTCGCGCGCCACCGCATCCTTGAGTTCCTCGACGTTCAGGCGCGCGACCACCACGCCGTTGCGCTGCGGCTGGCCGAGCAGGCGGTCGAACAGGTCCGGCGTGAATCCTTTCATCGAGCCCCCTTTTTGGCACAAGCTGCTGTTGCATATCGAAAACCAATCGCATGTTGCCACGGTGTTCGGCACCAACCTTTGATCAAGTTCACATGCGTAACAGCATCTCGTCGTTATCGTTTCCTTTCGCAAAGAACTACGTGAGGGAAAACAGCGATGACCAGCAAAGTTCTGTGGGGCGAAGGCCTGCTGTTACGCCCGCAGCATTTCCAGCGCCAGGACGCCTACCACGAGCATTGCCTGTACAAGGGCGTCAAGGCGGCGCATCCGTATGCATGGGGGGTCGAGCTGCTCGAGATCGACCGCGAGGCGCTGGCCAGCGGCATGCTGCGCGTGCTGTCCCTGGCGCTGCGCTTCCAGGACGGCGAGCTGATCGAGGCGCCCGGCGTCGACGAGCTGCCCGGCACCATCGACCTGAACCAGCTGCCGCAATCGACGCAGGCCGTGACCTATTCCGCGGCGCTGCCCGGCCTGAAGCCGTTCAACGGCAACTTCGCGCAGCCGGGCCAGCCCATCGACAATGCCCGCTTCGTGCAGGCCAACGCGGAAACGCCGGACCTGTACACCCAGGCGGCGCCGGTGCAGCTGGCCTACCTGAAGCGCGCGCTGCGGCTGGTGTCCGAATTCGAGCCGCGCGACGCCTACATCCACTTTCCGCTGCTGCGGGTGCGCAGGTGCAGCACCGGCGGCTTCGAGATCGATCCGGCGCTGGTGGCGCCGGCGCTCTCGCTGGGCGCGGCGCCGGCGCTGTTCCAGCAACTGCGGCGTCTGCTCGACGCGCTGCAGGCCAAGGTCGGCGCGCTGTACGGCCACCACCGCGAACCGACCCGCAACGTGATCGAGTTCCGCTCGGGCGACATGTCCTCGTTCTGGCTGCTGCACACGGCCAGTTCGGCCTATGCGACGCTGTCGCACCATTTCCATCACCCGGCGCTGCATCCCGAACGCCTGTTCGAGGCGCTGCTGGACGTGGCCGGCGGCCTGATGACCTTTTCCAAGAGCTGGACCCTGTCCGACCTGCCGGCCTACCAGCACCACGATCCCGGCCCCGCCTTCGCCAGGCTCTACCTGCTCATCCGCGAGCTGCTCGACACCGTCATCTCGGCCAAGTTCTTCGGCATCGCCCTCAACGAGGTGCGGCCCTGCTACCACATCGGCATGCTCGATTCCGGCAAGATCGACGACGACACCACCTTCTACATCGCCGTCTCGGCCGACGTCCCGGCGGCGGAACTGGTCGACGCGGCGCCGCTGCGCTTCAAGGTCGGCGCCCCGGACGACGTCGAGAAATTCGTGCTCTCGGCGCTGCCCGGCGTGCGCCTGCAGTACACGCCGCAGCCGCCGGCGGCGATTCCGGTGCGGCCAGATACCTGCTATTTCATCCTCGAGGCCAAGGGGCCGATGTACGAGCGGATGATCAAGGCGCAGTCGATCTCGATCTATATCCCGGCCGGCATGAAGGAGCTCAGGCTCGAATTGCTGGCGGTGATGCCCTGAACAACAAGAGGACGCCCCATGAGTTCCCCCTATTACATGCCGTCGGGCCGCCTGCCCGCGCAGGCCATCGTCGCGACCGCGGCCTGTTCGCTATTCGTCGTCATTCCGGCCTGGCTGTATGCCTGGCTGACGCTGCACTCGCCGCTCGTCCTGCTCGACTGGTTCGCCATGTTCGCATTCGCGGCGGTCATGGGCGTGGCGGCGCGGCAGGTGACGCGACTGGCGAAGGCGCGCAATCCCCTGTGGATGGGGCGGCTGGGCCTGGCGATCGGCGTCGCCGGCTGGTATGCCCACTGGGCCGCCTGGCTCGCCATTGCCGACGCGGGCAGCTTTGCTTCCCTGCTCGGCGATCCCCACGCCATGTGGCGCTTCGCGGTGCTGCTGGCGGAGAACGAGGTGCGCAGCATCGCGGGGATGCGGATCGAGGGCAGCGTACTGGTTGCCGGCTGGATCGTCGAATTCATCGTGCTCACTAGCCTGTCCCGTTCGCTGGCGCGCGCCGCCGCCGAAGAGCCGTTCTGCGAACTGACGGATACCTGGGCCACGCCCTTCGAGCTGCCGCGCAGGTTTGCCTGGATCGACGAGCCCCACGTGGCCGTGCACCGGCTCGAAACCGCGCCCGCCGAACTCTTTTCGATCCTCGAGGACTGCCGCGACGAGGATCCCCCGCGCTACAGCATGCTGACGCTATACCGCGGCGAAGGCGATCCCTTCGTCTCGATCGACAATGTGCAGGTCGCTCGCAGCGAGAAGAAAGAAAAGAAGACCACGCGCCCGGTCATTGCCTACCTGCGCCTGCCGGGCACCGATGCCGACCAGCTCATCGCGCACTGCACGCCAGCCACTGCCGACGCGGGCAACGGCAAGGACGCGACACCAGCCGATCCGCCGGAACTGGTCGCGGCCATCGACCACCTGGTCGCCGGCCGCTTCGAAGAGGCGCTGGCCGGCGCCACGCCGCATGCCATGGCGGCGCAGGACCAGTTGCGCATCGATGCGCTGCGCCTGTGCGCGATGGCCAGCGCGCGCCTTGACCGCTGGGCCGATGCGCAACGCTACTGGAGCGCATTGTGCGACGAAGAGCCGGGCGTCTTCAATGCCCTGCAAACCGGATGCAGCTGCGCGATGACAGGCGACACGGCGCGGGGCGAAGAATGGATCGCCTGGGCGCGCGAACGCAATGCCACGTCGCGCGAGATGCCGGACACGCAGATCGTGACCAGCTTCATCTCGACCCTGACCCAGTCCGGCCAGGCGGCGCGGGCGATGCCGTATCTCGACGAACTGCGCACGCTCTATACGGGCCTGGGCATCACCGATCCCACCGTGCTGTTCGTGCGCCGGGTGCCGCTGTTCGGCATCTTCCTGCAGAACAGCCTGCCCATCGTCCACGCCGTGCTGGGCCAGGAAGAAGGACGCGCCTGGTATGCCGCGATGCTGCCGCACCTCGACCCGCCGGGCCGCGACACGCTGAACGCCTGGCTGGACGAGAATTTTGCCAACATGACATCGCCCGCGCCGGCTTCGGCCTGAATGGCGGCAAATTAGCGACATTCGGTCACCATCGAGCGATGCTTTTGAGCAACTAAACCATCGTCTAGCGTATGATGGACAACCCAACAACGAACATCCTGACGCGGTATGAAAACGGATATGGCACACCTGGACGTGACGGAAGGCGACGTCATCGGGGCAGCCGACACCCTGCAGAACGACGGGAAGCAGGTGACGATCGAGGCCGTGCGCGGCCTGATCGGCGCCGGCTCGACCAAGACCATCCACCAGCACCTGGCCACCTGGCGCGCCGACCACGCCAGGCCGGTCGAACCACCCAGGGCCGAGATGCCGCCCGCGCTGCTCGCCGAGCTGGGCCGCTGGGCGCAGCAGTATGCGCAGGATGCCGGCGCCGGCATGCGCGACGCGCTGGCGCGCGCCGAGAGCGATATGGACGCCCTGCTCGCGGCCAGTAACGAACTGGAGGCCGAGCGCGACGGCTTGAGCGCCGAACTGACGGATGCGCGCATCGCACGCGAACAGGCCCAGCTGATCCTCGAGGAGCGCAACGAGGAAATCGAACGCCTGACGGCCGAATTGCGCAATGCGCGCCAGATCGCGGCCGACGCCCTGGTCGGCAAGGCCAAGGATCAATTGGCGATCGACGGCAAGGATGCGCAGCTGGCCGACCTGCGCCAGCAGCTCGAGCGCAACGTGGCGGCCACCGCCAGCGAATCGGATGCGCGCCTGCGCGCGCAGATGGAGCTGGTCGGCGTCACGACCGAGCGCGACAACCTGGCGGCCGAAGTCCAGGAATTGCGCACCAAGCTCGACACCTCGCGCACCGAACGCGGCAACCTGCGCGCCGAATTAGAAGGCTTGCGCGCGCGCAAATAAGAACGATTAGTTAGCGCAAAAAAGTCGTCCCCGCGGAGGCGGGGACCCAAGTCTCTTGCGCAGCCACTACGTCAAACGTAGACACTAGGCTGGCAAACTTGGGTCCCCGCCTGCGCGGGGACGACGTGGTTTTGCAGCTTGACTCGGCGGTATGCGCCGCAGTCATTCCTTACCCGATTACTCCTGTCCCGCCGCCGGCACATCCAGCGTGAACGCCTTCAGGCCCAGCGCGGCGCTGCTCTGCTGGCGGATCTGGTTGGCGAAGGCCGGATCGTCGTTCAGCTTGCGGCCGTACGACGGGATCATTTCATGCATCTTCGCTTGCCATGCCGGCGTTTCCAGCTGGTCGCGGAAGGCCGATGCCTTGAGCACCTTCAGCATGATCGGCGCAGCGGTCGAGGCGCCTGGCGAAGCACCCAGCAGGGCAGTGACGGAGCCGTCAGCCGAGGCAACGACTTCGGTACCGAACTGCAGCAGGCCACCCTTCTTCGGGTCGTCCTTGACGATCTGGACGCGCTGGCCGGCATTGACCAGTTCCCAGTCTTCGATCTTCGCTTCCGGCAGGTACTCGCGCAGCGTGGCCACGCGGTCTTCCTGCGAGTTCATCACCTGCTCGACCAGGTACTTGGTCAGCGGGATGTTGTCGATGCCGGCCTGCACCATCGGACGCACGTTGCCGGCGCCGATCGAGGCCGGCAGGTCGATCCACGAACCGTTCTTGAGGAACTTGGTCGAGAAGGTCGCGAACGGTCCGAACAGCAGGGCTTTCTTGCCGTCGATGATGCGGGTATCGAGGTGCGGGACCGACATCGGCGGCGAACCGACCGAGGCCTTGCCGTACACCTTGGCGTGGTGGGCGTCGATCAGCGCCTGGTTGGTGGTCACCAGCCACTGGCCGCCGACCGGGACGCCGCCGTAGCCCTTGGCTTCGGGGATGCCGGTCTTTTCCAGCAGCGGCAGCGCGCCGCCGCCGGCGCCGATGAACACGAATTTGGCGCTCACGGTCTTGAGCTTGTTGTCCGCCAGGTTCTTGACCGTCACGTTCCACAGGCCGTTTTCGCCACGCTTGATGTCCTGCACTTCGCTACGCAGGTTCAGGGTCATGCCGTGGGTGCCGGTCAGGTGAGTGACCATGCTGCGGGTCAGGGTGCCGTAGTTGACGTCGGTACCGATGTCCATGCGGGTCGCGGCCACTTTCTGGCTGGCGTCGCGGCCGTTCATGACCAGCGGCGCCCACTTGCGGATCGTCTCGTGGTCTTCGCTGTACAGCATGCCCTTGAAGAGGTTTTCCTTTTGCAGCGCGTCGTAGCGCTTGCGCAGGTAGTTGATGTTGTCGTCACCCCAGACAAAGGCCATGTGCGGCACATTGTTGATGAAGGTGTTCGGCGCGCCCAGGTATTGCTTCTGCACCTGGTAGGCCCAGAACTGCTTCGAGATTTCGAACTGTTCGTTGATGTCGACCGCCTTCTTGGTGTCGATGGTACCGTCCGGCATTTCGGGGGTGTAGTTCAGCTCGGCGAAACCGGAGTGACCGGTGCCGGCATTGTTCATCGCGTCGGAGCTTTCGGCCGAGACCGAATCCATGCGCTCGAACATCTGGATAGTGAGGTTGGGATCCAGTTCCTTGAGCATGGTGCCGAGGGTGGCGCTCATGACGCCGGCGCCGATCAGGACGACATCGACCGGCTTGTCATTGGAAGGAGCGGGTGCTTTGCTGCAGGATGCAACGATGAAGCAAGAAAGGACAACTAGAAGCGAGGTACGCATACGAGTATCACCTGAAAAATGTTTGCGATGGCCTGGCATGCAATCAGATTTAAAAAGTTCAACGGCTCGGTAAAGGAACGGTCCCACACCGCCTGCTGGCGGTCTGGAAGCACCGATAAGGAACGGGTTGTCGGGACCTGTCGCGGTCTGTGAAGGCAGCAACAAAACTCGGCAACCGACGCATAGCGAAGGCAAGGCAACGGCCAGCTGGATGACAGCCAGGCCGGCCTTGCAGGCAACACGGATATGACGCGCTGACATGGATTGTCAGGCAGGCCAGTCGATATCCCTGGCGTCCATTGAGCGGGAAGTCCTATAGAGGACTGGGCGGAGTATAGCCCAAACAAATCAGGCTTGCGCGGACCTCGAACCGTAAACAGGGCCGTCTCAGTATTCGACCTGTTGCGGCCTCAGTAGTATTACGGAGACCGCACACTCCTACGGTCCGGTCATCTGCCGGTCGAGCCGCTGGACGCGGTTCTCGGCCGCTTCGGGACGGCCGAACAGATAGCCCTGAAAGTGCGAGCAGCCTTCTTCCATCAGGCGCCGCAACTGCTCTTCGGTCTCGACGCCCTCGGCCGTGGTCTCGATCAGCAGGCTGCTGGAGAGGCCGGTGATGGCGCGGATGATGGCCATAGCTTCGCGGCTTTCCCCGATCTCTTGCACGAACGATTTGTCGATCTTGATCTTGTCGAAGGGGAAGGAGCGCAGATAGCTCAGCGACGAATAGCCGGTGCCGAAATCGTCGAGCGAGATGCGCACGCCCAGCTTCTTCAGCGCCTTCAGCGTGCGGATATTGCCGTCGCTATTGTCGAGCAAAACCGACTCGGTGATTTCCAGTTCCAGCCGCTCGGCCGCCAGGCCGGCATCGGCCAGCGCCAGCGCCACCATGCTCACCAGCTCGCTGCTCTTGAACTGGATTGGCGACAGGTTGACGGCGATCGTCTCGCCATTGCTCCAGGTCGCCGCTTCCTGGCAAGCCAGGTTGAGTGCGCGGGCGCCCAGTTCGTGGATCAGGCCGGTTTCTTCGGCGATCGGGATGAAGTCGATCGGAGAAATCGGACCGCGCTCCGGATGCTGCCAGCGGATCAGGGCCTCGTAGCCCGAGATGCGGTTGCCGGCCTTTTCGATGATCGGCTGGTAGTGCATCTGCAGCTCGCCGCGGTGCAGCGCGCGGCGCAGGTCGATCTCGATCTGGCGCCGCACGCGCGCCGCCGCTTCGAGCTCGGGACGGAATACCTCGTGGCGATTGCGGCCGTTGCGCTTGGCTTCGTACAGGGCCATGTCCGCGTACTGCAGCAGTTGCTCGGCCGTGTTGCCGGCGGGCGTGGACAGCGCGATGCCGATGCTGATGCCGACCGCGAAGCTGTGGCCGTCGATCGAGAAGGCCGGCGCCACCGCCTCGATCAGGCGCTGCGCCGCCTGCTGCGCTTCTTCCAGGCGTTTTACGCGCGGCAGCACCACGGCGAATTCGTCGCCGCCGAGGCGGGCCAGCGTGTCCTGGTCGCGCAGGGTCTTGCGCAGGCGGCTGGCCAGCATCAGGAGGATCTTGTCGCCGAAGCCGTGGCCGAAGGCGTCGTTGATGTTCTTGAAATTATCGAGGTCGAGGCACAGGATGCCCACGCCCGAGCCGTCGTCCGCGCCGTGTGCGATGGCATCCTTCAGGCGTTCGTTGAACAGGTTACGGTTCGGCAGGTTGGTCAGGCCGTCGTGCTGGGCCATGTGGTGGATCTGGGCGTAGGCGGCCAGCTCGTCGGTGACGTCCTCGGTGATGATCAGGACGTAGTCGCCTTCGCCGTCGGGCTGCTTGCCCAGCACCGTGCGGCTGCGCAGGCTGCGCGGGCCGACCGAGGTCTGCACCAGCACGGCATCGCCGAACCCGATCCTGGCCGGCGCCGAAGTCTCCGCCTGGCAGGCGATGTACTCGGCCACGCTCGGGCTCAGGCAATCGCCGGCCACCAGGCCCTTCAGGTCGACATAGGCTTGGGCGAACAGGCGCTGGGCCTGCTGGTTCGCCAGCAGGATGGTGCGCGACGCGACATCCAGCACCAGCACGCTGGCGGGGATGTTGGCGATCACCGAATCGAGGAAATGCGACAGGGAGCCCATCTGGCGGCTGTAGGCTTCGGCCAGGTCCTTGGCCTCGACCAGCTTGCGCTGCTGCTCATGGCGCTCGGTGATGTCGCGCGTGATCTTGGCGAAGCCGATCAGTTGGCCGTCGTCGTCGCGGATGGCATCGATCACGACGCTGGTCCAGAAGCGCGTGCCGTCCTTGCGCAGGCGCCAGCCCTCGGCCTCGAAACGCGCCTCGCTGCGCGCCGTTTCCAGTGCCTGGCGCGGCAGGCCGGCCCGGCGATCCGGTTCGGTGTAGAACACCGAGAAATGCTGGCCGACGATCTCGGCCGCCTTGTAGCCCTTGGCGCGCTCGGCGCCGGCATTCCAGTTGACCACGTGGCCGTCGGTGTCGAGCATGTAGATGGCGTAATCGGTCACCCCCTGGATCAGGTAGCGGTAGCGCCGTTCCTGTTCGCGCTGGGCCAGTTCGGCCTGGCGCTGTTCGGTGCAGTCGCGGGTGATCTTGGCGAAGCCGAGCAGGGCGCCGGCATCGTCGCGGATGGCGTCGATCACGACGTGGGCCCAGAAAGCACTGCCGTCCCTGCGCACGCGCCAGCCCTGGTCTTCGAAGCGGCCGGTGCGGGTCGCGATCTCGAGGTTCTTGGCGGGCAGGCCGGCTTGCCGGTCGTCGTCCTGGTAGAAGCGGGCGTAGTGCTGGCCGACGATCTCGTCGGCGGTGTAGCCTTTGGCGCGCTGGGCGCCGGCATTCCAGCTGGAGACGACGCCATCCGGCGTGAGCATGTAGATGGCGTAGTCGACCACGCCCTGGACGAGCAGGCGGTACATCAGGTCGGGATTGTCGGATGTCATGAAGTAACTCGTAGCCGAAGGAATGCAGAACTGACCACGGTGTGGAACAGCCGATTGCCGCGGGTTGGAGAGCGTGACGGCAATGGATACCACTATACGACAATTAGTTCCTCAAAGAAATTTTGCCACGGAACTGTAGATGATCCGTATAAATCTCAGGACGTTGGGCCATTTACTTTGTCGGTAAATAGGCATAGTTTCAGGACAGCCTGTCCATCCGCCATGCGGCCGGGGTCGCGCCGGTCATCCTGCGGAAGGTACGGCCGAAGTGCACCGCGTCGGCGAAGCCGGTCGCTTCGGCGACCTCCTCCAGGCAGCGGTTGGTATTCAACAGCAGGCCCTTGGCGCGCTCGATGCGCGCCTGCAACTGCCACTGGTAGGGCGCCAGCCCGGTCGAGGCCTTGAAGGCGCGGCAGTAGTGCGACTGCGACAGGCCGGCCAGTTCCGCCAGTGCCGCGAGCTCCACCCGCGCCGGCATGTTCGCCTCGAGGTAAGCGATCGCGTCCCTGAGCTGGATCGTCGAGAGCCCGCGCAGGCCGCCCTTGGCCTGCCTGGGTCGCTCGAACAGCCTGGCCGCAATCGCCGCGATCAGCGAATCGCCGTACAACTGGGACGCGGGATCGGCGTCGTCGATCGCGTCGGTCAGCAGATTAATCAATGTCCACACGCGGTCATCCGAGAAGCGCAGGCGGGGAACGTCGACCGGTTCCAGCGATCCGGACAGGCCCAGGCGCTCGCGCAGCAGCCTGGCGTCGAAGCTGATCGCCGCGCACTTCAGGTAGCGGGCATCCGCCGCATAGCCCCACAGCTCCATCTCCGCCGGCGCGACATACATGGGCCGCGGCGTGTAGGGATGGGGATTCGGCACGTCGGGCGCCGACCTGGGTTCGGCATGGCCCCGGCCAACCTCTTCGAGCTTGGTGCCGAGCCGGGTCGTCCCCTCATGGCGCTTCAGCTGGAACTGGACCCGGCCGGTGCAGGTGTACTCGATCAGGTCGACGTTCACGCCGTTCCAGCAACGGCTGGACGTCGTCAGCATCGCCACGTTGTCGGGAAGTTCGAGCGTGTTCGACATCGGTCACTCCTCCTCGTGGTCAAGCCGCCAGGACCACGCCGGCATCCGGCCCATTATCCTTACCCGCTCGAGCGCGATCTAGCTGCGCATCCGGTAATGCTGTGTCGCCGGATGCGCAACCCGGACCCTAGCCGAGCCGGTCGACCCGCCACGCGGCCGGCGTGGCGCCGGTGATCTTGCGGAAGGTGCGGCCGAAGTGCACGGCGTCGGCAAAGCCGGTCGCTTCCGCCACATCCTGCAGACGGCCATTGGTGTTGAGCAGCAAGTCCTTGGCGCGTTCGACACGCGACTGCAGCTGCCACTGGTAGGGCGCCATGCCGGTCGATGCCTTGAAGGCGCGGCTGTAATGCGACTGCGACAAGCCGGCCAGTTCCGCCAGCGCCGCAAGCTCGACCCGCGCCGGCATCCTGGCCTCGAGATAACCCATCGCATCCCTGAGCTGGATCGGGGACAGCTTGCCCTCGCTGCCCTTAGGCTGCCGGGGGCGCTCGAACAGCCTGGCCGCGATCGCCGCGGTGAGCGAGTCGCCATACAGCTGGGCGGTGGGATCGGGGTTGTCGATCGCATCGGTCAGCAAGCCGATCAGGGTCCACACGCGGTCGTCGGCGAAGCCGAAGCGGGGGATGTCGATCGTGCCAAGGGCATCGGATAGCCCCAGCCGTTCCTGGAGCAGCCTGGCGTCGAAGCTGAACGTGGCGCACCTGAGGTAGCGGGCATCGGCGGAATGCGCCCACAGCGCCATGTCGGCCGGCGCGATGTACAGGGGCCGCGGCGTGTAGTCGTGCGGGTTGGGGGTGTCGGGCGCCAGCCTGGCCTGGATGTGGTCGCTGCCGACCTCTTCGAGCTGGGCGCCCAGCCAGGTGAGTGCTTCATCGCGCTCCACCGGGAACAGGACCCTGCCGGTGCAGGTGTACTCGTGGCGCTCGACCTGCACGCCGTTCCAGCTGCGATTGGAGGTTTTCACCATTGCCACGTTCTCGGGAAGGTCAGGTGCGTTCGACATGGTCATGCAATCACTGTTGATCAGAACCGGTACTGCGCGCCGACGCTGACGAAGCTCAGCGCATCGTCGGCGCCGGTCTCGCGCAGAAAGGCGCCAGGTTTTCCGTAGGCGACCACCGCGGTCGACGTCCAGCCGGGGGCCAGGGTCCAGGTGGCGCCGAGCGAGGCGATGGTCGCCACATAGCGCGCACGGCTGTCGCCGGCGGGACGCAGCAGCATGCCGTTGGGAGCATACACGCCATCGCGGGTGCTGTGGCGCCAGAAGAAATCGAGGCTGGCGTTGAGCTGGACGCCGGGCGCCAGCTGCATCGTCAGCGCCGGGTGGATATTGAAGAAGTTGCGTGGCCCGAGCGTCGCCTCGTCGCCAAAATAATTACCGCGCGGGTAAAAGGGATTGAGGGTGCCGAGGCGGTCGTCGCCAGGATCCTTGTCGCCGCTGGCGACGGCGAGCAGCAGCCCCGCCCGCGGCCGGCCGGCGACGTCGGCGAAGGTGTAACCCGTATCGGTGGCGAGCGACCAGGCGCGGATGTCGGCGTGGCCGAAGTGCCCGCCCTGCACGGCGAATTCCCAGTTCCAGTCCCAGGCATCGCGGCTGCCGAACAGGCGGGTGCCGAGCGCCCAGCGCCGCTCGTGCGCCTGGCCTTGCACATAACGGGCGACGGTGTCTTCGTAGTGCAGCGCGTAGAGGTCCCAGGAGGTGAGGCCGCCGCTGCGGGTCGCGTAGACGCCGCGCAGTGCCTGGGTCGGCGACTGGACGTCATCGAAGGTACCCGGCAGGTTCTGGCGCGGCGCGGCGGCGAAGGCATCGACGCGCCAGGCGCCGCCCGTCGCATAGGCGCGCACGGCCTCGAAGCTGCGCCGCACGTTGGGGCCTTCGCGGGCA
Organism: Telluria beijingensis; assembly: GCF_030770395.1. Taxonomy (GTDB): domain Bacteria; phylum Pseudomonadota; class Gammaproteobacteria; order Burkholderiales; family Burkholderiaceae_D; genus Telluria; species Telluria beijingensis. Next base: position 4,410,428 of record NZ_CP132480.1, on the reverse strand, counting down.
TCGACCATGCGTCCCGATCCGAACTGCAGTTCCTGGATGCCGACCCGCATACCGACGCGGGCGGCGCCATCCCTGTCTGATTGCCATTCGACGAACAGGTTACCGGGGTCGAGCCGGTTCTCGTCCACCGGCGAGGGGCCGGCGATGCGACCGTTGGTGGTGGAACGGGACAGCTGGGCGAAGCCGCGCCACTGTTCGCCCAGGCGCAGGTCGGCGAAGATGGAAGCGCGCTGCATCAGCACGCCCCATCGGTCCTCGCGTTCCAGCCCGTAGCGCGGATTGCCGGTGTGCTCGTAGCGCAGGCGCAGGTCGCCGCCGATGCTCAGGCGTACAGCATCCGCGAGCGGGCGGTCTTTCCAGCACGCGCTGGCGCTGTCGTTCGCAATGCACGCCTGGCGCTGGGCCCTGAAATCGTCGTCGAAGCGCAATGGCTTGAACTGCGCCAGCGCGGCGTCGGCCATCAATAGCAGGGGAAGGCCGAGCCACGCTGCGCGCACACCTACCCTACCTGGCCTGATAGTAGCCGCCGAAGTGCTTGATCGGCGACCAGGCGGGCAGGATCTCGGGCAAGGTTGGCGACAGCGCCTGGTGCTCCTGGGCGCCGTACACCACGCGGCCATCCATGACGGTCAGGACCGACGAGATGGCGCCGATCTGCGATTCCGGCACCGCAAAGTAATCACGGTCCAGCAGCACGAAGTCGGCGAGCTGGCCGGGGGCGATCATGCCCATCTCGGTTTCGGTGTTCATGAACCACGCCGCCTTGCGCGTGAACAGCCCCAGCGCTTCGGCGCGCGACAGGCGGTTGTCCTTGGCCAGCACTTCGGCGCCGGAGACCGACTTACCGGACACCATCCAGCTGATGCCGATCCACGGATTGAACGAGGATGCGCGGAAGGCGTCGGTGGTCATCGCCAGCGGGATGCCGCTGTCGACCAGCTCGCGCAGGCGCGGCGTCAGCAAGGCCTTGTCGCGGCCGTGGGTCTTGATGAAGCCATCGCCATGCATCGCCATCTTGGCGTCCAGCGCGATGCCGCCGCCCAGCGCCTTCACCCGGGCGATATTGGCGGGGCTGATGGTCTCGGCGTGCTCGAGGCTCCAGCGCAGGCCGTCGATCGGTGTCTTCGCGTTCTGCTTCTCAAGCGCATCGAGGAAGGGCGTGATGTTCTCGTCGTAGCTGATGTGCTCGCGGAACGGAATGCGCCGCTGGATCAGCTTGGAGATATCGCGTTCCACCAGTTGGTGCATCTTGGCCGGCTCGATGATGATCGCCGGACGGTCGAAGTTTTCGTGGTCATGCACCTCTACCGACAGCAGTTCGCCGGCGCCCTGGTAGGAATGGCCATGGGCCAGGTGCGGGTGCAGGTTGTGACCGGGACCGATCGGCGCCGTCTTCGTGATCGCGGTGATCTGCGCATCGACCACATTGAAGTCGGCGCCTTCGCCGAACTGGATGTCCATGAAGGGCATGCGGATGTTGAGGCGGTTGTCGCGGGCGAGGGCGTCCACGGTGCGCTGGGCCTTGGGATAGCCGCGGAAGCCCGTGCCCGCATCGACGATGGACGTGACCCCGACGCGGTTGAGACTGTGGACCGTCTGGACCAGCGAGCTTACTTCTTCATCGAACGTCAGCTGCGGCACCATGGTCTCGATGGCGATGTACTGGAACGTGTTACCAATGATCACACCGGTATTCTTGCCCTGCGCATCCTTTTCGAATTCGGTGCCTGGCAAGACCGGGAACTTGTCGGTGCCCACGCCCAGCGCATCCATCGCCTGCTGGTTCAGGAAGGCGCGGTTGTAGGCGTACTGCACGATGAACGGGCGATTGGGAACGGCCTTGCGCAGTTCGTCCATGGTGGGGAAGCGGTTTTCCTTGAACTGGTAGGGCGACCAGCCGCCGACCACTTTGACCCAGTGGCCTTCCGGGGTGCGCCTGGCTTGTTCGCCCAGCATCGCCAGCGCCTGGCGCAAGGTCGGCACGCCGTCCCAGCGCAAGGTGTAGTTGTAGCCGCCTTCGTTGAGGATGTGGGTGTGGGCGTCGATGATGCCTGGGATCAGGCGGCGGCCGCGCGAGTCGATGATTTTCGTGCTGGCGGTTTTCAGGGCCAGCATTTCGGCGTCGGTGCCGACCGAGTAGATGCGGCCGTTCTTGACGGCCAGGGCGGATGCGGCGGGTTGGGCGGCGTTGCCGGTGTAGATCTTGGCGTTATGGACGATCAGGTCGGCGCCTGGGGTGTCTTGACTGGCTTGTGCGTGTGCATTGGCCAGGCCATTCATCAGCATGAATCCGATCACTAGTATGAACTTCACTGCCACTCCCCATTCGATGGATTTGAAAGAACGCTACGCTGCGGCAATTGCGGTCGGCGAACCTGGCCTGGCAGCGGGGTGCGTTGGATGGGGAGAGGTTACCTATACGGATCAGTACGGTCACTGATCGATTTTGCTATTGGCAGCATGATTTGCTCATTAGAGGTGAGCATCCGCGATCGTTTAAACCACGGCGATGCTGGACGGCTCGGGCCGCCGCGCAAGCAGGTGGGATAGTCGTTGAAGACCGGCCTGCAAGCGGCCGCGGTCCTTGATGCTGCCCAGGGAGATGCGGATTGCGTTCACGGAATCGTCGCCTGTGGCGAATGCCTCCGCCGGCGTGACTGCGATGCCTTCGCTGTCGGCGGCGCGCGCAAGCTGCGTGGAGTTCCAGTAGGCCGGCAGCTCGAGCCATACGTGCAGGCCGTCACCGGAGCCGCCGTAGCGGCCCACCAGGATATCCCGCGCCATCCGGTGGTGCAGGCGCGCCTCGGTGCGTACGCCTTCCATCAATCGGCCGGCCGAACCGTCGAGGATCCACTGGGTAGCCAGGGCGGCCGTCAGGGGTGCGGCCATCAGCGAAACGATCTGAGCGCGACCAGGAAACGTTCGCGTTCGTGCGGGTCGCGCAGGAGGACGAAGGCGACGCGCAAGCCTGGTGTCAGGCATTTCGACAGGGTCGAGATGTAGGCCACGTGTTGCGGGGCGAACGTGGCAATCGGCGGCGGCGGGGCCTCGGCAAGGAGCCAGTAGGGATCGTCCTCGACGATGCGGACATTGCAGCGCTGCGCGATGCTGGCGAGCTCCTACGCCGGCGTTCCGGGATGGTGATGGCGGTGCAAGGTTGGATTGAGGTAGACCAGCTTGGGCTTGTGCTGGCGGCAGGCTTGCTCGAGCATTGCGGGCAGCATGCCGTGCTTGTCTGCTCCCACCGCAACGATGCGGCGGCCGAACTGGGTCGCTGCGGCGCGCAGGCCGGGATAAGTCGTTGGCTCTGCCAGGATGACGTCGCCGGGATCGGTCAGTGCAAGGATCAGAGCGGCGATCGCGGCTTGCGCATCTGGGCAGACGACAAGCTGTCGCGCATCCAGGGGGCCGAATATCGGTGCGAGCCAATTGGCGCCAGCCTTGCGGTCGGAGTCGCTACCGCCGCCCAGGTGGCGGGGTGGTCATGCTCAGGTCTTCACGCTGTCGCTGCTGGCGCTGGGGGCTGATTGCGTGGGCTCTTGTCAGCAGGCTTAGTCTGGACTTGACCATGCCTTGATGGCAGAGAATTCGGCCGGAATTCACAGGCGCGGGCGCGACTTTACCAGTGAGGCTGTCGGGTAGCCTTGGCAGGCTGATCTACATAGAGATAAGACCTCCAAACATCCGCTATGATAAGGAATGTTGCAAATCTACAAAATATCTAGTGGAGGATGCAGTGGCCCGGGGGATCTTTGACTTCATGCGGAATCAGCCAGCCTATACCGATGCGGAGAAGCGCTAGCATATCGAAATCGACCAATCCACCTATTTCTGGTACGACCTGCTGGTTCATCCGCCTGAAGGCTTCGACACGAAGCAGCAGATTGCAAACTTCCTGAAGCGTTTGAAGAAGACAGTCGAGACCCAGCTGGATAAACGGTTCATCTATTTTCTTGCCTCTAGAACCAAGCTCAGGTTCTGCACGTCCAAAAAACCCCGGTATTCCTTGATCGGCAGGAACCTGATCCTCTATGTCGAAGTGGGAGCGTCACGCAAGCTGTTGAAAACGACGACGACGATGCGTGATCACGCAAGCGATAAAAGAATTACGCCGCCAGTCGAGGTGTCTGACCGCTTCATCACGTTTCACCATCCTCCGGGTCACAAGATCTCGTATTCAGTTCACGATTATTTCGACATGGTCGGCATCGAATTTGGGATCGACACCGAAATCGATTATGTCGGCTATACCAAGAATCCCGATGATCGTCCGCTCAACCGCGAACACCGTGGTCTCACAGACATGCTGTACAAGGTTTCCAGTACAGAGCACGACTTCTTTATCTTCTACAATCTCTTCAAGGTTCTGGCAATTGCAGGGACACCGAGCAGCGCTTTCAACTTCATTGTTGCCAATTCGATGATCGATGAGGTTCGGGTCGATGAAGAAGGACGCATCCTCGAAAAGGCCCTGATTAAATACTTCAGCACCGAAGTTCAGGAGCTCAACAAGAGCAAAGAAGAAGGCGAACTCGAAAACCGGCTGACGCAGCTCGCATCGAAGCACAAGATCCGGTCGATCTCGTTTGACATCCAGGTGGACTCTCCATCCGAGATGTACCGGTTCTATTCCAAAACCGTTGCGGGTGCCGACCGGCATACCTTTACCTGCAGAATCGGCGACAACGGGGCCGAAATAGTTCGTGGCCCCGCAGCGTCGATGTTCGGCGAGAACTCATAAATGTTCGATCAGGTCTATTGCGTAAGGCCTCAGGAATGCCGGACGCGCCATGGAACTTGAGGCAGCGCTTGACGCCTTACTCAACCGTCACCGACTTCGCCAGATTACGCGGCTTATCCACATCAGTCCCACGCGCCAGCGCCGTGTGATAAGCCAGCAACTGCAGCGCCGCCACGTGCAGAATCGGCGACAACAGCCCATAGTGCTCCGGCAAGCGAATCACATGCACCCCATCGCCTGAAGTAATACGCGAATCGACGTCCGCAAACACATACAACTGACCGCCACGCGCCCGAACTTCCTGCATATTCGACTTCAGCTTCTCGAGCAGCGCATCGTTCGGCGCAATCGTCACCACCGGCATCTCTTCAGTCACCAGCGCCAGCGGACCATGCTTGAGTTCACCAGCCGGATACGCCTCCGCGTGGATATACGAGATTTCCTTGAGCTTGAGCGCGCCTTCCAGCGCGATCGGATAGTGGATGCCGCGGCCCAGGAACAGGGCGTTTTCCTTGCGCGCGAATTCCTCGGCCCAGGCAATGATCTGCGGCTCCAGCGCCAGCACCGACGACAGCGCGACCGGCAGGTGGCGCATCATCTTGAGGTGGTCGGTTTCCTCGGCATCGGTCAGGCGGCCGTTGACTTGCGCCAGGGTCAGCGTCAACAGGAACAACGCGGCCAGCTGGGTGGTGAACGCCTTGGTCGACGCCACGCCCACTTCGACGCCGGCGCGGGTGATGTAAGCCAGCTGGCATTCACGCACCATGGCGCTGGTCGAGACGTTGCAGATGGTCAGCGTGTGTTCCATGCCCAGGCTGCGCGCATGCTTGAGTGCGGCCAGGGTGTCGGCCGTTTCGCCGCTTTGCGAGATGGTCACGACCAACGTGTCGGGATGCGGCACGCTGTCGCGGTAGCGGTATTCGCTGGCGATCTCGACATTCACCGGCACCTTGGCCACCGACTCGATCCAATACTTGGCGGTGAGACCGGCGTAGTAGCTGGTGCCGCAAGCGAGGATCAGCACGCGGTCGATTTTCTTGAACACAGCATAGGCGCCGTCGCCGAACAGTTCCGGCATCACGCCGGTCACGCCTTCGAGGGTGTCGCCGATCACGCGCGGCTGCTCGAAGATCTCTTTCTGCATGTAATGGCGGTATGGGCCGAGCTCGGCCGCGCCGGTGTGGGCGTGCACGGTTTTCACTTCGCGCTCGACCGGGCGGCCGTCGACGTCGACGATCCAGTAGCGCGCCAGTTGCAGGTCGACCACGTCGCCTTCTTCGAGATAGATGATCTGGTCGGTGGTGCCGGCCAGCGCCATCGCGTCGGAGGCGACGAAGTTCTCGTCCTTGCCGACGCCGACGATCAGCGGCGAGCCCTGGCGCGCGGCGATCACGCGGTGCGGTTCTTCGCGGCAGAACACGGCGATCGCGTAGGCGCCGTGCAGACGCTTGACGGCCTGCTGCACGGTCTCGAACAGGTCGCCGGTGTACATGTGGTCGACCAGGTGGGCGATGACCTCGGTGTCGGTCTGGCTCGTGAACTTGTAGCCCAGGCCGGTCAGTTCGGCGCGCAGTTCGTCGTGGTTTTCGATGATGCCGTTGTGGACAAGTGCGATGCGCGCATTGTCCTCGGTGGGCGAGAAGTGCGGGTGGGCATTGTGCGACGCCGGGGCGCCGTGGGTGGCCCAGCGGGTGTGGGCGATGCCGGTGAAGCCGTCGAGGCTGGCTTCCTTGACTTGCGATTCGAGATCGGCCACGCGCGAGGTGGAGCGCGAGCGGGTCAGGCGGCCGTCCAGGTGGACGGCGACGCCGCAGGAGTCATATCCACGGTATTCGAGCCGTTTCAGGCCCTCGATCAGGACTGGGGTGATATTACGTTTGGCGACTGCGCCGACGATACCGCACATGGCTAACCTCTCAAATAGGGAACTGTTGAGTCTTATCGTAGAGCAATCTTAATGAAATTAGCTTTCAGTGTGCAGCCAAATTTGTTAGATTATTTCATATCAGGATAGTCAAGAAATCCTGTTTCACATAATGAATAAAATCGATTGAATATTTCATGACGATGACCGAATTACCGCCGCTCGACGACCTCGATCGTCGCATCCTGAACATTTTGCAAACTGATGCATCGCATACGAACGCCGAACTCGCGGCCCTTGTGCATGTATCGCCACCGACTTGCCTGCGCCGCATGAAGCAGCTGACGGAAAGCGGCGTCATCGAGCGCCAGGTGGCGATCGTGGCGCCCGACAAGGTCGGCAGCCGCTTGAGCGCCATCGTCGAAATCACGCTCGATGTGCAGGCTGCCGAGCGGATGGAAGAATTCGAGCAGCTGGCCGCCAGGGAAGCGGCCGTGCTGCAGTGCTACCGGGTGTCGCCGGGGCCGGACTTCGTGCTGGTGGTGCAGGTCGCCGACATGCCCGCCTATCACGCGCTGGCGCACCGGCTGTTCACGTCGCACGCCAATGTGCGCAACGTGAAAGCCTATTTTTCGACCCGCCGAAGCAAGTTCGATACCCGGGTCGACGTCTGAAACCCAGGCCGCGGCCTGTGGATAATATTGTGGAAGACCAGGTGGATGAACAGGGGGTAAGCACGGTAAAACCCTGTGTTTATCCTGTTCACTTGCTGTGATTACCCTGTCGATAGCCGGTGGATTACTTCTTCACTTTCACCGGCCGCGTCCATCCTTCGATCGTCATTTGCTTGGGCCGCGAGATGGTCAGCTTGCCGGCCGGGGCATCCTTGGTCAGCGTGGTGCCGGCGCCCAGGGTAGCGCCCTTGCCGATCGTCACCGGCGCCACCAGTTGGCTGTCGCTGCCGACGAAGACCTCGTCTTCGATCACGGTGCGGAATTTATTGGCGCCATCGTAGTTGCAGGTGATGACCCCAGCGCCGATGTTCACGCGCGAACCGATGGTGGCGTCGCCGATATAGGCCAGGTGGTTGGCCTTGCTGTGCGCGGCCACGGTGCTGTTCTTGACCTCGACGAAGTTACCCACATGCACATCCTCGCCCAGCTCGGTGCCGGGACGCAGGCGCGCATACGGCCCGATCTGCGATGCGGCGCCGATCGCGGCGTCTTCGATATGGCAGAACGGCTTGATATTGGCCCCGGCGCCGACCGTGGCGCCGACCAGCACGCAATTGGCGCCGATCTTCACACCGTCGGCCAGTTCCACCCGGCCTTCGAACACGCAACCGACGTCGATCACGACATCGCGGCCGCAGATCAGTTCTCCACGCACGTCGATGCGCGCCGGATCCATCAAGGTCACGCCTTTTTCCAGCAGGGCATGGGCGATGTTCAGCTGATGACGGCGCTCGAGCTCGGCCAACTGCACCTTGCTGTTGACGCCAGCCACTTCCCATTCGCCGGACGGGCTGGCCGAGACGACCGGCACGCCATCCGCCACGGCCTGGGCCACGATATCGGTCAGGTAGTACTCGCCCTGGGCATTGTTGTTGGACAGCGCGGCCAGCCACTTCTTGAGGTGGCGGGTCGGGATCGCCATGATGCCGCTATTGATTTCGCGGATGGCGCGCTCGGCCTCGCTGGCATCCTTTTCTTCGACGATGCGCACGATCTTGCCGTTTTCGCGCACGATACGGCCCAGGCCGAAAGGATTGGCCTGCTCGACGGTAAGAATGCCCAGCTTGTCGCTGCCGGCGGCTTCCACCAGGCTGCGCAGGGTATCGGCCGTGGTCAGCGGCACGTCGCCGTACAGCACCAGGGTGGCGCTGGCATCGTCCAGTTGCGGCACGGCCTGCATCACCGCATGGCCGGTGCCGAGCTGCGGCTGCTGCAGCGCGGTGTCGATCGCGGTGCCGGTCTCTTGCGCCAGGGCGGCGACCATCTCGGGCACCGCTGCGCCTCCGTGGCCGTAAATCACGCATAATTTCTGCGGACTCAAGCCACGGGCCGTATCGATAACGTGGCGCAACAACGGCTTACCAGCCAATGGATGCAGGACTTTCGGCAGGGCGGATTGCATGCGTTTGCCCATGCCGGCGGCGAGGATCACAACGTTCATAAGCCGTTCTCAAAAAAGTTGAAAATATGAAAAATTCTAGCATGCGAGATACCGTGTTCCGGCGCACCCTAGCGCTGCTGGCCATCGCCCTGATGGCGTTGGCGGCGGGTTGCAGCACCATTCGCTTCTCGTACAACCAGGGCGACACCCTACTGTACTGGTGGATCAACTCCTATGTCGACCTGGAAGGACAACAGGCCGACATCGCCAAGCGCGACATCAATGGATTATTCCAGTGGCATCGCCAGACCCAGTTGCGCGATTATGCCGCGCTGCTCGGCACGTTCCAGAAGAAAGTCGCTGGCAATCCGAGCCAGGCCGACCTGGTCCAGGCCTATCGCGAGATCCGCGTGCGCGGCGAACGCCTGGCCCAGCGCGCCGTGCCGGAACTGACGACGCTGGCCATGTCGATCACGCCGGCGCAAATCGCCCATATCGACAAGAAATTCAAGGACAAGAACGACGAATACCGCCGCAAGTTCATGAGCGGCAGCGTCGAGAAGCGCCAGCGCGCGCGTTATAAAAAATCGATGGAACAGATGGAACTGTGGTTCGGCCGCTTCAGCAGCGAGCAGGAAGCCGCCCTGCGGCGGGCGTCCGACCTGCGCCCGCTCGACAACCAGCAGTGGCTCGAAGAACGCCAGTACCGCCAGCGCCGCATTCTGGCGCTGCTGCAAGAAGTGCAGCAGAAAAAGCTCAACCGCGAACAGACCACGGCCCGGGTGCAGGGCTTGATGCGCGAGCTGTTCACGCGCATGGAGTCGCCCGAGCGCAAGGCCTTCTATGACGCCAGCCTCGAGCATACGACCACATACATCCTGACCGCGCTGCGACTGGCGACGCCGCAGCAGAAGGCGCATGCGCAAGAGCGCATGCAGGGCTGGATCAACGATTTCGAAGCGCTGGCGGCCGGTAAATAAGGTGGGAAGGGCGGCCCCGGCAAGCGCGCAAACCTGCATGCTATAGTGCCGCCCATGCAAAGAAAGTCCATCAAATCAAGGCCCCAGGCCGCCGCCAAACCCCATGGCGCGCCGCGCATGGCCCCGCACCAGGTGCGCATCATCGGCGGTACCTGGAAACGTATGCTGCTGCCGGTAGTCGACGCCCTCGGCCTGCGCCCCACGCCGGACCGCGTGCGCGAAACCGTGTTCAACTGGATCAACCACCAGCTTGGCGGCGACTGGGACCAGGCTACCGTGCTCGACCTGTATGCCGGTTCCGGCGCGCTCGGTTTCGAAGCGGCCAGCCGCGGCGCCGCGGCGGTGACCATGGCCGACAACCACGGCCCGGCGGTACGCCAGCTGGAAGCCAACCGCGACAAGCTCAAGGCCGCCAACGTCACCATCCTGCGCGCCGATGCCCTGACCCTGGCGCGCGACCTGGCCACCCGCGGCCAGCGTTTCGACGTGATCTTCCTCGATCCGCCGTATCAGCAGGATTTGCTGGCCAAGACCCTGCCGCTGTGCGCGGCATTACTGACCGAAGGCGGCATGGTGTACGCGGAAGCCGAGGCGCCGCTGCCGGCCGGGGGCGACGACGCTCCCGAATGGCTGCGTGGCTGGGAAGCGGTGCGCGCCGACAAGGCGGGCATGGTCTACTACCATTTGCTGAAGCTGCAGGAAACAGGCGCCTGACTCTTGCCAGGGCGGTAAGAACCGCACAGCCATTGGGCAAACCATGCCCCGCTCTGGGGCGAATGCCATGTTTTCAGGCATAATGCGCGTTCCAACAGGGTGATATTTGAGGGGAGCCGCAATGGTTGTAGCCGTTTATCCAGGTACGTTCGATCCGCTGACCCGCGGTCACGAGGATTTGGTACGTCGCGCATCCGGCCTGTTCGACCGTCTGGTGGTCGGCGTCGCCGATAGCCGCAACAAGCGTCCATTCTTCACGCTCGAAGAACGCCTGGATATCGCCAACGAAGTGCTTGGCCATTACCCCAATGTGCAGGTCGAGAGTTTCTCGGGCCTGCTCAAGGACTTCGTGCGCAAGCACGACGCCCGCGTGATCGTGCGCGGCCTGCGCGCGGTATCCGATTTCGAATACGAGTTCCAGATGGCGGGCATGAACCGCTACCTGTTGCCGGATGTCGAAACCATGTTCCTGACCCCGTCCGACCAGTACCAGTTCATTTCGGGCACCATCGTGCGCGAGATCGCGCTGCTGGGCGGCGACGTGTCCAAATTCGTTTTTCCTTCGGTCGACCGCTGGCTGCAAAAGAAGATCGCCAGCCTGGCGCAAGCGCCGAAGGCCTGATCCACTGGAAGTATCATGGCCCTCCTGATTACCGACGATTGCATCAACTGCGACGTCTGCGAACCCGAATGCCCCAACGATGCCATTTCGATGGGCGAAGAGTATTACCAGATCGACCCGCACAAATGCACCGAATGCGTCGGCCACTTCGATGAGCCGCAGTGCGTGCAGCTATGCCCGGTCGCCTGCATTCCACTCAACCCGGACTGGCGCGAATCGCGCGAAGAACTCCTCATCAAGTACGAACGACTGACGGCAGGCAAGGCCGTCGCCTGATCCACTCAACACCCCTCCCAGCCGGCGCCTCAGCCGGCTTTTTTATTCCCGCTTGAATCTTCCTGACTGCATCCCGGCTAGCCCGGCATGCGGCGTCTCCACACGTCCAGACCTGGTCTGCGCTCCTACATGCTTTTTGGTCTGTCGTTTTGGCTCGGCCGCATTATTACCATAAGTAATATTCATACATAGTAAGAATGTGAACTATGTTGAACCGCATCCATCTACTTACTAATTTGGTTATATTTTTCTCTAATTCGCATCTCTTCAAACATAATAAGTTAAAAATTCATCAGCTTCGCCTCTCATCCATATCCGGTCAAAATACGCCAAAAATCCTCTAATTTCGCTCATCCATACGATAAAATATGATCTAATCCTCATCTCCATGACTCCCATAGTGACTCTTTGTGAATTTTATTAAATTCACGAGGCGAGAAAAGCCCGGTAACGCAAAGTCACCAGGCGTGACGACACTTCCGGATAGTTTTACACCAGGCAGGGACGAAAAAAAACGCGGAGTCCGTTGCCGGAGACCGCGTCAGGGGAGGAGTTCGGGGATAATCAGTGGCGGATGCCCATGGCGCGCACTTCGGCGGCGTCGACCGGGTCCAGGCTGGCCAGCTTGCGTTTGAGCGCCAGCGCTTCATCCAGCGCGCGGCGGGCGGCCATCTCGGCCTTGCTGCGGCGCGGACGCACCGTCAGGTACAGCGCACGGCCGATGCCGACCAGCAATGGGCGGAAGAACAGGAGGAAGCCAGCCAGCAAGGCAAGATAGACGGTGGTGCTGAACACCTGGCCGTAGGACACGGCAGCGGCGGCTTGGACTAGGGTGGCGGAAGACATGATAGGCTCGTTCTGTTATTGTTGAGAACTATAGTGCGTCGCAACATATAAATCTAATTTTGTTCCCTGATGGCCCTTATACTGTTTGTGAATGATTTGCGGTACACTTGTACTCATACATTTGTATTCACAACAGATCTCTCCTGAATCTCATGAGCTTCCTGACGCTTGACTTGAATCTGCTGCGCGTATTCGACGCGGTGATGACCGAGCAAAACCTCACCCGTGCCGCCGGTCACCTGGCCATGACCCAACCCGCGGTGTCGAACGCGATCAAGCGTCTACGGGAAAGCCTGGGCGACGAACTCCTGATCCGCACCGCCTATGGCGTCAAGCCGACCCCGCGCGCCGAAGCCCTGTGGCCGGCCGTGCGCCAGGCGCTGGCGGCGCTGGAAGCGGCGGTAATGCCGGAAACCTTCGACGTCTCCAAGGCGCAGGCCACCTTCCGCATGGCGATGGCCGATGCGACCGCCGCGCTGTGGCTGCCGTCGCTGATGCGCTCGATCGAAAGCGAAGCGCCGGGCGTGAACATTCGCATGGTGCCGCTGACCACGCGCGAACCGCGCCCGATGCTGCTGCGCGGCGACATCGACCTGGCGGTGGGCTTCTTCCCCGGTGTCGCGGCCCAGTTGTCGTACGAAACCGGCTCGCCGATCCGCCACGAGCGCCTGTATTCGGGCGTGTATGTATGCGTGATGCGCAAGGACCACCCGCTGGCCAAGGAAAAGCTCGATCTCGATACCTATTGCAAAGCCAACCACTTGCTGGTGAGCTTCTCGGGCCGCGCCCACGGCCTGGTCGACGAGGCGCTGGCCCAGCTCGGTCGCGAACGCCGCATCCTGTTGACGGTGAACCAGTTCTTCACGGCGGGCAGGGTGGTAGCCAATTCGGACCTCATCACCGTGTTGCCGAAGCACTTGATGGTATCGACCGGCATGACCGATGTGCTGATCTGGAAAGAGCTGCCATTGCAGCTGCCGGCGGTCCACCTGGACATGCTGTGGCACGAGCGCGATGGCCGCAGTCCGGCCCACCGCTGGCTGCGCAAGAACCTTGAAGCGATGGCGGAAAGCGCATCCAAGACCGGCGTGCGCAAGATCGTCTGACAGCGCCAGCCGGCGCAAATTGCTTCACGTGAAACAAAACGGCCAGGCATTGCCTGGCCGTTTTACCTTGTAGACGACGCTGCGCTCAGCGGATCGGCAGCTTCGTCGTATTCTTGACCTCTTCCATCACGGCGTAGGTGTGGGTTTCGCGCACACCTTTCTGCAGCAGCGTCTTGCCCAGGAATTCGCGGTAGGCTGCCATGTCCTTCACGCGCGCCTTGACGAGGTAATCGAAGCCGCCCGCCACCATATGGCATTCCAGCACCTCGGGAATCATCTGCACGCTCTGCTTGAACGCATCGAAGACCTCGGGAGTGGTACGATCGAGCACCACCTCGATGAAGACCAGCAGCGACACGTCGAGCAGCTGCGGATTGAGCTGGGCCGTATAGCCCATGATATAGCCCGATTCATGCAGCTTGCGCACGCGCTCGAGGCAGGCCGCCGGCGACAGGTTGACGCGCGCCGCGAGTTCCACGTTGCTGATGCGGCCGTCATTCTGCAGTTCGGCTAGAATCTTCTTGCTGATCTTGTCCAACATCGGGTGTCTCCCGTAAATATTATTCGGTCAGATTGTCGCATCAAAAACTATCTATTGCTAGTCTGGTTTAAAAACAGAATAAATCCAGAAGAAATCCTTCTACAATCGAATCATTTCCACCGACATAAAAACCGCGCCGACTGCCTTTTGCAGGACGGCGCTTTTGCTGCGCGGTGCCCTTCGATGTGATTTTTCTTTTGACTAGATAGCCATGCAGATCGCTGCTTCCCCGGCCTCCACCTTCGTCCCTTTCGACGCCCTCCACGCTGAAACCAGGCGCGAGCAAACGCCCCTGCGCGCCGCCATCACCGCCGCCTACCGCCGCGACGAGGCGGAAGCGGTCCAGTGGCTGCTGGCGCAAGGCGCCACGCCCGGCGCCGACGCCCAGCCGCTGGCGCATCGCCTGGTCTCCGCGGTGCGCGAAAAGCGTGCCCGCGCCTCGGGCGTGGACGCGCTGATGCACGAATTCTCGCTGTCGTCCGAAGAAGGCGTGGCGCTGATGTGCCTGGCCGAAGCGCTGCTGCGCATCCCGGATAGCGAGACCGCCGATCGCCTGATCGCCGACAAGATCAGCCGCGGCGACTGGCGCAAGCACCTGGGCGAATCGCCATCGCTGTTCGTCAATGCGGCTACCTGGGGCCTGCTCATCACCGGCAAGCTGGTGGGCACCAATAGCGAGCAGGGACTCGGTTCGGCGCTCACGCGCCTGATCGCGAAGGGCGGCGAGCCGCTGATCCGCAAGGGCGTCGACATGGCGATGCGCATGCTGGGCAACCAGTTCGTCACCGGCCAGACCATCGACGAAGCCCTGAAGAACAGCCGCGACAACGAAACCCGCGGCTACCGCTACTCCTACGACATGCTGGGCGAAGCGGCGCTGACCGAGAGCGATGCGAAGAACTACTACGCCTCGTACGAAACCGCCATCCACGCGATCGGCAAGGCTTCGAACGGCCGCGGCATCAAGGACGGCCCGGGCATTTCGATCAAGCTGTCGGCCCTGCATCCGCGCTACAGCCGCGCGCAATACGCGCGCGTGATGGGCGAGCTGCTGCCGCGCGTGCGCAGCCTGGTCCTGCTGGCCAAGAGCTATAACATCGGCATCAATATCGACGCCGAGGAAGCCGACCGTCTCGAGATCTCGCTCGACATGCTCGAGGCCCTCGCTTTTGACCCCGACCTGGCCGGCTTCGAAGGCATCGGCCTGGTGGTGCAGGCCTACCAGAAACGCTGCCCGTTCGTGATCGACTACCTGGTCGACCTGGCCAAGCGCAGCGGCCGCAAATTCATGGTGCGCCTGGTGAAGGGCGCCTATTGGGACGCCGAGATCAAGCGCGCCCAGGTCGATGGCATGCCCGGCTATCCGGTCTACACGCGCAAGGTGCATACCGACGTCTCTTACCTGACTTGCGCGCGCAAGCTGCTGGCGGCCGCCGACGTGCTGTATCCGCAGTTCGCCACCCACAACGCGCACACACTGTCGGTGATTTATACCTGGGCCAGGCAGGACAACGTCAGCAACTACGAATTCCAGTGCCTGCACGGCATGGGCGAGACCCTGTACGACCAGGTCGTGGGCAGCAAGAACCTCGATAAGGCCTGCCGCATCTATGCGCCGGTCGGTTCGCACGAAACCCTGCTGGCCTACCTGGTGCGGCGCCTGCTGGAAAACGGCGCCAACTCCTCGTTCGTGAACCAGATCGTCGACGAGAACGTGGCCATCGACACCCTGCTCACCGATCCGTTCGAGGTCGCGCGCGCCAGCGGCGGCCAGCCGCATCCGGCGATCGCGCTGCCGCTCGACATGTTCGGCGCCGAGCGCAAGAATTCGGCCGGCATGGACCTGGTGAACGAAGACGTGCTGGCCCGGCTGGCGGACGGCCTGGCGCAGCAGCGCGCGCACGTGGCCGGCCCGCTGGTCGCAGGTACTGTCGATGCCGGCGCGCCGGCCAATGTGATCAACCCGGCGGCGTCGAGCGACGTCGTCGGCCAGGTGAGCGAAGCGTCGCGCGGCGACGTCGACACCGCGCTGGCCGCGGCCAATGCCTTCGCCGGCGAGTGGGCCGGCACCGCCCCCGGCGAACGCGCCGCGATCCTGGAGCGCACCGCCGACCTGTTCGAACAACACGGCGTGGAATTGATGGCCCTGGCCGTGCGCGAAGCGGGCAAATCGCTGCCGAACGCGATCGCCGAACTGCGCGAAGCGGTCGACTTCCTGCGCTACTACGCGGTGCAGATCCGCGGTTCGGGCAAGGCCGAGGCCCTCGGTCCGGTCAGCTGCATCAGCCCCTGGAACTTCCCGCTGGCGATCTTCACCGGCCAGGTGGCGGCCGCCCTCGCCGCCGGCAACGTGGTGCTGGCCAAGCCGGCCGAGCAGACGCCATTGATCGCCTACCGCGCGGTGCAGCTGTTCCTCGAGGCGGGCACGCCGCGCGCCGCGCTGCAGCTGCTGCCGGGCCGCGGCGAAGTGGTCGGCGCAGCGCTGACGGCGGACAGCCGCATCAAGGGCGTGATCTTCACCGGCTCGACCGAGGTCGCCCAGCTGATCAACCGCACCCTGGCCAAGCGCGCCGAACAAGAAGGCATCGACATCCCGCTGGTGGCCGAAACCGGTGGCCAGAACGCGCTGATCGTCGACTCCTCGGCGCTGCCGGAGCAGGTGGTGCAGGACGTCCTGAGCTCGGCCTTCGACTCGGCCGGCCAGCGCTGCTCGGCGCTGCGCGTGCTGTTCCTGCAGGACGATATCGCCGACAAGACCGTCAGGATGCTCAAGGGGGCGATGCAGGAACTGCGCGTGGGCAGCCCCGATCGCCTGGCGACCGACATCGGCCCGGTGATCGATGCCGAAGCCCAGCGCAACCTGATGGCGCACATCGAGCGTACCCGGGCCACCGCGCGCAGCCACTTCGCACTCGAGTTGCCTGCCAGCGTGACCGACGTCGGCACCTTCGTGCCGCCAACAGTCCTCGAAATCGCTTCGCTGGCCGAACTCAAACAAGAGGTCTTCGGCCCGGTGCTGCACATCGTGCGCTACCGCCGCGCCGAGCTGCCTTCGGTGATCGATGCGATCAACGCCACCGGCTATGGCCTGACCCTGGGCGTGCATTCGCGCATCGATGAAACCATCGACTACATCGTCACCCGCGCGCACGTCGGCAATATCTACGTCAACCGCAATATCGTCGGCGCGGTGGTCGGCGTGCAGCCGTTCGGCGGCGAAGGCAAGTCGGGCACCGGTCCCAAGGCAGGCGGTCCGCTCTACCTCAAGCGCCTGCAGCGCGGCGCGGCGCCGTTGACGGAGCACGCACGCCAGCCGCAAGCGGCACTGGAAGCCCTGACCGGCTGGCTGCGCGCCAAGGACCAGCAGCCGGTGGCCGCGCTGGCCGACGGCTACGCGCGCACCTCGCTCAACGGCGTATCGATGGACCTGCCTGGCCCGACCGGCGAAAGCAACCGCCTGTCGTTCACGCCGCGCGGCGCCGTGCTGTGCGCACCGGCTACCTCCGCCGGCCTGCTGAATCAACTGGCAGCGACGCTGGCCACCGGCAACCGCGCGCTGGTGCTGGCGCCAACACCGGAATCGATCCCGACCGACCTGCCGCCGGCGGTGAAGGAACGCGTGTCCTTCATCGGCAAGGAACAGATCGACGCGGCCGACATCGCGATCGCGCTGGTCGAAACCGGCCTGGCCGGCACGCTGCGCACGCAACTGGCGGCGCGTCCGGGCGCGATCGTCGGTATCGTGGACACCGACGCCCTGGTCCCGGTGGACCTGTGGCGCCTGGTCGCCGAGCGCGCCGTCTGCGTCAACACGACCGCCGCTGGCGGCAACGCAAGCCTGATGACGCTGGGCCTGTAAGAATCGTCATAATATCGACGTAGGGTGGGCGGCTATGCCGCCCACGCGTTCAACAAACAGAGAACCGCAGGAGAAGCAGCAAGAACAACCCACAACAGGAGACCACCATGCTTGTAGGCGTTCCAAAAGAAATCAAGAACCACGAATACCGGGTCGGCCTCACGCCGCCTTCGGTACATGAACTGGTGTCACGCGGCCACCAGGTCATCGTCCAGCAAGGCGCAGGCCACGACATCGGCCTGGATGACGCCGAATACACCGCCGCCGGCGCCACCATCGTCACCAGCGCCCAGGAAGTGTTCGCACGCGCCGAGATGATCGTCAAGGTCAAGGAGCCGCAAGCGCAAGAATGCGCCATGCTGCGCGAAGATCAGATCCTCTACACCTACCTCCACCTCGCCCCCGATCCCGAGCAAACCGCGGCCCTGGTCAAGTCAGGCGCTGTCTGCATCGCCTATGAGACCATCACCGGCCCCGGCGGCGGCTTGCCGCTGCTGGCCCCGATGAGCGAAGTCGCCGGTCGCATGTCGATCCAGGCCGGCGCCGCCCACCTCGAGAAATCCCGCGGCGGCATGGGCCTGCTGCTGGGCGGCGTGCCCGGCGTGGCGGCCGGCCACATCGTCATCATCGGCGCCGGCGTGGTCGGCACCAATGCGCTGCAGATGGCGGTCGGCACCGGCGCCCGGGTTACGGTGCTCGACAAGAACGTGGACCGGCTACGCCAGCTGGACCTGGTGTTCGGCAACCGCATCTCGACCCTGTATTCCAACGCCCATGCGCTCGAGGAGGCGGTGCTCTCCGCCGACCTGGTGATCGGCGGCGTGCTGGTGCCGGGCGCCGCGGCGCCCAAGCTGGTCACGCGCGACATGGTGTCGCGCATGAAGAAAGGGGCGGTGGTGGTCGACGTGGCGATCGACCAGGGCGGCTGCTTCGAGACCTCGCATCCGACAACCCACGCCGATCCGACCTTCCTGGTCGATGGCGTGGTCCACTACTGCGTAGCGAATATGCCGGGCGCCGTGGCCCGCACCTCGACCTTCGCCCTGAACAACGCCACCATCGGCCACGCCCTGGCGTTGGCCAATAAAGGCTGGAGGCGCGCGCTGGCGGACGATGCCCACCTGCGCCATGGCCTCAATGTCTGCCAGGGCAAGGTCACCTTCGACGCCGTGGCCCAGGCCCTGGGCTACGACTACACCCCGGCCGACTCGCTCCTCGGCTGAAACGGCGTTTCCGCAAGCGCCTGGCACAGGCGCCGGGTGATGTGGAAAGCGTATTGCGCGGCCACCGACTTCACGAAGCGCATGAAGTCGTGGGCCGCGTTTTCATTGGCATTGTCCGAAATCGCGCGGATCACGGCGAACGGCACGTCCAGCTCGTGACAGACCTGCGCCACCGCGGCGCCTTCCATCTCCACCGCCACCAGCCCGGGCAGGGCGCCATTGAGCGCCTCGATACGCTCGCGGTCATTGACGAACTGGTCGCCGCTGGCGATCAGGCCGCGATGCATGCGCGGTCGATCCAGCCCGAAAGCCTGGCGTTCGGATGGCGCGATCGTGTCACGGAAGTCGCATTCGAGAAAAGCGTGGGCGGCGCTGGACAGCAGCGACGACAGCTTCTGGTCGGGGTGGAAGCGCGTCTGGCCGGTGAGCGGCACCTCGAAACGCGGAAACAGGGGGCTGGCGTCCATATCGTGCTGGACCAGCGATTCGGCCACCACGATGTCGCCCACACGGATCGTTTTATCCCCTACGCCGGCAACGCCGGTGAATAGGATGTGCGTAACTCCGAACTTTTCCACAAGCGTTGTGGCGGTCATGGCGGCAGCAACCTTGCCAATACGCGATAAAACGCACACAGCGTCGATTTCCCACAGTCGTCCGACCCAGAACTCGCGTTTGCCGTGAATGAGCTTGGCGGGGCCTTCCATGGCTTCCACGAGCCCTGCCTGTTCTTCGTGCAAGGCGCTGATGATTCCTAGGCGCATTTTTTCCTGATGAGTAGGTGCTGGAACAGGTTTGACGTCGTTCAGGACGGCAACTGTGCATAAGGCACGGATTGTACACAGCTTCGCCTGGGTACTGTCCTTGCATTGCAGCGATCGACGTTCCTGCTGGAAGGGGTGAATGGTTTTTTCCTGGAAGACGCTTTTTTTGCTTGCGATGTGTTTGCTTATTTAATTAAGAGATATGTATACAAGGTTGATAGTAGTAGGTAAACGCGACATTCTCTGTGGATAAAGCTTGTTTACTCCACAGTATCAATGGTTTACGACGCCGCTTACGTGCTGGACAAGGCTTGCGTTCGGTTTGAACGGTTCTTGGATAAAAAATTCGCTGGCAGAGAAAGGGCTTGTTCTGCACAACTGCTCCTGTGGATATGCAGCGGCTTTTCCACATGCGCTTCCGGTTTTCATTGCCTGGTCACCAGTGTTGGCGAGGTTGCCTGCATGTTGGTGCCTGCTTGAAAAGCGCTTGCAGGGTGTCGGTCAGGCTTGGAGAGTGCGCATTCCTCATATTGTTGTATCTAAAAGCTTGTATACAAAATGATAGTAATAGTAAACGCGTGCCACTTTGTGGATAAGCCGGGTTTTGTCCACAACATCAGTGGTTTACGGTCGCGTTAACCCGCTGGAAAAAGCGTGTGCCGGCGTTGTAGGAAAGTTGGATAGAAATAGCAGAGGTGTGAAAGCAGGGCGCTTTTGCACATTCGATCCTGTGGATATTCATCGGGTTCTCCACAGACGCATGTCGATTACTCAGGTGGCTGGCGCTGACGAGCATGTTCGGCATGGCCGAGGCGGTTACGCCGAATTGCCACATTCGACGAAATTTTTTTTTTCGCGGGCTCGTCAGGTTTACAACCAAGATCTGTATACAACATTGATAGTAGTGGTTAACGGTAGTCAATCTCTGTGGACAACTTGGTTTACAGAAGAGAAATCAACTATTTACCTTGCGAACAAGTCCGTGCAGTTCTTGGCAAACTTCTTGGTGGCAAATCTGAACAACATTTTTGCCAGTGCAAAAAGCCGCAGTTCTGCACAAACGATACCTGTGAATATCAAATAGCTTATCCACAGATGGGGTCTGGACAGGCGTTTACGTTCTGGTAAGCTGTGTTTCCGTCGATCTGCGTTGCAGGGGAAACGAATGAACGTCGTGTCGCAGTACGCCAGGGTGAATGGCCTGAACATGCATTACGTGACTGCCGGTGAGGGCCCGGCTGTCGTACTCCTGCATGGTTTTCCGGACACCCATGCGATCTGGCGGCGCCAGATTCCGGCCCTGGCCGCGGCCGGTTTTCGCGTCATCGCTCCCGACCTGCGCGGCTACGGCAAGACCGATATGCCGGATGACGTCGGCGCCTACAAGATCGAGTTCCTGGCTGACGACGTCGTGCAGCTGATGGATGCGCTTGGCATCGACGAGGCGACCGTGGTCGGTCACGATTGGGGCGCGCTAATCGGCTGGCACCTGGCGATGCATGCGCCGCAGCGGGTCAGTCGTTATGCCGCGTTATCGGTCGGCCATCCGAAAGCCATCGCGCAGGCAGGGTTTGGACAGAAATTGCGCTTCTGGTATATGGGCGTGTTCGTGACGCCGGTCCTGGCCGAGGGACTCCTGAAGGCGGGCAACTGGGCGGCGCTGCGCAGGATGAACCGCAGCCGCGAACAACAGCAACTGTGGATCGACGCCCTGTCGCCACCGGGCCGGCTCACTGCGGCCTTGAATTACTACCGCGCCAATCTGAAGGTCTCGGGTGCGCGACGTTGGAAACCGGTCGACGTGCCGGTGCTGGGTGTCTGGAGCGAACACGATCCCGCACTTGGCGAACGGCAGATGCGCGAGACCCGCGACCAATGCCGCGCCGGTTTCGAATTCGCCCGCATCGATGGCGTGGGCCATTGGCTGCAATTGTCCGGGGCCGAGCGGCTCAACAGCCTGCTCATCGATTTTGCCAGGATGTCCGACGCTGCGGTCCAGGCCTGAGCCTGCTGTAGGGAAGGGCGGCGCCATGTCAGTACGGCATGCTTGCCGTAAAATATCGGCTCTGCACCTCCCCTGAAAGTTCCCCCATGATCGATGTAGTTTGGCTCGGCGGCGCCGCCTTCGCCGCTGGCCTGGTCGACGCCGTTGTCGGCGGCGGCGGCCTGATCCAGCTTCCTGCCATGTTTTCCTTGTTGCCGAAGGAAGCGCCGGCAACCATCCTCGGTACCAATAAACTCGCAGCCATCTTCGGCACCGGTTCGGCCGCTGTCAGTTATGCGCGTCGCGTCCGAGTCGCGTGGAGCACCGCGGCGCCGGCGGCGATTGCGGCGTTTGCTCTGTCCTTCGTCGGCGCCTGGACCGTCACGCAGGTGCCGGCCGATTTCGTGCGTGCACTGCTGCCCTTCGTCCTGGTGGCGGTGGCGGTCTATACCTTCATGAAGAAGGATCTCGGCGCCGTGCATGCGCCGCTGCACAGCGGGATGGCCGAGCGTTATTGGGCGATCGGGATCGGCGCTGCCATCGGCTTTTACGATGGCTTCTTCGGACCTGGCACCGGCAGCTTCCTGCTGTTCCTGTTCGTGCGCTTCTTTGGCTTCGATTTCCTCAGCGCGTCGGCGGCAGCCAAGGTGGTCAATGTTGCGTGCAATTTGTCGGCACTGATGTGGTTCGGCGTCAGCGGCCATTTGCTGTGGCAGCTCGGTTTGCTGATGGCGGGGTGCCAGATCGTTGGTTCGGTTATTGGCACCAGGCTCGCGTTGAAGCATGGCAGCGGCTTTGTCCGCAAACTTTTCCTGTTTGTCGTCACAGCACTGATTGTAAAGACAGCCTATGATTCGTTCACAAAATTGGGCTGGTAAGCCTGACTGTTCCACGTGAAACAACCAAGCCGGGTGTCTACCCGGCTTTTTGTTTTGTACTTGTTCCACGTGAAACACCGGCGTAAGAACTGAAGAGTAAGGTTTCACGTGAAACAAAATCTGTCGTTTTCGGAGCGACTGAGAGTCCTGCAGGAAAAAAGAATCTATAATCGCGCATTAAGTCTCCTCGCCTCACATCCCCATCATGCTATTTCCTACTGAATTCGACGTCATCGTCGTCGGCGGCGGCCATGCCGGAACCGAGGCCGCACTCGCATCTGCACGTACCGGTCAAAAGACCTTGCTGCTGACCCACAATATCGAAACCCTTGGCGCCATGTCCTGCAATCCGTCGATCGGCGGCATCGGCAAGGGCCACCTGGTCAAGGAAGTCGATGCCCTCGGCGGCGCGATGGCCATCGCTACCGACGAAGCAGGCATCCAGTTCAGGATACTGAACTCGTCCAAGGGTCCGGCGGTGCGCGCCACCCGCGCCCAGGCCGACCGGGTTTTGTACAAGGCCGCGATCCGCTCGCGCCTGGAAAACCAGCCGAACCTGTGGCTGTTCCAGCAGGCCGTGGATGACCTGATGGTGGAGGGCGACCGCGTCGTCGGCGCCGTCACCCAGGTGGGGCTGAAGTTCCGCGCACGCGCAGTAGTCCTCACCGCCGGTACCTTCCTGGACGGGAAGATCCACGTCGGCCTGCAGAACTATTCGGGTGGCCGCGCCGGCGATCCACCGGCGACCTCGCTGTCGTCGCGCCTGAAGGAACTCAAATTGCCGCAGGGCCGCCTCAAGACCGGCACGCCGCCGCGCATCCACGGCCGCAGCATCGACTTCTCGGTGCTCGCCGAACAGCCGGGCGACCTCGATCCGGTGCCGGTGTTTTCGTACATGGGCAATGTGGCGATGCATCCGCGCCAGGTGCCGTGCTGGGTGACGCACACCAATGAGCGTACCCACGACATCATCCGCGCCGGCCTGGATCGCAGCCCGATGTACACCGGCGTCATCGAAGGCGTCGGCCCGCGCTACTGCCCGTCGATCGAAGACAAGATCCACCGCTTCGCTTCGAAGGAATCGCACCAGATCTTCCTCGAACCCGAAGGCCTGACCACCAACGAGTTCTACCCGAACGGGATCTCGACCAGTCTGCCGTTCGACGTCCAGCTGGAACTGGTGCGTTCGATGCGCGGCATGGAGAACGCCTTCATCCTGCGCCCCGGCTATGCAATCGAATACGACTACTTCGACCCGCGCGGCCTGAAGGCCTCGCTGGAAACCAAGGCCATCAAGGGCCTGTTTTTCGCGGGCCAGATCAACGGCACTACCGGCTATGAAGAAGCAGCGGCCCAGGGCTTGCTGGCGGGCCTGAACGCCGCGCTGCAAACCCAGGGCAAGGATGCCTGGACGCCGGGCCGTTCCGAGGCCTACCTCGGCGTGCTGGTCGACGACCTCACCACGCAGGGCGTGGCCGAGCCGTACCGCATGTTCACCAGCCGCGCCGAGTACCGCCTGTCGCTGCGCGAGGATAACGCCGACATGCGCCTGACCGAGATCGGCCGCCAACTGGGTGTGGTCGACGACGCGCGCTGGCAAGCCTTCGAAACCAAGCGCGAATCCGTCGCCCGCGAGCTGGAACGCCTGAAGTCGACCTGGGTCAACCCGCGTATCCTGGCTGCCGCCGAATCCGAGCGCGTGGTGGGGCAGGCGCTCGAGCGCGAGTACAACCTGGCCGACCTGCTCAGAAGACCCGGCGTCGTCTACGACACCCTGATGACGATGCAGGGCGTCGAGGGCCAGCCGCTGGCCGGCCCTGGCGTGGAAGACCCAGCGGTGAAGGAGCAGGTCGAGATCCAGCTGAAGTATTCAGGCTATATCGATCGCCAGGCGCGCGAAGTCGAGCGTCACGATCACTACGAAAACCTGAAGCTGCCCGAGAACCTGAACTACCTGGAGATCGCGGCGCTGTCGTTCGAAGTGCGCCAGAAGCTGGACAAGCAACGACCCGAAACCCTGGGCCAGGCCTCGCGCATCTCGGGCGTCACCCCGGCGGCCATCTCTTTGTTGCTGGTGCACCTGAAAAAACGCGGCGCCAAGGGCTTTACCGCAGCACCGGCGGAGGCAGCCGAATGAAGTATCTGTTCGACCAGGAAGCGCTGGCCAAGGTCCTGCGCGAGGGCGTCGCCGAAATGGGACTGGACGTGACGCCGGAACAGCAGGGCAGGTTGATGGCCTACCTGCAGCTGATGCACAAGTGGAATGCGGTGTACAACCTGACCTCGCTGCGTGACCCGATGCAGATGGTGACCCACCACCTGCTCGATTCGCTGGCCGCGGTACCGGCCTTCAGCGAGGCCCGCAATGTGCTGGACGTGGGCGCGGGCGGCGGATTGCCCGGCATCGTGCTGGCGATCACGCGGCCCGACATGAAAGTAGCGATGATCGACACCGTCCACAAGAAAACCGCCTTTCTCACGCAGGTGAAGGCCGAACTGGGCCTGACAAACGTGACGGTGCACACGATGAAGGTGCAGGACCTGCAGGTGAGCGACAAATTCGACGTGATTACCTCGCGCGCTTTCGCCGACCTGTCCGACTTCGTCGAGTGGTCTGGACACCTGTTGCAAGAGGGCGGCAAGTTCATCGCCTTGAAAGGGGTGGCGCCGAGCGAGGAGCGCGAGCGGCTGCCGCAAGCATGGAAAGTGAGCGGCTTGCAGCCGCTGCAGGTTCCAAGGCTGGGCGCCGAGCGTCACCTGGTGTTCATCGAACAATCCGATAAAACTCCCTAAACAATATTAACTGTATAAACCGTTTATATCGTTTATTCAGTATGAACCATTAAAATGGTTTGTACGGTATGAACGGTATAGCGTCTTGTAGCCGCTTGCGGGAAAGATAAAAGATGGCGAAGATTTTTTGCGTTGCGAACCAGAAGGGTGGGGTGGGCAAGACCACCACCACCGTCAACCTGTCGGCAGGCCTGGCAAAACTGGACCAGCGCGTGCTGCTGGTCGACCTCGACCCGCAGGGCAATGCCACCATGGGCGCGGGCATCAACAAGGCGGAGCTGGAGTCGTCGATCTACCAGGTGCTGCTGGGCGAGTCGGATGTGGCTGGCGCGCGCGTGCGCTCCGAAGCCGGCCGCTTCGACGTGCTGCCCGCCAATCGCGAGCTGGCCGGCGCCGAGGTCGAGATGGTGGCGCTCGAGCACCGCGAGCGGCGCCTGAAGGATGCGCTGGCCGCGGTCGATGCCGACTACGACTTCATCCTGGTCGACTGCCCGCCGGCGCTGTCGCTGTTGACGCTGAACGGCCTGTGCGCCGCGCATGGCGTGATCATCCCGATGCAGTGCGAATACTATGCGCTCGAGGGCTTGTCCGACCTGGTCAACACGATCAAGAAGGTGCACGCCAACCTGAACACCGACCTCAAGATCATCGGCCTGCTGCGGGTGATGTTCGATCCGCGCATGACGCTGTCGCAGCAGGTCTCGAATCAGCTCGAGCAGCACTTCGGCGACAAGGTGTTCAAGACCATCATCCCGCGCAATGTGCGCCTGGCCGAAGCGCCGTCCTACGGCATCCCGGGCGTGACATTCGATCCGTCGTCGAAAGGCGCGCAGGCGTACATCGCCTTTGGCGCGGAAATGGTCCAGCGCATCAAGACCATGTAATCACCAGGAAAGCTGACAGAGAATGGCAACCAAAAAACTCAAGGGACTGGGCCGCGGGCTCGACGCCCTCCTCGGCGGCGACATGGACGCCGCTCCCGCTGCAAGCAACCTGCCTTCGGTCCTGGCGGTCACCCAGATCCAGGCCGGCAAGTATCAGCCTCGGACGCGCATGGACGAAGTGAGCCTGTCGGAGCTGGCCGCCTCGATCAAGACCCAGGGCATCATGCAGCCGGTGCTGGTGCGTCCGCTGCCGGCGGGTAGCAGCACGCCTTACGAGATCATCGCCGGCGAGCGGCGCTTCCGCGCGGCGCAGATGGCGGGGCTGGAAGAGATCCCGGTGCTGGTGCGCGACGTCGACGACCAGTCGGCCGCCGCGATGGCCCTGATCGAGAACATGCAGCGCGAAGACCTGAATCCGCTGGAAGAAGCGCAGGGCATCCAGCGCCTGATCTCGGATTTTAATTTTACGCACGAACAGGCGGCCGGCGCGGTCGGCCGTTCGCGCAGCGCGGTGTCGAACCTGCTGCGCCTGATCAACCTGGCGCCGCCGGTGCAGACGATGCTGATGGCAGGGGATATCGACATGGGCCATGCCCGCGCCCTGCTGGCGGTCGACAGTGCGAACCAGATCGCGCTCGCGAACCACGTGATCGCCAAGCGCCTGTCGGTGCGCGAGACAGAGAAACTGGTGGCGCGCGCGCTCGAGGAGCAGAACGCGCCGGCCACGCCGGCCCGCGCGAAGGACAAGCCGGGCGACATCGTGCGGCTGGAAGAAGAACTGTCCGACAAGCTGGCGACGCCGGTCGTGTTCAAGATGGGGCCGAAGGGCAGGGGGCAGATGATCATCGACTTTGCCGATCTCGATATCCTCGATGGCGTGCTGGCGCGTTTGCGCGCGTAAAAGCGATAACGCAGGGACGCTACCCGATCGGACACGGTAGCGTCCTTCCGAGTGTGAACGCGATAGCGCTACCACCATTTTTGCTACCTTCGAGCAACGTCAGTACATGCTCACTCACCCGCAATTGTCACATCCCCAGCAATACACCATCTCGCGTTAAGTTACTGAAAATATTGCCCATTCCGTCAGCAACCTGTCACATTTTCGTCATCTTTACGGACCAGTTATAAGTTGCGAATCGTTTGACTCGCGTCCGTATAACCACTTATAATTCCGGCGTTTCATGTAATTACCACATCGTAGTTCGTCCAAAATACGCTGGCACCAGACCTAGAAAAATATGCTGCGTATCGTTTCCCTGCAGTTGATAGCAACGGTAGTCGTTGGCGCCATCGCCGCACTACTGGGGGGAAGGGCTGCGATGTTTTCGGCTGTACTGGGCGGTTTGTGTTGTGTCGTGCCCAACGGGATCATGGCAGTGCGCTTGTTTGCCGCTTCCGCATCTGGAACGGCTACTCCCGCGACATTTTTCATCTGGGAATTTGTAAAGATTGCATTGACGCTGGCGCTCCTGGGCGCGACAGCGTGGCTGTACCACGATCTCAACTGGCTGGCACTGGTCGCCGGGATCATCGTGGCACTGAAAAGTTACATCATCTTATTATTTAGGCAATGACGACATGGCGACTCCAGTAGACGGCGCAGCGCACGCGCCCACCGCATCAGAATACATCGTTCACCACCTGGGCCACCTGAAGAACCAGTACCAGGTAGGTCCGGTCGACTTTTCGGTCGTCCACTACGACACCCTGTTCTGGTCGATCGCGATGGGCCTGACCGCCTGCCTGTTCATGTGGGCAGCCGCGCGCAAGGCGACTTCGGGCGTTCCCGGCCGTTTCCAGGCCTTCGTCGAAATGCTGTTCGAGATGGTCGATGACCAGGCGAAGACCATCGTGCATGGCGACCGCAGCTTCATCGCTCCGCTGGCACTGACCGTGTTCGTCTGGATCGTCCTGATGAACGCACTGGACTTGCTGCCGGTCGATATGTGGGCATGGATGTTCGCCGCCTTCGGTATCGAACACATCTTCCCATACCACCGCGTGGTCCCGACCGCCGACCTGAACGCACCGATCGGCATGTCGCTGGGCGTACTGCTGTTGATGTTCTACTACGGCATCAAGATCAAGGGCCTGGGCGGCTGGCTCCACGAGCTGTTCGCAGCACCGTTCGGCATCTGGATGGCGCCGTTCAATCTGCTCCTGAACATCATCGAATACGCAGCAAAAATGGTGTCGCTCGGTATGCGACTGTTCGGTAACATGTTTGCCGGCGAACTGCTGTTCCTCTTGATCGCACTGCTGGGCGGAACCGCGACGATGTTCGGTTTCATCGGCCACGTGATTGCCGGTTCCATCTGGGCGATCTTCCACATCCTGATCGTAATCCTGCAGGCATTCATCTTCATGATGCTGACGCTGGTCTACCTCGGTCAGGCTCACGAAGGCCACTGATCGAAGCCGCAAGCATCGAGTGAATGTGGTTGTAAAGAAGTTGTAGTTTTTAATCTAGTTTTTAATTTAACTTTTGGAGTTTTTCATGACTGACCTTTCTTTTGTTGCACTGGCTTGCGGTTTGATCATCGGTCTGGGCGCCATCGGTGCTTGTATCGGTATCGCTCTGATGGGCGGTAAATACCTCGAAGCTTCTGCACGTCAGCCAGAACTGATGAACACCCTGCAGACCAAGATGTTCCTGCTGGCTGGTCTGATCGACGCGGCATTCCTGATCGGCGTTGGTATCGCCATGCTGTTCGCGTTCGCTAACCCGTTCGTTCCAGTCTAAGACTCGCCTCACTAGGTCTTGAAGGGCCGAACCAGTTTCTGGTTCGGCATCCGTGTTTCTGTAAGAAGGATAACCCCGTGAACCTCAATGCAACCCTGATTGCTCAGCTCGTGGTTTTCTTCATCCTGGCGCTGTTCACGATGAAATTCGTGTGGCCGCCGCTGATGAAGGCGCTCGACGAGCGCGCCGCGAAGATCGCGAGTGGCCTGGCCGCCGCCGACCGCGGCAAGGCTGACCTGGCTGCCGCCGAAAAGCGCGTCCAGACCGAACTGGCTGGCGCCCGTGACGAAGTCCAGAAGCGCATCGTCGACGCCGAAAAGCGCGCCGCTGCGATCATCGAAGAAGCCAAGCGCACCGCTGCCGAAGAAGCTGCCCGTATCGTCGCCGCCGCCAAGGCCGACGCCGAACAGCAAGTGACGCGCGCGCGCGAAGAACTGCGTGGCCAGGTTGCAACCCTCGCGGTTGCCGGCGCCGAACAGATCCTGAAGCGTGAAGTGAACGCAGCGGCCCACGCCGACCTGCTGTCGCAACTGTCGACCGAGCTCTGATCATGGCAGAACTCGCAACCGTCGCCCGCCCTTACGCCGAAGCGCTGTTCCGTGTCGCCCAAACCGGCGACATGAACGCGTGGTCGGCCGTCGCCTCGGAACTGGGTCAAATTGGCGCCATTTCCGATGTGCAGGCCTTCGCCAGCAACCCGAACGTCACGCACGCACAACTGGCGGACACGATTGCGTCGCTGGTCAAGGCTCCGCTGAGTGCTGAAGCGAAGAACTTTATTGCGATGCTGGCCGAAAACGGCCGCATCACCCTGCTGCCCGAAATCAGCACCCAGTTCGCTGAACTGAAGAACGCGAGCGAAGGCGCTGCCGACGCGGACATCTTCAGCGCGTTCGAGATTTCGGCCGACCAGCTGTCGTCGCTGGTCGCCACGCTGGAAAAGAAATTTGGCCGCAAGCTGAACCCAACGGTAACAGTGGATCCCTCGCTGATCGGTGGTGTGCGCGTGGTCGTTGGCGATGAAGTGCTCGATACCTCGGTACGCGCCAAGCTGCAACGCATGCACGTTGCGCTGGCCGCGTAAGAATCGCACCGCCGACGACACCCTTGCCCTACGCATCAAGAAACTATAATTGGAGTTAGCAAGCATGCAACTTAACCCATCTGAAATCAGCGAGCTGATCAAGAGCCGGATCCAGGGCCTGGAAGGTTCTGCCGACGTCCGCAACCAAGGCACCGTGATCTCGGTCGCCGACGGTATCTGCCGCATCCACGGTCTGTCGGACGTGATGCAGGGCGAGATGCTGGAATTCCCTGGCAACACCTTCGGCCTGGCGATGAACCTGGAGCGCGACTCGGTCGGCGCCGTCATCCTGGGCGCCTACGAGCACATCTCGGAAGGCGACACCGTCAAGACCACCGGCCGCATCCTGGAAGTGCCGATCGGTCCTGAACTGCGTGGCCGCGTGGTCAACGCCCTGGGCCAGCCGATCGACGGCAAGGGTCCAATCGCCACCACGCTGACCGCCCCGATCGAAAAGATCGCGCCTGGCGTCATCGCGCGTGAATCGGTGTCGCAGCCTATGCAGACCGGCATCAAGTCGATCGACGCGATGGTGCCGATCGGCCGTGGCCAGCGTGAGCTGATCATCGGCGACCGCCAGACCGGTAAATCGGCTGTCGCAGTCGACGCGATCATCAACCAGAAAGGCCAAGGCGTCACCTGCGTGTACGTCGCGATCGGTCAAAAAGCTTCGACCATCAAGAACATCGTGCGTTCGCTGGAACAGCACGGCGCGCTGGAATACACGATCGTCGTCGCCGCATCGGCGTCGGAATCGGCAGCGATGCAGTACATCTCGGCCTACTCGGGCTGCGCGATGGGCGAATACTTCCGCGACCGCGGCGAAGACGCGCTGATCGTCTATGATGATCTGTCGAAGCAGGCTGTCGCTTATCGTCAAATTTCCCTGCTGCTGCGCCGCCCACCAGGCCGCGAAGCATACCCAGGCGACGTGTTCTACCTGCACAGCCGTCTGCTCGAGCGCGCAGCCCGCGTGAACGCCGACTACGTCGAGAAGTTCACCAACGGCGCCGTCACCGGCAAGACCGGTTCGCTGACCGCACTGCCGATCATCGAAACGCAAGCAGGCGACGTCTCGGCCTTCGTGCCGACCAACGTGATTTCGATTACCGACGGCCAGATCTTCCTGGAGACCTCGCTGTTCAACGCCGGTATCCGTCCTGCGATCAACGCCGGTATCTCGGTGTCGCGCGTCGGTGGCGCCGCCCAGACCAAGGTCATCAAGGGCCTGTCGGGCGGTATCCGTACCGACCTGGCGCAGTACCGTGAACTGGCTGCGTTCGCGCAGTTCGCATCGGACCTGGACGAATCGACCCGCAAGCAGCTGGACCGCGGCGCGCGCGTGACCGAGCTGCTGAAGCAGCCGCAGTTCTCGCCGCTGTCGACCTCGCTGATGGCCTCGTCGCTGTTCGCCGTCAACAAGGGCTACCTGGACGATATCGAAGTCAAGAAAGTGCTGCCATTCGAGCACGGCCTGCACGCCTTCCTGAAGTCGGGTCACGCGTCGCTGCTGTCGAAGATCGACGAAACCAAGCAACTGGACAAGGACAGCGAAGCGCTACTGGCCGCCGCCATTGCTGATTTCAAGAAATCCGGCGCATATTAATTGATGGACCGGCGCCGTCCACGGACGGCGCCGGTGCCCGGAAGGAGTAAGGACTCATGGCAGCAGGCAAAGAGATTCGTGGCAAGATCAAGAGCGTAGAGAATACGAAGAAGATCACCAAGGCGATGGAAATGGTCGCCGCATCGAAAATGCGCAAGGCGCAGGATCGCATGCGCGCCGCCCGTCCCTACAGTGACAAGGTTCGTAACATCACCGCCAATCTGGCCAACGCAAACCCGGAGTACACGCACCCATTCATGGCGCAAGCCAAGGGCGTGTCGGCAAAGGCAGTGGGTTTCATCGTCATCACGACCGACAAGGGTCTGTGCGGCGGCATGAACACCAATATCCTGCGCCAGGTAACGCAGAAGGCGCGTGAGCAGGAGCAACTGGGCAACCGTGTCGAGGCAGTCGCCATCGGCAACAAGGGCCTGGGCTTCCTGAACCGCGTCGGCATGAAACTGGTGTCGCAAGCGACCCAGCTGGGCGATGCACCGCAACTGGACAAGCTGATCGGACCGGTCAAAGTGATGCTGGACGCGTACCAGGAAGGCCAGCTCGATGCTGTCTACCTGTGCTACACCAAGTTCATCAACACGATGAAGCAGGAAACGATGGTCGAGCAACTGCTCCCGCTGCCAGCCAAAGCGCTGGAAGCCGACGCAGGCGCCCACGGCTGGGACTACATCTACGAACCGGAAGCGCAAGTCGTCATCGACGAGCTGCTGGTGCGTTATGTGGAAGCGCTGGTGTACCAGGCAGTGGCGGAAAACCTGGCGTCCGAGCAATCGGCACGCATGGTCGCGATGAAGGCCGCGAGCGATAACGCCGGCAGCGTCATCAGCGACCTGAAGCTGGTCTACAACAAGACCCGCCAGGCTGCGATTACCAAAGAACTCTCCGAGATCGTGTCGGGCGCAGCGGCAGTCTGATCAATTGCGGGAAAGAGTTAAGCGAGCGAAGCGAGCGGTACTCTGTCCCCAACTGACTATAACTGACTGGCTCTTACGATTTAACAAGAATTTAACTATATATCTGAAGGAACGAACATGGCTGATGGCAAAATCGTTCAGTGTATCGGCGCCGTGGTTGACGTGGAATTCCCACGTAACGCCATGCCGAAAGTGTACGACGCACTGAAAATGGAAGGCTCCGAACTGACCCTGGAAGTCCAGCAACAGCTGGGCGACGGCGTGGTCCGTACCATTGCTCTGGGCAGCTCGGAAGGCCTGCGTCGCGGCATGATGATCCAGAACACCGGCAATCCGATCATGGTGCCGGTCGGCGTGCCGACCCTGGGCCGTATCATGGACGTGCTGGGCAACCCGATCGACGAATGCGGTCCGGTGAGCCACGAGCGCATGGCATCGATCCACCGCGATGCACCTGCATACGACGAACTGTCGCCATCGACCGACCTGCTGGAAACCGGCATCAAGGTCATCGACCTGGTCTGCCCGTTCGCCAAAGGCGGCAAGGTCGGCCTGTTCGGCGGCGCCGGCGTCGGCAAGACCGTCAACATGATGGAACTGATCAACAACATCGCCAAGGCACACTCGGGTCTGTCCGTGTTCGCCGGCGTGGGTGAGCGTACCCGTGAAGGTAACGACTTCTACCACGAGATGGCAGATGCAAAAGTCGTCGACCTGGAAAACCCGGCCAACTCGAAAGTGGCGATGGTCTACGGTCAGATGAACGAACCACCAGGCAACCGTCTGCGCGTCGCGCTGACCGGCCTGACCATGGCGGAAGCGTTCCGTGACGAAGGCAAGGACGTCCTGTTCTTCGTCGACAACATCTACCGTTACACCCTGGCCGGTACCGAAGTGTCGGCACTGCTGGGCCGTATGCCATCGGCGGTGGGCTACCAGCCGACCCTGGCCGAAGAGATGGGCCGCCTGCAAGAGCGCATCACCTCGACCAAGACCGGTTCGATCACCTCGATCCAGGCCGTTTACGTCCCTGCGGATGACTTGACCGACCCATCGCCAGCGACCACCTTCGCTCACTTGGACTCGACCGTCGTCCTGTCGCGTGACATCGCTTCGCTGGGTATCTACCCTGCGGTCGACCCACTCGATTCGACCTCGCGCCAGCTGGACCCGCTGGTCGTCGGCGAAGAACACTACGCCACCGCGCGCGCCGTGCAGGGCACCCTGCAGCGCTACAAGGAACTGCGTGACATCATCGCGATTCTGGGCATGGACGAACTGGCGCCGGAAGACAAGCTGGTCGTCGCACGCGC
Organism: Telluria beijingensis; assembly: GCF_030770395.1. Classification (GTDB taxonomy): domain Bacteria; phylum Pseudomonadota; class Gammaproteobacteria; order Burkholderiales; family Burkholderiaceae_D; genus Telluria; species Telluria beijingensis. The sequence continues at coordinate 4,376,557 of NZ_CP132480.1, read as the reverse complement.
TCGTAAGATGCAGCGTTTCCTGTCGCAGCCGTTCCACGTCGCTGAAGTCTTCACCGGCGCACCAGGCAAATACGTTTCGCTGAAAGACACGATCAAGGGCTTCAAGATGATCGCATCGGGCGAACTGGATCACCTGCCGGAACAAGCGTTCTACATGGTCGGCACGATCGAAGAGGCTATCGAGAAAGCCAAGAAACTGGCTGCCTAAGTCGGCTTCTTCATCAACTGAAGGACACACATGGCAAACACATTTCTCGTTGACGTAGTCTCGGCCGAAGAGCAGATCTTCTCCGGCCAGGCCGAATTCGTCGCGTTGCCGGGTGAAGCGGGTGAGCTGGGTATCTACCCGAAGCACACCCCCTTGATCACGCGCATCCGCCCGGGCGCCGTGCGCATCCAGGTGGCCGGTGGTGGCGAAGAGTTCGTCTTCGTGGCCGGCGGTATCCTGGAAGTGCAGCCGAACGGCGTGACCGTGCTGGCCGACACCGCGATCCGCGGTGGCGACCTGGACGAAGCGAAAGCAACCGCAGCCAAGAAGCAGGCTGAAGAGCTGATGCTGAACAAGGATTCGAAGATCGACTACGCGAAAGCCCAGGCCGAAATGGCTGCGGCGATCGCGCAGTTGGCGGCGATCCAGAAGCTGCGGTCGAAGGGCCGTTGAGCTTCAAAAGCTCGGTAGCAAAGGGGCAGCCTGCGGGCTGCCTTTTTTTTTCGTCCATTGCGTGGAACCTGGTCGAGTTTGTCGCGCAGATATGGCCTTCCATCCTCGACGAAATGCGTTTCGTCCGAATTCCTTTCCCTCATTCTTACGGCACAGTTACATTAACAACATCACAACCAATAAGAGGTAGTCGATCATGCTGAAACTCTCCGCCGTCGCTGTCGCTGTCGTTTTGATGTCGAATCCGGTGCTGGTCCTTGCGCAACAGCCTGCCACCAAGGCGGCCGCCGTCCAGCAGTTGCCCGCCAAGCTCGATGCGCTGTTCGCGCCGCATTACAAGGCCACGGATCCCGGCGCCACGGTCATCGTGGTCAAGGACGGCAAGACGGTGTTCCGGAAAGCCTACGGCGCCGCCAATCTCGACAGCAAGACCCCGCTCACGCCCGATACCGTGCTGCGCTTGGGTTCAATCACCAAGCAGTTCACGGCGGTGGCGATCCTGATGCTGGCCGACGAGGGCAAGCTGGCCCTGAACGATCCGATCACGCGCTTCTTCCCCGACTACCCGACCGGCGGCAAGGTGATCACGGTCGAGCATCTGCTGACCCATACCTCGGGCATCGTGAGCTTCACCGGCAAGCCGGACTATGTGGCGAACATGGCGAAGGACCTGCGTGTCGGCCAAATGATCGACAACTTCAAGAACGACCCGCTCGAGTTCGAGCCGGGCACAGACTACCGCTACAACAACAGCGGCTACTTCCTGCTCGGCGCGATCATCGAGAAGGTGTCGGGGCAGACCTATGCCAGCTTCCTCGAGCAGCGCATCTTCACGCCACTGGGCATGAAGGACACGGCATACGAGGGTTCGGAGCGCGGCAAGGCGCCGCGCGCCGCCGGCTACAGCGCAAAGGAAAAGGGCTATGGACCCACCGCGGCATTGAGCATGACCCAGCCCTATGCCGCGGGCGCGCTGGTGTCGACGGTCGACGACCTCGCCAAGTGGGACGCCGCGATCGCGGCCGGCAAGCTGCTCAAGCCCGCGAGCTGGAAGCTGGCCTTCACGCCTTATATGCTCACGCCCGAGAAGTCGACCGAGTATGGTTATGGCTGGCACGTGGGCACCCTGCAGGGGACGCCGGTGATCGACCATGGCGGCGGCATTAACGGTTTCCGCACCTATGCACTGCGCCTGCCCGAACAAAAGATCTTCGTGGCGGTGCTGGCCAATGCCGACAGCGGCAACGCCGATCCGGGCGTGCTGGCCAAGAAGGCGGCGGCACTGGCGATGGGCAAGCCGTTCATGGAACCGAAGGAGATCGCGCTCGATGCCAAGGCCCTCGATGCCTTCGCCGGCGTCTACGATATCGACGGCAAGGAACAGCGCACCTTCGCCAGCCGCGACGGCAAGCTCATGATGGCGCGCGGCGACCGCTCGCCGGCCGCGCTGACCCCGTATGCGAAGAATGGCTTCTTCGTGCCGGGAACACTGGCGCGCTTCGAGTTCGAGCGTGACGCACAGGGCAAGGTCACCCACGTCACGGTCGACAACGAGGGCAAGCAGACCCGCAACGAACGCATCGGCGACGCGCCTGCCGAACGGGCGACGGTGAAGATCGACAATGCCGGCTTCGATGCCTGGGCCGGCAATTACCAGCTGGCGCCGCAGTTCGTGCTCGCGGTCAGCCGTGAGGGCGATCGCTACTATGCGCAGGCCACCGGGCAGCGCAAGATTGAGATTTTCCCGGCCAGCGACAGCGTGTTCTTCTCGCGCGATATCAACGCCGAAATCCGCTTCGAGAAAGGGGAGGGCGGCGCACCGATGCTGGCGCTGCACCAGGGTGGCCAGATCACGCGCGGCGCGCGCGTGCAGTAAGCGCTAACCGGCAGGCCGCGGATTTACTTCGCGGCCTGCTCCTGCGCCAGCCGCAGCGCCACCTTGTGCCTGAAATAATCGCCCTTCACATAGCGGTACAGGTTCTCTCCCGGGCACACGGTCTTGTCCGAATAATCGCGGTGGCTCTGGATCGCGTCCAGCGGCACATCGTGTTTCGCCGCCAGCATGGCCATCAATTTCACTACCGCGTCGAGCTGCTGCTGGTTCGGTTCGACCTCCTCGAAATTGCCGACCACCTCGATCAGCGCATGTCCCTTCGGGTCGTACTCGGTATTGGTATCGCCGGCAAAGGCGATGTCGCGCGCGCCATAGATGCGGCCGTCGAGGTCGATCACGTAGTGGTAGGGGATGTCGAGCCAGCCCTTCTCGGCGCGCGACCACGCCTGCAGGCGGCGCAGGTAGGCTTGCGGATCGGTGCCTGGCTTGAACGGCTCGCCCTGGTGGTGCAGGGTGATGTGGGTGATCTGGTGTCGGCGCGCCTTGGCCTCGATCGCCGGCGTGCCGCCCCAACTGGCAACCGGCACGATGGCCTGTTCGACCTCGGCCAGCGTGGAGGCGGCATGCGCACTGCCCACCGAAAAAGCCAGCGCGAGTGCGGCGCCGATAAGCGAAACAGGTCCCAGGTTCATGTCGACATATTCAGGATGGATGAGCCGCCATCTTTCCACGTTTGATCGTACAGCGCCAGTCCATATAAACCTGATAAGCTGGTCGCAACGATAACAACAGCGACCACGCTAGCATGAGAACCATCGCCCAGATCCTCCGCGACAGCAAGACCATCGCCATCGTCGGCATGTCCAACAAGCTAGAGCGGGCCAGCAACGAAGTAGGCGCCTACTTGCAGCAGAGCGGCTACCGCATCCTGCCGATCAATCCAAGCTATGCGGGCGAGACCATCCACGGCGAGCCGGTCTACGCCAGCCTGCAGGACGCGGCCGATGCGCTGGCCAGCAGCGGCCAGCGCATCGACATCGTCGACTGCTTCCGCAAATCCGAAGACATCGGGCCAATCGCGCGCGACGCCATCGCCGTGCGCGCCGGCTGCCTGTGGATGCAGCTCGACATCGAGAACCAGCCTGCCGCCGACCTGGCGCGCGCCGCCGGGCTCGACGTGGTCATGAACCACTGCATCAAGGTCGAGCATCGCAACCTGGAAGGGTAAAGGGGTATTGCCGCCGGGGCCTTGGCTTGCGCTACAATCGACGCACTTCAACCGTCGTCAATACCACGCCATGATCAAGACCATCGCCCTGCTGCTCGCCGCCACGGCCGCCGTCAGCTTCACCCAGCCCGCACGCGCGCAGGCGGCGCCGGTCGCCGCGCTGACCAAGAGCCCGGCCGCATGCCCGGCCGTGCTCAAGCACAGTTTCAAGCGCCTGCAGGACGAAGCGCCGCAAGACCTGTGCCAATATGCCGGCAAGGTGGTGCTGGTGGTGAACACGGCCAGCTACTGCGGCTTCACCAAGCAGTACGAAGGTCTCGAGAAGATCTATGCCAAGTATGGCGGCCGCGGCCTGGTGATCCTGGGCTTCCCGTCGAATGACTTCGGCCAGCAGGAGCCGGGCAGTTCAAAGGAAATCGCCGACCTGTGCTTCAACACCTATGGCGTGAAATTCCCGATGTTCGCCAAGAGCTCGGTGAAGGGCCCGCAAGCCAATCCGCTGCATGCGCAGCTGGCCAAGGCCACCGGCCAGGAACCGAAGTGGAACTTCACCAAATACCTGATCGGCCGCGACGGCAAGGTGCTCGAACACTTCCCGAGCAAGGTCACGCCTGAAGATCCCCAGCTGACCGGGAAGATCGAAGCGGCGCTGTAATCGTTCAAGGCAGTGCCAGGTGCAGGATCGGATACGGCTTGCCGAACGGGTCCTGCTCGGAACGTCCCTCCACCGCGAATCCCATGCGCTCGTAGAAGCCGAGCGCCTGGCGGTTCTGCTCGTTCACGTCGACCCGCGTGGCGCCCAGTTGCGCGACCGCGAACTCCACCAGGGCCCGGCCGGCGCCCTGGCCGCGGTAGGGCGGGTCGACGAACAGCATCTCGATCATCCCCTCGCTCACGCCGATGAAGGCGCAGGGCTGGCCGGCGGCATCGCGCACGCAATGCAGCGGCGTGAACTCGCGCAGCGTGCGCTCGATGATCGGCACCAGCAGCAGGAAATCGTCCTGGTCCAGGAAATCGTGGGTCGCCTGCACCGATGCTTCCCAGATGTCGAACAGGCGCGGGACATCGTCGTTCGTGGCGAGGCTGATGCTGGTCATGGGAATCCTTCCGAATAAATTTTTTGTCTCAAAGTTATAACCTAGGAGATAGGCGTTTTATAAACCATACTTATAGCATGGTCATTTTGATGTAGATCATAGTTTGTTTTGCTTCTCATCAATAAGCTTACCTTCGTCGCAGATGACAGAAAACGAAGAAAGGTAAGAAAAAGATGAAAACGACGATGAAAACCATGCTGGTGGCCTTGATCGCGCTGGCGTCGGCACAGGCGCTGGCGCAGGAATCCCCATGGCTGGTGCGCGCCCGCGCCGTGTACGTCGACCCGGACAACAAGTCGACGCCGGTCGGCGGCGTCGGCGCGGCAGACCGCCTCGAAGTGAGCACCAAGACCATTCCCGAGCTGGACATCAGCTACTTCTTCACCCCGCACATCGCGGCCGAACTGGTCCTGACCTACCCACAGAAGCACACCGCGCGCCTGGACGGCGCCGGGATCGGCAGCTTCAAGCACCTGCCGCCGACCCTCAGCCTGCAATACCATTTCGCGCCCGACGCGGTCTTCAGTCCCTATGTCGGCGCTGGCGTCAACTATACCCGCATGTCGAGCATCAAGCTGCTCGATGGCGCCGGCGATTTAGAGAACGATAGCTGGGGCCTGTCGCTGCAGGCCGGCGTCAACGTGCGCCTGAACGAACGCTGGTCGCTCAATGCCGACGTCAAGAGGATCAACCTGCGCAGCGATGTGTACGTCGGCGGCGCCAAGGTGAGCCACCTGAAGGTCGACCCGGTGCTGTTCGGACTGGGTGTCGGTTACCGCTTCTAAAAAGCGGTCACGCCGTCCAGGCTACTGGCGAGGACGGCGCGGAGCGGGCCGCGCAAGGCGTTACAGACGACGATGTCGTCGGCCCGTTCCAGCATCTCGCGCGTGATCACGCCCTCGCTCGCATTCCATGCAGGAGCTTCCAGCAGAACTCGACGCATGACCCCCGGCAGCACGCCGGAGGAGAGCGGGGGCGTGACCCACGCCACCCCGAAGCGCAGGAACACGGTGCTGCGCCCACCTTCCGTCAACTCACCTCGCTCGTTGAAGAACAGCGTGTCGAAGGCGCCCTGCGCCTCGGCCGCCTTCCAGGCCGCATCGTAGCGGCTGCGGATACTGGTCTTGTGGCGCAAGAAGATGTCGCCGCTGTGTGTGGCCTCGTCGGCCAGCAGCAAGGTCACCGGTTCGTGCAGCGGCGCCAGCGCGCCGGACGTCAGCGTCATGGCGCCCGTGTGCCCGATGGCCAGCCGCAGGCGGTACAGGGCGTCGTCGGGCAGGGCCAGGCTGGCGCCCTGCAGCGCCAGGTGCGCCGCGCCACGGTCGAACGCAAAACCGAAATACGCGCACGATGCCGCCAGGCGATCGAGATGCTGCTCGAGATGGCGGCAGCCATGGTCGCGCGAGGCGCGCAACGTCTCGAAGATCTCGAATTCGTTGTGCAGGCCGGTGAGAAAGCGCGCCTTCAACCGGCACTCGGCGTATTCGGATTGCGCATCGCTGTCGTAGACGATGCCGGCGCCGACACCGAGTTCTCCGCGCCGCACGCCACCGACCTCCGCATCCAGCGCCAGGGTCCGGATCGGCACCGACAGGCAGAAGTCGCCGAAGGCGCGGCCAGGTGGCGCCGGATCGAACCAGCCGATTGCGCCGGTATAGATGCCACGCGCGTCGGGCTCGAGCTCGTGGATGATCTCCATCGTGCGCCGCTTCGGCGCGCCGGTGATCGAGCCGCAGGGATACAGGGCGTCGAAGATGTCGCCCAATGTGGTGTCATCGCGTAGTTGCGCCTGCACGGTGGACGTCATCTGCAGCACGGCGCCGTAGCGCTGCACCTCGAACAGCGCCGGCGCCTGCACCGAACCGGTCCGCGCCACGCGACCCAGGTCGTTGCGCAGCAGGTCCACGATCATCAGGTTTTCGGCGCGGTTCTTGCTGTCCTGCGCCAGCGCCTGGGCGCGCGCGGCATCGACGTCGGCATCGCCGCTGGCCGGCGCCGTGCCCTTCATCGGCCGCGCCAGCAGGGTGCCGGCATCGTGGCGCACGAACAGCTCGGGCGAGAACGACAGCACGGCGCCGCCGTCCGGCAGCGACACCAGCGCGCCATACGGCACCGGCTGGCGCGCGCGCAGGCGCGCATACAGGGCGAACAGCCCGCCGAAGGCGTCGAAGCGCAGGCGGTAGGTGTAGTTGACCTGGTAGGTGTCGCCAGCCGCGATGTAGTCGCGGATGCGTTCGATCGCGGCGGTGAACTGCGCCTCGTCGACATTGGCCGTGATGCCGGCCACGCCCGCCGGTGCGTCGCCGTCACTGCGGGTAGCGAGCCACGATGCCACCTGCTCGCCCGTCATCTGCTCGCACTGCCTGAACAGCAGCACCCGCGCCAGCGGCCCATCCAGCGGCCGCGCCGGCAAGCCCTGAAGGTGCGCGCCGAGTTCATAGGTCAGGAGCGGCACCGCGTGCAGGCCGTCCTGCAAGGCCTGCGACAGCGCCGCCAGCAGCGGCGGCCAGCCGGCTGCATCTTCGCACGCCAGCGTACCCGCATGGCCGCTGTACAGGCGCGAGCGCGCCTCGCCCACGGCGCGGGCATCGTCCAGCAGTGCGAAGACTTCGCCGGTATCCATGCTCCGGATTCTACGCCGCCAGCAGCAGCGACAGTTGGAGCGAGGTTCCTTCGGTCGGATCGAGCTTGAAGCCGGTCTTGGCGAAGCGGTGCCAGCGGCCGGTGACGTAGTTCACCAGCAGGCTGGCGCGCGCGGCGACGTCGGCTTCCTGGCCGTGGCCTTGCGTGACGGCCAGGCGCAGCGCGCCCTTGAAGGCCAGTTCGACCTTGTCGTAGAAGCCGTTCATGCGCAGTTGCAGGCGCTCGTCTTCATTGACCAGCGCGTCGCCGATCAGCACCCGCGTCATGCCCGGATTGCTGGCCGCGAAGCCGAGCAGCATCTGCAGCATCGCGTGCGCCTGCGACAGTCCGCTGTCTTCCTTCTCGGTGATCTGGTTGATGACGCCGAACACCGACGATTCGATGAACTCGATCAGTCCCTCGTACATCTGCGCCTTGCTGGCGAAGTGGCGGTACAGCGCCGCTTCGGAGACCGACAGGCGCGCCGCGAGCGCGGCGGTGGTGATTTTCTCGCCCTTGGGCTGCTCGAGCATCGAGGCCAGGGCCTGGAGGATTTGCAGCTTGCGCTGGCCTGGCTTCGTGCTTGCCATGGGATCCCTAGGTGTTGTTATTGGAGCGGCGCAGCCCGGAGAGCCGCGTCGGAAGTTGCCGCACGGATTTTACTTTGACATTGACGTAACCGGGGCATTTCAGGGTCCTCGGCAGGGGTGCTTTTCCAATCGGATCGCTCATTCGCGCATTGTGACGAAGATATTGGGTGACCCAGACGGTGCGCAGGCCGAGCTGGCGCGCGGTGCGCAGGTTGGCCAGCGTGTCCTCGACCAGGATGCAGCGCTGGGCCGCGATGCCGTGCCTGCGCAGCAAACGGCGCAGCATCAGCTTCGACGGTTTCGGGCGCAACTGTCCATGCACATGCATGTGCTCGATCGCGACGTGGTGCGAAAAATGGTTGTGCAGCTTCAGGCGGCGCACGATCTCGGTCGAATAGCTGTTCGGTGCATTGGTCAGCAAGATCTTGCGGCCCGGCAGGCGGCGCAGCAGGCGGGCCAGGCCGCGTTCGGCGCGCAGCAGGGCGTCCAGCGGGCCGATGTCGTGGGTCTGGTGCAGGAAGTCCTTGGAACACACCTGATGGTGGCGCATCATGCCGAGAAGGGTGGCGCCGTAGCGCTTCCAGTAACCCAGGCGCGCGGCATCGACCGCTTCCTGCGTGGCGGGCACGCCGTCCACGCTCAGCACGCGCGCGATATACGTGTTCATATTGGCGCTGATCGCAGGGAAGATCGCGTGCGAGGCGTCGTGCAGGGTGTTATCGAGGTCGAACAGCCAGACCGGGGCTTGTAACGAAGAATGGGACACAGGAAATCAATCGCAGTAGGTGCAGAACGCGATTATGCCAGCGGCGCATGACATCGTCATGGAGCGGGAAAAAATAGAGGGGAGGGTGCTGCAGGAAGAAGAATGGTGCCCTTGACGTGGATTGAACACGTGGCCTCTCCCTTACCAAGGGAGTGCTCTACCACTGAGCTACAAGGGCATCTTTATTTCTTATGGCGACTATTGCCGCCACAAAAAATTTAGTGAGACCGGATCATAGTGCCAAAAGCCTGTTCGGTCAAGACTTCAAGCAGTAAAGAGTGCTCGATGCGGCCATCGATGATGTGGACCGTATTCACGCCCGACTTCGCCGCGTCCAGCGCCGACGAGATCTTCGGCAGCATGCCGCCCGAAATCGTGCCGTCCGCGAACATCTCGTCGATCTCGCGCGCCGACAGGTCGGTCACCAGATTACCCGCCTTATCTTGCACACCAGCGATATTGGTCATCATGATCAGCTTCTCGGCTTTCAGGATTTCCGCGATCTTGCCGGCGACGACGTCGGCATTGATGTTGTAGGCCTGGCCGTCCTGGCCGAAACCGATCGGCGAGATGATCGGGATGAAGGCATCGTCCTGCAGCGCCTTCACGACGGCCGGGTTGATCGCCTCGATCTCGCCCACGAAACCGATGTCGAGGAACTCGCCCGGTTTTTCCTTGTCGGGCATCGCCATGCGGCGTGCGCGGATCAGGCCGCCGTCCTTGCCGGTCAGGCCGACCGCCTGGCCACCGTAGTGGTTGATCAGCATCACGATGTCCTGCTGGACTTCGCCGCCCAGCACCCACTCCACCACTTCCATGGTTTCTTCGTCGGTGATGCGCATGCCTTGCACGAAGGTGCCCTGCTTGCCGATTTTCTTCAGCGCATTGTCGATCTGCGGGCCGCCGCCATGGACCACAACCGGGTTCATGCCCACCAGCTTGAGCAGGATGACGTCGCGCGCGAAGCCGTGTTTCAGGCGTTCGTCGGTCATGGCATTGCCACCGTACTTGATGACGATGGTCTTGCCGTGGAAATTGCGGATGTACGGCAGTGCCTCCGCGAGGATCTGCGCTTTCAAGGCCGTCGAAACGGCGGTCAAGTCGTCAGGTTGGTCGTCGGTCTTGAGGCTGGTCACTTGAGCGTTCATGGAGGGTCCGAAATAAATGTCGCGAGATTTTACAGGCAATGACGTAAAAACAGCGTAAACCTTGTGGGGAAAGGGCGGCGTCCTGTTGTATTTTATGGCAGCAATCGGTACTTTATCAGCTATGAGTATTTGTACGCGCTGCGGCGCCGAATTTGGCTGCGCGATGACCGATGGCAGCGATCAACCGTGCTGGTGCACGGCCTTGCCGCCGGCGGTCGCAGTGCCGCAGGAGGCGGTCGGTTGCTGGTGTCCCGCCTGCCTGCGCGCCCACATCGCGGCGCAGCCTGTGCCATCCGCGCCGGCGCCGGGCTGACATCTCAGCGCCGCGTGCGAAAGAAGCGCATCATCTCGCGGCTGGCATCCGGCCCTTTGCCGTCCGTATAGCTGCCGCGCGCATTGCCGCCGAACCAGGCGTGGCCGGCGCCATGCACCAGCCAGTGTTCCGCCTGCAGCGTGCCGTCCGCGGCGGGGTACAGGGTGCGCGTATAGGCGTGGCCGTCCGGCACCCGGCCCGGCTCGGCCGTGCCCGCGCCCGTCAGGTGGCGCGCGCCCTGCGCGACCAGTTCCTCGCCATTGGCGGGATGCACGGTGGTGTCGCGGTCGCCGTGGAACACGATGATCGGCAACGGTTGGCCGGCGGGTTGGCCGCGCCGGAAATCGCCCTTCATCGCCGCCAGCGCCGACGGCAAATCGTCGGCCGAGGCAAACGGCAGGCCGGAATGCACGCCGACCGCCGCATACAGGTCAGGGTACAGCGTGCCCATGATGGTCGCCATCGCACCGCCGGCGGACAGGCCGGCCACATACACCTGGCCCGGGTCGACCGCATGGCTGGCCATGATCGCCTGCGTCATGCCGGCGATGATCGACGGTTCGCCTTCGTCGCGGCGCTGGTCGACCGCATTGAACCAGTTCCAGCAGCGCGAGGCGTTCGCGCCCTGGCTCTGCGCCGGGTACAGCACCAGGCAGCCGATTTCCTCGGCCAGCGCGTTCATCTGGGTGCCGTTGGCAAAATCTTCCGGGTCCTGGGTGCAGCCGTGCAGCATCACCAGCAGCGGCGCCGCTGCGCCGGTATAGCTGGCGGGCACATACAGCTTGTACTCGCGGCGGCCGGCGGCGTTGACGTGGTAGCCGTCGACGAAGCTGCCGGGCACGCGTTCGCGCGGCGTCGGCGCGGCCGGAGGGGGAGGGGTGAAGTCGCGCATCTGGCGCTGGGCCGCGCGCTGCATGGCGGCCGCGTTCTTCATGGCCTGTTGCACGGCGACGCCGGGCGCGGCCGGCCCCGCGCGCCACAGGGAGCGGGTGGCGGCGCGTAGCTGTTTCAGCAATAGTCGGTCGAGTTTCATGGCGGTCCTTTTTGTGCACTGCACCAATTTCACGCCCCGAGCTTACACCAACCTGTCAAACGTTGCCGAACGGCTGTTGCCAAGGTATTTATCAGAGATTGTCAGCCGCAGGTTTCCACATATTCGACGGCCGGCTTGATGCCGGCGCGCATGCGCGTGATCTTGCCCTTGCTGGCCTCGAAGATCAGGGCCTTGTCTGCGCCCTTCGGCAACACCAGGTATTCGCCGTTCTTGTCGTATTTGTGCAATTCGCTGCGCATGGCCGGTGCGTGGCGCAGGGCCTCCTTGGCCGACATGCGCGCCGTGATGCCGGCGCTGTTGCGCACCACGCCCTTGGCGTCGGCGCGCGTGATCACGCCTTGTTCGACCATGAAGCGCACCTGTGGATAACGCTTGAAGCCGACCATCGAGCAGGCCGGATCGGCCGGGCGCGGCGTGGCGCGCTGGCCCAGCTTGCGTTCGACCTGGTCGAGCCGCTGGCCGAACACGACCTTGCCGTAGCCGTCGGGCGACAGCACCTGGCTCGAAGCAGTGGCGGACAGCCCCAGCAGGGTCGTCAAGAGAAAGAATCGGATCGTCTTCATGCTCACCTCATACAAAATGGCACTGCTCCACAGGCAATGCGTATTGACGAGTATAAGTGACTCGCAAGCAAAAACGGCGCGGGATTGCCGAACACGCGATAATGCCGCCTCCGGCATACATGTCCTCCAGGCTTCAGGTAATGGCTCCAGAACTCCAGACTCCCGTCCCTTCTCCCTGCATCAATATCTGCAAGATGGTGCCCGCCACCGGTTTGTGCGAAGGCTGCATGCGCACGATCGACGAAATCCGCGCCTGGCGCAATGCGAGCGACGACGAGAAGCGCACGATCTGGACCGAGATCCGGCGCCGTGAAGCGGCACTGTTCGGCGACTGAGAGACGCCAATGGACTTGCGCTTGCCACCATCGATTCACGTGCTCGAGCGCAATTGGCTGTCGTCGAATAACGTCTTCTTGAGCGGGCCCGACGGCACCGCCCTGATCGATAGCGGCTACGTCACCCATGCGCCTCAGACGCTGGCGCTGCTGCGCCACCTGCTGGCAGGCAGGCCGCTCGACCGCCTGCTCAATACCCATCTGCACTCCGACCACTGCGGCGGCAACGCGGCCCTGCAGGCGGCTTATGCCTGTCATACCGCGATTCCCGCCTTTGATGCGGACAAGGTCGCGCGCTGGGACGAAGACGCGCTGAGCTTTCGCGCCACCGGCCAGCAATGCCCGTGCTTCGGCTTCGATGGCGTGCTGGCGCCGGGCGATGTGCTGCTGCTGGGCGGCCTGCGCTGGCAGGTGCTGGCGGCGCCCGGCCACGATCCGCATGCGCTGCTCATGTTTTGTGCGGAAGAAGGCGTGCTGGTGTCGGGCGATGCGCTATGGCAGGACGGCTTCGGCGTCATCTTCCCCGAACTGGCCGGCGAGCCCGGCTTCGAAGAGGTCGGCGCCACGCTCGACCTGATCGCAAGCCTGGCGCCGCGCGTGGTGATTCCCGGCCATGGGCCGGTGTTCGGCGACGTCGGGGCCGCTTTAAGGCGCGCCAGGGGACGCCTCGATTACCTGGCGGCCGACCCGAGCCGCAATGCGCGCAATGCGGTCAAGGTGCTGCTCAAATTCCTGTTGCTCGAGCGTGGGACGATTGCGCTGGCCAGCCTGCCGGGCCTGCTGGGTTCCATCCCGCTGGTCGAACGGGTTCGCACGCATGTGCTGGGCCTGGAGGCCGATGCATTGGCAGCGTGGGCCGCCGATGCGCTGGTGCGCGCCGGCGCCGCGCGCATCGTGGGAGAGCACTTGCTCGATCTTTAGAGGAAGAAATCTAGCACGACCGTTCTTTTTTCGGCGCTATAATGATCCACCAACCATTTACCGAGAGCCTGCCCATGACGCTGCCCGCCGTGCTGCAAGACCTGTCCCTTCCCGTGATCGCTTCGCCGATGTTCATCGCCAGCGGTCCCGCCCTGGTGGCGGCCCAGTGCAAGGCCGGCATCGTCGGTTCCTTCCCGGCCCTGAACGCCCGCCCGGCCGAGCTGCTCGATACCTGGCTGACCGACCTGCAGCGTGAACTGGGCGAGTACGCGGCAGCCAATCCGGGCGCGAAAGTCGGCCCGATCGCGGTCAACCAGATCGTCCATCAATCGAACGACCGGCTGGCGCACGACGTCGAGGTCTGCGTCCGGCACCAGGTGCCGATCATCATCTCGTCATTGCGCGCGCCGCCGCGCGAGATGATGGATGCCGTGCATTCGTACGGCGGCATCGTGCTGCACGACGTGGTCTCGATCCGCCACGCCGAAAAGGCGCTGGAGGCCGGCGTGGATGGCCTGATCCTGGTGGCGGCCGGCGCCGGCGGCCATGCGGGCGCGCTGTCGCCGTTCGCGCTGGTCGGCGAGGTGCGCAAGATGTTCAAGGGACCGATCGCGCTGTCCGGATCGATCGCCACCGGCGACGCGATCCTGGCGGCGCAGGCGATGGGGGCGGACTTTGCGTATATCGGCTCGCGCTGGCTGGCCACGCAAGAGGCGAACGTCAGCGACGGCTACCGCGAGGCGATCGTCGAGTCGAGCGCGGCCGACGTGGTGTACACCAACCTGTTCACCGGCGTGCACGGCAACTACCTCAAGAAGTCGATCGTGGCGGCCGGGCTGGATCCGGACAACCTGCCGGAATCGGATAAGAGCAAGATGAGCTTCGGTTCGGGCGCGGCCAAGGCCTGGCGCGACATCTGGGGCGCGGGCCAGGGCGTGGGCCTGATGGACGACGTGCCGACGGTGGCCGAGATGGTCGCGCGGCTCAAGCGCGAGTATGACGCCGCGCGTGCAAGGCTGGCCCTGTAAGGCTTATTCGGCCGGCTTCAAATCCTCTGGCCTGATCGTCCACAACCCCGGCAGGTTGCGCCAGTAGCCATACACGTCCATCCCGAAGCCGACCACGAACTTGTTCGGCAAGGTCAGCCCGACCAGGTCGGCCTGGATCGGCTTGGCGCGGCCCAGGTCCTTGTCGGCGAACACGGCGACGATCACCTCGGCCGCGCCCATGTCGAGCAGGCGCTGCTTTACATGGGCCAGCGTCTCGCCTTCGTCCAGGATGTCGTCCACCACCACGATGATGCGGCCGGCCACGTTCTGGCGCGGGATCACCTTCCACACGATCTCGCCGCCGCGGTCGTCGTCGCCATAGCGGCTGACGTGGATATAGTCGAAGTCGAGCGGGAAGGCCAGTTGCGGCAGCAGCGTGCCGGTGAACACGACCGCGCCGCCCATCACGCCCAGCACCAGCGGGAATTCGGCGGCGCCGTCCGCGCCGAAGCGGGCATTGAGGGCATCGGCGACGCGCCGCACGGCGGCATTGACTTCGATGGGTTCGACGATCTGGGTGGCGTTCGCCAATAGCGCTTGCGCGCGCTCGTGGTGGAATTCGTGCATGGTCTTCACAGTCAGTTGAGTGCCGGACCATTATGCGTCATCCTTGAGAGGCATGCGTTCCCGTTGGCCGCTCGAGCGGATTGCGGCGTATGATACGCAGCTTGGAAAACAAAACCGACGCATCCAGCCATGTCTCAACACGAATTCCAGGCCGCACGTGCAGGCCGCCTCGCGCAACTGCGCGCCGCCATGGCGCGCCACGGCATCGACGCCTGCATCGTGCCGTCGAGCGATCCCCATCTGTCCGAATACCTGCCCGGCCACTGGAAGGGCCGTGAATGGCTGTCCGGCTTCACCGGCTCGGTCGGCACCTTCATCGCCACCGCCGATTTCGCCGGCGTCTGGACCGATGGCCGCTACTTCACGCAGGCCGAGACCGAGCTGGCCGGCTCCGACATCGCGCTCATGAAAATCCCGGGCGCCGCCAGCCAGCTGCACGTCGACTGGCTGGCCGCCAACCTGGCCGCCGGCCAGACCGCCGCCGTCGATGCGCGCGTGCTGGGCCTGGCCGGCGCCCGCCTGCTGGGCGATGCGCTGGCCGCCAGGGGCATCACCCTGCGCACCGATATCGACCTGCTCGACGAAGTCTGGAGCGAGCGGCCGTCGCTGCCGGTCGATCCGGTATTCGAACACCTGCCGCCTTACGCCACCGCCAGCCGCGCCGACAAGCTGCACGCCACGCGCGCCGCGATGGAGGCGCATGGCGCCGGCTTCCACTTCATCTCGACGCTGGACGACATCGCCTACCTGTTCAACCTGCGCGGCGCCGACGTCAGCTTCAACCCGGTCTTCCTGGCCCACGCCTTGATCGGCCGCGGCGACGCGACGCTGTTCGTGGGCGAGGGCAAGGTGCCGGACGACGTGCGCGCCCGCCTCGAAGCCGACGACGTGCACCTGGCGCCCTATGCCAACGCGGTGCATGCGCTGGAGTCGCTGCCTGACGGCGCCACCCTGCTGCTCGACCCGCGCCGCGTCACCGCCGGCATGCGCGCCAGCGTGGCCCAGGGCGTGAACGTGGTCGAGGCGATCAACCCGACCACCTTCGCCAAGTCGCGCAAGCTGGAAAGCGAGGCCGTGAACGTGCGCGCCGCGATGGAGCAGGATGGCGCGGCGCTGTGCGAATTCTTCGCCGCGCTCGAGCCGCTGCTGCTTGATGCGAACCGCGCGCCGCTCAACGAAGTGGACATCGACACCCGCATCACGGCAGCCCGCGCGCGCCGCCCGAATTTCGTCAGCGCCAGCTTCTCGACCATCGCCGGCTTCAACAGCAATGGCGCGATCATGCACTACCGCGCCGAGAGCGCGAGCTGCGCCGTCATCGAAGGCGACGGCCTGCTGCTGATCGACTCGGGCGGCCAGTACCTGGGCGGCACCACCGACATCACGCGCGTGATCCCGGTCGGCACGGCAAGCAGCGCGCAGATGCGCGACTACACGCTGGTGCTCAAGGGCCTGATCAACCTGTCGGCCACGCGCTTCCCGCGCGGCACCCGCGCGCCGATGCTGGACGCGATCGCGCGCGCCCCGATCTGGGCCGCCGGCATCGACTATGGCCACGGCACCGGCCACGGCGTCGGCTACTTCCTGAACGTGCACGAAGGGCCGCAGACGATTTCGCCGGCGGTGCCGCCGGAGCCGCATACGGCCATGGAGCCGGGCATGATCACCTCGATCGAGCCGGGCATCTATCGCCCGGGCCGCTGGGGCATCCGCATCGAGAACCTGGTGCTGAACCAGCATGTCGAGACGTCGGAGTTCGGCGAGTACCTCGGCTTCGAAACGCTGACCCTGTGCCCGATCGATACCCGCTGCCTCGATCGATCGCTGCTGCGGCCGGATGAAATCGCCTGGCTGAACGACTATCACGCCACCGTGCGCGCGCGCCTGACGCCGCACGTCGAAGGTCCGGCCTTCGAATGGCTGATGCTGCGCACGGAGGCGATCTGATATGGCCAGCTCACGCTCCACCCGCGCCAGCACCGCCGTCGAACGCCTGAAGCAGCGCACCGGGAACAACCTGTACTCGATGGCGCGCACCGGCGACGGCCATTTCTACCTGTCCGAAGCGCCCGGCAGCCCGCCATTGTGCGCGCCGATGGAGCTGGACGACTTCGTTGCCTTCGTCAAGGGACTGGGCCCGCAGGAACAGCCGCGCATCAGCAAGAACGACCTGGCCTTCGAGAAGCAGCTGGTCAAGAAGAAGCCCTGAGTCCCTACTGACGCGCATGACCGAAATTAACCTGTTCGCGGCCTACTGGTCGAAGAACGAGCTGTTCACCAATGGCCTGATCCTGTTGCACCTGGTCGGGGCCTTGCTGCTCGGCCTGCTGGTCGGCTACGAGCGCGCCTATCACGGGCGCGCGGCCGGCATGCGCACCTATGGCCTGGTGTGCATGGCCTCGGCCGGGCTGACCATCCTGGCCGGCTATCCCGACTTCTGGTACGGCGGCCACGCGGGCCTGCTGGCGCCGATCGATCCGACCCGCATCATCCAGGGCGTGGTCACCGGCGTCGGTTTCCTGGGCGCCGGCGTCATCATGCGCGACGGCTTCAACATCAGCGGCCTGACGACGGCGGCCTCGATCTGGGCCTCGTCGGCGATCGGCATCCTGATCGGCATCGGCTTCTATCTCGCCGCGATGGGCCTCGCCTTTTTGTCGGCGATGATCATGATCTACCTGAACCGGCTGGAGACCTTCCTGCCGTCGCGCCACGCGGTGGCGGTGCGGATGCGCTTCAAGCTCGATTTCCTGCCGCGCGAGGATGCGATCCGCAAGATCGCGCTCGAGCGCGGCTACGAGATCGCCGGCAGCTCGCTGACCATCAGCAGCGACGAAGGCCGCCAGGAATGGCGCTTCGTGGCGCTGGCGCTGTCGCGCAAGACCGGCGCGCCGCTGTCGGAGCTGGCGCGCGAGCTGGCGGCCTTCGACGGCGTCGACTCGTTCCAGCTGTCGCACGCGCGTAACTGAATTCGCTGCACCACACTACAATTCCAACACGGGGTTTTCCAATGGACGCACAAGAAGTTCTCGATTTCTGGTTCCTGCCCGCGTCAAGTGCAGGCCACGGCAAGCAGCGCGCCGAATGGTTCCGCAAGGACGACGCCTTCGATGCCGCCATCCGCGAACGCTTCGGCGCGGCAATCCAGCACGCGATCGCCGGCGGCCTGCGCGAATGGGACGAGCAGGGCCCGCGCGGCGTGCTGGCGCGCATCCTCGTGCTCGACCAGTTCACCCGCAATGCCCATCGCGGCACGCCCGACTCCTTCGCCGGCGACCCGCTGGCGCTGGGCGCCGCGCGCCAGCTGGTGGAGTCCGGCGCGCACCTGGACTTGAGCCCGCTCGAGCGCGTCTTCGTCTACATGCCGTTCGAGCATGCCGAGGATGCGCGCATGCAGGAGCAGTCGGTCGAGCTGTTCACCGACCTGGCCGCCAGCCATGAGGGATTCAACGAACAGCTCGACTATGCGCACCGCCACCGCGGCGTGATCGCGCGTTTCGGCCGCTTCCCGCACCGCAATCCGATCCTGGGCCGTGCCTCGACGTCCGAAGAACAGGAATACCTGGACAAACCCGGCTCGGGATTCTGAGTGGCGCCCACCCTGAACCTGGTCGGCGCCGGCCACGTCGGCCGCGTGCTGGGCCGCCTGTTCTCCGATAGCGGCGCGTTCGTGGTGCAGGACGTGCTGACCCGGTCGCATGACAGTGCGCGGGCCGCGGTCGACTTCATCGGCGCCGGCCGCGCCTGCGTCGACGTCGCGGCGCTGCGGCCGGCGCAGGCCTGGCTGCTGGCCGTGAACGACGACCAGATCGCGCCAGTGTGCGCGGCGCTGGCGCAGGCGCACGACCTGCGTGGCGCGCTGGTGTTCCACTGCAGCGGCGCCAAGGCGTCAGGCGAATTGCAGGCCGCCGCGGCGCAGGGCGCGCTGGTGGCCAGCGTGCATCCGATCCGCAGTTTCGCCGATCCCGACGCCGTGGCGCGCGACTTTTCGGGCACCTTCTGCGGGATCGAGGGCGATGCGGGCGCGCTGGCGCTGGTCGCGCCGGCCTTCGAGGCGATCGGCGCGCGCCTGGTGACGATCGATGCCACGGCCAAGACGGTTTACCATGCGGCGGCGGTGTTCGCGTCGAATTACCTGGTCACGGTGCTCGACGCGGCCCTGCGCGCTTACCAGGCGGCAGGCGTGCCGGAAGAAGTGGCGCGCGAACTGGCGCGTCCGCTGGCCGGCGAGGCGATGGCGAATGTCTTCCGGCTCGGTCCGGCGGCGGCCCTGAGCGGGCCGGTGGCGCGTGGCGACCATGCGACCGTGGCGCGCCAGCAGGCGGCCCTGATGGACTGGGATCCGGCGACCGGCAAACTGTACGAGGCGCTGCTGCCGTTGACGGCCGACCTGGCCCGGCGCAAGCGCGACCAACACTGAACAATCGGGAAAATCATGTTCTTCACTGCCTGGGCCACGCTGGCCATCCTCGGTGTGTATTTCTGGACCTGGGGCGTGGCCGGCTATGCCCGCGTGCGCTACAAGGTGCCGGCGCCCTCGATGGATGGGCCCGAGGCATTCCAGCGCGCCCATCGCGTCCAGATGAACACGCTGGAAATGCTGCCGCTGGTGCTGGTGCCGCTGTGGCTGTGCGCTAACTTCCTGGGCGATGTGTGGGCGGCCGCCGGCGGCCTGCTGTGGTGCCTGGGCCGCATCCTGTATGCGCTGGGCTATTACCGGGATCCGGCCAAGCGCGAAGCAGGTTTCATTTTAGGCATGCTGGCTTGCGCCGCGTTAATCGGCGCCACAGTTTTTGGCCTTCTGATGCGATAAAACGAACAAAGCGCAGACAAAGATCGACAAAGTTCCCGTATGGAAATATGCTTGAGTACTGACCAACCAATAAGCATTGCGCGTCCTGTCCTGCAGGTCACTGGCGCGCCCCAGGAGAACAAATATGTTGTTTCTGAAGAGCACGAGTGTAACCAAGGCGCCCGGGATCTATGAAGTCGACGTCGCGGCCAAGCCGCCGGGCAAGACCTTCGGCGTGTTTCTGGCCACCGACCCGGAAAACCCGCCGCACACCGTGCTTGCCGGCCTGGCCGAACTGGGTTTCCAGAACATCCACCAGCAGAACTACACGCACCGCGACAAGGGCAAGGTGCTCGACCTGCATTTCCAGAAGGACGGCACCGATATGTTCAAGGGCTGGAAGGCGGAAGAATGCAGCGCCAACCTGGCCGCCATCGATGCCCTGTTCGGCAACGTCGGCATCAAGGTGGCGCCGCGCGTGATGAGCCTGGCGGAAGCCTACGCCTGATCTTTCACCCCATCACTTCCATGTGATACAGGGCCCAGGGGCAGGCGCCGAAGCGCTGCGCCACCGGCAGGGCCGCCATTTCCGGCACCCGGTCGGCGTCGTACACGGCCCATAGCGGCCCCAGCCCGCCCAGCGGGATCGGCTTGCCGTCCAGGTGGGTGGCGACGATGAAGTTCCACGCCCGCACCTGCCGCATCTCCAGCACGGCGGCATAGCAGTCGACCGCCCGCAGTACGACCTTCGCCGCATCGCGCGGCCTGGCGCCGGCCTGGGCCAGCACCTCGGCCAGCAGCGGTCCGCGCAGGGTGTGCGGCTTGCCGTCGTATTCCAGGGTCGGGCGGATGGTGCGCGCGGGCAGGGCGGCCAGGACCGCGAAATCCAGGGTGTACCCTCGTTCGAACGCCAGCTTGTGCTTGGCCATCATCTGGTCGAGCGCCGGATCGAGGGCGCCGCGGTTGCTGCGCGCGATCGCGCCGGTGATGGTCAGCAAGACAGGCCCTTTGGCCTGATCCGCGGGGCGGCTGGCGAAGGCGGGCGCCGCGCCTGCCAGTGCTGCGGCGCCCAGGAAATGGCGTTTGTCCATGCGAGAATGCAGTGGTGGTGGAAAGTTCACCATCATAGCCGTGAATATTCCTGATGATATTGCCCATGGATTTGTTTACCGCAGACGCTGCGCTGATTCCCATTCCCTTCGAAGACGGCCACCTCGCGTGGATGCCCCAACTGCCGCTGCCCTGGACCAATGCCGAGGTCATGGCGCGCCTGCTGGACGAAACCGACTGGCGCGAAGAGACGGTGATGGTGTACGGCAAGCGCCACCTGCAGCCGCGCCTGAGCGCCTGGTATGGCGATGCCGCGTATACCTATTCCGGCCTGCGCCTTCAACCGGCGCCGTTCACGCCCTTGCTCGCCACCCTGCACGCGGCGGTGGAAGCGGCAACCGGGCACAGCTTCAACAGCGTCCTGCTCAATCTCTACCGCAACGAGCGCGACAGCATGGGCATGCACAGCGACGACGAGCCGGAACTGGGGTCGCAACCGGCCATCGCCTCGCTGAGTTTTGGCGCCTCCCGCACCTTCATCCTGAAACATAAACACAACAAGAAGACGGTGCGGCTCGAACTGACCGATGGCAGTTTGTTATTGATGTCGGGTGAAACCCAGAAATATTGGTTGCATGGCATCAATAAGATTACACGCGCATTACAAGCACGCGTCAACCTAACTTTCAGGAAAATCGTTTAAACTCGCGGCAACCTCTTCGATCCACGCGGAAATATTAATAACCGGCCGGTCAGTAAGTTACACTTGCTTACAGTTCTTACGGAATCGCCACGGACTTGCTCTTTCGCTAGTGCTAATCTGGTCACATCGCGATTCGTTGGGAATCGCGAGCCAGATGAACAAGAAGAGGATTTGAGATGAAAAAGCTGATCGTTGCACTGCTCGCTACCACCGCCGCTGTCTCGGCTGTCCAGGCACAAGAATTCACCCCGCGCGCCTACGTTGGCGCCGGCGCCGTGGCGACCGACTATGAAGCCCGTGTCCCGGGCGCTACCAGCGCAGACATCGACACCATCAAGGCGTCGGCCAAGCTGTTCGGCGGCTACGAGTTCACCCCGAACTGGGCGGTCGAAGTCGGTCACACCGACTACCGCAGCGCCGACATCTATTACACGCTGGGCCCGGTGAACGCCAGCGGCCAGGTCGATGGCCGTTCGACCTATGTTGCTGCCAAGTTCAGCTCGCCGCTGACCGAGAAGCTGGTCGGCTACGCCAAGCTGGGCGTGTCGCATGACGTGAACGAACTGTCGGCGGTCAATGCATCGCTGAACCGCCGCGACAGCGACAACAATGCCTACGGCGCCCTGGGCGTGCAGTACAACATCAACCAGGACGTGGCCGTGATCGCCGAATACGAGCGCTTCGGCGGCACCCGTGATTTCGGCGTGCGTCCGAATGCACTGACGATCGGCGCGAAGTACTCGTTCTAAGCCGGACGTTGCATGAACGAAAAAGGCCCTGCGGGGCCTTTTTTTTGCTTGTCGATTTATAAACGTGCCAATACCTGGCCCTGCGGCCGATTCACCCACGGCGGCACGATGATCGACGGCGCCGGCGCCGCGTGGCCGGCCGAGATGAAGCGGTGCAGCGACGACCAGGGCCAGTCGCGCGCCTCGAGGCAGTGGCCATGGCGCACGGCGTCGGTGTGGACGTAGTCGACCAGGGCGGCGTAATCGTCGTCCGGGCCGACCCGGTAGTGGCGGTAGTGCCGCTCCCAGACGGCGCCATCGTCGACCTCTGGCCGGCCGGTCTTGCGCAAGGCCTTGGAAAACGCAATCTTGACCGCGCGCCAGCGGCTCGAGCAATCGTGGTCGCCCGGCGGCAGGGTCCAGATCGCATGGGCGTGATCCGGCAGCACCGTCCATGCATCGACGTGGAAGGGACGGCGCGCGCGCGCCAGCCGCATCGCTTCGCCGAATGTGGAGATATGTTCTGTCAGCAAGGTGCTGCCGCGATCGAGCAGGCGCACCGTGAAAAAGAACGTCCCGCCCGGGACGCGGTTATCGCGGTAATTGAGCATGGTCTGGCCGGCACCGCGCACGCCATGCGGCTGCGGTCGACGAGCTTCCGAGAGTCCTTATTTCCGAAAGTTTTACACATTTTACGTGCCGACCGCGTTCCGTTTCCGCTAATAAAAAAGCCTGCCGAATGGCAGGCTTTCCTTACGAAACAGGCACTTGCGTCCTGTCCATCAACCTTGTCAGGTCGTCAGCGGCTTATAACGAATGCGCTTCGGCTTGGCGCCTTCTTCGCCCAGGCGTTTCTTCTTGTCGGCTTCGTATTCCTGATAATTACCGTCGAAGAAGGTGACTTGCGAATCGCCTTCGAAGGCCAGGATGTGGGTGGCGATACGGTCCAGGAACCAGCGATCGTGCGAGATCACCATCACGCTGCCGGCGAACTCGAGCAGCGCGTCTTCCAGCGCGCGCAGGGTTTCCACGTCCAGGTCGTTCGACGGTTCGTCCAGCAGCAGGACATTGCCGCCTTGCAGCAGGGTCTTGGCCAGGTGCAGACGGCCGCGTTCGCCGCCTGACAGGTTGCCCACGACTTTCTGCTGGTCGGAACCCTTGAAGTTGAAGCGGCCCAGATAGGCGCGCGACGGCATCTCGAAGCGGCCGACGCTGAGCATGTCGGCGCCGCCCGAGACGTCTTCGAACACGGTCTTGTTATTGGCCAGTTCGTCGCGGCTCTGGTCCACCAGCGACACCTTGGCGGTCTTGCCGATCGCGACTTCGCCGCTGTCCGGCTGTTCTTTGCCGGCGATCATCTTGAACAGCGTCGATTTACCGGCGCCGTTGGGGCCGATGATGCCGACGATGGCGCCTGGCGGCACGGTGAACGACAGGTTGTCGATCAGCAGGCGGTCGCCGAAGGCTTTCGAGACGTTCTTGAATTCGATGACTTCATTGCCCAGGCGCTCGGCCACGGGGATGAAGATCTCTTGCGTCTCGTTGCGCTTCTGGTATTCGTACTCGCTCAGCTCGTTGAAGCGGGCCAGGCGGGCTTTCGACTTGGCCTGGCGCGCCTTCGGATTCTGGCGCGACCATTCGAGTTCTTTCTGCAGGGCCTTCTGGCGCGCCGATTCGGTCGATTCTTCCTGCTTCAGGCGCGCCTGCTTCTGGTCCAGCCACGACGAGTAATTGCCCTTCCATGGGATGCCATGGCCGCGGTCCAGTTCCAGGATCCATTCGGCGGCGTTGTCGAGGAAGTAGCG
Source organism: Telluria beijingensis (assembly GCF_030770395.1). Taxonomy (GTDB): domain Bacteria; phylum Pseudomonadota; class Gammaproteobacteria; order Burkholderiales; family Burkholderiaceae_D; genus Telluria; species Telluria beijingensis. The sequence goes on along the minus strand of NZ_CP132480.1, from coordinate 4,352,731 downwards.
GTCGTGGGTGATGCCGACCACGGTGCCCGGGAAGCGCAGCAGGAATTGTTCGAGCCACTCGACCGATTCGGCATCCAGGTGGTTGGTCGGTTCGTCGAGCAGCAGCATGTCGGGTTTCGACAGCAGCAGCTTGCACAACGCCACGCGGCGCTTCTCGCCGCCCGACAGCACGCCGATCTTCTGGTCCCACGGCGGCAGGCGCAGCGCGTCGGCGGCCATTTCCATCTGCAGGTTCAGGTTGCCGCCATCGGCCGCGGCGATGATCGATTCCAGGCGCTCCTGCTCCTTGGCCAGGGCGTCGAAGTCGGCGTCTTCGTCGGCATAGGCGGCGTACACCGCTTCCAGCTTGGCTTGCGCCTCGAAGGCTTCGCCGAGGCCGGATTCCACCTCTTGGCGCACGGTTTTTTCGGGGTCGAGCTGCGGTTCCTGCGGCAGGTAGCCGATGTTCAGGCCCGGCATCGGGCGCGCTTCGCCCTGGATGTCGGTGTCGATGCCGGCCATGATCTTGAGCAGGGTCGACTTGCCCGAGCCGTTCAGGCCCAGCACGCCGATCTTGGCGCCGGGGAAGAAGGACAGCGAGATGTCCTTGAGGATTTGACGTTTCGGTGGGACGATCTTGCCCACGCGGTTCATGGTATAGACGTAATTGGCCATGCTTTGACTCTGGTGTTGTTCAAGGAGCACAGGATACGCCAGAACCCCGCGCCCGACACGGGATTTCTTGGCCGGGGCCGGTGAAATCCCGTATGGGCTGCGCCGGATCAGGCCTTGGCTGCTGGCTGCGGCCGACGCAGCAGGCCTTCGCCGGCGAACAGCACCAGCGCACTCCAGATCAGCACGAAGCCGACCAGGCGATCGGCGGTAAACGCTTCCTTGAACAGCCATACGCCGAGCAGGAATTGCAGGGTCGGCGACAGGTATTGCAGCAAGCCCAGAATCGACAGCGGAATCCGGCGCGCACCGCTGGCGAACAGCAGCAGCGGGATCGCGGTGAGCGGGCCGGCCATCACCAGCAGCACGCGCGTGGTGTCGGAATCGGTGTTGATGAACACGTTCTGGCCCTGCAGGGTCAGCCAGATGACGTAGGCGGCAGCCAGCGGAAACAGCACGATGGTCTCGAACGACAGGCCCTCGAGCGCGCCCAGCGCCGCGGTCTTGCGCAGCAGGCCATAGCTGCCGAACGAGAACGCCAGGAACAGGGCGATCCAGGGCACCGTGCCGGTCTGCCAGGTCAGCCAGCCCACGCCCAGCGCCGCGATCGCGATCGCCACCCACTGGACGGTGCGCAGGCGTTCCTTCAGGATCAGGTAGCCAAGCATGATATTGACCAGCGGATTGATGAAATAGCCGAGGCTGGCCTCGATCACGTGGTGGTTGGTGACCGACCAGATATAGACCAGCCAGTTGGCGCTGAGCAGCAGGGCCGACAGCACGAAGCTGAGGAACACGCGCGGCTGGCGCACGACATTGAGCCATTTCCACTGGCGCCGGAGCAGCAGCACGACCAGCAGGAAGCCGAGCGACCACAGCATCCGGTGCGCCAGGATCTGCATCGGCGGCACGTCGCCCAGGGCATGGAAATAGATGGGGAACAGCCCCCAGCAGAGAAAGGCCAGGGCCGCGTAGATGATGCCGGAACGCATGGGGGGAAGGGGAGTGGATTGCTAAGGTGTCATTATCCCTGAAACCGTTCGCGACTGCTGGCGCCGGCCCCTTTTTGCACGGGTGTATGATGCACCACGAAATATTCTTGCTTTTTTCGCGCCACTATTTTATGGTGCGCCGCACCAATACAAAAGCGATGGTGACATCTTGACATCAGACAGCAAGAAAAGCAGCCTGGCCGCCCTCACCCTGGCCGCGGTCGGCATCGTCTACGGCGACATCGGCACCAGCCCCCTGTACACGCTGCGCGCGGTGTTCGACGACACCCACGGCCTGCCCCTGAATGCCCCCAATATCCTCGGCGTCATCTCCCTGATCTTCTGGGCGCTGACGGTCATCGTCTCGCTCAAGTACGTGACCCTGGTGCTGCGGGCGCACAACCGCGGCGAAGGCGGCATCATGGCCCTGATGGCGCTGGCCACCACCTCGGTGGCGCGCCAATCGCGCTGGAGCTTCCCGTTGCTGGCCATCGGCGTCATCGGCGCCACCATGTTCTATGGCGACAGCGTGATCACGCCGGCGATCTCGGTGCTCGGCGCGATCGAGGGGCTCGAGGTGGCGGCGCCCGGCATGTCGCACTATGTGGTGCCGCTGGCGGTGGTGGTGCTGGTGGCCCTGTACAGCGTGCAGCGCCATGGCACGGCCGGCATCGGCCGCTTCTTCGGCCCCGTGATGCTGGTGTGGTTCCTGGCCCTGGCCGCGATGGGCATCGTCAACATCGTCCAGTCGCCGGAGATATTGAACGCCCTCAATCCCTGGCATGCGGCGCACTTCATGGTGGACAATAAATTGCTGGCCTTTATCGCGCTGGGCGCGGTGGTGCTGGCGATCACCGGCGCCGAGGCGCTGTACGCCGACATGGGCCACTTCGGCGCCAAGCCGATCCGCATGGCCTGGTTCCTGATCGCCTATCCGGCGCTGACGCTGAACTACCTGGGCCAGGGCGGCCTCCTGATCGCCGATCCGGGCGCGGTGGAAAACCCGTTCTACCACCAGCTCGGCACCTGGAGCGTGATCCCGCTGGTGATCCTGTCGACCATGGCGGCGGTGATCGCCTCGCAGGCCACCATCAGCGGCACGTATTCGATGACCAAGCAGGCGATCGCGCTCGGCCTGCTGCCGCGCATGCGCATCCTGCACACTTCGGAAAGCGAGATCGGCCAGATCTATATCCCGGCCGTCAACTGGCTGCAACTGGCCGTGGTGCTGGTCGCCGTGATCGGCTTCGGCTCGTCGGACGAGCTGGCCGGCGCCTATGGCATCGCGGTCACCGCGACCATGATGATGACCACCATCCTGACCTTCTTCGTCACCCGCTACCGCTGGCGCCTGCCGCTGTGGGTGTGCCTGGGCGCGACCGGCTGCTTCCTGGCGATCGACGTCATGCTGTTCTCGGCCACCACCACCAAGCTGTTCCACGGCGGCTGGTTCCCGCTGCTGATGGGCGGCGTGCTGCTGACCCTGATGCTGACCTGGCGCCGCGGCCGCGGACTGGTGTTCGAGAACCTGCAGAAGCACGCCATCCCGCTGGAAGCCTTCATGGAATCGCTGTTCGTGGCGCCGCCGACCCGGGTGCCGGGCACGGCGATCTTCCTGCGCGGCGAAAGCGACGGCGTGCCGCACGCGATGCTGCACAACCTGTCGCACAACAAGGTGCTGCACGAGCGGGTCGTGTTCCTGACCGTGCACATGCGCGAGGAACCGTGGGTGGCGCCCGAGGAACAGATCGACATCGTCGACCTGGGCCACAACTGCTACCAGCTCAACATCCACTACGGCTTCAAGGACGAGGCCGATATCCCGGACATCCTCGAACGCTGCGGCGCGCTCGGGCTGGCGTTCGAGATGATGGAAACCTCGTTCTTCATCGCGCGCCAGACCGTGATCTCGGGCCCGGGCGGCGGCATGGCGCCGTGGCGCGAGCACCTGTACGTGGCGATGTCGCGCAATGCGCGCAGCGCGGCCGACTATTACCAGATCCGCAGCAACCGGGTGATCGAACTGGGGACGCAGATCGAAATCTGAGCCGCATTGGCAGCGGGCGGGGTAGAGTGTTGTGCGAAAACGTCAATCCCGCTTTTGCCCCACATTGCTAAACTACAATTATTAGACAAATTACGGACAGTTTCATGGCACTGATTCGATAAGGTACGAAGCTTCGTTGCACCAACTTTGTTTGCCTTTCCCAGTCAAGGACCCCCATGAAGCTGAAGTTCCCCCTGATCGCGGCCTTTGCCGCCATGCTCGCCCTGACCGCCTGCGGCGGCGGCGGCAGCGACGACAACGACAACAAGCCAGTCGTGAGCAGCCCAGCCACGCTGACGTTCAAGGACGATACGGTCGGCACCGGCGCCGAGGCGGTCAAGGGCAAGCGTGTCACGACCCAGTACACGCTGTGGCTGTACGACGACAAGGCAGCCAACTTCAAGGGCCGGCAAATGGAGTCGGGCAACCTGAATCCGTTCGTCGTCGGCGGCGGCGGCGTCATCCCCGGCTTCGACCAGGGCGTCACCGGCATGAAGGTCGGCGGCAAGCGCACCGTCCTGATCCCGTCCAACCTCGGCTACGGTGCGTCGGGCTGGGGTCCGATTCCAGGGAACTCGGGCCTGGTGTTCGAGATCGTGTTGACCAAGGTCGAATAAGCAGGCGCCGGCCAGGCGCCGGCGCGTGACCGAACCGGGGCCGTCGCCCCGGTTTTTTTTCGTGCGCACGGCTGACCTGGCGCATGGAAGGCAGTGGGAAGGCGGGCAATGCTCGGGGCTTTTCATGCCGAACCCATCATGCGTGCTTCCTTTTGCTGTGTCATCCTGCTCGTCGTAGCCTGCTGCAATGCCGCGCCGGCCGCGGCCGCGGCCGCGTCGCCGGCGGCGCCCTGTGTCGTCGCGTCCCCTCCAGCGGGCAGGGAACCGCCCGCCTGGCTGCTGCTGGCAGCCGCGGTGGCGCTGCTGGGCGCGGGCCGCCTGGCCGCGTCCTGAACGGCGGCCCGGCAGCACGACCAGGCGTGTGCCATGTTAACGCAATGCGCCGCAGGTAGGCTCGACTCCCAGGCTAGCCCTTGTCCATGGAAGATGCCCAATGAGAATGCTGCTGGTAGAGGACGAAATCGAATTCGCCGCCACGGTGCGCGTCGCGCTCGAGCGCGAAAAATACGTGGTCGACCATGTCGACCGGCTGGCGCTGGCGCGCGAGGCGTGCCGCATGCACGCCTACGACCTGGTGCTGCTCGACCGCACCCTGCCTGACGGCGACGGCCTGTCGCTGCTGCCATCCTTGCGCGCGGCGCATCCCGGCCTGCCCGTGATCGTGCTGAGCGCGCGCGGCGACGTCACCGACCGCGTCGCCGGCCTGGACGAAGGCGCCGACGACTACCTGGCCAAGCCTTTCGCGCTCGAGGAACTGTTCGCGCGCATACGGGCGGTGCGGCGGCGCCCGGCCGAACTGGGACCCGAAGAAATCCACGTCGGCGCGCTCGTGTTCGACGTCGCCAACGACGAAGCCAGCGTCGCCGGCGTGCGGCTCGACCTGGCGCGGCGCGAGTTGCGCGTGCTGGCCACGCTGGTCAAGCGCCGCGGACGCACCGTGCTGCGCGAATCGCTCGAGCAGGGCGTGTACGGCTTCGACGACGCCATCCAGTCGAACACGCTCGACTCCCACATCTCGCGCCTGCGGCGCAAGCTGGCCGCCGCCGATGCGGGCATCGAGATCCACGCCATCAAGGGCGTCGGCTACCTGCTGCAGGCGCGGCCGTGAGCCGCCGGCCGCCGTCGCTCAAGTGGCCGCTGATCGTGCAGCCGCTGTTGCTGCAGTTCGCCATCCTGTGCATCAGCTTTCCGGTGATCGTCGCGCTGGCGCTGCGCGCCGACAGCGGCGGGCCGTATACCGACGAGCGCATCACTCCCGTGATCGCCGCCGCCCTCGTGCGCGACGCCGATGGCGGCCTGGCGGTGCGCATGACGGAACAGCTGGCCGCGCTGCGCGCGGAGTCGCCCCGGCTGTGGTTCGTGGCCGAGGACGACGATGGCCGCCGCGTCAGCTTCGGCCAGGTCCCGCCGCAATATGCCGGCGCCGGCGCCCTGTTGCGGCATCTCTCCTACGGCCATGTGCGCGACCGCTTCGCCCCCCATGTGCTGAGCGCCGTGATCCGGCGCGAAGAGTCGCCGGCCGGCCCGGTGACGATCCTGGGCCACGGCAAGCTGGCGCAGATCGGCTTTACCGTCATCGCGGCATCAGGCGTCGCCGCCCTGCCGATCTTCGGGCTGATGGTGCTGATGTCGCTGGTCGCGATTCCCTGGATCGTGAGGCGTTCGTTGCGGGGCGTGGCCAGGATCGCGCACGAGGCCGAGCGGATCGACGCCAGCCGGCGCGGCATGCGGCTTAGCGAAGCGCAGGTGCCGAGCGAGATCGCGCCGCTGGTGCGGGCGGTGAACGAGGCGCTCGGCCGGCTGGACGAAGGCTATGAACGGCAGCGCCGTTTCATCGCCTCGGCCGCCCACGAGCTGAGAACGCCGATCGCCATCCTGCGCGTCAAGGTCGATGCGGCTACCGATCCTGCCATGCGCAGGCTGGGCAGCGACGTCGAGCGGCTCGCCAACCTCGCCGAGCAGATGCTCGACCTGCAGCGCCTGGACAGCGCCTGGCGCGACGAGGAACTCGACCTCGCGGCGCTGGTGCGGCGCGTGGCCGGCGACCTGGCGCCGCTCCTGATCGCATCGAACCGCTCGATCGAGGTCGTGGTCGACGGCGCGCTGCCGGTGCGCGGCGACGCCGGCGCGATCGAGCGCGTAGTGACCAACCTGGTGCAGAACGCGATCGAGCATGGCGGGCGCCACGTGGTCGTGCGGGTGGCGGGATCGTCGTTCGAGGTGGAGGACGACGGCCCCGGCATTCCGCCGGAAGAACGCGAGCGCGTGTTCGAACCCTTCCATCGCCTGCGGCCGCGATCGGCCGGCAGCGGCCTGGGACTGCACCTGGTGCAGCAGGTGGTCGAACGCCACGGCGGCCGCGTGGCGCTGCTCGGCGCACCCGGCGGCGGCACGCTCGCGCGCGTGGAATTTCCCAAGCCGCAGTCCGCGCCCGCGCGCAGCCCATGATCCCGCAATGCCGGGCTGTTCTACTGTTTGCCAAGGCGATGCCATCGCCTCCGGCCACGATGGTCGTGCGCCGGATCATCCAGACAGGAGAACAAGAGAATGAGCCGAACCTACCTGAACGCGGGCCGCCCGCTACTGATGCTGGGCCTGGTCGCCGTGCTGGGCGCGGGCCTTGCCGCATGCCAGTCGCCGGAACAGCGGCGCTACGCCAACCTCTCGGAAGACAACAATACCTGCGCCGACTTCGGCGCGCGCCAGGGCTCGCGCGAATATACCGACTGCATGCTGGCCCAGCAGAGCCGGCGCGACAGCGAGAAGCTCAACGCGCTGGAGCGCCAGCGCATCGCGACCCAGAACAGCAAGGACAGCCTCGAGATGGTGCGCAAGATGGAATGCGACCGCGAGGCCAAGAAAGACCGCGAGGCCGGCCGCCGGCCACGCAATTGCCATTGATCTCAGCGTAGCATGTCGATGTGCATGATCCCGTCTTCGTCATACGGCGCCGAGACCGTCTCGAAGCCGAAGCCGCCGTAGAAGCGTTCCAGGTATTGCTGGGCGCCGATGCGGATGCGGTGGCCCGGATACAGGGCCTCGGCCTGGCGGATGCCTTCGTCGATCAGGGCGCGGCCGGCGCCGGTGCCGCGCGCGGCCGGCGTCGTGATCACGCGGCCGATCGACATCTCGTCGTACTTGGCGCCGGGCGCCAGCACGCGCAGGTAGGCGGCCAGGCTGCGCTTGCCGTCGACGGTGCGCCAGCCCAGCAGATGGTGGGCCTCCAGGTCATGCCCGTCGATGTCCGGGTACAGGCAGGTCTGCTCGAGGATGAAGACGTTCTGGCGCTGGGCCAGCACCTCGTAAAGGTCGAACGGGGTGAGGTCGGCGAAGCGCGAGAACTGCCAGTCGATGAGGCTCGGTAAGGTCATGGATGCGAAGCGATGAAGGTGAACGATAAAACGGAGGTCAGTCAGCGGCGGTCTCGTAACCTTCCAGCACGTTGACGGTATGGATGCCGAGTTCGGGGCCGGCGAGGCCGCCCTCGAAGATGAAGGCGGTCGGCAGGCCCAGATGGGCGATGCGTTCGCCGATGCGCAGGAAGTCGCCGCCCTGCAGGCCGAAGCGCGGATCGGCGCCATGCGGGGCGGCGTCGACGCCGAGCGACACCACCAGCGCCTGCGGCCGCGTCATCGCGATCTTGACGCAGGCCGTCTCCAGCGCCGCGAACCAGGCCGGGCTGCCGCAGCCGGGCGCCAGCGGAATGTTCATGGTGAAGCCGGCGCCGGCGCCGCTGCCGGTCTCGTCGGCGTGGCCCAGGTAGAACGGATACTCCAGGCGCGGGTCGGCGTGGATCGAGACGAACAGCACGTCGTTACGGTGATAAAAAATGCCCTGGGTGCCGTTGCCGTGGTGGTAGTCGAGGTCCAGGATGGCGACCCGTTCCAGGCCGTCGTCCAGCAGGTGCTGGGCCGCCAGCGCGGCATTGTTCAGGAAGCAGGAACCGCCAAAGAAATCGCTGCCCGCGTGGTGGCCGGGCGGACGGGTGAGCGCAAAGGTGCCGCGCTCGCCGCGCTGCAGCGCGTGCGCGGCGTTGACGGCGCAGTCGGCGCCGGTCTTGGCGGCGATCCAGGTGCCGCTCGTCAGCGGCGTGCCGGCGTCCATCGAATACAGGCCGAGGCGGGCGCAAAAATTGCTGGGCTCGACGTCGGCGCGCAGGGTGCGTATCGGCCACACGGCCGGGAAGGCGTCCCTGCCGGCATTGCGCGGATCGAGGGCGATCCACTCGCTCCAGGCATGGCGCAGGAAGTGCAGGTAGCGCGGGCTGTGCACCCGCTCGAGCGTCATCAGCGGTACGCCATGCGGCGTGACGATCGCGCCCAGGCCGCGCCGCTCGCATTCCTTCAGCACGAAGGTGGCGCGCTCGGGCTTTTCGGAACACGGCACCAGCTCGCCGCGATAGATCTCGACGCGGCCGTCATGCTGGGCGTGGTGTTCGTTGTAAAACGTGAGCAAGTGGTCCTCGCGGCGGCGGATTCAGGCGGGCGCCGCAGCGCGGGGCTGGGAGCGGCTACCTCAGTTGTTGGAGCATAGCTTACTGCTATTGTAGGCCGCAACAAAGTCGTCGAAGCTGCCGGTGTTCGTCTGTTCGATGCTGGCCTGCTCGGCCAGCGAGGCGGCCGCCATCTCGTCGAACAGCGCCTCCTCGGCCGGCATCAGGGGACTGTCGCGGAAGGTGGCCGCGTGCAGGCGGCTCTGCTGCAGGCCGAAGGCCGCGGCCGAGCCGAGCGCGCGCACTTCTTCCAGCACCCGCGCCGACGGCGTCAGCGCCGGATCCTCGATCTTCGCCTTCTGCTTGCCGAGCGAAGCCTGGTGCACGTCGCCTTCGTTGTGCCCGTCGTCCAGCAACTGCGCCACCGGGCGGATGCGCTCGACCAGTTCCAGCGCCCATTCCCTGAGCGGCACTTCAAGGCCGTCGCGGGTCAGGGTCAGGTCGGGGCGGCGGCCTTCCTTCACCGTGCGCGCGAAGTTACGCGCGTGCAGCTGGCTGTCGTGGGCGCTGATCAAGGGGCTTTCCTCGAGCGCGCAGAACAGCAGGAAGGCGTCCAGGAAGCGGCCGGTGTCGAGGGCGATGCCGACCGGCTCGAACGGATCGACGTCGAGGCAGCGCACCTCGATGTACTGCACGCCGCGGTTGCACAGGGCCTGCACCGGCCGCTCGCCGGTGCGAATCACGCGCTTGGGCCGGATGGTCGAGTAATACTCGTTCTCGATCTGCAGCACATTGGTCGACAGCTGGATCCACTCGCCATCCTTCTGTGTACCCAGCTTCGCATAGGGCTCGTAGGGGCGGTTGACCGCATCCATCAGGCTCGTGACATAGCTTTCCAGGCTGTTTTCGTGCGGCCGCAGGCCGGACTGGGCGTCGTTCTGGTAGCCCAGGTCGCTCATGCGCAGGCTGGTCGCATACGGCAGGTACAGGGTGTCGTCGGACAGCGTCTCGAGCGTGTGCTCCCGGCCGCGCAGGAAGCTGGTGGTGAGCGCGGGCGTCGCGCCGAACAAATACATCAGCAGCCAGGAATAGCGGCGGAAGTTGCGGATCATCGCGATATAGCTCTCGGACTGGAAGTCGCGCAGCGCATGGCGGCGTTCCTCGGCGATCCCTTCTTCTTGCGCGAACAGCTGCCACAGTTTTTCGGGCAGCGAATAATTGTAGTGGATGCCGGCGATGCACTGCATCGCCTTGCCATAGCGCAGGGCCAGGCCGCGCCGGTACACGTGCTTGAGCATGCCGATGTTCGACGTGCCGTACCAGGCGATCTCGATCTCGTCCTCGGGCGGCAGCTCGCCAGGCATGGACACGCCCCACAGCATCTCGTCGCCCAGTTTGGCGTAGGCATGGCGGTGGATCGCGTCGAGGCGGTGCAGCGCCAGGCCGATATCGTGTTCGGCCGGGGTGATGAATTCCAGCAGCGCCTCGGCGTAGTCGGTGGTGATGTGCGGGTGGGTCAGTGCCGAACCGAGGGCCGGGGAGTGCGGGGTGCGCGCCAGGCGGCCCGCCGCGTCGACCCGCAGGGTTTCGCGCTCGATGCCGCGCAGGCCCTGGCCCAGCAGGGCGCGGTGTTCGTCGTCGTCGAGCAGTGCCAGGCGGCGGTTGAATTGGTTCGACACAGTGTTTCCTTTCTTATACTGCCATTTCCGTTGGAGCAGAGATTAACCGAAAAACGGACTGCGCGTTCGGGCGCCCCTCATTCACGCCAGGGCGGGGCGTTGAAGGACTTGCCGGCAGGCGGCGGCGCGGGCGGGGCCGGCGGCACGAAATCGGGCGCCGGACCGGGGTCATAGCCCGGTTCGAGCTCGCCATCGAGCACGAAATCGAAGTCGAAGGCGGGCTCCCAGGTCGATTCCGGCTCCAGGTCGACGTCGGCATTGAAGTGCGCCCTGGCGGCCGGCTGCCCGGCCTGGGCGCGGGTCGCCGGATCCTTCTCGGCCGCGATCCAGCGGCTTATCTGGCGTTCGAGTTCCGGCAGCGGCAGCGCGCCGCCGCCGAGCAGGGCGTCGTGGAAGCGGCGCAGGTCGAACAGGGGGCCCAGCGCGGCGCGCGCCTGGGTGCGCAGCGCCAGGATGCGCAGCTGGCCGATCTTGTAGCCCAGCGCCTGGGCCGGGCGCGCGATATAGCGGTCGACTTCGGCCTCGTTGTCGAGCGGCGGATTGGCGGTGTGCGTGTTCAGATAATCGATCGCCTGCCGCCGCGTCCAGCCGAGCGAGTGGATGCCGGTGTCGACCACCAGGCGCGCGGCGCGGAACATCTCTTCGTTCAGGTGGCCGAATAGCGAGAACGGATCCTGGAACAGGCCGAGCTCCGGGCCCAGGCTCTCGGCATAGGTGGCCCAGCCTTCGCCGTAAGCGTCGTACCAGGCGTGGCGCCGGAATGCCGGCAGGTCGAGTTCCTGGGCGCGCGCCACCTGCAGGTGGTGGCCCGGCACCGCCTCGTGCAGGGCGATGGTGTCGACCTGCCAGATCGGGCGCGCATCCAGGCGCGCGGTGTCGACCACCAGCGCGGCGCTGCGCTCGGCGCTGCCGGCTTCGTAGTAGGCGGCCGGCTGGCCGCCGCTGCCAGCGCCCATCGGCTTGACCACGATGCCCGTCGCCGGGGTGAGCGTGACCACGCGCCCGACCCTGGCCTGGGCCAGCGCCAGCGTGCGCCGGTAGCGGTCGAGCAGGGCGGCCGGATCGCTGAAGAACAGACGCCGGTCGCTGCGCGCGAAGGTGATGAATTCATTGAAGCCGCCACGAAAACCCGTGCGTGGGATGATCTGCTCGATCGCGGCGCGCAGGCGCGCCACCTCCTGCCGGCCGAGCGCATGCACCTGGGCCGGGGTCATGGCGGTGGTGGTGCTGTTCTTCACCAGCTGGGCATACCATTCGGGGCCGCCCGAGAGCGCGGCGGCGCCGATGCTGTCGCGCGCGGCCGGCACGTATTCCTGGCGCAGGTAGTCTTCGAGCTTGCGCAGGGCGGGCGCCACCTGCTCGTTGAGGGTCTTGCCGCCCAGCGCGCGGAACTGGTCGCGCACCGCGGGCGCGATGGTGGCCGGGATGCGCTGGAACGGCGCGCCGAGCGGACCGTCAGCCAGTTTCTCGCGCAGCGCGCGCAAGGCGTCCGGCACCGGTGCGATGGCGGCTTTCGGGATCGTCCAGCCAGCCTGCCTGCCGGCACGCAGCTGTTCGACCAGGCCGTCGACATGGGCCGGCAGCGCCTGCAGGCGCGCCAGGTACACCAGGTAATCGGCGTCGCTCATGAACGGCATCTGCGCGACCAGGCGCGGCAGCCGCACCTGCAGGCCGTCGTAGGCGGTGAGCGGGAGCGGATCGAAGGGCGTCAGGGCGAGGGTGGCGACCAGGCGCTCCTTGTCGGCGATGAAGAGGTCGTGCGAGACCTGGTCTGCGCCGGCCAGTTGCGCGCGGTCGATCTGACGGGCCGACGCCAGCACGGTGCGTTCATGCGTGAGCGCGGCCGCGCGGCCTGCCAGCGAGGCATCGCCCAGCCAGGCGTTGTAGCGGTGCTCGCCCAGGGAGGTGGCTTTTTCGGGGGCGTGTCGCAACTGCCATTGCCAGTCGCTCGCGTAGAGCTGGGCCGCCTGATCGGCGGGCGTGGTGGCGCCGGCGCTGCAGGCCAGCGGCGCAAGCAGGACGAGTGAGGCGAACAATAAGCGCATGCATGCTCCGGGATCGAGACTGGCCATTTTAACAAGCCCGCTCCCGCATGTGCGCGCCCTAGCCGTCGCGACGACCTCCGCTGACCCGTTCGATGCCGGCCAGGTCGCGCCAGCTCTGCACTTCGCCGAAGCCGCCTGCCTTCAACATGGCGCGCACGGCCTCGGCCTGGTCGTAGCCATGCTCGAGCAGCAGCCAGCCGCCGGGTTCCAGGTGCCGTCCGGCGCCGTCGACGATGGCGCGCAGGTCGGACAGGCCGTCGGCGTGGTCGGTGAGGGCGTCGACCGGCTCGAAGCGCAGGTCGCCTTCGGCCAGGTGGCGGTCGCCGGCCACGATATACGGCGGGTTGGAGGCGATCAGGTGGAAGCGCTCGTCGCCCAGCGCCGCATACCAGTCGCTGCGCATGAAGCGCACGTGTGCGCCGTTGGCGGCCGCATTGGCGCGCGCGACGGCCAGCGCGTCGTCGCTGACGTCGAGCGCCGTCACCTCGAGACTCGGCCGGGTGAAGGCGATGGCCACCGCGATGGCGCCGCTGCCGGTGCCCATGTCGAGCAGGCGCTGGCCCGGCGCTGCGCGCTCGAGCGCCAGTTCCACGATCAGTTCGGTGTCGGGACGCGGGATCAGCACCGCCGGGTTGACCTTGAACGGCAGCCCGAAGAATTCGCGCTCGCCGACAATGTAGGCGATCGGTTCGCCGTCCAGGCGCCGCCGCACCAGCGCGTTCAGGTGCGCCGCCTCGTCGGCGTTCAGGACACGTTCGGACTGCGTGATCAGGGCCACGCGCGGCAGGCGCAGCGCATGGCACAGCAGGATGCGGTTTTCCAGCGCGTCGAGCGGCAGCGCCAGGCGCGCCTGGCCGAGGGTGGCGCCGGCCTCGATCATGCCCGCAAGGTGCGCGATTGGCGCAGCTGGCGCACCAGCACCCAGCCCAGCAGCACGGTCAGCACCACGAACCAGACCGCCGACCATTGCGGGATCGCGAGGCCCAGGATGGCGTCGGTCGCGCCTTCGCACAGGCCGTCGGCGCGGAACAGCCACGGCAGGTATTCGGCGGTCGGGATCTTGTTGAGCATGGTTTCCATCGGATCGATGCCGCACGAGAAGCCGGGATTGGCGATCACGTACAGGTGCTTGCCGACCGTGTACAGGCCGCCGAAGGCCGCCAGCAATGCCAGGATCGTGCCTTCACGGACCTTGCCGCTGATGGCCGCTACCAGGGTGCACACGCCGATCGCCAGGAACATATAGCGCTGGATCACGCACAGCGGGCAGGGCCGCATCTCCATGATGTGCTGCAGATAGAGGGCGATGGCGATCAGCGCGAAGGAGATCGACGAGATGGCGTACAGGACCTGGCGATTGGTGGGCATGGATTTTCTCGATGTGGGCCGGTGCAGATGTCTTTCCAGTCAGCGCAAGCACGTCGTCCCCGCGAAGGCGGGGACCCAAGTTTGCTGGCATGGCCATTGACGCTCGCTGACAGTGGCAGTGCAAGTGACTTGGGTTCCCGCCTGCGCGGGAACGACGTTTTCATGCCAACACAAAAGGCTGGCGCCAACGGAAGACAAGCGTGCGGCTATTTTCGCATAAACGTTGCTGACGACGCCCGGCCATTTTCAATCTGGCAACTTAACAATGACTTAAGTCAGCCCGTTCACCAGCCTAGTCGCCCAGCGCCGCCAGCAATTCGGCCTGGTGTTCCTGGGCCAGGGCCTCGGTCAGCTCCTTGAGGTCGCCGTCCATGATGAAGTCCAGCTTGTACAAGGTGAGGTTGATGCGATGGTCGGTCAGGCGGCCCTGCGGGAAGTTGTAGGTGCGGATGCGTTCGCTGCGGTCGCCCGAGCCGATCAGGCTCTTGCGGGTAGCCGCTTCCTGCGACTGCTGCTCGCGCAGCTGGGCGTCCTTCAGGCGCGCCGCCAGCACCTTCATGGCCGAGGCCTTGTTCTTGTGCTGGCTGCGGTCGTCCTGGCATTCCACCACCAGGCCGGTCGGCAGGTGGGTAATACGGACGGCAGAGTCCGTTTTATTGATGTGCTGGCCGCCGGCGCCGGAGGCGCGGTAGGTGTCGATGCGCAGGTCGGCCGGGTTGATGTCGACGTCCTCGACCTCGTCGGCCTCGGGCATCACCGCCACCGTGCAGGCCGAGGTGTGGATGCGGCCCTGCGTCTCGGTCGCCGGCACGCGCTGCACGCGGTGGCCGCCCGATTCGAATTTCAGTTTCGAATACGCGCCATTGCCGACCACGCGCACGATGACTTCGCGGTAGCCGCCCAGGTCGGATGCGGATTCGGACACCATCTCGACCTGCCAGCGGTTGCGCTCGGCGAAGCGGGTGTACATGCGCAGCAGGTCGCCCGCGAACAGCGCCGATTCGTCGCCGCCGGTGCCGGCGCGGATCTCCAGAAAGATGTTGCGCTCGTCGTTGGCGTCCTTCGGCAGTAGCATTTTCTGCAGCTCGAGCTCCAGGGCGGCCATGCGCTCCTTCGCGGCCTCGATTTCTTCCTGGGCGAAGTCCTTCATGTCCGGGTCCGACAACAGCTCCTGGGCGGCGGCGGTGTCCTCGAGCGCGCCCTGGTACTGCTTGTACACGTCCACCAGCGGCGCCAGTTCGGCGCGCTCGCGCGACATCTTGCGGTAGCTGTCCATGTTCGCGGTGGCGCCTTCGCTCATCAGGAGTTCATCCAATTCGACGAGGCGGTTGGCGAGTTGGTCCAGCTTGAACAGCATGGAAGGTTTCATGGGCAGTCCCGGAAAAATGAATAGTCGATGCGCCAGGGCGGCGCGGCGGGCGTGCGGGCACGCCGGGAAGGTGGGGGCGCTAACGCCGGCCGCGGAACAGCTGCGGCAGCAGGTCGGCCAGGCGCGCGCGTTCGTCGCCCTGGGCGTGGTGCAGGGCCTGTTGCGGGCCGTGCAGGAACTTGGCGGTCAGGCCTTTGGACAGCGCTTCGAGCACGGCTTCGGCATCGTCGCCGCGCGCCAGCATGCGCCGCGCGCGTTCCAGTTCGGCCTGGCGCAGCTGCTCGCCCGACTCCTGCAGGTCGCGGATCACCGGCACCACGGCGCGGTCGCCCACCCAGTGCATGAAGGACTGGACCCGGGTCTCGATGATGGCCTCGGCCTGGCGCACGGCGGCCTGGCGGCTCTCCATGCCGGTCTGCACCACCTGGGCCAGGTCGTCGACGGTGTACAGGAACACGTCGTCCAGGCGCGCGACCTCGGGCTCGATATCGCGCGGCACGGCCAGGTCGACCATGAAGATCGGGCGATGGCGGCGCGCCTTGACGGCGCGCTCGACCAAGCCCTTGCCGATCAGCGGCAGGGTCGAGGCGGTGCACGAGATCACAATGTCGAATTGATGCAGGCTGTCCGGCAGGTCAGCCAGGCGGATCGCGCGGCCGTCATAACGGGTGGCCAGCGCCTCGCCGCGCTCCATGGTGCGGTTGGCGATGGTGACCGACTTCGGATTCTGGGCCGCGAAGTGGGCCGCGCACAGCTCGATCATCTCGCCGGCGCCGATGAACAGCACGTGCTGGTCGGCGATGCGGTCGAAGATGCGGTGCGCCAGGCGCACCGCGGCGGCGGCCATCGACACGCTGTGGGCGCCGATCTCGGTAGTAGTGCGTACTTCCTTCGCGACCGCGAAGGTGCGCTGGAACATCTGGTGCAGATAGGTGCCCAGGCCGCCGGCGGCGTCGGCGGTGCGCACCGCATCCTTCATCTGGCCCAGGATCTGCGGCTCGCCCAGCACCATCGAATCGAGGCCGGAGGCGACGCGGAAGGCGTGGCGCACGGCGTCGTCCTGCGGCAGCAGGTACAGGTGGGGACGCAGCTCGGCGTAGTTGAGGGCGTGGTAGTGCGCCAGGAATTGCGCCGACGCGTCGAGCGGGTCCGGCAGGCTGCTGGCCGCATACATCTCGGTGCGGTTGCAGGTCGACAGGATCGCGGCTTCTTCGCCACCGTTTGCACCCTGGCGTGCGAACCAGCCGCGCGCCGACTGCACCGCCGTGCCGATCTGGTCGGGCGCGAGCGCCAGCTGCTCGCGCAGCGAGACCGGTGCTGTGGTGTGGTTCAGGCCGACGGCAAGCAGTTGCATTTCGGGGGGAAGGCGAGGGTCAATGGACTGCGGCCATTATACCCTTATGGCGTCAGGGTTTCAGGCGCCCAGCTTTTCCAGCCGGTAGCCATAGCTATAGACCGGCACAAGGCGGAAGCCGTTCTCTGGCCGAAGATGGAGCTTGTTGCGTACCCGCGAAACATGGGTATCCATGGTGCGCGACGGCACGTCGTTTTCGCGGACCCAGACCGATTCGTGGATGTAGGCGCGCGACAGCGGGCGGCCAATATTCCGGAAGAACAGCAGCGCCAGCGAGAATTCCTTTTGGGTCACGTCGATCACCGAACCGTCCTTCAGCAGGCGGCCCGGGCGGGTTTCGAAGGTGTACGGGCCGAACTGCAGCTGCTCGGCGCTGTTCTGCGACGGATAGGCGCGGCGCAGCAGGGCCGAGACGCGCGCCACCAGCTCGCCGCGGCGCAGCGGCTTGACCAGGTAGTCATCGGCGCCGGCGGTGACGCCCGCGATGATGTCGTCTTCGGCATTGCTCCCGACGAGGAACATGGTCGGCGCGGCGCTGGCCAGCTTTTCCTTGGCGCGGCGCAGCACTTCGGCGCCATCCATGTCGGGAACATTCCAGTCCATCACCAGCATGTCCGCACTATCCTTGCGCAACTGCCCCAGCAATTCCCTGGCGCTGTCATACGATTGGCAGCTGTGGCCAGCAGCGCTGAGGACCTGGCAGATCAGGTCAGCTTGGGGGCGGTCTTGCTCCAGTACGGCGATCTTCATGACGGGCGAAATGTGTATAAGTTGCCTATGTAGGAAGATTCCTACAAAGTTAAACCAAATATATCAGACTTTCACAAAACGATGCTACTGATAAACTTCGTTGAGACACCAAAAGGTGACATTTGTACTATGAGACTGTTGTGTTAACGGGACCACGCAGAAAATCTTCCCACTGGCGTAGACTGAATTTCATGTGTCTTTCAGATAATGTAGGGGGAGAAATTATGTTGTTTATGCGCAAAAATGTGACGGTGCCCGAAGACCGGGTGCCCGTCAGCGGAGTCGCAATCGACGCTACCCGCACCCGTTGCCTGGCCCTGGTCAAGAAGCGCGCCGCGATGTCGGCGGCAGTGGCCGCAGTGCCGGTGCCCGGCCTCGACCTGCTGGCCGACATCACCGGCTTCGCCGCCCTGGTCGACGAAATCAATGCCGAATTCGGCCTGACCCAGAAGCAGATCGAGCGCCTCCACCCGCGCCTGCGCGTGATCGCCTACAAGGCGGCGGCCTCGGTGGGCGGCATGCTGGTCGGGAAACTGGTGACGCGCGGGGCGGTGGCGCGCCTGTTCCGGCTGGTGGCGGGCCGGATGGCGGTCAAGACCACGGCGAAAATGGTGCCAATCGCCGGGCAGATCGCCTCGGCGGCGATCGGCTACACCCTGTTCAAGCGGATGGGGGCCCAGCACGTGGAAGCCTGCGTCAAGGTGGTGCAGGAGCTGGAGCGGGCCGAGGCGGTCGGCGAGGCGCCGCAGCCGGTGGAGGAGAACGATGACGATGCCGCCACCGCGCAGGTGAATGGCGGGGCGGTCAGCGGGCCGGCGAAGGAGCCGGTGTTGGTCATGTGATGCCGTTCACGCGACTTTCGGGAAATCGATCGTCGTGTCGTTGATCCGGTTGAACAGGTTCGTCAGCGTGATCGCCGCGATCGCCAGGGTGACGTCCACGATCTGGGCGTCGCTCACGCCGGCCGCCTTGACCGCCTCGACGATGCCGGCGTCCACCGTGCCGGTGGTCGTCACCAGGTGGCGGGCGAAGGCCGCCAGCGCGTCTTCGCGGGCATTGCCGCTGGCCTGGCCCTGGCGCACGGCGGCCAGCGCCTCCGGTTGCAGCCCGGCCATCTTGCCCATCAGGCTGTGGGCGGCCACGCAGTAGTCGCAACCGTTGGTGGCGCTGACTGCCAGCTTGATGACTTCGATGTCGCGCGCCGACAGCGCGGTTTTCTTGAGGCTGGCGTCCAGGGCCAGCGCCGCTTCCAGCACGACGGGGCTGTTGCTGCCGATGTCGCGGTAGGCGTTCGGCACCATGCCGATGGCGCCCTTGATGGCGGTGAACAGTTGGGCAGCGGCGCCGGTGGCGTCCGGGACGGGGTGGGAGGCGAGACGGGTCATGATGAGCTCCTTGTCAAAATAGCGTTGGCTTGGCTGGCTGCAGGGCTGATGTGTTGCAGCCATGAATCCAGTATAGGCAGGCCCGTCGATACTTTGAATGCTTGAACTGTTCTAAAAATTGCCCGATCGTCTCATCACCATGTTTGCCGCAAATGACAAGGCGCTGTTCGCGTTAGTTCGTTAGTTTTCGACGGCGCGGCCTGCTCCTGGCGCGCGTCGCGGCGGCGCGCCAGTTCGGCCGCTTCCTGTTCCATGCGCTGGATCTCGCGCCTGCCCTGCTCCAGCGCCCAGCCGCCCAGCTGCCGTTCGTTGAGCAGGTCCTGCTGGCGCGCCAGCTCGCGCTGGGCCAGCGCGATCTCATGGTCGAGCTGGGCCAGCGCCTGCTTCTGCTGCGCCAGCGCCTCGGGGTCGACCACCTGGCGCTCGGTCGGCGCGCCACCCAGCGCCATGCCGATCCGTTCGCCCCAGTAGCCGAGCGACAGGGCTTCGAGCATCTTCAGCTTGTCGAGCATCGGCCGCGGCACGATCGGCGGGCCCTGCATATTGCCGAGCGGACCCATGCAGCCCTTGTCGAGCATGCCAGCCGCCGGATTCGTGCGGATCGCCTGCGCCACCTGGACCCCGGCGCTCACCACCGACGCCACTTTCTTGACGTCGACCGTCGCCTTGGCCACCTTGGCGCCAGTAGCGACCAGCGAACCGGCCTTGGCGCCGACCAGCGCGGGATTGAGGAACATCACGCCGATATCGGCCAGTTCGCCGACCACCCGGCCGATCGCCGCGGCGCCGTTGCCCGGGGTGACTTCGGTGATGCGCGGCAGCGCCATGACCGCCACCCGGTTGCGCTCGAGCTGGCGCGCCAGCAGCGCGTCTTCGGCATCGGCCGACGCCACCACCGGCAAGGACTCGAGCCGGCTCTCGGCCGCCTGCATCTCGTGCTGCTTGTCGAGCACGGCTTGCTGGAGCGTCGCCAGCCTGCCGGTCTCCACGAAGGCCGCCACGTCGACCGCCGGCATGGGCGGCACGCGCACGTCGACGCGCTCGACCTGGCCCTCGGGCAGCGCCAGCTCGCCATACTGGCGCGACTGCTCGCTCAGGGTCGCGGCCAGGGCCGCCAGCGCGCCGCGCAGGGCGGCGCCGCCGGCCTGCTCGAAACCTTCCCAGTCCTGGTCGTCCAGGACCGGTTCGGCCAAGGCGCCAAGCGCGCGCTCGAGCGCCGCCCGCCCGGATGCGGCGGCCGTCTCGGCGCCGTCCAGCGCCGCATCGCGCTCCTGCTGCTGGCGTGCGTACAGCTCGCCCTTGAGCGCCAGCAACTCCTGTTTGCGCTCCATCAATTCGCCATGCATGCGGCTGGCGGCATCTTCGGAGTCGAGCGCGCAGGCGCGCTGCGCCTGGGCGTTGCCGCCCAGCGCATTCTGCAGCACCGGCCGCAGCTCGGCCTGGAAGCGGCGGAGGCGGATCGCGTCCAGCTCGCCGCGCGCGCGGCCCACGAATTCGAGCAACTCCTCGCGCCCCAGCCCGTCACGGCTGACGCCGGCCAGCCGTACCCGCAGGCCGGCCTGGCTCTCGATCTGCGCGGCCCAGGTCTCCAGGTTCGGGACCACCTCGCCGCGCGCCTGCGCCAGGACTACCTCGTCCCAGCGCGCCACCACCACCTTGACCCGCTTGCCGTACTGCGCCACCAGGCGCAGCGCGTCGATGTCCGGCGCCGCCGGTCCGCGCGGATCGAGCAGGTACAGCACGGCGTCGGCCTGCAAGACCTGGGCCGCCGTGTACTGCTGGCGCGCGGCATCGACGCTGCCCAGCCCCGGCAGGTCGACCAGCGTCACGCCCTGCAGCCAGGCTTGCGGCAGTGCCAGCGTGGCGCAGGCCGCGCCGTCCGGCGCGTCCGAAGTCGCCGCGCGGAAACCCGCCGCGTCGACCGGCGCCACGCTGCCGTCGACCCCGACCAGCGCCATGGCCGGCGCGGGGCCGTATTCGATGAAGGTCGGCAGCGCGGTGGCTTCCTCGCGCGCCGCATGCAGCCACGGGCCGCCGGCCAGCATATTGATCAGCGTGCTCTTGCCGACCGAGAAACCGCCCAGCACGATCAGGCGCAGGTCGGCGGCGCCGAGCCGGCAGCCGCTGGCGATGTCGTCGACCTTGCCGTGCAGCGCCGGCGGCAGGCAGGCCCTGGTGGCCGCCACATACTGCGTCATGTCCTTGTCCAGCGTCGTCATTGGGTACCCGCCTCTTCAGTCAGCATCATCAGTTCCGCGATCTCGGCCTTGCCGTCGGCGAGCTGCTGCAAGCGCCGCTCGACCTGTTCCCTGCCCTGCTCCATCAACTGCTGCACCGCCTCGCGCTGGGCGCGCTTGGCATTGAGCGGCTCGACGAACTGCTCCTGCACGCAGTCGCCCAGCATCTGCAACTGCCGGTCGTACAGCGCATGGATCGATTCGGCCAGGTGGCCGCGCAGGTAGGCGATGCGCTGGTCGAGCTGGCCGACAGTGGCGCGCCGCAGCCGCTCCAGCGTCTGGGCGACGACGTCGTTGCGCGCCTGCGCGGCATTGCGTTCCGCCTCGGCCTTCTGCTCCATGAAGCGCTCGACCTTGCGGTCGTACTTGCGCTTGGCCGCTTCGAGCGAGATGGTGACGCCGCTGCGGCGGCGCTCTTCCTCGACGATGGCCGCGAGCTGCTCCTTCTCGTTCTTCATGGCTGCCTCTTCGCGCTGGATGTTCTCGCGCCAGGCGTCGACGTTGGAGGTGTCGGTATACGTGATGTCCTGGTACTTGGCCGACGAGTACATGCCGCCTTCGGACACCTGGGTCGACTTGGTCCGGGTCTCCGGTGAAGGCATGGGACCGAGCCGGTCGACACGCTGCTGCGCCCGCACCAGGTTCGCCTGGGCCCGCTCGATCGCCAGTGGATCCGCGCGATTCCTGAGGATCTCGGCTTCCAGGTCCTCGATCTCCTGCTCATGCTCGGCGATCGCCTGTTCCAGTTCGGACGCCCTGGCGTGGTGGTCTTCGAGCGGGGACAGGTCGAGCTCGAAAGCCACGTCGGGCGCGTCCAGCGTGATGTCGACCGCGCCCAGGGCCTTGTTCAACTGGGCGGCATGGCCGGCCATCTTGTCGGCATAGGCTTCGCGCATGCCTTCCAGGCTGTCGGCGATGCGGCCGCGCTGCTTCTGCCAGCCGGCTTCGACCTGCTGCATGACCTCGCCGAAATGGGCGTCCAGGGCGGCCGGCAAGGCGATCTTGCGCACCTTTTTCGCCACCTGCGATTCGACCCAGGCGGCGGTCAGCTGCTCTTCGATCTCGGCCTTCAGGTTCGCCAGCGGGACCGTGAGGTCTTCCTCGATCTGCGCAGCCAGGAACCTGGCTGCGCGTTCGTGCTCGACGCGCGACTCGGAGGTCACGCTGCTCAATTCGAGTTCGAGGCCCTTGAGTTCCTGCTCGATCAGGTCGAGGTCGCGCTGGCGCTGGTCGAGGCTGTCGGTCGAGTTCAGCTGGGCCTGTTCATCGTCGACCGAGGCGGCCAGTTGCTGCTGGATGTGCAGCAATTGCTTCAGCGGCTTGCGATAGACCTGCTCGAGCGCCTCGCCGCTGCTGAACATGTCGCGAATGCAGCTGGCCAGCTGCGGCACGCCGGAGCGCTCGCGCTTCGATGCATTGTCGCTCAGCGCCCACAGGGCGCTCACGCCCATCAGGTGGTCGGCATCGGTCATGGCCTCCAGGTGCGCCTCGGGCTGGCCGGCCAGGTATTTGCGGAAGTTGGCCTTGACCTTGCCCAGCTTCTCCTCGGTCAGCTTGCGCTCGGATTTACCGATATCCTGGGCATCGCGCGACTCGATGATCTCGTCCCACATATTGACGACCGTGATGAATTTGCTGAAATTGCGGCAAATCGTGTCGTCCAGGAATTTCCACTCAGTGGCATTGCCGCCCAGTTGCAGCGCGCTTTGCACCCAGATCGCGATATGCGCTTCGGCGATCGCCTTGCGCGTGATGACTTCGTGGTGCTCGACCAGCGACTGCAGGCCGGGCGTATCGATCAGCACCAGCCCCTGCTCCAGCAAGGGATGGGCCATGAAGATCTCGATGTGGTCGACCTGGCGGCGGGCATCGGCATGACTCTCGTCGAGCTCGGTGCTCCAGCGTTCGAGCGTCGCGGAATCGGTCCATTCCAGTTCCTCGGCCGGCCGCCCGTCCAGGAAATGCACCTTGATGAACTTGTCGCTACGGCCCGGCGGCAGCGCCTTGATGAAGGTATTGACGGCGGTCGTGGCTTCCTTGGCGTAGCGCAGCAGCTCGATGCCCATTAATGCGTTCACCAGGCTGGACTTGCCGCGCGAGAATTCGCCGACGACGACCAGCAAGACCGTGCGATCCGACTCCAGCGCGCGCGCCAGTTCGGCAAATCTGGCGTGGGACGCCTTGAGCTCGGGACTCCCGAATCCGTCGAAGAGCTCCTGGGTGCGCACCAGGTAGTCCTGGGCCTGGCTGATCTTGTTCTGGCGAGCACGCAGCCCGCTATTCAATGCTTCACTATTGGCGTCAATCATCATTTGAGATTTATCCTGCATTACGAAAATCCGGCAATTTGTGCATTATCAATCATTGCCACCCGGAAATGAACATTCTTATTACTTATTTGTTCAATTTCTCGTCCGATTGATGTCGATGCAACACTTCGGCGTCGACGACATCATCGAGTTGCAATTATTCAAGACAAGGCGACAGATCGCGTCGCAAGGCGCGCTAACGCCGCCTCTTTCGTTCGATTTTTCGTGGGATTCCCGTCACGCGGGCGTACGCACACGGCGCCAGCTGTGCCATCGCGCTTGTCAAGCGGGCTTCACCCATCTATCATGAGAATGATTATCATTTGCCACCCCATTCACATTTGCCACGCCCAGCCAGCGCGACCATGACCACAAGCACCCTCACTCCTCGCCACATCGCCTCGCGCACCGCGGTGGCCATCCTCGGCGGCTACGCCTTCACCTGGGGCGTCATTGCCCTGGGCATCGCCCTGCTGTACACCGCCGGCATGGAATTCCACGATGCCGAACACCTGTCCTACATCATCGGTTTCCTGGTCTTCCTGACCGCCTTCCTGGTGGCCTTCGCCACCCAGCGGCTAGGCAAGATGGCGCTGATCCTGGTGGGCGGCGGCGCGGCGATGAGCGCGGTCGCCTGGTGGCTGCAGAGCCTGATCATTGCAACGGGAGTGTAAATGTTTCCAAATTTCCGCCACACGATGGCCTGGCTGCATACCTGGTTCGGCCTGGCGCTGGGCCTGGTGCTAATGGTCGTGTTCTTCTTCGGTTCGCTGTCGGTGTTCGACCGCGAAATCGATCGCTGGGCCATCCCGGACACCCGCTACGAACCGCAGCCGATGCCGTCGTTCGACAAGATGCTGACGCCGATCTTCAAGGAGATGCAGCCCGACGCCGCCGCCCGCGCCATGACGGCGCCACTGGCCGACGGCCCGCTACCGGCCCACTTCGACACGCCGCGCAGCTGGGGCGCCTATACTACCCACCGCGATCCGGTGCTGCTGCTGTTCTCCAGCTATGAAGTGCCGAATGCGAAAGACCATGAAACGGCGATCTGGGCCAACCGCACGGTCGACCCGCGCACCGGCGAAGCCTTGCCGGTCGATCGCCTCAAGATCGGCAGCGAGTTCTTCTATCCGCTGCACTACAGCCTGACCTTCGACTGGAAGAACGTCGGCTACTGGATCGTCGGCTTCTCGGCCCTCATGATGCTGATGGCCCTGGTCACCGGCGTCATCATGCACCGCAAGATCTTCCGCGAACTGTTCACCTTCCGCCCGAACAAGAGCACCCAGCGCAGCATGCTCGACCTGCACAACCTGACCGGCGTGGTCGCGCTGCCGTTCCACTTCTTCTTCGCCTTCACCGGCCTGGTGATCTTTGCCTACATCTATTTCCCGATCACGCATACCCAGCTGACCCCGCTGCACGACCGCCACGAACTGGTCGAGTCGAAGGAAACCGGCCTGCCGCACGACCGTGCCGGCGTGGCGGCGCCGATCGCCTCGGTCGACGCCATGGTGGCCGAAGCCCAGCGCCGCTGGGCCGCCAAGGGCATGGCCGGCGACGTCGGCTTCCTGAACCTCACCCACGTGGGCGATGCCAACGGCTATGTCAGCGTCTACCGCGCCGGCACCGACCGCGTCCAGCTGACCGGCGAAGGCATCCACTTCAAGGCCTCCACCGGCGAACTGTTGCGCGAGGATCCGCCGCCGACCGTGGTGGCGCGCATCAATGAATTCCTGACCGGCCTGCACCTGCAGCACTTCAAGCACTGGCTGCTGCGCTGGCTGTACGTGCTGGGCGGCCTGTCGGGCTGCGCCTGCATCGCCACCGGCCTGTTCTTCTTCGTCGAGAAGCGCAAGCGCCAGCACGCCAAGCAGGGCGTGAGCGGCGCGCGCGTGGTCGATGCGATGGCGGTCACGGTCGTCACCGGCATGCTGGTGGCCACCCTGTGCATGCTGATCGCCAACCGCCTGCTGCCCGACGTCATGCCGGCCGGCTGGCCGCTGCGCGGCATGATGGAAAAATACCTGTTCTGGGGCAGCTGGCTGGTGGCCGGCGCCCACGCCTTCTGGCGCACCGCCGCGGTGGCCGAAGGCCGCCTGGCCCCGGCCTGGCGCGAGCAATGCCTGGCCATCGCCGTGCTGGCGGTGACGGCCCCGGTGCTCAACTGGATCACCACCGGCGACCACCTGGTCAACACCATCGCGGCCGGCTACTGGCCGGTGGCCGGCGCCGACCTGTTCATGCTGGTGGGCGCCGTGCTGGCGGTGCTGGCGGCGCGCAAGCTGCAGCAGCGCGAAGCCCGTCCCGTGGCGGTCAAGAACGTGACGCTGGAGGCCGGTCATGCCTGACGCGCTGCTCCTGCTGCTGGCCCTGCTGGCCTGCGTGGCCGGCATGGGCTGGCTCGCCCTGTCGATGGACGTGCACTGGGCCCAGGTCAAGGGCGGCGCTTCCCCTTCTCCAGCGCTGGCCAAGGCCCTGCGCCTGGGCGGCGCCGGCGCCCTGCTGGCCTCGCTGGTCCTCTGCCTGACGGTGGATTCGCCATCGATCGCGGTACTGGTATGGTTCATGGCGCTGGCCGGCGCCACGCTCGCGATCGCCTTCACGCTCACCTGGCGCGCCAGCATCCTCGGGATGCTGGTATTCTGGACAGGACCAGGCGCCCGCTGAGCCGTCTCGGGCCGCCACGGGCGGCCCATTCTCGTCGCCGGGACTCGCCCGCTTGACCTCAAGTACGCTTGATGTTGTGTAATGTCACGACACGCCGGATTTGTATTCCCAACCATCTGAATGGAGAATGATCATGCCTTACGCACTGCCGCCACTGCCGTACGCCTATGACGCCCTGGAGCCGCATTTCGATGCGCGCACGATGGAGATCCACCACACCAAGCACCACCAGACCTATATCACCAACGTCAACAACGCCCTGGCCGAAGCCGGCGTGACCGAGGTGCCGGTCGAAGAACTGATTGCCGACATCGGCGCGCTGCCGCAGAACGTCCAGAACGTGGTGCGCAACAATGGCGGCGGCCACGCCAACCATGCGCTGTTCTGGACCGTGCTGAGCCCGGACGGCGGCGAGCCTTCGGGCAAGCTGGCCAAGGCCATCGAGGACGACCTTGGCGGCTACGAGCGCTTCAAGGATGCCTTCACCAAGGCCGCCCAGACCCGCTTCGGTAGCGGCTGGGCCTGGCTCACCGTCGGCAAGGACGGCAAGCTGCTGGTCGAAAGCAGCGCCAACCAGGACAGCCCGCTGATGGGCCAGTTCGCCGGCATGTCGGGCGGCACCCCGATCCTGGGCCTGGACGTGTGGGAGCACGCCTATTACCTGCAATACCAGAACAAGCGCCCGGACTATATCGCGGCCTTCTTCAACATCATCAACTGGGCCGAGGTCGAGCGCCGCTACGAAGCCGCGCTGGGCAGCCAGGTCGGCTAATCCGGGCCACGGCCCGGGCGCCTGGCCCGGGTCGCCGGGCTCAGCGTCCGGCGTCGGCCACCGGCACGCCGAAATCCGGCGTGCCGTCGGCGCGCCAGCGAATCGCCTGCGCGCGCGTATGGCGGTTCGGGTCGTGCAGCGAGTCGCCCACGATGTCTCGATAGTTACGCGCGTGATAGACGAGGATGTCGGTCTTGCCGTCCGGCGTCGTCGTGAAGCTGTTATGCCCGGGGCCGTACTGGCCGGTCGCTTCGCTGCTGCGGAACACCGGCGTCGGCGACTTGGTCCAGGCGCCGGCATCGAGCAGGTCGGCGCCCTCGTCCGCCGTCAACAGGCCCAGCGCGTAATTGGCGTCGGTCGCGCTGGCCGAATACGTCATGAACACCCTGCCATTGCGCACCAGCACGGCCGGGGCCTCGTTCACATCGAATTTTACTTTTTCCCACGCATAGTGCGGCGCCGTCAGCATGGTGGCCGGGCCCGTGATCGCCAATGGCGAGGCCATTTTGGCGATATACACGGCGGTCAGGTGCTTGCCGGCCGCGGGCGGCGTCTGCGTCCAGGCCAGGTAGCGCTGGCCGCGCACCGTGAAGGTGGTCGCGTCGAGCGCGAACGATTCCCAGCCGGTCTTCAGTTGCCCGCGCTCGATCCACTCGCCTTCGAGCGGGTTGGCCGAGGCATTCTCGAGCACGTACAGGCGGATATCCATCGGCGCGTCGGCGCGGCCGGCCGTAAAGTACAGATACCATTTGCCGTCGATCGGATGCAGTTCCGGCGCCCAGATATTGCGGCTCATCGGGCCGCTGGCATGCCGGCGCCAGATCACCCTGGCCTCGGCCGTACTTAATGCGTCCAGGGTGCGGGCGCGCCGCACCTCGATGCGGTCGTATTCTGGGACGGTGGCGGTGTAGTAATAATAGCCGTCGGCATGCAGCGTGACTTGCGGATCGGCGCGCTGCGATACCAGCGGGTTGGCGAAGGTCGGCGCCGCGCAGGCTTCGCCGATCAGGAAGGCGGCTGACAGCAGCAGGTAGAGGGATCGCGGCATGGGCTCTTTCGTAACGACGTGGGTGTCGTTATCGTAGGAACATGCTGCGCTGAAATCCAATCACTTTTTTGCGCCGAGCGATACCGATTGCGCTGGTGGCTACAGCTTGATGTTGAGCGAGATATACGCCGCCCTTCCAGTGGCCGACGAATACATCGGTTGGGCCTGGTCGGCCGGCCACCAGTACTCGTCGTACCACGCATATTCGTAACGACGGTCGGCCAGGTTCTTGAGCTGCAGGTCGACGCTCACGCGGGGCGTGATCGCATACGACACGTTGGCGTCGAACACCACGAAGCCGCC
The DNA here is from genome assembly GCF_030770395.1 of Telluria beijingensis. Lineage (GTDB taxonomy): Bacteria > Pseudomonadota > Gammaproteobacteria > Burkholderiales > Burkholderiaceae_D > Telluria > Telluria beijingensis. The sequence continues at coordinate 4,324,700 of NZ_CP132480.1, read as the reverse complement.
GTACTTGCCGAGCCGGTTTGCACGGTCGATGTAGTAATCGCCCTGCGCCCGGCCTTGCAGCCCGAGATGCCAGTGTTCGGAAGGATGGTAGTCGAGGCCGACGTTGCTGATGTAGCGCGGCGTCGAAAACAGTTCCTTGCCCGCGAGCGAAACGCCGGCGTCGGTCATGGCGCTCACCGCCTCGGCCTTCTGCAGCGAATGCGACGCCCAGACCTGGAGCCGATCCGACAGGCGACCCGACAGTTGCAGGTCGATGCCCTCGCGCCGGGTCTCGCCGAGCGCCACCGAGGTGCCGGTGGCCGGCATGTTAGCCGCCTCGCCGGAGGCGTCCTGGCGCCAGATGGCCAGGCGCAGGTCGGAGCGCGCGTTCGGCTTGAGCTTGACGCCGATCTCCTTGCCCGTATTGGTCGAGGCGTCGAACGGCCCCTGCCCCGCCAGCAGGTAGGCCGGCACGCCCGATCCGGTCAGGATCTGGAAGGTGCGGCCCCAGTTGGCGTACACGCTGACGTCCTCGGCCGGGCTATACACCATGCTCAGTTTCGGCTGTTTGATCCAGCCATAGTCCTGCAGGCCGGCCGATCCGCCGCCCGGCAGCGGGTTGCTGCCGGTGAAGCGATCGATCCGGTAGCCCGGCACGACGCGCAACGTGTCGGTGGCCTTGATCACTGCCTGGGCATAGGCGCCGACGTTGTTCAGGTAATAGCGGTCGTCGTTCTGCACCCGCGCCGGGTTGCTGAAATCGGTCGGCATCGCATACGCGTAGCGCGAGCGCTTGTAGAAATTGTTCTGGCGCTCAGTGTTCACGCCGCCGTCGACCGTGACGCGCTCGCTGGCGCGCCAGGTCAGCGTGCTCATGAAGCCGAACTGGTGCTCATCCCACTCGCGGCGCTGGCGCGGCCCGTTACCTTGCGGGTTGCTGGTGAAGGTGACGCGACGGTCGTCGTGGTAATCGTTATAGTACAGCTTGTTGCTGAGGAAGGCGTCTTTCGAGATTTGCCAGTCCAGGTGGGCGCTGGCGTGGTTCATCTCGCGGTAGGTGATGTCGTTGACGTTCTTGGCCGGCGACTGGCGCCGGTCCGCGGCCAGTTCGGTGGCGGTCAAGAAACCCGGCTCGTCGGCGTCATGCTTGTAGGTACGCAGCACAATGCCGCCGGTGAGCGACTTGTCCTTCGACGTCAGGAACCACTTGCCGGCCGCCGTGTAGCGCTGCGAATCGCCATGGCTGCGGCGGTAGCTGCTGGAATCCTGCCTGGCCAGGACGTAGTTCTGGGAAAAACCGTCGGCCTCGCGCCCATAGACCAGTTGAGCTTCGCGCGTGTCGAAGCTGCCGACGGTGAAGCGGCCGTCGAAGTAGTTGCCGCCCTGGCGCGTCCCGAGATTGATGTTGCCGCCGATATTGTGCAGACCGTAGCGCGGGTCGTTGGTGCCGCGCACCACTTCGACATAGTCGACTTCGAGCGGGAAGATCATGTCAATGAAGCGCTGGTTGCCGCTGTTGACGTTGCTCGGAATCCCGTCGATCAGCACCTTGATGCCATTGATATACCCTTCGCCGTTGAAGGCGCGGAAGGTCGCCTTTCCCGACTCGGCGCCCATGCGATATTCGGTCATCTGGGTTCCGGGCAGTTGCCCGACCAATTCCCAGCTGCTGGCGACGTGCTTGTCCTCGATCTTGTCGGCGCCAAGCACGTCGACCGAGGTCAGGATGGTGGACGAGCGCAGCGCGCCGGCATCGCGCTGGGCGCTGACGCGCACTTCGCCCATGACGATCGCGGGGTCGGCGGCATGGACGGCGGGTGCGAGGCCAAGCAGGCCCAGCGCCAGGGGGTGAAGCGTTATTTTCATTATCGAGGAGGTCGGAGTATCACGGGAATTCGATAATGATATCCCATTCTCAATAATAGAAGCAAGCCGCGCTGCTTCCCTGTTCCCCTAGCTGCGGGTCGTGGCCACCGCACGTCCACGCGCCTCCAGCGCCTCGCCAAAGACCCGCTTGGCCTGCCCTTTCACCTGGACGAATTCGAGCTGCTCGCCCTCCGGCCCCTTGGCATAGATCAGCGACCAGCCATCCGACTTGCCGCTCGTGATGCGGTTGGTGAGAGTGTCGAGCGGCGCCTGGCGCCGTTCCTGGTCGGTGCCGGAACGCACGATGCGGTTGGCCTTGACGTTGTGCATGCCGCGGCGCGCCGCCTCGGCTTCGAGATCGTGCACGAACTGGTTGAAGTCGACGTCTTCACGCACATAGAAGCAGACGTGCATCGATTTCGGGAAGGCCGGGCTGGTGAAGGCCTGCGGCGGCGCGAAGCTGTTGCCGCTGCCTTGCGGCTGCGTGCTGTCGCGGTATTGGAGCAATTCGATCACCACGTTGTCGAACTGGATGAAGCGCACGTCGAGCCGCTGGGCGCCGCCGCGCAGGTCCGGCACGCCGAGCGAGACCGGGTTGACGCCGCGCTGCCTGGCCTCGATTTCCTCGTTCAAGAGCAAAGTGTTCTGGATCACGTCGCCCTGGAAATCGCCGTCGCGCATAATCTCGGTACCGCCCAGCACCTCGGTATAGAAGGCATAGGCCCGGTCCATATTCTGCACCGTGATGCCGGAGTGCTGCACGCCCTGCAGCCGGGCGCCCAATGCGCCGCGGCCGCGCGTCGGCGCTGCGGCTAAACGGCTCGCCTGGGACTGGCCCTGCTCGCCGGCGCCGGCCATGGTCATGGTCATGGCCGAGGCCGGCACGGCGGCGATGGCGCCCAGGCCGGCGGCCAGGACGAGCGAACGGCGCACGGGGTCGTCGGGGAGATCGGTGGATGAATGGTGGGTGGACACAGGCTGCCTCCTTCAGGTCGACGTGGGTTAGTGGTCGAGACAGTGGAACGCTGCATACCCCGCGCAGTCCAGTCAAATATCGTACATCCTGGTAAAGAGAGGCCGGCGTCCACAGTACAAGAATAGACAACGCTTAACTTTAATCAACTAGACCCAAGTGCTAGCCTGATTGACGTCAATCACATTCACAGGAGGGAGTTTCCATGCGAAACAAGGCATTGTGTGCGGCGTTGACCATGGCGGCGCTGGCCGCCTGCTCGCCGAAAAAGGATGCGCCGGATGCTCCCGCCGCCGCCGATACTGCGGCAGTGTCCGCAGCCACGCCCACGCTGGGCCAGGTCGAGATCGTCGCCGAGCTCGACATCACGCCCGGCAATGTCACCGCCACTAAGGACGGCCGCATCTTCGCCAGCATCCATGGGATGCGCCGCGGCCCAGTGCAATTGATAGAAGTAACGGGCCCGAACAGCTACACGCCCTTCCCCGACGCCGGCTGGAACGCGAAACCGGGTTCCGGCAAGGACGTGCTCAACACCCCGCACGGCGTGCTGATCGACGCCCGGGACTGGCTGTGGGTTGTCGACCACGGCAACTGGATGGAGCCGCTGCAGGCGCCCAAGCTGGTGGCCTTCGACATCGCCGGCCGCAAGCTGGCCTATCGCCACGACTTCGACCGCAAGGTGGCGCCGGCCGGCCAGATCCTGCAAGACCTGGCGGTCGACAGCGAACGCGGTTTCGCCTGCATCGCCGACTGCGGTCCCGACCCGGCCATCGTCGTCGTCGATACCGCCAACAACACGTCGCGCCGCTTTGCCGGCCATCCGTCGCTGGCCGCCGAAGACGTCGAACTGGTGGTCGAAGGCAAACCGCTGCTGTTCCCCGGCGCCGATGGCCGCATGGGCCCGGCGCGGGTCGGAATCAATCCGATCAGCCTGTCGGCCGATGGCGAGACGCTGTACTTCGGCGCCATGAACGGCACCGCCTGGTATGCGCTGCCGGCGCGCCTGCTGCGCGACGGCGCCTCGGACGCCGAGGTCGGCGCGGCGATCGTGCGGGTCGGGGCCAAGCCGATCTCGGACGGCGCCGCCACCGATGCCGAAGGCAACCACTTCTTCACCAACCTGTCGGCCAACGGCATCGACGTGCTGGACAAGGACGGCCAATTGAAGCCGCTGGTGCGCGACGCCCGCTTCCTGTGGCCCGACAACGCCCACTTCGGCCCGGAATCCTGGCTGTACGTCGCGGTCAACCAGCTGCACCGCAATCCGATCTTCTCGGGCACGACCGACCAGGGCAAGCCGCCGTACCTCATCGCGCGCGTCTGGACCGGGACCCGCGGCCAGCCGGGCCGCTGACCCGTCCACGCGAAGCTACGGCGCGTCCGGCTGGCGCTCGGGCCGCGCAGCGGCGAAGGCCTCGATCGCCTCGCAGCGCGCGGCGATCGCCAGCAGGGTCGGATACGGGTCCAGGTCGCAGCCGTTGCCGCGCGCATTGGCCAGCTGCGGCACCAGGCAGCAGTCGAGCATGGTCGGCGTGTCGCCGTGGCAGAACAGGCCGGTCTCCGGCGCCCCGACCAGCTGGCGTTCGAGCGCCCCGAGGCCCAGCGCGATCCAGTGCCGGTACCAGGCGTCACGTCCCTCCTGCGCCACCTTCAGTTCGCGGCGCAGGTATTTCAGCACCCGCAGATTGTTCAGCGGATGGATGTCGCAGGCGATCGCCAGCGACAGCGAACGCACCCGTGCCCGGCCGCGCAGGTCGGGCGGCAGCAGCGCCGGGCCGGGATACGCCTCGTCGAGGTATTCGATGATCGCCAGCGACTGCGCCAGCAGCATGCCGCCATCTTCCAGCAGCGGCACCAGGTGCTGCGGGTTGAGCGCATCGTAGGCGGCGCCGAACTGCTCGCCGCCCTCCTTCAGCAAGTCCACGGGGAGCTGCCCGGCCTGGATGCCCTTCAGGCCGAGCGCGATGCGCACCCGGTAGGCGGTGGAGCTGCGAAAATAGGTGTGCAGCCGCATGCCGCCGCCCCGTTCTAGTAGCGTCCCGACAGCAGTACGCCGGCATCCGGCACCCGTGTCTCGAGCCCCAGCTTGCCCAGCATCTGCCAGGTCGTGCACACCGCGGCCGACACCACCGGGATGCCGGCTTCGGCTTCCACCACCGGCACCGCCGCCAGCGACGGCATCTGCACGCAGGCCGACAGCACCAGCGCGTCGATGCCCTGGAGCGACACCTGTTTATAGATGTCGACCAGCGCCATCGGATCGCGCGCGCCGACTTCGAGGTTGTCGGGGATCTCGAGCGCGCAGTAGTCGTGCACGTCGATTTCCTCGCTCTCGATGTAGTCCACGACCAGCTTGGTCAGCGGCTTCATGTAGGGGCAGATCACCGACACCCGCCTGGCGCCCATCGCCTTCAGGCCGTCGACCAGCGCGCCGGCGCTCGTCACCACCGGCGCCGGGCCGCCATTGGCGACCGTGCGCGCATGCAGGCGCTGCTCCGACTGGCGGTGGTAGCCGGTGCCCATGCTCATGATCGCCACCAGGCAGGCATAGCCCATCACGTCCACCCGCGCATCCGACAATTCGTCGGCGCAGCGGTCGGAATCGCGGTCCATCGCTTCCAGCTCTTCCTTGGTCACCTTCTTCATGCGCATGCGACTCGAGTGGAAGGTGAAGCGCTCCGGCAGGATCAGCTCGCGCGCGCGCAGCATTGCCGGGATCTCGGTTTCCATCGTCGTGTTCGAGCTCGGCACGATCTGGCCGACGCGGATACGGCGCGCGCCGTTCGCCTGCACGGGCGCGCTCATGCGGCCACCACGTGGTTGCGCAGGGTGCCGACCGCTTCGACCCCGAGTTCGACCACGTCGCCCGGCCACAACCACTCTTGCGGGTCCATGCCAGCGCCGACGCCCGACGGCGTGCCGGTGGCGATGATGTCGCCCGGCTCCAGCGTGATGGCCGAGCTGATGTCCGCGATCAGCGCCGGAATTTTAAAGAGCAGGTGGCGCGTGTTGGACTGCTGCTTGACCGCGCCGTTCACCTTCAGCCACAGGTCGAGGTTGTGCGGGTCGGGGATCTCGTCGGCGGTCACGATGTAGGGGCCCATCGGCGCGAACGTGTCCTGGCCCTTGGAAAAGATCCATTGGCCGGCGCGGCGGCAATCGCGCGCGCTGATGTCGTTGAGCACCGTGTAGCCGAATACATGGCCCATGGCCGCGTCCTCGTCGACGCGGGTCGCGGTGGCGCCGATCACCACCGCCAGCTCCACTTCCCAGTCGAGCTGCTGGGTGATGCGGGCATTGTGGCGAATCGCATCGTCGGGGCCGATGACGGCGGTCGGCGGCTTCGAGAACACCACCGGCTGCTTCGGCAAGTCCTTCGACGTGTCAAGGGTGCGCGCCGATTCGGCCACGTGCTCGACGTAGTTCAGGCCGATGCCGAAGATATTCTTGCGCGGACGCGGGATCGGCGCCAGCAGGCGCACGTTCGACGCCGGCGTGGCCACGCCCACCGGCCAGCGGCCTTCTAATTCCTTCAGCAACTCGCGGGTGCGCTCGACCGAGGCCGGCGCGGCGTCGATGAAGTCGAGCATGGTGCCGGGCAGCTCGATGCCGCCGGCGGCGCCCAGGCGGACGATGTCGACAGCCAGGTTGCCGGCCAGGACCCCAATGCGGGTCTCGAGCGTACGGGTTTGGTAGGTAATCAGTTTCATTGCATCTCCTTGTGGACTACTGGTCTGTTGTGATGGTCTGGTGGCCGCCGTTGTCAAGCCATGCTTCTTCGCGGTACAGGCCGAGCGCGCGCATCACGGGCAGGTCGTTGAACGAGAACAGGCAGGCGTCGTCGGTGTCGGAAAGGTTGGCGTGTTCGTGCACCGCCCACGACGGCACGCAGAAGATGTCCTTCTCTTGCCAGTCGAAGCGGCGCCCGTCGATGACCGAATAGCCGCGGCCCTTGGCCACCTGGTACATGATGCTGCCGGTATGGCGGTGCGCCCTGGTGTGCTCGCCGGGCCGCAGCATCTGCATCGCCGCGCCCATGGTCGGCATCACCGGGCCGCCGGTCAGCGGATTGATGAATTGCTGGATGATGCCGTCGTAGGGCGAACCGTCGGTCACCCGGGCGTAGCGCTGCAGCGATTCATAGGTCGCGTCCCAGGTGTACTTGAACAGCGGCGAATAGGCCATGTCCCACTTGAAGTCGACCGGCACCAGGCCCGGTCCGCCGAAGCTCAGGGTGGTGTCGTCGACCGGGAAGGTCGGCTGCTGGGCCAGGTCCGGGTGCACGGCATAGAAATTCGCTTCCAGCGCGTTCACCAGCGGGATGTCGAGGCCATCCTGCCAGATGCACCACTCGCCCGACTCCTCGACGCCATGCTGGTGCCAGGTCCCGTTCGGGGTCAGCACGAAGTCGCGTGCATTGAGCATCATCTTGTGGCCGTCGACCACGGTGTAGGCGCCAGAGCCCTCCATGATGAAGCGCAGCGCGGACGCCGAGTGGCAATGGGCGCTGGCTTCTTCCCCTGGACGCATCACCTGCAGGCCGGAATACAGCCAGCCAACGCTGGCGCTGACGTCCTTGCGGGTCGGATTGGCGAGCATCACCACCCGCCGCCCGGCCTTCTCGGGCGTGACCAGGTCGACCGAGCGCAGCACCAGTTCGCGCAGGTCCTTGAAGCGCCACAGGGTCGGGGTCGACGTGGATTGCGGGAACCAGGGTTCGATCTTGTTGGCGACCGTCCACAAGGCCCCTGCCTCGTGCTTTGCCAGCTCGCGGTAATAGGCTTCGAGTTCGGGGGTGTCTTCGACGTTGGCACGGCCGATTATGTCTTCACGCATGCTGTCCTCCTTATCGCGCGTCGGCGGCGGCCAGGTCCTGGCGCGGCGCATACGGCAGGTCGGCATCGGCGCTGGCGCCGTCCACGGTCAAGGGACGCTGGCGCCCGGTGTTGACCTTGAGTTCGAACACGTCGAAGCGGTTGTAGTGGCCGATGATGTCGTGCATCTGTTTGGGCTGGATGCAGCGCGCCAGGTCGATCTCGGCGTAGGCGATGCCTTCGCGGTCGACCAGGGCCTCGCCCACGATGCGTCCGTCGGGGCCGACGATGCCCGAGAAGGCGCTGTTGCCGCGTTCGAGCAGGCCGCGCGCGCCCGGCTTGAGCGTCTCCATCGCGGCGATGATTTCTTCCGACACGGTCGAGCAGGACACCACGGTGAACACTTTGCCTTCGAAGCTGTGGGCCATGGCGCGCACCTTGATCGCCTCGGCCATGTCGTAGTCGGGCGGCGCCACCGGCAGCGAGATGTAGTTCGCCACGTGTACCAGTTCGCCCTGGGCCAGCAGCGCGAAGCGCGCCAGCGTATTCGTGTTCTCGCCGCAGGCCAGCGCGCCCAGCGGACCGATATCGGTCTGGTGCACCTTCAGGCCGCTGGCGTCGCCCGGCGCCCAGGTGAGCTTTTCGGCCCAGGTGGGCACCAGCTTGCGGTGGCGGCCGATCAGGCGGCCCCCTGCATCGATGGTCAGCACCGTGTTGTAGATCGTGCCCAGGCTGTAGGCGGCGCGTTCGTTGACGCCGATGACCACGTTGACGTTGGCCGCGCGCGCCGCATGGCACAGGGCATCTACCTCAGGTCCTGGCACCACGATCGCGCTGCGCGCCAGTTTTTCGAACCAGGGGCTGCCTTCGAGCGGGTTCGCGATCCAGCTCCAGTAGGGGTAGCCGGCAACGAAAACTTCAGGGAAGGCCACCAGGCGCGCGCCATTGGACGCGGCCTCGTGGATCAGCGCCACCGCCTTGGCGACCGTGGCCTGGGTATCCAGGAATACCGGCGCGGCCTGGACCGCGGCGGCGACAAATTTCGGGGAGTCGAGCATATGCGTTTTCCTCAGTCAGGGTGTCAGGTGCCGGTCGCCAGCCTTGGCGCGGGCTGGTCCAGGTCCAGGAGCAGCGCGTCGAGCGCCTTGCCCTCCTCGTCCTTCAGCGCCGCCTCGCGCAGGGCGCGCAGCCGCGCAGCGCCATCCGGCAGGCTTGCCAGTTGCGGCAGGCGCGCCATCAGCTTGCCGAAGCTGCGCATGCCGCGCGCATGGGTGTCGCCATAGCCTTTCACCAGGCGCTGGCACTGGGCAATCTCGACCGCCAGCGGGTAGTCGCTGCGGGCGTGCTGCACGATGCATTCGAGCCAGCGCGCGATCTCGGCATGTTCGCGCTCATGGCGCAGCGACGACAGGCGCAGGCGCCGCATGCCGCTCACCAGGTACAGCAGCAAGAAGCCGCCGAGCGAGGTGGTGCGCACCACGCGGCCCTTGGCCGTCATGCGTCCGAGCAGCTCGTGCAGGCGTCCGGGACGCATCAGGAAGCGCCCCAGCCCGGCCGGCAGGGTGTCGGCGATCTCGTCGATCCGCGGGTGGAAGTATTCGTTGATGTGCACCACCTGGTTCGGCTTGGCCTGCACTTCCTTGCGCACCCGCTCGAAACGGCTGGCGCGGATCTTGAGGTCGGCCACGCGCACCGTGTCTTCGTACGACATCCACAGGGCCAGGTAGCGCGCGGTTTCCTTCAGCAGCAGCGCGCCGTGCTCGGGGCTGGCGGCGTCGAGGTCGCGCACCGGCTGCAGCAGGTCGAGGTAGCTGGCGGCATAGTGCGCATCCTGGTAGTCGGCCAGGCGGCGCACGCCGGGGCCGAGGATGCTTGACGCCGACGCCGGGAAGCCGGCGCGGATGCGTTCGTCGAGCCGTTCGATGGCGAGTCCACCACCGCCCAAGGGTTCGCGCACCGGCGCTTTTGCCTCTTCGCCACCGCGCTCGGCCAGTTCATAGCCGCGTGCGAAAGCCTGCAGGCTGCTCTCCACGCCGACGCCGGCGCGCCGGATCGCGTCCTCGAACTGCTCGCGCGAGAATGGCAGCGCCCTGATGCCGGCCAGCGCGCCGAACAGGGCGGCGCTGATCACGCTGCCCGACTGTTCGGCCAGGCGAGAAAAGTCGCCGTGCACGAAGCGCCTGGCTGCGGCCTGGGCCGAGGCCAGGAAAGGCGCCGGATCGACCCGGCCATCGCCCATGCTCGACTTCTCGGTCATCGAATAGACCCGGTTGGTCGAAGCGATCAAGGTGGTCTTGCCAGGCGTGACCAGGCCGCGCTGGACCGCCCTGCCCATCTCCATCAGTTCGGACGCGACCACGATGTCGACGTCGCCCGCCACCGGCATCAGCGCCAGCACCGGCCGCGCGGCCAGGTCATGCGGGTCGCGCCGCTCGGGGTGGAATTCGACGTAATAGACGGTGGTGCCGGTGCGCTGGGCCACGCCCGGCACCGAGGTGCTCTGGGCCGGATAGCCGTCATGCTCGGCCATGTCCACGATCCAGTCGGCCAGCACGCCGCCGCCCTCGCCGCCCATGGCCAGGATCGCAAGACCGATCGGACGGACCGCGCGCGGACGGCGCAATTCAGTGACATTCTCAGACATAGCGCACCTCGCGCGCCGCCAGGCGGCGTTGCAGGAAACCGATCACGCCGGACGCGACACGCGCCCACAGGCGGTCGCCCCGGTCCGGATTGCTGACGATCTCGGCCCGGTAGAAGGAAGGACACAGCACCGCCGCATGCGAGGCTTCGCCACACACGCCGCAACCGACGCAGCTATTCAGCACGGTGGCTACCGGATCCGTGCGCAAGGGATCGGGATTGTCCTTGATCGACAGCGAAGGACAGCCCGAGATGCGGATGCACGAGTGGTCGCCGGTACAGGTATCGGGATCGACGCCGAAGCGTTCGCGCACCACGCGCTTGCCCTCGGCCGTGGCCTTGCGCACCAGCGGCTTGACGCGACGCTGCTTGTTGAGCATGCATTCGGACTGGGCGATGATGACCTTCGGGCCTTTCGCCGTCGTGGTCAAGGCCTCGCGCAGCGTGTCCTGCATGGTCGTGATGCTGTAGGTATTGCTGATCGTGCGCACCCATTCCACGCCGACCCCGCGCACCGCCTTCTCGATCGACAGATTGGTGGTGCGGATCTTGTTGGACGCCTTCGAGGACAGCACGTCCTGGCCGCCGGTCGCGGCCGAATAGCCGTTGTCGATGATGACCAGCACGTTGTCGTTCTTGTTGAACACCGCATTGCCGACACCGCTGGTCAGCCCGTTGTGCCAGAAGCCGCCGTCGCCCATCATGCTGATCGTGCGGCGGCTGGTCTCCTTCGTGCTGAAGGCGGCCGCGCCGGCCGAGCCCAGGCCATAGCCCATCGTGGTCGCGCCCAGGTTGAATGGCGGAAGGATCGAGAACAGGTGGCAGCCGATGTCGCAGCTGATGTGGTGCGGACCGAGTTCTTTCTGCACCAGCTTCATGGCGCTGAACACGGGCCGCTCCGGGCAGCCGGTGCAGAAACCGGGCGGACGCGGATGCAGTTCCGGTACCGGCGCCGCCGGCGCCGGCGCGGTGTTCGCCATCTCTTCGGCGGTCGCGGCGCGCACCGGCACCGGGACCGGACGCGGCGCCAGGCTGGCGCGCACGCCTTCCGGCAGGCGCTCCAGCGCCTGCATGTCTGGCTGGTAGCGCCCGAAGAACTTCAGCAGCGCCTTGAGCACGACCGTGGTCGTGTATTCGCCCGCGCGCGGGAACATGTCCTTGCCGTGCATGCGGGTCTGCAGGTCGGCGCGGCGCAGGCTGCTCGTCGCTTCCTGCTCGATGAATTCAGGCTGGCCCTCTTCGATCATCAACACCGCTTCCTTGCCCTGGCAGAAGCCGCGCAACTCGTCGTCGACCAGCGGATAGGCGACGTTCATCACATACAGCGGCACGTCGGTATTGCCGTCGACGTCGGCCAGGTCGAGCAGCTGCAGCGCGCGGATCACGGTGTTGTACATGCCGCCCTGCAGCACCAGGCCGTAGCTGCCGTCTTGCGCGCCGAAGAATTCGTTGAGCTGTTCGCGCTGGATGAAGTCGACCGCAGCCGGCCAGCGGCGGTGGATTTTTTCTTCTTCGTGCACGAAGCTGGCCGGCGGCAGCACGATGCGGCTGACGTCGCGGGAGGGATTGTCCATCGCGTCGGCCAGGCCAAACGCGGGCCTGACATTATCCTTGGCCACGAAATGGCCGTGCATATGGCAGGAGCGGATGCGCAGCTGCAGCATCACCGGGGTGTTGCTGGCCTCGGACAGTTCAAAGCTCTTTTCCACCGCCTTGACGATCGACGGCAGGTTGGGCCGCGGATCGAGCAGCCAGATCTGCGACTTCATGGCGAAGGCGTGCGAACGCTCCTGCATGATGCTCGACCCTTCGCCATAGTCTTCGCCGACGATGATCAGGGCGCCGCCGGTGACGCCGCCCGAGGCCAGGTTCGACAGCGGGTCGGAGGCGACGTTGGTGCCGGCGGTGGCTTTGAACGTGATGGCGCCGCGTAGCGGGTAGTTGACCGAGGCGGCCAGGGTGGCGGCGGCGGTGGCTTCGCTGGCGCTGTTCTCGAAGCGCACGCCCAGTTCTTCCATGATGTCGTTGGCGTCGGCCAGCACGTCCATCAGGTGCGAGATCGGCGCGCCCTGGTAGCCGGCCACGTACGACACGCCCGACTGCAGCAAGGCCTTGGTCACGGCGAGGATGCCCTCGCCGACGAATACCTCCCCGGCGCCGGCGCGCAGCTTCTCCACTTCTTTCTTGAACGATCTTTCAGCCATGCGGTCTCCTGTTCTGGCACTGATGTTTCTTGAAATCAGTGTAGGAGTAGGCTATGCTATCAGTCAAATAAATGGAACTATTCGACTGGATAAATGCCATGGATGTATTTGAGATCGACCTGAACCTGCTGCGGGTCTTCCACGCCATCGCCGAGGAAGGTACGCTGACCCAGGCCGGGGNTATGCTATCAGTCAAATAAATGGAACTATTCGACTGGATAAATGCCATGGATGTATTTGAGATCGACCTGAACCTGCTGCGGGTCTTCCACGCCATCGCCGAGGAAGGTACGCTGACCCAGGCCGGGGTGCGCCTGGGCCTGTCGCAGCCGGCGGTGAGCTATGCGCTGGGGCGCTTGCGCACGATGTTCGACGACCCGCTGTTCGTGCGGACCAATAACACGATGCGGCCGACGTCGACCGCGCTGGAACTGCTCGATCCGGTGCGGCGCCTGATGTCCTCGGCCCAGGAAGCGCTGCGCCATGCCGAGCGCTTCACGCCCTTGCAGAGCACGCGTACCTTCCATATCGCGATGTCGGACATCGGCGAAGTGATGTTCCTGCCGCCGATCTGCGAGCGCCTGGGCGAGATCGCGCCGAACATCGCGCTCGAAGTCGGCCAGTTGCCGGTCGAGGGGATCGAGGACGCGCTGCGCAACGGCCGGCTCGACCTCGCGATCGGCAACCTGCCCGCGCTCAAGCACACGACGCGCCATGCGCCGCTGTTCCACGAGGATTACGTCTGCATGACGGCCTGCCGCGACGACAGCGGCAGCGGCCCGCTCGGGATGGACGACTACCTGGCGCTGCGCCACGTCTCCGTCATCTCGAAGGAGCATGGGCACCACCTGATCGAGGATTTTTTGCGCCAGAACCGCATCCACCGGAGGATCGCGATGCAGCTGCCCCACTTCAGCGCGGTGCCAGAAGTCCTGCTGCGCACCGGCTGGGCGGTCACCCTGCCCCGTCGCGCGGCGCAGTATTTCAATGCCGACGGCCGCTTCACGATCCGCGAGCTGCCGCTGGCGGTGCCCGAAGTCGAAGTGACGCTGCACTGGCACGAAGACTTCGAGGACAGCGACGCCAACCGCTGGCTGCGCGGCCAGCTGATCGCGCAGCTGGCCGAATAAGCCTTCTTCAGGCGCCCTGCTGGAACCGTTCCAGCGCCGCACGCAGGTCGGCAGGCAGCGGCGCCGACTTGCCCTGGTGGCCTTCGGTGGCCACGATCACCGAACGCAGCCCGAAGCGCTGCGCCTCGCCATTGAAGCCTTCCACGCGCAGGGTGATCGACGAGGTTCCGATGCGCTCGAGCGACAGGCGCCACTCGATATCCGTACCGAATGGCGACGGCGACAGGAAATCGCATTCCAGCCGCACGGTCGGCAATCCCATCTTGCGAACGGTGATGAACTCGGCGTAATCGACGCCCAGCGCTTCGTTGAACCAGTCTTCGATCAAGTCGTTCAAGGCCACCAGGTAGCGCGGGAAGAACACGATGCCGGCCGGGTCGCATTGCGAAAAGTGGACGTGGCGGGTCTTGCGAAACAGATTGGGCGTGGCGCTGGTCATGTGGTCCTGTCGTGGTTCTGGATGATGGTCGAGCATAGGAGCGGCGCCGGCCCACGGTCAAATGCGGTCGGTTGATCCGCTCCATCGGCCGCACTTATTTGATGAGCGCATTCTTTCGGCATATCGTTTAAGCCTAAAGTATTTTCTGGAAAGAGGCGATATGAAGATAGTGTGCATTGGTGGCGGTCCGGCGGGACTGTATTTCGGCTTGCTGATGAAGCTGCGCGATCCGGCGCACGTAGTGACGATCGTGGAGCGCAACCGCCCCTACGACACCTTCGGCTGGGGCGTGGTGTTCTCGGATGCGACGATGGACAACCTGCGCGAGGCGGATCCGGCCAGCGCGGCCGAGATCTACGCGGCTTTCAACCACTGGGACGACATCGACGTCCACATCAAGGGCCGCACCATCACCTCGGGCGGCCATGGCTTCATCGGCATCGGACGCAAGAAGCTGCTCAACATCCTGCAGGCGCGCTGCGAACAACTCGGCGTGCGCCTGGTATTCGACACCGAGTCCCAGGACGACCAGGCGCTGGCCCTCGCCCACGACGCCGACATCGTGATCGCCTCGGACGGCATCAACAGCCGCATCCGCACCCGCTACGCAGACACCTTCAAGCCCGACATCGACCAGCGCAAATGTCGCTTCGTCTGGCTCGGCACGCGCAAGCTGTTCGACGCCTTCACCTTTGCCTTCGCCCAGAACGAGCATGGCTGGTTCCAGGCCCACGCCTACCGCTTCGACGCCGAGACCTCGACCTTCATCGTCGAGACGCCGGAAGAAGTCTGGCGCGCGTCGGGCATCGAGGACATGAGCCAGGAGGAAGGCATCGCCTACGTCGAGCGCCTGTTCGCGCCCTGGCTCGACGGCCAGCCCTTGATCAGCAATGCGACACACCAGCGCGGATCGGCCAGCTGGATCCGCTTCCCACGCGTGATCTGCGACAGCTGGGTGCACTGGAACGAGCTGCCGGCCGCAGGCGGCGCGCGCCGGGTGCCGGTGGTGCTGATGGGCGACGCCGCCCACACCGCCCACTTCTCGATCGGTTCCGGGACCAAGCTCGCGCTGGAAGACGCGATCGACCTGGCGCGCCGGCTGGACGGCGTCGACGCCGGCGACCGGCAAGGGCTGGAGGCCGCGCTGCAGGCCTATGACAAGGTGCGCAGCCTCGAAGTGCTCAAGATCCAGAACGCCGCCCGCAACTCGACCGAGTGGTTCGAAAACGTGGAACGCTACGCCGCCCTCGAGCCCGAGCAGTTCGCCTATTCGCTGCTAACGCGCTCGCAGCGCATCTCGCACGAGAACCTGCGCCTGCGCGACAAGGGCTACGTCGACGGTCTGGAACGCTGGCTCGCCGGGCGCGCCGATGCGCCTGCCGATGTGCCTTCTTCCTTGCCGCCGATGCTCACGCCCTACCGGCTGCGCGACATCACGCTCCCCAACCGCATCGTGGTGCCGCCGATGCTGACCTATTCATGCGTCGACGGCATGGTCGGCGACTTCCACATGATGCACCTGGGCGCGCGCGCCATGGGCGGCGCCGGCCTGGTGATGCTGGAGATGACGGCGGTCTCGCCCGAGGGCCGCGCCACGCCCGCCTGCCCCGGCCTGTGGAACGACGCCCAGGCCGACGCCCTGCGCCGCATCGCCGCCTTCGTGCGCCGCAGTTCGCCGGCCCGGCTCGGCGTGCAACTGGGCCATGCCGGCCCGCGCGCCTCGACCAGGCGTGGCTGGGAGGGCTTCAACCAGCCGCTCGCCAGCGGCAACTGGCCGCTGCTGGCGGCGTCCAGCCAGCCGTATATCGAGGGCGTGTCGCTGCTGCCGGCGGCGATGACGGAACTCGACATGGCGCGCGTGAGCGTCGATTTCGCCAATGCCGCGCGGCGCGCCGAAGACGCCAACTTCGACTGGCTCGAGCTGCAGTTCGGCCACGGCTACCTGCTGTCGAGCTTCATTTCTCCCCTGACGAACCGGCGCCAGGACGCCTACGGCGGCAGCCTCGAGAACCGCCTGCGCTTCCCGCTGGCGGTGCTGGCGGCGGTGCGCGCCAACTGGCCGGGGCACAAGCCGGTCGCGGTGCGCATCTCGGCCACCGACTGGGTCGAGGGCGGCGTGACGCCGGACGAAGCAGTGGAGATCGCGCGCCGCCTGAAGGCCGCCGGCGCCGACATGATCGTCTGCTCGGCCGGCGAAGTCAGCGCGCACGAGAAGCCTGTCTACGGCCGCATGTTCCAGACCCCATTCGCCGACCGCATCCGCAACGAGGCCGGCGTGCCGACCATGGCGGTGGGCGCCATCACCGAGGGCGACCAGGCCAACGGCATCGTCGCCTCGGGCCGCGCCGACCTGTGCGCCATCGGCCGCCCGCACCTGGCCAACCCGGCCTGGACCCTGGCCGAACTGGCGCGCCTTGGCGTACGCGCGGTGGACTGGCCGGCGATGTACCGGCCGGCGAAGCCGCAGCTGGAAGCGACGCTGGCGCGAGCCGCATAATACCTCCATTCGTTAGCGCACAAACGTCGTCCCCGCGAAGGCGGGGACCCAAGTTTCTCAGTGCATTGGCCTACTCGAACGAAGTGGCATCGCAAGCAAACTTGGGTCCCCGCCTGCGCGGGGACGAGGTGTAATGGCTTTGATTACCCTTCGACCAGCGCCAGCACCCGGCACGGACTCCCCGACCCGTTCACGATCTTGAGCGGCGGCGTGATCAGCACTGCCCCGGTCGGCGGCAGCTGGTCCAGGTTGGCCAGGCTGGCCAGCCCGAACTTGTTGGCCCCGTGCATATGGCAGTGGCATGGAAACGGCGTCTCGAAACTGAACGCCTGCCCCGCATCCGTCCCCACCCCTTCAGAGCCCCACCCGATCACATTGCGTTCCCTGGCCAGCCATTCCGGCAGCTCCGGATGCGGCCCCGGCACGTGGCTTCCGTCCTCGCGCAGGTTCAGGTAGGCGCTCGATGCCCCATGCCGGCTCCAGCCGGTGCGCATCAAGACCCAGGAACCTTCCGGGATCCGTCCATGCTGCGCCTCCCAGCGCTCCACGTGTTCGCACGTGAGCAAGAAGTCCGCATCCCGGCCCGCCTCTTCCGTCACGTCGATCACGCAGGCCGGCGCAATGAATTTGTCGACCGGGATCGAATCGGTGGCGTTATGGGCGTGGTCCTTGCCCGTCACCCAATGGATCGGCGCGTCGAAGTGGGTGCCGGTATGCTCGCCGCACGAGAAGTTGTTCCAGTACCAGCCCGGACCCCGCTCGTCGTAGCGCGAGATTTCTTCGAGCCTGAACGGCCACGACTGCCCGAAGTCCGGCGGCAGCGGCAGGATCGGCGTCGAGGCCTGCAATGGCTGGGTAAGGTCGATCACGCGGATCGTTTTCTGGCTCAGGGCCTGGGTGAATTGCATCAACAGATTGGTACTCATGGTGTCTCCTTGTTCGTGTTCAGGTTGGATCGGTGCTCACGGCACGTCGCGGTTGCCCAGTTCCGCCGGAAAGCGCCCGTCGCGCATCCAGTCGCGCACCGTGCGCGTCCACAGGTCGTCGGGGTTGGCGGTATTGAGGTGGATGTCGAAGTGGCCGCACTCCGGGAAGCGGTGCGACACGACCGGGCAGCCGGCAGCGCGCAGGGTGTCGACCATCAGGCGGCTGAAACGCTCGTAGCGTTCCAGCTCACGCCCGCCCCAGGTAATGAAGAACGGCACGTCGGCGCTCGAGGCGTGGTATAGCGAGCTGGCCGGCGAGACGCCGTCCGGGTCTTCGCCGGTCACGTGGTCGGGCGCGATGTCCGGATTGACCACGCGCCGGTTGAAGGTGGTGCTGATGCAGAAGCACGCCTTGATACAGTCGCCAGGCAGGCCGGCCCCCGCGCGCCAGGCCTTGTGGGTCGCCAGCAGCGACGCGACCTGGCCGCCGGCCGAGTGCCCGCCCACGTATATACGGTCGCGCGCGCCGCCGTACTCCCCGATATGGTCGAACACCCATTTCAAGGCCGCCAGCCCGTCTTCCAGCGGCAGCGGAAAGTCGACCTGCGGCAGCAGCCGGTAGGAGGCCGACACCACGATCGCCGGCGCGTCCACCAGCGCCGGCGCCATGAAGCCGCACCACTCCTTGTAGCCATGGGTCCAGCCGCCGCCGTGGAAGAACAGCAGCACCGGCAAGTCCTTCAGCGACGCATCCTGCGGCAGGTGGATGTCGACTTTCTGCCAGTAGTCCGAACCATAGGGCACGTCGAGGACGGAACGGGTCGATGCCAGCGCCGCGCGCGACAGCGCCAGGCATCGTTCGCCATACAGGTCGGCCTGGGGATTCAGGGGCGGCTGCGGCGGCAGGTCGTTGAAACTCATTGCATGATTTCCTTTATGGAGATGGCGCTTCAGGAAGCGAGCGCCTTGCCGGTGCTGTCCTTCGACATCAGGAGCGCCACGATGCTGATCACGGCCACGCCCATCACGTAATAGGCCGGCGACAGCGGATCGTTGGTGGTCGCGATCAGCCAGGTGGTGACCAGCGGCGCGAACGCCCCCACCACCAGCACGCCGATGTTGTAAGAGATCGACAGGCCGGTGGAGCGGATGCGGGTCGGGAACAGCTCGGCCATGAAGGCGCATACCGGCCCGGTATAGCCGGCGATGAAGACCGCGAACACCGACTGCACGACGATCAGCGACATCACCGTGCGCTCCACGCTCACGTAGTGGAAGAGCGGATAGATCAGCGCCAGCAGCAGCGCCGCCGATACCAGCATCGTGCGGCTGCGGCCGACCCGGTCCGACAGGCTGCCCATCAGCGGACACAGGACGAACACGATCGCGCTGCCGATGGTGGCGGCCAGGAAGGTGCCCGACAGGGGGATGCCGAAGGTCTTGTTGGCATAGGTCGGCATGAAGATCAGCAGCAGGAAGAAGGTGACGCTCCACAGGCAGGTCACGCCGAAGCCGACCCCGATCTCGCGGGTATGGCCGGCCACGGCCTGGGCCAGCCTGGGCTTCTGGCCGGCCGGCGCCTTCTGCTTCTCGAAGATCTCGGGTTCCGGCAGGTAGCGCCGGATCAGCAGCGACAGCGGGCCGAAGGCGATCGCCAGCAGGAAGGGAATGCGCCAGCCCCAGCTCTCGACGTCGGCCTGCGACAGCGAGTTGGTGATCAGGGCCGCCACCGCCGACGAGAACAGGAAGGCGCCGATCTGGCTGGCCTGCTGCCAGCTGGCGTAGAAGCCGCGCTTGCCGGGCGGCGCCGACTCGGCCAGGTACGCGATGCTGCTGCCGGCCGCGCCGCCGGCGGCGAAGCCCTGCACCAGGCGCGCCGCCATCACGAGGATCGGCGCCCAGATGCCGATCTGGGCATAGCTCGGCACCAGGCCGATGACGCCGGTGCTGACCGCCATCAGGGTCACGGTGAGGAAGATCGCGGCCTTGCGTCCGTGCTTGTCGGAATAGGCGCCCATCACGATGCCGCCCAGCGGGCGCACCAGGTAGCCGAAGCCGAGCGTGGCCACAGTGAGCAGCAGCGCCGCGGCCTGGTTCTCGGCCGGGAAGAAGACCTGCGAGATGGTCACGGCGAACAGGCCGTAGATCGTCAGGTCGTAGCCTTCCAGCGCGCTGGCGCTGACGGCGGCGACGACCGCCTTCGACTTGGCCACCGGCTGCTTCGGCACATTGGTTGCGGTGGAGGCCGCGGAGGGTTTTGCGGTAGGTGTTTCGATTGCCATGGTCAGACCTTTATCGTTATGTGGGCGATACTGCTAGGCGAAACGGAAAAACACGGGCCTCAGCGCCGCAGGTCGGCGATGACGGCTTTCAAGCGGGCGCGCGCCTGGCCGGGATCGACGTCGGCCGCCATCAGGCGCACCGCGCCGTGCTGGCCGATGCCGGGCATCACGCGCTCGAAGGCTTCGAGGCGCGCCGCGCTGCGCGAGGCCGCCGGCACCGCCAGCAAGGCGCCGGCCAGGGCGGTCATGAGTTCGTCGTCGAACACTTCTTCCCAGCGCGCGCGCATCGGGTCGATCCCGCGCACCGCCTGCAGCCGGGCGGCGCGGGTCGCGGCCTCGTCGACCGCCAGCGAGCGCGCATCGAGCACCACGCCGTACTGGCTGCGCGCCGCTTCGACCGACACGAAGCCGCAGCGCACGTCGCGCAGCACGCGCTCGAGCGGACGTTCGAACGGGTGGCCCCAGCCGCCGCCGCCCGGGGTCATGATGGTGAGCAGGTCGCCCTCCTTCGCATGGATGACGTCGATCTTGCCCAATTCGCGCTCGTCGGCGCTGCCGCGGTTGAGGATCACGCGCGCCGCCATGCCGGGGAAGCCGCCATTGCCGCCCCAGGGCCGGAACACGAAGCGCTCCAGGCCGCGGCCCAGGATCTGGACGTCGTCGCGCAGCGCGCGCAGCGAGTACACGATGCCGGCGCCGCCGCGGAAGCGCCCCGCGCCGCCGCTGTCGGGACGGATCAGATACTCTTCGATGCGCACGCCGCCGACGTCGGCCTCGCCGCGCTCGGTCGGCGTATTGCGCACATTGGCCAGGCTGCGGTCGCGCCCATCGGCGCCGTCGGCGCGCGCGGTGCCGCCGGCGCCGCCGGCCAGCGCCTGCACCACCGACACCGTGCGCCGGCCGCCGCTGCCGGGCTGCGACACCACCACCGGGATCACGGTGCCGCCGCTGGCGGCCGGCGCGATCGCCGGACTGGCCTGGGCCAGGCAGCCCAGCAGCACGTCGGCGAAGCGAATCGCCGCCGCATGGCGGATGCCGACCGCCGCCGGCATCTCGGGATTCATCACCGTCCCCGCCGGCACCGCCACCGTGATGTTCTCGAACAGGCCGGCATTGAGCGGCAGGTCGCGGTCATAGGTGAACAGCAGGTGCATGATCTTGGCCGTGAAGTACGGATGGCGCACGCCGCCGGTCGGCACGTTGTAGGGCGAGGCCAGTTGCGGATCGGTGCCCTCCAGGTCGAGGTGGATATGGCCGTCCTTGACGGTCATGGTGCAGCGCAGGCGTACCGGGATCCTGCTCAGGAAATCGTCGTCGAGGTAGTCGCAGAAGGTGTAGACGCCATCCGGGATGCGCGCCTGCACCGTCAGCGCGCGCCGCCTGGCGTAGGCGATCAGTTCGGACTGCGCGGCCTTGACGGTGTCGACGCCGTGCTGCGCGATCAGTTCCCGCAGCCGGCGCTCGCCGACCGACAGCGCCGCCAGCTGCGCCTTGAGGTCGCCCATGACGACGTCGGGCATGCGGCTGTTGGCGCGGAAGATCGCGACGAAGGCCTCGTTCATCTTCCCGCTCTCGACCAGCTTGAGCGGCGGGATCTGCAGGCCCTCCTGGAACAGGTTGTTGAACGACGGGCTGATCGAACTCGGGACGCCGCCGCCGATGTCGGCGCAGTGGGCGAAGGTCCAGCCGAAGCAGATCAGCTCACCCTCGTGGAAATACGGCATCAGGAGGTTGATGTCGGGCAGGTGGCTGCCCAGTCCTCCGGCCAGGTAGGGGTGGTTGGTGATGATCACGTCGCCCGGCTCGAAGCGGTCGATGGCGGCCAGGGTCGCCTTGCAATCGAGGTCGGCCGAGATCGCGATGCCGGTATCGAACGGGCAGGCAAAGAATTTGCCGTCCAGGTTGCACAGCGCGGTGCCGAAGTCCTGGGTCTCCTTGACGTAAGAACTGAGCGCGGTGCGGCCAAGGGCGATGCCCATCTCTTCGGTGGTGGCCTTGAACTTGTGGTACATGAGTTCGAGGAGGATAGGATTCATGCTCATTGCTGCTCTCCCGCACGGACAGTGGAAACTCTGGTAAGCAGCAGGTCGCCCGTCTCGAGACGGACGGCCTGCCATTGGCCCGGCACGACGACCGTGGTATCGGCCTGCTCGACGATGCACGGCCCCGCCAGCGGCGCGCCGGGGACGATCGCATTGCGGTGGACGCGGCGCACCTCGTTCCACTGCCCGTCCAGGAACACCCGGCGCCGGCGCTCGCCGCTTTCTTCCTGCGCGCGCGGGCTGGCGCTGGCGATACTCGACAGCTTGCCGACCGCGCTCACCACCAGCCGCACCAGCTCGACCTGGCGGCCCGCCTCGGTGAAGCCGTACAGGCGCTGGTGCTTGTCCTCGAACAGACGATGCAGCCCGGCGCCCAGGTCGGCGTGATCGTCCTGCAACTGCTGCTCGACGGTCAGGTCGAAGGCCTGGCCGGGATAGCGCATATCGGCCGCCAGCAGCAGTTCCCAGTCCTGGGCGCGGCTGCCCATGGCCTCGGCCCAGGCCAGCGCTTCGTCGCGCAGCTCGGCGACGTCGCGCGCCAGCCGCTCGTCCAGGACGCCGCCGGCGCCCACCGTCACCGCGCACGACCGCACGAAGTCGCGCCGCAGATTGGCCACCACCGCGCCCAGCGCGCAGAAGGTGGCCGGGGTTTCGGGCACCAGGATGCGGTCGATGCCGGCTTCCTGCGCCAAAAAGGCGACATGGGTCGAGCCGGCGCCGCCATACGGCACCAGCGTGAACCTGTCGGCGTCGCTGCCGCGCCGCGCCAGCAGCTTGCGCACCTCGGTCGCCATCATCGAGCTGGCCACCTTGAGCGCGGCCTCGGCCGCGCGCGGCACGGCGTTGGCATCTTCGCCGTAACCCAGGCCCTTGGCGATGCCGTCCAACGCCCGATGGGCGGCGTCGCGCGACAGCGCCAGCCGGCCACCCAGGAAACTCTCGGGGTCGAGGAAGCCGCAGGCCAGGTAGCAGTCGGTGATGGTCGGCGCCGTGCCGCCGCGGCCGTAGCAGGCCGGGCCCGGATCGGCGCCGGCGCTGCCCGGCCCCACCTTGAGCACGCCCCCGTCGATGGCGCGGATGATGGAGCCGCCGCCGGCGCCGATGGCCGACACGTTCACCACCGGCAGGATCAGCGGCACTTCGCCGATGCTGCTCTCGGTGGTGATGTCGGGCGCGCCGTTCTCGATGATGGCGATGTCGGCCGAGGTGCCGCCCATGTCGAAGGTGACGATGCGGTCGATGCCGGCGCGCACCGAGGTGCTGGCCGCCGCCACCACCCCGGCGGCGGGGCCGGACAGGATGGTGTCGATCGGCCGCGCGCGGGCGGTGTCGAGGTCGATCGTTCCGCCATTGCTGGATGTGATCGACAGCGGCGCCTCGAAGCCGTACTCGCGGAAGATGCGGTCGATATTGCCGTAGTAGGCGCGCATGATCGGCTCCACGTAGGCGTTCATCACCGCGATCATCGTGCGCTCGTATTCGCGCATCTCGGACCAGATCATGGTCGCCGCCACCACAGGCAGGCCGGGCAGGCGCTCGGCCAGCGCCCGCGCCACCCGCGCCTCGAAGGCCGGATTCATGTGGCCGTTGAGGATCGACACCACCAGCACGTCGACCTCGCTCGCGGCCACCGCCGCCGCCACGTCGGCGCAGGCGCGCGCATCCGGTTCATGGACCACGCCGCCGTCGGTCGCTACCCGGGCGCCGATCTCGATCACCTTGTCGCGCGGGACGAAGGGTTCGTCCGGCGTGGCGAAGAAATCGTACGAGTGCGACATGCGGATGCGCGCCAGTTCCAGCACGTCCTTCAGGCCGCTGGTCGTGACCAGGCCGACCCGGACGCCGCGCCGCTGCAGCAGGGTGTTGAGGGAAATCGTGGTGCCGTGGACGATCAGTTCGACGTCGCGCGGCGCGATGCCGGCCGCCTTCATCAATGCGCCCAGGCCGGTCTGCACGGCCTGGGCCGGGTCGGCGGGGGTGCTGGGTTCCTTGTGATGCACTACCTTGCCGGACGCGCGGTCCAGCAGGACAAAATCGGTGAACGTGCCACCGACGTCGATGCCTATCCTCTTGGTCAAGACTGCCTCCTTGTCGTGGTGTGCAGCCTTACTGCACGAGAGACAATTTATGACAGGATTTTTGGCAAGTCAAACCATATCGATTTTTAATATGAGATATTCTCTAACACCATGATTTGAAAAGCTATTCATTCGACTGATACGGAAAATCCACGCTGCTGATGCTGGGCTGGATGTTCCAGCGTCGTGCAGTTTCAGAGTACTCATGGTGCACGGTGTGCGCTGTTGGTGCAGGCGGTCGCCAGGCAGATACAACCAGGCCATGCTAGACTTTGTCCTATGACATAAATCGCCACCACCCGAAAGGTCCGCGCCATGAACAAATCCGCCATCGTCCTCCGCCACGTCCATTTCGAGGACCTCGGCACCCTCGAACCCGTACTGCGGGCGCGCGGCTACCAGGTACGCTACCTCGATCCGATGCAGGACGACCTGGCCGCGCTCGACGCCGCCGGGCCCGACCTGCTGGTCGTGCTGGGCGGCCCGATCGGCGCCTTCGACGAGGCGGCCTACCCCTTCCTGGCCGCCGAGCTCGACCTGGTGCGGCGGCGCCTGGACACGGCGCGTCCGCTGCTGGGCATCTGCCTGGGCGCCCAGCTGATCGCGCGCGCGCTCGGCGGCGGCGTGGCGCCGATGGGCGTCAAGGAAATCGGCTTCGGCCCGTTGACCCTCACCGCCGAGGGCGAGGCATCGGCGCTGGCCGGGCTGGCCGCCGTGCCGGTGCTGCACTGGCATGGCGACCGGTTCGAGATCCCGGCCGGCGCGGTGCGACTGGCAGGCACGCCGACCTGCCCCGACCAGGCCTTCGCGCTCGGCGCCACGGTGCTCGGCCTGCAATTCCACCTGGAAGCCGACACCGGCCGGATCGAACACTGGCTGGTGGGCCACGCCAGCGAGCTTGCGCAGGCCGGCATCGACCCACGCGGCCTGCGCATCCAGGCGCGCCAGGTCCAGGCAGCGCTGGCCGCGGCATCGGGCGCCGTGTTCCACGCCTGGCTGGACGGCCTGGCCGCCGACTGACACCTTCCCCAATCTCGCACCAGGAGCACATCCATGACTATCTATCGCATCGACATCCGCCACCAGGGCAAGCTGCTCGGCCACTTCGAATCCGCCACGCCCTGGTCGCTGCAGGCAGCGCGCCAGGTCGCCGCCACCCTGGACGCCGCCGGCGGCTACCAGCTCGATGTCCAGGTGGCGCGCGAGGAGCGGCGCCTGATCGAGAGCGGGCCGGCCGGCATGCGCCTGGTCAGCAGCGAACCGCTATTCGTGGCCGCCACGCTCGACGCATGAACATACAGGGAAAGAGCGCAGCCGAGATCTTCGACTGCGTACGCGCCCTGACCCAGGGCGGCCAGGCCGTGGCCGGCGATTCCCTCCCGCCGGTGCGCGAGCTGGCGCTCGCGCTGGGCGTCAACCGCAATACCGTCGCCGCGGCCTACCGGCGCCTGGTGACGGCCGGGATCGCGGTCACCCAGGGCCGCCTGGGCACGGTGATCCGCAACCAGTACGCGCCGGGCGAGCAGGAAGGCGCGCTGGCCGGCAGCCCGCTGCTGGACCTGGCGAGCGGCAATCCGAACCCATGCTGGCTGCCCGACCTGGCCGCTGCCCTGGCGGCCAGGCCGTATCGGGCGCGCCTGTACGGCGAGCCGACCGTCGGTGCGGCGCTGGAAAGCCATGTCCGCGGCTGGCTGGCGCCCGATTGCCCAACCGGCTTCGAGGTCGACCTGACCCATGGCGCGGTCGACGCGCTGGAGCGGCTGCTGGGGCTGGACCTGCTGGCCGGCGACAAGGTGGCGGTCGAGAACCCCTGCTTCCTGAGCAGCATCAATATGCTGCGCAACGCTGGCTTGCAGGCGATCGGCGTCGGCGTCGATGCCGAGGGCATGCTGGCCGACGGACTGGAGCACGCGCTGGCGCGCGGCGCGCAGGCGGTGATCGTCACCCCGCGCGCCCACAATCCGACCGGCTGCAGCCTGAGCGACCGGCGCGCGCGCGCGCTGGCGCGGGTGCTGGCGAAGTACCCGAACGTGCTGGTGATCGTCGACGACCATTTCTCGCTGCTGTCCGGCGTCGCCTACCATTCGCCGATCCCGCGCGGGGCCCGGCGCTGGGCGCTGGTGCGCTCGCTGTCCAAGACGCTCGGCCCCGACATCCGGCTGGCCGCCGTCGCCAGCGACCCGGCGACCTCGCGCCAGCTGCGCCGCCAGCTGGCGCCCGGCACGGGCTGGGTCAGCCATCTGCTGCAGGACATCGCCGAAGCCGCCCTGACCAGTCCCGCCAATGTCGCGCTGTTCGCCAGGGCGCGCGACGACTACCTCGCGCGCCGGCGCCAGCTCGAAGCGGCGCTGCGGGCCCGGGGCATCGACCATGTGGCCGGCGGCGATGGGCTCAACCTGTGGATTCCCGTGGATGGCGACGACCGCGCCATCGCGCTGTCGCTGGCGCGCCAGGGTTGGCTGGTGCGCCATGGCGAAGGCTTCGCGGCCGGGGCCGAGGTCAAGGGCTTGCGCATCACCATTTCCACCATCGAAGCGGGCCAGTGCGAGCGCCTCGCACTGCAGATCAGGCAAGGCATCGACTGTGGCGACGGCCGCGCCAGGGCGCCGGAGGCCTGACCTGGCGCGGCGTCAGCCCGCCCGCATGCCGGGAGGCGCCGCATCGAGCGCGTCCGCGATCTCGCGGTAGCCGTACAGCAGCGCCAACGCATGCGGCGTCAGTCCCGCATGCGACACCAGATCGCGCCGTGCGCCGGCGTCGACCAGCACCTGCGCCGCCTCCGCATGGCCATGCCACACCGCGTCATGCAGGGCGCTCAGGCCGTTGTAGTCGCCCTGGGCGTCGATCTCGAGCGCCTGCCCGCCAGCCTGGCGCCAGTCGAGCAGCACGCGCAGCGCATCGGCATGACCGAAATAGGCGGCTTCGTGGGCAGCGGTCGCCTTCATCGGGCCGTTCACCAGGCGCATGTCGGCGCCGCCCTCGAGCAGCGCGCGCACCACCCGCGCATGGCCCAGGCGCGCCGCCATGCCAAGCGGCGTGCAATCGTCGTCGGCACCGCCCACGATGGGCGTGCGCTCATCCACCGGATGGCCCGCCGCCAGCAGCCGGCCCACCTCGCCATGGTTGCCTTCCCTGACCGCGCGCATCAGCGCCTGCCCTCCGATACGGGCCGCGTCGCCGGCATCGCGCGCTTCGATCGATCCCGCGATGGCATCCAGCCCATCCTCGCGCGCCAGGTCGAGCGCGGTTTGCGCCGCATGGTTCACCGGCGTGGTGCGCGCGCCGCCGTCGAGCAGTGCGCGCACCACCTCATGGTGCTTGTGCAGCACAGCATCCATCAGCGCCGTATTGCCGACACTGGGCGACTGCTGGTCGATGAAGGCGCCATGCGCCAGCAACACACGCACCACGTCGGCATTGCCCGACTGGGCCGCCTTGTGCAGGGCGCTCGCGCCCATGCGCGAGTCGAGCGCATGGACGTCGGCGCCCGCCGCCAGCAGCAGCTCCACTGCCTGGGTATGCCCCAGGCCCGCCGCCACCATCAGCGGCGTGAACCCTTCGGGATTGCGCACGCCTGGATCGGCACCATCGAGCAGTTGCGCGCGCAGCGCCGCGAGATCGCCGGCGCGGATGGCCAGGTCGACGCTCATGCCGCCTCCAGGCCGGCCAGGAACTTCAGCAATTCGGCGTTCAGCCGCCCGGCTGCCTCGTGCTGGACCCAGTGGCCGGCTTCCTCGATCCGCACCTGGCCGACCAGTCCGGGCTGCGAACGCCGCATCTCTTCGATCAAAGGCGCGTCGCCGTGCAGGAAACGGCACAGGCCGTCGGCCGCGCCCCAGACGTACAACGACGGCTGCCGTATCACGGCATCCTTGTAGGCAGCCATCAGTTCGAAGGTGAGCGGCAAGGCCCGGTAATGATTCAGGCCGCCGCGAAACCCGGTCTTGTCGAAAGCGGCAATCGTGCGTTGCACGTAGTCCGGATCGGCCCACGCCGGCAGCGCCGCCGGCACCGGGCGCAGCAGGCTGCGCGCGGGATCGATCGGGTCCCAGCGCTGGCCTGGCGGCGGGCTGGCCGACGCCCAGTACAAGATTGCTCGAATCGACTGCGCCGCCGGCGCGAACAGGGACTCGCGCCCTGGCTTGATCCACTCAAGCGCATAGTAGCGCTCACCCAGGTCCTTGTCGCGCAGTCCGCTCCAGGTATCGACCTCGCCGCGCGGCGCGTACGGGATGCTGATGCTGACCAGGGCCTTGACGCGGTCGGGCCGCAGCAGCGCCGCGCGCTGGGCATGGTCGGCGCCCCAGTCGTGGCCGACGATGACGGCGCTGTCGATGTCGAGCGCATCGAGCACGCCGACCAGGTCGCCCACGATGTGCAGCGCGCTATATTGGCTCGCGTCCGGCGGCGCGAAGCTGTCGCCGAAACCGCGCACGTCGAGCGCCACGGCGCGATAACCGGCCATGGCCAGCGCCCGCATCTGGCTGCGCCAGGTCGCGGCGGTGTCGGGAAAACCATGGCAGAAGAGGACCGCCGGTCCGGCGCCCTGCTCGATCACATGGAACGATTCGCCATTGATGCGCAGCTGGAGGGACCGGACTGGCGGCTCCCCGGATGGAACGGATGATACGGATGCGGACGACATGCAGGCATTCTCCTCTCGGGCCGGGCGGCGCGCGGCAAGGCCCTGGACCGACGACAAGTTAACATTCGCGAGCGAGTGTACGTGTACCGCCGGGTCGGCGGCGCGCGCATCGCCGCCGTCACGGGGCGCCGCGCCGGCGCCGGTAGGCGATCCGCGCCGGCAGCGTCAGCACGACCCGCGTGCCGCGCGTGTTTTTCTGCCCCGCGCCCTGGATGTCCAGCCTGGCGCCGATGCGCTCGGCGCGTTCGCGCATGCCGCGCAGGCCCCAGTGGCCGGGCCGGCCCGGTCCGGCGAGCCAGGATGGGTCGATGCCGATGCCGTCGTCCGTCACGGTGAGAATGAAGGCCGCGCGCCGGTAGGCCAGCTCTACGCTCACTTGGCCCGCGCGGGCGTGGGCGCAGGCGTTGCGCAGCGCTTCGTGGCCGATCCGGTGCACCTCGTCCAGGATGGCCGGCTGCATCGCCCGCGGCGTGCCGGCGGTCACAAACACGAAGCGGGTTCCACCCTGCGCCGCCAGTTCATCGCCCGCCGACGCCAGGGCCTCGTGCAGTTCGCGCGTGTCGGCCGGACCGCCGCGCAGCTCGCGCACACGGTCGCGCCCCTCGACCAGCACCGCGTCGGCGCGCGCCAGCGCCTGCTCCATGTGGGCCCGCGCCGGCATCTCCGGCGGCAGCATGTCGGCCGCCGCCTGGAACCGCAGCACCAGTCCGTGCACGCCCTGCAGCAGGGTGTCGTGCAGCTCGCGCGCGATGCGCTCGCGCTCGCGGTGGCGTTCGTGCAGGCGGTCGCGCACGCGCTCGGCGGCGCGCCGCGCGGCGGCCCGGTAGGCCAGCCACATGGCGGCCAGCAGCGACAGGCCGGCGCCCAGCAAGAAGAGCGGGTGACGGTAGAAGGCTTGCGTGACCCGAAACACGAACACGGCTTCGTGCGGGCTCGGCACGCCGTCCTTGTTCAGTGCGACCAGGCGAAAGCGGTAGTCGCCCGGCGCCAGGCCGGTATAGATGGCCTGGCGCGCGCGGCCGGCATCGAGCCAGCGCGTGTCGAAGCCGTCGAGCCGGTAACGGAAGCTGAGGCGCTCGGGCGCGTCCAGGCTCGGGGCCGTGTAGTCGATGGCGATGCGCTGCGCCTCCGGTCCCAGGCTGAGCGGCGATGCGAGGGACACTTCGGCGCCATCGACGCTGACCGCCTCGATCGCGGCCACCGGGCCGGGCTCCGCCGGCGGCAGGCGCGCCGGATCGAGCGAGGCCACGCCGCCGCTGGTCGAGAACCACAGGCGGCCATCGCCGCCGCGCACGGCGGTCGGCAGCGGCAGCACCTGGTGCGGATCGTTGGCCAGGCCGCCCAGCGCATCGAAGGAGCGGTAGCGCAGGCGATAGCCGGGCGTGTCCAGCGCGCGCCCCAGCTCGGCCGCCTCGAGCTGGAAGATGCCGGCCCGGGCATGCAGCCACAAGCCGGCCCCGGCTCCGCCGTCCACGGGGACGATGGCATACACATTGTCGAACATGCCGTCGTCCGGCAGCGGCAGCCGGCGCAGGCGCCCCGCCTCGACCCAGGCCAGCCCGTGCTGGCCGCCGATCCAGGTGCGGCCGGCGTGATGGGCCAGCGCCGTGACGTGGCCGATGTCCGTCGTCCAGCGCAGGGTCTCGCCGCCGCGGCGCGCTTCCAGCAGGCCGTCGCGGTAGCCGAACCACAGCCAGCCGTCGGGCGCGGCCAGCGCGCTGACCGGCATGCGCTGGCTGTCGCGCGTGGAACTGGCCGGCATGCGCTCCCAGCGCCCCGCCGCATGGCGGAACAGGCCGGCCTTGTCGAGCGAGACCCACAGGCGGCCTTGGGCGTCGCGCGCCATGGCGCGCACCCGGGCCCGGGCGCCAGCCGCGGGCAGCCCGGCGACGCGTTCGAGCCGCGCGCCGCGCGAGCGCCAGATGCCGGCCGGCCCGGCCATCCAGACCGCGCCGTCGGCGTCGCGCATGGCGCTGTCGACCGGCGCCGGCATCGCCAGCGCCTGCACGCGTCCATCCTGCAGCCGCAGAGCGGTGCCGACGCGCGGCCCGCCCCACAGGCTGCCGTCGTCGCCGGCGGCCAGCGCCAGGTTCTGCGCGCCGGCCGGGAACGCCGCCGGCGCCAGGATGCGCGGCCGAAAGCGGTCCAGGCCGGCATTGGTGCCGACCCACAGGTTGCCGGCGCCGTCGGCGTGCAGCTTCGATACGAAGTCCGAGCTCAGGCCCTGCTGCGCGGTGAAGCGGGTGGCGCCGGCCAGCGCCGCCAGGCCGTCGGGGCGCGCGACGTGGAGCAGGCCGCGGCCCATCAGGCCAATCCACAGGCCGCCGGCGGCGTCGAACGCGAGAGCGGTGGCCGGCGCGTCGATCCGCGTCGTGGCCTGCGTGCCGCTACCAGGCATCACCCGATGCAGTCGGCTGCCATGGCGTTCGCTCAGCCATAGAGCCCCATCCGGCGCCTGCGCGATCTGGCCGGCGCCCTCCAGCGCCAGGCCGGCATCGACAAAGCGGTCGGCGCCGTCGCGCAGGTAGTACAGCCGGCGTTCGCTGGCGGCCCACAGCACGCCATCGCGGTCGACGAATACGGCGTGCGCGCCACCATCGTCGAAGCCCTGCGCGGGACCGAAGCGCCGCCAGGCGCCATCCAGGCGACGCGCCAGGCCGTCCCCGGCCGCGGCCCACAGCGCGCCGCGGCGGTCTTGCGCGAGGCCGAACACCACCCCGCCAGGTGCGCCGGGGCCGCACTCGCGCGCCAGCGCCCG
This sequence comes from Telluria beijingensis, assembly GCF_030770395.1. Taxonomy (GTDB): domain Bacteria; phylum Pseudomonadota; class Gammaproteobacteria; order Burkholderiales; family Burkholderiaceae_D; genus Telluria; species Telluria beijingensis. The sequence continues at coordinate 4,293,421 of NZ_CP132480.1, read as the reverse complement.
GCCCGGGCGCAGCGGCGCCACGCCGCCGCTGCGCAAGCCGACCCACAAGGCCTCGCCGCGCGCCAGCAGCGACGAGACGATGACGGGCGCGCCGCGCGCTTCGGGCGCCTGGGGCCGGAAGCGCAGGCCGTCGAAGCGGACCAGCGAATCGTTGGTGCCGAGCCAGAGATAGCCATCTGCGCCATGGGCGATCGCCCCGACCTGGCTCGGCCCGCCGTCGGCGGACAGCCAGCGCCGGTGGTCCAGGCGTTCGGGCGCCCCATCCTGCACGGCCGCATGCGCGCCGCCCATGGCCAGCAGCGGCAGCACGATCGACAGCACCGCCAGCAGGCGCCGGAAGGCTTCGCAATGTTGCAGGATATTCATTGCTCGATCTTAACATCGGGGCTGGGCAGTCGATGCAGGCGGCATGAACGTGAAAAATGCGGCGAGCCCGCAAAAAACCGATGACAGGCAATAGTGACAAATGTCAATATGGCATCCTGACCGCATACGTATTGACATCCAATACCAGAGACCAACGCCTGCCATGCATTCATTGACGACTCTGCTGACCAGATATGCCGCACGACTGCTGCACCGCTGCCTGCCGCTGGCCTGCCTGGCGGGTGCGCCGGCCTTGGCCCTCGACCCGAACCTGCGCCTGGCCAATTACCATCACACGACGTGGACCGCCAAGGAAGGCGCCCCCGCCCGCATCGGCACCATGGCCCAGACCCGCGACGGCTGGCTGTGGCTCGGTACGCAGTCGGGCCTGTACCGCTTCGACGGCATCACCTTTTCCAAGTTCGTCGCGGTCGACGGTTCCAGGCTGCTGGCGACGTCGATTTCAAACCTGTACGCGCAGGAAAATGGCGATCTGCTGATCGGGTACATCATGGGCGGCTTGAGCGTACTGCGCAACGATACCGTCGTGCACCTGCGCGAACTTGGCGAGATGCGCGCAAGCTACCAGGCTGACATCGATGTCGATGGCAGCCTGTGGGTCGGCGCTACTGGCGGACTGCACCGCTACCGGGCCGGCGCCTGGACCACGTTCGGTGCCGCCCAGGGATTTGCCGGGCCGAACGCCACCAATGTCACGCTGGACCACTACGGCCGACTGTGGACCAATGATGGCGAGCACCTCTACCTGTTCGATCGTGCGCTGCAGCGCTTCACGCGCTACGACCTGCCGGGCGGCGCCAGCGCCATCGTCCCCTCGCCGGACGGCCGGGTCTGGCGCGGCGTCGGCGGCGAATGGCAAGCCTTGCCCTTGCCGCCGAAGACGGCGCCGGTCCCCATGCCCGCATGGCGCGCACCATCGGCATCGGCGGGCGGCCTGTTCGACCGCAATGGCAATCACTGGGCGCTGCGTTGCCCCGTTGGCCTGTGCCACACGACAGCGTCGCGACTGCGCGGCATCGATCGCTTCCAGGCCGAGGCGGTGGCGACCGATCGCCTCGACCAGCCCTGGCAACTCAGCAACCTGGCGCCAACCTCCATCCTGGAGGACCAGGAAGGCAATATCTGGGTTGGCACCCAGGCCGGGCTCGAGCGGTTTCGCCACAACAAGCTGATCACGGTGCCGCTACCAGCCAACGAGAGCTGGTTCGACGTGTTCACGGACCAGGACGGCCGGGCCCTGTTGCACTCCCGGTCGCGCGGCCACCTGTTCCCGGCAGGCGCCGCGACGTTCGGCAAACAGGCCGCGCGGGTGGAGATGGCATCCGGCTGGGACGGCGGCCTGCTGCGCGCGGATCACCTCGGGGTTACCCATGTGCTGGATGGCGCATCGACCTTCATCCCGTACCCGCGCGAGGCAGACGGTACGCCGGTCGGCAAGATGCCGACGCTCGTGCAGGGCCAGCGTGACGAGTTGTGGCTGACCTTCCGCGGCAAGGGCCTGTTTCACTTCCACAAAGGGAAATGGACGTCGGCCGCGGCCTATGGCGTGCCACGCGGCTTGATGGGCCTGTCGAAGGCGCCCGACGGCGCGGTCTGGATCGGTTTCCGCGATGGCAGCATCATCCGCTTCGACGAGGGCAAGACCAGCCGCTTCAACGTCGGCGACCCGGCCGGCTTCGGTCCGATCATCCACATCGACGCCAGCGATGGCATCGTGCTGGCCGGTGAAGAATGGCTGGCGGTGCTCGACCAGGGCCGCGTCCGGAAATTGCGCAGTGCCGATCCGGAGGCACTGGCGGGCATCAGTGGACAGATCGTCGGCGCCGACGGCGAGCGCTGGTTCAACGGACGCCGCGGCGCGGTGCAGGCGAAGGCCCAGGCATGGAAGCGTGCCCTGGCCAATCCCGATGCGCTGCTCGAGGTAAGGGTGTTCGACAATCTCGACGGCTATCCGGGAACGGCGGTCGCCTTGCCGAACATGTCAACCGCGGCCAGTTCGCGCGATGGGCGCCTGTGGTTCGTCGGCAGCGAAGGCGTAGCCTACCTCGATCCGGCGCGCATCCACCGCAATACCGTTGCGCCGGCGGTGGTGATCGCGCCGCTCGACGTGGCCGGCGCGCGCCGGCGCCCGGACGGCGGCCTGACCCTGCCCCCGAACACCACCGGCCTGCGCCTCGACTACACCGCGCTCAGCTACGCGATGCCGGAGCGCCTGCGCTTTCGCTACCGCCTCGACGGCGTGGACCGCGACTGGCAGGACGCCGGCAGCCGGCGCATGGCCTTCTATACCCGGCTCGATCCCGGCGCCTACCGCTTCCGGGTGATGGCCTTCAACGAGGATGGCGTGCCGAGCGAGCGCGAAGCGAGCATCGCCTTCGACATCGCGCCGACGCTGGTCCAGACCTGGTGGTTCCGGCTGGCGTGCGGCCTGGCCCTGCTGTTGCTGGCGGCCGCCGTGTTCAGGTGGCGCACGCGCATGCTGGCGCGCCGCTACGCCCAGCGCTACCGCGAACGGCTGGCCGAACGCGAGCGCATCGCGCGCGCCCTGCACGACAGCCTGCTGCAGAACGTGCAGGGCCTGGTGCTGCGCCTGAACACGGCGCTGCTGCGCATGACGAAAGGCAGTGCGGCGCATGGCGACATCGAAGCGATCCTGGACCAGGCCGACGCCGTCATGACCGAGGCGCGCGAGGAGCTGGCCGACCTGCGCGCCCAGCCGGGCCCGGCGGCGCAAGACCTCGGTCCGGCGCTGGCGGCGTTCGGGCAGGCGCTGCAGGAACAGTGCGGCCCGCGCTTCGCGCTACAGATCGTGGGCACGCCGCGCCGGCTGGCCGACGTCGCCCATCACGAGCTGTACACGCTTGGCCGCGAAGCCTTGTTCAATGCCTTCCGCCACGCGGAGGCGGACCGGATCGAGGTCGAACTGGGCCATGGCGGCGAATCCTTCACGCTGACGGTGCGCGACGATGGCCGCGGCATCGATCCGGCCATCCTGTGCGCGGGCGGGCGCGGTGGACACTGGGGCTTGCCGGGCATGCGCGAACGGGCCTGCGCGCTGGGCGGCACGCTGGAGGTGTCCACGCCGGCGCAGGGCGGGACCGCGATCGTGGTGCGGATCCCGGCGCGCATCGCCTATGCGCGGCCCGCCAGGCCGCGGCTGCACCAGCGCCTGCTGGGGCTACTGGGCAGGCCCGCGACCAGCTAGCACCTAGCTACACGCGCTCGATCGCCAGCGCGATGCCCTGCCCCACCCCCACGCACATGGTGCACAGCGCGAAGCGCCCGCCGCTGCGCTGCAGCTGCCAGGTGGCCGTCGTTACCAGGCGCGCGCCGCTCATGCCCAGCGGATGGCCGAGCGCGATGGCGCCGCCGTTCGGGTTCACGCGCGGATCGTCGTCGCGCAGGCCGAGCTGGCGCAGCACGGCCAGGCCCTGCGAGGCAAACGCTTCGTTCAGCTCGATCAGGTCGAACTGGTCCAGCGTCATGTCCAGCTGGCGCAGCAGCTTCTGCACCGCCGGCACCGGACCGATGCCCATCACGCGCGGCGCCACGCCGGCGCTGGCCATGCCGATCACGCGCGCACGCGGCGTGAGGCCATAGGCACGCACCGCTTCCCCGTTGGCCAGCAGCAGCGCGCAGGCGCCGTCGTTGACGCCGGACGCATTGCCGGCGGTGACGGTGCCGTCGGCGCGCACCACCGGCTTGAGCTTGCCGAGCGTCTCGAGGCTGGTCGCGCGCGGATGCTCGTCGCGGCTCACCTGCAGCGGCTCGCCTTTCTTCTGGGGGATCACGACCGGCACGATCTCCTGCTCGAAAGTGCCGTCCTCCTGCGCGCGCGCGGCGCTGGCCTGGCTGCGCAGGGCAAAGGCATCCTGGTCGGCGCGGCTGATGCCATAGTCGTCGGCGACGTTTTCCGCCGTCTCGGGCATCGCATCGGTGCCGTACACCTGCTTCATCGACGGGTTCGGGAAACGCCAGCCGATGGTGGTGTCGTAGATCGTGCTGTTGCGCGAGAAGGCGCTGTCGGCCTTGCCCATCACGAACGGCGCGCGCGTCATCGATTCGACGCCGCCGGCGATCATCAGGCGCGCTTCGCCGCTGCGGATGGCGCGCGCGGCGATGCCGACCGCGTCCAGGCCCGAGCCGCACAGGCGGTTGACGGTAGACCCGGGCACTTCCTGCGGCAGCCCGGCCAGCAGGGCCGACATGCGCGCGACGTTGCGGTTGTCCTCGCCGGCCTGGTTGGCGCAGCCATAGATCACGTCGTCGACGGCATTCCAGTCCACACCCGGGTTGCGGCGCATCAGTTCGCGGATCGGGATCGCGCCCAGGTCGTCGGCGCGCACGTCCTTCAGGGCGCCGCCGTAGCGGCCGATCGGGGTGCGGATGGCATCGCAGATGAATGCGTCGGTCATGCTGATTCTCCTCCAGTCAATCCTTCGTTCAAAGCGGGCAGCAGCGGCGCCGCGGTCACGGCCTGCAGGTCGGCCAGGGTGAGGCCGGGCGCCATCTCGCGCACCCGCAAGCCGTCGGGCGTGACGTCGATCACGGCCAGGTCGGTATAGATGCGGCTCACGCACGCCACGCCGGTCAGCGGATAGCTGCACGCCTCGACCAGCTTGCTTTCGCCGGTCTTGGTCTGGTGGTCCATCATGACGAACACCTGCTTGGCGCCGATCGCCAGGTCCATCGCGCCGCCGACGGCGGGGATCGCATCCGGCGCGCCGGTATGCCAGTTGGCCAGGTCGCCATTGGCCGCCACCTGGAAGGCGCCCAGCACGCAAATGTCCAGGTGGCCGCCGCGCATCATGCCGAACGAATCGGCATGGTGAAAATAGGCGCCGCCGGTGAGCAGGGTCACCGGCTGCTTGCCGGCGTTGATCAGGTCTTCGTCTTCCTCGCCCGGCGCCGGGGCCGGTCCCATGCCGAGCAGCCCGTTCTCGCTGTGCAAGAAGACCTCGCGCTCGGGCGGCAGGTAGTTGGCGACCTTGGTCGGCAGGCCGATGCCGAGGTTCACATAAGCGCCTTCGGGGATGTCGCGCGCGACGCGCTCGGCCATCTGTTCGCGGCTGTAACGGTTCATGCTGCCTCCTTGACGACGCGTTGGACGAAGATGCCCGGGGTGACGATGGTTTCCGGGTCGAGCTCTCCCAGTTCCACGATCTGGCCCACCTGGGCGATGGCGACCTTGGCGGCGGTGGCCATGATCGGCCCGAAATTGCGGGCCGTCTTGCGGTACACGAGGTTGCCCCAGCGGTCGCCCTTCAACGCCTTGATCAGGGCGAAGTCGGCGCGCAGCGGCGTCTCGAACACATAGCCGCGGCCATCGATGATGCGGCTCTCCTTACCCTCGGCCAGCAGGGTGCCGTAGCCGGTGGGAGTGAAGAAGCCGCCGATGCCGGCGCCGGCGGCGCGGATGCGCTCGGCCAGGTTGCCTTGCGGGGTCAGTTCCAGCTCGATCTCGCCGGCGCGGTACAGGGCGTCGAAATGGTGGGAATCGGCCTGGCGCGGGAACGAGCACACGATCTTGCGCACCCGTTTCGCCTTGATCAGCGCGGCCAGGCCGGTCTCGCCATTGCCGGCATTGTTGTTGACGATGGTAAGTTCGCGCGCGCCCTGGGCCAGCAGGGCGTCGATCAGGCTGGAGGGCATGCCGGCGTTGCCGAAGCCGCCGATCATGATGGTGGCGCCATCCGGGATGTCGGCCACCGCGCGTTCGAGCGTGTCGCAGGTTTTATCGATCATGGTGCAGGTCTCGTCGTGATAGGTTATCCGAGTGTTCGATTATCGGACATATGTTCGATAATCGGACTTCAGTGTATGCTTGCGACGGTCTACCGGTCAAGCCGAAATTCGTTTCAGCCGTCGAGCCTCGATTACAATTCCGTCATGTCCATGCCCCCTGCCCCGTTGGCGCGCACCGCTGCCGAAGAGATCGACGCCCTGTCCGATCCCGATTTCATGACTTCGCTGGCGCGCGGGCTGGCCGTGCTGCGCGCGTTCTCCGACGCGCCGGGCGTCCAGACCATCGCCCAGCTCAGCCAGCGCACCGGCATCCCGCGCGCCGCCGTGCGGCGCTGCCTGCACACCCTGCGCCAGCTCGGCTACGTCGACGCGGAACTGAACAACTACAGCCTGCGCCCGAAGGTGCTGGCGCTGGGCCATGCCTACCTGGCGTCGACGCCATTGACGACGTCGGCCCAGCCCTGCCTCGACGAACTCAGCGCCAGGCTGGGCGAATCGAGTTCGCTCGCGGTGCTGGAAGACGACCAGGTGCTGTACGTGGCGCGCGCCTCGGCGTCGCGGGTGATGTCGGTGTCGCTCGGCGCCGGCAGCCGCCTGCCGGCCTACTGCACCTCGCTGGGCCGGGTACTGCTGGCCCACTTGCCGCCGCCCGAACTGGACGCTTATCTGGCGCGGACCGATCTCGCGCCGCGCACCGAATACACGGTGACCGACCGCGACCTGCTGCGCGCCGTGCTGGCGCAGGTGCGCGAACAAGGCTATGCGCTCAATAACGAAGAACTGGAACTGGGCCTGCGTTCGATCGCGGTGCCGGTGCGTGGTCAATCGGGGCGGGTGCTGGCGGCGCTGAACGTCGGCGCCCAGGCGACGCGGGTGTCGGCCGAGCGGATGGCCGACGACTTCCTGCCGGTGCTGCTGGACAGCGCGCGCGAGTTGGCGATGCTCGTTGGCGAGGGGCGGCCTGCCAGGTAGGGGCAAGTGTTGTTCTATGTACATAAATACGGCAAAGATGGTTTTTGGACCACAACCTTGCTGTAAAATAAGTAATTGTTTGACCATCGCGGCGGCATCCATCCGTCCCCCACCCTTTCTCGAGTCGCTAACGTGTCGCGCCATCTTTTCGGGCTCCTGTTGAGTATCCCTGCCTGCTGCGCGGCAGCGGCCACGCCTTCGCCGAATATCGTCCATGCCGAACAAAGCGCCCTGCTGGTGCGCGACACCAGCATGTTCAGCGCAGGACGCGGGGTCGCCCTGCGCGCCGGCGACCTGCTCGACTCCCGTGACGGCGCGATCCAGCTCGACCTCGGCGGCGCCACCATCGCCATCGGGCCCGGCACCCGGCTGTTCTTCAGGCAGGGCGGCGAAGTGGTGCTGCTGGAAGGCTGGCTCAAGGCCAGGGGCAATGCCGCGCGGCCGCTGGCCGTCAACGCAACGCTGCTGCGGCTGCACGTCGCCGACGCGACCGCGATCGTCCACGCCGCGCCGGCCGCCACCGAGGTCTTCGCCGAGGCGGGCGAGGTGGCGCTCGAAGAACTCGACGGCGGCAAGGCCAAACGCCGCCTGAAGCTCGCCAACGAACAGTTCGCCGCGCGCAGCAATGCCCAGCCGCTGCGCATCGCGCCACGGCCGGCGGCGCCATTCCTGGCCGGCCTGCCGCCGGCCTTCCGCGACCTGCTGGTGCCGCTGCCCCAGGGCCCCGCCGCCCAGCCCCGCCACGAACGGCGCGCGACGTATGCCGAGCTGGCGCCCTGGCTGGCGCGCCAGCCTGCCCTGCGCCAGCAGGTGCAGCGCCGTTTCGATCCCCCGCGGCCGCCTCGCGCCGCCGCTCCTACTCCCAGACAGCCTTGAGGCTCAGCACATGAAATTGTCGATCGCGGCGAAGTTCAACATCGTCTTCCTGACCATCTTCGCCATCGGTTTCGGCGCCGCCAGCGCCGTCACCAACTACCTGTTGCAGGAGAACGCGCGTGAAGAGACGCTGGAAAGCGCACGCGTGCTGATGCAGTCGGCGCTGGCCGCGCGCAGCTATACCTCGGGCCAGGTCGTGCCGCTGCTCGAGACCCGCCTCAAGTATGAATTCGTGCCGCAATCGATCCCCTCGTATGCGGCCACCGAACAGCTGAGCCATCTGCTCAAGCAGTACCCGGACTTCAGTTACAAGGAAGCGACCCTGAACCCGACCAATCCGCGCGACCGCGCCAGCGACTGGGAAGCGGACCTGGTCAACACCCTGCGCGCCAAGCCCGACCTGAAGGAACTGGTCGGCGAACGCGTGACCTCGGTCGGCCCGGCGCTGTACGTCGCCCGTCCGCTGCAGATCAAGGACGCTGCCTGCCTGCGCTGCCACAGCGTGCCGGATGCGGCGCCCAAGACCATGCTCGACATCTACGGCCGCAACAACGGCTTCGGCTGGAAGCACATGGAAATCGTCGGCGCCCAGGTGGTGTCGGTGCCGATGGAAGTGCCGCTGCGCCGCGCCAGCGCCATGCTGCAGACCTATATGCTGTCGATGCTGGGCATCTTCGTGTTCCTGTTCATCGCCCTCAACATCATGGTGCACGTGTTCGTCACCCGTCGCATCACCCGCATGAGCCGCCTGGCCGACCAGGTCAGCCTGGGCGAATTCAGCCAGGAAGAGTTCGACGTCAGGGGCAACGACGAGCTGTCGGCGCTGGCGCGCTCGTTCGCGCGCATGCGTTCGAGCCTGGCCAGCGCGATGAAGATGCTGGATGAATGAGGCTGAAGGCAAGACGATGATCGAACAGCTCGGCAAATACCGGATCGACGGCATCCTCGGCAAGGGCTCGATGGGCGTCGTCTACAAGGCCTTCGATCCCGGCATCGAACGCGTGGTGGCGCTCAAGACCATCCGCAAGGAGATGTTCAGCGAGCGCGAGCAGGCCGACCTGATCGGTCGCTTCAAGAACGAGGCGCAGGCCGCCGGCCGCCTGGCGCATCCGAACATCGTTACCGTCTACGATTACGGCGAGGACGCCGAATCGGCCTATATCGCGATGGAGTTCGTCGAGGGCACGCCCCTCGACGCCCTGATGCAGCCTGGCCGCGCCGACAGCGTGCAGCGCGCGCTGGCCTGGATGGGCGACCTGCTGCATGGACTGGACTACGCGCACGCGCGCGGCGTGGTGCATCGCGATATCAAGCCGGGCAACCTGCTGGTGACGGTGGGGGCCCAGGTCAAGATCAGCGACTTCGGCGTGGCCCGCATCGAATCGTCGACGCTTACGCAGGCCGGCTCGATGATCGGCACGCCGAGCTATATGTCACCCGAACAGTTCCGGGGCGAGGCGGTCGACGGCCGCTCGGACGTGTTCTCGAGCGGGATCGTGCTGTACCAGCTGCTGACCGGCACGCGCCCGTTCACCGGCTCGACCACGATCGTCATGCAGCAGATCCTGAACGAGCATCCGGCGCCGCCATCGACCGTGCTGCCGGCGCTCGGCACCCGCTTCGACGCGGTGCTGGCGCGCGCGCTGGCCAAGTCGCCGGCCGAGCGCTTCCCCACGGCGCGCGCCTTCCACGAGGCCCTGCTGGCAGCGGCCGGCGCCGACGGCCACGATCCCGATGCGACCCGGCTGGGCGACAGCGACCGCACGCTTCTGGCGGCCGGCCTGCCGGCCTTCGATGCGGCGCGCGCGCATGCGAGCACCGGCACCCTGCCCGGCGCGACCATGGGCGGCAGCGAGATCGTCACCCTCACGCCATGGAAGCGCGAAGCCTTCCCCGAAGTCGAGACGCTGCTGGCGCGCCAGATCGGCCCGATGGCCCGCTTCCTGCTCAAGAAGGTGGCCGACAAGGCCGACAGCCTCGATGCGCTGGGCGCCCTGCTGCTGCCGCACATCCCGTCCGAACTGGGGCGCCAGCAATTCCAGGAGGCGCTGGTGCTGGTCGGGAAGAAGCTCGAGTCCAGCGGCACGGGTAGCGGCGTGGTGCGTACGCCGACCTTGATGCGCACCGGTTCTGGTATTGGTACCCGCCCGGGCCAGGCCGCGCTCCAGGCCGCGGCCGATGTCGACCAGCCATTCGCCGATGCCGCCGCAGTCAAGCTGGTGAACCTGATCGGCCCGATCGGCCGGGTGGTGGCCAAGCGCGCCATGAAGAGCACCGCGGACCGGCAGGAATTCCTGCAACTCCTGGCCAGCCATATCGACAATGCCGGCGAGCGCACGCGCTTCCTGGCCGAGATGAGCGTGCCATGATCACGACGATCACCATGAAAGCCGCAGCATGACGATGCAGATTCCCCTTTCGCCGCCGCGCGTGCACCACCTGCCCGGGGCGCTGGTGTTCGGCCTGACCGACGTCGGTCCGGTGCGCCAGTCCAATGAAGACAACTTCCTGCTCGACGAATCGCTCGGCCTGGCGATGGTGGCCGACGGCATGGGCGGCCACGCCGCCGGAGAAGTGGCCAGCGCCGGTGTGCTCAACGAGGTGCAGGCCTATCTGCGGACCCACGGCGGCGCCGTGGATGCGGCGCACGCCCAGTCCGGCCCGGCCGACGATCCGGACGCCACCTGGTCCGACTCCGACTCCGGCGCGGTCAAGCTGCTGCACGCCGCGCTGGCCCATGCCAATGGCACCCTGTACGCCCAGAACCACCAGCGCAAGCGGGTCGAGGGCAACGGCATGGGCACCACGCTTACCGGTTTCTGGCGCCGCGCGCCGAAGGCGCCGCTGGTGCTGTTCCATGTCGGCGACAGCCGTTTGTACCGGCTGCGCATGGGGGCGCTCGAGCAGCTCACGCGCGACCAGACCATGTACCAGCAGGCGCTCGAGGCTGGCCTGCTCGATAGCCTGCCGCCGCGGAACCTGCTGCTGCAGGCGGTCGGGCCGTCGCCGTCGATCGCGCCCGAGGTGCGCGCGCACCTGGTGTTTCCGGGCGATGTGCTGATGCTGTGCAGCGATGGGCTGCACGGGAGTGTGCCGCATGCGGAGATCGAGGCGGCCATGGCGAGTGCGCAGGCCAACAACCTTGAGCCGGTATGCGCACGGCTCGTGGAAATGGCCAAGCAATATGGAGGGCGCGACAACATTACAGTAGTAATGGCCATATGCGCTGCGGCTTAAACGTTCAATAGAAGTCCTTTCTCTCTGGAACCCACAAAGTTTGCAAGTAAATTTCCATGACGACCTTGCTTGAATGGACTCAGATCCCGTATTCGACGCAGGTAGTCTGAGCGAAGCGTTGAGCACGTAAGCCATTAGAACCAAGATGAAGTAGTGCACCTTCTCAGCCTTGCAAAGCATTTCATCCAAGGCCTTATCCGAGTCTGGATTTTATCTGCAAAGCAGACCTTAAAGGCTTCTATTAGTGATTTTCCCTCAGCAAACCGTCAGCATGGTCCATCCCGACCAAAAATTTAACGATGTGAATTAATTTGCTTTATCAGAACCCAGATTGCCGAAATACAGGATCGGAATTATCACCATGCACATTAAGGATCATTTCAAAAATATTCAGCCAAAGCTAAAATACAAAAATCGTATCGCATGGGCTGGAAATATTCCTTTCTTCTCATCGGTTGATCGAGAGTACAAGGCACTCTTCAAATATACGAAAATGAAGTACGCCGAACAGATGCTTAATTTAGGTCGTTTTCGAATTGGCACCCTGTACGAGTATCAAGGAATGGAAATTGCAGAGATTGGAGACCGCTACGAAGGTTTTAGAGGGTACCAGACCAACCCAGAGGTTCCTATCGCCCCTCAGTTAGACACGCTGATCAAACATGTCCGGTATCTGGAACCCGTTCGAAATTATCCTGCATTTAATAAACATCCGATCGGAATGCCAGTTCAGATAGATGTAATAGCGCCGGACATGTACCTACTCTGTTTCACGCGCAATTTTGATCGTGAGGCAATGACGCGATTCGGCTACGATGCGTGCATCGAAATTAGTAACCCGACAGGCTTCTTACATAGCCTGAACGAAGCGATGCTCCCATACGCATATTCTGGCTGTATCAACACCTGCCACTATTCCGATCGAATCATCCAAATTAACGACAATTCAGTGCCCCCACCGCAGTCGATTAAAGGCAGAGAATTTGAGCATCAGCAGGAGGTTCGTCTCGTCTGGGATCCACTTCCTTTAAAAAATCTGTGGCGCAAAGATAACCTACCTGTGCTTAAAGATTACGAGTTTGGACCGTCATCCAAACCGGCACTAAATGCGCCTATCATACTGGAATGTCCAGATGCTGCGAAATATTGTAAATTGATTTTCTGACTCAACCCTATGGCTAAGCTCAAGCATATCAGCGATTTTGAAGATTTCCTAATGCATTGGCATCAGTAAGCTCTATCACTAATCCATAAGTAAAAGGGCATCAGCAGACCAAAACGCTCGCTTTCATCCAGCGGAACTTGAATGAAAAATTTGATTGCGCGCGATCGTGGATAAGTTTTATCGTTTGTTAATCCGAGGCTTAGCTCCACCCATGCTCGCGCCATTCGCCTTCCAACAGCGCAGCAAATCTATTAGAGGACGGCAGGCTTCGACAGCGCGCCAAACAGGGTGCCACTAGTTCTGATCCTAGGCCCCACCAGGCGCTGTCTCCGTCCATGTCTTCGATCACCAGTGCTGAAATGCTAGCATCATCTAATGCAACGCAGCGCGCGATGCCCATCGATGATCTCGAGAATCCTTGCGCATGAGTTGCCGCGAATCCACCCAGCGCCAGCAGCGCAGCATCCAACCGATCGAGGGACGCTCCCTCACCGAGCGCTGTCAGCGCGATCTCTTCAAGCCTAACGAACCAGTCCTCATGTAATCCTAGACAATCGGATAGCGTCGGCGCCTCCATCGACGGCGCCGCCAGCACTAGCGGAAAACAGCGCCCAACCCGATCCATGCTCGGCATCATGACGCCGCTCCATGCCTCAGGCCCGCACAGCCCCGGCGCCAGCACGAAGCGCCACAAGGGGCTGCTGAGCCAGGCCGCTTGCCAGCCTGCCCCAAGCGCTTCCCTGCTGGCGACGATCCCGCGCTGCAGCCAGGCGTCGAACGGATCGCGCATCGAGGACGGCAGGCGCCGCCCCACGAAATCGCCATGACTGGGCAGCTTGCCGAAAAACCCCGGCGCCGCCGCCAATGCCGTCACCGTCGCCTCCTCACCAGCCCGTCGGGCAGCGGAAGCCCTCGAGCGCTTCGCGGCGGAACGGGTTGATGACGCTGCTGGCGGTCAGCTGGTAGTTCATCTTGCGGCCATCGAGGTCGAAGGCCAGCGCATAGCGCTCGGCCTGGGCGCCCGATTGCACGACGCCCTTGTCCAGCATGCGGAACCAGGCCCACGGACCGTCGCTGCGCAGGTCGGCGCGCAGGGCCGGGGTGGCTTCGAAGCGCACCTGGCCGCCGCCCTTGCCCGACGGGAGCGTGATCGACACCGGCCGCGCCGCGGCGCCGGCCGCATAGGTCACCGGCTGGCCGTCGATGTCGAGCACCACATTGGTCAAGCCCGGATCGGCGCCGACCGGCAGCAGGTCGAAGCGCAGCGAAGGCTGGCGGCCGCCGCTGGCGAAGAACATCTCGCGCACGCGCGCGGCGCGCTGGAACTGGTTCAGCACGTCCTGCGGGATGCCGACCGTGCCGTCGCCGGTGTCGCGCCACTTCCACTGGCTGCCGGCCATGTCGACCTGGGCCGCCAGGTTCTTCGTGAAGAAGTCGTCCATCGTGCCGCCCGGGCCGAAGAAGCGGCCGAAGTCGTCCGGCGTCGCGTCGCGCGCGGCGCCGCGCGTCATCGGATAGCGGCCGGCGATCGCGTCGCGGCAGAAGGCGGCGCCGTTGGCCGCCCACAGCGCACCCAGGCGCGCCCGCTCGCTGCCCAGGGTCAGGCCGCTGCCGGCGCTGTCGACGTTGCGCAACATGCCGCCCAGCGGTTCGGGCATGCCTTCGGCGGCGCGCTTGACCTTTTGCAGGGCCTCGCCGGATGGCGCCGGGGCGCCGGCGCGGCGCGCCTGGTCGGCGGCGTCGAAGTATGCCGAGGCGTCCTTCAGCAGCGCCAGCTGGGCGTCGAGCGTGCCCGGCGCCTGCGGCGTGCCGACCAGGCGGTGCAGCGGCGCGAAGTGCTGGTCCACCGGATTGGCGGCCTGCTGCGCCGGCGCCGGATCGTCGCCGCCGAGCGCGGCCTCGAGCTTCTTGCGCGCCTCGGCCAGCTTGCCCAGCACGGCCGCATCCATCGTCACCGGAGTCTTGCCGGCGGCGCCGCCCAGGCGGGTCTCGCGCGCCGCCACCATGAGGAAGGCTTTCAGAGGCGAGTCGGCGCCGGCCAGCGCATTGGTGATGCGCGCGCCGGCGTCCAGGCTCGAGAACGGCGCGATGCGCACGTCCGCCAGGTAGGCGTCCCAGGCGCGGATATAGTCGGCGTAGTACAGGCGCAGCACGGCGACCTGCAGCTGGTCCGAGGTCAGTGCGCCCAGCGCGCCTTCTGCTTCGCGGCGGTCGAGCACCCAGCTGTCGCGCGCGATGTCGGTCAGCGCCTGCGGCGCGCCGGCGACGATCGCCTTGTGGCCGGCCACGCTGAACAGGCCCGGCACGCCGCGCGTGAGCGGCTCGCCGCTGGCGCGCGCCAGGATCGCCGACACGTCGCGGCCCACCGCGCGGTTGACCGAGGTCTCCGGCAAGCGCTCCTGCGCCACCTGGCGCTTGAGGCGGTTGTACAGGCGCTCGGGCAGCGGCATCATCGCCAGCGTCGAACGCACCTGCGCCACCAGCGCGGTGTCGAGCGCCGGCGGCGCGCCGGCATCGCCATTGGCGCCATCGAACAGCGCGCCGACGTGGGCCAGCAGCGCGTCGCGCTGCTCGGGCGTTGCCTCGGGCAGGCTGCGGCGCCAGTCGAATTCGAGCCAGGCCTGCACCGATTGCGGATCGAGGTGCAGCGGCTGGCCCAGCATCAGGTAGACGCGCAGCGCCTCGTACAGCTGCTCCTGGTTGTTGGCGTCGCCGCGGCGCAGGGTTTCTTCGAGCCGCGCCATCACGCGCGGCAGCAGGGCCGAACGCAGCAGGCGCTGGTAGGCCAGCTGGGCGCCGGCGCCCAGCTTGTCGGACTGGTTCAGGCCGAAGCGTTCCAGCAGCGGCGCGCCGGCTTCGCGTTCATCGTAGCCGCCCGGCAGCGCGCGCGCCGCGTCCAGCATCGGCAGCACGCCCAGCGGCGAGCCGGTGGCCGGCGCGGCCGCCACCAGCTTTTCGAGTTCGGCGCTGCGCGCTTCCATCTCGTTCACGTTCGCCTTGTTGCGCACATAGCTGGTGGCCAGGCCAGCGGCCAGCAGCACCAGGGCCAGCGCAGCCGTTACCGCGCCGGCACGGCGCAGCAGGCGCTGGCGGCGCTCCACGGCGGCGTCGCTGCCGGCCAGGCTTGACTCCTTGAACACCAGCTCGCGCAGCAGGTCGGTCAGGAAGAAGCTGCGCCCGCTCACGGCGTTCGGCGGCAGCACCTTGCGGTCCAGGCCGAAGGTGTTCGCGAGCGCGCCCATCACGCGGTCGATCGGGCTGCCCTCTTGCGTGCCGCTGGTGAAGTACACGCCGCGCAGCTGGGCGTCGCGCTCGAAGCGGGTCGGCGCGAACACCGCCTGCAGGAAGCCTTCCAGCAGCTCGCCCAGGTTGCCGAACTGCTGGGGGAAGCGGTAGACCAAAGCGCGCCGCTGCAGGTCGCGTTCGTCCTGCAGGCGCTTCATCACGCCTGCCTGCAGCTGCTGCTCGAGCTCCAGGAAGCGGGCCGGGAACTGCGCCAGCGCGTCAGCCGGGCCGCTGCCCACCGGGAAGGTCAGGCCCCAGACCTGGGCCCGCTCCTCGCGGCCGAACGGGTCGAAATACTCCATGAAGCCGGCCAGCAGGTCGCACTTGGTGACGGTGACGTAGACCGGGAAGCTGCTGCCCAGCCTTTCATGCAATTCCTTGATGCGGGCGCGGATCGCCGCGGCCTGGGCCTGGCGCGCCGCCGGTCCCTGCTGCAGCAGGTCGGACACGCTCAGCGCCACGATCACGCCGTCGATCGGACGGCGCGGGCGGTGCTTCTTCAGCAGTCCCAGGAAGCCGTGCCAGCCGGCCTGGTCGACCTCGGCCTCGCTGTCCTGGGTCGTGTAGCGGCCGGCGGTGTCCAGCAGCACCGCTTCGTCGGTGAACCACCAGTCGCACTGGCGGGTGCCGCCGACGCCGCCGATCGCGCCCGGCCCCAGCGTCTCGGCGAGCGGGAAGCGCAGGCCCGAGTGCAGCAAGGCAGTGGTCTTGCCGCTGCCCGGGGCGCCGACGAACATATACCAGGGCAGCTGATACAGGTACTGGCGGTTCCAGCGTCCGCCCTTGGGCGCCGCCTTGCGCAAGGTTGCCAGCGCCTGGTCCATGCGCGTCTTCAGGGCGGCCTGCTCCTGCAGCGCGGCCGGCGCCGGCGCTCCAGCTGCCGCGGGCGGCGCTTCGGCGGCCGCCATGCTGGCCATCAGGCGCCGGTTGGCCAGGTGGGCCTGCAGATAGCGCCAGCCGAACCAGGCGCCCCAGGCCGCGAACATCAGCAGCACGACGATGGCGCGCGAACGGCGCGAGGCGAACGGCTCCTTGCCGTCGAAGGCGAGCAGCGGCGCCTCGAACCAGAACACCAGCGCCAGCAGCGCCACGCCGATGAAGGACAGCACCATGGGCTTGAACAGCCAGGAGAACAGACGTTTCATAAGACTCCGCCGTGGCGGCCGATTGATTGTTGGGACAAGAGCGGGTTGGAACGAGCGCCGGTCAAGGCGCGTTGGCCGGGGCCAGCACCACCAGGTCGACCCGGCGGTTGCGCGCGCGCGCCGCCGGCGAGTCGTTCGGCACCACCGGCTCGGCGTCGCCCCGCCCTTCGGCGCTGTAGCGCGACTCGGGGCCGGCGCGCGCGGCCAGCGCGTTCATCACGCTGCCCGCACGCGCCTTCGACAGGTCGTAGTTCGACGGATAGCGCGCCGACAGGCCGGGCTTGGTGTTGTCGGTGTGGCCGACCACGATCACCTTGCCGGGCAAGGTGTTCAGGGCGTCGCCGATGCGCTCCAGCAGCGGCACCATGTCGCGATTGACCTCGGCGCTGCCCGAGCCGAACATGCCTTCGCCGCGCAGCGTGATCGTGGTGCGGCCCGGGGTCTCGGTCACCGTCACCAGGCCGCGCGCGACTTCGGGCGCCAGGAAGGTGGCGGTGCGCGAGGTTGCCGGCGTGGCCGGGGTGGCCGGGGCGACGGGCGCGGCCTGCGCCTGGCGCAGCGCCGACAGCCTGGCGAACACCGGATCGGAATCGCGGTTCAGCAGCGTCGATGCCAGCAGCTGGGCCGCCAGCAGCACCCCGCAAGCCAACGCGGCGAAGACCCACACCGGGGTGGTGCGCAGCGGCGAAGCCGCCTTGGCCTCGGCCCCGCGCCAGTGCGGCGACAGCGCGGTCTCCTGCGCGCCGCGGTGCTGGCGAATCAGGCCCAGCAGGCGCTCGCGCAGCTGGGTCAATTGCGACTGGCCGCCTTCGGCGACGCGGAAGCGCCCTTCCAGGCCGAGCGCCAGGCACAGGTACATCAGTTCGAGCAGGTCGAGGTGGCGCGCCGGGTCCTGGCTCAGGCGCTGCAGCACCAGGAAGAATTTCTCGCCGCCCGAGGCTTCGTTGTGGAAGGCCACCAGCAGGCTGCGCGACCCCCACACTCCGCTGCCCCACGGCGTGCCGGAAATCGTCTCGTCGAGCAGCGTGCACAGGGCGTAGCGGGCGGCGGCGATGGCTTCGATGTCCACGCCGGCCGCGCGCGCGTCGGTCTCGAAGGTGCGGATCGCCTGCGCCAGGCGCTCGCGCAGGGCGTTCAGGTCTTGCGGCTGGGCGGACAGGCGCAGCGGCACCACCAGGTCGAGCAGCGGATTGGCCGCGCGCACCAGCGGATTCAGGCCGCTGCCGGGCAGCACCGTGTGCACGGCGCCGGCGCCGCCGTCATGCTGCGGGCCGGGCGCCGGCGCTTGCGCCTGCGCCGGCGTGGCGGCGGCGGCCGCGCGGCGGCCGCCCGGATTCAGCACCAGCATGGTGGCGTCCGGGTCCTGCTGCGGGGGACGTGGATCCTGTGTGCTCATGGCGTGTTACCTCCGGATGGCCCAGAACTGCATCTGCAGGCCGGGGAAGTCGCCGGCCACGTGCATGGCGAAGCCGGCCGACTGGTGCAGGTGCTGGAAATACTCGCTGCCGCTATCGAGTTCGAAATAGGTGTAGCCGGCGTAGAACGGCAGCTGGCGCGGCGCCACCGGCAAGGCGCGCAGGCCGATGCCGGGCAGCTGCAGGTTGACCAGGTCGCGGATCTTCTCGACCGAGCCGATCTTGACCTGGGCCGGGAAGCTGCCGCGCAGCAGTTCCGGCGGCATGTGCGCGTTCACGGCCAGCACGAAGCTGCTCGAGCGCAGCAGCTCGCGGTCGGGCACCACCGCCACCCGGATGCCGAACTGGCGCTCGTCGAGCGGGATCGGCACCGCCGCCGTGTCCATCACGGTCGACAGCGCGCGCCGCAGGTCGGCGATCACCGGGGCGAAGCTCTCGGCCAGCGCGTCGTGGCGATAGGTCGGATAGCTGGCGGCGCGCTTGCCGTTCTCGGTGAAGGTGGCCAGCTCGCCGGCCAGCGCCACCAGGTGCCGGTACAGGGTTTCCGGATGCACGCCGGTGGCGCCGGCCAGGTGGATCGTGAGCGGTTCGGCGCGGTTCAGCAACTGCAGCAGCAAAAAGTCCGCAATCTCGGCGGCGCCGGCGGCGCCCGGCTGCGACAGACGCGCGCCCAGCATGTCGGCGCGCTGGTGCAGCAGGCCCACCAGCTCGTCGGCGAAGGCCGCCAGCCTTGGCGCGGCGCGGAAATCGAGGCATGGCGGGCTGTAGTCGGGATCGATCACCACCCGGTTGTCGGCGCGCCGCTCGACGATGCGGGCCACCCCGATCGTGGCGTAGGCATTTTCCACCTCGGACGCCAGCGCCAGCCGCAGGCGCAGTTTACCGACCTGCATCAGGGCGCTGTTATCGAGACCGTTGCTGTCCCAGGCTTCGTAGTCGTCGGGGCGATGGCGTGCGAAGTTGTCGACGCCGTCGCCGGACGCCACTTCGGCCACGCCGTGGCGGCGCAGCGGCAGCGCCAGCACCACCATCACGTTGCGCGCGTCAGCCGGTATGTCGAGCGGCAGCGGCAATTCGTCGTCGGCCGGCAGCGTGAACGGCGTACCGTCCGGCAGCACCGCGCTGCACGATTGCAGCGCCAGCTTGCCCAGCGCCAGCTGGTGTTCGTCGATCCTCAGTTCGGCGAAACCCCAGCTGTAGGGCCGTAGCGCCGCCACGCGGTTCTCAAGCTGGCTTTGCCAATAGCGGTCGTGCTGCTGCAGGTGCTGCGGTTGCAGCAGCATGCCTTCGGACCAGACCACCTTGTTCTTCCACGCCATAATGCCTCTTTCAGTAACTTGTTATGCGGGCCGCTGGCCCGCGCGCTTGGCCTGGCGCAGGCGCTCGACCTGCTCTTCGTAGGCGGCCGAGAATTTTTCGCCGAACAGGCGCTGCAGGTCGTCGTCGGCCTCGCGCGCGATCTCGCCGTACAGCTCGACCAGCCGGTCCCACATCTTGGCCTTGCGGTTCGAGGCCAGCATCTTGTCCATCACCGACGGCACCGCCAGGCGCGCCTCGATTTGCGCCGGATCGAAGCGGTGCAGCACCGCGCCGAGCGCGGCGCGCATGCCGGCGATCACTGCCAGCTCGTGCGCGCGCAGGTCGTCGAAGGCGCCGGCCATGGCGTCCACCGGCGGCATGTAGCCGGCCATGGCGCCGGTCAGCATCTGGGTCAGCGCGCCTTCGGCATTCGGGAAGAATTTCAGGGGATTGTTGGCGCGCACCGACAGCATGGTCATGTCGATCCGGCTCTCCTTCTTGGTCATGGCGCGCGCCATCAGCACGTCCATGGTGCCGGTGGTGGCTTCGCGCAGCATGGCGCCGACCATCTCGGCCACTTCGGTGGCGGGACGCTGCAGCTTGAGGTCGGGCAGGCCCATGCCGCGCAACAGCGCCTGCATGACGGCGTCGTTGTCCGCCTGCGCGCCGGCGACCGCGACGGGCGGCGGCGCGGGGACGACGGGCGGCGGCGCGACCGGTTCGGGTACGAACGCGGGCATCGGCGCCGGCGTCGGGACCGGTGCGGCCGTCGGTGCAGGCGTTGGCGCAGGCGTCGGTGCAAGTGTCGGCACCGGCGTCGGCGCCGCGCTCGGGAACAGGTCGGCCAGCGGATCGTAATCGGCCGGGATCGAGAAGCCGCCCGCGGCCGGCGCGGCGAACGACGGCGCCGGCGCCGGGGTGGCGAACGAAGGCGGCGCCGACGGCATGCGCGGGAAGGCCGCCAGCTCGGGCGAGACGTGGTCGCTCTCGGCCGCGCGCGCCGGGGCCGCCGGCGCGAACAGGTTCAGGCCCAGCGGATCGTCGCCCCCCAGGCCGGCCGCGGGCGCCGAACCCACGTCGAGGATGCTGGCGCCGGCCAGCGGATCGGGCCAGGCCGGCGCCGGTGTCGGCATCTGTGCATGGACCGCAGCCGGGGCAAAATCGAGGGGCGGCAGCTGCACCGGCGCGGGCGGCGGCGGCGGCTCGAACAGCGGCAGGGTCGCGTCGTTGGTTGGCGCCGGCGCCAGCGCCGGATGCATCGGGGCCGCCATCACCACCGCCTGCAACAGGTAGTCGCCGATCACCAGCCGGTCGCCGTGGCCCAGGACGACCTGGTTGCCCTTGCCGAGCGGGCGGTCGTTGACGATGCTGGCATTGCTGCCCAGGTCTTCGAGCACGAAGGTGTCGCCCTGCGCCAGCACGCGCGCATGCACGCGCGAGATGTACTTGCTGGGGTCGTCGAGCACCAGGGTGTTGTCGGGCGAACGGCCGATGGCGCCGCCGGCGGCGTCGAAGCGCACGGCCGGCGACGCCGGCACCGGAGCGTTGCGGTAGGTAAGGATTCTGAGGGTCAGCAGCATTGCATCGTATGAGAAGGTGGTCCCGGAGGCCTGCCGGGCGCCGGATGGCGAAGGCGGGCTGGACGACTAAAGATTATACGTGGCACAACAGCTTTCATTCAATAAACTTGCCGAACCTGCCATCAATTTATCTGCACGATGGCGCCAGCAATCGTCATCGGAGCGCCTGACTTGATTTCCATCAAGGCCCCTGCCTTGACTTTGGCATTTGCATCGGCGGCAATCTCGATCTCCGCCGACTTGATGGTGATCTTGCTGCCTTCGATCTTGATGCTGCTGCCGCCCACCTTCAGCTCGATCGAGGTGCCGGCCTCGATCACGATGGTCGACCCCACCTTGACCGCCTGCTTGCCGTCGATCTTCACCGTCTGGTCATTGGTGATCGCCACCGTCTGGTCGTTGCCGATCGTCAGGGCCTGGTCGTTCTTGATGTCGATCGTCTGGTCGCCCTTGTCGGCGGTCTCGAAGCCGACCTTGAGGGCGTCGTTGTTCTTCACCACCCGCAGGAAGTCGCGCTCGGCGTGCATGTACACTTCTTCGGCGCCCTTCTTGTCCTCGAAGCGCAACTCGTTGAAGCCGGCGCCGCCCTTCGACGATTGCGACTTGACGGTGGACCTGGTCTGGTTGGCCGGCAGCGCATACGGCGGCATGGCGTCGGAGTTATAGACGCAGCCGGTGACCAGCGGACGATCCGGGTCGCCCTCCAGGAAGCTGACCACCACCTCCATGCCGATGCGCGGGATCGACATCGCGCCCCAGCCCTTGCCGGCCCAGCCCTGCGCCACGCGCACCCAGCACGAACTGTTTTCGTCGTCCTTGCCGACCCGGTCCCAGTGGAACTGCACCTTGATGCGGCCATACTTGTCGGTCCAGATCTCCTCGCCCGCCTTGCCGACCACGAAGGCGGTCTGCGGCCCGGCGACGACGGGACGACGCATGATGCGCGGCGGCCGGTAGGCATGCTCCTTGCCGATCGCCGTGAACTCGCAGTTGAACTCGAACGCCTGCCCATTGCTGGCATAGGCATTGCTGCTGAAGGTGCAGGTGGCCGAGGTCACCAGCACCTGGCGGTTCTGCTCGTTGCGCGGGTGGTCCTCCAGCGTGAACAGGCCGCCCGCATGCAGGCCGCGCGCATCGGTGCGCCCCAGGATCCGCTCGCCCTGACCGTGCAGGCTCTCGATGCGCGCGCGCGTGGCCGCCCGACCGTCGCCGGCGTTGTCGTAGTAGCCCGGATAATCGTACATCGCGTACGACGCCTGCCCGAAAGGGGCCGCCAGGTTGGCCCTGGACTGCAGGCCGCCGCCCCGGCTGCTGCCGGATTTCTCGAAATCGTAATCGTCCAGCACCACCACGCTGGAGGTAATCTCGCCACCCGCCTCCCACCCGTACACCGCTTCATGATCGCGCTTGGTGGCCGAACTCGGCTCGCGGAACGGCAGCTGTCCATACCCTGGACACGGCTGGTGCGCGCCGTAGGAGTCGGCCAGCTCCATCGTATGGCCGCCGTTGGAATGCTTGAAGAAGAAGTAGATGCCGGCGCTTTCGAGCAGGCGCAGCACGAACTCCAGGTCGGTTTCGCGGTACTGCACGCAATAGGGCAACGGCGGATACGAGCCTCCGAGCCCGGTCTCGGACAGCGTCACGGCGCCGCCATAGGCGCCGCATACCTGCTTGACGATATCGGTCACCGACATTTCCTGGAACACGCGGCAGTCCGACCCGTAGGACAGCAGCGACAGGGCCGGACGCACGATGGCCACGTAGCGGCTGAAGCCGCTGCTTTCGTCCCAGCCGGCGTAGCGGAAATGGGTGACGATGCCATTGAAATGGCGCTCGTCGCCGGGGATCACGAGGCTGACCGTCAGCGGAGTGCCAAGCACCTCGTCGGTCTTGATGGCGCCGTCGGTCGAGAGCATGACGACTTCGAATTCGAACAGGCGTCCGAGCGCCTCGCTCGCGCGCATGCTCGCGAACAGCAGCACGTCGTCGCCAAGTGCGGACTTGACGCGCGCTTCGCGATTGGTTTGGGTAACGTCCATGGTGGTTTCGATGTCGGTAAATGAATGGGCGCGTCGGCGCGGCGCTCAGGGAATCATGGTCTTGACGGTGCCCGGATTGATGAAGGAGATCACGCCGCCAAACGAGCATATGCACTTCGAGACGTTATCGAGCGCCGGCATCTTCGCGATCATGACGGTCGCCGCGCCCGGCGCCCATGGCGCCGCCGTCGCCGGCACGCAGGGCATCGGGGTCAGCACGCCGAGCGCGGCGGCGGTGGCGCCGGCGACTGCCGGATTGGCGATCGAGCTGCACATCCCGAACGGCATGATGTTGACCATCGGCTTGTGGTCCATGATGTTGGCCGCCGGCGGCCCCTCGCACAAGACCTTATTGGTGGGCAGGACCACCAGCGCGGACGGCGCGACGCCGAACGTGCAGGTCATCAAGGCTCCCATCGACACCTGGCTTGGCATGTCATTCTCCTTGTTCGCGACGGCCGGTTTGCGCGTGCGCGCACGGCGCCGTCGCAGTGCCGTGAGTATCGCCGATGCAGTACATAGTTGCAACGTTTTGCTTTAAGCTGTGGGCCACGATCACACCACGGAAAACCCCATGTCCAGAAAGACCGTCAAGCCCGCGCGGGCCGCGCGCCCGGCGCCGCTCGACGCCGCCCTGCGGCTCGCCATCGACGCCCACCAGCGCGGCCAGTTGGCCGAGGCCGAGCGCCGCTACCGCGCCCTGCTCGCGGTGGCCCCGAAACACGCCGACGCCCTGCACTTCCTGGGCGTGCTGCTGCACCAGAACGGCCAGCGCGAAGGCGCCCTGGCCCTGATCGCGCGCGCCCTGGTCATCGCGCCCGGCTATGTCGACGCGCGCAACAACCTGGGTAACGTCCAGAAAGAGCTGGGCCTGGCGGCCGACGCCGAATCCAGCTACCGCGCCGTGCTCGCGGCGCGCCCCGATTTCGCCCCGGCCTGGAACAACCTGGGCGTGGTGCTCAAGGCCCAGGGCCGCGGCCAGGAAGCGGCCGACGCCTACCGCCAGGCGCTGGCCCTGACGCCCGACAATGCCGAGAGCTGGGCCAACCTGGGCAACGCGCTGCGCGCGCTGCACCAGCTGGACGAAGCGATGACGGCCTACCACAAGGCGATCCTGCTGGCGCCGCAAAGCGTCGACGCCTATCACAACCTGGGCCAGGCGCTGGTCTCGAGAGGTCGCACCGGCGAGGCGCTGGACGTCTACCGGCGCTGGCAGGAGCAGCAGCCCGACAACCCGATGATCGCCCACATGATCGCCGCGGTGGCGGGCGGCGTGGCGCCCGGACGCGCCAGCGACGGCTACGTGCAGACCACCTTCGACCGCTTCGCCAGCTCCTTCGACGATGTGCTGGCCTCGCTCGACTACCGCGCGCCGCAGCTGTGCGGCGCGCTGGTGGCCGAGGCGGCGGACGCGCCGCGCGGCGCGCTCGAGGTGCTCGACGCCGGCTGCGGCACCGGCCTGTGCGCGCCGATCCTGGCCCCGTACGCGCACGCCCTCGACGGCGTCGACCTGTCGCCGAAGATGCTGGAGAAAGCGGCCGCACGCGGCGGCTACCGCCGGCTCGAGGCGGCCGAGCTGACCGCCTGGCTCGCCGACCACCCCGACAGCTACGACCTGGTCGTCTCGGCCGACACGCTGTGCTACTTCGGCGCGCTGGAAGACGTCGTGGCGGCGGCCGCCGGCGCCGTGCGTCCCGGCGGCCACCTGGTTTTCACGCTCGAGGAATGCAGCGACGACGCCCTGCCCTACCGCCTCAACCCGCATGGACGCTACAGCCATGGCGAGTCCTATGCGCGCGCCTGCCTGGCCGCGGCCGGGCTCGACGTGACGGCGCTGCAGCGCCACGTGCTGCGTACCGAACTCGGGGCGCCTGTGGCGGGCCTGGCGATCGCCGCCCGCCGCCCGCCCGCCTGAGGCAGCGCGCCGCCCGCCGGGGTCACAATGTCGTGCCCGGCACGAACGGCGGCGCCAGCGGATTCAGGCCAACCTGGAACCTGTCCGGATAGGCCGAGGTGATGAACAGCGCGTCGCCGTGCGCGCGCATGTTCAGGGCCACCTTGTCGATCTTCTTGAGCGTCGCGCCGCCCTGCTCGTAGCCATACCAGGGATTGGACAGCGGCAGCGCGGTGGCGCCGTGCAGCCAGATGCCATTGGCAACCGTCGGATTGGCGTCCAGCCACTGCAAGGCGGCCTTGCCCCCGGTCGTGGCCAGGATCTCCACCAGCACCGCCACCATCGTGGTGTGGTCCTGGAAGCGCGACTTGTGCGTGGGGCCGGACACCCCGCCTACCGGGTCGGACTCGGCCGAATGAAGGTAGGCGTGGCCGCGGCCCTTGCCCTTGGCCGTGAACGAGCGCATCGAGGGCGGCAGGGCCGGCCCGTACAGCATGCTGTCCAGCCGGGTGCCGGCCGAACGAAACAGGACTGCCTCGACCATCGCAGTGTCGTATACCGCATTCGCTACACCCATGACGTTCTCCTCGATTGACCGGCGACGGCGTCGCTCAGGTCGATTTCATCTTCTCGGCCAGCAGGGCCGTCACCGTCTTCGAATCCTGTTCCAGCATCCACAGCATCTCGTCCGGGCTGTACAACTCGGCCGCGATGCCCTGGGCCAGCGCGCAATTGTGGGTCACCAGGTGGCGCGCGATGACGTCGGCGTGGGCCATGCGGTTCACGCCCTTGGTCCCTTTCACCGATTTGTAGACCGCCTTGCCCAGGCCGTACAGCGTGGTGGCGATGCCGGCGCCGAGCGAGCCGGCGACCTTCTTGCCGCGCTTGTTTTCCTTCTTGTTGATCAGGTATTCCAGCGCCGCCACCACCTCGAGGTGCTCGTCCTCGACGCGCGGCGCCTTCCTGCCGTCGGCGCCGATCAGGTCGCAGGGCATGCCCTTGGCGCGGCCCAGCAGGCCGTTCAGCACCTTCAGGTGGCGGTGGGTCTTGAGCGCCGAGCGCGCCGAGGCGGCGACCGAGCCGAGGGTCACCGCGGCGCCGCCGACGATCAGCCCGATGCCGGTGGCCGAGGCCGCGGCGCCGGCCGTGAACAGGGCCACCAGCGTGGTCGTGCCCAGCACCTGCTGGGTGACCTGGATCCCGGCGCCGGCCGCGCCGCTCGCGATGCGCACCGTCTTCTTCACCAGCGGCCAGCGCGACGGGACGGTTGCAAAGGCCGAGGCGACCGTGTCGGGCGATTCGAGGGTGATGTTGGTAACGTCCGTCATGTTCCTGACGGTGTTATCTGCTGCGCTGGGGGGCATGAAGAATCCTGTAAAAAAAGTGGTAATCGTTCGACCGGCGAACCAGTCGAGAAAGCGCTGCGCTCAGGCGAGTGCGATATTGGCCACCGCGTTTTCAGCGGCCACCCACAGCGCGGTGTTCTGCCCGACCGGCACGCCGGGCGAGCCGCCGTCCTCGGTGCGCTTCTTCGAGATGAACAGCACGCCGCCGTTCGGCCCCCGATGAACGTGGATCTGGTTGTGCGGGGCGTGGTTGTTCAGCACGAACAGCACGTTGTCGTGGAAGGCATGGTGGTTATTGATGCGCAGGGTGTTGAGATGGGTACCGATATCGGGAAGGCCCAGCACCATTGGGGTACCGCGAAAACGACGACGTGCCATGATGAATCCTCCTTGGGTTGGGCCGGGCGCGCGCCCGGCGGTGACACTGGATCAAGCTGCATTGGAACTGCCGGCGGCGCCGAAGTCGTAGCTGAAGGCGTTGTCGCGCACACCCACCGCGACCTGCGCAATGCTGGCGCCTTCCATCATGCGGTTCAGGAACTCGCGGCTGACGTCGGGCAGCATGGTGTTGGTCAGGATCGCGTCGATCATGCGCCCGCCCGACTCGCCCTCGGTGCAGCGCGACACCACCAGCTTGACCACTTCGTCGCTGTAGGTGAACGGGATCTTGTAGCGCGCCTCGACGCGCTTCTTGATGCGGTTCAGCTGCAGCTTGACGATCTCGCCCAGCATCGCGTCCGACAGCGGGTAATACGGAATCGCCACCATCCGGCCCAGCAGCGCCGGCGGGAACACCTTCAGCAGCGACGGCCGCAGTGCCTTGGCCATGTCGTCCGGCTCCGGCATCAGTTCCGGGTCCTTGCACAGGCCCGCGATCAGGTCGGTGCCGGCATTGGTGGTCAGGATGATCAGGGTATTCTTGAAGTCGATGAAGCGCCCTTCGCCGTCTTCCATGAAGCCCTTGTCGAACACCTGGAAGAACATCTCGTGCACGTCCGGGTGCGCCTTCTCGACCTCGTCGAGCAGCACCACCGAATACGGCTTGCGGCGCACCGCCTCGGTCAGCACTCCGCCCTCGCCATAGCCCACGTAGCCCGGCGGTGCGCCCTTCAGGGTCGACACCGTGTGCGCTTCCTGGTACTCGCTCATATTGATGGTGATGAGGTTCTGCTCGCCGCCATACAGGGCTTCGGCCAGCGCCAGCGCAGTCTCGGTCTTGCCGACGCCCGAGGTGCCGGCCAGCATGAACACGCCCACCGGCTTGCTCGGGTTGTCGAGGCCCGCGCGCGAGGTCTGGATGCGCTTGGCGATCATCTCCATCGCATGGTCCTGGCCAATCACGCGCTTGGCCAGCGAGGACGCGATATTGAGGATGGTTTCCATCTCGTTCTTCGCCATGCGGCCGACCGGGATCCCGGTCCAGTCGCCGACCACCGCCGCCACCGCCTGGTAGTCGACGGTCGGCAGGATCAGCGGATTCTCGCCCTGCAGCGCGGCCAGGTCGTCCTGCACCTGCTTGAGCTGCGCCTTCAGGTCCTGGCGCTGCTCTTCGCTCATGGTTGTGCCCACTGCGGCGCCCCCGCCTTCCTGGTTCGCGTCGGCCTCGAGCTTGCTGCCGGTGCCTTCGACCGGCTGGGCGCCGTCGCGCAGTTGCGCGCGCAGCGCCAGCAGGCGGTCGACCAGCGCGCGCTCGTCGTTCCAGCGCGCCTCCAGGCCGGACAGCCGTTCGCGCTCGGCCGCCAGCTGCTCGTTGGTGTCGTCGGCGCGCTTGCCGGTCTCGATGCCGATCGCGCCTTCGCGCCCGATGATGCCCAGTTCCACTTCGAGCGCCTCGATGCGCTTGCGGCTGTCGTCCACCTCGGCCGGGGTGGCGTGCAGGCTGACCGCCACCCGCGCGCAGGCGGTGTCGATCAGGCTCACCGATTTATCGGGCAACTGGCGCGCCGGGATGTAGCGGTGCGACAGTTTGACCGCCGCCTCGAGCGCTTCGTCCAGGATCTGCACCTTGTGGTGCTTTTCCATGGTCGAGGCCACGCCGCGCATCATGAGGATGGCGCGCTGCTCGCTCGGCTCGTCGACCTGGATCGATTGGAAGCGGCGAGTCAGGGCCGGGTCTTTCTCGATATGCTTCTTGTACTCGGCGAAGGTGGTGGCGCCGATGGTGCGCAGCGTGCCGCGCGCCAGCGCGGGTTTCAGCAGGTTGGCGGCGTCGCCGGTGCCGGCCGCGCCGCCGGCGCCGACCAGGGTGTGCGTCTCGTCGATGAACAGGATGATCGGCTGGCTGCTGGCTTGCACTTCGTCGATCACCGAGCGCAGGCGCTGCTCGAATTCACCCTTCATGCTGGCGCCGGCCTGCAGCAGGCCGACGTCGAGCGTCAGCAGGCGCACGTCCTTGAGCGAAGGCGGCACGTCGCCGCGCGCGATGCGCTGGGCGAAGCCCTCGACCACGGCGGTCTTGCCGACGCCGGCCTCGCCGATCATGATCGGGTTGTTCTGGCGCCGGCGCATCAGGATGTCGACCATCTGGCGGATCTCGTCGTCACGGCCGACGATCGGGTCCATCTTGCCGCCGCGCGCCTGCTCGGTCAGGTCGATGGTGAATTTCTTGAGCGCTTCCTGCTTGCCCATGGCAGCCGGCGCGATCGCGCCCGAGGCTTCGCCCGGCGCCGCGCCGCCGCCGCTGAAGCCGTCGGTGGCGACCAGTTTCGCTTCCGGCGAGTCGCCCAGCAGCTTGGCGAAGTTGTCGGTCAGGTGCTCGAGCTTGACCCGCTCGAACTGCTTCGACATGCCGTACAGGGCGTTGCGCAGGCCGCTGGTCTTGAGCATGCCGACGATCAGGTGGCCCGAGCGGATCTGCGATTCGCCGAACAGCAGGGTGCCATACACCCAGGCCCGCTCGACCGATTCCTCGACCTGCGACGACAGGTCGGTGACCGAGGTCGAGCCGCGCGGCAGGCGGTCCAGCGCCGCCGTCAGGTCGCGCGCCAGCGCCGCCGGGTCGATCTCGTAGTGGCGCACGATGCGCACCAGGTCGGAGTCCTGCAGCTGCAGGATCTGGTGCAGCCAGTGCACCGGTTCGACGTAGGGATTCCCACGCAGCTTGCAGAACACGGTGCTGCTTTCGATCGCCCGGTAGCACAGGCTGTTGAGTTTTCCAAACAATGCAACGCGGCTGATGTCGGCCATGGACTTCCCCTAGTGTGTGTTATTGCCGTTTGTCGTAAATATGTCCAGGCCGCGGTCAGGGACCGCGCGCCGGATCGATCACCATCTGGTCCGGGTCGCGCGTGGCCTTGCCGCTGGCCACCCAGGTGCTCCAGCCGAGGCGGGTCGCCCCGCCCAGCCGCATGGGTGGCCGTTGTTCTTTCTTGAGGATCAGGCGCACGTCCCAGTCCAGCGCCAGGCCCGCATAGTTCCTGACCCAGGCCAGCAGCCGTTCCAGGCTCTCCCCGCCAGGCATGAAGCGGCCGTAGTCGGCATAGTCGAGCGGCCCGATCACGATCCGGAACTTGTGCTGGCAGTCCCATACGCTGCGCCCGAGCACCATGCTGCCGCCCAGGCGGTTGCCGGTCCCGCCCGCGAACTCGCCGCCGATGCGGCTCTGGACGTCGTCCGGCAGGCGCATCCAGTGACCGACGAACTGCTCGATCCGGAACGGCAGCCTGAAGTAGGCGCGCAGGATCGTCGCCAGGCCCGATGCCGGCCGGGTCTTGTTGGCCAGCAGGCCGGCGAAATGCAGCTTGGCGAAGTCGCCGATGGCGTCGCGCTCGCGCATCGCCGGCGCGCCGATGCCGAACATGCTGCCCACGAACGTCGAGAAGCGGTCGTTGTCGGCCCGGTCCAGGCTGATCACCGGCTCGGCCGTCGCCCGCGCGCGGTAGAACAGCGACAGCATGCGGTGGTGGAACACGTCGAGGAAGGCCAGCATGGTGCCGTCGCCGCCATGGCGCAGGCGGTCGCGCACATATTCGGTGATGTGCAGCGGCAGCGGCCCGTTGGCCCCCAGCAGGCCGAAGAAGTTCACCGCCAGGCGGGCCCGCGCGGCGCCGTCGGCGCGCAGGAACTGGCCCAGCGCGGTCGGGTGGAAAGTCAGCGCCGGGTCTTGCCCGAAGCGCACCGCGTCGTCGCGCGGACGCAGGGAGGTGCCGATGCGCGGCAGGTCGGGCCGCGCGTTCTCGAGCAGGCGCAGGACCTGGAAGAAATCCATGCGCGCGGCGTCGCGTTCGAGCCGCAGCTCGAGCTCTACAGGATCGCGCATGCCCCCACCTTTGCCGGCCAGCGCATGATGTCGCCGCGGCCCACGGTCCGCACCACGGTTTCGGTGAACGAGTTGATCGACACGTACTGGCCGAAGAACTCGGCGAGCACGGCGCCCAGCACGAAGGCGCCGCTGCCCTCGAAGGCGGCGTCGTCGAGCGTGACGGTGACCTGCAGGCCGCGTCCGACCGTGATCGGCCCCGGCGACGGCAGGCGCCGCGTGATCGCCTTCGACGTCACCGAACGCACGCCCTCGACCTGGCGCTGCCCGTTCAGGTCGAGCGGGTGGCAGTACAGGGCCAGCATTTCACGCAGCGCGGCCGCGCCCTGGGACGGATCGGTGTCGAGCAGCGACAGGTAGTTGAGCGACAGCTGGTTCAGCAGGCGCCAGGCCATGCTGCCCTCGGCGAACGAGGGCAAGGGCTGGCTGGGGCCGGCCAGGCAGCGCACGGTGCTCACCGGGGCGCCGTCGTCGAGGATGAAATCGGTCTTGCCGACGCCGATCGGCATCGACAGCGGCAGGTCGCGGTTGGTGCACCACACCGTCAGCCCCAGCTGGCGCAGGTCGGCGCGATAAGGCGCCTCGGCCGGATCGACGATTGCGATGAAGGTCTCGCTGCCGATATAGCTCGAGCGCGGGCCGTCGCGGCGCTGGCGCTGCGACACCTGGCGCGGCTCGCGCCGCACCTGGAAATAGGCCGGCGCCTGGTGCAGCGCGCCGACGTCCTTGGCCGCGTGGAAGGGCTCGAAGGCCTGCACGGCGTCGGCGCCGCTGCCATAGCCGGTCACCGATTCGACCTGGAACACCTCGTAGTCCATCGGCCTGGTGCGGTCGACCAGCACGTGGTATTCGAGTTGCTCGCCGCTGACCGCGATGCGGTCGGCGCGGCGCTGGAACAGGTTGGCCGCCGGCGTGCAGTGCAAGGCGAAATTGGAGGCGTCGAGCGTGCGTTCCAGCTGCGGGTCGGCGCGGTTCAGCAGGATGGTGATCTCGACTTCCTGCTCGGTGCACTGGCGCAGGGCCGGCGCCAGGCCGGCCAGCTCGACGAACTGGAAGCGCTGCGGGAAGGCGAAATATTCCTGCAGCAGGCGGTAGCCCTGGAAGCTGCGCTGGCCGCTGGGCAGCAGCGCTTCGTCCTCGGCCAGGCCGAGCGGACGCAGCGCCGTTTTCGGCAACAGCCGGTGCCAGGCGGCGGGGCGCGCCACCGGAGTCACCAGCACGCCTTCCACGCCGCCCAGCAGGGCCTCGAGGATGCGCGCCGGCGCTTCGTCGGCGCCGCGCAGGTGCAATGGCAGGCGGTCCAGCGGCAAGTCGCAGAAGCGCGCGCCGCCGGTGCGCAGGCGCAGGCGCACGCCGGCCTTGACCGCCGGCGGCAGCTGCACGTTCAGGCCGGCCTGGCTGCCGCCATGGGTGAAGAACTTCGCCTCGGCCAGCTCGATCGGCCACAGGGTGACGGCATGGGCGGTGCGGTATTCGCAGGCGGTGGTGTCGCCCTTCCCCAGCACGCTGCGCATCGGACTGCCGCGCGGCACCAGGAAGCCCTTCTCCAGGGCCGGATTGCTCAGGTCGGGCTGCAGCTGCACCACCGCCATCGACGGCGTCGGCGCCAGCAGGTGCGGATAGACCAGTTCGGACAGGTGCTGGGTGAAGCGCGGGAACTCGGCGTCGATCTTCATCTGCACCCGCGCGGCCATGAAGCTGAAGCCTTCCAGCAGGCGCTCGACATAGGGGTCGGCGCACTCGAAGCTGTCCAGGCCCAGGCGGCCGGCAATCTTCGGGAATTCCTGGGCGAACTCGCCGCCCACCTCGCGCAGGTGCTGCAACTCCTGGCTGTAATAGCGAAGGAAACGCGGATTCAATTGACAGCCCTGCCATTGGCTTCGGACAGCAGCACCGCCCCGCGCTCCAGGTCGAGCTCGGTCTTGAGGTAGAGCCGCTCGGGATAGGGCTGGGCCCACAGGTCGGCTTCGATGTCGAACGTCAGCGTGTTCTTGTCGGACGCGGCCAGGCGCGCCTTGACGCTGACGCTGGCGCGGATCAGGCGTGGCTCGAAATCCCAGATCGCCTGGCGGATCCCGCGCTCCAGGCCGGGCACGTCGATGCTGCCGACCGCGTGGCCCGACATGGCGGGCACGCCGTAGTTGAGCACCGAGTTGGCGACGCCGGGCAGGCCGGCCGACGGCTCCACCGACAGCAGGTTGGTGGTGTTCAGGAGCCAGGCCAGGTCGCGCAGCACGCCTTCGCGCAGGGTGCGCAGGGACAGCACCCTGCGTTCGCGCGGCTCGCTGCTGGTGTCCGGCTCGTCGTCGCTGAGCCGGTCAAGCAGCCCCGGCTGCAAGCGCTCGCGGGGCGCCAGTTCAGCCATGCAGCGATACCGACAGCTTGGCCGATGCCTCGGCCGGAACTTCGTCCGGCGCGAGGCCGGCGGCGTCGTCGCCGGCGTCGAATTCGACCAGGCGCGCATCCATCAGCGCGTGGTCGTCGACGTCGCTGGCGAACATGCGCTGGCCCAGGCCGGTGTACTGCTGGCCAAGCTCCTGCCATTCGGTGCGGCGCGCCAGCAGCAGGCCGTCGTCTCCGGTGGCGACGGTGCCCTGGTAGCGGGTCGGGATCAGGCCGACGGTCTGGGCGCCATTGGCCCAGGTGAAGGTGGCGGCGGTCCAGACCGTGTCGCGCAGGTCGGCCGGGGCGTCGATCTCGATGCGGCGGATGCGCATCAGGGGAATCCAGAAATAGCGGCCGTTGACGATCGCCTCGAGCACCGGGCCCAGGCGGCCATCGGCGTCGGCCAGCCATTCGAAACGCACGCCGTCGATGCTGCCGCTTGACGCCGGCGCGGCCTCGAGGGCCTGGGCCCGCGCCAGCGCGGCGCGCGCCGGATCGCTGGCGTCCAGGGCCAGCGCTTCGACCAGCTGCGCCAGCCAGGCCGGCGGCTCGCCGAAGATCAGCGGCGCGCGCCTGCCGGCGAAGATCTCGGCGCGCAGTGCCTCGCACTGGATGGCTTCGCGGTAGGTCTGCACCATCGGCAGGGCGCCGGCATCGAGCTCGCCGGCCACGTTCAGCTGGTTCAGCGCGCGCGCCCAGTCGCCGCGCACGCACAGCAGCTGGAACAGGAATATTCGCAGCTTGGGATCGGCGGCGTTCCTGCGCACCTCGGCCTGGAGCGCGGCCAGCGCGCCATCGAGGTCGCCTTCACGAATGAGCTCTTGCGCGGTCATGCCATGCTCCAGTGGCCGCGTCGTGCGGCGCCAAAAAATTCTGTGGTTCGAAAAAAAATCCCTGCCGCCGCGTGGCGGCGGCAGGCTTGACGACAGGCGCCGCGGTTGAACCGCGGCGCGGCCGCGGCTTACGCTTCGGCGTTTTCCGCGATGTCCCAGGCGAAGGTCTTGTCGCCAGCGACGGTGCCCTTCGAGTCTTGCGGGGTGTAGGCGAACTGCACCTTGGCGAAGTTGAGCGTGACGTTCTCGGTCAGGCGGTCCTCGCCGCCGCTGCCGCCGGTCGAGATCGAGGTGACCAGCACTTCAGCCATGATGATCGAGATGTACTTCTGCTGGCCATCGCCGGCCTTGCGCACCAACAGCGTGACCTGGTCGATGTGGGTACCCTTGGCCAGGGCCACCATCAGCGCATTGGTCGAGCTGTCGATGTACTTGGTGAACGAGATGTCCTGGAAGTTGGCCTTGCCGGCGCCGCCGCCACCACCCATGTGGGTGGTGCCCGACTGGCTCATGCCCCAGCTCCAGGCCAGGACGTCGATGTCGCCCTTCGGACCCTGCACCTTGTCGCGCGATTCGCCCTTGATTTTCGGGCCCATGTTGATGAACATATCTAATGCCATTGCATTCTCCTTGTGTGCCAGTCACCTTGTGACCTGGCGTTGGTTGGACATCCCACTACTGCGCGCGGGCACCTGCCCGCGCCGGACCCTGCTTAACCCTTGGCGGAAGGCATCTTCGATACCAGGCGCAGCGACACCGTCAAGCCTTCGAGCTGGTAATGCGGACGCAGGAAGAACTTCGAGGTGTAGTAGCCCGGATTGCCTTCGACTTCTTCCAGGATCACTTCGGCCGCGGCCAATGGCTTCTTGGCCTTGGTCGCTTCGCTCGAGGTCGCCGGATCGCCGTCGACGTACTGCATGATCCACTTGGTCAGCCAGCGCTCCATCTCGTCGCGGCCCTTGAACGAGCCGATCTTGTCGCGCACGATGCACTTGAGGTAGTGCGCGAAGCGGCAGGTGGCGAACAGGTAAGGCAGGCGCGCTGCCAGATTGGCGTTGGCGCTGGCGTCCGGATCGTCGTATTCGGCCGGCTTGTGCAGCGACTGGGCGCCGATAAAGGCCGCGAAGTCGGTGTTCTTCTTGTGCACCAGCGGCATGAAGCCGTTGGCCGCCAGTTCGGCTTCGCGCCGGTCCGAGATCGCGATCTCGGTCGGGCACTGCATGTCGACGCCGCCATCATCGGTCGGGAACGCATGCACCGGCAGGCCTTCGACCGCGCCGCCCGACTCGATGCCGCGGATCCGCGAGCACCAGCCGTATTCCTTGAACGAGCGGTTGATGTTGACCGCCATCGCATAGGCCGCGTTGGCCCAGGTGTAGTTCTTGCTGCCGGCGGCCGAGGTATCTTCTTCGAAGTCGAAGGCCTCGACCGGATCGGTCTTGGCGCCGTAGGGCTGGCGCGCCAGGAAGCGCGGCATGGCCAGGCCGACGTAGCGCGAATCCTCGGACTCGCGGAACGAGCGCCAGGCGGCGTGTTCCGGGGTCTGGAAGATCTTGGTCAGGTCGCGCGGGTTGGCCAGCTCCTGCCACGATTCCATCAGCATCACCGATGGCGCGGCGGCCGCGATGAACGGCGCGTGGGCGGCCGCGGCCACCTTGGCCATGTTCGACAGCAGCTCGACGTCGGGCGCGGTATTGTCGAAGTAATAGTCGGCCACGATGGCGCCGAACGGCTCGCCGCCGAACTGGCCGAATTCTTCTTCATACATCTTCTTGAAGATCGGGCTCTGGTCCCAGGCCGTGCCCTTGAACTTCTTGAGCGTCTTGCCCAGGTCGTTCTTCGAGATGTTCATCACGCGGATCTTCAGCGTTTCGTCGGTCTCGGTGTTGTTGACCAGGTGGTGCAGGCCGCGCCATGCCGATTCGACCGACTGGAACTCGGGGGTGTGCAGGATCAGGTTGATCTGCTCGCTGAGCTTCTTGTCGAGCGCGGCGATCAGGCCTTCGATCGTGCCGAGCACGTCGCCAGCCATCACATTGCTGCCGGCCAGGGCCTGCTCGGCCAGCGTGCGCACGGCCGACTCGACCGCTTCCTTGGCCTTGTCGGACTGCGGCTTGAATTCCTTTTGCAGCAGGCTGCCGAAATCGCTCATCTCGAGCGTGCCGCCAGCCTGTTCTTGTTGTAACTGTTGTTCAGCCATCTTCATTCTCCAGGACGGTCAGGTTTATTCTTGCGGCTTCGGGGCCGAGGTCAGCGCCTGCATCAGGGCCGGTTCGGCCAGCAGCTTGGCGATCAGGTCTTCGGCGCCGGTCTTGCCGTCCATATAGGTCATCAGGTTCGACAACTGGCCGCGCGCCTCGAGCAGCTTGGTTAGCGGCTCGACCTTGCGCGCGATCGCGGCCGGCGTGAAGTCGTCCATGTTCTGGAACGTCATGTCGATCGACAGATTGCCTTCGCCGGTGAGCGTGTTCGGCACCTGCACGGCCACGCGCGGCTTCATCGCCTTCAGGCGCTCGTCGAAGTTGTCGACGTCGATCTCCAGGAACTTGCGCTCGGCGACCGGCGCCAGCGGATCGGCCGGCTGGCCGGACAGGTCGGCCATCACGCCCATCACGAACGGCAGCTGGACTTTTTTCTCGGCGCCATACACCTCGACGTCATATTCGATCTGCACGCGCGGCGCGCGGTTGCGCGCAATGAACTTCTGGCTACTCTCTTTACCCACGATTACCCCCATGATTGAACGCTACGATTACCACTGTCCTGCCCCAGGTCCTGCTTGCATCTAATATCCGTTGTCCTGCTCGGTCCCATCCGGACCGCGAATCACGTTCAGCTGCCCGATGCCGTCCGGCGCCAGGTCCTTCATGATCTCGAAGAAGTTCATGGGGGCCAGGCGCTTGGCCCGTTCGAGCAGGATCGGGATCGGGCTCGACGGCTCGTGGCGCGCGTAGTACTGGATCAGCTTGTCGAGCATGCGCACCACGTCGTCGCGGTTGGCGATCTCGCCGCTGATGCCGGCGCGCGCCGCGCGCGGGGCGCCGTCGGCGGCCGGGCCGTCGTCGCCGGCCGGCTCGTCGGCCTGCGCGGCGTCGGCGGCGCCGCCCTGCTGCTGGCGCGCCAGGAATTCATGCGCCTTGCGCAGCGGCCGGGTCAGCGCGTCGAGGTTCAGCGCCTGCGAGCTGCCGACCTGGCGCACCAGGATCACTTCGATGTTGACCACGCCGTCGAGGGCCTGCTTGAGCGCGTCGACGGCGGCGCCGAGGCGCTCCGGATCGAGGTCGGCCAGCGCGCCCTCGATCGAGCCGATGGCCATCTTTTCTTCGCCCGCCGGCGGCGCCAGCTCGCCGTTGGCGATCTCGAGCAGCTTGATGGTGAAGGCGCCCAGCCCCGGCATCATGACCAGCGGAGCATCCTTGAGCTCGCGCACCAGCGTGCCGGCGTCGGCCAGGATCGCCAGCGAGTTGATGCGCATGGTCGGGTCGTTGTCGTCGTCCGGGTCGAGCTGCGGATGCACGCTGTCCCAGCGCTGGTCGAGCAGGCCTTCGATGAGCTTGATGCCGTCGGCCATGCCGCCGATGCCGGACAGGGCCAGGTTGGCGCGCACCAGGTGCAGCGCCAGGCGCAGGTCGCGGCTGCGCTCGATGAGTTCGGACGCCATGCGGCGCACGGCTTTCCAGTCGGGCGGCACGGCCGGGGTGATGGTGTCGCCGTACTGGACTTCGGGTTTACCCACCGACTCTTGCTCGAGGGTGACAAATGCCGGGTCGTATTCCAGGTCGGGACCGCATGGCGCCTCCGGACTGATTTCCTGCAGCAGTGCCTCAACGTCGATGGTACTCATCCATGCTCCAGCAACCCAGGGTTGCGATAACCAACAGTTAACAATACGATGTGTCTTGCACACCGATTCCTTCAGGCGTGCGCCATCCTTATCAGGATTCGCACATACTGAAGGGTTAGTGCAATTATGTGCACAGATGCAGCACTATACAGTTGTGTGATCAATAAATGTATAGCGTTAAGCATATTTTTTTGTGACGTGTTGCTTTGGAGCCAAGTCCACTAATAAGGCAACGATTGCCGGCATCGCCTCCTGCATCCGCGAGAAAAAAAAACCGGGGGTAAAAAGCGACTATTGCAAATATCTGGTAGCGGCTTACGCGCCAGGGGTTGATAATGCGACATCCGATTAGCGACCTCGACGATGAACCTCCCGCCTTCCGACGACTTCACCATCCTTGCCCCGGGCAATGCGCCGGCGGCGCCGCCACCCGGCTCCACGCCGGCCTCCGCGCCGGCGCCTGATGCCGGGCACGCGCTGCCGGTCGGCACCCGCCTCGACGAATTCGAAATCACCTCGCTGCTCGGCGAAGGTGGCTTCGGCATCGTTTACCTGGCCTACGACCACCTGCTCGAACGCCAGGTCGCGCTCAAGGAATACATGCCCTCGTTCGCGCGCCGCGGCGCCGGGGTCAATGTCAGCGTACAGTCGGCCCAGAACGCCGACAGCTTCGAGGCCGGGCGGCGCAGCTTCGTCAACGAGGCGCGCCTGCTGGCCAAGTTCGACCACCCGTCGCTGGTGAAGGTCTATCGCTTCTGGGAAGACAACGGCACCGCCTATATGGTGATGCCGTATTACCGCGGGCCGACGCTCAAGCAGATGCTGCTGGCGCGCGAGGCGCCGCCCGACGAAGCCTGGCTCAAGCGCCTGCTGGCGCCGCTGCTCGACGCGCTCGAGTCGATCCACCTCGACCACTGCTACCACCGCGACATCGCGCCCGACAATATCCTGATGGTCGACGAAGGCCGCCCGGTGCTGCTCGACTTCGGCGCCGCACGCCGCGCCGTCGGCGAAGCCAACCAGGCCTTCACCGTGATCCTCAAGCAGAATTACGCGCCGATCGAGCAGTATGCCGAGATGCCGGGCATGAGCCAGGGGCCGTGGACCGACCTGTATGCGCTGGCCTCGGTGGTGCACTACGCCATCGACGGCGCGGCGCCGCCGCCGGCCATGAGCCGCATGATGAGCGATCCCTATGTGCCGCTGGCGACCCGCCATGCCGGCAAGTACAGCGCCGGCTTCCTGGAAGCGATCGACCGCGCGCTGGGGTTCAAGCCCGACGCCCGGCCACAAAGCGTGGCCGAGCTGCGCGCGCTGCTCGGCCTGGATGCGCCGACGCAACAACTGGCAACCCCGATCCACCAGCCGCCGACCCCGGCGGCTCCGCCGGCGGCGGCACCGGCGCCTGGCGCCGGCAAGCGCAAGGCGCTGATCGGCGGCGGCGTGGCGGCCGTCGTGCTGGCCTGCGCCGGCGCCTTTTTGCTGGGCGAGCGCGAGGCGGCGCCGGCACGCACCGAACTCGCCGGCGCCGGTGTGGACGCAGGCGCCGCGGCCCCGGCGACCACGGAAGCGGCGCCGGTCGAGGCCGGGCCGTTCGACCCGGTCGCCGCGCTCGACGCCGTGCACGCCGGGGCAGATCCGTCGCGCCAGGTCACGGTCAAGGTCGAGCACGAGCGGGCCCGGATCGGCGTGGACAAGCTGGGCTTCTCGATCACCTCCAGCCACGCCGGTTACGTGTATGTGCACATGGTCGGCACCAACCGCGCCGACTTCCACATGCTGTTTCCGAACCAGTATGATGTCGCCAACCGGATCGAGGCCGGCGCCACCCTCAGCCTGCCGCGCCCGAGTTGGCCGATCCAGGCCATGGGGCCTGCCGGCACCGACCATTTCGTGGTAATGGTGTCGGAGGCGCCGCGCGACTTCCAGGCCGCCGGCCTGGTCAGCGGCGAAGCCATGGCCTCGTTCCCGATCGAACGCGCCGCCCAGGCGCAGCGCGCGCACCGCGGCGCGACGCCGCTGTTCGCGGGCACCCCGGCATGCGCGGCGGCGCCCTGCCCCGACGCCTATGGCGCGGCCACGTTCACGATCGACGAGGTCGCGCCCTAGCCAGGGCGTGGGTCAGCGCGACAGGTTGACGATGGTGACGCGGCGGTTTTCCGGCGCGTCCGGATTGGCCTTGTTCATCAGTTCGCGGTCACCCTTGCCCACCGCATCCAGGCGCGCCGCGTCGATCTTCATGGTGTCGACCAGGTAGGCGCGCACCGAACGGGCGCGCGCCTGCGACAGCGCCAGGTTGGCGGCCGGGTTGCCGCGCGGGTCGGCGTGGCCTTCGATCGCAAAGCGGAACGGCGCCAGCTTCTCCGATGCCAGGGCCTGGCCCACCACCTGCAGCGATTCGCGCGAACGCGCCGTCAGGGTCGCCGAATTGGTCTCGAAGGTGATCAACAGCGAGACCTTGGGCGGCTCCGGCGCCACCGCGGGCGAACCGACGTCGTCGCGCACGATGCGGATGCTGCGGGTGCGCACCGGCTTCTTGGGCTCGAGCGCGTCGACCAGCGTGCCCATGTCTTCCTTGCCCTGCTCGATCACCGGCGCTTCCTGGACGGCGTCCTGGGCAAAGGCGGGCAAGGCGGCCAGCAGGCAGGCGGCCGCGAATAGTCGGTTGTTCATATCGTCTTCCTTGGTGGGTAATGGCGCCGCATCCGGCCCCGGCATTCTAAGCGAAACGGCAGCGCAAAAGCCGGCTGCCAAACGTGGTTGCTACGACACCACAATGACAAAAATAAGATGTTTTTGTTTTATTTTTTGACGTACATTGTCGGTCGGTTAATAATCATAAACTATGAGCACGTAGTCAATCCACGACTGCGTATAACTTTGTGCTGCGAATAACTATCGCATGACGGAAATGGAAAAACGATGGTGAAGCGCATTCGCAGCCTGGTCATCCCCGCCTGCGCGGCCCTGCTTCTGGCGCCGGCGCTCGCCGCCGCCCAGCCGGCCACGGTGCGGGTCGAAGGCAATACCCTGCTCCCCGAAGCCACCCTGTCCAGGCTGACCGAAGGCCTGGCCAGCCAGGCGCCGGACCTGCCGGCGCTGAACGCCCTTGCGGCGCGCATCCAGGCCGCCTACCGCGACGCCGGCTACGGCGGCGTGGTGGCCTATGTGCCGCCCCAGCAATCGACCGAAGGCGTGCTGGTGGTGCGCGTGGTCGAAGGCAAGCTGGCGGCGGTGCGCGTCAGCGGCAACCAGCATTTCAGCACCGCCAACGTGCGCGCCGGCCTGGCCCACCTGCGCGAAGGCGAGACGCCGCAGGTGCGCGCGATCGACCGCGACATCCAGCTCACCAACAGCAACCCGGCCAAGCACGCCAACGTGAGCCTGACCGCGGGCGCCCACCCGGGCGAGATCGACGCCGAGGTGGTCGTCACCGACGAATCGCCGCTGCAATACCTGGTCGGCTACAACAATACCGGCAACGGCATGACCGGCCCGCACCGGCTGAGCATCGGCATCGAGCACGCCAACCTGTTCGACCGCGACCACGTGGGCACGCTGCAATTCCAGACCTCGCCGTCCGAGCCGGGCCGGGTGCGCATCTACAGCGGCGGCTACCGCATTCCTCTGTACGAGCACGCGGCCTCGTTCGACGCCTTCGTGGCCCACTCCACGGTGAGCAACGGCACCACCGCCACCACCGCCGGCCCCTTGACCTTCCGCGGCCGCGGCACCATCGTCGGTCTGCGCGCCAACCGCCACCTGGCCCGTATCGGCGAATACGACCACCAGCTCACGCTGGGCCTCGACCGCCGGGCCTACGACGACGATTGCGCGCTGGGCGACTTCGGCGCGGCCGGCTGCGGCTCGGCCGCGGTCGACGTGACCACGGTGCCGGTGAGCCTCGCCTACACCGGCCAGAAGAGCGGCCCGGCGCTGGCCTATGGCTTCAGCGCCACCGTCTCGACCAATGCCGGCGGCAGCGGCCAGCGCGTGTTCGAGGCCGCGCGCCCCGGCGCCAAGCGGCGCTACGTGCTGTCGCGTTTCACCACCTTCGCCCAGATGCCGCTGGCGGCGCGCTATTCCTTGAATGCGCGCGCCGAATTCCAGGCCGCCGCCCACTCGCTGATCGCGGCCGAGAAATTCGGCATCGGCGGCAGCGCCAGCGTGCGCGGCTACACCGAGCGCGAACTGAGCGGCGACAGCGGCATGCTGCTGCGCGTCGAAGCCTCGGCCCCCAGCATCGACTGGGACTCGGGCCTGCGCCTGCGGCCCTACCTGTTCGTCGACCATGGCCGCGTGAGCAACCGCGGCAACCTGCCCTGCCGGGGCGTCGACGCCACCAGTTGCCACCTGACCGGCGCCGGCATCGGCGCCCGCCTGGTCTTGCCCAGGCGCGCCAGCGCCAGCCTCGACATCGGACGCGCGATGGAAGACGGCGCCACCTCGTCGTCCGGCGACGTGCGCGGGCACGTCGCGCTCAACCTGGCGTTCTGACCCGCCACGCCCCGTACCACATCACGCTTCACGAGGACATCATCATGAACCAGCCATCCGCACGCAAGGCCGCCAAGTCGGCCCGCCCTGCCCGTCTCGCACCGCGCGTGCTGGCGGCGTCCCTCGTTGCGGCTTTCGGCGCGGCGCCGGGCCTGGGCCTGGCCCAGACGCCGGTGCTGCCGACCGGGCTGCAGGTGGTCCAGGGCACCGCGCCCACGTACAACAGCGACGGA
Organism: Telluria beijingensis; assembly: GCF_030770395.1. Lineage (GTDB taxonomy): Bacteria > Pseudomonadota > Gammaproteobacteria > Burkholderiales > Burkholderiaceae_D > Telluria > Telluria beijingensis. The sequence goes on along the minus strand of NZ_CP132480.1, from coordinate 4,250,986 downwards.
CTGATGACCGTCAACAATTCGAACGGCGCGGTGCTGAACTGGGATTCGTTCTCGATCGGCGTCGGCGGCACCGTGAATTTCGTGCAGCCCGGTTCTGACAGCAAGGTGCTCAACCGCGTGGTTGGCAACAACCCAAGCGAAATCTTCGGCAGCTTGCGCTCGAACGGCGAAGTGTGGCTGGTCAACCCGCATGGCGTGGTGTTCGGCCGCGATGCGCAGATCAACGTCGGCGCCCTGGTGGCGTCGACCCTGGGCGTCACCGACAACGACTTCATGAATGGCCGCCTGCGCTTCGGCGGCGACGCCGCGGCCGCCAGCGCCGGCCAGGTGCTGAACCAGGCCGAGATATCTACCTTGGGCGGGCGCGTGCTGCTGGTCGGCGGCTCGGTGCAGAACGAGGGCGTGATCCGCACGCCGGACGGCAAGATCGTGCTGGCGGCCGGACGCGACATCGAGATGGTCGACTCGGGCGTGCCCAACATCACCGTCCGCGTGACAGCGCCGGGCAATAACGCCGTCAACCTGGGGGAACTGCTCGCTTCCAACGGCAGCGTCGACCTGCACGGCGCGATGGTCAACCAGCAAGGCATCGTGCGCGCCGACAGCCTGTCCTCGCGCGCCGGCCGCGTGACGCTGCGCGCCCTGGGCGACATCACGCTAGGCATCGACAGCCAGACCAGCGCCGATGGGATCGAAGGCGGTGCCGCCGGCAGCGTGGTGGTGGAATCGGTTTTCGAGCGCAATGAGGTACTGGGCGGCGTGACGGCTGTCAGCGACAGCGCTGCCGGTGGCCAGGTGCATCTGCTGGGGCGCGAGGTCCACGTGTCGTCGTCCGAGCGCGGCATCGATGCCTCCGGCGAGACCAAGGGCGGCCAGGTGCTGATCGGCGGTTCCGCCGGCGGCGCCGATCCGTCGGTGCCCAATGCCGAGACGGTCTTTGTCGATTACTGGACGTCGATCCGGGCCAACGCCAATTCGTGGGACGAAGGCGACGGCGGCGAGATCGTGATCCGCTCCGATGGCGCGACCAGCGTATACGGCGGGCTGGAAGTACGGGGCGGCATGTATGGCGGGACCGGCGGCCGCATCGAGACCACCGGCCTGGAACTCGACCTGCGCCCGAGCTGGGTCGAGGGCCGCGGCCGCTGGGGCGGCGGCGAGTGGCTGATCCATGGCGGCGAGCTGAGCGTGATCCAGGACTATGACGAGGCCCGCCTGCCCGCCATGCGCCTGGCAGAGGGCGAATCGACGGTCTCGAACCGCGCGATCGCCTCGGCGCTCGGCGACGGCATGCGGGTCAAGCTGAAAGCCGGCGGCCATGGCCCGCAGGCGCAGAGCGGCAACATCCGGGTCGCGGCCAGCATCGAGATCGGCGACGCACCCGGCTCCGGTCCGGCGCTCGAGCTGGAAGCGGACAACGATATCGACGTCGACAGCGACGTCCGGATCGGCTTCGGCGCCTATTCGACGCAGATATCGATGATCGCCGACGCCGACGAAAGCGGCAGCGGCGACCTGCGGCTGGAACCCGGCGTCCAGATCGATATCGGCAGCGGGAACCTGCTCCTGAGCGGCCGCAGCGTCACGCTCAACGGGGTGTCGATCGCGACCGGCTGGGACTGGGGCAGCGGCGCGATCGCGATCTCGGGCGCCAACGTCTCGATCACCAACGGCTCGGTCCTCGAAGCGGGCGGCAGGCTGGGCGTACACGCCACCAACGGCATCACGCTGACCGATTCGCGGCTGGCATCTAGCGCCTGGGACGACCACGCCCTGGTGCTCTCCAGCGCTACCCTCGACACCTCCGGCAGCGAGCTGGACGCGTCGCGCAGCCGCTGGCTGGTCTACCTCGATTCGGTGCCCGAAGCCTTCATGGCCGAGGAATTCGACCGCCTCGGCTACCAATTCGTGCAGGTCGGCGCAGGCTACGGCGACGGCACCGAACTGGCCCAATCGGGCCCCGGCGTGCACGGCGTCATCGTGCGCGACGATATGGACGTCGAGATCAAGGTCGACGCCCGGCGCGAGTACAACGGCGGCACCCGCGCCGACTTCTCGCAGGCGCTGTCGCACGACGCAGCGCCCGGCTTCGCGGTGGAACAAATGGGCGAAGGGTCGTTCGTCGGCGAATTCGAAGACCGCAACGCGGGTCTCGACAAGACCGTGTCGATCGGAGACAGCGAGCCGCCGTTCGCCCTCACCACCACGACCGGCCAGCGCGTCTACGGCGCCGGCACCCGCTACGTGGCCGACATCACGCCGAAGCAGCTCACGGCGACCGGCCTGGCGGCGCTCGACAAGGTCTACGACGCCACCCGCAACGCCACCCTCAGCGGCACCCTGTCGGGCATCGTCGGCGACGACGACGTCAGCCTGCTCGGGGCCAGCGCCCTGTTCGCCGACAAGAATGTCGGCGCCGGCAAGACCGTGACCGTCACGGGCGGCGCCCTGGGCGGCGCGGACGGCGCCAACTACGTGCTGGGCGAGATCGTGCTGGAAGCCGACATCACGCCGCGCACCATCGGCGCCGCTGGCCTCGCGGCGCTGGACAAGGTGTATGACGGCAGCCGCGCCGCGACCGTGACCGGCGCCCTGTCGGGCGCGCTGGGCGAGGACGACGTGCGCCTGGTCGGCGCCAGCGGCCTGTTCGACGACAAGAACGCCGGCGCCGGCAAGGCGGTCACGATCAGCGGCGGCGCCCTGGGCGGCGAGGACGCCCGCAACTACGTGCTGGCCGACGGGCCGCTCGTGGCGCGCGCCAGCATCACCCCGCGCCTGCTGGATGCGTCCGGCCTGAGCGCGCAGGACAAGGTCTACGACGGCACCCGCAACGCGACCATCGGCGGGTCCCTGGCAGGCGTCCTCGCGGGCGACAGCGTGAACCTGACCGGCGCCACCGGCCTGTTCGAGGACAAGAACGCCGGCGCCGGCAAGGTAGTGACGGTGGGCGGCGCAACGCTCGGCGGCGCCGATGCCGGCAACTACCGGCTCGCCGCTGGCAGCAGCGTGCGCGCCAGCATCACCCCGCGCGCCATTGCCGCGTCAAGCCTGAGCGCGCAGGACAAGGTCTACGACGGCACCCGCGACGCCACCGTGTCTGGCGCCCTGTCCGGCGTGCTGGCCGGCGACAGCGTGCGCCTGGATGGCGCCAGCGGCCTGTTCGACGACAAGAACGCCGGCCAGGGCAAGACCGTGACCATCACCGGCGGCGTACTGGGCGGCGCCGACGCCGGCAACTACCGGCTGGACGGCGCCGGCTCGGGCACTGCGCAGGCCAATATCACGCCGCGCGCGATCTCGGCCAGCGGCCTGGCGGCGCTGGACAAGGTGTACGACGGCACCCGCGACGCGACCCTGACCGGTAGCCTGAGCGGCGTGCTGGCCGGCGACAGCGTCAGCCTCGACGGCGCCACCGGCCAGTTCTCCGACAAGAATGCCGGCGCCGGCAAGACCGTGACGGTGTCCGGCGCCCTGCTGGGCGGCGCCGACGCCGGCAACTACACACTGGATGCCCCGGCCGACCTGCGCGCCAGCATCACCCCGCGCCAGATTGCCGTCAGCGGCCTGCAGGCGCTGGACAAGGTCTACGACGGCTCGCGCGACGCGACGGTCGAGGGCACGCTGGCCGGCGCCGTGGCCGGCGATGAGGTGTCGCTCACGGCCAGCGGCGAATTCGATACACGCAACGTCGGCGCCGGCAAGACGGTGACTGTCAGCGGCGCGCTGGCCGGCGCCGACGCCGCCAACTACCGGGTCGACCTGCCCGCCACCGCCAGCGCCGACGTGACCCACCGCTCCCTCGACATCGTGGTGACCGGCGCGGTGAGCAGGGAATACGATGCCACCACCGGCGCCAGCCTGGCCGCCGACGGCTTCGCCCTCCAGGGCGTGGTGGCCGGCGACCGGCTGGCGGTGCGCGGCCCGGCCCAGGGCAGCTTCGCCGACGGCAATGCCGGCCAGGGCAAGCTGGTCACGGCCAGCGGAGAATTCGAGATCAGTGGCGAGGCCGCGTCCAACTACCGGGTTGGCGGCGTCGCCTTGGGCGGCGCGACGAACCGGGTCGTGGCCAGCGCCAGCGGCAACGTCGGCACGATCACGCCGGCGACCCTGGTCTACCAGGCCAATCCCGGCACCTCGCTCGGCGGCCTGGCCGGCAATGCGCTGGGCGGCACCGTCACCGGCTTCAAGGGCGGTGACAACCTCGCCAACTCGACCAGCGGCGAGCTGCAGTGGACTTCGCCGGTGAATCCCGTGACGGCGCCCGGCGCGCATCCGATCTATGGCGGCGGCCTGTCGTCGCAGAACTACGTGCTGGTGCAGGCGCCCGCGAATGCGACCGCGCTCGAACTGCGGCCGGGCATCCCGGCCGGGGCGCCGCAGCAGCGCGCCCAGGAGGCCGGCACGCAAGCCATCAACAGCGCCGTGCGCGAGGCATTGCCGACCATCGATCCGCGCGCCATCAGCGGCGCGCTGTTCGACCGCTCCAACCCGGCCGCGGAGCGCGCCTTCGCCCCGCTCCAGATCGGCGCGATGAACCAGAACGAGCTGGCGGCCCTGATGGCCCAGCGCCGCGACTTCAAGCGCAAGCTGTTCGCCGACGCGGTCTACAAGCTCTCGATCGATCCCAGCCTGGCCGACGTCCAGCCCTGCGCCACGGCCGAGGAAGCCCGCGCCGGCACCTGCCGCATCACCCAGGCCCAGCTGGCCCTGCTGCACGCGGCGCGCGACCAGGCAGCCAGCGTCGCCAATGCCGCCGCCCCGGCCGCCGGCGCCCGCGCCCGTCACGCCAGCCTGCCGCAGATCGAGCGCAAGATCGCGGTCCTGGTCGGCATCAACAGCTATGGCGACAAGGACATCCCGCAGCTCGAGAACGCGATTCCGGATGCCGACGGCGTCGGCCGCGTGTTCGCCGAAAAGCTCGGCTACGAGGTGCGCGTGGCGAAGAATCCGGACAAGGCCGGCATCATCGGCATGCTCAACAACCTGGCGGCCGAAGTCGGCGGCAACGACAGCGTGGTGATCTATTTCGCCGGCCACGGCTACTCGCTGGAAGAAAACGGCGCCGGCTACTGGCTGGCCGCGGATTCGATGGCCAGCGATCCGAAAGGCTGGATCTCGAACAGCGACATCGCCCAGCTGCTGTCGAGCATGCGCTCGAAGCAGATGACCCTGATCTCGGACAGCTGCTATTCGGGCGCCTTCGCGCGCGAAGGCCTGGGCGCGGTCGGCAAGAACGTGACCGCCGACGACGTGCTGGCCAAGCGCTCGGTGGTAGTGCTGTCCTCGGGCGGCGACGAGCCGGTGGCCGACGAGGGCAAGGGCGGCCACTCGATCTTCGCCTGGAACCTGATGCAGGTGGTGAACACGGTGACGGCCTGGACGCCGGGCAGCACGGTGTTTGCCGACGTCCAGGCGGGGGTGCGCAAGGAATTCCCGCAGACGCCGAAGTATGGTTCGCTGACCGCGGCCGGGCACCAGGCCGGCGGCGACTATCTGTTCGAGCAGCGCTCGAACTGAGCCAGGGCGGCTGTCAGCGCGCGGCGATCGGTGTGACGTGTAGTCACTCTGGCCGCGCGCAGAAACCACGTTCGATCGCTGCCTGCACGCACATTAACAACAGTGCATCACAGTACCACTCCATTGGTGGCATTTTCTTTAACTTATCTTGCTATCAGCATACAGGCGTGATAATTTCATAATCACGACGTCTGCTGATCGATTGGCTGTTTATCTGGTATCAGGCATGATGACCTCACGTGAGTGGTTGCTGCTGGCATTGCTGGCATTTCTTGGAATGACACACGCATGCGCCGAGCCCGGCAGCAGGGCTGCCCGCGTGCTCGATGCCGAATCGAAGATTGCGCTGGTCATCGGTAATGCGCGCTATGTCGAAGCGGCGCCGTTAAAGAATTCCGGCAATGACGCGACCGATATGTGCGCGGCGCTCAAGAAACTTGGATTCGAAGTCATTTGCAAGCTGGACGTCGCTTCCAAGCGGGAATTCAAGGACGCAGTGTTCGAATTCACGGGCAAGATCAATCAGCGGACAGTCGCGCTGTTCTACTATGCCGGCCATGGCTTGCAGGTGGACGGCATCAATTACCTGATCCCGGTGAATGCCCAGGCGCGCACCAAGACGGATATCGAAGATGAAAGTATCCAGATCAATTACCTGATGAGCGAGCTGGAAACTCGCCAGGCAGCACTCAACATCTTTTTCATCGATGCCTGCCGCGATAATCCGTTTTCCAATCCGATTCGTGGCTATGTCCCGATGATGGGGCTGGCGTCGCAATTGTACGCACCGCGTAACAGCATCATTACGATGTCCACCGGCGCCGGGCAGACTTCATTCGATGGCGAGGGCCGGAACGGCACGTTCACCAAGAACCTGCTCCAGCACCTGCCGGTACCGAGGCAGTCGATCGAGGAAATGCTCAAGGCAGTCGGCAGTGGAACGCGTGCCGACGCCAGCCGGGTGCGGCTGCAGCAGGATCCTCAAATCACGAGCTCGTTCACCGAAAAATTCTGCTTTGGCGGTTGCGCTACCGCGCAACCGGCTCCCGACGACGGTTTGCTGGCGGCTAAAAAGGCAGAGCTGGATCGGCTGCAGGCGACCATCGCGCAAACCAGGGCCAAGCAGGCCGAATTGGATGCCCAGCAAGCCCAGTTGCTGGCCAAGCGCCAGGAGCTCGACAAACTCCGCCAAGGCCTCGATAACGTCGCTTCACAACAGGAAGAACTCCAGCGCCGGCAGGCCGAAGTCTCGCAGCGCGAACGTGAGGTCGTCCGGCTCGATAACGAGCTCAAGGCCTCCACCGAAAAATTCAAGGAGCTCGAAGCCGTGCGCCTTGGCCTGCAGCGCAAGCAGGAAGAAGTTGAACAGATGCGCAAGTCCCTGGCCCTGCAGCAGGCGAAAGTAGAAGCCACGAACCAGGAGTTGGCAACCAGGGCGATCAAGCCGCCGGAGAAGAAAGCGCCACCTATTTCAGTCGTACCTGCTTTTTGATATCAATAATTAAAATGACATAAGGGATTCCATGAAGATCAAGAACGCAGTAATTGCATTGCCAGTATTTCTAGGTATTCTCGGCTGCTCGGCAGCACAGGCGCAGACAACTTCTCCTACCGCTCGATTTACCATCGGCGCCAAAGCCTGGCATGCGGAGTGGCTGTCCTATATGCCTTCCGTATATAGCGGCATCAATCCGGACGGCAGCCCGGCGCTTGGGGACAGCGTCAATGCGGTCGAAGGGACGACGCGCACCAGCATCTTGCCTCAACTCGGTGTCAGCTACGGCAAGTTCTTCGCTTCCGTGAATCATGGCGAATTCAAAAGCGATTTCCGGGTCAATTCCAGCTCGGTGCTCACGCCGACCGGACAAAACCTGATCACTTCACGCACCGATCATTTCAAACGCCGCGAGAGCGACATCACCGTCGGCTATGCGGTGACACCGGAAATCGGCCTCGCGATTGGTTACAAGGACGCGACGGAAACTCGCGAAACCAGCCTGGGCATCGCGCCGGGACGTGTGCCATTTGTCGAAACCAAGGCCAAGGGCGTGATCCTGGGAGCGGTGGGAAGCTTTGCCGTGCACGACAAGCTGCGCCTGTATGTCCAGGCTGGCTACGGCCCCGCGCGTCTGAAGCTGCGGTTTGCCGACCCTGCCATGGCCTCCTCCAAAACCGATGGCAGTTATGTGATCGGCGAGATTGGCCTCAGCTATCCGATTTTCAGCAACGCGAACGGCGCGGGCCTAAACGCTGCGCTCGGGTACCGGACCCAGACCGTCAAGACGGATGGCTACGCCGACACCGCCCAGCAAACCCGGGATCTACGGGACGTTCGCGAGGGCATCGTCCTGGCATTGAACTTCGTGCTATAGCAGCACAGCATGCCCGGTGGCGCCAGGCCGATCGCGATACAGCCTGGCCTGGCGCTTCCAATTCGCGCCGCCCGGAGCAGCGGCGCGCGGGCAGTGAGGCTCATTTCACCGATGTGCAGGCAAAGCTTGCATTGATCGCCGAGGCGGTCAGGGAGGCAAGCGTCAATGTCAGCAGTATTCCTGTCGGCGCACTGACGACCGCCACACCCGCGGAGCCGGCCAGCTCCATCAGCGCCCCGATGCATTTTGCCTGCTCGCTGTCATCGCCGGCCAGCGAAGCGGCCATGCCCGTCTTCTGGATTCCCGTCGCGCCCACATACACCAGCACCGCGCCGGTCGAGGTCAGGCTGAATACCCTTCTCATGTCCATCGTGGATTTGAACGTCCCCACGACGAAGGACGTGGCGCGGGCACTGCGCTGCACGGCCGGCTCGGCGCCGGCGGCCCTCGTCGCGGCGCTGAAACCGCTCGCCATCGCCGACGCGCCCCCCAGGGCATTGGCAGACTGCACCGCCCTGAGCAGATCGAAGGTCGACTTCAGCAGCTTCGGATTGCGCGCCACATGCCGGGCCTGTTCGCCGCCGTAGGATTGCAGCGCGGCCAACAGGTCCGATTCCGACAGCTTTCCGGCATGGCTATTGCAGGCATTGCTCGACATGTCGCCTCCACTGGATTGTCCGCGGTATCTCGCGAGCCAGGCGCGCCAGCAGCGAATCCTCCCTGCCGGGCCAGGCTCTCTGATACTACACCACTCAGAACCTGTATGTCAGGCTGGCGCGAATCGTCCGCCCGAACAGCGGCCGCGCCACGCCCCGGTTACGCGTCCCGTCCGGCGACAGCAGGTCGTTGAACAGCGGGTCGCCTTCGGTGAAGGTCAGCGAATCGCGCAGGTTGGCCACGTGTACCTGCGCCATCAGGCGCGGGGTGACCTCGTACTGCGCACCCAGGTTGATGATGCTGTACGACGGCAGCAGGGTGACGTTGGTATCGGTCGCCTCCGAGAAGCGGTCGCCCGTGTACTGGTACTGGCCGTAGATCGTCAGCGGCAGGCCGGTCAGGGCGCGCAGGTCGTACGAGGGCGTGAAGTTGGCCATGAACTTGGCCAGGCGGCGCGGGCGGCGGCCGTCCTCGCTCACCTGCACGTAGTGGTAGCCGGTGATCACGCCGTCCGGCGTCTTGTCTTCTTGCGTGAAGGTGTAGTTGGCGCCCTCGATCTTCGGCTGCTGCACCAGGAAGCTCCCTTTCAGCTCCAGGCCCTCGACCAGCCGCGGCCGGTACATCAATTCAACCTCGGCGCCGACGTTCTCGACGCCGCGCTTGTACAGCTGCGCCACCTCGGGGCAGGAATTGATCTGGGTGACGCCGCCGATCGCCGAGCACTGGGCCGACTCGATATCGCGGTAGATGTTCACCGCGCTGCGCGGCGAGAACTTGTTGTAGAAGACCGCCACCGAGCCGCCGAATTCGCGCGTCATGTAGCGCACCCCGCCCTCGTACTGGCGGATGCGCTCGACCGCGTCGATGTCGACCGGCTGGCCGTTGGCGCTGATGGTGCCGGCCGCGCTCAGGTCGACCAGGTCGCCCACGCTCGGCAGGCGGAACGAGCTCGATGCCAGCGCATACACCGCCAGCGGCCGGCTGATGCTGTAGTTGGCGCCGATCGACCAGCCGACCGCATCGAACTTCTTCTTCAGCGTGCGCGCGGCGGAGGGGAAGAACACCTCGTTGTCGGCCGTCGTATCGCCGGTCGAACCGACCACGACGTCGGCCGGGGTCAGGTCGACCGCCGTCTCGCGGTTGCGGCGCACCACGTGCGCGTCCAGGCTTTGATAACGCACGCCGGCATCGATGCGCAGGCGTTTATTCATCGTTTCCCAATGGTCGAGCAGGTACACCGCCCTGCCGTCGCCCTTGAAGTCGGCCAGGTGTCCGTTCCAGCCCGGCAGGATGGCGCCGCCCAGCGTCAGCGACGGCCCTACCTGCTGGCCGTTGGCGTCGACCGCGATCAGGTCGGCCAGGCGGCTGCGCGCCGCGCTTTCGCCCACCAGGAGGCCGGTCTGGAAGTTGACGTCATAGGTGTAGCGGCTGCCGTACACGCCGAAGGTCACGTCGTGGGTGCCGGCGGCCTGGAAGGTCTTTTGCGCTTGCAGGTCCAGCACATTGCTACTGGCGTCCATCTTGGCGATGTACGGGATCAGGAAATTGAGGTAGGCGTCGCTCGCGACCGTCGAGCCATCGTTGGTCCAGCGTCCCTGCACGCCGCTGGCCTTGGCGTAGTTGCGGATGAAGTCTTCGCGGCTGATGTTGGCGAAGGCCGCGCAGGCGCCGTTGGCGGGCACGTTGAAGTAGCCCAGCAGCTTGGCGTTGTCGAGATTGCAGTTCAGGGCCGCGCCGTGGGCCGGCGAGATCACGTCGTTCTGGTAGCGCGCATTCAGGAAGTTGCTGGCGCCGGCCGTGTCGTTGCCGGTGAAGACGGCGTTGAAGCCGCTGCCGCCGCCGGTGTGGCGCAGGTTGGCCGACAGCCTCACGCCCGAATCGAGCACGTGGGTCGCCTTGGCGCTGAACATCCTGAAGTTCGGATGCAGGCCGTCGGCCTGGTCGATCTCGCGGCTGCCGTATTCACCGAGCATGGTGAAGCGGCGGTTGTAGGGCGAGGCCGTGGTGCCGTGGCCGAAGTCGATGCCGAGCGGTTCGATTGAATCGTTGTTCAACACCGTCGGGTTGGCCGGGGTGCCGCTCTGGGTGAAGCGCGGCACCGAGATCGGCAGGTTCTGGTAGAAGGCGGTGCGGTCGTTCAGGTAGTGGCCGTCGAGGCGCAGTGTGGTGCGCTTGTCGTCGCTGGTAAAGATCAGGTTGCCGCGCAACTGGCCGCCCTGGTCGGCCGTGTAGCCGGTATCGCGGATGCCGTCGCTGCGGCGGTAGAAGCCGCCGATCGCGCCGGTGATATTGTCGTTGATCGGGCCCGACACGAAGGCGTCGTGGCGCCAGAAGCCGTAGTCGGCGTATTCGATCTTGTAGCCCGCTTCCAGGCTCTTGCCGCCGGTGCGGGTGATGTGGTTGACGGTGGCGCCCAGGCCGTTCGAGTACAGGATGCCACCGGGGCCGCCCTTGACCGCCTCCACCGCTTCGGTCATCAGGTCGTCGCGCACCAGCACGTCGTTATTCGTGAACGGCACTTCGGGTTCTTCATACGCCGGCAGCCCGTCGATCAGCTGTGGCGAGAAGCGGAAGCCCCCGGCCACCGGCAGGCCGCGCACCGTGATGTTGTTGCCGGCTTCGCCGGCCGTGCTTCCCTCGGCATAAATGCCGGGCAGGTTGCCGAGCAGGTCGGCGGTGCTGATCGGCGCCAGGCGCTGCATCTCGTCGGCGCTGATCGTATTGATCGAGAAGGTCGCGTTCTTCTTGCTGGTGGTCTGGGTCACGCCGGTGACGATGACGACGGCGGTGCCGTCTTCGGCCTGGGCCTGGGCCTCGGCCGCGGCGGCGCTGGCGGCTTGCTGCTGGGCGAAGGCCAGGGCCGGCACCAGGCCGATGACCAGGGCCGCTGAACGGCCGATATAGGATGAAATTGTGTAAGGCATGAAAGCGTCTCCTGAGATGGGTTTTATAGTCGTCTTTTATGTTCAAGAACTTCTGCGGTGCTCACGACGGGGACCTGCTGTCCATCGTTGTCATGAGCGACCGACCGAAGCACGCCGGACACCGCTAGACCGCACCTGGCGCCGCCGGTCCGGCGACAGGCATGACTTCGTTCAGATACGGCAGGTCGGCGCCGCGCCGCGAGCAGGTGATGGCGGCGGCGCGCGCCGCGAACGCCAGCGCCGCGCGCAGTTCGTCGGCGCCGATGTCCTGCACCGCCTGGCGCGTCAGGCGCCCGGCGCGCTGCAGGCAGGCCAGCAGGCCGGCCTGGAAGGTGTCGCCGGCGCCGACGGTGTCGACCACCGTCACCGGCACCGCCGGCAGCGTGAAGGCCGGCAGCGCGCGGGTCGCCGCGACCACGCCCTGCTCGCCGCGGGTGACCACCACCAGCGCCACGCCGGCCTCCAGCGCGCGCTCGACGAAGTCCGACACTGCCAGGCCCGGATACAGGGCGTGGATGTCTTCGTCGCTTACCTTGAGCACGTCGGCGCGCTCCTGCATCCAGCGCAGGGCCTCGCGCCAGCGGTCGACGCTGGGCTCGATCGTCAGCCGCACATTGGGGTCGTAGACGACCAGGCTGCGGCCGCGCTGGCGTTCGACCAGTGCGCGCAGGGTCGAGGCGACCGGCTCCACCACCATGCAGTAGGAGCCGACGTGGATGGCCTGGGCGTCGCGCGCCACCAGTTCGAGGTCGGCCGGATGCACCATGCGCTCGGCGGTCTCGTTGCCATAGAAAGCATAGTGCGGCACGCCCTTGTCGTCGACGCTCACCATCACCAGGGCCGAGGCGGCATCGGGACGCGGCGCGGCGTCCAGGTTCACGCCCTCGCCCTGCAGCGCCGCATGCAGCTTGCGGCCGAACATGTCCTGCGACAGCCCGCCAAAGAACTGCGCGCGTGCCTGCAGACGCGCCAGGCCGATGGCCAGGTTGAAGGGAGAACCGCCCTGGCGCGCGGACAGTTCGATGCCGGCCGCCACCTCCTGCTGCGCGAAGACATCGAATAATGCTTCGCCACATACGACTATCATGCAACCTCCGAATGACTGTTGAAACCGTTGAGTTGGATGGCGCCCGGCGCCTGCGGCTCGATGCGCGCGCTGTCAGGCCCGAACACGTGCAACGCGCCGGCTACGGGCCGCACCGCCCAGGCGCTGCCGAGGGCCGGCGGCGCATCCTTGACCGACACCACCAGGGGCCTGGACAGGCCGGCCACCTCGAGGTGCACATGCGACTCGGACCCCAGCCGCTCGACCAGCACCACGGCGCCGCGCAGCGGACCGTCCGGATCGGGCGCCAGGTGTTCGGGACGGATGCCGGCGGTGACCGACTGGCCGGCGGCGTCGAACCGCGTCCAGTCGAGCGCCGCCCCACCCAGCCCCAGCCGGCCGGAGGCATCGAGCGCGGCTTCGACCAGGTTCATCTTCGGCATGCCGATGAAGCCGGCGACGAAGACATTGGCCGGCCGTTCGTACAGGGCCATCGGCGCGCCGATCTGCTGCACGCCGGATGGGCCCAGCACCACGATACGGTCGGCCAGGGTCATGGCCTCGACCTGGTCGTGGGTGACATAGACCATGGTCGCTCCGAGCTGCTTGTGCAGGCGGGCGATCTCGACCCGCATATCGGCGCGCAGGGCCGCGTCCAGGTTCGATAGCGGTTCATCGAACAGGAAGGCGCGGGGTTTGCGCACGATGGCGCGGCCGATCGCCACCCGCTGGCGCTGGCCGCCCGACAGTTGCGGCGGGCGGCGCTCCAGAAGGTGCTCGAGCTGGAGCATGCGCGCCACTTCGTGCACCGCGACCTTGATCTCGGCCTTCGGCACCTTCGCCAGGCGCAGGCCGAAGGCGATGTTCTCGAACACGCTCATGTGCGCATACAGCGCGTAGTTCTGGAACACCATCGACAGGCCGCGCCGCGCCGGCGGAGTCTCGTTGACCCGTTCGCCGTCGATGCGGATCTCGCCGGCGCTGATTTCTTCGAGCCCCGCGATCATGCGCAGCACGGTCGACTTGCCGCAGCCCGACGGACCGACCAGCACGACGAATTCGCCGTCGCCGATAGTGAAATCGATGTTCTCGAGGATGTGCTTGCTGCTCTTGCCGGGATAGGCCTTGCCGACGCCGGCCAGCGTAATGGATGCCATGCTGATGTTCCTCGGTTAAGGTGCCGCACCGGCCGGCTGCGCGGGAACGACCGGCTTGCCGTTCGCCGCCCCCATGCGCCAGACCCTGAGCTTCACGATGCGGTCGCCCGGCGCCGATATCAAGGCCAGGCCGGTCGCGTCGAGCCGGCTCGGATAGACCCGGCTGGTGATGCTCTTGCGTTCGTTCAGGTAAGCCTCGACCATCGAGCGATCGAGGAAGACACGCAGGCGCAGGTGCTCGCCATGCGCATCGAAGGCGCCGCCCTGCACGCCGCGCGAGCGCGCTTCCGGATCGAGCGTGGTGCGGGTGCGGTCGACCTCGAAGCGTTGATTGGCCTGATCGATCGCCAGGATCGTGCGCTCGGCATCGTCCGGCGTCTTGCGCAGCACCACGCCGCGCGGGGCCTTGCTGCCTGCCGCAGGCGCCAGTTCCAGCTCGACTTCGAGCAGGTCGCCCTGGATGCTGGCCAGGCGCGCCGCCGCGGTTTCAGCCGTCACATCGACCAGGTCGAGCAGCAGTTCCTGGCGCAGGCCGGCCAGCTCGGCGATCGGCGCCAGGCGCAGGTCGCCGTCGGCGCCGATGGTCAGCTCGATCGGCAGGCCGGCATTGTGGGCCCAGCCGCTATCCCATTCCTGGCGCGCGGTGCGCTGGCCCTGGGCGATCGAGAACACGATGCTACGTCCGGTCTTCGGGTCGACGAAGCCGCTCGGACCCGAAAAATGGTTTTCGCCCAGGTCGAACACGCGCGGCGCCTCACTGTCGGGAATGAAGCGCGCGCTGTCGGCGTCGAACACGCCGGTCCAGTAATAGGCCTGCGCCTTGACGTCGACCAGGAAGGCGTGGCGCGGGCGGCCGTCCCTGCCCTTCCCGATCGGCAGCAGCAAGGGCAGCTCCCAAGTGCGGTCGAAGGCGGGATACTTGGTCGGATCGATCGTGAACAGCGGCCCGCGCGCTTTCCAGTTCATCAGGTCGGTCGATTCGTAGACCAGCGCGGTGCCACTGCGGCCCGGTTCGCGCGAAGCGACCAGCTGGAACCAGCGGTCGCCCGCTTCGTCGCGGAACACGAAGGGGTCGCGGAAATCGCCCTTGCTGCCGTTGCCTTCTTCCTGCACGGTCACCGGCGCCGGATGTTTTTCCCACCGCACCAGATCAGGATCGCCGGGATTGCTTGGCCAGGCTACGCCGCTGCGCTCGCGCACCGGCGCCGAATCGTTACCGGCCGTGAAGAACAGCAGCGGCGTCCCGTCCTTCCTGTAGGTCGCGCTGCCGGACCAGATGCCGTCCGGCGCCAGCGTATCGTCTTCCGGCGCCAGCGCCATTGGCAGCTCGCGCCAGTGCACCATGTCCGGACTGACCCAGTGGCCCCAGTGGATCTGGTGCCAGAACGGGCCGAACGGATTCTTCTGGAAGAACAGGTGGTACTGGCCCTGGTAGTAGAACGCCCCGTGCGGCTCGTTCATCCAGCCGAAATCGGGCATCGCGTGGTACTGCGGGCGGTGGCGGTCGCCGGCGAACACGGACGCATCGATCGTGAGGTCGGCGCGGGACAACTGCGGCGCTTTGCCACCGCGCGCGGCCAGGTCGGCGCGCATCGCGGCCACGACCGTCGCCGCAGTGCGCGCACCAGCCTCGATGCGCACCTCGTCCATCAGGCCGAGGAAGGTATTCATCTCGAATACGTCGGCGACCTTACGCGGTTCGGAATGGCGGCCGATCGTCAGGCCGCGCGCCGGCATTGCGAAGGCGCCGTCCTTCGGTGCGGCGCCACTCGCCACCAGTTCGCCATCGAGGAAGAGCTGGACGCGCCGGCTGCGTGGTTCATAACTGGCCGCCACGTGCGACCAGCGGTCTTTCGGCAGCTTGCGATCGTTCACGCGCAGGTCGAATTCAGAGGCGCCGAAACCGAGCTTGATGCCCCAGGCGCCGAAGCGGTACATGCCGAACGAAAAACCGGATTTGGCCTGCTCGTCATACTGGCTCAGGAAGCCCGAGTACTGGCCGCCATCGCCCCATTCGAAGGCATGCGGCGCGACCCAGACGCTGACGGTCCAGCCGGCCGCTAGCTGCTTCTCCGACAGGCCGGGCGCCTCGATATCGGTCGAGTAGCCGTCGAACAGCAGGCAGCCGTTCTTGATGCAAGCGCTTGCAGCACGCCATTGCGGGGCCGAGTTCGGCTTGTAGCGGGCTTCGTTGAACACGAAGCTCACCGGGTCGCGGCGCTTGGACACCGCCTCGAGCGTGTCGCGGCCGCGGCCCTCGTCCAGGCTCCAGGCGGCGATCGTTGCGCCCATGGCGCTTGTCGATGCCGACAAGGCCAGAAGCAGCGCCAGGCTAGTCTTCAGGAATGGTTTCACCAGGTCTCCTTAATCGTTCAGATGGCCACTCGCCGGCGGCCTAGTTGTTGTCTATCGTTGTCATTCCTGACCGGCCGAATCATCCAGCCGATAGCATCCATTTTCCAGGACCAGGGGGATCGGATCGCCGATCTGGCCGACGAACTGGCCGTCCGCGCCGGTATCGAGGAAAGCCATCAGGCAGTCCTTGCCGGTGACGGGATCGCGCAGGATCTTGCCGGCATAGCGCCGGCACGGCACGTCGCCGTCGAGGAAGCCTTCGTCCGGCGTCCATGGCCCGAGCGGGTGATCCGCCACCAGGTAGTGGGTGCCGGACACGCCGCCGCCGTGACTTGCGCGCTGGGCTTCGGACCAGTGTTCGCGCACATTGCAGAAGGTGCAGAACCAGCGGCCGTCGCGCTCGAATACCTGCGGCACCTCGAGCTGGCCGTAGTGGCCGCCCGCGTACACCGGCGCGGTCGCTTCCCAGTGCAGCAGGTCGGTCGAGACAGCGTGGCCGATCACGCCGCGCTCGTATTTTTCGCCGTCCCTGCGGCGCGCGGTGAAGAACATATGGTAGGCGCCATCGATCTTCTCGGGCAGCACCCATGGGTCGCGCAGCGCGCGGTCGTGCCAGCTGCCTTCGGCGAATTCTTCGTAGTAGCGTTCGTCGAGGTCGAGCGCCAGGCCGTCGCCGACCCGCGTCCACGGGCCGTCGATGCTGTGCGAGGTGGCGTGGCCGATGCGCTGGCGCATGCCGTCCTCGCTGCGGCTGGTGCCGGTATAGAACAGGTGGTAGCAGCCTTCGGCGCGGATCACCGAACCGGTCCAGGTGGTGAAATCGTCCCAGGCCGGGCTGGCCGACGGCTGGAACACGGTGCCCCGGTAATCCCAGTGGCGCAGGTCGCGCGAGACGGCGTGGCCGACCGAGACGTTCCAGTGGCGCAGGTCGGGGTTGCCGATGGCGCGGTCGGCCTGGAGCATGAACAGGTGCTGTTCGCCGTCCTCCTCGAAGTGCCAGAAGTCCCAGATGAATTTGTCGTCGATGCTCAGTGTCATGGTGGTTAGCGAGAGTAAAAGTGGGGCCTTAGCCCTTGATGCCGGAACCCGCCACCGAGGCGACGAACTGGCGTTGGAATGCGAGGAAGACCGCCAACACCGGCAGCGTCACCACCGACGCGTAGGCCATGATCTGTCCCCAGGAATTGGAGCGCCCGAAGAATTGCTGGATGCCCGGCTGCACCGGCCGCGCGGCCTCGCCCTGCACCACCATGATCGGCCACAGGTACTGGTTCCAGGCCGCGATGAACAGCACGATGGCGGCGGTGGCGATCACCGGCCCGCTATTGGGCAGGATGATCCGGAAGAACAGCGCCCAGGGACCGGCGCCGTCCATCTTGGCCGCCTCGTCGAGCTCCGGCGGGATATCGCGGAAGAACTGATAGAACAGGAAAACGCAGAAGGCATTGGCCAGGAAGGGAATGATCTGCACGTGCAGGCTGTTGAACCAGCCCATCTGCCAGGTCAGCACGCCGGCCTCGAAGCCCGGCCACGGCAGCCGAGCGACCAGCGACAGCAGCGGGATCGCGATCACCTCGAACGGGATCACCATCATTGCCACCACCACCGACAGCACGGCGCCGCGGCCGCGCCAGCGCATGCGGCTGAGCGAGAAGGCCAGCATGCTGTTGACCAGGATGCCGCCCACCACCACAAGCGCCGCGATGATGGTCGAGTTGAGCAGGAACAGCGGCAGGTTGCTGCGTTCAAAAATGGCGGTGTAGTTGGCCAGCGACCAGCCGGCGTCCGGCACATAGCTGGTCCAGCTGGCGAGGTTGGCGAAGATGGCGTCGTCGTGCTTGAACGAGGCCGCGAACATGAACAGCAAGGGAGTCGCGAACACGACGCCGAGCGCGCACATCCCGAGCAGCATCGGCAGGCGCAGCAAAGTGCGGTGAAACAGCATGGTCATTTGTTTGCTCCTTTCGCCAGCAAAACGCGCTGCAGCAGCGACACCAGCAGCACGATGCCGAAGAACACCACGGTGATGGTCGAGCCATAACCGATATCCTGCTGCCGGAAGCCGCTGCGCACCGCGTGGTAGACCACGGTGGTGGTCGAATCGAGCGGCCCGCCCGAGGTCATCACGTCGACTTGCGTGAACAGGCCGAAGGCCATCAGCATCGTCGACACCAGCACGAAGACAATGGTGTTGCGCAGGCCCGGCAGGGTGACGTGAACGAAGCGCTGCCAGGCATTGGCGCCCATCAGCGTGGCGGCCTCGTACAGCTCCGACGAGATCGACTGCAGGCCGGCCAGGAACACCAGCATCTGGAAGCCGGCGCCCTGCCAGGCCGACATGATGGCGATCGCCAGCAGCGCGTGGCTGCTTTCGCCCAGCCAGTCGGGACCGGCGTCCGGATTGCCGGTGAGCGCGCGCAGCAGCTCATTGACCAGGCCACGATCGGTATTGAGCATGAACGACCACACGATCGAGGCCACCACCATCGAGGTGACCACCGGCGCGAAATACACGGTGCGAAAGAAGATGCGGCCAGCCATCCGTTGGTTGACCAGCAGCGCCAGCCCGAGCGCCACGCCGCACTGCAGCGGCAGCACCAGCAGCGCGAACAGGAAGGTATTGATCAGCGAGCGGTAGAACAGCGGATCGGTGGCCGCCAGCACGACGCGGCGCTCGCCGAGCTCGAACTGCCAGGCCGGCCGGTAGCCGGCCAGTTCGGGCCGGGCCTGGCGCACCTGGCGCCAGGTCGGATAGCGCAGTCCCTCTTCGTCGCGCTGCAGGTCGCCGGCCGCATCGCGCAGCGGCGCCACCGTCGTCACCTGCAGCGCCAGCAGCCGCGTATAGTTATCGAGCCCGATATAGCGGGTGGGCTCGGGCGACACCAGGCGGTGGTTGGTGAAGGTGGCGGCCGCCGCCAGCAGCAGCGGCAGCAGCACGAACACGCCGAACAGGATCAATGCCGGCCCGGCGAAGCCGCTCACCGCCAGCGGGTGGTCCCGACCAAGTATCGTCTTCATTTGCGGGCCGCCTCTCGTGCGTGGATATTGCGATAACCGTTGTTGCGGGCGATGTCGTACTCGATCGCTTCGACCGCCTCGTCCATCGCTTCGTCGGGATCCTTCCCGCCGCGCAGGTCGGACATGGCTTTCTCGAAGGCCGCCGAGATCGCGGGATAGGCCGGCGTGGCCGGGCGCGGGACTGCATAGCGGGCCGTGAAATCGAAATAGATGCGGCCTTCGCCGCCCGGGCGATAGCGCTCGGTGAGCGCCGCCGCTTCCTCCGTCACGGGAATCAGGCCGGTGGCGCGGGACATGGCGGCCATCTCGGGCGCCGACACCACGTGGGCCAGGAAGGCGGCGGCGCCTTCCGGATGGCGGCAATTGCGCGCGATCGCCCACTGCCACGAGGCGGCGCCGACTCGCGGCCCATGGCCGAAATCGGGCGGCGGCATCACCGCCAGGTCGTCGCCGAAACGCTCGGCGTAGTCGCGCGCCTTCCACGAGCCGGTATACTGGATCAGCGAGCGGCCCTGCTCGAAGCCCTTTTCGTCGGCCGGGTTGCGTTCGGCCAGGCGTTCCTTGAACAGGCGCGCATAGTAGCGCGCCACGCCAAGTGCGGGGGCGCCATTGAGCACGCCGTCCACGCGCCGGTAGTCGGCGCGGTCGATCAGGTCGGCGCCGGCGCTCTGGAACCAGGGAGAGAAACCATAGCTGACCCATTCACCCTTGGCCTTGCCATTGAGGTCGAGCGGAAAGCGGTAGCGGCCGGCGCGCTTCGCTTTCGCGGCGATGGCATACAGTTCCTGGGCCGTGTAGGGCTGCTCGATGGTGGCCACGCGCACGCCTTCGCGCGCCAGCGCCGAGCGCCGTGCGAACAGGGCCAGCACCACGTCGAACTGGCCGACGCTGTACAGGCGGCCGTCGTAGACGCCGCGGCCGCCCGGCAGCAGCGGCGCGACCACCGCCGCCGGCAGCAGGTCGTCCAGCGGGCGGATATTGCCGGCCCAGGCGAAATTGGGCACCGCCGGCTGGTCGATCGTCATCACGCACGGCAGGTGGCCCACCAGCGAAGCGGCGGTGACCGATTCGGTGTACGAACCTTGCGGGATCGATTCGACCACCACCTTCCAGCGATCCTGGCTGCGATTGAAGCGCTCGACCATCCGGCCGCTGGCGACCATCTCGGCATCGCCCGTATCGTGGCGCCAGGCCTTGATCTCGACCGGGGCAGCCAGCGCATGACTTGCGAAAATCGCGAGCAGTGGTGACAGTACCAGCTTCATCGGCGTGCGCCTTTCGCCTTCGCCGGCGCACTCAGGGTGCCGCGCAGTACGGGGCGGCAAGCCACGCGCACCATGCCGGCATCCTGCTCGCCGCCCAGGGCCTGGCGCGCCGCCAGTTCGCCGATCTCGCGATACGGCAGCGCGACCGTGGTGAGGCCGGGATCGAGCGCCTCGGAGATCAACCGGAAATCGTCGAAGCCGACCACCGACACATCTTCGGGCACGCGCAGGCCACGACGCTGCAGGATGAAGATCACCCGCATCGCCATCTTGTCGTTGCCGCACAGGATGGCGCTCGGGCGATCCGTGCCGGCGACCAGGCCGTCGATCGTCGATTCGAGCTGGGCGAATTCGTCCTCGGCCTCGGTGGCGCCGTGCAGCAGCCAGTCGGCGCGCGGCGCGACGCCGTGCTCCTGCAGCGCGCGCCGGAAACCCTGCAGGCGCAGGCGGGTCGCGACCATCCCTTCGATCAGCTGCAGGAAGGCGATCTTGCGGTGACCGGCCTGCAGCACTGCCGCCGCCGCCGCGTGACCGCCCGCCTCGTCGTCCGGCACCACCTGCGGATAGCGCGGCGTGGCCTCGAAGCAGTTGGCGAGCACGGTCGGGGTCTGTCCCAGCATCTCGTTCAGGGCGATCTCGCGGTGGAAGGGCGTGGCGAAGATGATCGCCTCGACCCTCCGCGCGCGCATGTCGGCGACCAGGCGGCTGGCGACGTCGGCGCGCCCGCCGGTCTCGCCGATGATCAGCATCTTGCCCAGTTCTTCGCATACCGACTGGATGCCCTTGATGATCTCGGACGAATCGGGGGTGGTGGTGAGTTTTTCGGCGATCACGGCGACCAGCCCGGTGGGCACCCCGCGCAGCATGCGCGCCGCCGCCGACGGGGCGAAGTCGAGCGCATGCATGGCTTCTTCGATGCGGGTGCGGGTCTTGGCCGACACGCTGCTCGCGTCGTTGAGCACGCGCGACACGGTCTTGATCGATACGCCCGCCTTTTCGGCGACGTCGTGAATAGTGGACAAGCTGTCTCCTCGGTCCTGTGATCTTGCGCTGGACAGATCTGCCGGGAACCGCGTCCCGACAAAATGTCCAACGTTGTCATTTGCAGCGATGCTAACCCGGTTCCCGTTCGACGGTCAAACCTTTTTTTGCGTCAGGGACGGCGCGCCGCGATGCTATGCTCTCCTATTTGATCGTGCAGACCCATTTATGAGCAAACAAGCGACACTGGCCGACGTGGCGGCGCTGGCGAATGTCTCCGTCATTACCGCTTCGCGCGCCATGCGCGGCCAATCGCACGTCGCCGCGGCGACGCGCGAGAAGGTGCTGGCAGCGGCCACTGAACTTGGCTACTCGCCGGACGTTCTGGCGCGGACGATGCGCGGCGCCAGCTCGAAACTGATCGGCGTCTTCCTGATCGGCTTCGGGTCGATGGTGCTGCACGAGTTGCTGGTGGGCGTCGAAGCGGAAGCGCATCGCCACGGCTACGACCTGGTGGTGACCAATGTCGCGATCTATGACAATGGCCGCACCGCCGGCGCCGATATGTTGCTGAAACTGTGCGAAGGGGTCATCTGGCTGCTGCCCAGCGCCGACAATTCGCTGATGGCGAAACTGGAAACCGGCGCCGTGCCGGCGGTGCTGGTGAACTATGTGGCGCGCAATGCGCCCCTGCCGGTCGTCAGCGGCGACAACTATGCGCGCGCGCGCGCACTGACCGAGCACCTGCGGCATCGGCGGCAACGTCGACCTGCAAACGCCGCGGCCCTTCGACCGCAAGGGCCGCACCTTCCGCTACGCGGCGGCCGGCTCCTACAATACCGCGTCGGAAAAGGTCAATCCACGCTACTCCGTCATCGCCAGCAATACCTGGGGCAACTGGGGCGCACTGGTCGGCTTCGCCCACAGCAAGAGCACCAACCTGCGCTCGGGCTTCCAGTCGACCGGCGGCTACAATAGCGCTGCGCTGGGCCGCAACAATGGGCCGGCCGGCTACGCGGTGCCGTTCAACTTCGACCTGGACTACAACGACCCGCGCGCCAACCTCGGCAACCTGACCCGCGAACAGGTCGACAACGCCCTGCTCCCGCGCTTTTCCCGCGCCTACGGCAACCTGAACGTGCGCGAGCGCGATGGCCTGGTCACCTCGCTGCAGTACAAGAACGGCGCGCTCGACGTCAGCCTGGACGGCCTGTTCTCGCGCCTGAAGGATACGCGCGACGAGTACACCTTCGGCGTCGCGATCCGCAATTCGCGCACCACCAATCCCGCCGCCCTGCCCGGCCGCGCGGGCCACAACGGCCTGGTGCCGATCTATGTCTTCATCGACGAGAACAATCTGCTGCAGGGCACCTTCGGCAACACCTCGTACATCAACGAGAGCTTCACCTACGATTCCAAGACCACCTTCAACCTCGGTTCGCTGAACGCCAGGTACACGATATCGCCCGACCTCAAGCTGGCCTTCAGCGCCGGCCGCTCCAGCAGCAAGGCCTATTTCACCAACAACCGCATCTTCACCAATATCTACGGCGTCACCAGCACCATCGACTCGTCGAAGAACAGCGTGTATCCGGTGATTTCGTCGAACGTCGACTTCAACAACCGCTCGCTGTACCAGGATCCGCAGATCGCCTACAACTACGTCGACGAGTACGACAATGCCGATCACCTCAAGCTGGCGACCGACTGGAACTACAAGCTGTGGGGCAGCTGGAGCGGCAAGCTCAAGGCCGGTGTCAGCTACGTGTCGTCGGAAAAGCAGATCGGGCGCTACAACGGCAGCGCGGTCGGCCTGACCCAGCGCCTGCCGATCGGCGGCACGGTGGCCTCGCTGGGGAGCAGCATCAATGCCTATATGACGCAAGGGACGCCGCTGGACAACTTCGCCTCCGACGCGCCGGCGACCTTCCCGACCTCGTTCGCGCATTTCGGGCGCGACTTCATGCACGGCGTGCTGCAGCCGATCCAGGCCAAGCTGGCGACGCCCCTCGATCCGGCGTCCAGCTTCAGGACCACCGAAGACGTCAGCTCGCTGTTCATCCAGTCCGACTTCAGCGGCCAGCTGTTCGGGCGCGACCTGCGCATGAACGCCGGCGTCCGCTATGCGCGCACCGAGACCGCCATCGACAACTACAACCAGGTCACGATCGATGGCGTGCGCCAGTACGTGCCGGCCCAGCGCGAAAGCAGCTACAGCAACATCCTCCCCAGCTTCAGCGCCGCCTACGACCTGACGCCGGAGGTCATCCTGCGCACCTCGCTCGGCCGCACGATCACCCGCGCGCCGCTGTCGATCATCACCGCCAACACCAAGGTGCCAAACCCGTTCAATGCGGCGGCGACGTCCGGCAACCCGAACCTGAAGCCGCAGCTGTCGGACCAGGTCGACGTCACCGGCGAATGGTACTTCCAGAAAGGCAGCCTGTTCACGGTCGGCCTGTTCCACAAGAAGATGAAGAACCTGACCCGGGCGCAGTTCACCCAGGTACCGTTCAGCTCCCTCGGCCTGCCCGACACCGTCCTCGGCACCAACCTGCGCGATCCGCTCACGGGCCAGGTTGATCCGAACCTGCCGATCACGCTGTCGACCTACGTCAACGCCGCAAAACAGAACGTCAGCGGCGCCGAAGTCGCCTACCAGCAGGCCTTCACCTTCCTGCCGGCGCCGTTCGACGGCCTGGGCGCGCTGGCCAGCTATACGCGCGTGCGCTGGCCGATCCCGGACATGGTGGCGCCGGACGGCACCCGTTTCAAGGCCTGGGAAGTGCCGCGCTACTCATATAACCTCACCCTGTACTACGAGCGCGGCCCGTGGGCGCTGCGCACCACTTACAACTACCGCGACGGCAATGCCGAAGGACGCAGCGAAGCGGGCATCAACCAGAGCCTGACCGGCATGGTGCCCTTCAACTCGGGCCGCAAGACGCTCGACGCCTCGATCAGCTACAAGGTCAGCGACCGGCTCGAACTGCGCATCGACGGCATGAACCTGGATAACGGCCTGTCCTATACCTACTATAAAGACCTGCTGGGCCGCTACGGCAATGACTATTCCCGCACCGATAACCTGATCTACAACGGCCGCACCGTGATGGTGGGCCTGCGCGGCAGCTATTGACGACCACTGAAAGACGATGGATACCAACCGATGACGTTTACCCGACGACGCTACCTCAAGACCATGCTGGCCGGCGTGCCGGTCCTCGCCGGCTGCACCACCATGCTGCCCGGCGCGGCCGGTTTTCAGCCGCTACCGACCCGCGCCCAGGCGCTCGACGCGCTCGCGCGCGCCAACGACTACTGGCAGGCGCACAATCCGCCGACGCACTGGGCCTTCTGGGATTACGCGGCCTACCACACCGGCAATATGGCCGCGTTCGACGTGACGCGCCGGCAGGACTGGCTGCGCTACTCCACCGCCTGGGCGGAACACAACCTCTGGATGGGCGCGAAGGAACCCGACCAGCGCAAGTGGAAATACAGCTACGGCGAGACCGACGAATACGTGCTGTTCGGCGACTGGCAGATCTGCTTCCAGACCTATATCGACCTGTACCGGACCGATGGCAGCCGCGATCCGGGCAAGATTGCCCGCGCGCTGGAAGTCATGCGGCACCAGGTGGAGACGCCAAACCTCGACTACTGGTGGTGGGCCGACGGCCTGTACATGGTGATGCCGGTGATGACAAAGCTGTACCGCTTGACCGGCGAGCGGCGCTACCTGGACAAGCTGGTCGACTACTTCACCTGGGCCGACAAGCTGATCTTCGACCAGCAGGCAGGCCTGTATTATCGCGACGGCCGCTACGTCTACCCGAAGCACAAGAGCGCCAATGGCGGCAAGGACTTCTGGTCGCGCGGCGACGGCTGGGTATTCGCCGGACTGGCCAAGGTGCTGGCCGACCTGCCGCACGATCACGCCAGCCGCCCCCTGTTCCTGGACCGCTACCGGCGCATGGCCGCCGCCCTCAAAAAGGCGCAGCAGGAAGAAGGCTACTGGGCCCGCAGCCTGCTCGACCCCGGTTTCGCCCCGGGCCGCGAAACCAGCGGCACCGCCTTCTTCACCTATGGCTACCTGTGGGGCATGAATCACGGCCTGCTGGACAAGGCCGAATACACGCCGGTGGTCGCCAGGAGCTGGCGCTACCTGTCGACGATCGCCTTGCAGGCGGACGGCAAGGTAGGCTATGTGCAGCCGATCGGCGACCGCGCGATTCCCGGCCAGCACATCGGACGCGATGCGACGACGCCGTTCGGCGTGGGCGCCTTCCTGCTGGCGGCGGCGGAAATGAGCCGCTTCGCCGCGGCCTGACGTTAGATGGGAGATATCGTGGAACGACGTGATTTCATGCGCACCGTCGCGGCGGGCACCGCGGCCGGATTGAGCGCATCGGCCCAGGCGCATGCCGCGCCCGCCCCGATGCCGGTCCCTGCTTCGGATGAGCGCGCCTTCATGGCAGGGCTGCTGCAGAGAATCGCCGAGCCGGTGCTGGTCAATATGGGACGGGGAGAACTCAAGAAGCACTTCGAGCTGGAACTGAGCCCCACCTGGGACGGCCGCGACGTCAATGTCGCCTACCTCGAGTGCTTCGGCCGCCTCATGTCCGGCTGCGCGCCGTGGCTGGCGCTGCCGGACGACGCCAGTGCCGAAGGCCGGGTGCGCCAGCGGCTGCGCAACCTGGCCCTGCAAGGCCTGGCGCTGTCGGTGGATCCGAAGAGCCCCGACTACCTGCCGTGGGAAGACAACTTCCAGGTCCTGGTCGACTCGGCCTTCTTCACCAGCGCATTGATGCGTGCCCCCAAGGCCTTGTGGGAGCCGCTGGACCGCACCGCCAAGGACCGCATCATCACCCGGATCAAGGTGCTGCGCCGCATCCTGCCCCTGAACACGAACTGGCTGCTGTTCGCGGCGATGAACGAGGCCTTCCTGCTCAGCGTGGGCGAGCGCCACGATCCGCTGCGCCTGAATACCGCCATCGACAGGATGGAGCAGTGGTATGTCGGCGATGGCTGGATCAAGGATGGCGAGTCGTTCCACTTCGATTACTACAATTCCTTCGTCATCTATCCGATGCTGATCCAGGTGCTCGAGGTGGCCGAGCGGCACCGCGCCCAGGTGCGCGGCAAGGCGGACGAAAAGCTGGCCCTGGCGGTCAGGCGCGCGCAGCGTTTCGGCGAACACCTGGAACGCTTCATCTCGCCGACCGGCACCTTTCCGCCGATCGGCCGCTCGGCCACCTACCGGACGGCGGCCTTCCAGGTGCTGGCGCACCTGGCCTGGCGCAAGCAGTTGCCGGCATCGCTGCCGGAAGGCCAAGTGCGGGCGGCCTTGACGGCGGTGCATACGGCGTCCTGGTCCCACCCGGCGAACTTCACGCCCAAGGGTTTCCTGACGCTGGGTTTCGCCGGCCACCAGCCAGGACTGGCCGACGTGTATTCCAACAACGGCAGCATGTATATCGCGACCGAGAGTTTCCTCGCGCTCGGCCTGCCGGCCGGCGACAGTTACTGGACCAGTCCCGGGCAGGAGTGGACGCAGGTGAAGGCCTATAGTCACAAGCCGTTTCCCAAGGATGGCTACGTGACTTATTGAGCTTCGCCGGGTCGCTGCCGCGCGACCGATCGGAGATCGCCTTGAACGCGATCAATTGCCTATCTCACGGTCAGCCTACAATTCTCTTGCCCGCAGGAATTTAGCGATCGTCGCATCGCTGACCATGGATGAACCTGCGGGCATCACGGAACCTGCTGACGTGGAGAGGCGATGGAACGCGCGCACCGGCATCACGGACGATTCTGCAAGGACCGCCGGCGCGCCGAATCCGGGGTTTTCGCCATCATGTTCGTGCCGCTGCTCTTCCTCATCCTGGGCTTCTATGGCCTGGCCCTGGACATCGGCTTCGTCTACAACAGGAAGGCCGAGCTCCACGGCGTCGCCCAGGGCATCGCCCTGGCCGCGGCGCGCGAGCTCAATGGCACTGCCGCCGGCGTGTCGGCCGCCCTGGCGAAAGCCGCGCAGGAAGCCCAGAGAAAGAAAGTCGGCTACGGCCGCGCGCTGGCCTGGAGCGACGCCGCCATTGCCTTCGGCAGTTCGCCGGACGGCGACGCAGAGTGGGTCGGCGCCGATGCCGCGCGCGCCGCGCCGGCCAACCGGTACTATGTGAAGGTCGACACCCGCAACCTCGACCAGGATGTCGGCGCGGTCGGCACCTTTTTCATCCGGATACTCGCGCAGGCGCAATCGTCGATGTTCGTCAGCGAGCGGGCGGTGGCGGGCAGGTCGGCGGTCAACGTCGTTCCCCTGGCAATCTGCGCCATGTCGGAAGTACCGGGCGCGGCGCGCACGAATCCGGGACCGCCCGCCACCGTCGAGCTGGTGGAGTACGGTTTTCGCCGCGGTGTCGGCTACGACCTGATGAACCTGAACCCGCTCGGCACCACTCCGGCGAATTTCGTCCTGGATCCCGAATTCCCACCTGGCGCCGCCGGCGCGGCAAGCAATACCAGCGCCAGCACGGTCGCGCCCTTCATCTGTACCGGCCGGGTGTGGATGACGGGCGTCACCGGCGGCGCCGTGCGCGTCGGCTCGCCGTTTCCCATCGACGCCCTATACCGCGAGTTGAATGCGCGCTTCGAGCAGTACACGGGCAGCGTGTGCGTGGCGAATGGTGCTCCACCGGACTACAACATCAAGGCGTTCTCGCATGGCGCATCGGGCGGCGCCGCGTGGATGAAAGCACGCGCCACCCATCCGGGCGCCCTGCGCGCGGAAAACGGAAGTCGCCTGCAGACCATCGCCGACCTGCCGTCGCCGCCGGCCGGCACCGCCCCCGGCGCCTATGGCCCCCTATGGGCCTACGCGAAGGCGGTCAAGTTCGCCGACTACGTGGCGGGCTCGCCCGAACCCGAGGCAGGCTACACGCCATTCGCCACGAGCGACTGGCCGAGCCTCTATCCGGCCAGTCCGGCGACCGAATCGGCCAGCTATCCGTCCAGGCTCCAGCCCTACCAGGCCTCAACGGGGTCGTACTATGGCAAGCCGTCGAACGACAACCTGCCGATCTCGGTGCTGGAGCGGCGCGTCCTCCACGTTCCGCTGCTGGCATGCCCGGTTCCCGCAGGATCGAACGTCGGCGCGCAAGTCCTCGCCATCGGCAAGTTCTTCATGACCGTGCCGGCCACGAACGCCAGTATTCATGCCGAGTTCGCCGGCATCCTTCCCAACCACAAACTGACTGGCCAGGTCATCCTGTATCCATGAACCCTTCCCCTGCCTCCGTTTCCGCCTTCGCCACCCACTGCCGGCAGCATGGCGCCGCTGCCGTCGAACTGGCCCTGCTCCTGCCATTCTTCGTCATCCTGATGTCCGTCGTGCTGTTCCTGGGACGCTACCAATGGCACTACACGGCCGCGCAGAAAGCGGCGCAGAATGCGTCCAGATACCTCTCCACGATCAGCGCCCAGGAAATGCGGGATGTGGCGCTCGCGCCGGCCGCCGCGGCGGTCGCCGGAGAGATCGTACACATGGAACTGGACGAGCTCAGGACCGGCGGCGTACGGCCACGGATCGCCGTCCAGTGCGGGGGTATGCCGTGCCAGGGCGTGACAGGCAATCCGCTCCCGGAAACTGTCACTGTCGCCGTCCAGATGGATATGTTCGATCACATCTTTGGCATGGATCTCAGCCGCTATGGCGTGCAGCTCAATGCGCGCTCGGAGGTCAGGTATGTCGGCAACTGAACGGGCGCGCCGCCTGCCGGTGCGAAGGCATGCCCGTGAATCTGGCGTTGCCGCGATCGAAGTCGCCCTGCTTGCGTCAGTGTTCTTCACGCTGGTCTTCGGCGTGATGGAACTCGCGCGGGCGGTATATGTCTTCAATACGATGTTCGAGGCGACGCGCTATGCCGCCAGGGCGGCGGCGACGACCAGCCACCGCGACGGCGACACCCTCGACCGCATACGGCAACGCGCCATGTTCCGCGCGTCGCCGGGCAACCTGGTCTTCGGCGCCCCGGTCAACGACGGCAACGTGAAATTCGATTACCTGGCGCTGACGCGCGCGGCGGACGGCAGCATGTCGCTGGATGAAATCCCCGCAGGCTCGCTGCCGGCCACTGCGCGCCAGAACCGCGAGATCTGCATGACCAACCCGAATGCCGCCAACTGCATCCGCTTCGTACGCGCCCGCATCTGCGCGGAGACCGGGGTGACGGACTGCGACCAGGCCGTGTTCCGCCCTATCCTGCCGATGCTGTCGTTCTGGTTCCGGGTGCCGCGCGCGACCACCGTGCGGCCGGTCGAATCCTTTGGTTCCATGCCCGGCGTGACGCCGGCGCCATGAAGCGCCCTACTCCAGTGCCGCCGCGCCGGTCGCCGGCATCACGAACACCTTGTAGTCACGCCCCGCCTCCCTGAGCGCGCGCGCAGCGACGCGCACCACTCCCTCCTTCGTGCGCAGCGACAGCGATGCCGGCCAGCCGCGCGCCGGCACGCGCAGCTGCACGGGACCGCTGCCGCTGTAGCGCCACTTGCCGTCGCTGCGCCACAAGGCGGCGGACACCGCGCCGCCCGCCGCGGCCAGCGCATGGTCCTGGCCGGCGATCGCGGTACCGTGTCCCAGGAACAGGTAATCGAGCTGGCCGTCGCGCTCCGCGACGATGCCGTAGCGGCCCGCGAGGCGCTTGCCGCCATGGTCATAGATGCCGTCCGCACGATCGTTGGACATCACGGTCTGCACCCTGCCGCCGGCCGCCGTGACGCGCAGGCCATAGGCGTGTTCCGCTTCCCGCCCCGGCATGATTTCCTCCACCGCCAGCACCTGCGGCGGCGCCGCGTCGCGCACGGCTTCGATCACGGCGCTGAACGGGTGGCTCCAGGCCTCGCCCGCCTGGCGCACGACCAGGACCTTCGAGGAAAGCTTGTCGATGCCGTCCGGAAGCATGCCCACCGGCCAGGCGGTCGACGGCGGCCCCTGCACGGCGAAGTATTCGCGCCGCGCGCTTCCCTGCAGCCAGCTGTGCATCGTCAGCGCGCGGTCGGGCAGCTTGAGGTCGAAGCGGGCCTTGAGCGGGGCCGTCGAAGTGAGCGAGCGCCGTTCGCTCCAGAAATCGTAGCCGAACAGGTCGCCATCGGCGAAGGACAGGCGCTGCGACGGGTTTGTGGCCAATGGCGTCCCCGTCACGCCGGTGAGGGCCATCGACTGGCCCAGTCCGTGGAACACGTAGTCGTGGTACTTGTCCTTGCCGTTGGCGCGGCGCGAGCGGAAGATGTCGATGAAATAGCCGTTGTCGTCATCGAGCCTGACCGTCGCCAGCACCCTGCGCTGGCTGGCGTTCGTGGCCGGCTCGGTGAACGACACATCCGAAAACGTCGCCCATGGGAAGACCGTGGCCGCAGGCTGCCTTGAGGCCGGATACACGGCGTCGACCAGCATCGGGTGATCCGCCTTCATCGACGGATAGGTGGAAGCGCCGTCGACCACCACGGTGTTATGCGCGGGGAACTGCGCATAGTATTGCAGGTGGTCGTTCTGCAGGTAGCCGGAACCCCGTCCGCTCTCGGGGACCAGGTTCACGCCATGCGCGTACAACTCCATCGCGATGCCATTGGCGTGGGCATGGTTGCCCGACGAACCGGCCTGTGAAATGACCATCGCGCGGTCGCGCGCGCCGGGCCCCGTGTAGCCGTTGCGCTGGATGAGCCAGCTGACGTTCGGCGCGTGGAAGACTGGCGTCTGGTAGTCGCGCACGTCGGCGCCCGTTAGGGCCGCCGCCGGCGCGTCCGGCACGGCGCCGCGGACCTGCGCGAACAGGCCATGCACCATCGAGGCGGCGCCGGGCGCGGGCTTGCGGCTGCCGCCTGCGGCCTCGAGCGCGGCCAGCAGGCGCCGGTAGTGCGCGGTATCGTCGCCGCGATGCCGGGCATAGGCCAGCATATCGTCCACCGGGTTGGTGCGCAGGAAATCGTAGCGCGTATCGCCGAAGCCGACCGTGCGCCCGTTGGGCAGCAGGTATTGCGGCAGGACCGTGACGGCGCGCTGCAGCACCGGCATCCGCGGCAGGAGGTCGATGCCGAACACGCGCTCGAGCAGTTCCAGGCATTCGATGTAGTCGCTCGCCACGTTCACCGCGTAACCGGGCGACTCGTTCCAGATGCCGTTATCCTGGTCGTAGCCATAATCCAGCAGGCGCTTCAGCGACCACTGCCGCACGCCGCTGCCATCGACGACGGCGCGCACGTAGTGGCCGGCGCCGCGGCCGTCCGGATAGGTCCCGTCCTCGCCAAGGACCGCCGCGATCTGCAGGACGAAACGGGCCTTGATCAGGTTCCAGTTATTCCACGGCACCCCGTTGGCCAGGATCACGTCGGCCCACTTCCTGAATACCGCGTCGTACAGGGCGGCTTTCTCCAGGCCCTGGGCGCGCAGGCGGGCATGCATGAAATCGTAGGTTTCCGCCAGCGGCCCAACGATGTCCTCGTGGATCACCTCGTACGACTGCAGGCCAACGATGGTGCCGTCATGCGCCCGGTTCAGGTCGAGCGGCAGGTCGCGGTAGGCCATCCCGCTCATATAGGTATCGAAGATCGCCGCGGCGAACGCCGCATAGCGCTCGTCGCCCGTGTACCAGGCCAGGAAGGCGGCGTCGCGCGCCAGGGCCGCGATCTGCATATTGATCGCTTCCACGATGCGGCCGGTCTTCGCCTGGTGTACCCACTCCCACTGCCCGCTCTCCTTGTTCTGCAGGTAGAGCAGGTCGTTCTCGCCCATGTACGGCTTGACGTCTTCCAGCCTGGGCGTGGCATACGCCGTCTTGCTGTCGCGCCCACCGGTGAAGCGCACGGTCGGTACCGGCGCCGTGCCGCTGGCATGGTGGTAGAGACTGTCCTTGACGTGCACCGTGGACGCCTTCGACTGCCAGTACATCTGCAGGCGCGAGACGATCCACGCGGGATCGCCCCCGTGCCGCGCCACATGGGGTTCGAGACGGGCGCGGATGGCCTCGAGTTTCGCCGCCGCCGCCGGATCCCGGGCGATGCGCGCGGCCAGCGCCTCGCGTCCGGCCTCGCTGCCGGCTACCAGCCGCGGCGCGCGCTTGGCGGCGACTGGCGCCGTGTGCGCCTGCCCGGCGCGCTCGCCGTTCACGCCAGCCTCGGCCGGCATCCAGCCCGTGGCCAGCGCCAGGCCCAGCACGGTCACCACGCCCTGCCGGCACGCGCGGCGCCGCGTCGTGCTCCTTGAATCCTTCATGCGTCTTTGTCTCCACATCCTCGAACGGATGATTGTTATCGATAGCAATCCTGACCCCGATGCTAGCAGATTCCAGTTCAAGCGGTAAAAAAAATACATGGCGGCCCGGCTGGCTGCCGCCGAGGTTGCAGGCGGCCCCCTTGCGCACTAAAATGGGATCGATAACAAAACTGCACCGGGTAGCTTGCCCGGGCACTTACCGGAGACCTCATGACCATCCTACCCCGCCCGCCCCGCGCGCGTTCCCTGGCCCTCCTGCCCGCGGCCGTCGTGGCGCTGTGCGCCCTCCAGGGCTGCGCCAGTGCGCCCGCGGCCCCGGCCGGCCACGCCGCCACGCTCGACGGCGCCCCCTGGGTCGCCGACCTGGGCAACGGAGAATATCGCAACCCCGTGCTGCATGCCGACTATTCGGACCCCGACGTGATCCGCGTGGGCGAGCGCTTCTACATGACCGCGTCCAGCTTCAACAATGCGCCCGGGCTGCCGCTGCTCGAATCGCCCGACCTCGTCAACTGGACCCTGGTCGGCCATGCCGTGCAGCGGGTCCCTCCCGCCGAATCGTTCAACCGCCCGCAGCCTGGCAAGGGCATCTGGGCGCCATCGCTGCGCCATCACGACGGCCGTTTCTGGATCTTCTACGGCGACCCGGACCACGGCGTCTACGTGACCACCGCCGAGCGTTTCGCGGGGCCATGGTCGGCGCCGCGCCTGCTGCTGGCAGGGCGCGGCATCATCGATCCGGTGCCGCTGTGGGACGACGATGGCCAGGCCTATCTGCTGCACGCCTGGGCCAGGAGCCGCTCGGGCATCAACAATGTCCTGACCCTGCGCCGCATGGATCCGGGCGCCACCCGCATGCTCGACGAGCAGGGACCGGTCATCCTCGACGGCGCCGACTACCCCGGCTACCACACCATCGAAGGGCCCAAGATCCACAAGCACGACGGCTGGTACTACGTGTTCGCGCCCGCCGGCGGCGTCGAGATGGGCTGGCAGTCGGTGTTCCGCTCGCGCAGCATCCTGGGGCCGTACGAAGGGCGCAAGGTGATGCACCAGGGCGATACCCCGTTCAACGGCCCTCACCAGGGCGCCTGGGTCACGGCGCCCGGCGGCAAGGACTGGTTCATGCATTTCCAGGACAAGGGGGCGTACGGGCGGGTCGTGCACCTGCAGCCGATGCGCTGGCACGACGGCTGGCCGCTGATCGGCGCGCCCGGCCGCACGCCAGGCATCGGCGAGCCGGTCGCGCGCCACGCCAAGCCGGTGCAGGGTTTTGGTGCGGCAGCGCCGCCGACGAGCGACGAATTCGATGCGCCGCAACTGGGCCTGCAGTGGCAGTGGAGCGCCAACCCCGGCGCAGATTGGTACGCACTGGACGCCAATCCGGGCCACCTGCGCCTGCACACGCAGGTGGTGCCCGAGGCCGACGAGTACGTGCGCGGCGCCGGTTCGATCCTGTCGCAGAAGCTGCCGGCGACGCGCTTCCTGGTCGAGACCCAGGTGCGCCTCGACGGGGCGGTGGACGGCGACCGGGCCGGCCTGATCGTCAATGCCCTGCAATACACCTGGCTCGGCCTGCGCCGCCGCGACGGCAATACGGAACTGGTGCGCACCGTCTGCGGCCCCTTCGGCCCACGCTGCAAGGAAGAAAGCACGGTGGTGCTGCCGCGCGCGCCGTCCTCGATCTACCTGCGCATGTACATGAACGAAAGCGCCTTCGTCCATTTCTCGTACAGCCTCGACAACCGTGAGTTCAAGCCGGCGGGCGATCCCTTCCCCGTCACGCGCGGCGGCTGGGTCGGCGCCCAGGTCGGGCTGTTCAGCATCGGTTCGCGGCCGCGCCCTCACCCTTCGTTCATGGATGTCGATTATTTCAGGCTGACGGCGCCCGGCGTCGGTCCCTATTAGGAAGAATCGGGACGAAAAAAGGCCGCAACGGCTGGCAACCGTTGCGGCCAACACGGCGCGGCTGCGCCGGAGACATCGTGTGAATTACATCTGGCCGAACTTGTAGCGCAGCCCCAGGCTAAAGGTACGGCCGTTGGCGTAGTGCTGGCGTTCCAGGCCGGTCGCATAGCCGCCCGGCTCGCCGACATAGCGGTTGAGCGTCTTGTCGGTGATGTTCGAGGCGTTGAACGACAGCGTCATATTGTCCGACAGCTCATAGTTGAACGAGCCGTCGAGGATGCCGAACTTCTCGATGTAACGGCCATCGATCGGATTGGCCGACACCCCGAACAGGATCGACGGCGAGCGCCAGGTATAGACCAGGCGCGCCGACATCTTGCTGTCCTCGTACATCGCGCTGACGCTGAAGCTGTTCTTCGACTGCATCGGCTGCGGCGTATCGACGATGCGCGGCGCGGCGGCCGTGCCGAAATTGATCGGGTTCGAGGTCTTGACGAAGGTGTAGGAGCCGGCCAGGCCGAAATTCTTCATCCAGCCGTCGGCGCCGTCGAAGAAGTACTGGCCCGACAGTTCCACGCCGCGCGCATAACCCTTTTCGGAATTGACGGTCTTGGTGATCTGGTACTGGCCCGCGCCGCAGCTGTTATTGACCGTGCCCGCGTATTGCGGCGCCGTCGCCACCGACTGGCACTCGACAATGCCGTTGAAGAAGCCGTTGATGCGCTTGTTGAACAGCGCCAGCGCGGCGTAGTTGGTCTTGCTGAAGTAGCGTTCGAACGACAGGTCGACGCTGTTGGCGATCAGCGGGCGCAGGTCCGGATTGCCGACGCTGCCGGTGCCGTTGACCGGGTCGACGGTGATGCTCGGGTTGAGCTGTTCCAGCCCGGCGCGCGTCATGCCGCGGCCGTAGGCGAAGCGGGCCAGGAAATCGGGCATGATGTCATAGCTGACGTTGAACGAAGGCAGCGCATTGGTGTACGACGTCTCGCTCTGGACGTCGCGGATTACCGCGGTCCCGCCGCTGGTGTCGGCCACGCGGGCGACCGCATCGCTTTCGGTGCGCACCACGCGCACCCCGATATTGCCCTTGATGCGCTCGTCCAGCGCGGCGAACTCGCCCTGCAGGTAGACCGCCTTGGTGCGCTCTTCGATCAGGCGCCGCGACAGCGCGTTCTCGACCAGCGCATCGTCGGGCAGGATGCCGGCGCTCGGGAAGGCGTCGCGCACCTGGTTGCCGGTCAACCGGCCCGGCGCATACGCCACGAAGCCGCCCGGATAGCCGGCGTCGCCGCGCATGAAGTTGGTAGGCGCCAGTTCGACCAGGCCGCCGGTGGAGGCGACGATGCCGTTGCTGCGGGCCGCATTGAGCGCCAGGCCGTCGCGCGTGAGCGGGCGGCCGCTGTAGCTGTAGTTCTCGTAGCGGCTGTCCTGGCTCGCGAAGCGGGTGCCGAACTTGATCCGGTTGAAGATGAATCCCTCGTCAGGCATGTAGGCGCCGTTGAACGCGACCGCGTTGCCGCTGTCGTCCCACGACTGGCGGGTGCCGTTGTTATAGTCGCGGAACACGAAGTTGGCGGGATTGTCCAGGGCCGGGCCGTCGAAGTTCAGCTGGTGCGGCGCGCCGTCGGCCAGGCGGTGGGTGGTCCAGGTCAGGCCGGGCGCCGAATCCAGGTTGGCCGAGCGGTTGTCCTGGGTCTGGCTGGAACGGATGTAGGAGACGTCGAGCTTGAGCGACAGGCTCGGGGTCGGGCTCCAGTCGACGCCGGCGGCGGCGATCGAGGTCTTGTAAGGACGGAATTCATCGCCGCCCACCGTGTTCACGGTCGAATCGAGGAAGCTCCCGCCGAGCAGGCGCTGGCCGACGAGCACGTCGTCGCTGCCGCCGTTCAGGTTGCGGTTGGCCAGCCCTTCGGTAAAGTTGAACGGCGTCGTCTGCAGGCCGCGTACATTGGCGCCGTCCACCGAATTGAGGCCGCGGTAGTGCTGATGGTAGCCATAATAAGTGTGATTCGCTTCGGAATAGAAGCGCAGGGTATTGTCGACGCGGTAGTCGGCGGCCAGGTTCAGGCCGCGGCGCTCGCGCATGATGGTCTCCTGGAACACGTTGCTGGTCAGCGCAGGCGCCACCATCACATTGCCCGCCTGGTCAGGCGTGAGGCCGGTCAGGTCGGGCGTGTTGGGGCCCACGCCGGCACCAACCCCGCGGGTCGGCACATTGGCCAGGTACCAGGTGTCGCTGCGCCCGATGTAGCGCGACTGCGGCAGGTTGGCGGCGTTGGCGGCATTGCCGGCCGCCAGCGCGGCATATTCGGCGCTGTCGGCGCGCACCGCGCGCTTCAGGTTGGCGCCGCCATTGGCGGGGTTGTTGTCCGAGCGGCCGACGCTCTTCTGGTAGACGGCGGCGGCCATCAGCCCGATCCGCTGGCCGCCGGACAGGTTGATGCGGTTGGCGACCAGGCCGAACACCTCGGGATCGGTCTCCTTGGCCAGGTCGTTGTAGCGCGCATTGACGTTCAGCGAGGCCGTCAGGCCCTTGAAGTCGCTGGGATTGCGCGTCCGGATATTCACCAGGCCGCCGATGCCGCCCTCGATCTGCTCGGCCGACGGATTTTTATAGACGTCGATGCCGGCGATCATGCCCGGGATCGCCCCTTCCACGTTGAACTCGCGGCTACCCGCGGTGAAGTAGGCGCGGCCATTGACCTGCGACGCCGTCTGGCCCGACAGGCCGCGGATCGTCACGCCCGATCCGGCGCCGACCGGCGACGCGCCTTCCCCGCCGTAGCGGTAACCCTGGACCCCGGGAATCCGGGTCAGCGTCTCGCTCACGTTCGGGTCGGGCAGCTTGCCGATGTCTTCGGCGGTGATCGAATCGACCACGCCCATGGTATCGCGCTTGATCGACAGCGACGATTCGGCGCTGGCGCGGATGCCGGTGACGACCACCGTGTTGTCCGCCTGTTGCGCCATGGCCTGCGATGCGAAGGCCTGGGCCAGGGCCAGGGCGACGACGGACAGCTTCGGTCCGATGATTGATTGACTGCTCATTGCGACTCCTCCAATTGATGTTTTTTGTTATGGCGATGCGTTTGCGATTACATTGTTATCGTTATCAATCCGGCGCTTGCATTGTGTGCGTGGTGCTGCCGGGGTACTTCCACCTTCCTCGTGGGATGTCTGGCGGCAGGATGCTGCGCCGGTTCAAGGACCGGTATCGGGCTTCAGGACGAAGCGGTAGCTGGCCGGCGCCAGCGGCACGCGGTATCCGACATGGGCCCGGCCATCGAGGCTCCAGCCGGTATCGCCGCCCACGCCAGCCTGCGCCATGTCGACCAGTACGCTGCCCTTGCCGCGCGGCGCGATCTGGTTGCTCTTCCAGGCGCCGCGCGGCCGCAGGTACAGGTCTTCGTAAGGAAACGCCAGCGCGTTGAAGGCGAACGCCGAGGTGGAAGCGATGGTCACGCCTACGCCTTCCATGCCCGCCAGGCGCACCCAGCGCACATCGGTCTTGTTGCCGCTTTCCTGAGGTCGGGCATACACATGGTACTGGTCGGCGACCAGGCCCTCGTAGACGCCGATCGCCGCGCCGGTCTTGCGGTCGGCATAGCTTTCGTGCGGCCCGCGGCCATACCAGCGGATGCGGTCGAGCGCCGGCGCGCTGTCGAAACGCAGTCCCAGCCGCAACGGGTCGGGCAAGTCATCCCGCAGCGGCACGAATCGGGCGTCGACCTCGACGCTGCCGTCGGCGCGCATGCGGTAGCTGTTCTCCCACTGGGCCGCGCCGGCCCCGAACACGAACCTCACCTTGACCGCCCCGTCCTCGACACGGATGTCGCGCACCTTGCGCTCTTGCGTAAAGGTCTTCCACAGCGCGTGGCTGCGGTCCACGCCGGCGCCTTCGTCATTGTCCACCAGGCCACGCCAGAAATTTGGCGCGCCGCCTTCCAGCGCCGGCTTGCCGGCGACTTGATAGTCGACCAGGCCGGTGGCGCTGGACAGGCGCAGCTGCGCGGTCGCGCTGCGCCATTCGTAGCCGCCATCCACCTTCAGCGGCGCGACCAGGGCGGGCCCAGGCGCCGTCGCCGCTGCCGGTTCGGCTGCGAGCACGAATTGCGACCAGCCCACCACCGCGCCGCGTTCGACGCCGTCCATGGCGTCGAGGCTGCGGGCGCGCAGGGTCAGCACCCGCTCGCCGCCCTTCCCCGCCGCCGGCAGCACCAGCGGCAAGGCATGGCGCGCGCCCGCCGACACCGCTGGCGTCGCCAGCGCGCCGCTGGCGACGAGCGTGCCCTCCTGCGCCAGCTCCCATTCGAGGCCCAGGTGCGACAGGTCGCGGAAATCGTAGCGGTTGACCACATCCACGGCGCCGGCGCGCGGATCGCCCTCGAACACCACCGGCGAATAGACTTTCTGCAGTTCGTAGTATTCGGGGTCCGGGCTGCGGTCGGCGCGCAGCACGCCGTCGCCGACGACGCTATTGTCGCCGCGCGTCGGGTTCAGGTCGAAGCCGGAAGCCCAGTAGGCGCGGCCCTGCTCGTCGTGCGCGATGACGCTCTGGTCGACCCAGTCCCACACGAAGCCGCCCTGCAGCTTGCGATGGGCGCGAATGACGCGCCAGTAGTCTTCCAGGTTGCCCAGCGAATTGCCCATCGCGTGAGCGTATTCGCACTGGATCATCGGCTGGCGGTAGGCGGGATCGAGCGCGTAGTCGCGCATCTTCTCGATATCGTCGTACATCGGCGCATAGATGTCGACGTAGTCGTTCGGACGGTGCACCTCGCCCAGCGTGCCATACCCGAGGTAGCTGACCAGGCGGGTCGGATCCGCCTTCCTCACCCATGCGGCGGCCTCCTCGAAATGCGGGCCGGTGCCGGCCTCGTTGCCGAGCGACCAGAAGATGATCGACGGCGAATTCTTGTCCCGCTCGACCATGCGCATCACCCGGTCCAGGTGGGCATTGCGCCAGTGCGGCTTGTAGCCGAGCTGGATCGCCGCGCGGGCCTCGGCAGTCGGTGCCTTGTCGCCCAGTTCCATATAGCCGTGCGACTCGATATTGGCCTCGTCCATCACGTACAGGCCGTATTCGTCGGTCAGGTCGTACCAGCGCGGGTCGTTCGGATAGTGGGAGGCACGCACCGCGTTGACGTTGGCGCGCTTCATGAGTTCGATATCCTTGCGCATCGAATCCATCGACAGCACGCGGTAGGTATGCGGGTCGTGCTCATGGCGGTTGACGCCCTTGATCATCACCCGCCGACCATTGACGCGCACTTCGTCGTCGACCACCTCCACCGTGCGAAAGCCGATGCGGCGCGCGGTGGCCGACAGCAGCCGCCCCTCGGCATCGCGCAGTTCGACCAGCAGCGTGTACAGCGCCGGGGTCTCGGCCGACCAGGCGCGCACAGTGGGGATGACGCCGGCCAGCACCGCCTTGCGCTCGGCGCCGGGGCTGGCGGCCAGGCGCAGCAGCTCGCGCCCGCCCTCGCCGTCCAGCACGCGCGCCTCGACCGTCGTAGCGGCGGCGGCGCCCGCGACCTCGGCCACCAGTTCGAAGTGGCCGTCGCGGTAGCCGGGCTTGTCCAGCGACGCGGTCACCTTGTAGTCGCGCAGGCGGGTCGCCGGTTCGGCATACAGGTAGACGCTGCGTTCGATGCCGGACAGGCGCCAGAAATCCTGGTCTTCGAGATAGGAACCGTCGGCCCAGCGGTAGAGCTCGATGGCGATCGTATTGCGGCCTGGCCGCACATAAGGCGTCAGCGCGAACTCTGTCGGGAGCTTCGAATCCTCGGCATAGCCGACCCGCTTGCCGTTGACCCAGACGTAATAGGCCGCGCCGGCCGCGCCGATGTGCAGGAACACGTCGCGCCCCTTCCAGCCGGCCGGCAGCGTGAAGTCGCGCCGGTAGGACCCGACTTCGTTCAACGCGTGGTCGATGAAGGGTTCTTGCGCCGGGAACGGATAGACGATATTGGTGAAGATCGGCTTGCCGAAGCCCTGGGCCTGGATCATGCCGGGCACCTGGATCCGGGCCCACTTGCCGACGTCGTAGGTGGGCTCGAAGAAGCGTTTGGGCCTCAGCGCCGGATTGGCCGAATAGGCGAAAGCCCAGGTGCCGTCCAGCGACAGGTAGTTGGCCGAGCGACCCATGTCGCGCGCCAGGGCCAGCTCGCGCGATTCGAAATTGAAGAAGGTCGCCTTCATCGGCTCGCGGTTGACGCCGACCACCTCGGGGCGTTCCCATTCGGCACGCTCGGCCGGCTGCGCGGCCGCGGCCAGCCCGGCAGCCAATCCAAGCGCCAACAACAGCCAGCGGGTGGCGCCGCACACGGCGCGCGATCTGAACATCGTCATCGTGGGTCCTGTGTCCTTGCTGGTCAGCGGAACCGAATGCCTTCGGTGAACTCGTTGGTCTCGAGGATGCCGGCTTCGGGCCCGGTGATGCGCTTGCCGCCCACCGTGACGTTCTCGATCAGGACGGTCCTGACCTTGCGCGTGGCGTCGTGGCCGGTGATGGACGATGCGCTGTGGGCGCCCTTGCCGCTGAAGTGGATATTGCGCAGCGTGACATTCTCGATCCCCAGGCCGGGGCTGGAATTCCACTTCGCCGTGTACGCGATCTTGAGGTTGAACAGCTTGCCCTCTTCGATGCGCTCGACGCGGATGTCCTCGAACAGCACGTCGCGCACCAGGTTGTCGTCGCCGGCCATGATGCCGATCGCGCCCGCGTATTCGGGGTCGTCCTCGTCGTGGTCCAGGATGTCGAGGTCCGTGAAGCGCAGGCGTTCCAGCACTTCGCGCTGCGGGTGCTCGGGCGTCGGCGTGTTGCCATGGATGCCGATCATGATGGCGTGCGCCACATCGGCCCACAGCGTCGAGCGGCTCACCTGCACGTCGCGGGTATCGCCCCAGATGTCCCAACGGTGGTTGTAGAAGGTGATGCAATCGTCGGAGGTGCGGATGAAGCTGTCGACGATGGTCACGCGCTCGCAGGCGAAGTGGCCGAGGCCGTCCGACCATGGGCCGGCGCCGATAGTGCGGATATTGCGCTGGACCAGGCCCTGCGACAT
This sequence comes from Telluria beijingensis, assembly GCF_030770395.1. Lineage (GTDB taxonomy): Bacteria > Pseudomonadota > Gammaproteobacteria > Burkholderiales > Burkholderiaceae_D > Telluria > Telluria beijingensis. The sequence continues at coordinate 4,209,451 of NZ_CP132480.1, read as the reverse complement.
GATGCAGCGCATGGTGCCATGCGGCTGGTTGAAGAAGATCGGTCCGTCGATCTCGATATTGCGCGAATTACGGATCGTCATCATCTCGACCGAATCGAACAGGCCGTCGCTGACGATCTTCACGTTCTCTACCCCGTCGACGATCAGCGGGTTCTTCAGCATGGCCGACCCGTGCACGTACACGGTGGTGTTCGAGCGCAGCCTGAATTCCCCGCTATGGATGCCCGGCCCGAAGAACACCGTCTTGCCCGTCAGGTCAGGCGTCTTCGCCACGCCGATATCGTTCGACGCCAGCTTGGCAGGGACTGCCGGCATGTCGCGCCGGACCGCATTGGTAAATACATGCAGGTTGTGCAGCCGGTCGCCGTCGAACTCCACGCTCAGGTTCTCGGGCCGGCGCAGGGTGAAGTAGGCGACGCCGTCGCGCACGGTCGCCTTGATCCCCTTGGCGTCGGGCCGCACGGCCACCTGGCTGAAGCTGCCGTTGTTCTTCTGGACCGCCATCTCGACGACGCCGTCGAAATTGAAGTACACCATCGACGCTTCCTGGCGCTTGTCGAGGTCGACCTTCACCTTGTACTCGTACAGGTCTTGCCACACGCCGCCCGGCGTGCGCACGCGCACGGTGAAATCGTCGTTATGGTGGGTATACCGGACCGCGTTCGGGAAGGGATGGATCTGCAGCTGGTTGGCCACCGGCTGCGCCGCGGCGGGCAGCAGCAGGGTGCAGGCGCACAGCGCCATAAAAAGGCGTGAAAGAATTCGCAATGGTGTCTCCTGGTGCCGTGTCGGCGCATCGCCGCACGGTCTGTCGATGGTCATGTCGTCGCCCGAACCGTCCCCGTATTCGGTTATCGATAACAAGCATAGTTATATCATAGCTTGCTGCATTGTCAAGCGATTGATGGCGAGATCGTTCAATACGCCGAAACTCGGATGCATACATGCAACGCCGGCCGGGTAAACCGGGAATTTTCGTTATCGATATCAAATTTCATTGTTGTCAGAAAAATTGTGGTCTAGAATATTCAAAAGTTATCGATAACTGACGATAACCATAAAAACGCACAAGGGAGACGACACATGATCACCAGATCCAGCCAAGGCTGGCGCCTTGCCGCACCCAAGCCAACTACCCTCGCCGCCGTGCTGGCCGGCGCCGGCCTCCTCGGCGCCAGCCTGGCGCTGGCCCAGGAAGCGCCCCAGCCTCCGGCCGCCGCGAGCGCCGCGCCGGTACCGACCATCCCGCAAGCCGACGTCGCGCCAGCCCAGACCGTCATCGTCACGGGCACCGTTGGCGCCACCGAAGCCAAGCGCGCGAACGTGTCCTACACCGTCATGGACGCCAAGGACCTCGGCAAGTTCACGCCCATGAGCGCCGACGACTACCTGCGCGACATGCCGGGCGTCGTGGTCGAGAGTAACGACAGCGTCGCCCGCAACGAATCCTATACCCGCGGCATGAGCGTCGGCACCGGCAGCCCGACCGCCGGCAACTTCTGGACCACCATCCTGGAAGACGGACTGCCGGTCGTCGCCGTCAAGTTCAACAATTTCCAGGACAGTAATTTCTACCGCGCCGACATCAGCACCAACCGGGTCGAATCGATCCGCGGCGGCTCGACGGGCACCTCGGTCGCCTCGTCCGCCGGCGGCGTGTTCAACTTCCTGCCCGGGACGATCCAGCCGGGCGCCGCGCTCCAGACCCGGCTCGGCTTCGAGGGAGAGAATCCGCACCTGTCGTGGAAGCAGGTCGACGGCGCCTTCGGCTGGCGCAACGAGGCCGGCGACCTGCGCGCCGGCGCCACCGGCTTCTGGCGCACCTCGACCGGCGCGGTCGATCCCGGCCGGCCATTGAACCTGGGCGGCCAGCTCAAGCTGCGCCTGCAGAAGATGTACAGCACCGAGGGCGGCGGCGGCGGCTCGCTGTCCCTCACCGTCAAGCACCTGGACGACATGAACTCGTGGAACGGGCAGTTCACGCGCCCGGTGCGCGGCGTGCTCGATCCCCAGCGCGCTCCCGGCTTCGGCGACGCGCCGGACATGTTCTTCAAGGGCGGCGCGCACGTCGTGCCGACCGACGTCGTCGACGGTCCCGGCTCGACCCGCTTCCACGATCCCGAGAAGGGAGCCCAGTACCGCCAGGATGCGCTCTGGCTCAAGTGGGACCACGATACCGGCGGGCGCTGGAGCTTCAATTCGGCGATCAAGGTGCAAAAGAGCGAGGTCAAGCTCCAGCAGGCCTTCTATGGCTCGAACCCGGTCTCGCTGTGGAATGCCAGCACCTTCCAGGATACCTATAGCGTCAACCAGGGCACGGGCGCCAACACGGCGGCCAACCTGAACCGCATGCCCGGCTTCTACGAGATCTACGACCTGGCCTCGGGCAAGGTGCGGGCCCGGATCGCCAACAACGTCGGCGTCTCGAACGGCATCAACTACCGCACCGGGGCGCCCTGCGGCGCCGGCGCGGCCGCCAGCCCGGCCCAGTGCGTGGTGTACAACGACCTGCCGAATGCCGACTTCGACCTGGGCGGCGGCCTCGTGAACGGCGTCATGGTCCCGGCCTCGACCAGCGTGGCCAACCAGGACCTGGTGTACATGACCAATGCGAACCTGGGCAACCGCACGTCGAAAGACGTCATGCTCAATTTCATGGCCAACTACGAGGGCGACAACTACCGCCTCCAGGCCGGCCTGTTCGCGGTGCAGGCGCGCCAGGGCCTGGACACCTGGTTCAACGGGCGTGGCCTGTCGGCCTTCGCCGACGGTCAGGTCGCCAACCTCGGCACCCGCTTCGTCACTTCCGGCGGCACCTACCAGCTGTCGGACGCCGGCGGCTGGGGACGCGTGGGCGGCGGCTACGTCGATGGCCTCAATCCCTACCGCTACCGCGATCGCGAGCGCGACATCTCGCCCCTGTTCGGCGCCTCCTGGTCGCCCGGCAAGTGGGACCTGAACGGCAGCTACAAGGGCACGCTGACCCTGGCCAAGACCCATACCCTGCCCTATGTGACCGATCCGCGCGCGAACGGCGCCGATTCGCGCAACTACGGCGGCATCGATGGCGACCCGACCACCTGGTACGACAACCAGAACTACGTGCATGGCAAGCCGGTCGAAGCCACCAAGCGCATCTACCTGAAGAACTGGAGCGCCTCGGTCGGCTACAACTTCACCCCGAACGACAAGGTCTATTACCGTCACAGCATGGCCGGCAACAACATCAACGGCATCCTGACCCGCTACCAGACCCAGTTCAATGCCGACAACAAGCCGCTGTTCCCGCAGGCGGACCTGAAGCAGGACGAAATCGCCTGGGTGTTCGGGCACGGATCGGTCAGCGGCCAGCTGACCCTGTTCCGCACCGAGCTGCAGCTGTGGCAGCAGCAGACCCCGCTCGACCTGGACGGCAGCACCTATGTGGTCGAGTACCTCGACCATTACCTGACCCGCGGCCTCGAGGGCTCGCTCAGGTGGCGGGTCACGCCGCGCCTGACCTGGCTCAGCTCATCGATGTATTCGAGCGCCCGTGCGCTGGCCGTGGGCAGCTTCGCGGCCGGCAGTCCCGGCCCGCAGGACGACAGCCTGACGACCGTGTCCGGCATCATGGCGCGCACGCCGAAATGGGTGCTGTCGAATACCTTCTCGTACGACTGGGGCGACTTCCAGTTCCACGTGCGCCACCGCTTCATGGCCAAGCGCAAGCTGGACAACAATCCGGTCAACCGGATCTACCTGCCGGAACAGCGCAACACCGACCTGTCGGTGCAGTACGTGGGCATCAAGAACCTGCGCATCGCCCTCGACGTGCGCAACGCCTTCAACAACAACTACATCAGCAACTACGACACCATGCTGCCGACGGTCACCGGGGTGACCAAGAACGACATCTACCAGCAGTTGCCGGAGTCGGCCGGCTGGGTGACGGTCAATTCGCCCCGTTCGTTCTGGCTGACCGCGCGCTACGACTTCTAGCCTGCGCCGTCCTTTCTGGAGAACCCATGTTTGACAAGACGTATTACGCGACTCATCCCGAGATGATGGCCGGGGCCAGCAACGACGAGCTGCGCCGGCGCTACCTGATCGGCGACCTGTTCACGCCGGACCGCATCGCGCTGAATTACTGCCACGACGAGCGCTTCGTGATCGGCGGCGCGTTGCCGGTCGCGGCGCCGCTGGCGCTGCCCATGCAGCCGGCTACCCCTGGCGACGGCGCCCTGCCCTTCCTGGCCCGGCGCGAACTCGGCATCATCAATGTCGGCCAGGGCGCGGGCAGCGTTACTGTCGACGGCGAGGCGGTCGCCCTGGCGCCGCGCGACGGCCTGTACGTGCCGATGGGGTCCGCCAGCGTGGAATTCGGCAGCGACGACCCGGCCCGGCCGGCGCGCTTCTACCTGGTGTCGACGCCGGCCCACGCGCGCTTCGCGCTGAAGAAGATCACCCATGCCGACGCCGTCCCGCTCGAGCGCGGCGGACAGGACACGTCGAATGCGCGGACGATCTACCAGTACGTAATCCCCGGCGTGTGCCAGTCGGCCCAGCTGCTGATGGGCCTGACCGTGCTGAAGACGGGCAGCGTGTGGAACACGATGCCGCCGCACCTGCACGAACGCCGTTCCGAAGTGTATTTCTACTTCGACGTCGCCGCCGACCAGCGCATCTTCCACTTCATGGGCGAACCCGATGCGGCGCGCCACATCGTGGTCGGCAACGAGGAAGCCGTGGTGTCGCCTCCCTGGTCGATCCACATGGGTTCGGGCACCGCCAACTACGCATTCATCTGGGCCATGGGCGGGGAAAACCTCGACTATACCGACATGAAGGTGCTCGACATCTGCCAGCTGAAGTAAGGGGCCGACATGCCTGCATCATTCGATCTGAGCGGCCGCGTGGCGCTCGTCACCGGCGCCAACACGGGACTGGGCCAGGCGATCGCCATCGCCCTGGCCGCGGCGGGAGCCGACATCGTCGCCGCCGGGCGCACCGAGCCCGAGGAAACCGCGGCCCGCGTGCACGCGCTGGGCCGGCGCTTTTTTAGCATCCACGCCGACCTGGCCGACAGCGCGCCAATGCAAGACCTGGCCACCCGGGCGATCGCCGCCTTCGGCCAGGTCGACATCCTGGTCAACAACGCCGGCATCATCCGCCGCGCCGACGCGCTGGACGTGAGCGAGGAGGACTGGGACGCGGTACTGGACACCAACCTGAAATCGCTGTTCTTCCTGTCGCAGGCGCTGGCGCGCCACATGCGCAGCCTGGGGTGCGGCCTGGGACGCGGCAAGATCGTCAACGTCGCCTCGCTGCTGTCGTTCCAGGGCGGCATCCGGGTGCCGGCGTATGCGGCCAGCAAGAGCGCCGTCGCCGGCCTCACCCGCGCGCTGGCCAATGAATGGGCGGCCCACGGCATCAACGTCAACGCCATCGCGCCCGGCTATATCGAGACCGCCAACACCGCCGCGCTGCGCGCCGACACGGCGCGCTCGGCCCAGATCCTGGACCGCATCCCGGCCGGACGCTGGGGCCGGCCGGACGACCTGGCCGGCGCCGCGGTGTTTCTCGCGAGCGCGGCCAGCGATTACGTGCATGGCGTCGTCCTGCCGGTCGACGGCGGGTGGCTGGCACGATGACGTCTGCCTTTACCCAAGCGCCAGCCCCCTTCCCGTCCCAGTCCGCCACGCTGCCGCCACAGGCCGCGGCGCCGCAGGCGTGGCCGCTCGAATGGGCCCATGGCCGGGCCGAGATCCAGGCGCTGGGCGCCATGCTCGGGCCGCTGTCGTTCCGCCTCGGCCCGCGCCGCTGGCTGCAGGTGATGCACGTGGCGCCGTGGGCCGACAGCGACGATGCGCTGGCCCTGCCCGGCGTCCTGCGCCGCATGCGGGGCGAGTGGCCCTGCGTGCCGTTCGGGCGCACCGACCTGCCGCCGGACCTGCCTCCCGGCTGGCAAGCCATCGTTCCGGACGACCAGTGGGCGCATGGCTTCGGCGCCAACCACCACTGGAACTGCGAACATGCGGGCAGCGACCGGGTGTCGCTGGCCATCGACTACCCCGTCGATTCGCCGGTCGCGCGCATCGAGCGCCATGTCCGCGCCGTCCTTGACGCGCCCGCCCTCGACATCGAGCTGGTGATCCGGCCGCGGCGCAGCCTGCGCCTGCCGGCCGGCCTGCACCCCACCTTCCTGCTGCCGCGCGCCGTGGGACGGGCCGCGCTCGAACTGGGCCCGCACGAAGGCATCTTCAGCTATCCCAGCCACACGGCCGGCGCGCACAGCCACCTGCAGCCCGACCGGCGCGCAGCAAGCCTGGACGCGCTCGCGGGCGCCCATGGCCTGCTCGACCTGGGCCACCTGCCCCTGGGCCAGGATGGCGAGGAGCTGCTGCAGGTGCGCGGCCTGGCGCAGGGTGCCGGCGCGGCGCCGTTCAGCCTGCACTACAAGGACGAGGATGCCAGGGTCGGCCTGTGGTGGGACACCCGCCAGTTTCCCGACCTGATGCTGTGGCTCAGCAACCGCGGCCGGCCGGAATATCCGTGGAACGGGCGCCACGTCGCCCTCGGCGCCGAACCCGTGAACAGCGCCTTCGACCTGAGCCGGGTGGCGCGCCCACCGGCCGGGCACCCGCTGGCCGACCGCGTCGGCATCGCGCTCGAGGCCGGCGAGCCATGGCGTACACGCTACCGGATCGCGGCCTGGAACGGCCAGCACGCTCCGGCATCCCCCGACCTTCAGCCACTTTCCTGACACCTTTCAATCGACCATGACGCCCGACTTTCGCAGCCCCGACTTCCTGAGCGACCACATCGCCCAGACCATGCGCTTCTACCATCCGCGCTGCCTGGACGACAGCGGCGGCTTCTTCCACTTCTTCCGCGACAACGGCGAGATCTATGACCGGCAGACGCGCCACCTGGTCAGCAGCACGCGCTTCGTCTTCAACTACGCGACGGCGCACCGCCTGTTTCCCGAGGCCGGCTACCTGGAACAAGTGCGCCATGGCCTGCGCTTCCTGCGCGAAGTGCACCGCGATCCCGCCACCGGCGGCTATGCCTGGCAGCTGTCCTGGGACGGCCGGCAACGCCAGGTCGAGGACGGCGACAACCATTGCTATGGCCTGGCCTTCGTGCTGCTGGCCTATTCACACGCGCTGGCGGCCGGCATCAAAGAGGCGAGCGCCTGGATCGGCGAGACCTGGGAGCTGATGGAACAACGCTTCTGGGAACCGGCGAACGGCCTGTATGCCGACCAGGCCAGCGCCGACTGGAGCATGCTGCAGCCCTATCGCGGCCAGAACGCCAATATGCACGCCTGCGAAGCGCTGCTCGCCGCCTTTGAAGCCAGCGGCGAACGGCGCTACCTGGAGCGCGCCGAAACCGTCGCCCACAACATCACCGTGCGCCAGGCCGCCCACGCCGGCGGCCGCATCTGGGAGCACTACGATGCAAACTGGCAGCCCGACTGGGACTACAATCGCGACGACAAGAGCAATCTGTTCCGCCCATGGGGCTTCCAGCCGGGCCACTTCACCGAGTGGGCCAAGCTGTTGCTGAACCTGGAACGGCATGCGCCGCAGCTGGCCGGCCCATCGGACTGGCTGGCGCCGCGCGCGATTGCCCTGTTCGACGACGCCGTGGCCCATGCCTGGGACGAGCGCCACGGCGGCCTGGTCTACGGCTTTGGCCCCGACGATGAGGTATGCGACGGCGACAAGTATTTCTGGGTCCAGGCCGAGTCGCTGGCGGCGGCCGCGGTGCTGGCCCTGCGCACCGGCGAAGAGCGGTACTGGGCGTGGTACGATCGGCTCTGGCTCTACAGCTGGCAACACATGATCGATCACGACTATGGCGCCTGGTACCGCATCCTGGCCCCGGACAACCGCAAGCTCAGTGACCAGAAAAGCCCGGCCGGGAAGACCGACTACCATACGATGGGCGCCTGCCATGAAGTGCTGCGGGTGCTGGCGGCCACGCGGGCGATCCCATGAACGCGCCGCTACCGCAGTTCGTGTCGGCCGGCGAAGCCCTGACCGACCTGATACGCACCGCTCCCGACGAGTGGTCCAGCCGCACCGGCGGCGCCGGCCTGAATGTGGCGCGCGCGATGGCGGCGCTCGGCGTGCCGAGCGCGTTCGCCGGCAGCGTGTCCACCGACGTGTTCGGCCAGGCGCTGCAGGCCAGCGCCATCGAGGCCGGCCTCGACGCGCGCTTCCTGCAAACGCATGGGGCGCCGCCGCTGCTGGCCGTCGTGCACCAGTCCAATCCTCCCGACTACTTCTTCATCGGCAGCGACAGCGCCGACCTGCGGTTCGATCCCGCGGCCTTGCCATCCGGCTGGGAACGCGCGGCGCGCTGGGTCCATTTCGGCGGCATCAGCCTGGCGCGCCAGCCCCTGGCCGGGCGCCTGCTGGCGCTCGCGCGCAGCTTGAAAGAAGGCGGATGCCGGATCAGCTACGACCCCAATTTCCGCAAGCCGATGGACAGCGGCTACGACCCGATGCTGGCTGCCATGGCGTCGCTGGCCGACGTCGTCAAGGTCTCCGACGACGACTTGCTGGCGCTGTTCCGCACCGATGACCTGGCCACTGCTTTGGCGCGCCTGCGCGCGCTGAATCCGGCCGCCACCATCCTGTTCACGCGCGGCGCGCAAGGCGCCGAGCTGCATGCCGGGGGCCAGGCCTGGCGCGCCGCCGCGCCCGCGATCGTCGTCGCCGATACGATCGGCGCCGGCGACGCCAGCATCGGCGCGCTCCTGTTCAGCATGATGCAGCAGCCCGGCGCCGATGGCGCCGACCACCTGCGCCATGCGGTCGCCGCGGGCGCCGCCGCCTGCACCCGGGCCGGTGCGAGCCCGCCGTCGCGCGCCGAGGTGGCCGACCTCGCGCACCGTATCGCCGTTACCACCATTTAGGAAAGACCGAACCCATGCGCATCCTTATTTTTTTCCTCTGCCTGCTGGCGACCACCCTGGTCCACGCCGCCGGCCTGGAACCGCCACGGCAGCTCGAAGAACGCCTGTCCTCGCCCGACGGCCACACCGTCCTGACCCTCAGGCAGCTGAGCGATGCCGACGGCAAGCGCTCGCTGGTCTACAACGTGCAGTTCGACGGCGCCACCGTGATCCGCGATTCGCTGCTCGAACTGCGGCTGGACAACCACCTGTCCGAAGCGGCGATGGCGCTGCCGGTCGATCGCCGCGCGCGCTGGTTCGAAAACCTGCGCGTGACCGGCGTGCGCCGCGCCAGCCATGACAGCAGCTGGACCCCGGTGACCGGCGAGCGGGCGCGCGTGCGCGACCACTACCAGGCGCTGACGGTCGACTTCGTGAAGGACGACAACCCGGTCTACAAGATGTCGGTCGAGGTGCGCGCCTACGACGCCGGCGTCGCGCTGCGTTTCACCTTCCCCGAGAACGAAAAGGGCTCGTACTACCGCGTCATCGGCGAAGACACCGAGTTCGCCCTGCCGGCCGGCACGCGCGCCTGGCACCATAGCTGGGCACAAGCGCCCTACCGGCTGCTGCCGCTGCGCGACTGGCCCGACGAGTCCGAGCGGCCGCTGACGCTGGAACTGCCGAACGGCCTGCACGTGGCCCTGCTCGAAGCCGCGATGACCGACTATTCGCGCACCAAGTTCAAGCTCAGCCCCACTAAACCGGACACGCTGGTCACGGCCATGCACGACCCGGCCGACCTGATCTCGCCCTTCGCCACGCCGTGGCGCGGCATCATGATCGCGCGCAGCCCCGGCCGCCTGCTCGAGAACAACGACTTCATCCTCAACCTGAACGACCCGTCGCGCATCGCCGACGAGTCCTGGGTCAAGCCCGGCAAGATCATGCGCGTGATGGTGCAGACCACCGCCGCGGCCAAGGCCAATATCGACTTCGCGGCGCGCCGCAAGCTCGAATACATCCTGTTCGACTGGAAGTGGTACGGCCACGCCTTCTCGTTCGATTCCGATGCGACCAAGGTGGCGATTCCCGATTTCGACCTGCCCGCCATCATCGCCTACGCAAAAGAGCGGGGCATTGGCGTCTGGCTGTACGTGAACCAGCAGGCGCTGCTGAAGCAGTCCGATACGCTGTTCCAGACCTACCGCGACTGGGGCGTCAAGGGCGTGAAGTTCGGCTTCGTCCAGGTGGGCTCGCACCGCTGGACCACCTGGATCGACAAGGCGATCCAGCAGGCCGCCGCCGCCGGCATCATGGTCAATGTGCACGACGATTGGCGCCAGACCGGCGAACAACGCACCTGGCCCAACCTGATGACCGCGGAAGGCATCCGCGGCAACGAGGAAATGCCGGACGCCACCCATAACACGGTGCTGCCGTTCACGCGCTTCCTGTCCGGCGCGGCCGACTACACGATCTGCTACTACGATCCGCGCATCAAGACCACCCACGCGCACCAGCTGGCCCTGGCCGTCGTCTACTACAGCCCGCTGCAGACGCTGTACTGGTACGACCGTCCCGAGATGTCGAACGACGAACCGGAACTCGCATTCTGGGACCGCATCCCGACCGTGTGGGACGACACCCGCGTGCTCGACGGCCGGCCCGGCGAAAGCGCGACCATCGCCCGCCGCAAGGGCGACGAGTGGTACCTGGGCAGCATCACGAACAACGAAGCGCGCAGCGTCTCCGTCCGCCTCGACTTCTTGCCTGCCGGCAAGCGTTACGAAGCCACGATCTACGCCGACGACGCTACCGTGGCCACTCGCACCCGGGTCGGCATCCGCACCCGGACGGTCGATGCGCGCACGGTGCTGAAGCTGGACATGCCAGCGTCGGGCGGCCAGGCGATCTGGCTGCGGCCGCTGCCCTGAGCCAAGGCCCCGGCCGGCCTTGACAGGCGGGCCGGGGCGCGCTACGTTATCGATAACAGCGGATTCAACGCTCAATTACATAAAAATCGAGGAGACACCATGCCAGAACCGACCCGCGCGGACCCGTCATGACCGGCAAACAATCGCATTTCCGCTTCCTGTGCACCTTCGTCTACGTGTACTTCTTCGCCCAGGCGATGAGCATGTCGCTGCTCGCCCTGTGGCTGCGTTCCACCCTGAACCTGTCCGGCGCCGAGACCGGCATCGTGTTCTCGGCTAACTTCATCGCCGCGATGTGTTCCCAGCCGGTGTACGGCTACCTGTCCGACAAGGTCGGCATGCGCAAGCACGTGCTGTGGGTGGTCGGCGTCCTGTGCATGCTGTCCGGGCTGTTCCTGGTGAACGTCTATGGTCCCCTGCTCAAGTCCAATGTGCTGCTCGGCGCGGCGCTGGGCGGCATCTACCTGGGCATCACCTTCATCGCCGGCAGCTATGCGATCGAATCCTACGTCGACCGCATCGGCCGCGCCTACGGCTTCGAATACAGCCGCGTCAGGCTGTGGGGCTCGCTCGGCTTCGCCACCGCCGCCTTCATGACCGGCCGCCTCTACAATATCGACCCGCACATCAACTTCATGCTGGCCTCGGTCGCCGGCCTGCTGCTGGTCGCGCTGCTGGCCTTGTGGCGCCTGCCCGCGCACCAGGCCGAGGCCGCCGACGCGCCCAAGCTGCGCCTGTCCGACGCCTTCGCCCTGCTGCGCGACCGCGCCTTCTGGCGCTTCATGGTGTTCATCCTGTCGGTCACCAATATCTACCTGGTCTTCGACCAGCAGTTCCCCAGCTATTTCGCGGCCCAGTTCCCCGATCCGGCGACCGGCGCCGCCATGTTCGGCTACCTGAACTCGGTGCAGATCTTCGTCGAGGCGGGCGGCCTGTTCCTGGCGCCGCTGCTGGTGCGCCGCATCGGCGCCAAGAACGGCCTGCTGCTGGCCGGCGCCATCATGATCATCCGCATTGGCGGCTCCGGGCTCGCCGTCGGCCCGATCTCGATCTCGTGCATGAAGATGCTGCACTCGGTGGAACTGCCGATCCTGGTGGTGTCGGTGTTCCGCTATATCGCCTGCCATTTCGACAACCGCCTGGCGTCCACCGTCTACATGGTCGGCTTCAGCTTCGGCCATTCGCTCGGCCTGGCCCTGCTGTCGCCGCTGGCCGGCATCAGCTACGACCTGATCGGCTTTACCAACACCTACCTGCTGCTGGCGGCGATCGGCGCGGGCTTCTGGGTACTGTCCGTGTTCTCCCTCGAGCCCACGCCGGCGGAACACGGCCGGCAGCCGCAGGCCGATGCTCTCAAAGGCCCGGTCCCGGACAATATCGGCCTGTCCGGACCGGCCAACCACTCCACGCAATGACGTCCCAAAACGCCGACCACAAGGATTCCTCGCATGTCTTCACCATTTCAGCCGGCGCTGCCGGAACCCCTGCTGCGCGAACGCCTGCCGGCCGCCTGGAACGGCCTGCCCGACCGCGCGCGCGTCGAGGCGGCCGTCGCCCAGGCGCTGGACGCCGTGGCGCGCAACCTGGCCCACTTCGGCGATGCCTTCCCGATGCCGTCGAGCGTGGGCGGCATCTATCCTGCCATGGACAATACCGAGTGGACCAATGGTTTCTGGACCGGGATGCTGTGGCTGTCCCATGAACTGGGCGGCGGCGAGGTATTTCGCGCCGCCGCCGAGCGCCACGTGGCGAGCTTCGACGCACGCCAGCGCGACCGGATCGCCACCAACCACCACGACCTCGGTTTCCTGTACAGCCTGTCGTGCGTGGCGGGGTACAAGCTGACCGGCAGCGAGCGCGCGCGCGACGCCGCGCTTGGCGCCGCCCGCCTGCTGCTGGAACGCTTTTTGCCGAACGCCGGCATCATCCAGGCCTGGGGCGACCTGCACGACCCGGCCCAGCGTGGCCGCATGATCATCGACTGCAACCTGAATTTGCCGCTGCTGTACTGGGCCAGCGACACCAGCGGCGACCTGCGCTTCCGCGACGCCGCCGACCGCCACATCGCGCAGGCGGCGCGCCACATCGTGCGCGCCGACGGCTCGACCTTCCACACTTTCTTCTTCGATGGCGAGAGCGGCCAGCCGCGCGAAGGCAAGACCCACCAGGGCCATGCCGACGATTCGTGCTGGGCGCGCGGCCAGGCCTGGGGCATCGCCGGCTTCGCGCTCGTGGCGCGCCATAACGGCGATACCCGCCTGCTGCAACTGTCGAAGGTCCTGGCCAACTATTACCTGAACCGGCTGCCGGCCGACGGCATCTGCCACTGGGACCTGGTGTTCACCGACGGGACGCAGGAGCGCGACAGCTCGGCCGCCGCGGTGGCCGCCTGCGGCCTGCTCGAACTGGCGCGCAACCTGCCGCTGCTCGACCCACTGCGCGCGGAGTACGAACGCGCAGCCGCCGGCATGGTCCTGACGCTGTCCGAGCAGTATTTTGCGCACGACGGCGCCCCGGGCGCGGGCCTGCTGCGCCACGCCGTCTACCACATGCCGAACCACGTCGGCGTCGACGAATCCTGCATCTGGGGCGATTATTTCTACCTCGAAGCCCTGCTGCGCCTGACCCGCATCTGGGAACCGTACTGGTAGGCGTCTCCCCTCTTTTTATCCGACAACCAGTGTCCACCATGACCATTTCGCACCGCCTGCTCGGCATCGACGAAGGACGGCAACAGCTGTCCCTGATCGATACCGCCACCGATACTTTTTACTGGACCCTCGACCTGGCCGACTTCCCGCTGGCGCGGGACATGCAACGGCTCGATGCCGAGCGCGTGCTGGTCGGCTGCGATCGCGGCTTCTTCGAACTGGAGATCGCCACCGGCCGCGTGCTGGCCTCGGCCCTGCGCTGGGCCGAGGTGACCGGCGCCCACCGCCGGCCGGACGGGAGCACCCTGCTCACCGGATTCGACCTCGATGGCGGCGGCGGGGTCAATGTGCTGACCCTGGGGCTAGACAACCGCGTGACCAGGGTCGCGCGGCGCGACGGCGACTATATCCGCCTGATGCGGCCGACCGCGTCCGGCACCTACCTGCTGTGCACCAACGACCACATCCTCGAGACCACGCCAGAGCTGGTGGAGCTGCGCCGCTTCGCCGCGCCCGGCTTCGAGCATGCCTGGCAGGCCGAACGCCTGCCGGACGGCACGACGCTGGTCGCGGCCGGCTACGGCGCCTTCATGGCCTCGTTCGATGCGCAGGGAGCGTTGGTCGAGCGCTTCGGCGCCGCCGCCGACCTGCCGCACGAAGTGAATCCCTTCTTCTACGCGAGCTTCCGCCACGCCGCCAACGGCAACCTGGTGGTCGCGAACTGGCAGGGCCACGGCCCGGACAATGGCCAGCGCGGCCGGCAACTGCTGGAATTCGATGCGCACCGGCGCCTGGCCGGCAGTTGGTCGGCGCCTGGGCGCATCTCCTCGCTCCAGGGTATCCTGCTGGTGTGAACGGTCACCCGGCCAGCGTCACTCCTGGCCGCTGGTCGACTCGCGCACCACGAGCGTGTACGGCATCAGGCGATGCTGGGGTTCGTAGGCCTGGCCGGAACGCCGCGCGCGAATGTGCTCGAGCAGCAGCGCCACCGCGCTGCGCGCCATCTCCGTGATCGGCTGGTGGATCGTGCTCAGTTCGGGCCACACGGTGGTCGCCACCGGCGTGTCGTCGAAGCCGCAGACCGCGAGGTCGTCCGGCACCTGCAGGTGCATCCCATGGGCGACCGCGACCACGGCCGCCGCCATGTCGTCGTTGCTGGCGAAGATGGCGGTCGGACGGGTCGGCTGGGCCAGCAGCTCGCGCGCCGCCAGCAGGCCGGAGCGGTAGGTAAACATCCCTTGCGCGACGCGCTGTGCGGGAACCTCGTGGCCAGCCTCGCGCATGGCGTCGATGAAGGCCTGGTAGCGCAACTGGGCCGGCGTATGCTGCGGGTCGCCCTTGATGAAGCCGATGTCGGTATGCCCCTGCTCGAGCAGGTATTTGGTCATCGTCAGCGCGCCCGCGTAGTCGTCGATGCGCACGGCCGACATCAGGGGCGACGGCCGGGCGGTCGCCACCGCCAGCGTGGGAATGCCCAATGCGGTCAGCTGCTTGATCGCCGAGCGCGAATCGCACAGGGGCGGCGGCACCAGGATCCCGTCCGCGCCGTCGGCGACCAGCCGTTCGATGGCCTTGCGCTGGCTGCGCAGGTTGTCGCAATTCTCGAGGATCAGGTGCGCGCCGTTGCGGCCGCACTCGCCCAGTGCGCCGACCAGGAAGGCGCTGAGGAAGGCGGCGCTGGGATTGCTGTACAACAGGCCGACGCGCAAGGTGCCGACGCGCGCGGCGCGCGCCGCCACGTTGACGTGGTAATTCAGTTCCTGGACCGCGCGCATGACTTTCTCGCGCGTCTTGTCGCTGACGCTGCCGGTGCCATTGATGACGCGCGAGACGGTCATCGCCGAGACGCCCGCCAGCGAGGCGACGTCCCATACCGTCGCACCGCTGCCGGCGGCGCGGTTGCCCGCCTTCGAATCGCTCTGCGTTTCTTTCACACTGCTCTTTCATCGCCGGCGGCGCCGGCCAGGATGTTATCGATATACAAGTGTGGAATATTACGCTATTTGCGGGCGCTCTGCCATACGCCGCCGGCCGGGTTGCGCCGCTATGCGGGCAGGCTGGCGCGGCGTTCAGCAAGCCGCTGGCGGCGGCGCGACAGGCGCGCGCCGCCTAGCGCCAGGACGCCGGCGGCAAGCAGTTGCCAGTTTGCCGGCTCGGGGACGACCGTGACCGCCGGATCCCACAACTGCACGTCGACCGCGCCCCGGCCGAGCACATCGGTGGCCGGCGTCCAGCCGAATGCGACCAGTGCGCCGCTCAGCGGATCGTGTCCGCCCAGCAGGTTGTAGGCCTCGTCGAAGGCCGAGACCACGAAGCGCGACACATAGTTCATCAAGGGATCGGGGTCGCCGGAAAAATGCAGGTCGAAGGACAGCACGCCGCCGAAGTCCACGGCATGGAACAGGTCGTTGGCGGTATCGTTGCGGAAGACGCCGCCGCCGGGGATCGGGGTCACGCCCCAGGACTCGACGACGCTGCCGAAGCCGCTCATATTGCTCAGCACAACGGTGGCCAGCGAGACGCCGGCGGTCGCGCTCAGTTGCAGGTCGAGATAGCCGCTGGCGACGCCGAAGCGCGAGGTATCGATTTCCACGTGGAGCGTCGTGGCCGAGGCGCTGGCCCCGCTTGCCAGCAGGACGGCGAGGAAGGCGCGCGCCAGGATGCGCGCGACCGGAACAGCGTAGAGATTGGGCATGATGTCCTCCGTTAGTGGCCGGGAAGCTGCAGCGAAGGCGTGTACGGAATGACCGCGCGCGCCGGATTGGTGAAGGTCAGCGGGATGGTGATGCTGGCGCCCGCCGCGAGCGGTCCCGGCACGACGACATACGGGACACCGTTCACGACGCCGCCCGCATGGTCCAGCGTTACGCCGGCCGGCAAGCCATCCAGCCGGAGCCACAAAGGCCCGGCCAGTGCGGCGCTGCCGGTATTGGCGATCGCGACCGCGCCGACATACTTGCCGCTGGCCCGGTTCAGGGTGGCCCCGACCTGGGTCAGCCTGGCGCCGGTCGGCCGTATCTGGCCGTGCAGGCGCACCTCCGCCACATTGCCGAACCAGGCGCCGGGGTTGTACAGGCGGATGTAGCGATACGGCGCCTGGCCCGTGGCCGGCAAGCGCTGCCAGTCGAGGGTCGCCGTGGCGGGCCCGGTCAGCGTGGTCCAGCTGGCGTTGTCGTTGGAACCCTGGACCACGGCGCCCGCGATGCGGGTATGCAGATTGTCCTGGCGCGCCGCCAGTTCGACGCTCGCGAAGTGCATCCTGTGGATGGGCCCGAGGTCGAAGGCGATCGAACTGCCGGCGCCGCCATTGCCGGTCCCGACGCGGAAATCGGAGCTCGTCGCCATGCTGGCGTCGAACAGCTTGTTGACCTCGGCCAGGGTGGCGGCCGCGCTGCGCCCGACGGTCGAATCGATCGGTGTGGCGAGCGCCGGCAGGTTGCGGATCAGCACCGATTCGTCGGCCAGGTAGAGGCTCGTGTTGTCGGAGGTCGCCGTGACCGTCACGCCGGGTTCGCCCGTTTGCTG
Source organism: Telluria beijingensis (assembly GCF_030770395.1). Classification (GTDB taxonomy): domain Bacteria; phylum Pseudomonadota; class Gammaproteobacteria; order Burkholderiales; family Burkholderiaceae_D; genus Telluria; species Telluria beijingensis. The sequence continues at coordinate 4,192,454 of NZ_CP132480.1, read as the reverse complement.
GCGATAGGCGATGGCGAAGCCGACCGGGCCAGGCGCCGCGCCCGGTGCCAGCGTCGCGGTGGCCGTGTGGTGGATGCGGTCGTTTGTGCTGACGACCGCCGGCTGGCCGTGGATGGTGACGGCGACGGCGTCGATCGCCTCGTACGCGCTGAAGGTCAGCCGCACTGTGGCGCCGGCCCCGATCCGGTTGCGCAAGCCCTGGGGCGAGGCGATGGAGGCCGATGCGATCCGGTTGGCCGAGGCGACGGCGCCATACAGCCGCAGTTCGGCCATATTGCCGAACCAGTTGCCGCCGTTATGGATGCGCAGGTAGCGGTAAGGCTGGGAGTTGTTGACAGTCAGGGTCTGCCAGTCCGCGCTCGACACGGCGGCGTTCGAAATGGTGGTCCACGTCGTGTCGTCATTCGACCCCTGCAGCACGGTGCCGGCGATGCGGGTGTAGTACTGGTCCTGGCGCGGCACGATTTCGACCCTGGTCAGGCGCGCCTGCCCGCCCTCCCTGAAGTCGAAGCCCAGCCAGGCGCCGGCGCCGCTGCCATTGAGGCGGAAGTCGGTGAAGGTAGAGAGCTGGCTGTCGAACAGCGATTGCACCACCGTCTGCAGCCCGGCGGCCGGCCTGCCGTTGGAATCGCGCAGGTGGGCGATGGCGGCCGGCTGCGCCAGAAGGCCGGTCTGGTCGGACACATACAGCGACGTGCCGTCGGTCGTGAACGCGATCGGATCGGCATCCTGGCCCTCGGCCGTCTTGTACGCCACCGTAAAGCCGACCGGCCCCGGCGCGGCATTGGCGCCCAGGGTGGCGGTCGCGGTCCAGTCGAGGCCATCGCTCGTGCTGGCCTGGGCCGGCACGCCATGGATGAGCGCCTGCACGCCATGGATCGGCGCGCTCGCCCGGAACGCCAGCGTGACGGTATCGCCGGCGACGATGCGGTTGCGCAGGCCCTGGGGCGACGCGATCGACACCGCCGTCACCCGGTTGACCGCCTCATGGCGCGTCCCATGGATGCGGAACTCTGCGACTTCGAGCATGGTGCTCGACGGCTGCACCATCTGCATCTTGAGGAAGCGGAAACGCCGGTCACGCAGCGCGGCATCCACCTCGAGCGTTTGCAGGTCTTCGGTGACGATCGTCAAGCCCGGCGTCAGGCGGATCCAGTCCTGCCTGTCGTTGGAGCCGAACAGGGCGACGCCGCCGATCCGCTCCGGGAAGCTGGCCCTGACCTGCAGCTGGAAGGCGCTGGCGGCCAGCTTGTAGTCCGGCCCGAAATCGAAGGTGTGGCTGCGGTCGACCGCCTGCGTATAGGCGACGAAGGTGTCCGGCAAATCGTCGAGCGCATTGGGCACCGCGGTGCCGAAGGTCGAGCTGCTGAACATGTCGGTGTAGTCGATGCTGCCGTCGGCGCGGAGCAGCGTCAGCTCCTTGAGGGCGGCGCTGGCCTGCCCCAGCGCGGCCAGCGTCTGCTGGAACTGGGCGTCGCTCGCCGTGGCCAGCGCGGCCGTCGCCTCGCCATGCGCGGCGCGGTAGGCCGCGAGCGAAGCGCTGGTGTACACCACGCCCGGCTTGTAGGCCGCCGCGGCGGCGGCGAGAGCGGACTGGCGGTCGGCGCCCACGACCAGTTCGATGGCCCTGGACGTCACCACGGCGCCGTTGGACGCGCTCACGACGAAGCGGTAGGCGCCGGCCTGGGACGGCTTCCATGAGAAGGCTCCGGAACGAGTATCGAAGGTGGCGCCGGGCGGCAGGTGATCGATCTGGTAGGTCAGCGCGCCACCGCTGGCCGCGAAGCTGTAGTCGACCGCCGCGCTGGAGCCGGCATGGGTGTACAGCGTGAGGTCCTGCTTGCCGCTGTTGAACACCGGCGGCGTCAGCGCCGGGCCGGGAGCGATGTCCAGGTGGTCGACGTCGACCGTCGCCCCGGCGCCCTCGAACGTCATCTCGAAGAAGTCGCCCAGGCTCTGGAACGGGCCCAGTGCATGGCTCAGGTAGCGCCACTCGCCCTTGGTATCGGGCAGCACGATCCGCTCGCCGAATACGCGCATCGTGGCCACGCCATTGGTGCGGACCCGGAACGCCAGCTGCCTGGTGCTGTGGGCATAGCTGGTCAGCACGATCTTGCTGCCGGTAGCCGTGGTCGCGATGCGCACGAACGAGGCCGTGTCGTCGCGCCCGGCGACGGCGCCGTCGTCCAGCGCGGTGAAACGGTCTTCCGCTTCGCGGATCGGATCGACGATGGGCTTGACCAGGTAGCGCGCGCCTTCGGCTTCGGCCGCGCGCGGGATGAAGATCCAGAAATCGCCGCCACCGTCGACGCCGTCCCAGTTGTACATGGGTCGGGCGGCGAACATCTTGACCAGGCTCGGGGCGCGCTGGTCGAGATCCAGGCCGCGTTCGTACTTGTAATAATAGAAGGCGTCCCAGGTATTTTGCGTCAGGCGTCCGCGATAGGCATTCGCCAGCTGCTTGTAGATGATCGTCGGCGTCCCGTCCGGATCGGTGTGCGCGGCGGTCGGCACCCAGGGCGTGTCGTAGCCCAGCGTGAAGTGGGCGAAGTATTCGGTCGCATCCAGGATGCGGTCGTCCAGGAACTCGTAGGGGCCCACCGCATCGGCGGCGTCCGAGGGCGTGCCGTCGACCGGGTCCACCCTGGTGCCCTGGGCCATCAGCAGGCGAGACAGGATACTCGTATTGGTCAGGTCGCCCGCCCCGTGCGCCTGGTCGCGGCCCATCTCGACGTGCTGCACGACCGGCGGCACCGCTTCTCCGGTCAGGTCATTCCTTGTCACGAGCCGGAACAGCTGCTTGATGGCGCCGTTCTGGCCCTGGTCGAGCGCGGTGCGGTTGACCGTGAACCATTCGACCGCTTCGTCGTAGCGCGCCCGGTTGCCGGTGAAGATATAGCCTGAAGTCGCCCCGATCAGCGGATACAGGTGCTGGTTCATGAAGTACGAGTTCTTGTACTGCAGGGTGTCGATGAGCGGCGTGATGAGGTTGTCCGTGAACGCCGCGGTGTCGGCATCGGTCCACGCCAGCGACGGCGTGGTGCTGCCGCTGTAGCGCAGGATCTCGGCCGCCATCACCATCCGGTGCAGCGGAATGCCCGAGTGGATGTGGGCGTCGCTGTAGTAGCCGTACTGCGCCGGGTCCATCTGCGACCAGATGCGCACGATGCGCAGCGCATTGGCGCGATAGGCCTCGTCGCCGCTGACGTAATAGACGATCGCCTGGGTATAGGCGCGCAGGGCGTCCGTGATGAAGCGGGACTGGACCGAGCGGCTGTTGAAGGCATCAACCGCTGGCCGGCCCGGCTCGGTGCTGCTCTCGTTACTCGATAACGCGGTGCGGGAGGCCGCACTGGACAACAGCATCTGGTTGAAGTGGGTGAGCCAGGGCTCCTTGCCGGCCCTGACCTGGGCCCGCATATTCTCCAGCACGCCCTTGGTCAATCCCACGCCGGGATGCCGGAAGCCGTGGGCGTCGACGGTCTCGGTGATTACCGGTTGGTGGCTGGTCACAATGGTCCGGATCGTGTCCTGCGCCTGCGCTTCGGCGGCCAAGGGCGCCATTGCCGCAAGGCCGAACGCGATGGCGACAGCCACCGCGCGCAGCCATGCCTGGCCAAAAGCTGGTCTATTCATTCAGGGTCTCCTCCTGTCATTGCCTGCGCCGGAAATGGCGGCATCGCATCGCATTGTTATCGTTAACTAAAATCATGGTAGCATGAGAAATCAGACATGCGGATACCTCGAAATAAATAATCTCGAGGTTAAACCACGCATGGCGGGCATCGGACGAAAACGCGGTGCTTGACACCCTGTTGCGAACTTCTTACCCTGAATCCATGACGCCCTTCCCTCCGACCGACCTCCCCTTCGTCTGCTTCGGCGAACTATTGCTGCGACTCGCGGCCCCTTCCGGCGAGCTGCTGCTGCAAAGCCCGCACCTGCGCACCTGGGTCGCCGGCGCCGAGGCCAATGTCGCGATCTCGCTGGCGCGGCTCGGCCACCCGGTACGCATGGCCAGCGTCGTGCCCGACCAGGCCCTCGGCCGCCATGCCGCCGACACGCTGCGCTATCACGGCGTCGACACGGCCGCGGTGCGCTGGGCGCCGGGCAGGATGGGCCTGTACTTCCTGACGCCGGGCGCGGTCGACCGCCCCGCCGAGATCCTCTACGACCGCGCCGGCTCGGCGTTCGCTACCTACCCGGCCGGGCACTACGACTGGGAGCGGCTGCTCGCCGGCGCCGGATGGCTGCATGTGTCGGGCGTGACGGTGGCCGCCAGCGCGCAGGCCGGGGCGGCGGCACTGGACGCCGTGCGCTCCGCGCGCCGGCTCGGGGTGCGCGTGTCTTTCGACGGCAACTACCGCGCCAGCATGTGGGCGGCGCGCGGCGAGGATGGCGCGGCGCTGCTGGCCGACATCGTGGCCGAAGCCGACCTGGCCTTCATCGACCGGCGCGACGTGGCGCTGCTGCTCGCGCGCCCGGAACTGGCCGAGGCGCCGCCGGAACGGGCGGCCGAGGCGGCGTTCGCGCGCTTTCCCCACCTGCGCCTGGTCGCAGCCACGCAGCGGCGCCAGGACAGCGCCAACCACCACGCACTGTCGGCGACGCTGCGCACGCGCGACGGCGTATTCGATGCGCCGGGCCGCGACATGTTCGACGTCGTCGACCGCATCGGCGCGGGCGACGCGTTCGCGGCCGGCGTCCTGCACGGCGTCGCGCGCGGCTGGGACAGCGGCGAGACCGCGCGCTTCGCCCTCGCCGCCGCCTGCCTGAAACACAGCCTGGCCGGCGACGCCCACGTGCTGACCGAAGCCCAGATCCGCCAGACGATGGACGGCGGACTCGACGTGCGCCGCTGACGAATTCCCCGCAGGCCACCGAAAACGCTTTACAGCCAAGCCTGTTATCGATAACCTTTAACAAGCGCGGACGACTCGCGCATGCCGGCCCGCCTGGTGCGACAAGCCGAACCCCATAACAAGCGGCCGGAGCCCGGCATCGGGCCGCACAGAGACACGCTACCGACATGAACTCGTTTTCCAGCCTGGACACCTTCGTCTTTCTCGTCTATTTCGTGATCGTCGCGGGCTATGGCCTATGGATCTACTGGCGCAAGAAAGGCAGCTCCGGCAGCGCCTCGCACGACTACTTCCTGGCCGAGGGCTCGCTGGCCTGGTGGGCCATCGGCGCCTCGCTGATCGCGTCGAACATCTCGGCCGAGCAGTTCATCGGCATGAGCGGCGCCGGCTACCGCATCGGCATGGCGATCGCCGTGTACGAGCTGATGGCCGCCGCCACCCTGATCATCGTCGCCATCTTCTTCATGCCGGTCTACCTCAGGAACCGCATCTACACGATGCCCCAGTTCCTGGAGCAGCGCTACGGATCCGGCGTGGCCACCATCATGGCCGTGTTCTGGCTGGCCCTCTACGTGGTCGTCAACCTGACCGCCATCCTCTACCTCGGCGCGCTGGCGATCGACAGCATGGTCGGTATCGGGGTCCTGCCCTGCATGCTGTTCCTGGCGCTGTTCGCCACGATCATCACGCTGGGCGGCATGAAGGTCATCGGCTACACCGACGTCATCCAGGTGCTGTGCCTGATCGTCGGCGGCCTGGTCACGACCTGGATCGCGCTCGACCTGGTGGCGCGCCTGGCCGGCGGTCATGGCGCGATGGTCGGCGCGACCGAGCTGTATCACCGCGCCGGCGAGCACTTCGACATGGTGCTGGCGCGCGACAACCCGAACTACATGGACTTGCCCGGCCTGTCGACGCTGATCGGTGGCATGTGGATCATCAACCTCAGCTACTTCGGCTGCAACCAGTACATCACCCAGCGCGCCCTGGGCGCCAGCCTCCCGACGGCGCGCCGCGGCCTGCTGTTCGCCGCCTTCCTGAAGCTCCTGATGCCGGTCATCATCGTCCTGCCGGGCATCGCCGCCTATGCCCTCGACAAATCGGGCGCGCTGGGCGACGCCATGCGCCCCGGTGGCGAACTCAATGCCGACCGGGCCTATCCGACCCTGCTCGGCCTGCTGCCGGCCGGCCTAAAGGGCATGGCCTTCGCAGCCTTGACCGCGGCGGTGGTCGCCTCGCTCGCCGGCAAGGCAAACAGCATTGCGACCATCTTCACGCTCGACATCTACAAGAAGCGAGTCAGCCAGGCCGCCAGCGAACAGCGCATGGTCTGGATCGGCCGCGTCAGCGTGGTGGTCGCGATGGCGGTCGCGGTGACGATCGCGCCGCTGATGGGCATCGACAAGAAAGGCGGCTTCCAGTACATCCAGGAGTACACCGGTTTCGTCTCGCCGGGCATCCTGGCGATGTTCCTGCTCGGTTTCTTCTGGCGCAAGACCACGGCCGCCGCCGCGATGTTCGCCACCATCGGCGGGCTGGTGTTCTCGATCTTCCTGAAATTCCTGCCGCTGGCGATGGACCTGTCTTTCCTGGCGCCGATCGGCTTCGCGGTCGATAATGGCAGCGGAGTGTACGAGATCCCCTTCATCGACCGCATGTTGATCGTGTTCCTGCTGGTCGTCGCCGGCATGGCGCTGATCAGCGCCATGGGCCGGAGCGCCCCGGACGCGGCGCAGATCGTGGTCGACCGCAGCCTGTTCAGGGTCGATCGCGGTTTCGCACTGGGCGCGACGCTGATCTGCATCCTGCTGGCCGCGGTCTACGGCGCTTGGTGGTGACCGTACCTGTTCCATTCGCTATCCATTGAAGGAAACCGATGTTCAATCCATCCGACGATCCCCATCGCCGTTTCAATCCGCTCACCGGCCAGTGGGTGCTGGTGTCCCCGCACCGCGCCAAGCGCCCCTGGCAGGGGCAGCAGGAAGCCGTCGAGCACCCGACGCGGCCCGCCCACGACCCTGCCTGCTACCTGTGCGCCGGGAATACCCGGGTCAACGGCGAGCGCAATCCCGACTATGCCGGCACCTATGTGTTCGACAACGATTTCGCCGCCCTGCTGCCCGATACCCCGGACGCCGCGCGCGGCCGCGATCCGCTGTTCCAGGCCATGAGCGCGCGCGGCGCCAGCCGCGTGATCTGCTTCTCGCCCGACCACGGCATGACCCTGCCGCAGCTCGCGCTGCCGGCCATCGTGGGGGTGATCGACACCTGGGCCGCGCAGTGCGCCGCACTGGGCCAGCGCTATCCCTGGGTGCAGGTATTCGAGAACAAGGGCGCCGTCATGGGCTGCTCGAACCCGCATCCCCACGGCCAGGTCTGGGCCACCAGCTTCCTGCCCGACCTGCCCGAGGCCGAGGACGGGCGCCAGCGCGCCTATTTCGCCGTGCACGAGCGGCCGATGCTGCTCGACCTGGCCGAACGCGAAGCGCAGGCTGGCGAACGGGTGGTGGTCGAGACTGAATACTGGCTGGCGATCGTGCCCTACTGGGCCGCCTGGCCATTCGAGACGCTGCTGCTGCCGCGCTTTCCGGTCCAGCGCCTGGACCAGCTCGATCCAGGTCAACGCGCCGACCTGGCCGTCGCCCTCAAGCAGCTCACCACCCGCTACGACAACCTGTTCCAGACCTCGTTCCCGTATTCGATGGGCTGGCACGGCGCGCCGTACACCGGTACTCCGGACACGGCCTGGCAGCTGCACGCCCACTTCCATCCACCGCTGCTGCGCTCGGCGACGGTGCGCAAGTTCATGGTCGGCTTCGAGCTGCTGGCCGAAGCCCAGCGCGACCTGACGCCGGAGCAAGCCGCCGAACGGCTGCGGGCCCAATCCACCCTCCATTACCTCGACAAGCAACCGGCATGAACATCAGCCCTACCCTGATCCAACGCACGATCGACGTCTTCGAGCGCGCCATCGGCCAAGCGCCCACGGTGATCGTCCAGGCGCCCGGACGCGTCAACCTGATCGGCGAACACACCGACTACAACGACGGTTTTGTCTTGCCATGCGCGATCGACCGCCACACGGTCATCGCCGCCAGGGCGCGCGGCGACCGCCTGGTGCGCGTGATCGCCGCCGACTATGACGGGCAGGCCGATACCTTCGCGCTGGATGCGCCGATCGAACGCCTGGACGCGCCGATGTGGGCGAACTACGTGCGCGGGGTGGTCCAGGCGCTGGCGCGGCGCGGCGTGCCGCTGCAGGGCGTGGATATGGTAGTCGCGGGCGACATTCCCCGGGGCGCGGGCCTGTCGTCCTCGGCCTCACTGTCGGTGGCGGTATGCCGGCTGTTCGCCGGCCTGCCGGGCGCCGGGCAGCTGGGAGCGATCGAGCTGGCGCTGGCGGCCCAGGCGGCCGAGAACGATTTCGTCGGCACCAAATGCGGCAATATGGACCAGATCAGTTCCGCCGCCGGGGTCGACGGCCATGCGCTGCTGATCGACTGCCGCTCGCTGGCGGTGCAACCGGTACGCATCGCGCACGGCGCGGCCATCGTGATCATCGATTCGCGCGTGCAGCGCGGCCTGGTCGACAGCGCCTACAACGCACGGCGGCGGCAGTGCGAAGCCGCGGCGCGGCATTTCGGCGTACCCGCCCTGCGCGACCTCGACAGCGAAACGGTGGAGGCGCGCGGTCACGAGCTGGAACCGGAGGCGCTGCGCCGCGTGCGCCATGTAGTGAGCGAGAACGCGCGCGTGCTCGCCGCGGGCCAGGCCCTGGCCGCCGGCGACCTGGCGCGCATGGGCGAGCTGATGGCCGCGTCGCACGCCTCGATGCGCGACGATTTCGAGATCACGATTCCGCCGATCGACCGACTGGTCCAGATCGTGAAGGACCGGATCGGTACGGCCGGCGGGGTGCGGATGACGGGTGGGGGCTTCGGAGGCTGCGTCGTGGCGCTGGTGCCGGAAGCGCTGGTGGACCCGATCCGCGTCGCGGTCGAACAGGATTACCGCAGCCCGGGCGGCGAGCGGGCGACGGTGCATGTCTGCCGGGCGGCGTCGGGGGCGGCGGCCCGGCCGGCAATCGACACGCCACTTGCGGTGTAACGAGGTTTAGCCAACCCTGGAACAGCGGGCCTTGAAGTTCGATGCTTTTCACTCAGCGCGGTCACCTAATACATCGGTCAGGCTCCTGACGTTCGAATTGCAAAGCTCGCTTAACGGTGGAACATCGAGCTCTCCCGACGCGGAAAGGTCCTCGACCGACACCGGCGTGCTGGCATCGGACAAGCCGTTGAACTCAGCCATCCATGCCTGGAGAAAAACCTGGCGCTCACGGCCTTCCAGCATGTCGTAAAAGTGCCTGACGTAAGAATGGCGTTCGTTATATGCCAATAGAGTCTCGCCTTTCGAAAGATGCACCCCATCCTCGGCATACCGGATCGATAAAATGCTGTCTCGATACGAATCGTCGTTGACGCCGCGCGGCGTGTCGTCATCGTCCCGCCAACTCAGCGTGATCTTTAGTTTTTCTGAAACTCTTGGAAACTGCTGCAAGCCGTACAGTAGGCGCGTCAGTCCGCGGTGTTCGTGCGCATACAGCTGCGCTCCGCTCAGGCGGGTCGCAAGCATCATTGCCAAATCCTCAAAAAGCCATTTTTCGCTACGGGGTGCAAAGAAATAACGCTCGCTCAATTTGTATCCTATCGATCTGGTATCGGTCATGGAGCGGTGGGGCGGAAAATGGACCGAATCCGGTATCCGCGCCACTCGCAAACCGATCAATCCGCCTGCTTTCGAAGAAACGCTGGAATATCGGCCGTAGCCGGGCGCGTTGCATGATACGCCTCGCGCGCAACCGCATGAATCCGCTGATCGAGCGGGCTCATCTGCCCGGAGCGCCGCCCAATGGCAAGCAGCCTCTCGAATAGCCGCACCGGCAATGAGCTGCGGTAGAAACAACCGTGCACGGCGACGATGAACCGGTACAGCACTTCTTGCGGGGCATGGCCCAGTTCCGCCAAATCCCGCAATCGCCGCAGCACGGGATCGGGCAGCACGTCTTCGACCTCGGCGAACGTCACTGTGCGCTCTTCTCCCTGCAGCAAGGCCGCATGCATGTAGAGGAAGGCGCGTAACTGTTCGCGGTACAGGTAAGGCGTCACCCGCTCCTGCTTGCGCAGGAAGGCAGGAACGTCGTATGCCTCGCCACCGTTGCGCGTCAAGCCGTGAATCTGCGCAGTCGTCGGTTCACGGCGCCATACGGCAGGCCCCTTGACCGCCCCCACGGCGCCGAAGCCACCGTGCCCTGCGGCGTGCATTTGAGGCACCACCCGCAGCACGGGGGGCGTGGCGGGCCGGTCCGCTCCCATGCGCTCATGAATGACCAGCATGCTGGTCGTCGCGGTCACCAGCTGATACTTTAGCGCCAACGCGTGTTGCTGCTCGGCTGGCAGGGTGCGAAGCCGGAACGCTGCGGCCACGCGTGCGAGGGTATCCCCCTCGCATATCAGGCTGTCAGGCAGCATCGCCTGCTCCTGGACGTTTTCGCCGCTGTCCGTCCACGCGATGGTCGCCGCTCCCGGTACGGAATCGGCGAATCCTGCGCAGGCATGGACGGTGTCACCACTGAATACCGCCGTGCCGACATCGGATTGCCATACGCATGCCCCTCCCCACGTCACGGCGACGTCGCGCACGGGTGCCTGGCGCATGCGCCTGAACATCCTCAGCACGGCCGCATGCACGTCATCGTTGGCGCCCACCAGCTCACAGGCGCCGCCCGTTTCGCGTGCCAGTCGCTGCAGCAGGCTGGCCGCAGGCGCCGCCCCGACCCCGACTGCGAAGATGCGCTGTCCCATTCTCGTTGCGCTCGCGACCAGCGGGTCGGTATCCCACACATGGCCATCGGTAATCAGGAAGATGTCGGCTTCGCCCGGCTGCCCGAGTGCGACGGTCGACAGCAGCGCATGGCGGATGTCGGTGTTGCCCATGTCGGCCGCGGTCTGGGAGATCCAACCACCGGCTTCGGCGATGGCGCGCGCGCTGGCCGCCATCAGGGAATTGCTGTGGTGGGTCACCTGTCCGCCGAACCGGCTGTAGCTGAAGCGGTCGCCTGGATTCAATTGCGCGAGTATCTCGTGCAATGCCTTGCGTGCGCCCTTGATGCTGTCACCATTCATGGAATTGGAGCAGTCCACCAGGATCTTCAGGTTTAGCGGACGATGCCGCTGTTCTGTCCTTGGTGCTGGACAGAAGCTGACGACGGCGACCGCACCGTCGGCGTCGCGGCCCACGGTGGCGATGGATCGTCCTTCGAGGCCGTCGCACAGCAGCACGAAGTCACGGTCGAGCATGGCTGAACCTGGCTGCGCCAGCCCGACGTCCAGATGCTCGCCAGTGTGACGCACGGCCAGCGCGTGAGACGGCGAACTGATGCGGCCGCCCGCCAGGGGGCCATGGAGGCGCACCGACACCGAGAACGGATGGCGAATGAAAACGTCATGCGCGGGGACCTGATGCAGGCGCAGCCGCGCAGCGGAAGGCTCGCCATGGCGCGGTGCGATCACGTTGGGGATGGTAATGCGAACCTGGCCCGAACAAAACGACAATAGCTGGGCGTAGCGGATGCGGACCACGGCCTGCTCCCGTCCCAGCAGGTTGCCGACGCTCGCGGTGTAGACGCCGTCAGTGGCGCGTTCGAGCAGGACGGCGCTGTCGCCGTTCTCCAGCGCCGCCTCGTACTGCTCTTCTGCGTCACCGCTTGCCACGACCTTTCCCCGCAAGATGCGTCCGCCCAGGTCGAACTCCAGCCCGAGCAGGACGGCATCGACCGGCAAGGGAAAGGTGTAGACCGCCTCGATGTTGACCGTGCCCGGATTGAGATAGGTATGCTCCACGTGCATTTCCAGCAGCAGGCCGTGTACCGTCCCCTCCGCACGTAGCGACTGGAGAACGGGAGGGGTTGGCGCGCGCCTGGAGTGCACCTGGCTGGACGGCTGGCTTTCATTCAGACGGATCAAGGATGTCAGGCTCATTGCTGTTGTTCCCGTTGCTGGATTTTTTCGAAGGCAGACATCACGTCGGCGAGGAACTGGCGGACCTGCTCGGGCGTCAGATTCGCCCGTTCGGGATTGATGCTGACTTCGACGCCGTCGGCCAGCTCCACCCTGCTCCAAACCTCGAGTTCGCCATACCGGCGTGGCCGGGGCGGTGGCGGCACGTCCATTCCCGACAGGAGTTCGCGTACGCGCTCGAGGGACAGGCCGTCCTCGGTCCAGCGCCGGATGGCGAGCAGGTTCTCGAGGTGGCCTTGACCATAGCGGGCGGCACGCGTTTCGCCGTCAGGCCGTGCTACCAGCCCCAGCTGGATGTAATAACGGATGGTGCGCTTGCTCAGGCCGGTGAGGGAACAGAGTTCGTCAAGCGTGAACTGCGGCGGTACGTCGATCATGACGGCGTCCTGCGAGCAAAAGATATAGTTACAGTATATTACGACACCTATACTGTCAATAATTTTATGGCAGCATGCTGACCGTTGTCATTACCCGGCATGAGGTACTGAACAGTGAAGACTGCCTCAGTTCCGCTGAACGAGACTGGCCAGCCACGCCACTTCATCGGAAGGACTTGCCCAGATGCTGTCGTACTCCGCGTCCGTAGGATCCCCGAGTTCACTCACCCACTCGAGGCAGGGCCATGCATGGACCTTCAGGTTGGACGGGGACGCTGCAACTGCGGCCAGCAGATCGATGATCTCCCGCCGGCGGCAGCTCACGGCCAGGAGCAATGGCGGCACGCCACCATGGGCGATGCCAGGCCGCATTCCGCCCGCCAGCATCGAACGGACCTGCCTTGTGCGCGGTTTCCATATCGCGTATCTCGGGGATGCCATCGCGCGCGATAATGTCGTGCGCTGTCAAGCTATTCATATCCGGGGTACCCAGATCCCTGGCCATTACAGCAGGGCCTGAATCAACTGACCTGGTCGGTGAGCCCCCAGCCCGCTTGCAGCGGTTGCACCGCAACCTCTCCTAGCTCAACACTTGAATTGCCGCAGCTTCCGACAGCGAAAGTGCCGTATGGATCCAGAAAAGAAATCGCAATGGTAAAACCGGGCAGTTCGCAATCGGCCTCCATGTGGGCGGCATAGACAGGGTTTACCATCGCTCGCATTAACGCAAGCTGTTCAGGCGTGATCGTAATCTGCAAGACTGTTCTCCTCGTGTTTCAGGTTCGCGGATTGCATGACAATGCAGCCGACCTCGTTTTACTGCCGGCCGTCCCCATCAAGGAGCCATTGTCGGCTTTTATACGACGAATCGTGTCGCATTGGGCTCAGCGTGTGCTGTGTTTCGGTATTTTGGGGGCATGCTTCGGGGCTTGAGGGATGCCCTTGACGTGCCCCCAAACTCAGTGGCAGTCCGAGAACAAACCTGGAAAGCATAGGCCAACAACAAACCCGCTGTTCTATATGGAGAGCGGGTTCTTCGATGTCCCTGAACATCTTGGGACCTTGATCTGGCGGAGACGGTGGGATTCGCCTACATCCTGCAGGCCGCGGTTGCGCGAATACGCGCAACCGTTCTAATCGCTCCATTGGAGACCACCCGGAAGGCGCGCAGGCGTCTGCTCCGTCGCAGAATGAGAAAAGCCACCTTGCGGTGGCTTTTCTCATGATACTTGGCGGAGACGGTGGGATTCGAACCCACGATACGGGTATAAGCCGTATGCTTCCTTAGCAGGGAAGTGCCTTCGGCCACTCGGCCACGTCTCCCATCAGAACCAACGTTTGCACGTCAGCGCTGAGTGCAGGCATCTTAAGGGCTGGACCTCATGGCGTCAAGGACGCACGCCCAAAAATTTTGAAATTTGTTAACCTTGCTCGAGACCAAAAGCCTTGTGCAGCGCGCGCACCGCCAGCTCCATGTACTTCTCGTCGATCAGTACCGAGATCTTGATTTCCGAGGTAGAAATCATCTGGATATTGATACCCTCTTCCGACAGGGTACGGAACATCTGCGAGGCCACGCCGACGTGGCTGCGCATGCCCACGCCCACCGCCGACACCTTCGACACCTTGGCGTCGCCCAGCACCTTGGCCGCGCCCAGCGCCTGCTGCTGGCCTTCCAGCACGCTCATCGCGCGCACGTAGTCGTTGCGCGGTACGGTGAAGGTGAAATCGGTCTTGCCGTCCACCGACTGGTTCTGGATGATCATGTCGACTTCGATATTGGCATCGGCGATCGGGCCCAGGATGTGGTAAGCAACGCCCGGCTTATCCGGCACGCCCAGGACGGTGATCTTTGCTTCGTCGCGATTGAACGCGATGCCGGAGATGACGGCTTGTTCCATATTGCTTTCTTCCTCAAACGAAATCAGGGTGCCGGACTGGGATTCTTCTTCCAGCGGCATCAGGGGATCGGTCAGCGACGACAGCACACGCGTCGGCACCTGGTAGTTACCGGCGAATTCGACCGAGCGGGTCTGCAGCACCTTCGAGCCAAGCGAGGCCAGTTCGAGCATTTCCTCGAACGTGATCTTCGACAGGCGGCGCGCCTCGTCCACCACGCGCGGGTCGGTCGTGTAGACGCCGTCGACGTCAGTGTAGATCAGGCATTCGTCGGCCTTCAGCGCGGCCGCAATCGCGACGGCCGACGTATCGGAGCCACCGCGGCCCAGCGTCGAGATATTGCCGTCCTCGTCCATGCCCTGGAAGCCCGTGATGATGACGATCTTTCCCGCAGCCAGGTCGCGCAGCACGCGCGTGTCGTCGATCGACTGGATGCGCGCCTTGGTGAACGAGGAGTCGGTGCGGATGCCTGCCTGCCAGCCGGTATAGGACACCGCATCCTTGCCGATGGCCAGCAGTGCCATGGCCAGGAGGCCGACCGACACCTGCTCGCCGGTCGAGGCGATCATGTCCAGTTCACGCGGGTCCGGTTGCGCCATGATTTCCTTGGCCAAGCCAATCAGGCGATTGGTCTCGCCCGACATCGCGGACGGAACAACGACGATTTTGTGACCTGCGTCATGCCACTTGGCCACACGGGCCGCGACATTCTTGATACGGTCCGTCGATCCCATCGACGTGCCGCCATATTTGTGGACAATTAAAGCCATATCGGGAAGGGTTCCAGCTTGTGTAAAGATCAAAGGGGACCCTTAATGTAGCATGCTGCAACGCGGCATCACAAGGCTCGAAGAACGAAAAAGCTATATGAAAACAAAATAACCTAATGCAGTGAGGCTATAACACTTGCCTATACAATTTCGCCTGAAACCGCTTCCCAGCGCAGTCCGACCAGCTCGCGCCCCGTGCCGGACCAGTGCCGGCAATCCATGCCGATGCCCGCCGCGAACAGCAGATCGAAGTCGCGCGACACGGTCGGCAAGCGCTCGCGCTCCCACGCCGGCACGCCCAGCGCCTGATAGTGCGCCTTCAGGCTGCGCGACGGCCGATTACCAGCCGGCTTGAGCCGCTCGCCACCTTTGCGAAAATCGATCGTCAGTGTCTGCCCCCGCAGCCAGGCCGCATCGAACCCCTGCCCGGCCGGTTCGAAGTGCAGCACGCCGCCATAGTCCGGGAAAGCGATCGACGCCTCGCCCTGCCAGCGGAAGGATTGTCCTTCCCTGTCGAGCACGCCGATATCGTCGGGGTCGCGCATGCCGGCCAAATCCGGCAGATGCGGCGTCAGATACAGCTTGCCGCGATGGCGGCGAATATGACAACCCGGATGCGTCACCTTCAACTGCGCATCCTCGCGCGCCGAGAACAGCTGCGCCACCATCTCGTGCAGCCAGGCGGTCGACGGCATCGCGAGGCCGCGCACGGCGAACAGGTGACGCATGACGTTGTCGACCCGGTCCGTGCTCAGGCGCGACAGGTAAGCGAGGTCGATCGCGTCGCCATCCTGGCAAGCAATCAAGTCTTCGGCCGCAAGCTCATCCAGCAGGCGCTGGGCCGACGCGACATGCATCGCCCCGCGCGCCAAACGCGCCTGGAAACCGGGGAAATTTGCCGCCAGCGCCGGCATCACCTGGTGGCGCAGCGCATTGCGGGTATATCGTGGATCCTGGTTCGACTCGTCCTCGACCCAGCGCAAGCCGTGTTCCTGCGCATACGCTTCCAGCGCCGCGCGCGACTGCGCCAGCAAGGGCCGCGCCATCGCCAGCGCCTCAACGCCCAGCAGGCCAGGCGCGAGATTGTCGGCATCCATGCCCGACAGGCCGGCCAGCCCCGAGCCGCGCAGCAGTTGCAGCAGCACGGTCTCGGCCTGGTCGTCGAGGTGATGGGCGGTCAGCAGCAAGGTGGCGCCATGCGCGCGGCACATCTCGCCCAGCGCCGCATAGCGCAGCTTGCGCGCCGCGGCCTCGATGCCGGAACCGTCGTTCGGGATCGTCACGCGCCGGTGGTCGACGCCGACGCCAAGTTCGCCGGCCGCGCCTTCGACATGCGCCAGCCAGTCGCCAGCATGCGGGCTCAGGCCATGGTGGACATGGAAGGCCCACAAGGCGATGCCTTCCTGCGCGCACCAGTCGTGCGCCAGCCGCAGCAAGACCATCGAGTCGAGGCCACCGCTACAGGCAACTGCCAGGGATTGGGGGGAATACTTGGCGCGCAGGCCAAGCATGGCCTGCGCGAAGGATGCCGGGACCTGCCCGGCCGGGCTGGACCCGCGTGTGGAACGGCCCAGGGGATTACTCCTCGCGTGGCAAGGTTTCCTTGAACTTGCCATAGCTCATCAGCTTCGCGTGACGGGCATCGAGCAGGTCCTTGGTCTTCATGCCCTGGAACTGGCGCAGGCTGTCGGCCAGCGCGCGCTTGAGCAGTTGCGCCATCTGCTTCGGATCGCGGTGGGCGCCGCCCAGCGGTTCGTTGACGATCTTGTCGACCAGGCCCATCGCCTTCAGGCGGTGTGCGGTCAGGCCCAGGGCTTCGGCCGCTTCGCTGGCGCGCTCCGAGGTCTTCCACAGGATCGAGGCGCAGCCTTCCGGAGAAATGACCGAATAGGTCGAATACTGCAGCATCAGCACCGCGTCGCCGACGGCGATCGCCAGCGCGCCGCCCGAACCGCCTTCGCCGATGATGGTGGCGATCAGCGGCACCTTCAGTTCGGCCATCACGAACAGGTTGTGGCCGATGGCTTCCGACTGGCCGCGCTCTTCGGCGTCGATGCCGGGGAACGCTCCAGGGGTGTCGACGAACGTGAAGATCGGCAGGCCGAACTTCTCGGCCAGCTTCATCAGGCGCATCGCCTTGCGGTAGCCTTCGGGCTTCGGCATGCCGAAGTTGCGCATCGCGCGCTCCTTCGTGTCGCGGCCCTTCTGGTGGCCGATCACCATGCATGGCTGGCCGTTGAAACGGGCCAGGCCGCCGATGATCGACTGGTCGTCGGCGAAAGTGCGGTCGCCGTGCAATTCATGGAAATCGGTGAAGATCGCGTTCACATAGTCCATCGTGTATGGACGCTGCGGGTGACGCGCGATCTGCGACACTTGCCACGGAGTCAGCTTGGCATAGATGTCCTTGGTGAGCTGCTGGCTCTTCTTGTCCAGGCGATCGATCTCTTCGGAGATGTCGACGGCGGAATCGTCTTGCACGAAACGCAGCTCTTCAATCTTGGAATCGAGCTCGGCAATCGGCTGCTCAAAATTGAGGAAAGTTGTTTTAGTCATTGTACCTCCGGGGTAATGTCTTGGCCGCGCTCCGTTATGCGCGGCGGATCAGGGCGCTATTCTACCGTAAGCCGTTGGCGTGTCGAACGCCTGAATTGCTCAGCTCAATTGCTCAGTTACGCTGCTCAGGCAGGGGCCGCAATCGGGTCCAGGCTGCGCCACAAATACCATGTAGCAACCGTGCGCCAGGGTTCCCAGTTGGCGGCGACCTCGCGCGCATCGCTGCGCGAGACCGGTTCGCCCGAGAAATAATTCTGGCTGATGCCCTGGATCAGGCCGGGATCGTCCAGTGGCAGGACGTTCGGCCGCAGCAGATTAAATATCAAAAACATCTCGGCTGTCCAGCGCGTGATGCCGCGGATCTGGACCAGCTCGGCGATGACGGCTTCGTCATCCATTTCCGACCACAGGTCGGCATGCACCCGCTTGGCCTTGAAATGGTCGGCCAGGTCGAGGATGTATTCGGTCTTGCGCTTGGACAGGCCGCAGCCCGACAACTGGACGGCGCCCAGCTTGATCACCTGGCTCGGCGCGAGTTTGGGACAGACAGCGAGTAATTTACCCCAGGCCAGGTCGGCCGCCTTCGGCGTCACCTGCTGGCCGACGATCGAGCGCGCCAGCGTGGTGAACGGGTCGGGCTGGCCGCGCAGGTGCAGGTCGCCGAACTGGGGGATCAGCTTGTTCATGATGCGGTCGCGCTGCATCAGCTCGCGCTTGGCCTCGGCCCAGTAGATTGGCACCGCCAGCGCATCCTGCGATGGCGCCGATGCCGATGCCGGCATGCTGTCGCCAGCGCCGGCGGCGCCGGCCTTGTCCTTGTTCGCTGCCATTATGCGCGGCGCCAGGTCGTTCCGTCGGCCTTGTCTTCGAGGACGATGCCGGCTGCGGTGAGTTCCTTGCGGATCGCGTCGGCCTGGGCGAAGTCGCGTGCGGCCTTGGCTGCCGCGCGGCGCGCGATCGCATCCAGGATCGCCGCTTCGTCCAGTCCACCGCTGCCCGGCGTGCCCGCCTGCAGGAAGGCTTGCGGAGTACGCTCGAGCAGGCCCAGCACGCCGGCCAGCGCCTTCAACTGGCGCGCCGACTGTACCGACTTGCTGCGGTTGACTTCACTCGCCAGGTCGAACAGCTCGGCCACCGCCAGCGCGGTATTGAAGTCGTCGTCCATCGCTTCGCGGAAGCGCCGCGCATGCGGCTGGTCCCAGTCGACGCCGGCCTCGTCCGTGCCCAGGTCGATATCGCACAGCGCCGTGTACAGCCGCGTCAACGCGCCCTTGGCGTCATCGATATGGACGTCGGAATAGTTCAGCGGGCTGCGGTAGTGGGCGCGCAGGATGAAGAAGCGCACCACTTCGGCATCGTACTTGGCCAGCACTTCGCGGATGGTGAAGAAATTGCCTAGCGACTTGGACATCTTCTCGTTGTCCACGCGCACGAAGCCGTTGTGGATCCAGTAGTTGACCATCGGGCCGCCGAAAGCGCCTTCGGATTGCGCGATCTCGTTCTCGTGGTGCGGGAACTGCAGGTCGGCGCCGCCGCCATGGATGTCGAAGTGTTCGCCGAGGGTGGCGCACGACATGGCCGAGCACTCGATATGCCAGCCCGGACGGCCCCGGCCCCATTGCGAGTCCCACTTCGCCTCGGCCGGTTCGGATTCCTTGGCGGCTTTCCACAGCACGAAGTCGAGCGGGTCGCGCTTGCCGGTGTTGACGTCGACGCGCTCGCCGGCGCGCAAGTCGTCCAGCGATTTGCCGGACAGCTTGCCGTAGCCCTCGAAACCGCGCACCGCGTAATTGACGTCGCCGTCCTCGGTCTTATAGGCCAGGCCCTTGTGCTCGAGCTTCTCGATGATCGACAGCATGTGCGGCACGTATTCGGTGGCGCGCGGCACGACGGTCGGCGGCAGGATGCCGAGCGCGGCCGTGTCTTCGTCCATGTATTTCTCGAAACGGGAAGTGAGCGAACCGATGGTCTCGCCATTCTCGACCGCGCGCTTGATGATCTTGTCGTCGATATCGGTGATGTTGCGCACGTACTCGACCTCGTAGCCGGACGCCATCAGCCAGCGGTACACGACATCGAAAGCCATCATCATCCGCGCATGGCCGACGTGGCAGTAATCGTAGATGGTCATGCCGCACACATACATCCCGACCTTGCCGGCGACCTTGGGAACGAATACCTGCTTGTCACGCGCAAGCGTGTTGTAAATCTTGAGTTGGCTCATTGAATTCCGATTCGGAAAAGGAGCGCCGGACGAAGCGGAAAGTCGGGTTCGCCTGGCTCCTCGGTGTTGTTCTTATTTGATAGAATGCGACGACGCTCAGCGCACCCCTTTTCGTAAAGTATAGCATTGATAAAATCCCGGCTGGCCGACCACGGTCCAGCTTTATTTTTCGGGAAAACCCTTGACAGCGCCTTGCGCGAGGTCCACCAGAGGAAGCCAGATGTCGTCATCGATCACCCGCCGTTCCCTGCTTGCCCGCATGACGGGCGCCACCGCCATGCTCGCCAGCGGCCTGCTGTTTGCCGGCGCCGTGCACGCCCAGGAGGTCGTCGAAGCGGCCGCCGCCCCGGAAGCCCCCGCGGCCCCGGCCATGGTCGGCCCGCAATACTCGGTCAAGACCACGATGGGCGAGATCGTGCTCCAGCTGGACCAGGAAAAGGCGCCGAAGACGGTCGCCAACTTCGCCGCCTACGTCAAGTCGGGCTTTTATAAAGGCACGATCTTCCACCGCGTGATCGACGGCTTCATGATCCAGGCGGGCGGCATGAACGAGAAGTTCGAGGGCCGCAAGACCCTCAAGCCAGTAAAGAACGAGTCGGACAACGGCCTGTCGAACCAGCCCTATACCATCGCCATGGCGCGCGAAGACAACCCCGACAGCGCCACCTCGCAATGGTTCATCAACGTGGCCGACAATTCGGGCATCGACCATCCGTTCGTCAAGGGCTCGGGCTATACCGTGTTCGGCAAGGTGGTGAAGGGCCAGGACGTGGTCGACAAGATCAAGGGCGTGGTCGTGGACGACGTGCGCAATATGCAGAACGTGCCGGTGGTGCCGATCAAGATCACGAACGTCACCCTCCTGAAAGGCGACAAGCTAGTAAAATAGCGCTTTTGCCGCATTTGCAATGGCAGCACACATCACGACAACCCACGGAACAGGAACCGACATGACGACCATCCTCATCACCACCAACCAGGGCAAGATCACCGCCGAACTGGACGCCGAAAAAGCACCGAAGACCGTTGCCAACTTCGTGGACTACATCAACAAGGGCCACTTCACCAACACCATCTTCCACCGCGTGATCAAGGACTTCATGATCCAGGGCGGCGGTTTCGAGCCGGGCATGAAGCAGAAAGCCACCGAAGCGACCGTCGAGAACGAAGCCAAGAACGGCCTCAAGAACGACAAGTACACGCTGGCCATGGCCCGCACCTCGGCGCCGCACTCGGCATCGGCCCAGTTCTTCATCAATACCAAGAACAACGCCTTCCTCGACTACCCGGGCCAGGACGGCTGGGGCTATGCCGTGTTCGGCAAGGTCATCGATGGCCAGGACGTGGTCGACGCGATCAATGGCGTCAAGACCAGCCGCAGCGGCATGCATGCCGACGTGCCGGCCGACGACGTGATCATCGAAAAGATCGAGATCCTGTAATGCGCGGCGCGCACCAGCATCCGTCGATCCGATGACGCTGCATGCGCGCCCGTTCGCGCTGTTCATTTCCGACCTGCACCTGCAGGTCTCGCACCCGCGCACCGTGGACGCCTTCCTGGCCTTCCTGGCGGAGCGCGCGGTGCAGGCCGAGCGCCTCTACCTGCTCGGCGACATCTTCGAATACTGGGCCGGCGACGACGACCTCGACGACCCGTTCAACCGCCGCATCGTCGACGCGCTGCGCGCCGTGCATGACGCCGGTACCGCCGTCTGCTGGATGGCCGGCAACCGCGATTTCCTGGTCGGCGCCGACTTCGCCCGTGCCGCGGGCCTGAGCCTGCTGCAGGAGCCGCACGTGATCGAGGCCGGCGCACGCCGCGTGGCCCTGGTGCACGGCGACGCCGAATGCACGCTCGACACTGGCTACATGGCGTTTCGCGCCCAGGTGCGCCAACCTGCCTGGCAGGCGCAATTCCTCGGCATGCCGCTGGCGCAGCGCAAGGCCATCATCACCGGCCTGCGCGAAGGCTCGCGCGAAGCGCAGACCGAAAAATTGTACGAGACCATGGACGTTACGCCTGATGCGATCGACGCCGTGTTCGCCGCGACCGGGGCCGACGTCATCATCCACGGCCACACCCACCGCCCCGCCGTGCACGAACATGGCGACAAGCTGCGCTACGTGTTACCCGACTGGGAGCTCGATGCCGACCCGGTCCGCGGCGGCTGGATCGCGCTGCATGCCGATGGTAGCATCGTAAGGCACGACCTCGACTGATCCGCCGGGTCGGCGGTCCAGCCACCTCCTGTTTTGACGTCTGCATGTTTACATTTGCGCGCATGGTGTTATAGTTAAGTACAACACCACCTCAATACATCACTAAAGGAGGCAAGCATGGGCACCACGCTGCACCGCACCGGCTGGGAGGACGACGATGACCGCCGGCTGGAACGATAACGCGCCGATCTACCGCCAGCTCAAGGAGCGGGTGGTCGGTATGATGCTCGACGGTGAACTGAAGGCCGGCGACGCCCTGCCCTCGGTGCGTTCGATCGCCGCCGAGTATCAGTTGAACCCAATCACAGTGTCGAAGGCATACCAGGAACTCGTCGACGAGCACCTGGTGGAAAAGCGAAGGGGAATTGGCATGTACGTCACCGAGGGCGCCAGCGAAAAACTGCTGGCAAGCGAACGCGAGCGCTTTATCCGCGAAGAGTGGCCGGCCATGGTCGAGCGCATCCGCCGCCTCGGCCTGGACGTCGAACAACTGCTGCGCAACAGCGGCAATCCGCACGGAGGTGCCGCATGAGCCCAGTCCTGTCGGCACGCGGTTTGAGCAAGCGCTACGGCAAGCAGGTGGCCGTCGACGGCATCGATTTCGAGATCCCGGCCGGCCGCATCGTCGGCCTGATCGGCCCCAACGGCTCGGGCAAGACCACCACGCTCAAGGCCGCACTCGGCCTGATCCCCTTCGAGGGTGAGTTGTCGGTACTGGGCCTCGACCCACGCACCCAGCGCGATGAGCTCATGAAGGACGTGTGCTTCATCGCCGACGTCGCCATCCTGCCGCGCTGGCTAAAGGTGAAGGATGCGATCGACTTCGTCGAAGGCGTGCATCCGCGCTTCGACCGCGCCAAGGCCGAACGCTACATCGCCAGCACGAAATTGAAGCCGTCGATGAAGGTCAAGGAAATGTCGAAGGGCATGATCGTGCAACTGCACCTGGCGCTGGTGATGGCGATCGACGCCAAACTGCTGGTGCTGGACGAGCCGACCCTGGGCCTCGACATCCTGTACCGCAAGCAGTTCTACCAGAACCTGCTGGAAGATTACTTTGACGACGGCAAGACCATCGTCATCACGACCCACCAGGTCGAGGAAATCGAGCACATCCTGACCGACCTGCTGTTCATCCGCGAGGGCAAGATCGCGCTGGCGGCGTCGATGGAAGAGATCGGCCAGCGCTACGTCGAGGTGATGGTGCCGAACGAAAAAGCCGCCGCCGCCCGCGCCCTGCAGCCGATCGACCAGCGCGCCATGTTCGGCAAGTCGGTGATGCTGTTCGATACCCAGCGCGCCGGCGGCCTGTCGCGCACCCAGCTCGAAGCCCTCGGCGAAGTCCGCCACCCGAGCGTGGCCGACCTGTTCGTCGCCACCATGAAAGGAAGCTACGCATGAGCACGCACATGAATACGCGAATGAGCACGCGAATGAGCACAATGAGATGGCTGATCCGGCGCGAGCTGTGGGAACACAGGGGCGCCTTCGTCTATGCGCCGCTGGCGGTGGCGGTGGCCCTGGTGCTGCTGCTCGGCGGCGGCTTCCTGTATGCGATGGCCTCGAGCGGCGCCTTCCACATCCAGGCCAATGGCCAGCAGGTGATCACGATCGAAGGCGTCCCGCCCGAGATGTATGCCAGGGCGGCGGCGATCGCGGCCTCGAGCTACCTGGCCATCACGGCGCCGCTGTTCCTGGTGCTGCCGGTGGTCGCCTTCTTCTACTGCCTGGCGGCCCTGCACGACGACCGGCGCGACCGCAGTATCCTGTTCTGGAAGTCGCTGCCGATGTCGGACCGCGAGACGGTGCTGTCGAAGGCCGCGGTCGCGCTGGTGGTGGCGCCGCTGCTGACGGTGGCGATCGGCATCGCCACCTCGCTGGTGCTGCTGGTGATCGGGCTGCTGGCCAGCGCAATCAAGGGCATCAACCTGATCGCCCCGGTGCTGGCCAATGCCGACTTCTACCTGTCGCCGCTCTACCTGCTGGGCTTCCTGCCGCTGTACATCCTGTGGGCGCTGCCGACCGTCGGCTGGCTGCTGCTGGTGTCGAGCTGGGCCCGCTCCAAGGTCTTCCTGTGGGCGGTGGGGGTGCCGTTGGTGTCGCTGGCCCTGCTGGCCTGGTTCGATTTCCTGGTCGGCCGCTTCTCGGGCCTGAGCCTCAAC
Source organism: Telluria beijingensis (assembly GCF_030770395.1). Lineage (GTDB taxonomy): Bacteria > Pseudomonadota > Gammaproteobacteria > Burkholderiales > Burkholderiaceae_D > Telluria > Telluria beijingensis. Next base: position 4,168,308 of record NZ_CP132480.1, on the reverse strand, counting down.
GTCAAGTGGTTCGGCGAGGAAGTGGTGGCGCGCCTGCTCGGCGGGCTGATGCCGGGGATCTGGTTCGGCGAGGTCAATGGCCGCGCGCTGGCCGAACAGAACGCCGGCATCGACGGGCCGATGCTGCTCGGCCTGTCCTACGGCACCCTCGCCTCGCCCGCGGTGTGGGTTGCGGCGGTCGCCGGCTGCGCGATGATCTACGGCGCGATCCAGCTGCGCCGCTGGCGCGACGAAGGTTGAACGTGAGGCGCATCTTGCCCATCCTGCTGGCCGGCGCGCTGCTCGGCGCCGGTCCCGCCGCAGCGGCCGAGCGCAGCGCACCGGACAATCCGGACACCATCGACGTCAATGCGGTGCGCGATCCCGAAGTGCGCAAGTACACGTCGATCCTGGCCGGACTCGATGCCTTCGACCGTCATCGTCACCTGGCCCCCGGCGTCGACGCCCTGCACTTTCGCGTGCAGCCGCCGCGCGATGCTCCGTCCGACGCCGTCCTGCGCGTGCGGCTGGAAGGCGACGACGGTTTCGTCCTGCCGATCGCGCCGGATGAACGAGGCGAGTACGTGGTGCCCCGCAGCGACGCAGCGCAAGCCGCGAACAGCGACCTGGTGCTGAACCAGAAGAAGAGCCGCTACCGCATCCAGCCGCACGTGCGCACCCCGGGATTGCCGGACAACGTGCGCCGGCTGGGTGACCTGCGGCTCGAATGCAAGGTGTGGGTGGCGATCGCGAAGGAAGAGATCGGGCTGATGTGGACGCTGACCATCAATGGCCTGCTGCGCAGCCGCGACTGGTGCACCTTCCTCGACGATGGTAAAGCAGGCTATGCCTTCCATGTGCGAGAGCCGCTGGTGCGCGCCATCCTGCACGAGGGCAATCGCAGCGCGCTGCTCGAGTCCCGCAAGCGCAGCTTCATGGCGCCCCTGCACGACCTGTCGTGGAGCGACGAGGCGCTGGTCGAACTGGAGTTCGAGGCGCCTGCCGCCGGTGCGGCCGAGGCGCCTACTGGAACTGTTGGCGAAACGCCTCGAACTGCGCCTTGAGCTCGTCCATGTCGCCGCGCAGCGCGGCGACTTCTTCCTCAAGCTGGGCGATGCGGCCGCCCTGGGTCAGGCCGCTCGCACCGCTCGCGGTCTGCTCGCTGCCGGCAACGATGGTGATCTCGCCGCCCAGCAGCTGGCCATAGCGCGATTCCTTGGTGCCCGGCGCCCGCTCGAGCTTGACCACCAGCGGCGGGTATTTGTCGATCAGGAACTGCAGCGCCGTCTCGACCTCGGTCACGCTCGCGAATTCGTGGATGCGGCCGCTGCGGGTGCGGATCTCGCCGGCGGTCTGCAGGCCGCGCAGCATCAGGATCGTCAGTACCGCCAGCTTGTCCTGCTCCAGCGTCCACTTGATGCGCATGCGGTGCTCGTACTTCACCACCCGCGCGCCGGCCTGCGAGATGGCGTTCACCAGCTTGCGCTCGGTGAGGCGCTGCAGGGTGTCGAGGACGACGTCGTCGCTCAACTGCATCACCGGATCGCGGCTCGACAGCTGGTTGCATCCATTGACGATCGCGTTCAGCGACATCGGATAATTATCGGGCGTCAGCGCCTCTTTCTCGGCCAGCACGGCCAGCACGCGCAGCTCGACCGGGTCCAGCACGGCTGCGGCATCGAGGCCGCCAGTCGTCTCATTCGTCATGCGTTTCCTTTAATCTACCAAGCGGTTCAGTTGTTCCGAGTCGAGTTTATCACCCTCCTGCACCCGCGGGCAGCACAGGCCGGCGGCGCGCATGGTGTCGGTGAGGCGCTCGATCTGCTCGTCCTGGCGTGCGGCGTGGTCGATCAGGCCGCGCAGGGCCTTCGACAGCGGGTCGTCGCCGTTGGGCGTGACGCCATAGGCGGCGAACATGCGCGCGCTGCGCGACTGGTCTTCTTTCTGGATCAGGTGGGCCGGATTGCCGACCGCCGTGGCGCCGGCCGGCACCGGCTTGACCACCACCGCGTTGGAACCGATCTTGGCGTACTCGCCGACCGTGAAGGCGCCCAGCACCTGGGCGCCGGCGCCGACGATCACGCCGCGCTCGAGCGTCGGATGGCGCTTGGCGCCGGCCACCAGCGTGGTGCCGCCCAGGGTGACGCCCTGGTAGATGGTGCAGTCGTCGCCGATCACGGCGGTCTCGCCAATCACCACGCCGAAGCCGTGGTCGATGAAGACCCGGCGCCCGATCGTGGCGCCCGGGTGGATCTCGATGCCGGTGAAGATGCGCGCCAGGTGCGAGATGAAGCGGCCGAGCCATTTGAAGCCCAGGTGCCAGCAGGCGTTGGCCCAGCGGTGGGCGACGATGGCGTGCAGGCCCGGATAGCAGGTCAGTACCTCCCAGCCGTTGCGGGCGGCGGGATCGCGCTCGATGATGTTGCGAATGTCTTCGCGCAGTCGTGAGAAAAACATGATGGTGCTTGGGTGGGAATGGCTCTCATGGTAGCCGATCCGGAGGTGAATTGCTTGTGGGAGTGGTAATGCGGGGAAGCCGGCCTGGAGAGGGCTCCAGGCCGTTGCTACTGGACGATCAGCCTTCGCGCGCGATGCGCTGGCGGCGCGCCTCGTACAGGCAGACGCCCGAGGCGACCGACACGTTCAGGCTCTCGACCGAGCCGAACATCGGGATATTGACCAGCACGTCGCAGGTCTCGCGCGTCAGGCGGCGCATGCCCTCGCCTTCGGAACCCATGACCAGGGCCGCCGGGCCGGTGAAGTCGGCCTGGTACAGGCCGCGCTCGGCGTCGTCCGAGGTGCCGATCAGCAGGATGTCGCGCTCTTTCAGCTCGCGCATGGTGCGCGCCAGGTTCGTCACGGTGATGTAGGGCACGGTCTCGGCGGCGCCGCTGGCGACCTTGGCGGCGGTCGCGTTCAGGCCCACCGCACGGTCCTTCGGCACGATCACGGCATGCGCGCCGACGCCGTCGGCCACGCGCAGGCAGGCGCCCAGGTTGTGCGGATCGGTGATGCCGTCCAGGATCAGGAGCAGTGGCGGACCGTCGATCGCATCGAGCAGCTCGTCCAGGTTGCGCGCCAGCGCCAGCTGGCTGGCGAAGGCGATCACGCCCTGGTGGCGGCGGGTGCCGGTGATCTTGTCGAGGCGCGCAGCGTCGACCGGCATCACGCGCACGCCAGCCGCCTTGGCGTTGGCGATCAGGTCCTTCATGCGGCCGTCATTGCGCTCGGCATCGACGAAGATCTCTTCGACCGACTGCGCTTCGTGGCGCAGGCGCGAGGTCACCGCGTGGAAACCGAAAATCATTTTATTTTTCATTTGCTACTTCTCAATCGCTTTCAGGTGCTTTTTTCTTGCTGGTTTTAGGTGCGGTCTTGGCCGCGGCCTTTGCCGCTTTCGGTGCAGGTGCAGCCGCTTTGGTGGCGACCGCTTTCTTGGCCGCTGGTTTCTTGGCTGCAGGTTTCTTGGCCGCGACAGCCTTGACCGGCGCCGCGACAGCCGGCTCCGGGACTGGCTCGGCCTTGGCTGCGGTCTTGGCCGGTGCTTTCCTTGCCTTTGGCTTTGCGGCAGGAGCGGCAACCGGCGCTGCCTCGACGACAGGCTTGGCAGCGGCCTTGGTCGCACGTGGCTTGCGGGCGGCTGGCGCCGGCTGCTCGACCACGGGCGCCGGTGCCGGCGTTGGTGCTGGCGTTGGGGCCGGCGTTGGCACCGGCGTCGGTGCTGGTGTCGGGGCCGGCGTTGGCGCCTGCGCAGCCGCATTCGCGCGCTCTTCCGCCTTCGCCTTGGCGCGGGCCTTGCGCGATTTCGGCGGCTTCGACGGCACTTCCATCGCCTCCTGCGCTACCTGGCGGGCGCGCTCGAGCGGGGTCGGCGCCTCCACCACGGCAGGCACGTCGCGCTTCGGTCCGCGCGAACGGCCGCCGCGCGATTTCTTGCCGCCGTTGCCGCGGCTGTCGTTGCGACCATCGTTGCGACCATCATTCCGGCCTTCGTTGCGGCCCTGCTTGTTACGGCCCGCATCTTCCCCTGCCTCGGGCACAGCCGGCGCCGACGCCAGCGTCAGGTCGATCTTGCGCGACTCGAGGTCGACCCGCGCCACCCTGACCGTCACGCGGTCGGTCAGCTGGTAGCGCTGGCCGGTGCGCTCGCCGCGCAGTTCGTGACGCGCTTCGTCGTACTGGAAGTAATCGGCGCCCAGTTCGGTGATGTGCACCAGGCCCTCCACGAACAGCTCGTCGAGCTGCACGAAGATGCCGAAGGTGGTCACGCCGGCCACGGTGCCGGTGAACTCCTCGCCGATCTTGTCCTGCATGAAGAAGCACTTGAGCCAGTTCTCGACGTCGCGCGAGGCTTCGTCGGCGCGGCGTTCGTTGGCCGAGCAATGCACGCCGAGCGCGTCCCAGATCGTCAGGTCCTTCTCGCTCTTCGGCGCCTTGCCTTCGAGCTTGTCCTTGGCCGCCTGCTTGCGGGCCGAATTCGACTGCGTCGAGTTCAGCTTGCCCAGCTCGATGCCCTTCGGTTCATAGCGCTTGCCGAGCAGGATCGCCTTGATCGCGCGGTGGGTCAGCAGGTCGGGGTAGCGCCGGATCGGGCTGGTGAAGTGGGCGTAGGCCTCATAGGCCAGGCCGAAGTGGCCGACGTTGTCCGGGCTATAGACCGCCTGCTGCATCGAACGCAGCAGCATGGTCTGCAACAGCGCGGCGTCGGGCCGCTCGCGGATCTGCTGCATGACGGTGGCGTAGTCGCGCGCGGTCGGCTTGTTGCCGCCGCCCAGGTTCAGGCCCACCTGTTTCAGGAAGGTGCGCAGCTGGTTCAGCTTTTCTTCGGTCGGCACCGCGTGCACGCGGAAGGTGCCCGGATGCTTGTGGCGCAGCAGGAAGTCGGCGGCGCACACATTGGCGGCCAGCATGCACTCTTCGATCAGGCGGTGCGCGTCGTTGCGGGTGCGCGGGATGATCTTTTCGATCTTGCCCAGCGCATTGCAAACGATATAGGTTTCGGTCGTTTCGAAATCGATCGCGCCGCGCTCCTGGCGCGCCTTGAGCAGCGCGCGGAAGGCGTCGTTCAGGTTCAGCAGGTGCGGCACGATGCCCGGACGCGCGTTGGCTTCTTCGCCATCGGTGTCGGCCAGGATGTCGGCCACCTGGTTATAGGTCAGGCGCGCGGCCGAGTGCATCACCGCCGGGTAGAACTGGTAGGCCGTGACTTCGCCGTCGGCGGTGACGACCATGTCGCACACCAGGGTGCAGCGGTCGACCGCCGGGTTCAGCGAACATAGGCCGTTCGACAGTTTCTCGGGCAGCATCGGGATCACGCGGCGCGGGAAATAGACCGAGGTGCTGCGCTCGATCGCATCGGCATCGAGTGCGTCGTTCGGTTTCACATAGTGGCTGACGTCGGCGATCGCCACCAGCAGGCGGTAGCCTTTCGTGCGGCCGATCTTGACCGGCTCGCAATAGACGGCATCGTCGAAGTCGCGCGCGTCTTCGCCGTCGATGGTCACCAGCGGCACGTCGCGCAGGTCGACCCGGTCCGCCAGGTCGGCGTTGATGACTTCGTTCGGCAGGCGTGCGGCCTGCTTGAGTGCCGGCGCCGAGAACACGTGCGGCACGCCGAACTTGCGCACCGCAATCTCGATTTCCATGCCGGGGTCGTCGAGTTCGCCCAGCACTTCATGGATGCGGCCGGTCGGCTTCTGGAAGCGGCCCGGCTGCTCCAGCAGTTCGACGCTCACCACCTGGCCGGCGCGCGCCTTGCCCGGCGAGCCGGATACCAGGATGTCCTGGCTGATGCGCTGGTCTTCGGGCGAGACGATCCAGACGCCGCCTTCATTGAGCAGGCGTCCGATGATGTGCGTATTGGCGCGTTCGACGACCTCGACGATCGAGCCTTCGGGGCGGCCGCGGCGGTCGGTACCGGTCACGCGCGCCATCACGCGGTCGCCGTGCAGCACTTTCTGCATCTCGCGGTCGGACAGGAACAGGTCGGGACCTGGCTCGTCCGGAATCACGAATCCAAAGCCGTCGCGATGCGCTGCCACCTTGCCCGCGACGAAGGCGGAATGGTCGGCCAGCATATAGGTGCCGCTGCGGTCGGAGCGGATCTGGCCGTCGCGCTCCATGGCGTTCAGGCGGCGGCCCAGGACTTCCTGGGCGGCGGGCTTCACCTTCAGGGCACGCGCCAGGCCGGCCGCATCGAGCGGTTCGGCAGCGTCGCGGAAGATGGCGAGGATTTCCTCGCGGCTTGGAATGGTATGAGTAGGTTGCTTCAAATCGATTCTTTTTTTCTTTGGCCAGTAATAGCGCCGCTCATGAATGAAAGGCGGCGTCATGCTTGATTGACACCTTGACAGGCGTAGTGTAACGGAGGTCCATCCGATTCGCCTAACGTGGCGTGCTGCCGGACATCCTGGAAACTTGTGCGTCACCGCGATATGAACTTCATCGCGGGTCTTTGACTATTGAAAATGATCCGCTATAATCTCGCTCTCTTCAGCAACGGCGGTAACGACGAAGCGAAGAAACAGCAGTGAAATAGCAATGGAATAGCAACTAAGGCAGTGCGTTTGGCGTGATGATCAGGAAATGTTGATCTAGCGGAAAATGACAAAGCCTGCTATTGTAGCAGAGTTAGTTAGCAGTGCCCACGTGGCGGAATTGGTAGACGCGCATGGTTCAGGTCCATGTGCCGCGAGGTGTGGGGGTTCGAGTCCCTCCGTGGGCACCAAAAGCAGTTGGCAGCAAGGCAGTACTGACACCGCCCACGTGGCGGAATTGGTAGACGCGCCTGGTTCAGGTCCATGTGCCGCGAGGTGTGGGGGTTCGAGTCCCTCCGTGGGCACCAAAAGCAGTTGGCAGCAAGGCAGTACAGAAAACGCCCACGTGGCGGAATTGGTAGACGCGCATGGTTCAGGTCCATTATTCGTTAAACGAGTTTATGATCAAACGGGACTCGACACTTACGGACGTGGCTTTGGACGGTTCGCCTCGTCCACGGCATCCTTCACGACTTCTTTCGCGTCGCCATAGGCTTCCTGGGTCTTGCCCTCGGCCTGGTTGGCCAGGCCCTTGGCCTGCTGTTCGGTGCTGCCCACCATCTTGCCGGCGCCTTCTTGAATCTTGCCGCCGATGTCTTTCAGTTTGCCTTCGACTTGGTCCTTGTTCATGGTGTTCTCCTTGAGTAATGCATGCCGGGATGGCCATACGATGAGTTCAGAATAATCCTTTCGCGCCTGCTCATCCGTTAGCACACGCACACAGTCATCCAGCCCCAGCCGCGCGACATTTTTGTGGACCAAATGCTAATCTTTTGGCAACGCGGCTTGCCGCTCAAGAAGAGAACCTCCATGAATAACAACAATACGGACGCGGCGCCAGAAGGCCACGAAGCCCATGAAGCACCACTGGCCCAGCGCCGCCTGGCGCGCCGCGTCACGCTCGTCAACGGCATCGCGGTGCTGTTCATCCTCGGCCTGGCAGCCGTCGTGCTGGCCGCCGACGCGTTGCTGCTGGTATTCGCCTGCATCCTGTTCGCGATCCTGCTCTATAAATTGAGCGAGATCATGCATCGGCGCTTCCACATGAAACGCAAGCTGGCGCTCGGCATTGTCGTGCTGCTGTTGAGCGCCATCATCGGACTGGGCGGCTGGGCCATGGCGCCGCAGATTTCTGAACAATCGACCCAGCTGGCGAAGGAAATCCCGGCCGCCATCGAGCGCCTGCAGGGCGAGGTCGAACAACATCCGTTGATCAAGCGCATCGTGTCCGAACTGCCGCCGCCGGAAGACATCGCCAAGCAACTGGGTTCCATGGCGCCGAATGCCGGCCTGTTCTTCAGCGGCATCCTGGGCGCCCTCGGCAATGTCGTCATCATCATCTTCGTCGGCATCTATTTTGCCGCCACGCCGGGCGTGTACACGGGCGGCTTCATCCGTCTGATCCCGCAGCACAAGCGCGGCCGGGCGCGTGAAGTCATCGACGAAGTGGGCGATTCGCTGGCTAACTGGCTGGTCGGCAAGGCGCTGTCGATGCTGATCGTCGGCACCACTACCGCGATCGGCCTGAGCCTGCTGGGCGTGCCGCTGGCGCTGATCCTGGGCGTCATCGCCGGCCTGCTCGATTTCATCCCCTATCTCGGCCCGATCATGGCCGGCGTGCCGGCGGTGCTGCTGGCGCTGTCGATCAGCCCGGAACTGGCCATGTATGCCTTGCTGCTGTTCGCGGCAATCAATATGCTCGAGGGTTATGTGCTGCAGCCGATGATCGAGGCCAAGGCGATCGAGTTGCCACCGGCACTGGTGATCGTGATGCAACTGATCTTTGGCACCCTGTTCGGCTTTGCCGGGGTCGCGCTGGCGACGCCGCTGGCCGCCGTGCTGTCGGTGCTGGTCAAGATGCTGTACATAGAAGATGTACTAGGGGACAGACCGGCGAAAGGCGCCGGGGCGGACTGAGCCGAAGAACTGGGCCGACGCTGGGCCCAAAAAACGACAAAGCCGCGCGATTGCGCGGCTTTGTCCTGGAGCGCGAGGCAGATCAGCGATTGCCCTTGGCGATTTCCTTCACATCGCCGACCTTCTTCTGCGCCTTGCCTTCAGCCTGGTTCGACAGGCCTTCGCTCTGTTGCTGGCGGCTGCCGACGACTTCGCCGACCTTCTGCTGCACCTTGCCGCCAACTTCCTTGGCCTTGCCCTTGACTTGATCCTTGTTCATTGCAATCTCCTTGCCCGTTACGTGGATGAGCCTTGATCGTAGGGGTAACTTCCAGGCGGTTCTGTTCGACGCTTAACAAACAGGTTTTTTCCACACACTGGCCAGCCAGGGTTGCTGCTCGCGCGGCAAGCCGGCCGGGCGGTAGTAATGGTGCAGTGCGCTGAAGCCGGCTGCGAGCAGGTAGCGCTCCCAGGTGGCGTAATCGTAGTAACTGCCGTAGCGCGCGCTATTCCATCCCTCCTGGTTGTCGCCGCGCGGGTTGGAACTGAACAGTATCCCGCCCGGCTTGAGCGCGGCGAACAGGCGGTCCAGCACCTGGGGCAAGGCGGCACTGGGCACGTGGAACAGCACGGCGTTGGCGAAGATGCCGTCGAACATCGCCGGGGGCAAGTCGAGGTGCAGGAAATCCTGTTGCCATACTTCGCAGCCGCTGTACTCGCGCGCCATGGCGACGAAGCGCTCGCTGCCGTCGACGCCGATGGCGCGGTGGCCGAGCCCACTGAAGGTCTTGAGGTCGCGCCCCGGGCCGCAACCCAGGTCGAGGATGGTGTGCGCCCCTGGGGTCTCGATCGCGTCCAGCAGGGCTGCGATGTTCTGGCTGACGTCGTGGTCGATCGTGCCGGCGAAAAAGGAGTCGGCGTTGCGGTCGTAGTGCGCGAGGGTGCGGCGCGCGATGTCGTCGAGCGGCGCGTCGTGATCGTGGTCATGGTTCATGGCGACAGTATGCCAGCCGGCGGCGGACGGTGCTCCTTCCCGGACCGTCAAAAAAAAATCGAAAATTTTTAGCCGGAACCCTAAAGTTCCTAAAAACCCTGCCGTAAAAGACCAGACAACCGGCAATCCGGCCTGAGTTTCATTGTTTTGGTGGCAATATGAACGCAAACGAAGTCCTCGCGATGTACGACAACCTGGCTGGCCTGACCCGTCAGATGGCGGATGCCGCCAAGGCCGGAGACTGGAACGAGTTCGCCAACCTGAACGTGGAAGCCAAGGTCGAAGCGCGCAGCGCCGCCGCCGGCGTGCCAGCCCTGGAAGGCGCCCAGCGCCTGCGCAAGATCGACCTGCTCAAGCAGCTGATGGTCAACGACCGTGCGATCCGCGACGTCACCGAACCATTCGATGGCCAGCTGGACCGCGCCCTGCAAGCGCACTGATTCCTGGCGAATCCTGAACGAAGGCACCTGCGGGTGCCTTTTTTGTTGCCCAGCGCTGCAAACACGAATGAAAAAAAGCGCCCATCGGGCGCTTCTGGTGCCGCCGAGCCAGGGGCTCGGCCGCGAATGGGGTGGGAGGGCGAGCCCCAGCTATCTGCTGGCGTCGCCTCTTGCCGGTTGCTCCCGGCGTTCACCGCCGCTGTAGGCAAATGAACTGCTTCCGGTCACAGGCGTTTCATCAACGGTCGTCTGCTTTCCGCGCCACGCTATCGGTGGTGGCTACGCCAGACCCTGCGCCGTCCGTGACCTTGTCGATCACAAGTCCAGTATATCCCAAAATCAAACTTGTGTAGACATTTCCTGTTCAGTTTCCTCGAGCTTCGGCTCGACCGGCTCCGGAGGCGATTTCTTCCTCGAGAAACGCTGGCGCAAGCGGGTCATCAAGGGCACGCCGGGCATGGGCTGGATCCGCCCTGCCCACCGGCGACGGCGCAGCAGCACGAGCGCGCCGCCGGCCAGCACCAGTACGGCGCCGAGGCCGCCGGCGATCCAGCCCCAGGGCGTCGCCGCCTCCGGTTCGGGCGCCGCACGTCGCCGGGCCTGGCGCGGCTGCTCCGGGCCACCAGCGCGCGGCTGGCTGACCGAGGCCGGATTGGCGCCCAGCGCCACCTGCAACACCCTCACCTTGTCTTCCAGCTGACCGATCTGTTCGCGCAGCTGCGTGTTCTTGTAATCGAGCGCGGCGCAGACCGTCGAGCGGTCGACGTCGGGCGCCGGCGCGCAGGCAGCCGGCAGCGCCGTGGCGGCCAGCGGCAAGGTCGGCGCTTCCGGGGCGGGTTTCGGCTCCGGTTTCATTACCGGCTCCGGCCTCGGTGCGGGTTTGGATTCCGGTTTCGGCTCGGGCTTCGGCTCGGGTGTCGGCGGCGCCTCGGCCTTCGCGACGACGACCGGCCTGGGTGGCGGCGCCGGCCGTGGCCGCGGCGGCGGTTTGGCAACGACCGGCGCCGCTGCCGGCGCCTCGAGCGCCACCGGCGGCACGATCCTGGCCGGCAGCAGTACGGTCGGGGGCGGCGGCGGCGGATTCGGATCCGGCGCCATCAGCAAGGTGACGAGGCGGACATTGCGCTGGGCGCCATCGAACAATTCCAGGTACAGATGCAGGCGGCTTGATTCAACCGGGGCCAGCGACGTCACGTGCAGGAACTGGCGGCCGTCGCGCTGCGTCACAGTCATGTTCAGTGTCGACAGCACGTGCGGCATGCCGATATTGGCGCCGCGGTAGACGTTCGGATGCGCCAGGCGCGCCTGCACCGGGGTGGCGGGAGCGTCGAGCGCGGTCAGCTCGATGTCGGCCACCAGTTGCTGGCCGAGGTACGAGCGCACCTGCGCTTCGCCCAGTTCGGCTGCGCCGGCCGCGCCGCACAGCAGCGCGCAAATGATGATCGAGGGGAGGCGGCTAGCCATAAGGAATAACAAGAGAGGAGCCCAAGCGTAATTAACGGACATTGCGATAAACTCTTTAATCCCAGCCCCTCGCATAACAGGAAAGTCTATGGAAAACAGGATTGAGAAGGACAGCTTTGGCCCGATCGATGTGCCGGCCGATCGCCTATGGGGTGCGCAGACCCAGCGCTCGCTGCACCATTTCCACATCTCGACCGAGCGCATGGCGCCCGAGCTGGTCGCGGCGCTGGCCCAGGTCAAGCGCGCGGCGGCGGCGGTCAACCGCTCGCTGGGTAAACTGTCCAGCGACAAGGCCGACGCCATCATCCGGGCTGCGGACGAAGTGCTCGACGGCCGCCATCCGGGCGAATTCCCGCTTGCGGTGTGGCAGACCGGCTCGGGCACCCAGAGCAATATGAACATGAACGAAGTGCTGGCCAACCGCGGCTCCGAACTGCTCGGCGGCGAGCGCGGCGAAGGCCGCATGCTGCACCCCAACGACCACGTCAATATGGGCCAGTCGTCGAACGATATCTTCCCGACCGCCATGCACGTGGCCGCCGCCTGGGCCCTGGCCAAGGACGTGTTGCCGGCGCTGGCCCAGTTGCGCGGCACCCTGCTGCGCAAGTCGCGCGACTTCGAGCCGATCGTCAAGATCGGCCGCACCCACCTGCAGGATGCGACGCCGCTGACCCTGGGCCAGGAATTCTCCGGCTACGTGGCCCAGCTCGAGTATGCCGAGCAGCAGCTCAAGTCTGTCCTGCCCGGCCTGCTGCTGCTGGCCGCCGGCGGCACCGCCGTCGGCACCGGCCTGAATGCCCACCCCGAGTTCGCCCCGCGCATCGCGGCCGAACTCGGTTCGCGCACCGGACTGTCGTTCAAGACCGCGCCCAATAAATTCATGGCGCTGGCCGGCCACGACGCCATGGTCGCCGCCCACGGCGCCTTCAAGACCCTGGCCACGGCCCTCATGAAGATCGCCAACGACGTGCGCTGGATGGCGTCCGGCCCGCGCTCCGGCCTGGGCGAGATCACCATCCCCGAGAACGAGCCGGGCAGCTCGATCATGCCGGGCAAGGTCAATCCGACCCAGTGCGAAGCATTGACCATGTTGTGCTGCCAGGTGTTCGGCAACGACGTCGCCATCACGGTCGGCGGCTCGCAGGGCAATTTCGAGCTCAATGTGTTCAAGCCCATGATCGCGCATAACTTCCTGCAAAGCGCGCGCATCCTGGCCGACGGCATGCGCTCCTTCGACGAGCATTGCGCCCAGGGCATCGAGCCCAACCACGCCCGCATCGGCGAGCTGATGGAAAAATCGCTGATGCTGGTGACTGCGCTGGCGCCGCACATCGGGTATGATCGCGCCGCGCAGATCGCCAAGAAGGCATCGACGGACGGCCTGACCCTGCGCCAGGCCGCCCTGCAGAGCGGCTTCGTCGACGAACAGCAGTTCGACCAGTGGATCGTGCCGATCGACATGACCCGTCCGGACCCGGCCTGACCTGCGCATCACGGACGGCGCGCTCCTGCGCGCCCGTCCAATTAAGCGGCCTCATCAATCGTACGCCGCCATCACCACCCCGAGGATAGAATGCAAAAAATAGTTTTCGATTTGACATCAGAATTCGTCGAGGTCAACCAGCTGCTGAAGCTGGTCGGCCTGGTCGACAGCGGCGGCGCCGGCAAGAACATGGTCGCCAGCGGCGTGGTGTCGGTCGATGGTAAACAGGAGCTGCGCAAGACGGCGAAAATCCGCAGTGGCCAGACCGTCTCGGTCGGCGACCTGCGCATCACCGTGCAGTAGGCTGTTGGAAGCCCGACGATGGGCTTCTCGTGCGAAGAAATAGAGCGCCGGAACGGCGGCTTATGTTTGCGCACTAACAAACAGAGCGGGGCTTCCTTGTTTATATTTTAAGACGTCAGCTAACGGCTTAGAGGTGAAGGCGATGGAAACCCCGGAACACCGTGCTCAAACGCAAGAGCAATTGATCGGCGACTTGCGACTCGTGATCGAAAACGCGGAAGAGCTGCTCAAGAATACCGATCATTACTCCAGCGCCTTGTACCAGAATGCGCGCGCCAAGCTGTCGCTTGCCCTGGAAGCGGCGAATGAAGAACTGTCCCGCTTCGAAGACGCGCAGCTCGAGCGCATGATGGCCGCCACCCGCTCCGCCAATGACCGCTACAACGACCGGTCGGGCGAAGCGCGCATCCTGCGCGCTTTCCACTGAACGTGGCCCATAAAAAACCCGGCTTCGTCGCCGGGTTTTTTATAGCAGCACACAATATCGTGTGATCTTCGATCCGGCTTTCGCGCTTTAGTTCACGCCGCCGGTACCGCGAAACCTGCTCAGGCTTTCGTGTTGATCGTGTTGCCCAGGTGGGCTGGCAGGTTTTGCGTTGGTGGCAGCGACTGGATCAGCTGGGCCGCCGACGCCACCTCGATATCCATCGCTTTCTTGAGCATGGACACGCCTACTTCATGACGGATACCGGTTTCAGCCATGCTGGTTGAAAGCTTGGCAATATTCGTGACGTCCATATACCTCTCCAGAAAAAGACTTGTCAGTCTTTAACGGTCTCATCGACCAAAACTTGAGGCCGATTATTTAACCAGGCGCATACCCAGTCCACTACCCCATCCGGGTCGTTCAAGTCCAGCCAGGCGAGCCGGTCGCTCAACTCCAACGGCCGCGCCACGTCGGACACGACGGCCAGGATGGTGGCGTCGTTGCGGAACAGCGCCGGCTTGCCCAGGGAAGGACGGTGCACCTCGAGCTTGGGCAAGGCTTCCCATTTATAGCCTTCGACCAGGGTCAGGTCGGCCGGCGAGAGGCGCGCCAGCAACTCGTCCAACGCCGGCTCGGGCGCGGCGCGCAACTCGCGCATGATGGCGATCCGGTACGGCGAGGCGATCATCACCTCGGCCGCCCCGGCCTGGCGCAGGCGCGCGCTGTCCTTGCGCGGCGGCTCGAGCTCGATGTCATGGTGGCTGTGCTTGACGATATTCACCCGCAAGCCATCCCCCGACAGGCGCGCGACCAGGACTTCCAGCAAGGTGGTCTTGCCGCTGCCCGACCACCCCACCACGCCCAGCACCGGGCCCGGCCCCGGCTCAGTAGGCGACACGGTAGCGGGTGCCGCGATAGTTCATCACGGCCGCTTTCGGGGTCAGGCGCTCGAGCACCAGGCCGGGCGCAACTTCGTCGCCTTCGCGGCGCAGCGTCTTGTCGACCAGCAGCAGGCTTTCGCCCGGGGTCGGCGAATAGATATAGCCGCCGAAGGTCACTGGCGGGATCTCGCGCCGCAAGGCATCGGGCAATTGCTGCAAGCTGCGCAGGCTTTCCTCGCCGGCCGGCGGGACTGGCGCTGCGGCCGGCGCCGGCGCCGGCTCCACCCGGGCCGGTTCGGCCGGCGGCGCGCTCGGTTTCTCTGGCGCCGGTGTCGGCTTCGCAGCCACGGGCACCGCTTCGCGCACGACCGGCGCCGGGGCCGGAACGGCAGGCGGCGCGGCCACCGCTACCGGTGGCGCCACAGGCGCGGGCGCTGGCGCAGGTGCGGCCGCGGGTACCGGTACTGGCGCAGGCGCGGGCGACTGCGCCAGCCGCACCGGCTGGTCGGCGCCCTGGCGCAGCCACAGCAGCGCAGCCGCCGCAAGCAACACGCCCGCGCCGACGCCGATCGCCAGATAGCGCCGCTTGCCGCCATCCGCCCGCTCCGGCGCCGCGTACATGGGCGGCGGCGCGTGGATGGTCGGGGCATTGCCCAGCTGGCGTTCGGCCTGGGCCTTCTTGAGTGCTTCGAGGATGTACGACATATCAGTTTCCCGTCCCCGTCGTGGCCGCCGCCAGCAGGCGCGGCTCGGCCACGCCGGAGAGCTGGTTGAGACGCATATAGGTGTGCGGCCCGGCCACGCCGTCCGCCTTCAGGTCCTGGGCCGCCTGGAAGGCGCGCAGCCACTCTTTGGTGCGCGCATCGAGCGGCTGGTCGAGCGCCGGCGCGGTAGCCTCGTTCAGGCCGGCCAGGCGCTGGGCGATCCAGTCGACGTCCGGGCCGCGGTCGCCCTGCCCCACCACGTCGCGAAACGCCCCCGGCACTCGCCAGAGGGTGGTGAACTCGCCGCCGAAGCGGGCCACGAAGGCGGGAATGGCGACCCGCTCGCGGCGCCCGTCCACCGCCAGGGTGACGCTGGCGGCGTCCATCCCGACCAGCACCGCGTAGCCGGTGCGCGGGCCGTCGTGCAGGGTGACCACCGCCGGCCGGTCGAGCAGGCGCAGTTCGTACAGGCCGCCGCGACCCTGGTGGCAGCGCAGGTTGGCGCGCAGCGCCGCCTCGCAGGTCGCCTTCGGATTCGATCCGGCGATGTCGGCGAACGACGGCCCCCATAGCGCCGCCAGCGCGCGCAGCGCCTCGTTCTCGCTGGCGCCGGTCGCGAAACCGGCGCCGGCCACCGCGGCCGGCGGCGTCGCCGGCTGCGGGGCCGCGGCCGGCTTGGCCGCCACCTGCTTCACGGCGACCGGCGCCGCCTGCGCCACCGCAGGTTTGGCATCGTGCAGCGGCAGCATCTGCCAGGCCGCAGCGCCGATCGCCACGCCAGCCAACACCCCGCCCGCCAGCAACGGCCAGCGCACGGGCTTGCGCGCCGCCGGCTCGCCGGCAAAGACCTCCTCGGCCGACTTGAGCAGGATGGCGCGCGTGACCTGCGGGCTGTTCTCGACATAGGCGCCCAGCAGCGCGCGGTCGCACAGCAGGTTGATGCGGCGCGGCACGCCGTGCGACAGGCGGTGCACCAGCGGCGTCAGGTTCGGCGGAAACGGCATCCCGGCGGCGCCGGCCACCGCCAGCCGGTGCGCGATATAGGCGCCGGTCTCGTTCTCGGACAACGGCCCCAGGTGGTAGCGCGCGATCACGCGCTGGGCCAGTTGCTCGAGCTCCGGCCGCGCCAGCATGGTGCGTAGCTCGGGCTGGCCGATCAGGATGATCTGCAGCAGCTTGCGTTCGCTGGTCTCGAGATTGGTCAACAACCGCAACTGCTCGAGCACCTCGCTCGACAGGTTCTGGGCCTCGTCGATCACCAGCACATTGTTCAGGCCCTGGGCATGCGATGCGAGCAGGTAGCGGTTGATCGCATCGACATAGGATTTGACGCCATCCGCGCCCGCGGCATCCGGCGGCAGCGCGATGCGCAGCTCTTCGCACACGGTCTGCAGCAGCTCCTGCGCCGTCAGCCGCGGATTGAAGATATAGGCCAGGCGGCAGTTCTCGGGAACCTGCTCGATGAAGCAGCGGCAGACCGTGGTCTTGCCGGCGCCGATCTCGCCGGTGAGCAGCACGAAGCCGCCGCCGCTGCCGATGCCGTACAGCAGGTGGGCCAGCGCCTCGCGGTGCCGCTCGCTCATGAACAGGTAGCGCGGGTCGGGCGCGATCGAGAACGGGGCGTGCTTCAGCTGGAAATAATGGTTGTACATGCGGTCTAGCGGCCGGGTGGCTGCGGTTTGAACTTCGCGCAGTATATTTTGCTTTTGTCCCTGGCGTAGGCGATCGTGCTGCCCGGGTTTGACTTGCGCAAAGGATGGCGCGACGCGTCGGCCGGCTGGAAGGCGACGCCGGCCTCCGCGCGCACCGATTTTTCGAGTTCTTCGGGCTTGGTATCGAGGACGGCGGCCACGAACACCAGGCTGCTGCTATCGTCGCTGACCATCACCTCATTGACCTGCGCGCCCCACAACGTGGCCTCGGCCTTGAACCACCATGCCCCGCCCTCGCGCTTGTAGGCCGGGCCGAAGGCCTGGGTCAGGTAGGCGTGGAAATATCGGTTGTCCAGGTGGCTGCGGCACAGCAGCGCACTGCCGATCACGGGGCCGAAGGTCGAGGGCGCGGCCATGGCGCCGGCGCTGGCGATGCCTGCCAACAGCGGCAAGACCCTGGCGGCCCGCAACAGACTCGAGCGCGAATGGCGCATCACGATCCCCTCCTTCGACAATCCCGACATTATGACACTCCCGCACGGTTCGTCGCGTGTAGCTGCACTTGAGCCCCCGAATCCACCGTTTTGTCGTTTTCATCATGCGCCAATGGCGCGCCTGGCCTATCGTTCAGTCTCTCCATCGACTTCGGACCAAGAACAATATGCACACCGTCCTGAAAACCACCCTGGTCGCTGCCGCCATCGGCACCCTGCTGCTCACGATCGACACCAGCCAGGCCGACACGCCGGCCAAGCGGATCACCGAACAGCGCAGCATTGGCGCCTTCAGCGCCATCGAGCTGCACGGCCCCTATGACGTCACGATCGACGCCCAGGGCCGCTCTGGCCTGAAGGTCTCCGGCGAGCGCGAGCAGCTCGACGAGGTCGAGACCTTCGTGCGCGGCGACACCCTGGTGGTGCGGCCTGCAAATAACCGCGTGTTCCAGTTCGGCTTCGGCAAGCGGCGCCAGACGGTCACCATCGACATCGGCGTCCCGCAGCTGGCCAGCCTCAAGATGGCGGGCAGCGGCGACGTCACGCTCGACCAGGTCAACGGCGAGCGCATCGCCGTGGACGTCGACGGCCCCGGCGACCTGCAGGCCTCGGGCGCCGTGCGCAAGCTCGACCTGCGGGTGGGCGGCAGCGGCGACGCCGACCTGCACCGCGTGCGCGCCGGCCAGGTCGACCTGGCCATGCACGGCCCGGGCGACGTCCGGCTGGCCAATATCGACGGCTCGCTGCAGGTGAAAATGACGGGGTCCGGCGACCTCGAAGCCGACGGCCTGCGCCTGGCGCGGCTGGATGCGCGCCTCACGGGGCCGGGCGGCATGCGGCTGCGCGGCAGCAGCCTTGACGTGCGCGCCGAGATCGCCGGTTCCGGCGACTTCGATGCCTGCGAGCTGGCCGCGAGCCGTGTCAGCACCCAGCAACGCGGGCCGGGCAGCGCCTGCGTCGGCGGCGCCATCACCCATCTCGAGGCCGAGATCAAGGGTTCGGGCGACTTCAGCGCGCGCGGCCTGCGGGCGCAGGCCGCCACCCTGCGCATGGACGCCCCGGGCGACGCCCTGCTTGCCGGCACGGTAGCCGATTTCAAGGCCACCTTGAGCGGCTCGGGCGACATCGACGGCGCCGATCTGAAAGTAGGCAAGGCGACGCTCAAGAGCACCGGCCCGGGCGGCGTCGAGCTGGCCCACGTGTCCGACACGCTGGAAGCCGAGCTGCGCGGCTCTGGCAGCCTGAAAGCGGACATCGACGGCAAGCGCTTCGCGCTGATCTCCGACGGCCCGGGCGGCGCCGAGGTCGGCGGCCGGGTCGACCAGGTGCATGCGCGCCTGAGCGGCTCGGGCGCCCTGGACGGCAATCGGCTCACGGCCGGCCGCACCGACATCGTCGTCACCGGCCCGGGACGCGCGGCGGTGCAGGTGGCCGAACGCGCGGGCAGCGGCGACGGCCAGCTGCTGGTCGTCAACCGGCGCGGCGGCCAGGCGCCGCAGTAGATGCCAAACAACGGTTTGCCGCCCCATGCGGCACGCCGTTTTGACCTTGCGCCGGGACCTGCGGTACAGTCTCGGCGATGCTTTCTTCCGCCGTCCTCCCGACACCTGCCAGCGCGCCCGCACCCAGCCTGCTGCCCGCGCTGCGCCAGGATCTCCAGCTGCTGCCCGCCCCGCCCCATCCGGACGGGGCGCCGTCGTGGCGCATCCACGATCCGGTGCGCAATCGCTTTTTCGAGTTGGGCTGGATGGAGTTCGAGCTGCTCAGCCGCTGGCAGCCCGGCGCCACGTTCGAGGAGCTGAGCGCCGAGACGGCGGCCGAGACACCGCTCGACACGCTGCCCGCCGACGTCGAGGCCCTGCTCGACTTCTTGCGCCAGCACCAGCTGGTGGCCTGCGACGACACCGGCCGCGAGGCGCTGCGCCAGCGCGTGGCCGGCGCCCGGCCGCCGTGGTGGAAGCAGGCGGTACACAACTACCTGTTCTTCCGGCTGCCGCTGCTGCACCCCGACCGGTTCTTGTCCGCGACCCTGCCGCGCGTGGCGCCGCTGTTCACCCGCGCCTTCCTGCTGCTGACCCTGGCCGCCGGCCTGCTCGGCCTGTACCTGGCCACGCGCCAGGCCGATGCGCTGGCCGGTTCCTTCTCCTACTTCTTCAGCCTCGAAGGCCTGCTGTCGTATGGCGTGGCCGCCACCTTCGCCAAGATCCTGCACGAGCTGGGGCACGCCTACACCGCCAAGCGCATGGGCCTGCGGGTGCCGACCATGGGCGTGGCCTTCCTGGTCATGTGGCCCGTGCTGTACACCGATACCGGCGAAACCTGGAAGCTGGCCCAGCCCGCGCGCCGCTTCGCGATCGCCAGCGCCGGCATGGCGGCCGAGCTGGCGCTGGCCTGCTGGACCACGCTGGCGTGGGCGCTGTGGCCGGATGGCATCGTGCGCAGCGGGCTGTTCCTGCTCGCGACCACGTCGTGGCTGATCACGCTGGCGATCAACCTGAGCCCCTTCATGCGCTTCGACGGTTATTTCTTATTGTCGGATGCATTGAACCTGCCGAACCTGCACGAGCGCAGCTCGGCGCTGGCGCGGGCGGCGCTGCGCCGCACTTTCTTTGGGCTACATGAGCCGGACAGCGAGCCGACCATGGGCCCGCGTATGCGGCGCTGGCTGATCGGCTTCGCGCTGGCCACCTGGACCTATCGCCTGGTGCTGTTCATCGGCATCGCGCTGATGGTCTATCACCTGTTCTTCAAACTGCTTGGCATCCTGTTGATGGCGATCGAGATCGGCTGGTTCATCCTGAAACCGCTCGCCGCGGAGTGGAAGGTTTTAATGGAAAAGCGACCCGAATGGCGGCTGCGTCCGCGCGCCTGGGCCCTGCTCGGCCTGGCCGTGCTGGTCCTGCTGTGGACGATCCCGGTGGCGCGCCAGCTCGGCGTGCCGGCCCTGGTGCGTGGCGTCGAAGCCAGCGCCGTGTATGCGGCGATGCCGGCGCGCGTGGCCGAGGTGCTGGTGGCCGATGGCCGGCAAGTCGCCGCCGGCGCCCCGCTGCTGCGGCTCGAGGCGCCCGAACTCGACAGCCGCCTGGCCCGCGCCGGCCTGCGCGCTGGCGCGCTGCGCGAGGAACTGGCGCGCACCCCGGCGAATGCCACCCAGCGCGAACGGCGCCTGGTGCTGGAACAGGAACTGGGCGAGGCGCTGGCCGACGAAGCCGGCGCGCGCGAGCAGCTGGCGCGGCTGGTGGTGCTGGCGCCGCACGCCGGCCGGGTGCGCGACCTGATGCCGGGCCTGGTGGCGGGCAGCTGGGTGCAGCCGCGCCACGCGCTGCTGCGCGTGGTCGCCAGCGAGGGCGTCGAGATCGACGCCTATGTCGGCGAACAGATGCTGCGCGCGATCGCGGTGGGCGACGAAGTGAAGTTCTATCCCGAGCTGCCGGAGTCGCCAGTGCTGCGCGGCGCGGTGGTCGCGATCGACCCGGCCGCCGGCCGCCAGGTGCCGCCGCTGCTGGCCTCCACCAACGGCGGCGCGGTCGCCGCCACCCGTACCCAGGACGGCGAACTGGTGGCGCACGAAGCGTTGTACCGGGTGCGCATCAAACCGCAGGACGGCGCCGTGGCGACGCCGGCGGTGATGCGCGGGACGGTGCGGGTGCAGGCAGGGTGGGATGCGCTGGCGCCCGGTGGGTTGGCGCATGCGTTGTCGGTGCTGGTGCGCGAGACGGGGTTCTGATCGTGCGTAACCAACGCACATCGTTTTCCCGCTAGCCTCACCCCGTCGTTCCCGCGCAGGCGCACTGGTGTCCGGAACAAATTCGGATCCCGAAAAGGCGACCCTCTATAGCGAAATACACGTCGTACCCGCGCAGGCGTGTACCCAACTGCAGCGGACCAGCGGCTCAAACATCGCGCTCCGATACAGGCTGAGGCTATGCCTGCGCATGAGCATTCTATGACGTTACTTGGATTCCGGCCAAGGCGCCCGGCGAGCGCGGGAAGGACATGCTTACTTCGCGAATAAATATTCCGGACGCTAGTGCGCGCAGGCGGGAACCCAAGTTTGCATGCGTGACCAATGACGCGTGAGCTGGCAACTGCATTACGTACTTGGGTTCCCGCCTTCGCGGGAACGACGTGCGCGAGTTGGTGGTGGGTGTGACTCGGGTACTCAAATCCCGATCGTGCGCCGCAAGGTACGCAGCGGCTTGCGCAGGATGTAATACCCCAGCACCGTCCACTCTCCGTACACTTTCGCGGTGCCCTTCAGGCCCAGCCGCGGCACCGTCTCTCCGGGTGCAAAGGCGGCCTTGATCACATACGCCGGCGTGCCCTCGGGGCTGGTGCCGGCCTCGTACGAGGCCTGGGTCACCTTGGCCGCGTAGGAGCTGAGCGGGGCCACGTTCAGGTAGGCGCGCACCTCGGCGCCCGGGTCGAGCGCGATGGCGTCGTCCGGCGCCAGGTAGACCGTCAGCTGCGCCTGCGCCGGGTCGGCCAGCGTCATCAGGCGCTCGCCGGTCTGCACCGGGCGGCCACGCCACTCGTCGGCGTCGGCGAACAGCGCGATGCCATCAAACCGGGCGGTCGGCGCCAGGCGCGCCAGCAGTTCCTGCAGATACACCGTCTCGGCGCGCCGCTCGGCCACGCGCGATTCGAGCAGTTGCAGCTCGGCCTTCGAGGCGTCGTCGCCGAACGATTTGCCGGCCGCACGCGCGAGGTCGGCGCGCGCCGTGTCGAGGCTCTTGGTCGCCACCAGCAGGCGGTTGCGGGTCGCGGTATCGTCCAGCTCCAGCAGCTTCGTTCCCGCCTTGACGCGCTGGTTGGGCGCCACCAGGACCTGCGCCACCACGCCGTCGATCGGCGCCGTCACCGGCTGCGGGCGCGCCGGCGATACCTCGGCCGGCGCCAGCGCCGACAGGCGCACCGGGATCAACAGGCACAGGGGCAGCGCCAGCAGCAGCGCGCGCTTCCTGCCGCGCCCCAGGCCGCGCCAGGCGGCCGGCACGATGCGGGTCCAGCGCCGCCGCTCCCAGGCCCACAGCGCATGCGCCAATACCTGCGCCACCCACTGCGCCAGCTGCAGGTCGTCGTCGCCCCACGGTTCGGCGCGCGTCATCCACAGCCCGCCGACGCGCTGGCCAGTGGCCGCCACCAGCGGCACCAGCAGCAGGTGCTGCGGCATCCACTCGGCGCCGCTCTCGGCATCTTTCGGAAAGTCGGCCGGCGCCACCCGGCGCGGCGCATCCTCGATGGCCAGTTGCGCCACCGCGTTCGAGAACCACAGGCCGAACGGCGAGCGCGGCTCGACCTCGGACAGGCCGGACGCCGCCGCAAGTACCGGCTTGCCGTTCGGGCCCGCCTTCCACAGCAAGGTCTGCTCGTGGCCGAACAGCGCATGCGGCTCGTTGGCCGCCAGGAAGTCGGCCTCGTGGGCGCTGCGCGCACCGCGCAGCCGGCCCTCGAAGGCCAGCAGGCTGGCGAAATTGCGCTCGCTCATGCGGGTGTCCTCAACGTCCTTTGGTGACGCTGTCCGGGAACACCGCCTGGCCGATCATGCCCGGCAGCAGGCCGTCGGTCTTGCCGGTGAAGACGGCTTCGACTTCGAGCGACTGCGACACGCCATCGACGCGGCCATTGGTGCGCTCCAGGCGCGCCGGATAATCGCGGCCGGTCTCGGGCACGCGGATCGTGAAGGTGGTGCCGGGACGCACGCGCGCGGCCCAGGCGGCCGGCACGTGGACCACGGCCTTGCGGCGCGCATTGGCCACGATCTCCATCACCGGCTGGTTGACGGTCACGTTCTCGGCCTCGCGCGCCTTCAGGCGCACCACGCGCCCGGCATACGGCGCCCGCACCTGGCAGTACGCCATCTGTGCTTCCTGCTGGCGAATCAGGCTTTTCGCCTTCTCGGCGGCAGCCGCGGCCAGCGTCACTTCGAGTTCGCCGGCCGCGCCCAGGCCCTGCAGCTTGAGCTTGGCCAGGTGGGTCTCGCGCGCGCCCAGGTATTCGGCCTGCTGGGCGTCGAGCCGCGCGCGGGTCTCGGCGCAATCGAATTCGGCCAGCACGGCGCCGGCCGGGAAGGCCTGGCCGATCGCATAGCGGATCTTCGTGATCTTGCCCGGCATCTGCGCCGACAGCGTCGCTTCGCTGTCGGCGCTGATCAGGGCCGGCAAGGCGCCGCCCCCGTCCGGGACGGCGGCGGTGGCGGGAGGGGTCTGCGCCTGGGCGCCGAAGGCCGCGCACAGCATGGCCAGGGAGAGAGTAAGTCGTTTGATCATCATGATAAGCCTTGGATTATTTGTTCTTGGCGGCGTCGATCTTGTGCGACACCTGCGCCTTGACCTGGTCGGCGGCGCCGAGCAACTGCTGCGCCGATGGCGTGCCGCCGGAGACCGGGGCTGCGGCGACGGCCGGCGCCGGGGCTGGCGCGACGGTCGCGCGCCTGGCCGCGCCACGCAGCGGCGTCACCAGGCGGTAGGCGGCGCCTTCGCCCAGCGCGCGCCACTGGTCCTGGCCAATCGGGGTCACCAGGGTGCTCGACTGCTCGGCTTCGAGCAACACCTTGCCGGTGGCATCAACCAGGCGAATCGTCATGCGCGCCACCTGGCCGGCGGCGCCAGGCGGCTGCAGCTTGATGCTGGTGTCGACCTTGAACGCGGCCGGCTTGCCGGCTGCCGCCACCGGGATCTTGGACAGGCGCAGGATGCGCGCCATGGCGTCGTTGAAGGCGGCGCGCGCTTCTTTCGGCACGCCGGCGACCGGCGCCAGCGCCACCGGCTGCTGTTCCGGCAGGGCGGCCGGCGCGAAGTGCTCGGCTTCCCACTTGCCCAGGCGTTCCTCGAGCGCCGCCACCAGCGCCTGCGGCGCGCTGCTTTCCATTTCGAGCGGCAGCGGATCGATGCCCAGCGAGTTGTACAGGCGGCCGACGGCGCCCTGCACATTGGCGTGCACCAGGTCGCGGTTGACCTTCGAGATCATCCAGCGCGCGCGGGCCCGGATCAGTTCGAGCTCGGTCTCCAGGCCGGCCTGGTTCGACGCACTCAGGTAGCCGACGATGCGCGAATCGTCCTGCACCGCGTCGTTCCACACGGTCAGCTCGTCGTTCAGCAGCGCATAGCGCACCGCCGCCATGCGCGCCTGGGCCAGCACCGCGGCGGTCACCGCCAGCCGCCGCGATTCGTCGATGCGGGCATTGGCGGCGGCATTGCGCTTGACCGCCGGCATCGAGAACACCTTGAGCAGGTTGAACGAGACGTTCATCCCGGCCGAGGCCCAGCGGTTGTTGAGCAGGTAGCGGTTGCTGTCGTAGTTGGTGCCCACGTCGAAGCCCAGCGAAGGCAGCAGCGCCAGCATCTGCTTGCGGCCTTCGAGGTCGCCGATGCGGGCGCGGTAGGCTTCCTCGCGCAGCTCCGGACGGTGTTCGAGGGCCAGCGCCTCGAGCGTCTCGGGACGGGTGTTCAGCAGCGGCATGGGTGGCTGGTCGGCCGCCACGGCGGCTACCTGGAAGTCCTGGCCCGGACGCAGGTTGACGAGCTGGGCGAACTCGAGCCGCGCCTGTTCCAGCTCCTGGCGCCGCAGCACCAGTTGCTGGGTGAGGTCGAGCAGCGAGCGGCGGTAGGCCACGATCTGCAGCGGCGGCAGCAGCTTGCGGGTCTCGATCACGCGCGCCCTGGCGGCGGCCTGGTCGACGTCGTGCAGCAGCGCGTCCATCTGCGGCAGCAGGCGCTGGGCCGCCTCGGCGCGCCACCAGGCGGTACGCACGTCCAGCAGCAGGTTCTGCTGGGCCTTG
This sequence comes from Telluria beijingensis, assembly GCF_030770395.1. Taxonomy (GTDB): domain Bacteria; phylum Pseudomonadota; class Gammaproteobacteria; order Burkholderiales; family Burkholderiaceae_D; genus Telluria; species Telluria beijingensis. Next base: position 4,143,275 of record NZ_CP132480.1, on the reverse strand, counting down.
CGGCGCCGTTCCTCGGCCACCAGCGACTGGTCGGCCAGCTGCTTGGCGCGCACATACGACAGGCCGAAGTCGAGCACGTTCCAGGCGAAGGTGACGTTATTGGTGTGGTGGGTGCGCTCGACCGCCGACGACGGCGTGGTCGAGATGGTGCCGGCCGGCGTGTAGCCGTAGCCGAACGAATCGTTGTCACGCCACGAATAGCCCGCCTGCGCGGTCAGGCGCGGCAGCAGGTCGAAGTTGGCCAGGTCGAGCTGGCCCATGGCCGCCGCCTCTTCCATCAGGCGGGTGCGGTAGTCCATGTTGTAGCGCAGTGCGCGCGCGACCGCATCGGCCAGCGTCAAGGGCTGGGTCAATGCTTCCTGGTCGTCGTACAGGCGATGCTGGTCGTCCTGCGCGCGCTGGCGATGGGCGTCGTCGTCGATGGCGAGTGGCCGGACTGCGCAGCCGGACACCGCAAAGGCGGTGCCGAGCATGGCAGCGATAAAGAGTCGATTCACGATGGTTCCTGGTTACGCTGAAATTGTCTGGTTGGTGTCCTGGCCTGCCCCGTCGGCGGCTGGTGCGGCTGAAGCGGCTGATGCGGATGGCGCGGCCGGCTTGGCCGGCGCCACCAGCGACATCAGGCTGTCGAGCAGCGGGTCGCCCCGGCGCGCGAGCTTGATCTGCTCCGAGAAGGCGGTCGCGCCGCGCTTGGCCACGTCCTTGCCCTTGGCCGGGGTCTCGGCCTTGCCGTCGTCCTGCGCCCGTTCCGCCCCCTCGATCCGCAGCAGGAAGGTGGTGGTCGCTTCGCGGCCCTCGTTGTCGCGCGCCACGACCTTGATCTCGAGGTCGGTGGCGTCCTGCGGCGGACGGCCGCCGAACACGCCCGAAGTCGGGTCGAACTCGACCCATTCCGGCAGCGGATTGCCGTCGAGCAGCAGCGCCTCGAGCTGCACGATGGCGGCCGGGTCGGTGTGGCCGAAGGCGTGGTTCGGCACGTGATAGTCGAGCATGCGGCCGACCGCGATCGTCGTATTGCCGATGCCCTTGAAGGTGAACAGGCGCTCGCCGCCCTTCTGCTGGCCTTCGACCGTGGTGTCGGCGGTCGCCTCCATCTTCATGCGCTCGACCGGGAAGCCGCGATCGACCGACTCCAGCTTGCGGGCGTCGAAGTCGTAGCCGGATCCGCCCCAGCCCTGCCCCACCTCGAAGCTGACGCGCAGCTGCAGGCGGCCCAGGCCGTCCTCGATCTGCCATGGCGACGCCGCGAAGTCGCGCACCTGGCCGCCGGCGCCGCCGCCGAACGCCAGGTCGATGCCCGACGGCGTCGGCGGCAGCGCGACCTGGGTCGACGATTCCTGCCGTGGCGGCAGCTGCAGCGAGCTGTCCACCTGCTGCGGCAACAGCACGTCGTCGCTGCCTTCGATGGTCACCGTCAGCACCGCCTCGTGGGTCAGGCCATCGGTGTCGCGCATCGTGTAGCTGAAGCGCTCCACCAGGCGTTGGCCGGCGGCCAGCTGCTCGACCGCCGGATGGCGCTGGTCGACCCGGTACACATAGCTGCCGTCCGGGTTCAGTTCCAGCACGCCGTAGGCGCCGCCGAAGCTGCCGGTGGTGACGACGGTCTTGCCGTCGCCGGCATCGACGTCGGCATCGTTTTCCAGCACATTGCCGCTGGCATCCAGGCCGCCGACGGCATTGTCCTGGCCTCCCGCCTCGACCGCGGTGGCGCTGTCGTCCTGCGCGACCGGGGCGTCGTTGGCGCCGCGGATCGTCACCACCAGGGTGGCGCTGCTTTCGGCGCCGGCGGCGTCGCGGATGGTATAGACGATGCGCTCGACCAGGGTGTCGCTGGCGGTACGCAGCGCCTGCACCGCCGGGTGCGCGTTGTCGAGCACATAGGTGTAGCTGCCGTCCGCCGCCAGGCTCAGGCTGCCGTAGGCGCCCGCCAGCACGCCGGTGCTGGCGACGGTCCTGCTGTCGCCGGCATCGGCATCGGTATCGTTGTCCAGCACATTGCCGCTCGGGTTCACGCCGGCGCTGCCATTGGCCACGCCGCCCGCTTCCACCGCGACCGCGACGTCATCGTTCGCCACCGGCGCATCGTTGGCGCCGCGGATCGTGACCGTCAGGGTCGCGCTGCTGCTCGCCCCGGCCGCATCGACCATGGTGTAGACGATGCGGTCGCTCAGCGTATCGCCGGGGCCTTGCAGCGCCAGCACGGCCGGATGGTCGTTGTCGACCACATAGGTATAGCTGCCGTCCGCGTTCACGCGCAGGCTGCCGTAGGCGCCCTGCAGCACGCCGGTGCTGCTCACCGTCTTGCTGTCGCCGGCGTCGATGTCGGTATCGTTGGCCAGCAGGTTGCCGCTCGGGTCGACGCCGCCGCCGGCCGCGCCGCTCGCCGTCGCGACGGCGGTATCGTCCGCCGCCACCGGCGCATCGTTGGCGCCGCGCACGGTGACCGTGAGGACCGCGCTGCTGCTGGCTCCGCTGGCGTCGACCATGGTGTAGACGAAGCGCTCGGTGAGCGTGTCGCCGGCGCCGCGCAGGGCTTGCACGACCGGGTTGGCATTGTCGACCACATAGGTATAGCTGCCGTCCGCATCCAGGCGCAGGCTGCCGTAGGCGCCGGCCTGCACGCCGGTGCTGGTGACGGTCCTGGTGTCGCCGGCATCGACGTCGGTATCGTTGGCCAGCACATTGCCGCTCGGGTCGATCCCGGCCGTACCGTTGGCCACGCCGCCCGCCTCCACCGCGATCGCCGTATCGTCGCTCGCGACCGGCGCATCGTTGGCGCCGCGGATCGTGATCGGCAGGGTCGCGCTGCTGTAGGCGCCGGCCTGCACGCCGGTGCTGGTGACGGTCGTGCTGTCGCCGGCATCGACGTCGGTATCGTTGGCCAGCACATTGCCGCTCGGGTCGATCCCGGCCGTACCGTTGGCCACGCCGCCCGCCTCCACCGCGATCGCCGTATCGNGCGTGTCGCCGGCGCCGCGCAGGGCTTGCACGACCGGGTTGGCATTGTCGACCACATAGGTATAGCTGCCGTCCGCATCCAGGCGCAGGCTGCCGTAGGCGCCGGCCTGCACGCCGGTGCTGGTGACGGTCCTGGTGTCGCCGGCATCGACGTCGGTATCGTTGGCCAGCACATTGCCGCTCGGGTCGATCCCGGCCGTACCGTTGGCCACGCCGCCCGCCTCCACCGCGATCGCCGTATCGTCGTTCGCGACCGGCGCATCGTTGGCGCCGCGGATCGTGATCGTCAGGGTCGCGCTGCTGTAGGCGCCGCTGGCATCGACCATCGTATAACTGATGGTGTCGACCAGGGTGTCGGCGGCGGTGCGCAGGGCCTGCACCGCCGGATTGCCGTTGTCGACCGCATAGCTGTAGCTGCCGTCCGCGTTCAGGCTCAAGCTGCCGTAGCGGCCGGCCAGCACGCCGGTGCTGGTGACGGTCTTGCTGTCGCCCGCATCGACGTCGGTATCGTTGGCCAGGACGTTGCCGGTCGGGTTCACGCCGGCCGTTCCGTTGCCCACGCCGCCCGCTTCCACCGCGACCGCCGTATCGTCGACCGCGACCGGCGCATCGTTGGCGCCGCGGATCGTGATGGTCAAGGTCGCGCTGCTGGTGGCGCCGCTGGCATCGACCATCGAATAACGGATGATGTCGACCAGCGTGTCGCTGGCCGTGCGCAGCGCCTGCACCGCGGCGTTGGCATTGTCGACCACATAGCTGTAGCTGCCGTCGGCGTTCAGGGTCAGGCTGCCGTAGGCGCCCTTCAGCGCGCCGGTGGTCGTCACCGTCCTGGTGTCGCCGGCATCGACGTCGGTATCGTTGACCAGCACATTGCCGGTCGGGTTGACCCCGGCCGAGCCATTGGCCACGCCGCCGGCTTCCACCGCGATGGCCGTATCGTTCACCGCGACCGGCGCATTGTTCATGCCGCGGATCGTGATGGTCAAGGTCGCGCTGCTGGTGGCCCCGGCCGTGTCGACCATCGTGTAGGCGATGGTGTCGACCAGGGTGTCGCCGGACGTGCGCAATGCCTTGACCGCCGCATTGCTGTTGTCGACCGCGTAGCTGTAGCTGCCGTCGGCATTCAGGGTCAGCTTGCCGTAGGTCCCTTCCAGCACGCCGGTGGTGGTGACGGTCTTGCTGTCTCCGGCATCGACGTCGGTATCGTTCGCCAGCACATTGCCGGTCGGGTCGATGCCATCCTCGTCGGCCGTCTCCACCGCGATGGCCGTATCGTTGACGGCAACCGGGGCATCGTTGGCGCCCTGGATCGTGATGGTCAAGGTCGCGCTGCTGGTGGCGCCGCCGGCATCGACCATCGTATAACTGATGGTGTCGACCAGGGTGTCGCTGGCCGTGCGCAGCGCCTGCACCGCGGCGTTGGCATTGTCGACCACATAGCTGTAGCTGCCGTCCGCGTTCAGGGTCAGCGTGCCGTAGGCGCCTGCCAGTTCGCCGGTCGTGGTGACGGTCTTGGTATCGTCCGCATCGACGTCGGTATCGTTGGCCAGCACATTGCCGGTCGGGTTCACCCCGGCCGTCCCGTTGGCCACGCCGCCCGCTTCCACCGCGATGGCGGTATCGTTGACGGCGACCGGCGCATGGTTGGCGCCGCGGATCGTGATCGTCAGGGTCGCGCTGCTGGTCGCGCCGGCCTTGTCGACCATCGTGTAGGCGATGGTGTCGACCAGCGTGTCGCTGGACGTGCGCAGCGCCTGCACCGCGGCGTTCGTGTTGTCGACCTCGTAGCTGTAGCTGCCGTCGGCGTTCAGGCTCAAGCTGCCGTAAGCGCCTTCCAGCACGCCGGTGGTGGTGACGGTCTTGCTGTCGCCGGCATCGACGTCGGTATCGTTGGCCAGCACATTGCCGGTCGGGTCGACCCCGGCGCCATCGCCCGCTTCCACCGCCTCGGCGGTATCGTTCACGGCGACCGGCGCATCGTTGGCGCCCTGGATCGTGATGGCGATGGTCGCGCTGCTGGTCGCCCCGGCCGCATCCACCATCGTGTAGCTGATGGTATCGAGCAGGGTGTCGCCGGCGGTGCGCAAGGCCTGCACCGCGGCATTGGCGTTGTCGACCACATAGCTGTAGCTGCCGTCGGCATTCAGGGTCAATGTGCCGTAGGCGCCTGCCAGTTCGCCGGTGGTGGTCACCGTCTTGCTGTCGCCGGCGTCGACGTCGGTATCGTTGGCCAGCACATTGCCGGTCGGGTTCACCCCGGCCGTCCCGTTGGCGACGCCGCCCGCCTCCACCGCGATGGCGGTGTCGTTCACCGCCACCGGCGCGTCGTTGGCGCCCCGGATGGTGATCGTCAGGGTGGACGAGCTGGTGAGACCGGCCGCGTCGCGCATCGTGTAGTCGAAGCTGTCGGTGAGCGTGTCGCCGGCCAGGCGCAGGCGTTCGACCGCCAGCAGCGCATTGTCGACGGTATAGGTGTAGCTGCCGTCTTCCGCCAGCTCCAGGGTGCCGTAGAGGCCCTGGAAGGTGCCGGCCGTGGTCACCGCCTTGGTGTCGCCGTGGTCAGGATCGGTGTCGTTGGTCAGCACATTGCCGCTCGGGTCGGTCCCGGCGCCGGCATTCCTGACGCCGCCCGCTTCCACCGCTTCCGCGGTATCGGCGACGGCGACTGGTGGCTGGTTCAGCGAGATGACGATCTGCGCCAGCGCCTGCAGGCTGCCGCCCTGGCCCTGGTCCTGACCGGCGCCTGCCACGCCGCCGCCATCGTCGTTGCTGTTGCCATCGACCAGGCGCCAGTCCAGGGTCACGCTGCTGTAGGCCGGCAGCGTGGCGCCGTTGGCATAGGTGATGTTCTGCGCCATCAGGTTGACGCGCTCGGTCGTGGCGGCGTCGTTGAAGGCGATCGACAGGCTGCCGTCGCCGTTCACATAGCTGCCGATCGCGACGCCGTCGACCGTGACGATGCCGTCGGCCAGCGCCAGCGGACCGCCGGCGCGGGCGCCGAACAGGTCGTCGCTGGAAGCGCCATTGGCGCGCGACAGCACCAGGCTGGCGCCGTTCCAGTCGTCGCGCTCGACGCCCAGTTCGCGGTCGCCGAAGGTGACGTCCGGATCGATCACGACCGGGCCCAGCTCGGGCAGGTAGGGGTTGTCGGGCGAGGCATTGACCGATACCGCATCCAGGCCGACGATCGCCGGCCCGTCGTTGACCGGCACGATCCGCAGCGCCACCGTGTCGCTGGCGCCCGAGAAGGCGCTGTTGCCGCCCGGGGTGCCGATGGCGACCGTGTCGCCCTGCTGGCCGCTGCTGCGGTCCCAGGCGCGGAAGGTGAGGCCCGCCGCCAGTGCGCCGGCGGCCGTGTTCACGTCCGGCAGCGGCTGGAAGTACAGGCGCGCATCGGGGCCGAGCAGCAGCGCTGCATCTTCGCCCACCTTGCCCAGCACATCCCAGCTGGCGCCGTCGTCGAACGACACCAGCCAGCTTCCCTTGCTGCTGTCCATGCCGGTCAGCGCGATGCCATGCGGCGCGGCGCTGCCGTCGGCGTCGCTGCTGCCGCCGGCGCCGATCAGGTCCGACACCAGGGTGCCGACCGCGCCGTCCGGCGCCGGGGCATCCTCGCGTTGCGTCACTTCGCGCACCGTGTCCACCAGGACCGGCGCGTCGTTGCTGCCGCTGATCGTGATCTCGACCGTGCGCGTGACGACGCCGCCCTTGCCGTCGGCAATGGTCACGTCGAAGCGCTCGACCCGGGTCTCGCCCGCGGCCAGGTGCTCGATCGCGTTGGCGTCGACGGAGTAAGTCCAGCGCACGGCGCCGCCGTTGCCGCTGCCGGTGGTGTCGTCGGTTACGGTGGCCACCAGGCTGCCCAGCGGGTCGCCCTGTGGCGCGACGCTGACGGTGTGCGTGTCGCTCAGGTCGACGTCGGAGAAGCCGATGTCGCCGCTGTCCTGCAGCACGCCTTCGGCCACGACCGGCTCGGCGATGCTGCCGGCCAGGTCGGCGGTCGTCACCAGCGGCGCGTCGTTGGTGCCGGTGATGACGACCGTCAGGGTCGCGCTCACCACGCCGCCGCGGCCATCGCTCACCGTATAGGTGAACACCTCGCTGAGCTGCTCGCCGACGGCCAGCGCCTGCACGCCGTCCAGGGTGTTGTCCAGGGTGTAGACATAGGCGCCATCGGCGTCCATGCGCAGGCTGCCGTAGCTGCCCGCGACGTCCGTGCCGAGGTTGGCGCCCAGCGGCGTGCCGCTGCCCGCCGCCACGCCCGCGACCGTCAGCGCATCGTCGTCGCTGTCGTCCGCATCGGCGATGACGTCGCCTTCCACGGTGCTGGTGTCGCTGGTGGCGATGCCTTCGCTCACCTGGCCGTTGCCGGCGCCGGCGACCGGCAGGCGGTTGATGTGCAGCGTGATGTCGCTGGAAGCGGTCAAATTGCCGCCCGCGCCCTGCTGCTGGCCGGGACCGGTGTTGCTGTTCCGGTCGTCGACCGTCACCCGCAGCACCACCCGGTCATAGGCCAGCGCGCCCGGCGTCACCTGGGTGTTGGCGTAGGTGATGCCGCGCAGCGCGGCGGTGACCGCCTCGCTGGTGGCGCCGGCGCCGAAGGCGATCGCCAGGCGGCCGCCCGACTGGGTATAGGCGCCGATGTCGGCGCCATCCACCAGCACGCGACCGTCCATCAAGGCCAGCGCGCCGCTGGCGCCGAAGCGGTCGTCGCCGGATGCGCCGTCGGCGCGCGCGATGGTCAAGGTCGCGCCCGACCAGTTGTCGCGCGCATCCAGTTCCAGGTCGCCCAGGGTAGCGTCGGCGTCGATGACGACCGCCGCGCCGCCCTGCACGTGGCGGACGTCGCCGGTCGCGTCCAGGCCCAGGGTCGGTCCGTCGTTGACCGGATCCAGGGTAACGGTGCTGGTTGCCACGCCGGTCGCCGCGCCGATGTCGGCGGCGTCGGCATCGGCCACGCTCCAGGTGATGGTGCGGGTCGCGCTGGCGTTGGCGCCGGTCGGGTCTTCGCTCAGGTTGTCGAAGCCGACCTGGCGCAGCACCGCCTCGTAGTTGGCCAGGGTATCCACGCCAGTCAGGGTCAGGGTGCCGCTGGCGGCATCGTAGCCGCCGAAGGTGATGGCGGTGCCGGCGATGGTCTCGCCCGCCACCGCGCCGGCCAGGACCAGGCGGTCCCAGGCCGCCTGCAGGCCGCCCGAGATGCGCACCGTGGCGCCGCTGGCATGGGTGTCGTCCTTGTCCGCCAGCGTCAACTGCGGCGACAGCGCGACCGCGCCGCCGTTCTCGGTAAAGCTGGCATTGCCGGCCGAGATGGTCGGCGCATCCGCCGTCGCCCGCACCGCGATCGTGCCCTCCAGCACGGCGAACAGCGGGCCGCGCACGTCGGCGCCCGGATCCGACAGGTTGCCGCCGTCGCTGAGCGTGATGCCCAGGCCACGGGTCAACGCATCCACGCCGACGCTCGGGTCGTCCGAGCTGCTGGAGTAAGTCAGGCGGGCCAGCAAGGCCTTCACCGTGGCCGGCGTCGCCTTGTCGTTCAGGGTCACCACCAGGTCGCCCGCCGCGCCGCCGCTGTAGCTGCCGACCACGACGTTGCCGTAGCGGAGCACGCCGCCGGCGGCGCCGATCTGGCCATTGCCATTGCCCTGGTGGGCAATCGCCAGGCTGTCGCCGGCCACGTAGCGGTCCAGGTGCACGGTCAGCGAACCGCCGGTCAGCTTGCCGTTGCCGATGTCGGCATCGGCGACCAGGATCGTGCCGCCAACCAGGAACAGCGCGGAGCCGCCTTCGGTGTAGGCGCCGCCGATGCTGGTCGCGCTCATGGTCGGCGCGTCGTTGTCGCGAATGACCGTCACCTCGAGCGAGGCGACGCCGGCCGCCGCGGGGCCGCCGGCGCCGTCGTTCACCGTATAGGTCAGCGTGCGCGTGGCTTGCGGCGCATCGGTGTTCACGGCGAAAGTGAGGTGTTCCAGGATGCGTTCGGCGATCGCGGCGTCGGCGCTGGCGTTCAGCGCCAGCACCAGGTTGGCGCCGTTGCCGCCGCTGGCCGTGCCGACCTCGATCCAGGCCGCGCCGTCCGAATGCAGGATCGTCGTGCCGCGCAGGACGACGGCGCCAGGGTTGGCCGCGGGATCCATGTCGGCGCTCCACGCCGGCAGCGACACGCGGTCGCCGGCCGCCAGGCCCGATACCGTCAGGGTGGCGCCGGCATAGTCGACGTTGTCGGGGTCGACCAGCGTGATGTCGCGGTCGAGCCAGGCCGGCGTGGCCTGGATCCGGTTTTCATGGAAGCTGACGTTGTCCAGGCCCGACAGGCGCGGCTGGTCGTTGACCGGCGTCACGCCGATCGACACGGTTGCGCGGTTGCTCGGCAGCAGATTATTGGCAGGGCTGTCGACGCCATTGTCGTCCATGCCGGCGTCGACCACCTCGATGGCGACCGTGCGCGTGCCGGCGCTCGGATCCTCGCTCAGGTTGTTGTAGGTGATGCCTTTCAATAGCGCCTGCACGCTGTCCAGCGAGACGGTGGCGCCATCGAGCGGGACGAAGCGCACGGTGCCCGTGGCGCTGTCGTAATCCAGCTTCAGGCCGCCGACTTCGAGGCCGACGACGTCGGTGCCCAGCGCGATCTCGTGGCCGCCGATGGTCAGCACTTCGCGGTTGCCGTCGAGGACACCGGCGATGGTGAAGGTCACCCGCACAAGGTTGGCGTTGTCGGTGTCCGCCAGCACCGCATCGGGCACGATGGCCAGCGACTGGTGCGGGCCGTTGGCGGCCTCGATCCAGGTCACCGCATGGTTCTCTCCCGCGCCGTTGCCGTTGAGGTCGACCAGCGGCGGGTCGTTGGCCTGGACGATGGTGATCGCGCCGCCGATGCTCGCCGTCAGCGGGTCCGGCCCGCCCGCATTGCCGCCGGCCTGCTGGTTGTTGCCGTCGCTGACGGTAATGGTGAAATTGCGCGTGCCGCTTGGCGGCGTGTCGCCGGTATGCTCGTAGCGGATCGCCTCGAGCACGCGGTTGACCTGGTCCAGCGTAGCCGATTGCGCCAGGGTGATGACCAGCGGGGCGCCGTCGACGCCGCCGCTGACGCCGGCCACGCCGGCGGGCGTGCCCGCGAGGCTCAGCCTGTCGGCGGTCACGCCGCCGTCGAGGTTCACCGTGATGCGGCCGGCGCCGAATACCGCGTCGCCCAGGCGGCCGGTGGTCGCCAGGTCGAGGTCTTCCAGCCAGGCGTTGCTCACCAGTTGCTGGGCCTCGGTGCCGATGCCGGCGACCGCCGATTCCTCGATCTCGCCATTGAAGGCGCTGTTGCGGCCACCGCTGGTGGGCAGCAGCGGGGCATCGTTGCGCGCGGCAATCGCCACGTCGACCGTGACGGCGCTGTTCGACACCCGCGATTCGAGCGTGTCGCCCGTGGTGTCCACGGTCTGCAGCGCATCCCTGGTGGTGCTGAACGTCAGCGCCGGTGCGTTGTCGACCGCGGCGCCAATCGGGATCAGGTTCTCGACCGCGTACACGGTCAGTGCCGGCCTGGCGCTGCCATCGGTGTTGGCATGCTCGTCGGCGACGAAGCGCACCTCGGTCGCCTTCGACAGCAGCAGCGCATTGGCGGCCGTGAAGCCCTGCGGCGCCAGCTCGGCCAGGTCGACCCATTCGCCGCCCAGCCTGACCTGCCAGTCGCCGATGCCGGCATTGTCGAAACCGGCGATGGCCACGCCGGCGAAGTTGCCCGCGACGCCGTCCGGGTCGCGGAAATTTTGTCCCAGCAGGGAATCGAGGGTGCGCTCGCTCGCGGCCACATCCTCCTGCGTCGCGATGGTGGCGCCGGTCGTGAACGACGGCGCGTCATTGCTCGGCTTGAGGTCGATCAGCACCTGGGCCGTTGTGGACAGCGGACCGCCGCTGCCCTGGGCGCCGCCATTGCCGTCGGAGAAAGTGACGTCGATCGTCTTGCGCTGCTGTTCGAGCGCATCGTTGTCGTTCGAGTAGGCCAGGTTCTGCAGGATGGCATTGACCGCCTCCCCGGTGGCGTCGGCGGTGAAGGTCAGCACCAGGCGGCCGCTGGCCGCGCTGTTGTCGCTGATGGTGGCGACGTGCACGCCGTTGTAGCGGATCGCCGAGCCGTTGTTGAACAGCTTGACGTCGGGGCCGGGCTGGGTCGAGCCGCCGCTGGTCGAGATGCCGTTGACGCCGTTCTGGACCACGAAGAAATCGTTCAGGTCGGCCGTGCCGTGGTTCTGCACCGTCAGCGTGGCGCCGGCAAACGTGGCTTCCAGGCGGTCGGTCAGTTCCACGTCATACAGGCTGGCGCGCAGCTTGCCGTCGGTGGCGTTGTCCAGCAGGACCGCCGAGCCGGCGATATTGACGCCCACCGCTTCGATGAAGACCACGTGGTCGCCATCGAGGTCGCGGATCACCGGTCCGTCGTTGACCGCCCGCACGCTGGTGCCGAGCGTGGTGCGGTTCGACCAGCCGTCGGTGCTGCCGGTGGCCAGCGCCTTCAGGTCGGCGTTCGAGGTGCTGCGCTCCAGGCCGGTGCCGTCCGACAGGCGCACGCCGAGCGAACCCACGGCGCCGTTGTAGTTGGCCTGGTCCGGATGGAAGCGCAGGCGGTCGGTGCTCTCCAGCACCAGCGCGCTCGATTCACCCAGGCCGCTGCGCGGCACGTCGTGCCAGGTCTGGCCGCCGTCGAGCGAGAACTGCCAGCGGCCCTGGTCCGGCGTGGACGCGTTGGCGACGATCGCGATGCCGGCCGGCGTGGCGCCGTTCGGGGCGTCGGGATCGGTAAAGCGGCTGCCGAACAGGCTGCCGACGGTGGCGCCGGTCGCCGCGGGCAGGTTGCCCGCGTTGTAATCCATCCCGACTGCGCCGGCATCCTCGTCCACCGGGGCGAGCTGGCCCGCGGTGGCGCCTGGCGCATCGTTGGTGCCCGTCACGTCGACGTTGAACGTCAGGGTATCGGTGAGCGCGCCGCCTGCTCCTTGCGCCGGCGGCGTGCCGGCATTGCCGTCGTTGAAGGTGACGTCGACCTGGATCCTGCCCTGCAGGCTGTCGGACACGCTGCTGAAGGTGATGCGCTTCATCAGCGCGTCGACGTCGCCCCGGGTGGCGCCGGCATTGAAGGTCACTACCAGGCTGCCATTGCCCCCACCCAGCGTGGCCACGGCGCGGCCATCGACCGACACCACGCTGCCATTGAGCGCGACCGACTTGCCGTCGCCGCCGAAGGCGGTATCGATGCCGAAGCGGTCGCTGGCGACCGCGCCGCCCTGGCGCGCCACCGTGAGGCTGCTGCCGGCGAAGTCGTCTTCGCCGGTGACGGTCAGTTCGACGTCGCGCACCAATGTGGCGTCGCCATTGCCGTCCAGCCGCACCGGGCTGCCTGCCACGCCGGCGCCCAGGCCTTCGGTGTAGGCAACGGTGTCGCCGCCGCCCGCGATCTCGGGGGCGTCGTTGACCGCGGTCACCGCGATGGTCACGGTCGCGATCTCGCTTTCCACGTTGGCGCTGTCGAGCGCGGTGAACTGGAAGGCGACGCCGCCCTTGCTGCTGTTGAAGTCGGCGTCCGGCGTGAAGGTCATGCCGGTGGCCTGGGCCAGCGTGATGACGGTCGGACCGGTGATGACGGTGCCGTCGCTGGCCCGCAGCACGCCGTGCTGCGGCAGGCTGACGATGCGGTAGCGGTCGACGTCGGCGTCGCCGTCGCCTTCCTGCCCGGAGTCGGCCTCGCGCGACTCCAGGCTGAAGGTCAACCGGCCGTCTTCGGCCACTGTGAACGCCTGGTCTTCGGTGATCGGTGCATCGTTGACCGGCGCGATCGCCAGCGCGACGGTGCCGCTGGAGGACAGCGGGCCGCCCAGGCCGGTGTTGCCGCGGTCGTTCGTCACGATGGTGAGCGTATCGGCGCCGTTGTAGTCGGCGTCCGGGCGATACACCATGCCCTCCAGCGCGGCGTTGATCTGGTCCAGGGTGCCCCGGATCGTCACCGACTCCGTGCCATTGGCAACGATGCTGCCATGGCCGGCACTGACGGTCAGGGTGCCGTGGCCGACGCTGACCGTGGTGACCAGCTGCGCGCCGGGCGTCTCGTTGGCGTCGACGTCCGACACCACGATCGCATTGCCGTGGGCGGCGCCAAACACGAGGCTCGTGTCTTCGTCGAGCGCCTGCCGGCCCGGCAGCGCATGCGCGGGCGCGTCGTCGACCGGTTGCAGCCGGATGTCGATGCTGGCGCGCACGGTCTCGTTGGTGTCGGTGCTGCCGTCGCCCTCGCCCGGCACGCCGGGCAGGTCGGGATCGACGCCATTGTTTCCCTGGTCGTCGACCAGCACCTCGATGCGATCGAGGCCGTTGTAGTCGCGGTCGCCCTGGTAGACCAGGGTCGCGAGGGCGGCATTGATCTCGCCCTGGGTGCCGGTCAGCACCACGCTGGCGCCGCCGTTGCCGGCGATCGACAGGCCGCCGGCGCCGCTCAAGGTCAGGCTGCCGTGGCCGACGCTCAGCGTGACCTTCAGCGGGCCATGGTCGGGATCGATGCTGCCGTCGCGGCGCCGGCTGTCGGGATCGACCACGACGATGCCGGGGACCGCCAGCGGCTTGTCCTCGGCGCCAATGCGGGCGCCCGGCACCGACACGGTCGGCGTATCGTTGACCTGCATGATGTCGATATTGAAGCGGCCCGGCGGCTCGACCCGGTCCGGATCGGTCACGCCATCGTCGCCATTGCCGCCACTGCCGTCCGACAGCACATAGGCGAAGAAGTCGGAGTGCACGCCGGCGCCGGTCGCCACCGGCGTTTCCAGTCCGTCGTGTTCGTAGCGGATCAGGCCATCGATCAGGTCTTGCACCGTAAAGGCGCTGCCCACGCCCAGCAACTGGCCGTCGCGGGTCAGCTCGCCGTAGCGCACGCCCTCGGTGATGCGGAACTGGACCTGGGTCGGGCTGTTGTCGGGGTCCATGCCCAGCAGGTCGGTCAATTTGGAGAGGTCGCCGTCGCCGAGCAGGTCGCGCACCTCGAGCGTCTTCCCTTCGCCTTCATACAGCGCCTTGCCATTGCCGGCCACGGTGTCGCCATCCCATTCCAGCACCAGGCCGGTATCGACCACGATCTCGGGATAGGCGTTCACCGGCACGATGCGGATCGTGACCGGCGCGCTATTGCTGCTGTTGTCGGCGCCGCTATCGTCGGTGACGATGAAGCCGATGCTGTCGGCCGCGGTGCCGTCGCCCTTGTGCACGTAGTGCAGGCCGCGCGCCAGGTCGGCGGCGCCGATCACGGTGTCGGTATCGACCACGCGCCAGCTGGTGGCGTCGGCCGCGTCGTAGACCCGGCCTTCCACTGCCATGCGCAATTCGCCGTGGAGCGGCATGCCGTCGATGCGGAAGCTCAGGGTGTCGGGCGCCGCATGGCCGGTCGACTTGTCGCTGCCGACGCCGTCGACGTCGCTCGCCCCCAGCACCGCGCTGTCGATCACCACGCTGCCGCCCTTGGGCACGTTGACGGTGCCGCCGGCGATGTCCGGGCGGTCGTTGAGCGGGTTGACGTCGATGTCGAAGGTGAATTCCTGGTTCAGGCGCGCCGCGCCGTCGGTCAGGCGGAAGGTGAAGCTGGAAATGAAATCCTCGCCGCCGTCGTGCACGAACTTGATGCGGCCGTCGAGCACGTCCTGCTGGGTGAAGCTGTCGCCCGCGTGCAGCCGGCGCGCGCCGTTGCCGAGGGCGGTCGGGGTGCCGCCGGCGTCGTAGTACAGCGCGCCATTGGTCAGCCCGGCCAGCGCGGCCAGGGTATAGGTCAGTTGCGACGGCGTGTTGTCGCGGTCGCGCGCATCCAGGTGATCGGCGGTGATGGTCGCCACCGCGCCTTCGTCGAGCTGGAGCGGGGCCTGCGCCAGGGTCGGCGCCTCGTTGTTGGCGATCACGTAGACCGTGACCCGGGCGCTGGCGGTATTGCCCGCCTCGTCGCGCACGGTGTAGTCGTAATAGCCGGTGCCGCTGAAGCCTGCCGCCGGCGTGAAGCGCACCAGGCCGCCGTCCAGCGCGACCGTGCCATTCACGGCGCCGCCGACCCCGATGATGGTGAGCGCGCCGACGCCGCCGTCGTTGGCGGCGGGGTTGGCCGCGATCGGCGTATCCTGGCGCGTGACCAGCACGTCGTCGCGCGCCACCATGCCGGGGCCGTCGCCGCCGTCGACCGGGCCGACCACCACCGGCACCTCGATGACCTGCAGGGCGTCGCCGGCGTAGATGCCGCCCGGACGCTCCAGCACCGCGTTGTACTTGCCGTCGCGGACCGTGACGCTGAAGCTGTCTTCGGCGCCGTCGATATTGCGGTATGCCAGGCGGCCGCTGCCGATGTCCTGCTGGGTGAAGCTGTCGCCCTTCCCGATCGGCTTCCCGTCCAGCAGCAGCACGCCGCGCGCCGGCGCGGTCTCGACCACGTAGGTGATGGTGTCGCCCTCGGGATCGACGGCGCTCAGCTGCCCGCTGCCGATGGTGACGGTCTGGCCCGGGGCCGCGACCTCGAGGCCCTTGTTGGCGACCAGGATCGGATCGTCGTTGACCGCCACCACGCTCACGCCCAGGCGGTTGAGATTATCCGAGATCGCGCTGCTGCCGCCGCGCTGGCCACTTGATGTGTCCAGCGTGATCCGCTGCTCGCCGCCGGCGGTGCCGGAGACCGCGCCGGCATAGGTATTGTCCAGCACCCGCACCTGCAGGGCGGCCGGCTCGCCATGGTAGTTGGCCACCGGGACGAAGCGCACCAGGGTATCGGCCGCCAGCACCAG
Organism: Telluria beijingensis; assembly: GCF_030770395.1. Lineage (GTDB taxonomy): Bacteria > Pseudomonadota > Gammaproteobacteria > Burkholderiales > Burkholderiaceae_D > Telluria > Telluria beijingensis. Next base: position 4,127,532 of record NZ_CP132480.1, on the reverse strand, counting down.
CGCCGCGCCATGGTCGTTCACCTGGCCGATCGCGGCCCACTGGCCGTCCGGGCTGCGGTATTCCCAGCGCCCCTGGGCCTGGGCGTCGGCGGTATTGCCGACGATGGCGATGCCGCCCACGCTGGCGCCCTGGTCGACGTCGAGCAGCAGGTAGCCGGCCAGGTCGCGGATCGCGCTGCCGTTGTTGGCCTGTTGTCCGTAGCTGTCCGGATCTTCGTTGATCACCAGGCCCAGGTCGCCGATGCCGATCGGCGCGTGGTTGGCGTTGCCGATGGTGAGGTTGATGGTGGCGGCCGCGCCGTCGTTGGCGCTGCCGCCGGCGCCGTCGCGCAGGGTCACGCGGAAGCTGTCGCTGCTCGCGCCCTTGCCGTCGTGGGTGTACACCAGCTTGCCCAGGTCGGCGTAGTTGAACACCACGCCGGGCAGCACCGCCGCCCCGTCCAGGGTCAGGGTGCCGTGCGCCGGCAGGCTCTCGATGCGGAACACGAGCTGCTCGTCGGTATTGTCCGGATCGACAACGCGGATCGCATCCTGCGAGAAGGTGAATTCGCCGCCGCGCTGCGCCACATGGGCCTGCAGCGGCGCGCCGCCGCCCACGCTGTCGCCCGGCACGTACAGCACCGGATCGTCGTTGACCGGCGTGACGCGGATCGCCAGCGTGCGCTGCTCGGTGGAGATGCCGTCGCTGACGCTGTAGGCCACGCCCTGGGTGCCCGGCTCGCGGCCGTCGTGGGTATAGCGGATGCGGCCGGCGTCGATGTCGGCCTGGGTGAAGGTGTCGCCGGCGCGCAGCAGCACGCCGCCCAGGCGCAGCTGGCCGGCATCGAGCTGGGTGCCGTCGGCCAGGATCGTGTACACGATGTCGGCCGGACCGGCATCGCGGCTGGTGATGCTCAGGACGTTCGAGGTCAGCACCGCGCTGTCGCCTTCGCGCACGCGCAGGCTGCGGTCGATCGCGACCAGCAGGCCGTCGGCATCGGGCGTAATGATCGTGCCCAGTTCGGCGCCGACGGCGTCGATGTCGGCCGCGGGCGCCACCGCCAGCGTCACGCGCTGGCCGTCGCTGCTGAACGTGCGCACGCCGCTGGCGTCGATCGCGTGGACCGTCAGGCTGCCGGGGCGGCCGTTGAAGTCCGGGCCCGGCACGAAGCGCAGCAAGGCGCGGGTATCGAGCGCCAGCGCGGCGCCGCGCGCCACATTGCCGACCGCCAGCCAGCTGGCGCCGCTGTCGACCGAATACTGCCACTGGCCCTGGCCCGGCTGGCTGCCGTCGAAGCTGATCGCGATCCCGGCCAGCAGGTCGCCGTCGGCGTCCGTGAAGCCGTCCAGCAGCTCGGCGACCGTCGCGCCGGGCGGATCGAGGGTGTCTTCCTGCACCGGCGCCAGGTTGGCTTCGCCGGTAACCGGCGCGTCGGCCACCGGAGCGATGGTGACGGCGATCGTGTCGCTGGCGCTGGCCGGGGCCGGACCGGAGTTGCCCAGGTCGTCGATGGTGACCCGGATCGTGTCGCTGCCATGGTAGTCGGCATCGGCGGTATACAACAGGCCGGCCAGGGCCGCGTTGAGCTGGTCCAGCGTGCCGCGCAGGACCACGCGGGCGCTGCCGTCGCCGCTGACCTCGAGGCCGGCGCTGTCCAGCAGGGACAGCACGCCGTGGGCGGCGGTCACGGTCACCTGCTCGACGTTGTCGCCGCCGTCGCGGTCGGCGACCACGATGCCGGTCAGCGCGACAGGGCCGGCGTCTTCCTGGATCGCCAGCGGGCCGGGCACGGTCACCGTGGGCACTTCGTTGAGCGCCGTCACGCTGATATGGGCGGTGCTGGTCTCGCTGCTGGCGCCGGCGGCATCGACGGCGCGGAAGGTGAAGCTGGCCGCGCCGCTGAAATTCGCGGTCGGGGTAAAGCGCAGCTTGGCCGCCTGCGCCGTCGTGAGTTCCATGCCGGCCGTGACCACGGCGCCGCCGTCGATGCGCAGCGTGCCATTCAGGCCGGCGATATCGACGATCACGAACTTGGTCAAGGCGGCGTCGGTGCTGGAATTCGTGCCGCGGTCGGGGTCGAACGCCGTCAGCGCGATCGCCAGGCTGCCGTTCTTGTCGACCGCCAGCTCCAGGTCTTCGGTCTGCGGCACGTCGTTGACCGGCGTGACCCGGGTGGCCAGGCTGGCGCCGTCGCGGTCGATGTCGCTGCCGACAGTGACGGATGCCGTCTGGCGCGTGGCGCCGCTGGTGAAGCTGCGCGCGCCGCTGTCGTCGACCGCGTGCACGGTCAGGCTGCCCGGGGTGCCGAACCAGTCGGCGGCGGGCGTGAAGCGCAGCCTGGCCGTGGCGTCGAGCAGCAGCGCCGAGCCCTGGCTCACGGTGCCCACCGCGCGCCAGCTGGCGCCGTCGTCGGTCGAGTATTCCCAGCGGCCCTGGGCGGCGGTGGCGGCATTGGCGCTGATCGCGATGCCGGCCAGGCCGTCGTCGTCGGCATCGCTGAAGTTCGGCAGCAGGCTCGCCACCGCGGCGCCAGCCGCATCGCGCACGTCCTCGGCGACTGGCGCCAGCTGGGACACCGTACCGGTATCCGGCCGGTCGGCCACCGGCTGCACTTTCACGGAAAAATTCAGGGTGACCGGATCGACGCTGCTGTCGGCGTAGTTCCTGACCGTGACGCGGATCGCCACGTCGCCGCTCCAGTCGGCGCCAGGGCGGAACTTGAGGCCGGCCAGGAAGCGGTTGACGCCGTCGCGGTCGCCCTGCGAGCTGATCTCGCGGTCGGACACATTGCCGTCGCTGATCACGCCGTCGCCGCTGACGACGCGCACTTCGACGTCCCAGGTCATGCCCTCGGTGAGCAGGCTGGTGCGGCCCGCGTCGCCCGTATCGGTGTCGAAGATCGTGCCGAAGTCGAAGTCGCTGTCTTCGCGGCCCAGCTGGGCGCCCGGCGCGGCGCTGAACGCGGGCGCCGCCGACATGCTGGCCATGGCGGCAGACGGCGCGGCCTGCGGCCGTGCCGGCGTTTCCGCGGGCGGGGTGGCGGCGGCGTCGATGTCGTCGGCGCTGTCGGCGCTGTCGGCGCTGTCGATGGCATCGGCGGTGTCCGCGCTGTCGGTCGCGCCGGCATCGACATCCTCCAGCGATTCCTCCGCCGCCGCATCGGTACCGGCGTCGTCCTGCGCCGCCTCGTCCGTCTCCGGCGCCGATCCGGCATTCATGGCCTGGATCGCCGCCATCACCGCCTCGTCCTGGGCCGGCATCGGCTCGGCCTCGCCGTCCGACCGTGCATCGGCGCCGCTCCGGCCCACTGCGGGCAAGACCTGCGCCTGGGCCGGATCGGCCTGCGATTCGGCCGACGTATCTGCCGGCGCATCGGCCGGCCGCGCCGCTTCCGCCGCCGGATCGACCAATGCCACCCCGTCGAACAGCATGCGCGGTTCGAGCGCCAGCAGGCGCCGGCGACGATGAATTGCCTGGGTAGAGTTAATCGATGGGGAAGCGGTCGAACGACGCTGTTTCATTTGGCCGAATTTCTCAGATGATCAAAGGCAATATTTTAATTTGATCTGATAGAGAAATTGCTGGATATTAATTTTTTAGCTTCGTTTTTTGTGTTTTTTCGCGACACACCTAAGGGAAACGTTAAAAATCGAAAGATTCCGCGATGGAGTGCGACATAATGTTTCCGTGTGGATATAAATAATGTTAAACAAGCCGTTCAATATTTTAATTAATATGAATCATTGATTATCTACCAGCGATCACATTAGTATTTACTTGGCCAAGTTTCTTTAAATAAACATTGCCGTGAATAAACTATTCAATGCTCTTTTAAATGGCGAGGTTTATCCCGATCGATTCAGCGCCGCATCGAACCACGCGCGACTCTGTGCATCCGCCGGGAAGAACGATTCGAGCCGCAACTCGTGCACGGTGACGTCGTGCGGCGTGCCCAGGGTCGTGATGGTGGTGAACAGGTTCAGCTCCAGGCCATCCTTGCGCAAGGTCATCGGCAGGAACGGCAGCGCCAGCCGGTCGAGGTTGGGCTGGCGCGCCGCCTCGGCGATGCCGGGCAAGGCCATCAACTCGTCCAGCAGCCGGGTCGACTCGCTGGCCGGGCCGTCGCCCATCGCCTCGCGCTGCACCCATTGCAGCAGGTCGGCGCCCACCGCTTCCCAGTTGACCAGGAAGGGCCGCAGCCCGGCCGGATCCAGCGTGAGCTTCAGGACGTTGATGGAACCGTCGCGCGGGATCGGGGCGTCGGGTGCCAAGTCGAGGAAGTGGCGCATCATGCGCGCCGCCGGCTCGTTGAACATCACCAGGTTCCACAGCCGGTCGACCACCAGCGCCGGATACGGCGCGGCCTGGGCCAGCATGAAGTCGAGCGCGCGCTTGACCGCATCCATGTCGGGGTCGGACAGGCTGCGCTCGCGGTAGGCCGGCGCAAAGCCGGCCGCCAGCAGCATCGCGTTGCGCTGCCGGAGCGGGATGTCGAGCACCATGCCCAGCTTCAGGACCAGGTCGCGCCCCGGCTGCGCCCTGCCAGTCTCCAGGAAACTCAGGTGGCGCTGCGAGATGTCGGCGTCGACCGACAGCCGCAGCTGGCTCAGGCCGCGCCGCCCGCGCCAGTAGCGCAGCGCGGTCGCGAAGTCGCTGAAATAAGAGGTGCTCGCTGCCTGCATGGTTTCCTCCTTGCCGTGTGCTCGTGATTGTCGCCGAGCCGTCCAGTTGGCTCAAGCGGCGATGTCTTCAAGACTGGTCCAGGAAACCGGTCACGTCGGCCAGGCGGCCGTCGAGCGTGACGGTGGCGATATCGAGGCCGTGCGCCACCGCCTTGCCGTCCGGCGCCTGCAGCGTCCAGGCGAAGCGCACCACGTCGTTGTGGCCGTCCGGCGTGCCGCGCAGTTCGAAGCGGTGCTGCGGAAAATGCTGCTGGGCGGCGCCGATCATGGCGTCGATGCCGTCGATGCCGGCGCCCTGCATCATCGGGTCGATATAGCTGGCGTCGGCGGCGAAGACGGCGGCGACCCGGGCGCGGCGCGCTTCCGGCTCGCGCTCGTTCCAGGCGGCGAGGTAGTGGCGGGCGATGGCTTGGGGGTTGTGCATGGCGTTCTCCTGTGGGTGGATGGAATGACCATTCTCGCGGCGCGGGCCGGGCGCGGCGATTACCTTCCAGGTAATCGTCGCCATCCAGGACAAAAAACCATACCAGTGACGATACCAGTATGCACACCATTACCCACGAGCCGAGCGCCATGAGCGCCGGCTATCCCCTCATTTGGTCTGCATCGCCGCATACCAGTTAAATACCTGTTGACATCGGGATGGGCCCTGCCTATAGTGCCTTGACCTCATTCCAGCCTACTTACCATGATCGACTATCTCATCGGCGTCGACGGCGGCGGCACCAATACCCGCGTGCGCCTGGCCGGGCGCGACGGCGCCGAACTGGCGACCGGCAACAGCGGCCCTTCCGGCCTGCGCCACGGCATCGGCAACGCCTGGCAGGCGGTCAATACGGCCGTCGCCCAGGCCTTCGCCGCGCTCGGCATCGACACCATTCCCATGGCGTCCTGCGCCATCGGCCTGGGCCTGGCCGGCGTGCACAACAAGGAATGGGCGGCGCAATTCAGCGCCGCCAATCCGGGCTATGCCGCGCTCAGGCTCGACACCGACGGTTTCACGACCCTGATGGGCGCCCACGGCGGCCGGCCCGGCGCCATCGTCGCCATCGGCACCGGCAGCGTGGGCGAGGCCCTGCGCACCGACGGCACGCGGGTCGAGGTCGGCGGCTGGGGCTTCCCGGCCGGCGACGAAGCCAGCGGCGCCTGGATGGGCTTGCGCGCCATCGGCCACGTCGAGCAGGTGCTCGACGGCCGCGTCGAGGGCGGCGCCTTCGCGCGGGACGTCGTCGATGCCTGCGGCGGCAACCGCGACGCGATCCAGGTCTGGCTCGGCAAGGCCACCCAGACCGACTACGCCGGCCTGGCGCGCTTCGTGGTGGCGCATGGCGCCAGCGACGGCGTGGCCGGCGCCATCCTCGAGCAGGCCGGGCGCGACGCGGCCCTGATCGCGCACGCGCTCGACCCGCGCGCCGAACTGCCGCTGGCCCTGTGCGGCGGCCTGGGCGAGACCCTGCGCCTGTACCTGCCGGCCGACACGCTGGCGCGCTGCAGCCCTCCGCACGGCGACTCGGCGCAGGGCGCGCTGCGCATGATCGAACTGCACCTGAAGGATTCCGCATGACGGCCACCATCGAAGGCAATATCCTCACACCCGAGGGCTGGGTGCGCGGCACGCTGCGCTACGGCGCCCACATCGACGCCATCGACGGCGCCGCCGCCGATCCCGACGCCAACGGCGACGACTACATCCTGCCGGGGTTCATCGACGTGCACGTGCACGGCGGCGCCGGGCGCGACATGATGGAAGGCGGCGACGCCCCGCACGTGATCGCCGCCCTGCATGCGAAACACGGCACCACCAGCCTGCTGGCCACCACCATGACGGCGCCGCTGGAAGACATCGACCGCGCGCTGGCGGCCATCGGCGCCGCCTGCAAGGCGCGCGGCAAGGGCGAGGCGCGCATCCTGGGCGTGCACCTGGAAGGCCCTTATATCAACTCCGGCAAGCTGGGCGCCCAGCCGCCGTTCGCGCGCGAGGCCAGCCTCGACGAAGTGAAACGCTTCGACGCCCAGGCGCCGATGAAACTCATCACGGTGGCGCCCGAGATCGACGGCCATATGGAACTGGTGCGGCTGCTCGCCGACGCAGGCATCCGGGTCCAGGTCGGCCATACCAATGGCAACTACGAGGTCGGCGTGGCCGCCCTCGAACACGGCGCGGCCGGCTTCACCCACCTGTTCAACGCCATGCCCGGCCTGCACCACCGCGATCCCGGCATGGTCGGCGCCGCGCTGGCGCATGCCGAATATGCCGAGATCATCCCGGATCTGCTGCACGTGCATCCGGGCGCGATCAAGACTGCGCTGCGCTGCATCCCCCGGCTGTTCTGCGTGACCGATTCGACCGCCGCCGCCGGCATGCCCGATGGCGAATACATGCTGGGCCGCCAGGTGGTCCACAAATGCATGGGCGGCGTGCGCCTGGCCGACGGTACCCTGGCCGGCAGCACGCTCACCATGGACCAGGCGCTGCGCAACCTGGTCAAGATCGGCCTGCCGCTGGCCGACGCCAGCCGCCGCGTCTCGACGAATGCCGCCGACTACCTCGGCGAAACCCTGCGCGGCCGCCTGGCGCCGGGCTGCCATGCCGACTTCGTGGTCCTCGACCGCGACCTGAACATCAAAGCCGTCCATATCGAAGGAGATCTCCTGTGACCGCCCCCACCACTTCGCTCATGCTGCAGGAGGCGCTGTCCGCCGCCAACTGCATCGCCCACCAGCTGACCCAGGACGTGGAGCGCTACGCCGAACTCGGCGCGCGGCTGCGCGCCACCCAGCTGCACAGCGCGGTGACGGTGGCGCGCGGCAGCTCGGACCACGCGTCGAACTACCTGGCCTACCTGATCATGGCGCGCATGGGCCGCCTGGTGACCTCGCTGCCGATGTCGCTCATCACCCTGTACAAATCGCCGATCGTCGCGCGCGACACGCTGGCGGTGGCGATCTCGCAGTCGGGCCAGAGCCCGGACGTGGTCGAACCGATCCGCTACTTCCGCAATGGCGGCGCCACCACCGTGGCCCTGGTCAACGATGCCGCCTCGCCGCTGGCCGACGCCGCCGAATGGACCATGCCGCTGCATGCCGGTCCTGAAAAAAGCGTGGCCGCGACCAAGAGCTTCATCGCCAGCCTGGTGGCCGGTGCGCGCCTGGTCGCCGACTGGCAAGACGATAAAGAGCTGAAAGACGGCATCGCCGCCCTGCCCGACGCGCTGCGCGCCGCCACCGAGGTGGACTGGTCGGCCGCGATCGAGGTGCTGGCGCCGGCGCGCAACATCATGGTCGTGGGACGCGGCATCAGCTTCCCGCTGGCGCTCGAATCCTCGCTCAAGTTCAAGGAAACCTCGGCGCTGCAGGCCGAGGCGTTCTCGGGCGCCGAGATCAAGCACGGCCCGATGGCCCTGATCGAGGAAGGCTATCCGCTGCTGATCTACGCCACGCGCGGCCCGACCCAGGCCAGCCTGGTGGCGCTGGCCGACGAGATGCGCGGCCGCGGCGCGCGCGTGCTGCTGGCCGCGCCAGGTGACATCGCCAGCCGCGACCTGACCTTGCCCACGGCCGCCATCCCCGACCTCGACCCGATCGCCGCGGTGCAGGCCTTCTACACGATGGCGGCGAAACTGTCGGCGGCGCGCGGCATGAATCCGGACCAGCCGCGCCACCTGAGCAAAGTCACCAAGACCAACTGACGAGGACATCGATGACGAGCGCGACGACCGACTACCTGGACCTCGCCGGCCAGCTGATGATGGTGCGCCTGTTCGGCACCGAACTCGATGCCGACACCGACGCCTTCCTGCGTACCCACAAAGTGCGCGGCGTGTGCCTGTTCCGCCAGAACATGGTCGACGCCGGCCAGCTGACCCGCTTCACCGGCGCCCTGGTCGATGCCATGGGCCCGCAAGCCCTGGTCGCCCTCGACCAGGAAGGCGGCGCCGTGGTGCGCTCGACCTGGGTGCCTGCGCCGCCGAGCGCGATGGCCCTGGGCGCGGCGAACGACCCGCAACTGGCGCGCGAAGTCGGCGCCGCGGTGGCGCGCGCGGTGCGCGCGCTGGGCTTCAACTGGAACTTCGCACCGGTGCTGGACCTGAACAACAATCCGCACAACCCGGTGATTGCCGAGCGCTCGTTCGGCGCCGATCCCGCGCAGGCCACGCGGATTGCGCTGGCCTGGATGGAAGGCAGCGAGAGCGAAGGCGTGGCCTGCTGCGTCAAGCACTTCCCCGGCCACGGCGACACCCACGTCGACTCGCACCGCGACCTGCCGCACGTCGACAAGCCGCGCGCGGAACTGGAGCGCTTCGAGTTCGCGCCGTTCCGCATGGCGGCGCAGGCGGCGCCGGCCATGATGACGGCCCACATCGTCTATCCGGCGCTGGACCCGGTCAATCCGGCCACCATGTCGCGCGCCATCCTGACCGGCGTGCTGCGCGAGGAGTTCGGCTACGAAGGCGTGATCATCACCGACGGCATGGACATGCATGCGATCGCGCACCGCTACAGCCCCGGCCAGGCGGCCGTCAACGCGCTGGTGGCGGGCGCCGACATGGTGATGGCGATCGGTTCGCGCGAGACGCAAGTCGAGACCGTGCACGCGATCGCCCAGGCGATCCGCGACGGCCTGCTGCCTCTGCCCGACGTCGAGGCCAAGCTGGCGCGCCTGGAGAAGCTGGCCCAGGCCCATCCCGCCGGCCCGGCGGCCCACGCGCGCGAGCAGGACGACCGCGCGCTGATGACGCGCGCCTGGCGCGCCGGCCTGACGGTGCTCGGCCAGCCGCAACGTCCCGCGCGCGGCAGCCGCGTGCGCCTGGTGGCGCGCGCCGACGTGGTCAGCGACGGCATCTCGGAAGCCGGCGTGCCGGCCGATCGCATCGCCGCGGCCCTGGGAACCCTGTATGACGTCGAGCTGGCGACCTTCGCCGACAGCGAAAGCTTCGACTGGTCGGCCCTGCCGCAGGACGGGCGCTTCACGATCCTGGCCTCGACCTCGCGCCGCCGCTACGGCCCGCAGGCCCGCGCCGGCTGGCGCCCCGACCTGCACCTGGCCTTGTGGAACCCCTACCAGGCGCTGGACTTCCCCTCGCCTGCCCTGATGAGCTATGGTTTCGCGCCGCCGGCCCTCGAAGCGGCGGTGGCCTGGCTGGCCGGCGAGATCGATGCGCCCGGGACTTGCCCGGTGCCGGGCTTTGAACGGCCAACGAGGTAACGCGATGTAACGACGCGGGCGCCCTCGCCCGCTCTGCGGCACAATTCACGGGCCAGAAAACGGCTGATTTATGGGACAATGCACAACTTTGTCCGAGATTGGCATTTTTGCTATATTTGGCGAAAGCGCATTTCGTAAATTTTTTGTCTAGATAGAAGGATACACAATGTCCCAATTCCGTCTTGCCCGCCTGTGCCTGGTGCTGGCTGCCGTCGGCCTGAGCACCCCAGCCCTGATTCCCGCTGTCCACGCCCAGGACAAGCCAGCCGCTGCCGCCGAGGCGCCGAAGGACACCGTTCGTCCTGAGCTGTTCAAGCTGCTCGACCCGGCCGCGATCAAGCCGCTGATGGATGCAAAGAATTACGCCGAAGTGCAGAGCCGCGTGCAGCAGGCCGAAGCCTTCCCGAACCGCACCCCGTACGAAGACTACGTGGTCAACCGCATGAAGCTGTCGCTCGGCTCGGCGACCAACAACAACGAGATCGCCATCCCGGCGCTCGAAGCCGTGATCAATTCCGGCCGCATGCCACCGAACGAGCAGGCCGACTTCATCCAGGCCCTGGCGAACATGCACTACAACGCCAAGGACTATCCGAAGGCGATCGAGTGGTTCAAGCGCTACCAGAAAGAAAGCTCGACCCCCGAGAAAGTCGCGCCGGCCCTGACCCGCGCCTACTACCTGGGCGGTGACTTCGCCGCCGCCAAGGCCGCCCTGCTGCCGGCGATCGAGGCGACCGAGAAGGCCGGCCAGAAGCCGAGCGAGGAAGACCTGCGCCTGCTGGCCTCGTCGGCCAACCGGGTCAAGGACGATGCCGGCTACCTGACCGCGCTCGAAAAGCTGGTCGCCCACTACCCGAACGACGACTTCTGGACCGACGTCCTGAACCGCGGCGTGGCGCGCAAGGCCGGTTTCGATCCGCAGGCCAATATGATCAATGTGTACCGCCTGGAAGCGGTCACCGTCAAGAAGATGGCGCCCGAGGAATACGTCGACCTGGCCGAACTGTCGCTGCGCGACGGCTTCCCGACCGAGGCGAAGGAAACCATGGACGCCGGCTACGCCGCCGGCGTGCTGGGCCAGGGCAGCAATGCCAAGTCGCACGCCGCCCTGCGCGACAAGGCGACCAAGGGCGCGGCCGACGACGCGAAGAACATCGCCGCCGGCGAAGCCTCGGCCGCCAAGGCCAAGACCGGCGCCGGCCTGGTCAACCTGGGCTGGGCCTATGCCACCATGGGCCAGGGCGACAAGGGCGTCACCTTCATCCAGCAGGGTATCGCCAAGGGCGGCCTGAAGAACCCTGAAGAAGCCAAGCTGCGCCTGGGCATGGCACAGGCACGCGCCGGCAAGAACGCCGAAGCAATCCAGACCTTCCAGACCGTCAAGGGCGGCGGCGGCGCCGGCGACCTGGCCAAGTACTGGATCGTTCACCTGAACCAGAAGCAAGGCGGCGGCGCGCAGACCGCGTCGGCCCAGTAAGCCACAAGCGGTATCAACGTCGTCCCCGCGCAGGCGGGGACCCAAGTTTCTCGGCGCGCGCTCAGCTCAAGCGAAGTGGCTGCGCTAAATAACTTGGGTCCCCGCCTTCGCGGGGACGACTTTTTGGGGCCGGTTGCAGTAAATCGCGCCCCGATTTCATCCTCCCAGCGTGCGCGCCCGTACATTACCTCGCCTCCTACCCGCCGGATAATTGCCTTATTTACATCGGAGGCAGCATGACGACGACGGTACGCAAGGGCCAGGCGCCCGCCAAGCTCGAACGCAACGAATTCCACCTGCGTTTCCGCCAGGCCTTCCAGGACCCCGGCTACGAGTCGCTCGACCGCGAACTGGCTGCGATCGAGGACGTGGCCTGGGACGCGTACCACGAAGGCCGCAAGGCTCCCCACACCGTCAAGGCCGGCCCCGGCTTCGCCGATCCAGGCTACGACCTCTCGGTCGAGTGGAAGGAAGCGCGCGACCGCCTGCTCGGCGCCGAGCGCCATCAGAAGGATCCCGATACGCGCAACCGCGTCCTCCTGATCAACGCCTCGGCCCGCAACGACGGCACCTGCCCCGGCGAGATTTCGAAAAGCTGGCGCATGACGCAGATGGCGAAGGACGTGCTGGAGGAACAGGGCTTCGAGGCCGACGTGCTCGACCTGAGCCTGCTCAATTCCGACTACGACCGCCATATCCACCCCTGCAAGGGCTGCGTCTCGACCGCGATGCCGCTATGCCACTGGCCGTGCAGCTGCTATCCGAACCACGCCGAGCGCCAGGTGAACGACTGGATGAACGAGATCTACGAACGCTGGGTGCTGGCCCACGGCGTCATCATCATTACCCCCGTCTACTGGTACCAGACCCCAGCCGTGCTGAAACTGATGATCGACCGCCTGGTGTGCGCCGACGGCGGCAATCCCGATCCCACTTCCACCCAGGGCAAGGACGCCGAACGGGCCAAGCAGATCGAGCGCGACGGCTGGGATTACCCGAAACACCTGGCCGGGCGCGCCTATGGCCTGCTGGTGCACGGCGACGTGGCCGGCATCGAAGGCACGCGGCGCTCGCTGGCGGACTGGCTGGAATGGATGGGGCTGATCAACTCGGGCAGCTTCGGCCAGCTCGACCGCTACATCGGCTACTACGAATCGTATGCCGACAGCCACGAGACCTTCGACCACGATACCGCGGTGCAGGAAGAGACGCGCAACGTGGCGCGCGCCGTGGCCACCGCGGTGCGCGAAGTGCGCGCGGGCCGGGTCGCCGTGGTCAGCCCGCCCTTGAAGGATCCGCGCCCGAAATGACCGCGGGCCCGGGCTGCGGTATCATTTCCTGTCCCCTGACCTTCGCCTGCGCATGAATCCCCTCGTCCAACTGATGCACGACGCCGCCAAGGCCAGCCTCGCGGCCGGCGACGGCAAGCTGCCACTCTACCAGCAACTGCAGCGCGCGCTGCGCCAGGCGATCGACAACGGCAGCTATGGACCGTCGGCCGCCCTGCCGGCCGAGCGCCAGCTGGCCCTGGAACTGGGCATCTCGCGTATCACGGTGCGCAAGGCGATCGACAACCTGGTCGAGGACGGCCTGCTGGTGCGCCGCCCCGGCGCGGGCAACTTCCTGAATTCGCGCATCGAAAAGAACTTCGCCAAGCTGACGTCGTTCTCGGAAGACATGCGGGCGCGCGGGCGGGTGCCGCGCAGCAGCTGGCTCAAGCGCTCGGAAGGCCTGGTCACGCCCGAGGAAGCGCTGCGCCTGCGGCTGTCGCCAGGCACGCCGGTGTACCGCTTCAACCGCTTGCGCTATGCCGACGATGCACCGATGTGCGTGGAGTACGCGACCATCGCCGCCTTCGCCCTGCCCTCGCTCGATGCGGTGGGCGATTCGATGTACGAGGCGCTGGGCGCGGCCGGCAACCGCCCGGTGCGCGCGCTGCAGCGACTGTCCGCCCTGCTGCTGGGCGCCGAACAGGCACGCCTGCTCGAGGCGCGCGAGGGCGATGCCGGCCTGTGCGTGGAACGCCTCGGTTTCCTGCGCGACGGCCGCGCCGTGGAATTCTGCCGCTCGTATTATCGCGGCGATACCTATGACTTCGTTGCCGAGCTCAACGCAGCTTGAAGAAGTGGTGTTAATCTGGATGTTTTCACCACACGAGGACCATCATGTTCAAGAAATTCGCGGCGGAGGCACTGGGCATCAGCGATATCGGCGTCATCGTTGGACCGGCGGACTACAGCAAGGTCGACGCGGACGACTACCTGTTCACCGAGGATGGCGAGCAGATCTTCTTCCTGATCAAGAGCAAGAAGGATGAATACTGCTTCACCAACCTGGCGCTGATCCATGTCGACGGCGACTCGGCGGTGTCATCGAAGCGGTCGATCAAGCGCTATGAATATGCGTCGAACCTGATCACCAATGTCAGCATCGAGACCGCGGGCACGCTGGACATGGACATCGAACTCAAGTTCAACGTGAACGAAATAAAGTTCTCGATCGACGTCAAGAAATCCTTCATCGAGCAACTGAAGGATATTTACAAGGCCTTGATCACGATCGGCAAGCAGCAGCGGCGCGATGCGGTCTGCCGCGACAACGCGCTGCGCACGCTCGAGGCGACGGCCTCGGTGCACAAGCTCAATATCGCGCCGGGCGCGGGCAGCCTGGTCAGCCAGTATGGGGAATTGCTGGATGCGCTGAACACGGCGATGCTCGACACCCATACCAGGCGCGACTTCAGCGACGTGTTCGCCAAATACATCCATAACTAAAAAATCCGTCATGCCGGCCAAAGCCGGCATGACGGTTCCTGTTGGATCGCCGGCGCAGCGCCGGCGGCATCCGGATATTACGCCTTGCCGCCGAACCGGCGACGCGACAGTCCCAGCAGCCCCAGGCCGCCGAGGATCAGCGCCACGCTGGCCGGTTCCGGCACTTCGGCGAATGGCGTGTAGTCGTAGCTGACCTTGACGCTGGCCCCGGCATTGGTCCGGAAGCGGGTATCCACGTTGCCGGAGGCGTCGGCATTCGAGTTGCCGCGCGCGTTTACGCCGAGGCTGATGGTGCCGCCGCCGAGTGCCGAGAACAGGGCGAAGTCGGTGGCGTTGGCATTGGTGCTGATAAAGTATTCCGACGCGCTTTTCGTCACCGTGCCGGTAGTGCCGCCCGCAGGGCCGGAAAAATCGTCGGGATTGTCGTCGGCTGGCGCCAGGTTGAAGATCTGGTTGAACACGGGATTGCTCACGACCAGGGTGGTGCCGTTGGGGCGCATCAAGGTCAGCAGCGAGGACAGGGTCAAGGCGACGGTGGTCGCTTCACTGTCCTGGCTTTCAACGCTGCCACTGCCACGAATCACGCCGGTCAGGTCGAACCTGATCGAATTGAGGGTGCCCAGGCTGCTATCGAATTTGCCGAAGCTCAGATGGTCGGTCCAGTTCGTCCTCGTCAGCGCCTTGTCATTGCTGAAACTGATCACGGCGGCGTGCGCGCCTGCGAATGGAACCAGGGAGGCGGCAAGCGCCAGTACGGCAAAAGTCTTTTTCAAGGTGATCTCACTTGGTGAAGGTGCGCTGGATGTGTCCAGGCTGCGTCTTCGTAAATACAAGCACAAACTATGCCACCAAGAAATACTTTATTCAAAACAATGACTTGCGTTACCCGAGCGGCATGAACGGCAGTCCACTGTAAGATTTTTCGACAGTGGACGAGCCGGCATGCCGCCGGAAGTGCGCAGGTATTATGCCTTGGCGCCGGTGCGGCGACGGGCCTGGCCCATCAGGCCCAGGCCGCCGAGGAGCATTGCCATGCTGGCCGGTTCCGGCACTTCGGCGAACGGCGTGAAGGTATAGGTGACCGACGCGGTGCCGGCCGCTGCCGTGCTGAACTGTGTGATCAGGTTCCCCGCGCCTGTACCAGAGGTCTGGCCAAGTGCGGCGAGGCCCAGGCTGAGAGAGCCGCCGCCCAGTGCGGAAAACAGGTCGAAGTCGCTCGCTGCAGTGCTGGTGAAGAAATTCGAATTGCTGGCGTCGACCGAACCGGTGGTGCCGCCCGAAGCGCCACCGAAATCGAGCCCGCCGTCGTGTGCAGCGAAGCCGAATACCCGGCTGAACACCGGATTGGTCACGACCAGCGTGGTATTGTCGGGACGGGTCAGGGTCAGCAGCGAACCCAGCGTCAGGGTCACGGTCGAGGCCGCAGCGTCCAGGCTTTCGGCGCTGCCGCTGCCCCGCACGATGCCGCTCAGGTCGAAGGTGATCGAGGTCAAGTTGCCGAGGCTGCTGTCGAACTTGTTGAAGCTGAGGTTCTCGGACCAGTTGGTGGTCGTCATCGCCTTGGTAGCGCTGTAACTGATGGTTGCAGCCTGGGCGCTGGCGACGGGAGCGAGTGCGGCGGCGATTGCAAGTGCGGCGAGAGTCTTTTTCACAGTAATCTCACTGGTTGAAGGTGCATGATGAAGAACGGTCTCAACCGGAATGCTGCGAGTACCAACAGCAACATCCGGAATCATAACCAACTATCAAGCACTATTCATGCCAAAAAGCAATTTCTTAATGAAAACAAATACTTACTGTTTTTCTATTTTAAGAGAATAATCCTACTGTAAAAATTTTCGACAAGGAATATTCCAGCGGCATACCGGCCAACAGGCGCGCCAGATCACACCGCCGTAAACCCGCCATCGACGACCATCTCATGGCCGTTGACGTAAGACGCCATGTCCGAGCACAGCCACAGGGCTGCCTGCGCCACCTCGCCGGCATCGGCAAAACGCCCCATCGGGTGCGCTGCCTTGAGCTTTTTCTCGCTGCCGGGATCGCGTTCGAAGGCGCGCGCCAGCATCGGCGTCTTGACCGCCGCCGGGCACAGCGCATTGACGCGGATGCCTTCGCGCGCATATTCGGCGGCGGCGCTCTTGGTCAGGCCGATCACCGCATGCTTGCTGGCGCCATAGATCGCGTGGTTCGGGCTGCCGACCAGACCAGCCACGCCGGCCATGTTGACGATCGCGCCATGACCCTGCTTGAGCATCTGGCGCAGCTGGTATTTCATGCACAGCCAGACGCCCTTGACGTTGACGTTCATGATGCGGTCGAACTGCTCGTCGTCGGCGTCGGCCAGCAGCTGGCGCTCTTCCTCGATCGCGGCATTGTTGACCGCGAAATCGAGGCGCCCATAGTAATTGATGGTCTTGTCGACGAGGGCTTCGACGTCCGCGGCGCGGGTGACGTTGCTCTGCACGAACAAGGCCTTGCCGCCATTCTCGACGATCATGGCCGCCGTCGCGTGCCCGCCGTCGATCGAGACGTCGGCCACGACGACGCTGGCGCCGGCCCGGCCGAACGCCAGGGCGATGGCGCGACCGATTCCGCTAGCGGCGCCGGTAACGAGAACGACCTTGCCGGAAAACGACAAACCGCTTGCCGACTGCTTGCTGATGGCCTTCATGTTGCTCCCTGGATGAAACTTTTGCTTCCGAAAAGAAACATTTTAACGCATGGCTTCATCGCTTGTCACAATCCCAGAGGGTTTTTGTCGGGAAACTGTTGCACTTACGGCATAGGTCGTTGCGGATTCGTCATCGCCGCCGGTCCGGCATTCGCCTTGCCCTTGTCGCCCGCCATCATGACCGACAGCTTAGCCGGATCGATGGCCTTGCGAAATGCTGCATTTAGCTGAGGCAGCGTCACGGCATCGAGCTTGCGCTCCAGTTCCGCCGACCAGTCGAAGGTCTTGCCGCGGTACAGGTAATAGCTCCAGCTCGACGCCAGCGATGCGTCGTTCGAGCGGCTCTGCAGGCGCTGCTGCATCATGCCCGACTTGGCGCCGGCCAGTTCCTCGGCCGTGAACCCGTCCTTGTGCGCGCGCGCCAGTTCTTCGCGCACGGCCTTGTCCAGCTGCGCCAGGTTCTGCGGCGCGGCGATGGCGGTCACGTGGAATCCCCCTGCCCGGTCCAGCGTGCCCGCGCTCAGGTTCGACCCGCCGCCATAGGACAGCCCCTCCTTCTGGCGGATGCGGTCCATCAGGCGCGATTTCAGTCCGCCTTCGCCGAAGATGTAATTGGCCAGCATCAGGGCCGGATAGTCGGCATCCTCTTCGTTCAGGTCGAGGTTCATGGCGGCAACAAAAAAGCCGTTTTCCTTGTCCGGCGTGTCGATCATGCCCGCGGTCGGCGCCACGTCCACGTAGCTGGACACGATCGGCGCGAACGGCTGCGCGGCCTTCCATGCGCCGAACAGGCGGTCCACCAGCGGCGCGACCTGCTGCGCATCGAAGTCGCCCACGATCGCCATCTCGGCCGGGCTGGCGCCGTGGAAGTCGCGGTGGAAGGCTTTCACGTCCGCCAGGCGCACCGCCTTCATGTCCTCGATGCTCTCTTCCAGGGTCGGCGAATGGCGGACGTCGCCGCGCGGGTAGCGCTCGAAGTGCTTGGCCAGCGCGCGGAAGGCGACCAGCTGCGGCTCGTTGCGGGTCGCCTCCAGGCCCACCAGCCTTTGCTCGCGCAGCTGTTCGAATTCGCTCTCGGGGAAGGCCGGCTCCCTGAGCACGTGGGCGACCAGCTCCAGCGCCGCCGGCAGGTTGGCGCGCGTGGTCTGGAAGTGCGTGGGGCTGCCGCTGATCTTGAGCTTGTCGAAGGCGTCGGCCAGTTCGGCGCGGGTATAGCGCGTGGTGCCGCGCATCAGCATCGCGCTGCTCATGTCGAGCAGGACCGCCTTGCCGAACAGGCTTTTTTCGTTGCCGATGTTCTGGCGCAGGTCGACGGTGACCGTCTCGCCCCGGTTCTTCTTCGGCAGCAGCGCCAGTTTCACGCCGCCCGCGGTCGTCACCGTGGTGCGCTGCATGATGTTGCGCTGGCTCGGGTCGAAGTCTTCCGCGACCAGGGTCGACGTCGCCGGCTTGAAGTCCTTCAGCGCCTCTTGCGGGGTCGGCGCGGCCGGCAGCACGGCGCGCCGCGGCGCATCGTCCGGGATGAAGCTGCCGCTGATGCGGTTGCTCGGCAGGTAGTAGCGCCCGGCGCTGGCCGCGACCTGCTCGGCCGTGACCTGTCCCACGCGTTCGCGGCTCAGGAAGAACAGGCGCCAGTCGCCCAGCGCGATCGATTCCGAGAACGCCACGCCCACCTGCTGCGGATTGTTCAGGCTGCGCTCGATCGTGTTCAGCCAGGAGCGCCGCACGCGCTCCAGTTCTTCCTCGGTCGGCGGTTTCGTGGCCAGTTCCTCGACCGCCTGGGTCAGCGCGGCGCGCACCGGCTCCAGCGGCTCGCCCTTCTTGACCACGGCGCCGAAGAACTGCAGCCCGGGCGCGTAGCCGGTCTGGCCGAAGCTGAACACCTGGCTGGCCTTGCCGGTTTCGACCAGCAGCTTGTGCAGGCGGCCGTTCGGCGCGTCGCCCATGATCTCCGAGGCAAAGCCCAGCGCTTCGGCCTCGGCCTGCAGGTCGGACGGGATCTTGTAGCCCACCGCCACCAGCTGAACGTCACCCTGGCGCCGCACCACGAAGCTGCGCTCGCCGTCCTGGGTCGGTTCCACGGTCCAGAATGGCGGCAGGGTGCGCTTCGGCTTCGGGATCGCGCCGAACAGGCGCCCGATGCGCGCCAGCGTGGCGTTCGGCTCGAACTTGCCGGCCACCAGCAGCACCGCGTTGTCGGGCTGGTAGTAGGTGCGGTAGAAGGCTTGCAGGTTCTCGATGCGCACGTTCTCGATATCGCTGCGGTTGCCGATCGTCGAGCGGCCATAGCTGTGCCAGTCATAGGCGATGCTTTGCATGCGCTTGAACAGCACATTGCCGGGCTGGTTCTCGCCGGCCTCGAATTCGTTGCGCACCACCGTCATCTCGGACGCCAGGTCGTCGGCCGAGACGAAGGAGTTGACCATGCGGTCGGCTTCCATCTGCAGCGCCCAGTCCAGGTTGTCCTGCGAGGCCTGGAAAACTTCGTAGTAATTGGTGCGGTCGAGCGAGGTGGTGCCGTTGAAGCGCATGCCGCGCTCGGCGAACTGCTTTGTGATGTCGCGGTTGTTCTTCGCGCCCTTGAACAGCAGGTGCTCGAGCAGGTGGGCCATGCCGGTCTCGCCATAGTTCTCGTGGCGCGAGCCGACCAGGTAAGTCATGTTGACGGTCACGGTCGGACGCGAGGCATCCGGGAACAGCAGCACCTTGAGGCCATTGGCCAGGCGGTATTCGGTAATGCCCTCGACGGAAGGGCCGAGGGTCACGCCCTTGGGCAGGGCCGCGCCGGCTGCGGGCTTGGCCGGCGCCTTGGCGCCCGCTTTGTCGCTCGCCTTGGCGGCGGGCGCTGCCTCCGCGGGGAAGGTCAATGCCAGGGCAATGCAGCCCGCCGTCACGTGCGCGGCAATGGCGCGCAGCTGGAATCTCGAATTCATGGTGTCTCGTCGTCTGGGCAGGACGCCAATCGTCCCGCCTGCTCCGGCGATGGTAGCAGACGGACATCTTTCCTGTGACCTATCCGGCCGCCCAGTTGACAAGAATTGCTGTCAGATAACTATTGGCGCACGCGGCGCTCGTGCGATTGCTGCCAGGAGCCGATGCGCGACAGCTCGCTCATTTCCTCGGCCAGGAATTCGAGCAGGTCGTCGGCACTGACGATGCCGCTCAGCTTGCCGTCGGCATCGACCACCGGCACCCGGCGGATGCCGCGCAGGCGCATGTGCTCGATGGTCTCGTAGACGTCGTCCGATTGACTGGCGGTGAGCAGGTCGTCGCTCATGATGTCGCCGGCCAGCAGGCTGGCCGGATCGAGCCCGGGCGCCACCACGGCCAGCACGATGTCGCGGTCGGTCAGGATGCCGAGCGGGACGTTGCCGGTGCCGTCGGCCTCGACCACGACCAGGTCGCCGACGTGGTGGCGCCGCATCAGCATGGCGGCGGCCTGGACGGTTTCGTCGCGCGTGCAGCAGATGGTGTCGTTGGTACAGATGTCGCCGATTCGCATGATGCTCTCCCTTCTTATCCGCCTGACACTAGGCCAAAACAAAACTGGCGCTTTGAGTTTAGTCAAAGCGCCAGCGGCGACAAGCTGTCAATGAAGGCTCAGGCAGCGCCTGGTTTCTTTTCGCCCGGCAAGGGCACGAAACAGGCGTCGACGACCTGCATATCGTTGTCCTTGGCGAAGCTGACCACGAAGTGGTAGGCCATTGGCTCGATCTGCTGCAGGGCGCGGTTGACCACGACGGCCTTGGTGCCATTGACCACGGTCGGGTAGACGTAGGGCGAGAACTTCAGGTGGGCGTTGGGGCCGCCGGAACCGGGGCAATAGCAGGCCATGACGCCGCACAGCCGCTCGGCCCAGTCGCTCGGGCGGAACTGCTTGCCTTTATTCGTGAGGCCCAAGATAAAAAACTCTCCAGAGAGTTCTTCATTCTTGGCTTGCGATCGGTCGGTCATAGTCCTACGGGCTCAGACAGGAAGTGCTGCGTGGATGAGAGCCAATGCGGCTCGGTGCAATACAGCGTTGCTCGGTTCAGGCAGTATTATATCTTATAGAAGACTTGAGGACGAGTCCCGACACGGCACGGCTCAGCGCAGCCAGGCCACGCTCGACGTCAGCAGCAACAGGATCATCCACAGGATCAGGGCGCGCCACACCAGTCCAACCGTGCTCTGCAGGGCGCGGACGTTCGGCTCCTCGCCCGGCAATACATCCACGTCGCTTTCGCTCAGATCGACCGTGGCGGCATCCGCCGGGAGTAATTGTGGCGCATTTTCGTTCGGCGTGCCGAGCCGCACACCCATCGCACCGCCGCCGGCCGACAGGATGATGCCGCGCGCCTCGTCGGCCCAGCGGTTGGCGAAGTTACGCCAGGCATAGACAGCGTCCTCGAAATTGCCGACAACGGCGAAGGCCACCGCCGTCAGGCGCACCGGCACCCAGTCGATCCAGTAGAAGGCCCTGGCGGCGAACTGGCCGAACGCTTCGTTGCGCATGTGGTCGGGCTCGTTCCAGGCGCGCGACAGGTATTCGGACACCCGGTACATCACCGCGCCCGCCGGCCCCAGCGGCATCAGGAACCAGAAGAACACGCCGAACACATTGCGGTGGGTCGTGATCAAGGCCTTCTCGACCGCGATGCGGGTGATCTCGGTGCTGTCCATTCCGACGGTGTCCAGCCTCGTCCATTCGGCCAGGAGCGCGCGCGCCCGCGGTTCATCCCCCGCATTGAGCGCGAACTGGATCGACGTAAAGTAATGGCTGTAGTGGCGGAAACCCAGGGTCAGGTAGACGATCAGGACATTCCAGGCGAAGGCCAGGAACACCAGGTTGTAGTACATGAAGAACCAGTAGACGAGCCAGGTCGGCAACATCAGCGCGATCATCATGAGGATCCAGCCCATGCGCCCGTTCTTTTGCTCGCCGGCATTGAACCAGGTTTCGATTCGCATGGCGAGCGACTTGATGCCGCCATACACCTGGTTATCGGCGCGCAGCGGTTTCAGTTGCTCGATGAGCAGTGCGCACAGGATGGAAAAGAATGTCATCAGGAACCCTTTTTTGTTTTGGCAATACGACTGCCCCGCTACGATAGCGGAGAAGCCTGCCAGAATCAAATCCGGGCCTGTAAGAAAGTTTTACGCGCGCAAAAAATGGAAGAGATTGCGCAGCATGGCGGCGGTGGCGCCCCAGATAAAATATTGCTCGTACGGCATCGTATAAAAGGCCCGGCTGCCGGCGCCCTGCGGCAAGTCGATGACGCGGCGCTGGTGGTTCAGGCCATCCATCAGGAAAGCGAGCGGCACCTCGAAGGCTTCGGCCACCTCGCCCGGATCGGGCTGCAGCACGAACGGCGGCTGGACCAGGGCCACCACCGGCGTCACGCGGTAGCTGCTGATGGTCGTGTAGTCCGGCAACACGCCAATGATCTCGATATGGCGGCGCGCCAGGCCGATCTCTTCCTCGGTCTCGCGCAGCGCGGTCTCGATCGGCGACGAATCCCGCTCTTCGGCGCCCCCGCCCGGAAAACTGATCTGGCCGGCATGGCTGGACAGATGGTCGGTGCGGCGCGTGAGCAGCACCGTCACGCCGCCTGGCCGTTCGACCAGCGGCACCAGCACGGCGGCGCGCCGCAGCTGGCCGGGCAGCATGCCCCTGCCCTCGTCCGACGTTTCCGGGACCCAGGCCAGGGTCTGCGCGAAGCGCGCCCGCAAGGCGGCCGGGGTCAGGCGCGCAGACGCGATGGGTGCCTCGCCGGCCAGGCTGGCGACCGGAAGCTGGGTCGGATCGAAGACGAATTTTGCCAAAATAGAATTCCTGGACGTGGAAAAGAAAAAGGCATCCTCGCGGATGCCTTTTTCAGGACACAGTCGCTCTTATTCAGCAGCGGCTGGGGTTGCTGCAACTTTACGCTGCGGCAGTTTTTCCTTGATACGAGCCGATTTGCCCGAACGCTCGCGCAGGTAGTACAGCTTGGCGCGGCGGACGTCACCACGACGCTTGACTTCGATCGAAGCGATCAGCGGCGAGTACAGCTGGAAGGTACGCTCGACGCCTTCGCCCGACGAGATCTTGCGAACGATGAAGTTCGAGTTCAGGCCGCGGTTACGACGCGAGATGACCACGCCTTCGTATGCCTGGGCGCGCTTGCGGTTGCCTTCGACGACATTGACGCTGACGACAACGGTGTCGCCTGGTGCGAAATCAGGGATCTTGCGGCCGAGGCGCGCAATTTCTTCTTGCTCGAGTTGTTGAATCAGATTCATTTTTTTATGACTCCAAAAACCATCTTGCTGGCACTACCTTCGCCCAGTAGAGGATGGGGTTGAACCACGGGCAACATGCCCATGATTGCATGCGCTGTACTGCCTGCGCATATTCTTACTCGGCAGGTTTTTCCAAACTTGCCAGGAACTGTTCGTCCTTCTTGCTCAGCTGGCCAGCGGCGCGCGCCTTGTCCAGCAGATCGGGCCGTTTCGCCGCGGTCGCCTCCAGCATGCGCTGACGGCGCCACTTGACGATTTCCGCATGGTTGCCGCCCATCAGGACCGGCGGCACCGGCATGTCTTCGTACACCTCCGGCCGCGTATAGTGCGGCGAATCGAGCAGGCCGTTGACGAAGCTATCTTCGACCGCCGAGGCATCGTCGCCCAGCACGCCGGGGATCAGCCGCACCACCGCATCCATCAAGGCCATGGCCGGCAATTCACCGCCCGACAGCACGAAGTCGCCGAGAGAGATCTCTTCGTCGACACAGCGGTCCAGCAGACGCTGGTCCACCGCTTCGTAGCGGCCGCACAGGATCACCAGGCCGGGCTCGTCCTTGAGCGCCATCGCCCGTTCGTGGCTCAATGGCTTGCCTTGCGGCGACATGAACACCACGCGCGGGCTCGGCAGGCCGAGCTCGGTTTGTCTTTGCTTCGCTGCATTGATCGTCGCTTCGAGCGGCCGGGCCATCATCACCATCCCGGGGCCGCCGCCGTAAGGGCGATCGTCCACGGTGCGGTGGCGGTCCTGCGTGAAATCGCGTGGATTCCACAGGGTGAGGCCCCAGCGCTGCTGTTCGAAGGCGCGCCGGGTTACTCCCGACTGCGTCAATGCGGCGAACATTTCAGGGAACAAGCTGACGACGTCAAACTGCATCGCGCTGTGCTCCTCTACCGGACGGGCTCAAAAATCGAGGCCCCAGTCCAGGGTAATCAGTTTTTGCTCGAGGCTGACGGTCTTGACGAACTGGTCCACGAACGGCACGAGGCGCTCGGGCGCCTTGGTCGCGGCGGCGGGATCCGCCACCGGCGTGATGCGCAGGATCGATTGCGCGCCGTTGTGCATCATGTCGATCACCTTGCCCAGGGCTTCGCCCTGCAGGTTGACCACATCCAGGCCG
Organism: Telluria beijingensis; assembly: GCF_030770395.1. Classification (GTDB taxonomy): domain Bacteria; phylum Pseudomonadota; class Gammaproteobacteria; order Burkholderiales; family Burkholderiaceae_D; genus Telluria; species Telluria beijingensis. Next base: position 4,103,354 of record NZ_CP132480.1, on the reverse strand, counting down.
ATCAGGTCGGACCAGTAATACTCGTCTTCTTCGAGCGCCGGGAACTCGCTGCGCGCCACTTGTACCGACGCACCTTTCAGTGCCTCGGCCTCGTCGCGGTCGCGCATGCCGACCAGGGTCGCGACCACGTCGCCACCATGCAGTTTTGCGCTCCGTACGGTGACGGCGTGCAAAGTCGGCTTGTCGAGCCACCAGGTCTTCACGTTCAGCAGCGCATCCGCGTCTTGCGAATACGGGGTGACACGGATGCCGCCCACGATGCCATACGCCCCGGAGATATGCCCGACCTGGGTCAGGTCAGCGGGAACAACCACCGGGCTTGCTGCTGAATCGCTCACTACGTGCTACTTAATAAAATCAAGCAGCTGGCTTGTTCTGGGCAACCAGGCGAGCGACGGTCGGCGACAGTTGTGCGCCAACGCCTTGCCAGTGAGCCAGGCGGTCAGCAGCGATACGCAGGCCGACTTCGGCGCCCGAAGCCATCGGGTTGTAGAAACCGATGCGCTCGATGAAACGGCCATCGCGACGGTTACGCGAATCGGTTGCAACGATGTTGAAGAACGGGCGCTTTTTAGCGCCACCACGAGCCAAACGAATAACGACCATAATATTTCCGAAAAAGTTGTTCTGGACGGAGAAAGTCGACGATTATAGCGCGCGACTCCGAACAGCAGCAAGCGTTATTGATAATACGGCGGACAACAACCTGCGCCGCCCCGACACAATCGAGCATTATCGCCGATTTTCGACCACACCGCCACCGGCCACCCCGTCATTTCGGCAGCCTGTCGCGTGAAACGTGCCATTCCTGCAAATCTCGACCATACTCTTGCTGTCCCGAACTATTGAACGACACGATATGGCCGCTACCCACAAGAACAAGACCGTCGCCACCCTGCTCGCCCTGCTGCTGGGCGGCTTCGGGGTCCACCGCTTCTACCTGAAGGGCGGCGCCGACCGGCTCGGGCTGCTGCACCTGTGCGCGCTGCCGGTCACCGGCATCCTGTACGGCGCGGTCAAGCCCCATCCCTTTTATGTAATGCTGCCGCTGCTGGTGTCGTTCATCGCCGGCTACATCGAGGCGCTGGTGATCGGCCTCACGCCGGACGAGAAATGGGATGCGAAACATAACCAGGGCAGCGGCCGCCAGTCGCGCTCGACCTGGGTCCTGCCGGTGCTGCTGGTAATCACGATGCTGGCCGGCGCCATCGTCCTGATCGGGACGATGGCGCGGCTGTTCGACATCCTGTTTACGGGCGGCGCCTTCGGTTAGAACTGGTCGACATCCAGCGCCAGCACGCCGGCCGCGCCTTCCGTGATCGCATGCCGCAGGCCCATCGCCTGCGACAGGATGTGGTCGGCGTAGAAGCGCGCGGTGGCGATCTTGGCGCGGTAGAAGGCGGCATCGCCCTCGCCCGCGTCGAGCTTCTTCTGCGCCACGATGGCCGCGCGCGCCATCTGCCAGCCGCCCAGCACGATGCCGGCCAGCTTCAGATAGGTCACGCTGCCCGCGTACACGCCGCGCACATCGCTCTTGCCGAATTCGACCATATAGTCGACCACCGACTCCAGCGCGCTCGACCCGTCGCGCAGGCTGCGCGCGATCGCGGTGAAATCGATGCTCTGGGTTTCACGCAGTTCGCGCACCACCTCGTCCACCTGCGCCAGCAAGCCCTTCGCCACCGCGCCGCCGTCGCGCACCGTCTTGCGGCCGACCAGGTCGTTGGCCTGGATTGCGGTCGTGCCCTCGTAGATGGTGAGGATCTTGGCGTCGCGGTAATGCTGGGCCGCGCCGGTCTCTTCGATGAAGCCCATGCCGCCATGTACCTGCACGCCGTCGCGCGCCACGTTCTCGCTCATCTCGGTCGACCAGCCCTTGATCACCGGGACCAGGTATTCATACACGGCCAGGTTCGCCTTGCGCGTCTCCGCGTCGGGATGGTGGTGGGCCAGGTCCGAGATGCCGGCGCCGACATAGGCCAGCGCGCGCGCCGCCTCGGTCTGGGCGCGCATCGACATCAGCATGCGGCGCACGTCCGGGTGGTTGACGATCGCCACCGGGCCGGGCGAGCCGGCCACGTCGCGCGACTGGATGCGGTCTTTCGCGAACGCCACCGCCTGCTGGTAGGCGTGTTCGGCCAGGCCGACGCCCTGCATGCCGACGCCGAAGCGGGCCGCGTTCATCATGATGAACATGTATTCCAGGCCGCGGTTCTCTTCGCCCACCAGGGTGCCGATCGCGCCGCCGTGGTCGCCGAACTGCAGCACGGCGGTCGGGCTGGCCTTGATGCCCAGCTTGTGCTCGATCGAGACGCAGTGCACGTCGTTGCGCGCGTCCAGCGAACCGTCGTCGTTGATCATGAACTTGGGCACGATGAACAGCGAGATGCCTTTCACGCCCGGCGGCGCGTCCGGCGTCCTCGCCAGCACCAGGTGGACGATGTTCTCGGCCATATCGTGCTCGCCATAGGTGATGAAGATCTTGGTGCCGAAGACTTTATAGGTGCCGTCGCCCTGCGGCTCGGCACGGGTGCGCACGGCTGCCAGGTCGGAGCCGGCTTGCGGTTCGGTCAGGTTCATGGTGCCGGTCCACTGGCCCGAGATCAGCGGCTCGAGGAAGCGCGCCTTCTGTTCGTCGGAACCGGCGGTCAGCAGCGCCTCGATCGCGCCGTCGGACAGCAGCGCGACCAGCGCGAACGACAGGTTGGCGCCATGCAGCATCTCCATGCACGGCGTGGCTACCAGCTTCGGCAAGCCCTGGCCGCCAAAGTCCTGCGGGTGCTGCACGCCCTGCCAGCCGGCGTCGGCGTAGGCGCGGAAGGCTTCCTTGAAACCTTTGGTGGTCGTGACTTCGCCGTCTTTCCAGGAGCTGGGCTCCTTGTCGCCGGCATGGTTCAGCGGGGCGATGACTTCGCCGCAGAATTTGGCGCTTTCTTCCAGCACCGCGGCCACGGTGTCCGGGGTCGCGTCTTCGCAACCGGGCAGCGCGTTGATATCGGCAAGATTGGCCAGTTCATTGAGCACGAACTGCATGTCTTTCAGCGGGGCGTTATAGCTCACCTGTTGTCTCCTCTTGTGCTTCCTGAATGCTGAATAAAAAAACGCCGCCCCTGCAGCGGTGGAGAACCCATTGTTTCAATGATGGCCATGTACCCCCGAACGTCGTTCCCGCGCAGGCGGAAACCTCAGTTCGTTGAGCAACCACGAACGCATGCCGATACGGCAGCGCATGAAAACCTGGGTTCCCGCCTGCGCGGGAACGACGTCTTGAGGTACGTTGACAGGGCTGGCACTGCGGGGTCGCATGCTCTGCCCTGTCGACAATTAACCCAGTTCCTTGACCAGCTCCGGCACGACCTCGAACAGGTCGCCCACCAAGCCATAGTCGGCGACCGAGAAGATCGGCGCTTCCGGATCCTTGTTGATGGCGACGATGGTCTTCGAATCCTTCATGCCGGCCAAATGCTGGATCGCGCCCGAGATACCGACCGCGATGTACAGGGTCGGGGCGACGATCTTGCCGGTCTGGCCTACCTGCCAGTCGTTCGGCACGAAGCCGGCATCGACCGCGGCGCGCGAGGCGCCCATTGCCGCGCCCAGCTTGTCGGCCAGCGGTTCCAGGATCTTGAAGTTGTCGGCCGAGCCGATGCCGCGGCCACCCGAGACGATCACCTTGGCGGCGGTCAGTTCCGGACGGTCCGACTTGGCCAGTTCGCGACCGACAAAAGTGGAGGTGCCCGAGTCGGCGACCGCGGTCACGGTCTCGATGGCGGCCGAACCGCCACCCGCTGCCGAGTCGAAGGCAGTGCCGCGCACGGTGATGACTTTCACCTTGTCGCCGGATTGCACGGTGGCGATGGCGTTGCCGGCGTAGATCGGACGCTCGAAGGTGTCGGGCGAATCGACCTTGGTGATCTCGGAAATCTGCGCCACGTCCAGCTTGGCGGCGACGCGCGGCAGGATGTTCTTGCCGTAGGCGGTGGCCGGGGCCAGGATGTGCGAGTACTCGCTGGCGATGGCCAGGATCTGCTCGGCCACGTTCTCGGCCAGGCCGTCGGCGAAGTGCGGCGCGTCGGCGACCAGCACTTTCGACACGCCGGCGATTTGCGCGGCGGCTTCGGCGGCGGCGCCGCAGTTCGAACCGGCGACCAGGATGTGCACGTCGCCGCCGCACTGGGCGGCCGCGGTCACGGTGTGGTGGGTAGCGCCCTTCAGGGAGCCGTTGTCGTGTTCAGCAATGACTAATGCGACCATGTTGATTCCTATGAATGTTTTACGAGCGAACGGCTTAGATGACCTTGGCTTCGGTGCGCAGCTTCTGCACCAGGGTCGCCACGTCCGGCACCTTGACGCCGGCCGAGCGCTTGGCCGGCTCGACGACCTTCAGGGTCTTCAGGCGCGGCGTCACGTCCACGCCCAGATCTTCCGGCTTGACGGTCTCGAGTGGCTTCTTCTTCGCCTTCATGATGTTCGGCAGCGTGACGTAGCGCGGCTCGTTCAGGCGCAGGTCAGTGGTGATGATCGCTGGCAGGGTCAGGGCGACGGTTTCCAGGCCGCCGTCGACTTCGCGCGTCACGGTGACTTTGCCGTCTTCCAGCACGACTTTCGAGGCGAAGGTGGCTTGCGGCCAGCCCAGCAGCGCAGCCAGCATCTGGCCGGTCTGGTTCGAATCGTCGTCGATCGCCTGCTTGCCCAGGATGATCAGCTGCGGCTGTTCCTTGTCGGCCAGCGCCTTGACGATCTTGGCCACGGCCAGCGGCTCGGTGTCGCCGGCGGTTTCCACCAGGATGCCGCGGTCGGCGCCGATCGCCATGCCGGTACGCAGGGTTTCCTGGCACTGGGCCACGCCCACCGAGACCGCCACCACTTCGGTGACCTTGCCGCCTTCTTTCAGGCGGGTCGCCTCTTCCAGCGCGATCTCGTCGAACGGGTTCATCGACATCTTGACGTTGGCGACATCGACGCCGCTATTGTCGGACTTGACGCGAACCTTGACGTTGTAGTCGACCACGCGTTTGACGGGTACCAGGACTTTCATAGGGTGCCTTTAAAAATGGAATGGATGACAGAACTGTGGCCCAGATTATAAGAGAAATCGAAGCAACGGGCCAAATTAAAGCACGATCGTGCGATTTTTAGTTAGAGGAAAACGCCTAAAACGGGCATCTCGCTACGTACAAGGGGAGCGGACGGGGCCGAATGCCCCGTCCAGGATGACGCACGCGGTTGCAGCATGATCTGCAACCGACCGCATTATTTGCGACGCATCAGGAACGTGAACTCACCGTTCTCGTGAGTGTGGGCCAGGAGCGCATTCCCGGTCTGCTTGGCAAAGGCCTGGAAGTCACGCACGGAACCGGTATCGGTGGCGACGATGCGCAGCACCTGGCCGGTTTCCATCTCTGCGAGGGCCTTCTTGGCCTTGAGGATGGGCAGCGGACAATTCAGCCCACGCGCATCCAGGTCTCTCTGGAATTCCATAGTGTCGATATCTAAGGTGATGTCGCTCATCGCTTGCCTGCCTTCAATAAACTGGCCTTCGAGGTCGGCCAACTGCATCTCATACTACTCCAATTTGAAGAGTATGACGCACCGCACCAAAATAGTCACACATTGTTGCAAGACCGCAACCCATTGTGAAAAGCTTGACCAATCAGCATCGAGTGTGGTCAGGATGATTACCAAACGGCACCATCACAGTGCGGCATGCCTAGCATATGCGGTCCGAAATGGGGCACACAATAGACGGAGCGACCACACTCGCATACTCTCCTGCCCCTAGCCTATGCCCGGCTTCCGGCAGCGGCCACTCCCGCTGCGAGCAGGAGCGGGGACTCACTTTGGGGCCGGTTATCCGCACCCTGTCGAAAAAATTGACAGCGATGGGAAACGTTTCCAATCACTGTGGATCAAGTCATTGATTATGAACGGATTGACAAGATTGGTATGGGTCTTGCATGGCAGCCTGCTCCTACAATAACGGAGACAACCATGTTCGCTAAACTTGTTCAAGCAGTCATCCTGAGCGCCGCCTGCGCACTGGGCGCCGGCGGCGCCGCCGCTGCAACGGTGATCTTCGTGCCGCCCAACGATACCGTCGGCAGTGAATACTCGGCCGGGAACGACAGCTGGTGGATGGGCCGTGGCATTACCTTCGGCGTCGACTCGCGCCAGGCGGTCACGAGCGTCGGCCTGCTGCACGACCTGACCGGCATCGACCTGACGTTCGGCCTGTACGAAATCTCGATGTCGAGCGTCACGCTGACGCGCCTGTCCAGCCTCGCCAGCGGCGGTTCAAATGTGACGACGAATGGCCGCGACTGGATCGATTATGCGCTGGCCGGCATTGTCCTCGACCCGGGCAAGCAATACCTGCTCGAGTTCGCATTCCAGGGCGATGCCAACAGCAATTTCTACTACGACAACCAGAACGTGTTGTGGAACCAGGGGCCGTTCACCAGCCTGGACGGCGCGATGGGCATTGAAATCGGCAACTTCACCGTGGCCGGCCTGCGGATCGACAGCGTCGATGTCGCCGCCGCCGTGCCGGAGCCAGGCTCCCTGGCCCTGCTCGCGCTCGGCATGGCGGCGCTCGTCCGTCGCCGTCGCGCCATGCGCTGACACACCCTGGAACGACAAGGGCGGCATCCCGATCGCCCGGGATGCCGCCCTTCGGCAGCGCCCGGCAGCCATGCGGCTGCCGGTACTCATTGAAACATCAGGCGCGTTCGCCCACCCAGCCAGCCACGCCGGCCAGCGCCGCCGGCAGGCCCGACGGATCGGTACCGCCCGCCTGCGCCATGTCGGGACGGCCGCCGCCCTTGCCGCCCACTTGCTGGGCGACGAAGTTCACCAGTTCGCCTGCCTTGACCTTGCCGGTGGCGTCCTTGGTCACGCCCGCGATCAGGCTGACCTTGCCGTCGGCCACGCTGGCCAGCACGATCGCAGCCGTCTGCAGCTTGTCCTTCAGCTTGTCCATCGCTTCGCGCAGGGTGGCGACGTCGGCGCCTTCCATCGTCGCTGCCAGCACCTTGATGCCGTTGACATCGACCGCCTTGCCCAGCAGCTCGTCGCCCTGGCCTGCCGCCAGCTTCGATTTCAGTGCGGCGACTTCCTTCTCCAGCGTTTTCACCTGGTCCTGCACCTGGGCGATGCGGCTAGTGAGCTCGTCCGGGCTGGTCTTCAGGGCGCCGGCCGCTTCGACCAGCTTGCGGTTGATCGACTGCACCAGGGCCAGGGCGCCCTCGCCCGTCACCGCTTCGACGCGGCGGATGCCGGCGGCGACGCCGCCTTCCGACACGATCTTGAACAGGCCGATGTCGCCGGTGCGGGTCACGTGGACGCCGCCGCACAGCTCTTTCGAGGTGCCGATGTCCAGCACGCGCACGGTATCGCCATACTTCTCGCCGAACAGCGCCATCGCGCCATGCTTGACGGCGTCGTCGAAGCTCATGTGGTGCGACTGGGTCGGGTGGTTCTCGAGGATCTCGCGGTTGACGATGGCTTCCACTTGCGCGATTTCATCGGCGGTCAAGGCTTGCGGATGGCTGAAGTCGAAGCGGGTCTTGTCCGGATCGACCAGCGAGCCCTTTTGCTGCACATGGCTGCCCAGCACTTCGCGCAAGGCCTTGTGCATCAGGTGGGTGGCCGAGTGGTTACGGATGGTGCGGCCGCGCTTGACGGTATCGACTTGCGCGTCGACGGTGTCGCCCACTTTCAGGCTGCCTTCGCGCAGCACGCCATGGTGGCCGAACACGTCGGCCTGGATCTTGAGCGTGTCCTCGACCTCGAAGCGCGCGCCATTACCGCCGATCACGCCCTGGTCGCCGACCTGGCCGCCCGATTCGGCATAGAACGGGGTGGTGTCGAGCACCACGATGCCGGCCTGGCCAGCCTTCAGCTCATCGACCTTCACGCCGTCGGCGTACAGCGCCAGCACGTGGGTGTTATGGGCCAGCGACTCGTAGCCGACGAACTTGGTCTTCTCGCCCGCGTACTCGACGTTGGCGGCCATCTTGAACTTGCCGGCCGCGCGCGCGGTCTTTTTCTGCTGTTCCATGGCGGCGGCGAAGCCGGCTTCGTCGAGCGTGACGTTGCGCTCGCGGCAGATGTCGGCGGTCAGGTCGAGCGGGAAGCCATAGGTGTCGTACAGGGTGAAGGCGGTGCCGCCATCCAGGTTCTTCGGATCCTTGGCCAGCTGGGCTTCCAGGATCTTCATGCCGTTTTCCAGCGTCTCGCCAAAACGCTCTTCCTCGGCCTTCAGCACCGACGCCACGCGGTCTTTCACATTGCGCAGTTCTGGATAGGCTTCGCCCATCTCGAGGTCGAGGTCGGCCACCAGCTTGTAGAAGAACGGCTTCGTCTGGCCCAGCTTGTGGCCGTGGCGCAGCGCGCGGCGGATGATGCGGCGCAAGACATAACCGTGGCCTTCGCTGCTCGGGATGATGCCGTCGACGATCATGAACGAGGCCGAGCGGATGTGGTCGGCGATGACCTTGAGCGAGTTGTTGCCCAGGTCGTCGATGCCGGTCTCGCGCGCAGCCGCCTTGATCAGGTTCTGGAACAGGTCGATCTCGTAGTTGCTGTGCACGTGCTGCAGCACGGCGGCCAGGCGCTCCATGCCCATGCCGGTGTCGATCGACGGCTTCGGCAGCGGGGTCAGCGTGCCCGACTCGTCGCGGTTGAACTGCATGAACACCAGGTTCCAGATCTCGATGAAACGGTCGCCGTCTTCTTCCGGCGAGCCCGGAGGACCGCCCCAGATGTCGGCGCCGTGGTCATAGAAGATCTCGGTGCACGGGCCGCATGGGCCGGTGTCGGCCATCTGCCAGAAGTTGTCCGAGGCATAGCGCGCACCCTTGTTGTCGCCAATGCGAATGATGCGCTCGCGTGGCACGCCGATCTCGTTGGCCCAGATATCGTAGGCTTCGTCGTCCTCGAAATAGACGGTGATGGTCAGCTTGTCGGCCGGCAGGCCGTAGACGACAGTCAGCAGTTCCCAGGCAAACTTGATCGCATCGCGCTTGAAATAGTCGCCGAAGCTGAAGTTGCCCAGCATCTCGAAGAAGGTGTGGTGGCGCGCGGTATAACCAACGTTTTCCAGGTCGTTGTGCTTGCCGCCGGCGCGCACGCAGCGCTGGACCGAGGTCGCACGCGAATACGGGCGGGTATCCAGGCCCAGGAACACATCCTTGAACTGCACCATCCCGCTATTCGTCAACAGCATGGTCGGGTCGTTGCCCGGCACCAGCGGGCTGGAGCGCACGATGGAATGGCCTTTGGATTCAAAGAACTTCAGGAACTTTTCGCGAATGTCTGAGGATTTCATGTCTGTTGGAGGGCGGAATGGGGCAGCTTGCCATATAAAGAAACGATTATAGCCTAGCTGCCAAGGCGAATATCGGGCGCGCCGATATTGACACCCCGCCCTGCAACAGTATTGTCAGCGCAACAGGTCGGACACCGCACGCGGCTGGCGCGCGACCGGGGCCAGCATGCTGGCGGCGGCCTGCTCGAGGATGCGGGCCCGGGCCGCGCGGTCCACTGCCTGCCTGCGGACGGCGGGCTGCACCGACTGGGTGATGAGGTCGAGCCAGTGGCTTGTGGCGTCGTGCGTGCCGCCGGTGGTCGGGAAAGGTATCGTGCTCAGGGGTGCCATGCTCGCTGCTGCTTGAAAGAGATCGTCAGTACTTAACGTCTTTCGGCAGCCATCCTTGAGCCCGTCTGAAAAATATATTGCCTGATGCCAACCCACGGGCTCAGGCGAACGACGGCCCGATCAGGTCGATGCGGTCGGTGCAGAAGGCATCCACGCCCCAGTCCAGCAAGGTGCGGGCATCGTTCGGATCGTTGACGGTGTAGCAGAACAGGCCGAAGCCGGCGGCCTTGATGGCGCGCGCCAGGGCCGCATCGAGACTCTCGTAGTGCGTATGGATGGCGCTCGCGCCGACCGCGCGGGCCCGCTTTTCCCAGTCGGCCGGCAAGGCGCCGCGTTCGAACAGCAGGCCGCGGGGCACATCCGGGGCTGCCGCGCGGGCGGCGTCCAGGGAGTCCTCCCTGAACGACGATAACAAGGGCACCCGCGCCATCTCGCCGGCCGCGATTTCATCGGCAAAGATGTCGGCGGCCAGCCGCGCGACGGCCGTGCCGGTGGCGCGATCGTGGCCACGCGCGGGCTTGATCTCGATATTCATCCAGACCCCGGCCGCCTTGCAGGCGCGCACGAACTCGGCGCCGTCCGGAATCGGCTCGCCGGCAAACTGCGGCTTGAACCAGCTGCCGACATCCATCTGCACAAGCTCGGCCGCGTCGTAGTCGGTGACCAGCCCCACGCCCCCCAGCCTTCTCTTCAGGTTCTGGTCGTGGATCACGACCGGCACGCCATCGCGCGCCAGCATGACGTCGAACTCGATCGCCCGGTAGCCGTGGTCCATGCCGCAGCGCAGCGCCGCGAACGTGTTTTCAGGAGCCAGGGTGCCACCGCCACGGTGGGCAAGGACGCGGGGATAGGGCCACATCGGGATGTCCTTTCAGGTCGAATCAAACCTGCTGCTGGCCGAAGCGCCAGGCCAGCCAGGCGAAGGCGCCCAGGTTCAACGCCACCGTCAGCTGGAATTTGCGCTGGAACGATGGCTTGCTGCTCTTGTGCCGCAACCATTGCTGGGCCAGCAGTGCGCCGGGCCAGCCGCCAACCAGGCCGAGCACCAGCAGGGACGATTCGGGCGTGCGCCAGGTGCCCGAGCGCGCCGCCGACTTGTCGATGGCGTAGGCGACGAAGCAGGTCAGGCTCGTGGTGAGATAGGCGGCGCCGACCAGTTGCGACATGTCCCAGGCCAGGCTGGCGAACAGGTAGATGATGAGGAAGAGTGCGAGCGGCAGGTAAGGCATGGCGACAGCTTACCTGTCCCGCGCCTTGCATGTCCATATGGCAAAGAGCCGGCGCCGGGCAGCGCTTCATGTCCGCCTTCGGTTCGTGACCGAACAGAACCAGCGATACCAAAGCCCTAGGCTGAGCATTCACAGGTATCACATCACGCAGGAGATGACATGGCTTTCGATCTAGGAAACATTTTGCAGCAATACATCGGCGGCGCCATCGCCAACAATGGCAAGGCGGCCGACGACTTCGACCAGGTGGCGCAGAACGCGCCCCGCGCCAGCATCGCCCAGGGCATCGCCAGCGCCTTGCGCTCGGACCAGACGCCACCCTTCCCGCAAATGGTCAGCCAGCTGTTTGGCCAAAGCAATCCCGACCAGCGCGCCGGCATGCTCAACAGCCTGCTGGGCGGCGCCGGCGGCGGCCTGCTGTCCTCGGTGGCAGGCGGCGCGCTGGGAAAGATCTTCGGCGGCAATACGCCGTCGCAAGTGACGCCCGAACAGGCCGCCCAGGTCTCGCCTGAGCAAGTGCAAGAAATCGCAGAAAAGGCGCAACAACAGAATCCCGGCATTGTCGATCGCATGAGCGACTTCTATGCCGAGCATCCGACCTTGATCAAGGCCGCCGGCGGCGCCGCGCTGGCGGTCGCACTCGGCTATATGGCCAACAACATCCGTAAGCAATCACCAGAAAAGGAGGGTCCCGTGGGTATCCTGAGCAATATCTTCCACAAAATTTTCCCAGGCAAAAAAGATGCGGCGCCTGCCGCGACGACGGCTACGACTCCAGCAGCGCCGTCTGCGGCGCCAGCCCAGCCGCAGGCAGCGCCCGCGCCCGCCGCTCCAGCCGCGGCCCCAGCGGCAGCGCCGGCCGCAGCACCGGCCGCGGTCCAGCAAGTCGACGTCGAGCAGATCCTGAACGATATGCAGAAGTCGGCCGGCCAGCAGCTGAACTGGCGCACCTCGATCGTCGACCTGCTCAAATTGCTCGGCCTGGACAGCAGCCTGCAATCGCGCAAGGAACTGGCGGCCGAGCTGAACTACACCGGCGATACCAGCGATTCGGCCAAGATGAATATCTGGCTGCACCGCCAGGTGATGAACAAGCTGGCCGCCAATGGCGGCAAGGTGCCGGCCGACCTGCGCGACTGAGCATGGCGACGCACTGGCGGCCTAGTCCGCCAGTGTCGTGTTCGCCGCCGCCCCGCACGCGAAGCAGAAGCGCGCGAACGCATTCTTGCGTGTCGCGCAGTTGCCGCATCGGTTGAACAGGCCGATGCCGCAGTGCGGGCAGAAATCGTTCTTGCCATCCTTGAGGTCGACCGCGCGCTCGCAGCCGGGGCAGACGCCCTTGGCCAGGCGCGTCTGGACCAGGTCGTAGCGTAGCCCCAAGCGCCGTTCGGCGTCTGGCAGCGTCTCGGCCTGCTTCTGGCGCGCCAGGTAGGCCTGCAGCCAGGCGATGGCGTAGCGGCCGGCGACCACGGTGAGTATGATGCCGACGATATACCTCACGTAGCCGCCATAGCTCGGCAGATAGGGCACGAGCTCGAAGAAGAACGTGAACAGCGCAAAGAAGATGAAGCCCCAGGCGAACGGCCAGTCCCGGGTCTTGCGTTTGTGCTTGAACAGCCAGGCGGCGACCAGCAGCAGCGGCAGCGTCAACGCCAGGCGATAGAGAAAGACGCGCAGCTCGCCCGCCGCGAGTTCGTCGGCGAAGGCCTGCTGCGCCGGCGCTTCCAGGGCGTCCCAGCGCTGGACGACGCGCTCGTGGGCCTGGGTGGCATCGAGCATCGTCTGCTGCTCGGCCTCGACCGCCGCCAGGGCGGCGCGTTCAGCGCGCTCCAGGGCCTCCAGGCCCTGGGTACGCTTGATCAATTCGGGGTCTTGCTCGGGCCGCGCCGTGGCTTGCCGCGTCGCCAGCCAATCGTTGAAGGTGGAACGCGCCGAACGCGTATTCGACTGCGCCACCGTGTGCTTCTGGCTGGCCTGGTCCAGGCGCGTGCGCGCCGCTTCCAGCCGTTCGCGCTCTGCTTCCATCCCGGTGCGCAGACTGGCAACCTGGGCCGGGTCCATGAATTGCTCGACCGACAGCGGTTCTTCGACGTCGCGCAGGTGCTGCACGACCAGGCCGCCGAGGCCGACCAGGAAGCCGGCGAAGATCAGGGCAACGAGCCACAGGGCCCGTTGCATCCAGCGTTCGGTCAGGCGCAAACCCTTGCTCATGAGACACTCCTCGGCGATGGACAAGCCCGCAGCTTGCCATCGTCGGGAGCGCCGCGCCACCGTTTTGATCAGAGGCACGGCGCGTGCTACTGCCGGCATCGCCCAGCGATACCGAGCTTCCTGCCTCAGAAGTAAGACAGGCCCAGCGCCTTCTTGACTTCGTCGGTGGTCGCCGCCGCCACTTCGCGCGCTTTCATGGTGCCTTCCTGCAGCATCTTCATGACCTGGGCCGGGTCCTTGGCGAACTCTTCGCGGCGGGCGCGGATCGGCGCCAGCAGCTCTTGCAGGATGCCTTCCAGGCGCTTCTTGACGATGCTGTCGCCCAGGCCGCCGCGCTGGTAGTGGGCCTTCATCTCGGCCAGGCCTTCCTTGTCGAGGTCGAAGGCGTCGAGATAGGTGAAGGCGACGTTGCCCTCGATATGGCCCGGGTCCGACACCTTCAGGTGCAGCGGGTCGGTATACACGTTCTTGACCGCGGCGCGGATCTCGTCGGCGCTGGCGCCCAGGTTGATGGTGTTGCCGAGCGACTTGCTCATCTTGGCCTTGCCGTCGATGCCCGGCAGGCGGCCGACTTCCGGCACGAAGGCCTTGGCCTCGACCAGGATCTCGCGGCCGACGATGCGGTTGAAGCGGCGCACGATCTCGTTGCACTGTTCGATCATCGGGATCTGGTCTTCGCCCACCGGCACCACGCTGGCCTTGAAGGCGGTAATGTCGGCGGCCTGGCTGGCCGGATAGGTCAGGAAGCCGGCCGGGATGTCGCGCTCGAAGCCGCGCAGGACGATTTCGGCCTTGACGGTCGGGTTGCGCTCGAGGCGCGCCACGGTCACCAGGTTCAGATAATAGAAGGTCAGTTCGGTCAGTTCGGGGATCTGCGACTGGATGAAGATGGTGGTCTTGGTCGGGTCGATCCCTACGGCAAGGTAATCGAGCGCCACCTCCACCACGTTCCGGTGTACCTTACCCAGGTCATCCATATTGTCGGTCAGCGCCTGCGAGTCGGCGAGCATCACGAATTGGCGGTATTCGTGCTGGTAGCGCACGCGATCGCGCAGGCTGCCCACGAAATGGCCGAGGTGCAGCGGACCGGTCGGACGGTCGCCCGTCAGGATGATCTGGTTCGCAGTAGCAGAGGCAGGAGTTTGTTGCAGGGTCATCGAGGTTCCTTGTTAGATGCCTCGATCGTCCTGCGTCAAAGAATGAACGCCACCCAAATCGAGGCGGCGTTAGCTGAAATACACATCATTTCCGGGGCCGCGCGCTAGGAGCGGCGCCACCAGGCAAGAATGAGATGTGCTTTCGGAAAGATCATGGACCGCATGGTTGCAGGTTGGCGGCGCGCTGTCAACCGCTTCCGCACCATGTCCCGGCAAGCAGGGCTTCCCCACGCAGCGTGATTACCGGTCGCAATTGCTTGTCGAGATTTTGTTGCCATAAAATTAAGGAATAAGAACAATCATGAACAAGAGCACGAACAGCCCAGCACACCCCCTTGAATTGTGGGGCGGCCTCGAATGCACGGTCAACCGCGTGCAAGACACCTATTTCAGCCAGCTGGACCGCAACGGCCACCATGCCCGCGCCTGCGACATCGCGCGCTTTGCCGGGCTCGGCATCCGCGCCATCCGCTACCCCATCCTGTGGGAACGCACCGCCCCCGACGGCGTCGAACAGGCCGACTGGCGCTGGCCGGACGAGCGCCTGGCCGCCTTGCGCGAGGCTGGCGTCACCCCGATCGCCGGCCTGATCCACCACGGCAGCGGCCCGCGCCACACGAGCCTGGTCGATCCCGGCTTCGCACAAGAACTGGCCGACTATGCCGGCGCGGTCGCCGCGCGCTATCCGTGGCTCGAGTTCTATACCCCGGTCAACGAGATCTGCACCACGGCGCGCTTCGCCGGCCTGTATGGCGTCTGGTACCCGCATGGCCGCGACGACCGCACCTTCATCGACGCCCTGTTCAACCAGTGCCGCGCCACCGTGCTGGCGATGCGCGCCATCCGCGCCGTCAACCCGCACGCAAAACTGGTGCAGACCGACGACCTCGGCAAGACCTACAGCACGCCCGAACTGGGCCATGTGGCCGAGTTCTATAACGAGCGCCGCTGGCTGGGCTGGGACCTGCTGTGCGGCATGGTCGGCCCCGAGCACAAGCTGTGGAACTACCTGCTCAAGACCGGTGTCACGCAAGAGGACATCCTCTGGTTCCGCGACAACCCCTGCCCGCCCGACCTGATCGGCGTCAACTACTATGTGACCAGCGAGCGCTGGCTCGATCACCGCCCGGAGCGCTTCCCGCCCAACCACCGCGGCATGGCCGACGGCATCCCCTGCGCCGACATCGAGGCTTCGCGCGTGCTGGCCACGCCGACGCCGGGCATCGCCCCGCTGCTGTCCGAGATCTGGGAACGCTATGGCATCCCGCTGGCGATTACCGAAGCCCACATCGACGCCAACCGCGAAGACCAGATGCGCTGGCTGCTCGAGATCTGGGAAGCGGCCCAGCAGTCGCGCGACAACGGCGTCGACGTGCGCGCGGTCACGGTCTGGGCCCTGCTCGGCTCCTTCGACTGGAACAGCCTGGTAACGGTCGAGCGTGGCTACTACGAACCGGGCCCGCTGGACGTGCGTTCGCCCATGCCGCGCCCGACCGCGCTGGCGGCGATGATGCGCGAACTGTCGAGCGGCGCGCCGCTGTCGCACCCGGTACTGCGCGCGCAAGGCTGGTGGCGCCGGCCGGGCCGCTTCCTGTGCCAGCAGCCGGTCGCCACGCCGGCCGCCCTGACCTCGATCGCGGCCGACGGCCACCGCCTGGTGGGCACCGAGGCCGCGCCGATCCTGATCCTCGGCGCCACCGGCACCCTGGGCCGGGCCTTCGCCCGCATCTGTGACAAGCGCAACCTGGCCCATCACCTGCTGTCGCGCCAGGACATGGACATCGCCGACGCCGACTCGGTCGAGCGCGCGCTGGCGCAACACAAGCCCTGGGCGGTCGTGAATACCTGCGGCTATGTGCGGGTCGACGACGCCGAGCACGAGATGGAGCGCTGCCAGCGCGAGAACACGCATGGCGCCGCGATCCTGGCCGCGGCCTGCGCGCGCCACGGCATCCACCTGACCACCTTCTCGAGCGACCTGGTATTCGATGGCAGCAACGAGCGCCCCTACGTCGAATCGGATACGCCCAATCCGCTCAACGTCTATGGCCGCAGCAAGCTCGACGCCGAGCGCGCGGTACTGGCCAACCACCCGGGCGCGCTGGTGGTGCGCACCAGTGCCTTCTTCGGGCCGTGGGACCAGCACAACTTCGTGACCCACGCCCTCGATGCGCTGGAACGCGGCGACGCCTTCGTGGCCGCCAGCGACCTGACCATTTCGCCGACCTATGTGCCCGACCTGGTGCACGCCTGCCTGGATCTCGCGGTGGATCGCGAGGCCGGCATCTGGCACCTTGCCAACAAGGGCGAGCTGACCTGGGCCGGTCTGGCGCGCCGCGCGGCCGAACTGGTCGGGGTCGATGCGTCGACGCTGGAAGCGAAACCGGCGACCGAATTCGGCTTCACGGCGGCGCGGCCGGCGTATTCATCGCTGCACAGCGAGCGCGGTGCGCTGCTGCCGACGCTGGACGATGCGCTGCGCCGGTATGTCGAATTGCGCAATGCGGAGAAGGCCGAGCGCTGCGCGCTCGAACTGGAGGCCGAAGGCCGAAGGCAGGTGGCGGGGGGCGATAGTCAGGCGGAGGCAGACACGATCGCTGCCGTGCAGTCCGGGACCTGACCTACCATCGACCGAGGCACCGCAGTGTTTCGGTCGGCCATTGCTGGCAGCGCTTTGCTTGTGGAAAGCTATAATTCTCGTTCCAGCTAGCCCACAAGAAGAACGAGACATGACCCCATCATCACCTTCCTCCGCGCTGCCGAAAGCCCTCGGCCACATCCGCGTGCTCGACCTGTCGCGCGTGCTGGCCGGCCCGTGGTGCTCGCAGAACCTGGCCGACCTCGGCGCCGACGTGATCAAGATCGAGCGTCCCGGCGCCGGCGACGACACCCGCGCCTGGGGCCCGCCGTATGCGAAGGATGCGCAGGGTAACGACACGCTGGAAGCTGCCTATTACCTGTCGGCCAACCGCGGCAAGCGCTCGGTCACGGTCGATATTGCCAGCGCCGAGGGCCAGGCCCTGCTGCGCGATCTGGTGCTGCATTGCGACGTGGTGCTCGAGAACTTCAAGGTCGGCCACCTCAAGCGCTACGGCCTCGACTACGAATCGCTGAAAGCCATCAAGCCCGACCTGGTCTACTGCTCGATCACCGGCTTCGGCCAGGACGGCCCCTATGCCCATCGCGCCGGCTATGATTTCCTGATCCAGGGCATGGGCGGCCTGATGTCGGTCACCGGCGAGCGCGACGACCTGCCCGGCGGCGGCCCGCAAAAGGCCGGCGTGGCGCTGACCGACCTCATGACCGGCATGTATGCGACGGTGGCCGTGCTGGCCGCCCTCACCTATCGCGACCGCACGGGCGAAGGCCAGCACATCGACATGGCCCTGCTCGACACGCAGGTGGCGATGCTGGCCAATGTCGGCAGCAATTACCTCAACAGCGGCAAGCCGCCCAGGCGCTGGGGCAATGCGCACGCCAATATCGTGCCCTACCAGACCTTCGCCTGCCTCGATGGCCACCTGATCGTCGCCACCGGCAACGACGGCCAGTACCAGAAGTTCGTCGAGGCCGGCGGGCGGCCCGAACTGGGCAGCGACCCGCGCTTCGCCACCAATCCGCTGCGCGTGCAGAACCGCGAGCTGCTGGTGCCGCTGCTGGCCGAGATGGTCAAGCTCAAGAAACGCGATGAATGGATCGCCCTGCTGGAAGAAAAAGGCGTGCCCTGCGGCCCGATCAACGACGTCGGCGAAGTGTTCGCCAACGAGCAGGTGCAGGCGCGCGCGATGGCGATCGACTTGCCGCATCCGAGTGCGGGCCAGGTGAAACTGGTGCGCAATCCGATCCGGATGTCGGCCACGCCGGCGACGAGCGGGATGGCCCCGCCCCTGCTGGGCCAGCACACGCATGAGGTGTTGCGCGACGTGCTGGGCAGGAGCGAGGAAGAGATCGCGGCCTTGCGCGACCAGGGAGTGGTGTGACGATCAGTGCAGCTGGTGCTTCAGGTTCGACAGCTCGTCGTGCACGCGCACGATGACCGACTGGACTTGCGGTGACGGACGGGTCGAGGTGCAGACCCGCTTGGCCTCGTCGCCCATGGCTTCCAGGTCGTCGATGGCCTGGATCATGCGCGACTGGTCGTTCGATTGCATGACGCTTTGCGCCTGCCCGGCCTGCTCGGCGATCTTGTGGATGCAGTCGCGGATCTCGCCCGGCACGCTCTGGTCGCTCTGGCACACCTGCTCGGCCTGGTTCACGACCTGCTGGACGCTTTTAAAACGTTGCTGGATTTCTGCTGTTTGCAGCATGATGACCTCCTCAAAAAGGCGTGGAAAAATCCACTGGAGGCTTCCAGCTTAGGACGGAATCGTTATTTATCAAGCATCGATTTCGCCCGTTCCGCGGGACAATGGCGGTGCGTTCCAGCCGGCATTCAGGCTGTCCCATTCCAGCGCCGTGCACAAGGTCTCGACCAGTTCGCGCACGCGCGGCACGTCTTCCTTCGCCTTCGGCCACACCACGTGGATCGGCAGGCCCGCGGTCGCATGGCGCGGCAGGATCTGCACCAGGCTGCCATCGCGCAGCTGGCGCCCGACCAGCCAGGTCGACATCTGCGCCACGCCCAGGCCCGCCAGGACCAGCCCGGCCTGCGCTTCGGCATCGCCCGCCACGATCCGTTCGTCGGCGCCGCGCCGCTCGACCAGGGCGCTGCCATGCCGCAGCAGCCAGGCGCTGACCGTGCCGTCGGCCTTGCCGTACATGATCGCCGCATGCCGGTCCAGGTCCTCGAGCGAGGCCGGCACGCCGTGCGCCTCCAGGTAGCCGGGCGCCGCGCAGAATACTTTCTGGTCCTGGCCCACGAAACGGTGGCCCAGCAGCGGCGACCAGGCTTCCGGACTGCCGATGCGCACCGTGACGTCGATTCCCTCGCCGATGACGTCGACATAGCGGTCGGTGAACGAGACCACCGGTTTGATGCGCGGATAGCGCTGCAAAAAGGCGGCCAGCACCGGCAGCACCATCACCCGGCCATAGGTCGCCGGCAAGTCGATGCGCAGGCGCCCGGCAATCAAGGCGCCTTCGGCGTGCAGCGCCAGCTCGGCCTCCTCGAGTTCGCCCAGCACCCGGGTGCAGGCGTCCAGGAAACGGGTGCCGGCGTCGGTCAGGCACAACCGACGCGTGGTGCGCTCGAACAGGCGCGTGCCCAGGCGCGCCTCGAGGCGGGCAATGGCCTTGCCGACGGCCGAGCCGGTCAGGTTGAGGCGCCCGGCCGCGCGCACGAAGCTGCCCGACTGGGCCACGGCCACGAACACATCGACACCCTTCAGGCGTTCGCTATTCTGCATCGTCGATTCCGGAATTGAATTCCGCTAAGTATAGGAATAAATACCTGAGATAGGAAATCCCATTTCCAATACCATGGCGCCCCTGATCAATCCGTCATCTGCTCTATGTCTACACCAACCTGTTCCACCGCGGCAGCGACGCCGGCGGCATCGCCTTCCGCCTCGCTGTCGATCTTCATCCTGGCGCTGGCCGGCTTTTTGGTCGTTACTACCGAATTCCTGATCGTCGGCCTGCTGCCGGCACTGTCGCGCGACCTCCGCATCTCCATCTCGCTGGCCGGCCAGCTGGTCACGCTGTTCGCGTTCACCGTCATGCTGTTCGGCCCGCCGCTGACGGCCTGGCTGTCGCACCTCGACCGCAAGGCGCTGTTCATCGGCGTGCTAGTCGTGTTCGCGCTGTCGAATGCCCTGGCGGCGGTCGCCTCGAATATCTGGGTCCTGGCGCTGGCGCGCTTCATTCCGGCGCTGGCCCTGCCCGTGTTCTGGGGTACGGCCAGCGAGACCGCCGGCGAACTGGCCGGGCCCGGCAAGGCCGGCCAGGCGGTGGCCAAGGTCTACCTCGGCATCTCGGCGGCCCTGCTGTTCGGCATCCCGCTGGGCACGCTTGCCGCCAACAGCATCGGCTGGCGCAGCGCGTTCTGGATCCTGGCCATCCTGTCGCTGGCGATCGCGTTCGCCTTGTGGCGCCTGATGCCGGCCGTGGCGCGCGCCAAGCGCGTGGATTTCCGCTCGCAGGCGCGGCTGTTCCGCGAGCCGTATTTCCTGGCCAACGTCGCCCTGTCGATTCTGGTGTTCACCGCCATGTTCACCGCCTACACCTACCTGGCCGACATCCTCGAGCGCATCGCCGGCGTGGCGCCGGTCGATGTCGGCTGGTGGCTGATGGGCTTCGGCGCGATCGGCCTGGTCGGCAACTGGCTCGGTGGCAAGGTCGTCGACCGCGCGCCCCTCAAGGCCACCGCGCTCTTCGCCGGCCTGCTGGCGCTGGGCATGGCGTTGTGCGTGCCGGCGGCCGGCAGCCCATTGCTGTTCTGCGCGGTGCTGGCGCTGTGGGGCATCGCCTATACCGGCCTGTTCCCGATCTGCCAGGTGCGGGTGATGAAGTCGGCCACCCATTCGCAGGCGCTGGCCGGCACCGCCAACGTGTCGGCCGCGAATGCGGGGATCGGGATCGGCGCCATGCTGGGCGGGGCCGTGATCCCGTGGCTTGGCCTGGACATGGTCGGCTATGTCGCGGCCGGGTTCGCAGTGCTGGCGGTGGTGCTGGCGCCGCTGGTGGCGCGCCTGCGCAGCGCCACCGCGTGATTAGTGGCCTTAGTGGCTGTAAGTGATCACGACACAGCGCGTCTTGACCTCGTCACCCAGCACGAACTGCATCACCTCGTCCGTCGTGCACTTGTCGTCGGCCCACAGCACGAAATGGCCGCCGAGCTCGTTGGTAAACAGCTGTACCGGCCCGGCCTTGCGCAGCGCCTCGATGTGGCGCACGGCGGAGCCGTAATGGGTCTTGGCGTCGCGGTCGCCATGCAGGACCAGCGTCGGCGGCAGGCGAGCCGGCAGGCGCGCGAACCATTCATCGCGTTCATACAGGGGAATCGGCTTGCCGACCAGGTGGCCCGGTATGCTGCTCGCGAACAGCAGCCCCGCCTCTTCCTGCTTCACCTCTTCCATCGTGCGCCGTGGCTGCAGATCGTTCTCGGAACCGCTGATCAGGATCACCAGCGGCATCGACGGCGGCCGTTGCGGGAAGCTTCCCATGCTCTCGTATTCGCGCTGGAAGTCGGCCAGCGTCGCCTTCAATTGCGCATCCTGGCCGGCATCGAGCTCCTTGATGATGTCGGGAATCCTGGCTGCCAGCTTGGGAAAATCGAACAGGCTGCCAAAGAAACGCTTCAGGTTCTTGCCGGGCACATTCGCCAGCAGCGCTGGCTCGGCCTCGGCGCGCGCCAGCAGCCGCCGGTAGAGCGGCTCGATCGGTTCGCCGATGCGATGGCCGCAGCGGCCGCGGTCGCAGCCTGCCAGGAGTTTGCGCCCGACCTCGTCGGCGACCAGCGAGTGCCGGCTCAGGTCGGCGCTGGCGTCGTCCTGCAACGGCACCAGCGAATCCAGCACCACCCCATCCACCTTTGCCCCCATCGCCATCGTGCGCAGCACCAGCTGGGTGCCGTAGGAAACGCCGTACACAAAAGTCTTGCCCTGGTGCGGGGTCCGCTCCAGCAGCAGCTTCAGGTCGTGGGCGGCATTCGTTTGCGAGAACTGGCGGGTGTAGGCCGGATGCGCGTTCAGGTGCGCAAAACAGCTGCCCCACTCGGCCCCGTCGAGCGCCGTGCCGCCGGGCGAATCGGGCGCTTCCTCGACCGGGCACATGCGGGTCGAGAAGCCGGTGCCGCGGTGGTCCGGCATGACCAGGTCGAAGCCGGGGAAGGCGCGGCGCAGGATCGGCAGCATGCCGTAGAACGCGGCGCCCGATTCGCCGGGACCGCCGGCGACCAGCCACACCTGGCCGCGCGATGTGCCTTGCGTGGGGAATTGGCGGACGAACAGGGACATCGGCCTGGCCGGCGCCCCTGACAAACCGGATGGATCGCCCGGCACTTCCTCGCGCGCGCACAGGCTGCCGGCCAGTGCCGGATCGCTCGCCGCGTCGGCGCAGGGTGTGAAGCCCGTCGCTTGCGCCAGGCCTGCGCCCAGGAACAAGGCGGCAGCAATGATGGTCCGGTTCAGCATGTGCATGGTCGTCTCGGCAATGAAAACGACCAGCCTATGTCTTGCGTAAACAATTGTCCAGCAGACATTTATGCTGCATACATGCATATCTCAGCTTTTTGAAAATATTTTTTCGCAAGCTGCATCCATTCCCGCATCTGGCGAGTAGTACAAGCGCCAACATTGCAGCCAGCCCGGCCGCGATGCGCCCTAATGAATTCAAACAAGCAATTCTTACTGAGGACACATCATGACCCAAGCCCCCTTCGCCAAACTGATCCTGGTTTCTTCGATCGCCCTCGCCCTGGCCGCCTGCGGCAGCAGCAACGACGACCACGATACCGTGACGCCGCCGACCACCCCACCGCCGCCGGCCGTGACCGTCGGCGACGTGGTCGCCCTGACCGCCAGCAACCGCCTGGTCTCGTTTGACCGCGCAACGCCCGGCACCATCCGCAGCAATGTGCTGGTGACCGGCCTGCAGAGCGGCGAAAACCTGCTGGGCATCGATGTGCGCCCGGCCGACGGCATGCTGTATGGCGTCGGTTCGACCGGCCGCCTGTACACGCTGGATGCCGCCACCGGCGCCGCCACCAATAAATCGCGCCTGGCGGCCGATGCGGCCGACACCACGCAGCCGTTCACCGCCCTGGCCGGGACCAGCTTCGGCGTCGACTTCAACCCGATGGCCGACCGCCTGCGCATCGTGAGCAATACCGGCCAGAGCCTGCGCATCAATGTCGACACCGGCGCCACCACCACCGACGGCAGCATCAACGGCGGCGCGGCGAATACGGCGATCTCGGCCTCGGCCTATACCAATTCGTTCGCCGGCACCGGTTCCACCACGCTATACGGTATCGACGGCGCCAACTCGACGCTGTACACGCAGAACCCGCCCAACGACGGCACGCTGGCCATGCCGGTCCCGCTCGGCATCACCATCGGCGCCGCCAACGGCTTCGACATCGATGCGCGCACCAATATGGGCTACATGATTGCCACGGTCGGCGGCGCGCGCAACCTGTACGGCGTGAACCTGGCCGCGACCAGCGCCCCGACCACCCTGATCGGCGCCGTCGGCGTGACCGAAGACATCCGCGGCATCGCGCTGCGCGGCGCGGCGGCGCCGGTGGTGCTGGGGCTGTCTGACGATAACCGCCTGCTGGGCTTCAAGGTGACGTCGCCGAACACGATCGACACCAATGTTGCGATCAGCGGCCTGGCCGGCGGCGAGACGCTGGTCGGGATCGACGTGCGTCCCAAGGACGGCATGCTGTACGGTCTCACGTCGACCGCGCGCCTGGTCACGATCGACCCGGCCACTGGCGCCGCGACCGTCAAGGCCACGCTCAGCGCCGATGCGGCCGACACCACCGCGCCCTACACCGGCATGCAGGGCACGGCGTTCGCGGTCGACTTCAACCCGGTGGCCGACCGCCTGCGCGTGATCGGCAATACCGGCCAGAGCCTGCGCATCAATATCGATACGGGCGCCACCACCACCGACGGCAATATCAACCGCGCCGGCGTGGCGCCGATCGTGACGGCCGCGGCCTACACCAACAGCATCCCGAACGCGACGGCAACCCAGTTGTTCGACGTCGACAGCGCGAGTTCGGTGCTGGCGCTGCAGAATCCGCCGAACGACGGCACGCTGGTCAACGTCGGCCCGCTGGGCGTGACGGTGGCGGGCGATGGCGGCATGGATATCGGTGGCGGGGAAAATGGCCTGGTGCTGGCGGCGCTGCGCACCACGGCCGGCGGTCCGAGTTCGCTGTACCGGGTGAACTTGACGACCGGTGCGGGCACCCCGGTGAACGGCGCGGCGACGCCCGCCACCTCGGTGATCGGCAGTGGCACGCCAGGCGTGCGCGACATCGCGATCTGGCTGCGCTGATGGAGGATGGGTGGCGGCATGCGGGCCGCCACCCAGCCTTTGTTATATGCTGACCGCGCGCCCGATGTAGAGAATCGGGCCGGTCGGACGGCCGATCGGCGAGCCGGCGGCTGGTTCCAGCGTGATCTCGAACAGCTGGTTCGGCACCACCTTCGGCAGGTTGGCGAGCTTGACCTCGACCGATTCGCCTGGCTTGACCAACCCGAGCGACACCGGGCCTTCCCAGTCGTCGGCCTTGGTCCACAACTGCAATGCGCGATCGGCCGGCACCGCGGTATTGACCAGCGGTTTCAGGCGCAAGGTGTCGTCGCCGACCAGTTCCAGCACCCAGCCCGGCCCCGCGGTCTGCGGCGCGGCCAGCACCACCATATAGCGCGCCTGTTCCACTTCGTACAGGTTGACGCCGACCATCACGGCCATGATCGCGGCAGCGGCGAAGCCGCCGGCAGCCAGTCCTCGCCACAGGCCGAGACGCTCCCACCAGCTGGTCCGGACCGCGGCAGCAGGCGCGGCAGCCGGTCCCAGGCTGCGCTCAATGCGCGACCACAGGGTGGCCGGCGCCGGCACCGGCTCGACCAGCGCGGTCAACGGCAGCAGGCGTTCTTCCCAATAGGCGACGGCGGCGCGCAAGGTGGCATCCTTCGGCAGCATGGCATCGACCTCGTGCCGCCGTTCTGTCGACAGGGTGCCCAGCACATATTCGCCGGCCAGTTCGTACGGATCGCGATGTGGATTCATACCATGCACTCCCGCAGTGCGCTCATCCCGCGCTTGATCCAGGCCTTGACCGTGCCCAGCGGCGACTTGAGGCGCTCGGCGATCTCGCTGTGCGAGAAGCCGTCGATATAGGCGTGCAGGATGCTGTTGCGCTTGGCGACGTCGAGCCGGCTAAGGCAGTCGTGCAGGCGCCCCATGTCCTGGCGCAGCTCGAAGGCGTCCTGCATGCCCGGATCGAAGGACTCGCTGCCGAGCGCATCGAGCGCTTCCTCGTCGACACCCACTTCGCGCCCGCCATCGCGCACCGCATCCAGCGCCGCGTGGCGCACCACGGTGTACATCCAGCCGCGGCCCGAACCGCGGGTGGCGTCGAAGCTGGCGGCGCGGGTCCAGATGCTGACGAAGGCATCGTGCAGGACGTCCTCGGCCGCCTGGCGCTCGCGCACGATGCGCAGGGCCACGCCCAGCAGGCGCGGGCTTTCCTGGTCGTACAGGCGGCGCAGGGCCTGGCGGTCGCCGCGCGCGCAGGCGGCGAGATGCGCTTCATAGTCGAAATGGTCGGTTGCAGTCGTCACGGGCGCCATCTGAAAGTGGGTGGACCGGGCTGGATGCTCCCGATGAGTCGGGAATTATAGTTTAGTCAATGAAACAGGCTTGCACGCTAGCGCGCCTCTTGTCGCTGGCGCTCGAGCGCCTGGCCGACGCTCACCGCCAGCTCGGCCAGCTGGAAGGGTTTGCGCAGTACCACGCCGTCGCCGATCACCTGCTCGATCGCCTTCATGTCGGCATAGCCGGTGGCGATGATCATCGGCAGGCCGGGGAACATCGCGCGCGTGCGCTGCATCAGTTCGGCGCCGGTCATGCCCGGCATCAGGTAGTCGGTGATCAGGAGGTCGGGCCGCTCGGCGTGCAGCGCGCGCAGGCCGGCCTCGCCGTCGGAAGCCTGGCGCACCGTGTGGCCGAGCGCCTCGAGCGACGACACCATCGAGGCGCGCACGAAATCGTCGTCCTCGACGATCAGGATGCGCGCCGGGTCGATGGTGGCCGGCATGCGCGCCGGCGGCGCCGGTTCGGTGGCATCCTGCCCGGTCGCTGCCCGCAGCCAGATCTCGACCGTGGTGCCCACCCCCGGTTCGCTGAGGATGCGCGCGCCGCCGCCCGACTGCTGCGCCATGCCGTACACCTGGCTCAGGCCCAGGCCGGTGCCGCCCACACCCTTGGTGGTGAAAAAGGGTTCGAACACCTTGGCTACCAGTTCCGGCGCCATGCCGGCGCCGCTGTCGGTCACGGAGATGCGCACATAATCGCCGGCCGCCAGGAAGCCCGGCGGCGGCGCATCGCACCTGGCGACGAAGGTCAGGTCACCGCCATCGGGCATGGCATCGCGCGCGTTGATGGCGAGGTTCAGCAGCGCCATCTCCATCTGGTTGGCGTCGGCCAGCACCGGCGGACAGGCCTGGTCGACCTCGAAGCGCAGACCGATGCGCGAGCCGAGCGAGGTGGCGACCAGTTCACGCACGCCGTCGAACAGGTCGCCGATGCCGGTTTCACGCAGGTCCAGGCTCTGGTTGCGGGCAAAGGCCAGCAGCTGGCGCGTCAGCTTGCCGCCGCGCTGGCAGGCCTTGCGCGCGATCTCGGCGCGGCCCTTGGCCACCTCGTCCTTCGACATCAGGAGGATCAGGTCCATGCTCCCCTGGACCACGTTGAGCAGGTTGTTGAAGTCGTGGGCAATGCCGCCGGTCAGGCGCCCCACCGCTTCCATCTTCTGGTATTGCGCCATCGCCTGCTGCACCCGCTCGCGCTCGATGACCTCGTTCATCAGGCGGTCGTTGGCCTGGGCCAGCGCGCGGGTGCGCTCGTCGATGCGCGATTCGAGCGTCTCGTTGAGCGCCACCAGTTGCTGGCGGCTCTCGCGCAGGCTTTCGGCAGTGCGTTCGCGGTCGGCCAGCACGTCGCGCGCCTGGTACTGGCGGCGCCGCGCGCGCAGCGCCGAGACCGCGGCGCTGCGCAGGGTCTCGGCATTGAGCGGACGCTCGAGCAGGATCACGTTGCCATAGCCACCCAGCCGTTCGCGCGGCGCACCCTGCTGCAGGCCGATGACCTTGGTCAGCAGCACGATGAACGGAAAGTCGGACCACGGCGCCTGCTGGTCGAGCCACAGGCGCAAGGGACCGCTGTCGATCCCGTGCAACGCTTCCTCGGCCACGATCGCCGCGCCCGCGCCCTGCGCGATGGCGGCGCAGAGGGCCCTGAAATCATGGACGATCGCGCACGCCAGGCCGTCGCGCTGCAGTACCGAACACATGACGCCCGCATCGCGCCCATGGGGCGCGAACACGATCAGCCGTTCGTCATGGGCGTGGTCAGTCGGCATTCCCCGCCTGTTCCATCATCGGCGTCAGGCCGCGGTAGGCAGGGATTCCGGCCAGTACGCCTTCGAAGCCCACCAGCGGATCGCCGACCCGGATGCCGCCATCGTCCAGCTGCAGTTCGTGGATGGACAGGGCGTTGCGGGTAGTGCGGCTCTTGATGACGCTGAGCGCGCGCCGCACGTTACCGTTTGCCTCGAAGAAGCGCATCAGCACCGTGGTGTCGCTGAGGTAGCTCAGGTCGATATCGGTGCGGGCCTCGGACATCAGGCCATGCTGCCCCAGGATCATCATCGTGGTCACGCCCTGCTGGTTCAGGAACGACAGCATCTCGTGCATCTGCAGGATCAGGTACTGCTCACCCGGCATCGCCTGCAGATAGGCATTCAGGCTGTCGATCACGATGAAGCGAGAGTTGCGCGCGCCGACCGCATCGCGCAGCTTCTGCGCGAATTCGCCCGGCGACAGTTCGGCCGGATCGATGTGGTGGATGCGCAGCCGCTCGTCCTCGACATAGGGTTGCAGGTCGAGCCCGAGTTGCCGGCTGCGGGTAAAGAACGTCCCCAGCCCCTCGTCGAACAGGTAGTAGTCGGCCAGCTCGCCACGCTCGAGCGCGGCCAGCATGCAGCGGGTCGACAGCGTCGTCTTGCCGATGCCGGATGGACCGACCACCAGCGTATTGGTGCCGCGCACCAGGCCGCCACCCAGCAGGGCGTCGAACTCGGCATTGCCACTGGAACTGATACTGGCCTTGAAATCGCGGATGTGCTCGGCGGCGACCAGGCGCGGATACATCGTGATGCCGCCGGTGTCGAGCGTGTAATCGTGGTAGCCGCCGCGGAAACGTACCCCGCGCATCTTGACGATATTGACCCTGCGCCGTTCCTGGCCGTACTCCCTGGCGATCTGCTCGAGGCTGATGACGCCGTGGGCGATGCTGTGCAGGTGCTGGTCGGATTGGCTCGTTTTATCATCCAGCAACAGGACAGTACATTCCCGTGCCGAGAAAAATTGTTTGAGCGCAAGGATCTGGCGCCGGTAGCGCAGCGGATTCTGGGCCAGCAGGCGCATCTCAGACAGGCTGTCGAACACCACCCGCACCGGGCGCAGCGTGTCGACCTGGTTCATGACATTGCGCGTGGTTTCGCCCAGCTCGATTTCGGACGGGTGGAACACCGACTGCTGCGCGTCAGGGTCGAGCTCGCCGTCGCTGGCAAGCTCGAAGATCGACAGCGCGTTCAGGTCCCAGCCGTGGCTGTGACCGACCGCGATCAGCTCGTCGGTGGTTTCGGACAGGGTGATGTAGAGTCCCCGCTCCCCCCTGGCGCGGCCCTCGAGCAGGAATTGCAGTCCGAGCGTGGTCTTGCCTGCGCCCGGCGAACCCTCGACCAGGTACAGGCGTTGCGGCGTCAGGCCGCCGCCAAGAATGTCGTCGAGGCCGGGAATACCGGTTGAAATTCGGTCCGAGTTATACGTAGTCATGGAACACTGCCTGGAAAATCGGCCGTTTCATGAAAGTCCGCGCTTGACGTGGAGCATGACGACCGGATTGGAACGCCGCGCCGCGCGCAACGGAATATTGCGCTGATTATATCGTCATTGAGCTTAAGCATGAGCGAGCATGCGTCAACCGTGCTACACTATCGCTTATTCAGCATCTGTCATTCCTTTGCGCCTAACGGCGCTATCGACTAGCGCCACGAAGATTGCCCCTGGAAATTCACGACCCTGCCCCCATATCGTGTCCATGCGGACGACACTGCGCAATTGGCGGGGCCCACGGCCCGGCGCCATACAGTTGCCACGGATCGCACGACACCGAACGAAGTATCTTGTTGTACCAGAAGACATCGCAATGAAGCCTGCCGTGCGTGCGGGCTTCTTCGCTCCCGGCAAGGCGCCTGCACTGCGCCATGTCCACCCGATACCGCTCGCTTGCGCGAGCCGCTTCAACGGCCCGCCCGTGCGCTATCGCGCCAGGCCGGCCAGATAATCTCGTATTCACACTAACAGGAGCCCATCATGGCAAAAGAAGAACTCATCGAAATGAATGGCGTCGTCGCTGAAGTGCTGCCCGACTCGCGTTACCGCGTCGATTGCGAAAACGGCCACAAGCTGATCGCCTACACGTCCGGCAAGATGCGCAAGAACCACATCCGCATCATCGCCGGCGACCAGGTCAGCCTGGAACTGTCGCCCTACGACCTGAGCAAGGGCCGGATCACCTTCCGCCACCTCGGCAAGACCGGCAGCGGCCCGCGCCCGCCAGTCAATCGCGCGGCACGCCGCTGATCGACCGAAACGCCACGCCCCCCCAGCGTGGCGTTTTCATTTCTGCCGCTGCTATTTGAGCGGCACCGGCGCCAGCCTGCGTAGCCGCAGCGCGATCAGCAACCCGATGCCCAGGATCGCCCCCAGCAGCGCCACCACCCCATTCCAGTCCCAATGCTCGTACACATGGCCGGTGAACCACCCCACCACGCTCGAGCCGAGATAATAAAAGAACAGGTAGATGCCCGAGGCCAGCGCCTGCGGCGCCTGCGCGCGCCGTCCGACCCAGCTGCTGGCCACCGAATGGGCGGCGAAGAAGCCGAAGGTGGCCAGGCCCACGCCCAGCACCACGGCGACGATGGCGTCGACCAGGGTCACCAGCAGCCCCGCGATCATGAGGCCCATCACCAGCCACAGAACATTGCGGCGGCCCAGGCGGTCGGCCAGCTTGCCGGCCCACATCGAGCTGAAGATGCCCAGCAGGTAGAGCAGCGACAGCAACCCGACCGCGCTCTGGCGCAGCCCGAATGGCGGGGCCAGCAGGCGGTAGCCGATGTAGTTATACAGGCTCACGAAAGCGCCCATCAGCAGGAAGGGCAGCGCGAACAGCCACGGCAGGCCGGGGTCGCGCAGGTGGATGCGCAGGCCATCGACGAAGCCGGGCCCGCGCGCGGGCGGCGCGCCGCCATGGCGCGACGGCGGCAGGCTGCGCGAAAATTCCCAGGCCGCATACAGCCCGGCGGCGCCCAGCAGCCCTACCGCGACCCGCCATGATGCGAAGTCGCTGATGAAGGCCGCGATCACCCGCCCGCTCATGCCGCCGAAGGCGCTGCCGCTGATGTACATGCCCATCGACAGGCCGAGCGAGGTCGGCTCGATCTCGTCGCTCAAATACGCCATGGCCACCGCCGGCAAGCCGCCCAGCATCAGGCCCATCAGGCCGCGCACGGCGACCAGCTGGGTATAGTTGGCGGCCAGGGCGCAGGCCAGGGTCAGCACGGCGCCACTGATCATCGAGGCCACCATCACCGTCTTGCGGCCGAAGCGCTCGGCCACGCTCGATGAACCCAGCAGCGCCAGCGCCAGCGTGGCGGTGGACACCGACAGCACCAGGCTGCTCTGGGCCGGCGACAGGGCAAAATCGTGGCCGAGCAGCGGCATCAAAGGCTGCACGCAGTACAGCAGGGCGAAGATGGAAAAGCCGCCGAACGCCATTGCGCGGTTGATGCGCCGGAACGCCGGACTGCCGGCGGCGATGCGCGCGCCGGCGGGATTCACGGGTATTCCGGGTCCAGTTCGGAACCGGCGTAGTTTTCCAGCTCGGCCATCAGCTGGGCGATGGTCGCCGGCGTCTGGATTTGCTCGAGCACCGTGCAGTGCTTGCGGTAGATGTCGATGCGCTCGGCGACGACGGCCTGGTGGGCCGGCGGAATACGCGCCATGAACTCGGCCCAGCCCTGCTCGACATCGGGCTTGTGCTTGCGCATCGCCTTGACGAAGCGCTCGAACTCGCGCTGGCCGGTGCGCGCGGTGATGCGCGCGCCGCCTTCGGCCGCGAAGATGATGGCCATCGCGATCACGCCTTCGGCATTCAGGTCGGGATCCTTGACCGCGCCTTCATAGTGGTTCTTGCGCAGCCACTCGGCGGCCTTGACGATCGCCTGGACCTGCTGGCGCTGCTGGACCTGGCCCAGGAAGCGCTCGTAGCCCGACCACGATTCGCCCGGGTCGGCGGTGCAGATGTCGACGAACAGCTCCTTCAGGCGGCGCTGGGCGTACACCGGATCGTTGTCGTACTCGCTCACCAGGCTGTCCTCGGGCAGCGCGGCCAGCTCGCGGATCATGCGGAAACCCGCCTGGAACGCGTGTTCGGCGCCCTCGCCGACCAGGATGTCGAGCGCGTCGAGGTCGCCCTCGTCCTCGCTCTGGATCAGGTATTCCAGGCCCAGCGAAACACAGCCGACGGTGAGCAGCAGCGCGCGTCCAACGCCTTCGGCGGTGCGGTCGTTGGTGAACTTCTCGGCCACCATGGCGGTGATCCCGGACAGCTCGTCGGCCAGGATCGCGGCTTCGTCCGGCGTGGCTTCGCCCGGCAGCAGCTTGATCGCGCGGACCAGGCGCGGCGGTTGTTCGATGACGATGGCCGGCAGCATGTTCGAGGCGCCTCCGCTCACGAGAAGATGTCCGTGCCCATGCTGCGGCGCGGGCTGCGGGCTTGCCGGGTGCGCACCGATGGCACCTGCTTGCGCAGGCGCAGCAGCAGGTCGCGGGTCGAGCGCTGCATGAATTCGGACTCTTCGTCCGGATCGTCGGGCAGCTCGATCTCGGCCATCTCGGCGCTGTGGCGGAATTCCGGAAACAGCTCGAGCAGCGAACGCTCCCAGCCATCCTCGCTGGCCTTGGCCAGGTCGACCGCCAGCGGCACGATGTCGCTGTCGGCGCTGGTCTGGCCGCTCACGTAGCGGCCTTTCGACAGGATCTCGCCCGCCACTTCGAGGATCTCTTTCGGCGCCAGCGACCACAGGATGGCGAACACGGTGGCGCCGTGGTCGGTGCTCGATGCGGCTTCGAGCAGCTCGTTGCGCCGGTCTTCGTCGTCCTGGGCATACACCACGCCATGCACGTGGTTGAACAGGTTCTCGGCGATGCGCTCCGGGTCGTCCTCGATCAGGTTGTCGGGCCAGGTGGCGGCGATGAAGGCCAGGCTGTCGGCCCAGGCCTTGGGCGGCACCAGCATGGTCGCCAGCGACGTCTTGGCGCCGTCGAAGCCCGACAGGTGCAGCGCAGTGACCTGCGGCGGCAGCTCGGTCAGCACCTGCGCCACGGCGTAGTCGCCATGCTCGTCGGCCGCCTTCGAGAACACCTCTTCGGCGTGCTCCAGCGAGCCGGCCAGCACCAGTTCGCCGACCTGGCTCACCAGGGCCGGCAGGTTCGATTTGATGGTCTCATCGCTCATCGCGGTCTCCTTCGTCGAACAGGCCGGTGAAGTCGTCGGTGGCTTCGCCATTGTCGTCGACATCGTCGCCGTCGTCGTCGCGGCCGAGCTGCTCGAGCGACTGGTCGTCATCGACCCAGCGGCCCTGGTTCTTGAACAGGAAGGCGGTAATGATGGCCTGGCGCGCCAGTTCGGGGTGGTTGGCGGTCATGCCCGCGTACATCGCCTTGCCATCGTCGCCGCTGCATTCGGCCATCGCGAACACGCGCGCGGGGTCGCCGTCGGCATAGTCGGCCGCCTCGCGCATCAGGCCTTTGGGGTCCAGGAAGCGGATCTTGTCGACCAGGGCGAAGGCCATCATGTTGACGTCGTCGATGCCGCCGCCATCGGCGTATTCGGCCACCAGCGCATTGACCATCATGTCGTAGTTCTTGCGGTTGGGCGGGTCGCCCAGGGTTCCCTCGATCTGCCCTTCCAGCTCACGCGACTGGAACGAGAATTCGGGATGTACGTGTTTCATGGTTGTCCTGTAATGTGTCTTGGGTCCGCCCGGCGGAAGCCGCCCGGCGGGCGCCGCTCAGTGGGCCGGGAGATTCACGCCGTTCAGCGCGAACAGCGAGCGCCACAGCTCGTAGGCCTCGGCCTCGGCGTCCAGC
This sequence comes from Telluria beijingensis, assembly GCF_030770395.1. Classification (GTDB taxonomy): domain Bacteria; phylum Pseudomonadota; class Gammaproteobacteria; order Burkholderiales; family Burkholderiaceae_D; genus Telluria; species Telluria beijingensis. The sequence continues at coordinate 4,070,200 of NZ_CP132480.1, read as the reverse complement.
ACGATGCGGTGGTTCACGCTCTGGTTGTATTCCTCGCGTTTGGCGCGGTCGGACAGGATCTCGTAGGCCTTGGTGACGGCCTTGAAGCGCGCCTCGGCGCCGGGCGCCTGGTTGCGGTCCGGGTGGTAGCGCATGGCCAGCGAACGGTAGACTTTCTTGATTTCGTCGTCGCTGGCGTTCGGCGCGACACCGAGAATCGCATATAAATTTTCCAACAGAAACTCTCCCGGCTGCGGCCTGAAACGGTAAAACCGAGATTATCCTATAGAAAACGCTTGACGTGGCGCGGGGGCCTGCATCCCGCTCCCCATGCGGCAACCTAAGCCGGCGCCGGGTACGGTAAAATGCTCGCCAACTTACCCTTCTAGAACTATTTCATGAGCAACGACAAGAATACCCCGGCGTCGGGCAATGCACCGTCGTCGAATTTCGTCCGTGCGATCGTCGAATCCGACCTGGCCGCCGGCACCCATAAACGGGATGGCCTGCCGTCGGTCATCACCCGCTTCCCGCCGGAGCCGAACGGCTACCTGCACATCGGCCACGCCAAGTCGATCTGCCTGAACTTCGGCCTGGCGCGCGATTACGCCGGCCTGTGCCACCTGCGTTTCGACGATACCAACCCGGAGAAGGAAGACCAGGAATACGTCGACACGATCATGGACAGCGTCCAGTGGCTCGGCTTCTCGTGGCAGCGCGAAGGCCAGGACCACCTGTACTATGCCAGCGACTATTTCGAGCAGTTGTACAGGATGGCCGAATACCTGATCGAGAAAGGCCATGCCTACGTCGACAGCCAGAGCGCCGAAGACATGGCCAGGAACCGCGGCAACTTCGGCACGCCGGGCACCAATTCGCCGTTCCGCGACCGTCCGGCCGCCGAATCGCTGCAGCTGTTCCGCGACATGCGGGCCGGCAAGTACAAGGACGGCGAGCACATCCTGCGCGCCAAGATGAGCGAGGACGCGATGGCGTCGCCGGTCATGACCAACCGCGACCCGGCCCTGTACCGCATCCGCCATGCGCACCACCACCGCACGGGCGACGCCTGGTGCATCTACCCGATGTACGACTACACGCACCCGATCTCGGATGCGATCGAGAACATCACCCACTCGCTGTGCACGCTGGAATTCCAGGACCATCGCCCGTTCTACGACTGGCTGGTGGAGACCCTGGCCGAAGGCGGCTTCTTCCAGAAACCGGTGCCGCGCCAGTACGAGTTCGCACGGCTGAACCTGACCTATGTGGTCACCTCCAAGCGCAAGCTGCGCGCACTGGTCGACGACGGCACCGTGACCGGCTGGGACGACCCGCGCATGCCGACCATCGTCGGCCTGCGCCGCCGCGGCTATACGCCGGAATCGATCCAGCTGTTCTGCGAGCGCATCGGCGTGTCGAAGGCCGACGGCTGGATCGACATGAGCACCCTGGAAGGCGCGCTGCGCGACGACCTGGATCCGAAGGCGCCGCGCGCCATCGCCGTGCTGCGTCCGTTGAAGCTGATCGTGGATAACTTCCCCGAAGGCGAGTCGGTGGAATGCTCGTCGCCGGTCCACCCGCACCATCCGGAACTGGGCAAGCGCACCTTCCCGTTCACGCGCGAACTGTGGATCGAGCAGGAAGACTTCATGGAAACCCCGACCAAGGGTTACTTCCGATTCACCCCGCCCGTGGGCGACCAGCCGGGCAGCCGCGTGCGCCTGAAGTATGGCTATGTGGTCGAGTGCACCGGCTACGACAAGGATGCCGACGGCAAGGTCACCGCGGTGCACGTGAAGTACTTCGAGGATTCGAAGTCGGGCACGCCGGGCGCCGACAACTACAAGGTCAAGGGCAATATCACCTGGGTCAGCGCAGCCAGCGCGCTGGAAGCCGAAGTGCGTTTGTACGACCGCCTGTTCCTCGATCCACAGCCGGACGCGGGCGGCAAGGACTTCAAGTCGGTGCTCAATCCGAATGCGCTCGAGACCATTACCGCGTACCTGGAACCGGGGCTGAAGGATGCGGTGGGCGACCAGCGTTTCCAGTTCGAACGTCATGGTTATTTCGTGGCGGATCGCGTGGATACGCTGCCGGGCAAGCCGGTGTTCAATCGCGTGACCACGCTGAAGGATAGCTGGGGCAAGTAAGGCGCACGCGGCCAATCGCGAATCAAAGCATCCCGCGCGGCGCCTGCCGTAGCGGGATGTCTGTTTTCAGGCGGGATGACGTCGCGGCGGCGCGTGCCTCAACAAAATCCGTGCCTGCCGAGCGCGTCCTTCAAGCCCATCTTGAACTCCGCATAGTCCATCGATTTGACCACATACTCGACAGCGCCAAGTGTGCGCGCGCGATCCCGATCCTCCTGCAGATCCGAACTCGACACCACGATGACGGGTATCGCGGCCAGAACAGGCTTCAATCGCAAGGCCGACAAGACTTCGAAACCGTCGACCCGCGGCATCTTCAGGTCGAGAACGATCACGTCGAATGCCTGGGCGCCGGCTTGACCGAGCCCCTCGAATCCGTCGAACGCCGCGACGATGTCGTGTTCCACCTTGCAATCCACCAGGGCTTGCCGTGTCAGGAACACGTCCATGATCTGGTCGTCGATCAACAGTACTTTCTTGGCCATACGGAATTATAGCCACCTCGCAGGCGTGCGCGAACTGATTCGCTCGAATGATGGCAAGGAACAGAAGTTCTTCGCCACCGGTAACCCGGCCTGCATCGCCAAGGATACGACCTTGATCTGCACCGACCAGATCATAGGGCGGAACTCTATGCGGGGTTTCGGTGTCTGAAACTACGTATGCAGGTAAGACACAGCGCGATTGAATTGTTCGTCCATTCCGCGAAAACCAAGCGGAAGAACGAGAGTGTACGAATGCGTTCGTCAAATCGGCTTCTTGCCAACTTATATGTGGAAAACGGCTCGCAACCAGCGTCCTCGCGACGCATGCTGCGTTACCCGTGGCGAGTCTGGTGGCAACGCCAGGCACTGCCACCGGCGTTTTGCAGGTGGTAGGCGGGAAAGTAACGCCTGTCAGGTACGAACAGGGTCAACAGGACGGTTCGGGGCAGGAAGAAAATGCTGAGCATATTTGTTCACGTTTTTGAAAGCAGCAAGGCACCGAGCGCCTGATGACCAGGATGGCCTTATTCTGCTTCATGCCGAACAAGTCCGCTTCAACTAAGCGATTGCCGCGGCGCCATTCCCCTCAGAATCGGCGCCGCTGTTTTGACTCTTTTTTACAAAACCTAGCAAACCTGCTAGCTCCGGTCTCTGCCAGTATTGCTTTAGCGTATTGACATTGGACGCGCCTGGTGCGACGTCGCGTTTTAGAGACCACCGTATGCCCCCAGACCGCCACCCCGGGATGTTCGCGCCGGCCACCCTCATCGCGGGCGTGCTGCTGTCCCTGACCCTTGGCGCGGGCGGCTATTTCACCACCGCCGAAGCGATCGAGAGCGATGCCCACGCGCGTTTTCGCAGCATGGCGCGCGCCTCGCAGTACACGATCGACGCCCGCATCAAGAGCTATAGCGACGTGCTGCGCGGCGCGGCCGGCCTGTTCCGCGCCGCGCCGGACACCTCGGCCGACCAGTTCCGCCAGTACGTGCAGCAACTGGACATCAAGCGCAACTTCCCGGGCATCGAAGTCATCAACTATGCGCGCGCCGTCCACGCCCCCGGCCTGCCGGCGCTGAACGACGAAATCAGGGGCCGCCTGGCGCGGCGCGGCGTGCACCACTACGAACCGCTGCTGGCCCAGCCCGACCGCCATACCTATACGGTGCTGGTCTATATCGAGCCCCTGCTGCCGCATTCGCTTACCAAGCTGGGCATGGACCTGGAAGCGCGCGGCACCACCCGGCGCGTGCTGGCCAATGCCCGCGATACCGGCCTGCCCAGCGCCTCGGGCACCCGCATCGAACTGTTTTCGGGCCCCAACCAGAGCGGCCTGGCCTTGCGCCTGCCGGTGTACCGCAGCGACTTGCCGACCGACTCGGTCGAGGGGCGGCGCCTGGCCTATATCGGCTCGGTCGGCATCGGCTTCGGCGTCGCGCGCTTGGTGGGCGGGGTGCTCGACGAGTTCCCGATCCGGGGCGCGCGCCTGGTCCTGACCGAGCTGACCGCGGTGCCGCCCGAACCGGGCGAGGCGCCGCCGCGCGCGATCCTGTACGACAGCCTGGCCAGCCTCGACCGCCCCAACCCGCCGGCGCCGCCGGACGACAGCAGCGTGTTCGCCGCCAGCCTGCCGATCGAGTTCAACCAGCGCATGTGGCGCGCCGACTTCAGCATCCCCAAGTCGGCGCTGTACACCCGCTTCGACATGTATTACCCGTGGCTGGCCGCGTTTGCCGCCGGCATCAGCACCGCCCTGCTGTACGCCCTGTTCCAGACCCTGGCCTCGTCGCGCCGCAATGCCCTGCGCATGGCCGAGGAAATGACGCGCGAGCTGCGCGCCAGCCAGGCCAAGCTGCAGGCCAGCCACGAAAAGCTGCGCCTGCTGGCGGCGCACGCCGAGCAGATCAAGGAAGGCGAACGCAAGCGGATCGCGCGCGAGATCCACGACGACCTGGCGCAGAACCTGCTGGCGCTGAAGATCGAAGCCGAGTTTTTGGCCAACCGCACCCGCGGCGGCCACCGGCGGCTGCACGCGCGCGCCGACGCCACCGTGCGCCAGATCGACGTCACCATCCGCAGCGTGCGCCAGATCATCAACGACCTGCGGCCGAATGTGCTCGACCTGGGACTGTCGGCGGCGGTCGACTGGCAGGTGGCCGATTTCGCGCGCCGCACCGGCATCGAGTGCGAACTGGTCGACGACGACGGCGAGCACCGCATCGACGACGGTTGCGCCACCGCCTTCTTCCGCATCCTGCAGGAGTCGCTCAACAACGTGGCGCGCCATGCGCGCGCGACCAGGGTCAGGATCGCGCTGCAGCAGCAGGCCGACATGCTGACCATGACGATCCGCGACAACGGCGTCGGCATGCAGCCGGGCAGCCGCAACCGCCACGGCTCGTTCGGCCTGGTCGGGATCGAGGAGCGGGTCGGCATCCTGGGCGGCTCGTTCTCGATCAGCAGCGGCCTGGACGCCGGCACCACGGTGGTGGTGTCGATCCCGGTCACGCCCATGTTCGGCAGCGGAGACCTGGCGTATCCGGGGGCGCTCGGCAAGGTGCCGGTGGCCGCCTGATGGATGCCGGCTGTACTTACGCCGGCTTGCAACAGATACCTTTTTTTGCGGTCCAGGTTTGAGCAAGCTCAACAGTTGCGCTGACGATCCGCATGACAATTTCTATCACTGTCAGGGCGCAATACCAACCTGGCAGAAGCAGTATTGACAAACAGAAGGCGATGAAACCACCAGCACGACCGGCATGACCGGCCATTCCAAACAGGGATAACGCAGCACCATTACTACTCAACGAGGTGAATACAATGTCGACCAATACCGAATTCTCAGTGTTCGAGGCTCTCGACCTGGCGCCCATCAAAATGAAGCTGATGCATGTGGAGTCGGGCGAAGGCTGGTCCGAACGCCGCGCCAACGCCGTGGAAGCCGAGTACCGCCGCTTCCTGTTCCTGATGAAGAAGTACCCGGACGACGGCGCTTCGCCGACCGTGGATGTCGACACCTTCTGGCACTATCACATCCTCGACACCATGAAGTACGCACGCGACTGCGAAGCCACCTTCGGCTTCTTCCTGCACCACTACCCCTACGTCGGCATGGGCGCCGGCGCCGACGACGGAGAACGCACCCGCGCCGGCGAGCGCATGCGCGAGATCTACGAGGCCGAATTCGGCGTCGTCGTCAAGGGCGACGCCGCCTGGTGCGCAGCGCCGGGCAAGCAGGCAGCCGATGCCGCCTGGTGCGCAGCGCCAGGCAAGCAGGCCGCCCAGGCCACCGACACAGCGTGGTGCGCCGCCCCGGGCAAGCAGGCCGCCCAAGCCGCCGACACCGCATGGTGCGCCGCCCCGGGCAAGCAGGCCGCCCAAGCCGCCGACACCGCATGGTGCGCAGCCCCGGGCAAGCAGGCCGCCCAAGCCGCCGACACCGCATGGTGCGCAGCCCCGGGCAAGCAGGCCGCCCAAGCCGCCGACACCGCATGGTGCGCAGCCCCGGGCAAGCAGGCCGCCCAAGCCGCCGACACCGCATGGTGCGCAGCCCCGGGCAAGCAGGCCGCCCAAGCCGCCGACACCGCATGGTGCGCAGCCCCGGGCAAGCAGGCCGCCCAAGCCGCCGACACCGCATGGTGCGCAGCCCCGGGCAAGCAGGCCGCCCAAGCCGCCGACACCGCATGGTGCGCAGCCCCGGGCAAGCAGGCCGCCCAAGCCGCCGACACCGCATGGTGCGCAGCCCCGGGCAAGCAGGCCGCCCAAGCCGCCGACACCGCATGGTGCGCAGCCCCGGGCAAGCAGGCCGCCCAAGCCGCCGACACCGCATGGTGCGCAGCCCCGGGCAAGCAGGCCGCCCAAGCCGCCGACACCGCATGGTGCGCAGCCCCGGGCAAGCAGGCCGCCCAAGCCGCCGACACCGCATGGTGCGCAGCCCCGGGCAAGCAGGCCGCCCAAGCCGCCGACACCGCATGGTGCGCAGCCCCGGGCAAGCAGGCCGCCCAAGCCGCCGACACCGCATGGTGCGCAGCCCCGGGCAAGCAGGCCGCCCAAGCCGCCGACACCGCATGGTGCGCAGCCCCGGGCAAGCAGGCCGCCCAAGCCGCCGACACCGCATGGTGCGCAGCCCCGGGCAAGCAGGCCGCCCAAGCCGCCGACACCGCATGGTGCGCAGCCCCGGGCAAGCAGGCCGCCCAAGCCGCCGACACCGCATGGTGCGCAGCCCCGGGCAAGCAGGCCGCCCAAGCCGGTGATACCGCATGGTGCGCAGCCCCGGGCAAGCAGGCCGCCCAGGCCGGTGACACCGCATGGTGCGCAGCGCCGGGCAAGGTCGCGCAAGCCGCCTGATCCACCTGCCCGACCCGACAGCCGGCACGGCGGCCCTGGCCGCATGCCGGCTGTCGGCTTATTTGGCGCCGTCGTGCGCCACTTCGCTGCCCTTCCGGATCATCAGCGCGCGCAGTTCGCCGATGCTAAAGTCGCTCTCCTCGTGCATCCGGATCAGCAGCGTGGCGCCGATCGGCAGGGTGCTGTGGCGGATCTTGCTGATGACGGGCGGCGCGACCTCCAGCAGCCGCGACAGGGCGGCATCGTTCTTCAGGCGCAGGCGGGAAATGATGGCGTCGAGGACCCGGTTGGGGTCGTACTCCGCGCCGGGTGGAAGGCGGCGAATCGGCATGGCTCTTTCAGTATTTTTATTAATTCAGATATTTCAACGCGAGGCCGCGAGAAATTAGCAGAAAGAGGCAAACCATCGGCATTTATTCGGCGATTTTCGCGAGACGCGAAATTATACAGATAGTCGAAAAATAATGCTTACCAAATTCTTACGCTAGCGACTCGGTGCGCGCCGCCGCCAGGCGCGCCAGCGTCGTGGCGACGTCAGGGTGGCGCAGGCGCACCCGCAGTTCGCGCCGCAGGCGCGTGTCGTCCAGGCGGCGCGATTCGGACATGAAGGACAGCAGCATCGGCGAGACCGCCGTCTCCAGTTCGGCGCGCGCCAGGCGCGGCGGGCGCGCCAGGCCGAAGGCGTCGGCCACGGTGTCGAAGTAATCGGCCATTTTCATGCGCGTGCGGTCCACCGCGTGCACCACCCGGCCCGGCCGGCCGTGCAGCAGCGCCGCCAGCACGATGCGCGCCAGGTCGTCGGCGTGCACGTGGCTGGTATACACGTCATCTTCCGCGCGCAAGGCCGGCGTGCCCTGCTCCAGCCGGCGCAGCGGCAGGCGGTCGTCAGCATAGATGCCCGGCACCCGCAGAATCGAGAGCGCCGTGCCGTTGGCCAGGGCCCAGGCGCGCAGGACGCGTTCCGCGTCCACGCGCCGCCGCGCGCGCGCATTGCGCGGCGCCACCGGCCGGTGTTCGGACACCAGCGCGCCGCCGCAATCGCCGTACACGCCGCTGGTGCTCACGTACACCATGCGCTCGACCTTGCCGAGCGCCGCGGCCAGGTGGCGCGTGCGGCGATCGTATTCTCCATCGGGCTGGGGCGGCGCCAGGTGCAGCACCCACGGCGCCAGGTGGCGCAGGCGCCCCAATGTCGCAGGCCGGTCCAGGTCGGCCACCAGCGGCACCGCGCCCAGCGCGCGCAGGGCGGCGCGGCGCTCGGGCTGGCTGGTGACGGCGAACACCCGGTACTTCGCAACCAGCAGCGGCAGCAGGCGCATGCCGACGTCACCGCAACCGACGATGAGCAGGCGGGGACGGGCAAAGGCGGGACGAGCTGGCATGGAATCGCGGGGATGGTGGAGGACGGCGGCCACTGTAGCACAGCGGTCCGCGGCCGCGCCGGGCACGGTGTAGAATAGTGGTCTGCTACGCAGAAAAAACCGCCATCGGATCAACCACTTGCGCTCTCGCGCACCAACCACCGAATTCGCATGACCTTCCAGATCACCGTCCAGCCCAGCGGCAGCCAGTTCACCTGCGAGGCCGATGAAACCGTCCTTTCCGCTGCCATCCGCGCCGGCATCGGCCTGCCCTACGGCTGCAAGAACGGCGCCTGCGGCTCCTGCAAAGGCAAGGTCGTCGACGGCACGGTGACGCACAAGCCGCACCAGCAGCGCGCCCTGGGCGATCTTGAAAAGACCGGCGGCATGTCGCTGTTCTGCTGCGCGGTGCCCGGCGCCGACCTGGTGATCGAAGCGCGCGAAGTCGGCGGCAGTTCCGACTACCCGCTGCGCAAGATGCCGACCCGCGTCACGTCCATCCACAAGGCCGCGCCCGACGTCGCGATCGTCAGGCTGCAGCTGCCGGCCAACGAGCTGCTGGCCTACCGCGCCGGCCAGTACATCGAATTCCTGCTCAAGGACGGCAAGCGCCGCGCCTACTCGATCGCCAACGCGCCGTCGTTCGAAGGTCCGCTCGAGCTGCATATCCGGCACCTGGCGGGCGGCCTGTTCACCGACCACGTATTCGGCGCCATGAAGGAGCGCGACATCCTGCGCTTCGAGGGCCCGCTCGGCACGTTCTTCCTGCGCGAAGAGTCCGACAAGCCGATCGTGCTGCTGGCCTCGGGCACCGGCTTCGCCCCGGTCAAGGCGCTGGTCGAGCACCTGATGCACCTGAAGTCGACCCGCAAGGTCGCCCTGTACTGGGGCGGCCGCCGTCCGCAAGACCTGTACATGGACGAACTGTGCCGGGCCTGGGAAACCACACTGCCCGACTTCACCTACGTGCCGGTGATCTCGGACGCGCTGCCCGAGGACGGCTGGACGGGCCGCACCGGCTTCGTGCACGCGGCCGTCATGCAGGACCTCATCGACCTCTCCGGCCACCAGGTCTACGCCTGCGGCGCGCCCATCATGGTCGACAGCGCGCGGCGCGACTACACCGCCTTGTGCGGCCTGCCGGAAGACGAGTTCTTCGCCGATTCGTTCACCACCGAAGCGGACCTGGCAGGCGTGTAGATCGATCGATGTCGCTCATCTCCCCGTCCAGCCGTCTCGGCGTCCTGCGCAACCGCAACCTCGCCTTCTACCTTGGCGCCCGCTTCCTGGCCACCTTCGCGGTCCAGATGCAGAGCGTGGCGATCGGCTGGCAGGTGTACCAGATCACCGGCAGCCTGTTCGACCTGGGCCTGATCGGCCTGGCGCAGTTCGCGCCGTTCCTGCTGTTCATCCTGTGGGCCGGCCACGTGGCCGACCGTTACAACCGGCGCATCATCGTGATGGCCTGCATGGCGGTGCAGCTGCTGTGCAGCACGCTGCTGATCGCGTTCACCGCCAGCGGCAGCACGGTGATCTGGCCGGTGTTCGCGATCCTGGTGGTGTTCGGCAGCGCGCGCGCCTTCATGATGCCGGCCTCGCAGGCGGTGCTCAAGAACCTGGTGTCCGACCGCGAATTCAGCCAGGCGGTGGCGCTCGGCTCGTCGACCATGCACGTGGCGATGATCGTGGGGCCGATCGTCGGCGGCCTGCTGTACGTATTCGGCGCGCAGGTGGTGCACATGACCTCCGCCACCCTGCTGGCGCTGGCGGTGTTCCTGATCTCGAACACGCGCAGCATCCAGCAGGTGATCAACAAGGCGCCGGTCAGCTGGCATACCCTGCTCGAAGGCCTGCGCTTCGTGCGTTCGCGCCCGATCGTGCTGGGCGCGATTTCGCTCGACCTGTTCGCGGTGCTGTTCGGCGGCGCCACCGCCCTGCTGCCGGCCTATGCCCACGACGTGCTGGGCGCAGGGCCGACCGAACTCGGTTTCCTGCGCACCGCGCCCGGCGTCGGCGCCGCCCTGTGCTCGATCACGCTGGCGATGTTCCCGATCACGCGCCGGGTCGGCGCCTGGATGTTCGGCGGCGTCGCGCTGTACGGCGTGTGCGTGATCCTGCTCGGCCTGACCGACAGCTTCCCCATCGCCATCGGCGCCCTGTTCCTGCTCGGCGTGGGCGACATGGTCAGCGTCTATATCCGCCACCTGCTGGTGCAGTACGAAACGCCGGACGAGATCCGCGGCCGGGTCAGCGCCGTGAACTCGGTGTTCATCGGCGCCTCGAACGAGCTGGGGGAATTCGAATCCGGCGTCACCGCCGGCTGGCTGGGCCTGACGCGCGCCATCCTGCTGGGCGGCGTCGCCACGCTGGCGGTCACCGGGCTATGGGCGGTGCTGTTCCCGGTGCTCTCGAAAATGGACCGCTTCCCGCACCATGAAAAAGAGCAGGCGCTGAAGTCCGTTCCTTAAGCGACGGCCAGCGCGCGCTGGCTGCTCGCCGCACGCGGCGCTGCGCTACGCACCGCGCCGGCCTGGCGCTGGACGCCACCGAGGTTGAACACGCTGACCGTCTCGGCCAGGCGGCTCGACTGTTCCTTCAACGACTGGGCGGCCGCCGCCGCTTCTTCCACCAGGGCCGCATTCTGCTGGGTCACCGCATCCATCTCGCTGACCGCCTGGTTGATCTGCTCGATGCCGTTTTCCTGCTCGTGGCTGGCCACCGTGATCTCGCCCATGATGTCGGTGACGCGCTTGACGCTCACCACGATCTCGCTCATGGTGGCGCCGGCCTGGCTCACCAGGCGGCTGCCCTCGTCGACCTTGGCCACCGAATCGTCGATCAGGGTCTTGATTTCCTTCGCCGCGCTGGCCGAACGCTGGGCCAGGTTGCGCACCTCGCTCGCCACGACCGCGAAGCCGCGCCCCTGCTCGCCGGCGCGCGCCGCTTCGACCGCCGCATTCAGCGCCAGGATATTGGTCTGGAAGGCGATGCCGTCGATCACCGAGATGATGTCGACGATCTTGCTGGCCGAGGCGTGGATCGCGCCCATGGTCTCGACCACGTCGGACACCACCGCGCCGCCGCGGGTGGCGACGTCGGACGCCGAGCGCGCGAGGCCGTTGGCCTGGCGTGCGTGTTCGGCGTTCTGCTTGACGGTCGAGGTCAGTTCTTCCATCGACGAGGCGGTCTCTTCCAGCGAGCTGGCCTGCTGCTCGGTGCGGCTCGACAGGTCGAGGTTGCCCGACGCGATCTCGTCCGAGGCGGTGGCGATGGTCTCGGTGCCGTCGCGCACCTGGCCGACGATGGCGCGCAGGTTGTCGTTCATCTCTTTCAGGGCGGACAGCAGCTGGCCGGTTTCGTCAGTCGAGGTGACCGCGATCTCGCTGCTCAGGTCACCCGCGGCGACGGTGCGCGCCACGACCACCGCCCGGTTCAGCGGCTTGATGATCGAGCGGCTGATCAGCCAGGCGATCGCCACCGCGGCCAGGATCGCGAAGCCGCCCACCGCCAGCATCAGGACCATGGCCTGGGAATAGGCTTCGCGGCCATGCGCCTGGTCTTCGGCATTGCGCGTGGCCTGCAAGGCCACCATCTCGTCGATCGCCGCCGACCAGGCGCGCATCGCCGGCGCCATCTGGCCGAGCAGGAAATCGCGCCCGCCTTCGAGGTCATTGGCCTGGGCGAATCCTTGGGCCCTGGCGATCAGCGGCAGCGCGGCATCGCTGGCGGCAACGATCTTCGCATGGATGGCGCGCCCCTCGTCGGTGACGATCAAGCCGGCCAGCGTGGCGTCGGCGCGCTGGTAGCCGGTCCTGGCGTCGGCGATGGTCTTGCCCTGCTCCTGCATCGCGGCGTCGTCGGTGACGATCGTCATGTCGCGCACCGCGATCGAAATCCGGCGCAGGTTGTCGCGCATGGTGGCGGCGGCATCGATCCGGACGTTGTTCTCCTCCACCACCTTGACCAGCAGCGCATCGATGGCCTGCAGCTTCTGGATGCCGGTGCCCAGCACCACCAGCAGCAGGACCATCACGAGGCCGAACCCGAGCGCGAGGCGCTGCCCGATTTTCAGTTGCTTCAATTGCATCTTGTTCTCCGTTCTCTGAGAGTGCGCCAGCGACGCCTACTGTGAATGCTCGCGCGTTTTTATCGATTTATCATCATTGAATGCTGCCTTAACGGCCAATCCCGAGCGCGCTGGAATCAACTTCCGTAACAATTCGATAGATTTGGTAGTCCACCGGATTCTAGTAGGAGTAATCCTACAAGACGAGCAATAAATTGCAATGTGGAAATAATGCAACGAAGATACAAATTGGGCTTATCAAGACAACAAGTGGAGCGGGCGCGGCGAAAACCGCGGCCGGTGTAAGATGAAGCCATAACGACTACAGGAGCCATCCATGCAGATCAACGTAAATACCGACAACACCATTAACAAGCATCAAGGCCTGGACGAGCACGTGGAAACCGTCGTGCGCTCCTCCATCGGTCGCTTCGGCGACCACGTCAACCGCGTTGACGTGCACTTGAGTAATGAGAACAAGGAGAAAAAAGCGGACGGCGGCAATTCGTGCATGCTCGAGGCACGCCTGACCGGCGTTGCGCCGATCGTGATCCACGAGCACGCGAACGACCTGCACCAGGCCATCAACAATGCCGGCGGCAAGCTGGCGCGCGCCCTCGACAGCGCGATCGGCCGCCTGCAAGACAAGCAGCGCGCCGCCTCGATCACGCATACCGAAGATCCGACCGCCGACAAGCACCTGACGGATATGTAATCCGGCGCCTGCGCAGGCCCACTGCGGGCCTGCGCTCAGCCCGCCCCGTGCGGGCTCCCTTCCAGCATCGCCCTCAACGCGCGCAGGTAGCGCAGGCCCGCCAGCGCGCGGCTGCCATACCACGACATCATCTCGCCATCGACCAGCAGCACCGGAATGCCGACCTGCTTTTCCAGCGCGTCCGCATGCGCCTCGGTGAAGCGGTAGGGTTCGGTCGACAGCAGCACGGCGTCGAGCCCGTCCACCAGAGCTTCCGACCAGTCGAAACGGGGATAGCGCGCCGCGCCCAGGTCGGGCACGCGCCAGCCCAGTTCGGCCAGCATGGCGGCGATATACGTGTCTTGCGATACGCTCATCCACGGGTCTTGCCAGATGCAGTACAGGACCGTGCGCGCGGGGCCGCGCGCCATGGCCCGCAGCCGCGCCAGTTCTTCCTCGAATTCTGCGCACCAGGCGGCGGCCGCGGCGTCGACGCAAAAGATGCCGCCCATCAGCCGCGCCAGCGCCAGGTTGTCCTGCGGGACCAGCGGATGGGTCACCACCACGTGCGGCACGAACTGCGCCAGCGCTTCGTAGGTCGGCTTTTCGTTCTCGTCGATATTGACCACGACGTGGGTCGGCGCCAGCTTGCGGATCTTGTCGAGATTGACATCCTTGGTGCCGCCCACCTTGGCGATGCCGGCGACCACCTCTTTTGGATGGATGCAGAAGCCCGTGCGGCCGACCAGCTGCGGCGCCAGGCCCAGCTCGCACAGCAGTTCGGTGATCGACGGCACCAGCGATACGATGCGGGCGCCGGGCGCCGGCCGGTGGACCTGCCCGAGCGCGTCGACGAATGAATTGTCAGAATCAGTCATGCCGTGATTTCACCATCGTTGTTTAAGATTCGCCGAATACGCAGCGCCGGCCCGATAGGCTATCATCTCGCCGATCATCCGGCTCAACCACATCCGCCCCCGCGCGAGGACCCACTTGGAACAGATCGGCACCTTCGGTGCTTCCCGTACAACACTTCGCGACCTGCAGCTGTTTCGCGACGAGACCGATCCCGCCATCGCCGCCCTGCTGGCTGGCTGCGCCGTCGTGCGCGTGGCGCGCGGCGAGCGCATCGACGACGGCGGCCAGGCGCGCCTGTACATCGTGCTCTCGGGCCAGCTCGAGATCGCGCCCGACGCCCATGTCGGCGACGAGAGCAATACCAGCCGCATCCTGCCGGGCGAGAGCGCCGGCGAGCAGGCGGTGCTCGACGATGCGGTGAACCTGGCGGCGATGACGGCGCTCGAAGCGACGGAACTGCTGGTGATCGAACCCGACATGGTGTGGACCCTGGTCGAACGGTCCGGCGTGCTGGCCCGTAACCTGCTGCGCCTGCTGTCGTTCCGGATCCGTGCCGCCAACGCCCTGCTGCGGCGGCGCCAGAAGCTGGGCGAATTCTACCGCCAGCTGTCGCTCAACGATCCGCTCACGGGCCTGTACAACCGCGCCTGGCTCAACGAGATGCTGCCCAAGCTGGTCGCGCGCGCGGCGACCGACGGCAGCCCGCTGTCGCTGGTGATGATCGACCTCGACCACTTCAAGCGCTTCAACGACACCCACGGCCACATCGCGGGCGACGCCGCGCTGGCGGCCGCCGCCAGCGTGATCCGCGGCGCGCTGCGTCCGTCCGACTTCGCGGTGCGCTATGGCGGCGAAGAGATGCTGGCCGTGCTGCCCGACACCCCGCCGCAGCTGGCCGCGATGGTGGCCGAGCGCCTGTGCCAGCGCCTGCGCCTGGCGGTCGTGTTCCCCGACATGCGGCTGCCGCTGCCACACCTGACCGGCTCGTTCGGCGTGGCCAGCCTGGCCAACGGCGACGACGAGCGCAGCCTGATGGCGGCGGCCGACGCCGCCCTGTACCGCGCCAAGGAGGCCGGACGCGACCGGGTCTGCGCCCAGGACTCCTGCTAGCGCACTACGGCTGACCGTGACTGATCGGCGTGGATGTGCCACCATGCCGGTTGACGCTGTCATCGCAGCCCACACAACAACAACACATGAGCCCGCATACCTTTCTCTGGCACGACTATGAAACCTTCGGCGCGGTCCCGCGCCGCGACCGCCCGGCCCAGTTCGCCGCAATCCGCACCGACGCCGACCTCAACGAGATCGGCGAGCCGATCATGCTGTACTGCCAGCCGGCCAATGATTTTTTGCCCGACCCGCAATCCTGCCTGATCACCGGCATCACGCCGCAGCACTGCCTGGAACACGGCGTGCCCGAACATGAGTTCGCGCGCCAGATCGAAGCCGCCTTCAGCGAGGCCGGCACGATCGGCGTCGGCTACAACACGATCCGCTTCGACGACGAAGTCACCCGCTTCCTGTTCTGGCGCAACCTGATCGATCCGTATGCGCGCGAGTGGCAGCACGGCTGCGGCCGCTGGGACCTGCTCGACGTGGTGCGCATGGTGTACGCACTGCGCCCGGAAGGCATCGAATGGCCCACCCGCGAAGACGGCAAGCCCAGCTTCAGGCTGGAACACCTGAGCGCGGCCAACGGCCTGGCGCACGAAGCGGCCCACGATGCGCTGTCCGACGTGCGCGCCACCATCGCCCTGGCGCGCCTGATCCGGGACAAGCAGCCGCGCCTGTTCGACTTCTGCCTCGAGCTGCGGCGCAAGGACCGGGTCGCGAGCGAGATGGGCCTGCACCTCGACCCCAGCCAGCGCCAGCCCTTCCTGCATGTATCGGGCATGTTCCCGGTCGAATATGGCTGCCTGGGCCTGGTCTATCCGCTGGCCCAGCACCCGACCAACAAGAACGAGGTGCTGGTCTGGGACTGCCGCCACGACCCGTCCGAACTGTTCGCGCTCGACGCCGAGACCATCCGCACCCGCATGTACACCCGCGCCAGCGACTTGCCCGAGGGCGTGACGCGGCTGCCGGTCAAGAGCGTGCACCTGAACAAATCGCCGATGCTGGTCGGGAACCTCAAGACCCTGCGGCCCGAGCTGGCCGCGCGCTGGGACATCGACCTGGAACGGGGCCGCGCGCATGCGGCGCTGGTGGCCGGCGGGCCGGACATGAAAGCTGTGTGGGCCCAGGTGCTGGGGCAATCCGGCGCGCGCGAGCCGGTGGACGTCGATGAAGACCTGTACGGCGGCTTCGTCAGCCGCGACGACCGGCGCCAGCTGGAAGCGCTGCGCATGCAGAAGCCCGAGGCGCTGGCCAGGCGGGTCAGCTTCGAGGACGAGCGCCTCAACGAGCTGCTATTCCGCTACCGCGCGCGCAACTTCCCGCAGACCTTGTCGGAAGACGAGATGCAGCTGTGGGAGGCGCACCGGGCGGCGCGGCTGTTCGAAGGCGAGCATGGGGCGCGCACGGTGGACCAGTTGTTTACCGAGATCGATGCGTTGTCGGAGACGGCGGACGAGCGGGCCGAGGAGATTCTTGGGGCACTCTATGACTATGCGGAGTCGATCGCGCCGGATAGGTATCGAGCTGGGGGCTGATCTCGAAACTTAGGTTCCCGCCTTCGCGGGAACGACGTGCTGAAGTACGTGGCCGAAGCTCGTACTGGTGCTTTTCGCACACGTCGACAACGTCGTTCCCGCGAAGGCGGGAACCCAAGTGCCTCACCCAGCACCACCAACGTTAAAACATCAACTCACCCTTGACGATGCGCATTGATCGCATCACGCGTCTCACGCGCCACACGCCGCGCCGCCGCGGCGAAATCCTCGCCCTCCTGCGGCGCCGCATACAGGATCGCGCGCGACGAATTGATCATCATGCCCGCACCACCTGCCGTGCGGCCAGCCTTGACGGTCGCCTCCACGTCGCCGCCCTGGGCGCCCACGCCCGGGATCAACAGCGGCATGTCGCCCACCAGCTTGCGCACCTGCGCGATCTCGTCCGGGAAAGTCGCGCCCACCACCAGCGCGCACTGGCCATTGCGGTTCCATTTTTCGGCGACCAGTTGGGCCACGTGCTGGTACAGCGGGCGGCCACCCACGTCCAGGAACTGCAGGTCGGAACCGCCCGCGTTCGAGGTGCGGCACAGCACGATCACGCCGCGGTCCGGCCATTCCATGTACGGCTCGACCGAATCGAAGCCCATATAGGGGCTGACCGTCACCGCGTCCGCGCCATAGCGCTCGAAGGCTTCGCGCGCGTACTGGTGGGCGGTAGCGCCGATGTCGCCGCGCTTGGCGTCCAGCACCAGCGGGATGTGCGGGTAGGTCTCGCGCAGGTAGCGGCAGATTTCTTCCAGCTGGTCTTCGGCGCCGAGGGCGGCGAAATAGGCGATCTGCGGCTTGAAGGCGCAGGCCAGGTCGGCGGTGGCGTCGATGATGGCCTTGCAGAACTGGACGATGGCGTCCGGCTGGCCCTGCAGGTGCGCAGGCAGGCGCGCCAGGTCAGGGTCGAGGCCGACGCACAGCAGCGAGTCGTTGCGGGTCCATGCGGCGGAAAGTTTGTTGATGAAATTCACCTCTAGCCCCTTGTATCTTTGTAATTGCAAACCCATTATTGTACCGCTAGCCCCGACAGGGACGCCAGCCACCCCATGTTTCAGGTATATTTTGATCATTCGACAACTTGTACAGACAAACAACATCATGACCAACTCCCGTTTTCTTCGCCTGATCCGTTTCGTCGGCGGCGCCGTGCTCGCCGGCGCCCTGCTGTCCGGCTGCGGCTACAACGACTTCCAGACCAAGGACGAGGCCACCAAGGCGGCCTGGAGCGAAGTGGTGAACCAGTACCAGCGCCGCGCCGACCTGATCCCCAACCTGGTCAATACCGTCAAGGGCTATGCCTCGCACGAGAGCGCGACCCTGGAGGCGGTGACGCGCGCCCGCGCACAGGCCACCAGTTTCCAGATCACGCCCGAGGTGCTGAACAACCCCGAGGCCTTCCAGAAGTTCCAGCAGGTGCAGGGAGAGCTGTCGGGCGCCCTGTCGCGCCTGATGATGGTCTCCGAAAAATACCCCGACCTGAAGGCCGATACCAGCTTCCGCGACCTGCAGTCCCAGCTCGAGGGCACGGAGAACCGCATCACGGTGGCGCGCCAGCGTTACATCGCCTCGGTCCAGGATTACAACGTCACCGTGCGCCAGTTCCCCAAGAACCTGACCGCGATGGTGTTCGGCTATGAAACCAAGCCCTCGTTCACCGTCGAGAACGAGAAGGCGATTTCGACCGCGCCGACGGTCGACTTCGGCAAGTAAGCGCGGATGGCTGCGCTTTCACGATTCTTCGGCATCCTGCTGCTGGCGCTGGCGGCCGCCGTTCCGGCCTTCGCCCAGTTGCAGGACGTGCCGAAGCTGACCGCGCGCGTCACCGACCAGGCGGGCATGCTGGACGCGGCGCAGCGCCAGCGTCTCGAAGCCGTGCTGGCCGACTACGAAGCCAAGACTGGCAGCCAGATCGCCGTGCTGCTGGTGAAGTCGACCGAGCCCGAGGCCATCGAGCAGTACAGCATCCGCGTTACCGATGCCTGGCAACTGGGCCGCAAGGGCGTCGATGACGGCGTGCTGCTGCTGGTGGCGCGCGACAATCCGTCGTCGCTGCGCCGCCTGCGCATCGAAGCCGGGCGCGGCGTGCAGGGCGTGCTGACCGACGCCCAGTCGAAGCGCATCCTGCAGGACGTGATCGCGCCGCATTTCCGGCAAGAGCACTATTACGAGGGCCTGGTGGCCGGCGTCGGCGCCATCGCCACCCTGCTCAACCAGGAAGCCTTCCCGGCGCCGCCCCAGCAACAGCAGCAGCGCCAAACGTCGGACGACGGTGGCTTCCCGCTGTGGGCGATCTTCCTGATCATCATCGGCGCCTCGATGCTGCGCTCGGTGTTCCGGCCGCGCGGCCGCACGATCGGCACCCGGCGCGGCCAGTCGCACTGGGGCAGCGCCACCACCGGCTTCGTCCTCGGCAATATTATCGGCAGCATGAGCCGGGGCGGCGGTGGCGGCTTCGGCGGGGGCGGCGGCTTCGGCGGCGGCGGATTTTCGGGCGGCGGCGGCAGCTTCGACGGCGGCGGCGCCTCGGGAGACTGGTAATGGCATCGTTTGGACAGAAAATGGGGCGCGCCTGGCGCCATTGGCGTAGCAGCGCGCGCGAGGCGAAACAGGCTTTCCCGGACGAGACCCTGGACGCGATCGCCGAGGCCATCGACCTGGGCGAGCGCACCCACCGCGGCGAGGTGCGCCTGATCGTCGAGAAGTCCCTGCCGCTCGAGGCGGCCTGGGAAGGCGTCACCAACCGCCAGCGCGCGCTGGGCCTGTTCGCCGACTACGGCGTGTGGGACACCGAAGACAATTGCGGGGTGCTGATCTACGTGAACCTGGCCGAGCACAAGGTCGACATCGTGGCCGACCGCGGCATCGACCGCAAGATCGACGCCGCCACCTGGCAGGCGGTGTGCCGCACCATGACCGATGGCTTCAGGCAGGGGCGCTTCCACGACGCCACCCTGGCCGCCGTCGGGCAGGTGAACGACCTGCTGCGCCAGCACTTCCCGTCCAGCGGCGAGCGGGCCAACGAACTGCCCGACCGGCCGCTCATGCTGTAGGCTCGTCCAGCCATTCGCGCTCGAGCGCGTCGACCTCGGCCAGTTCGGCCTTCATGCGGCGCGCCTTGTCGCGCGCCCACAGCAAGCCGCCCGCCAATAGCAGGGCGATCGCCGCCGAACTCCACGCGGCGGACCAGGCGTCGCGCGCCGTGAACAGGGTCAGGAAGGGCGCCGGCAGCATCGGGATGGTCGACCAGCGCGTCCACCGCACCAGGCGCAGGCTGAGCAGGGCGCGCCGCCGGCGCAGCCCGAGCCAGTCACGCAGGCTGGCGCCGGCCGGCTCGCGCAAGGCCGCCAGGCGGGTCCAGGTGAAGCCGATCATCACCAGCGCCATGAACACCAAAAAATACACCCACCACAGCAGCATGTAGCCGCTCGCCGTCGCCCGCGGCCAGTCGCGCACCAGCATCACCAGGCCCACCAAGGCCAGCGCCCATTCGCCGGCGATCGTCCACACGATCAGGTGGCGCTGGCGCCTTGCGCGCGCGATCATCGCGGACACATCCGGCATCGGCGTGGCGGCAGGCGGCGCGGCGCCCCAGGCATCCTGCAGGCTGGCCCATTCATCCGCATCGTTCATCGTTCTTCCAGCCTTTCCTTGAGCGCGGCCTTTGCGCGGTTCAGGCGCACACCGACATTATTCACCGAAATCCCGAGCAGGTCCGCGATCTCTTCGTAGCGCATGCCCTCGAGCGCCAGCAGCACCAGCTGGCGCTGCCCCACCGGCAGCTGGCGCAGCGCGCCCAGCAGCCGTTGCTGCTGCTGGTTCAACCCGGCCAGGGTTTCCGGCCCCGGCTGCTCGTCGGCCCAGTCTTCGTTCAATTCCTCGTGCTGCGGCTGCGCCACCGCGCGCATCACGTGGCTGGCGCAGCGCCGGTGCGCCACGCCGATCACATAGGTCTTGAGGCTCGATTCGCCGCGAAAGGCCGGCAAGGCTTGCCACACGGCGAGCATGATGTCCTGCACCAGGTCCTGGCGCGCATGGCGGTCGCGTTCGAAGCTGGCGGCGAAGCGCACCAGCAGGCCGCCATGCTCGGCCATCAGGCGCTTGAATTCAGCATCCTGCACTGCGCCCATCACAGCCCGAACACGAAGCGTTCGCTGCCCAGGCGCCGGCTGCCGAAGGCGAGCAGCAAGGCGGTGGCGCCGAGGCAACCAACGACCGACAAGGCGACCAGCTGCGGCGCCAGCGCCTGTCCGCTCACCAGCGCGCCGAGATGGGCGTGCTGGCTCAGTAGCGGCAGCAGGTGGGCGCTGGCCGGGGACGCCGAACCGAGTTCTTCCACCAGCAGCAGCATCGGCGCCAGCTGCAGCAGGTTGAGGTAGATCTGGCCTTCCTTGTGGGTGCGGGCGTGCAGCGCCACCACGCATTGCAGGGCGCCCACCAGCAGCGCCAGCGGCAGCAGGATCAGCAGCATCTGCCCCAGCATTGCGCCATCCGGTGCAAAGGCGATGCCCACCTCATACAGCGGCAGGCGGGCCAGCGCCTGCACCGATAGCAGGAGCGCGGCGGCGCTGCTGACGTAGCCGAACAGCGAGGCGGTCAGCCATTTGCCGATGAAGAGCGTGCCCGGGCCCACCGGCTGCGCCAGCAAGGCCTCGAGCGAACGGCGTTCGCGTTCGCCGCCGGTCGCGTCCAGCGCCACGTGCGAACCGCCGACGAACAGGCCGAGCAACCAGAACAGCGGCAGCGCGCCCAGGATCAGCGCCGTGCGGCCGCCCTGCCCGCCCATGTCGCGCAACTCGAGACGCAAGGCGCTGGCATGATGCGGCGCCACGCCGGCGCCCAGCAGGCGCTGGCCGGACAGCTGGGCGCCAAACGCTGCCACCAGGGCTTGGACCCGCTCGGCCTGGCGCCGGGCGTCGCTGTTCGACATATCGGCCCACAGGGCGAGCGTGGCCGTGCGTCCCTGCGCCAGCGCGTCCGGCGCCTGCGCCGGCACTTCCAGCACGACCGCGCCAGGCGAGCGCGCGAGCAGGCTGTCAGGCTCGTCCTCGCTCGCCTGCAGCGTGACGCCGGCCGCTTCCAGGTGCCGCACGAGTCCCGGCGCGTGGCTCGCCCCGACCAGGTGCAGCGGCCGCGCGCCGGCCTCGACCTCGGACGCGATCAGGGCCTTGAGCACGCCCGCCAGCACGAACGGCCCGAGCAGCGCGAACAGCAGGCCGGCCATCATCGAACGGCGGTCGCGCACGGCGTCCATCACCTCTTTCGACACCACGATCCACAAGTCTTCTACGAATTTATCGATCCTCATGCTGCAATCCCCTCATCGCTGCCGATCACGTCGACGAATGCCTGTTCCAGGCTGCTCCCGCCAGTCTGCGCCAGCAGCGCCGGCGTGGTGCCGGCAAAGCGCACCCTGCCCGCGGCCAGCACCACCACCTGGTCGCACAACTGCGCCGCCTCCTGCATCACGTGGGTCGACAGCAGCACCGCCGCACCCCGTGCACGCGCCCTTCCCAGCGCGTCGCGCACCAGGCGCGTGCTCATCACGTCCAGCCCGCGCGTCGGTTCATCCAGCACCAGCACGGCAGGATCATGCAGCAAGGCGCGCGCCAGCGCCACCTTGATGCGCTGGCCGGCCGAAAAACCCTTGCAGGCACGCCCCGCCTCGGCCCCCAATCCCACTTCCTCGATCACGCGCTCGATGGCGCGCTCCAGCATCGCGCCGCGCATGCCGTGCAGGCGGCCGAAGTAGCGCAGGTGGTCGCGCGGCGTCAGCCGTTCATAGAGCCCGAATTCGTCGGTGACGATGCCGAGCCGGCGCCGCGCGGCGAGCGGCGCGCGCGCCACGTCGATGCCGTCGATCGCGACCGCGCCGCTGTCCGGCGCCAGCAGGCCGTACAGGATGCGCAGGCAGGTCGACTTGCCGGCGCCATTCGGGCCGAGCAGCGCGGTGATGGTGCCGGGCCTTGCAGTGAAGCTCACGGCGTCCAGCGCCTGCAAGGTCTTGAAGCGTTTGCCGATCTGGTTCACGACGATCATGATGGGTTCCTCACAGGGTGGGCTGGCCGTCGGCCAGCACGAACGGTGGCCGGCGGATCGCCGCCAGGCAGGCGCCATCCACGGCAGCCGGATCGGCATGCTCGAGGAAGGCGGCAATCAGGCGCGGCGCGCAGCCGGCGCCGCTGAAGGTGTGGCCGGCGCCGGCGGCCACCAGCACCCGGCTGTGGCGCAGGGTGCGCGCCGCCAGGTGGGCGTTTTCCGGCGGCGTGACCGGATCGAGGCCTCCCGCCAGCAGCAGGGCCGGCACGTCGGACGCCACGGCGCGGGTCAGCGCGGCGTCGAGCCGGGCAGCCGGCCAGACCGCGCACCAGTCGCGCCAGCCCTTGGCGTAGGCGTCGCCGAAACGGCTGCCGGCAGCATCCTGCCGCATGGCGGCGGCGTCGAGAAATGGCGCTTCTTCGGCGCACAGCACCGACAGGGTCTGGCCGAAGGTCATGGTTTCCAGGCTCCAGCCGGCAAGCGCATCGTACAGGCCAAGCAGGGGCTGCGGCCGGCCGTTGGCGGCGGCGTGGATGGCGAACGGCAGCACGCTGGCATGCTGGCCGCTGTACATGGCGCCGCGCAGCAGTTGCGGCACCGCTTCGCCATGGTGCGGGCCGAGGGCCGGCAGCGCCAGCACCGTGTCGAGCTCGCGCGCCAGGTTCGGGAAGGCCTTGGCGCAGCCACGATCGGCGGCGCAGTCGGCCAGCAGGCGCTCGAGCGCGGCCTGGGCGTGGCGCGACGACAGCAGGATGCGCGCGTTCGGCGGCGCCACCGAATCGAGCACCATGCTGCGCACGCTGGCGGGATGAAGGCGCGCATACACCAGCGCGGTGCGGGTGCCGTAGGAACCTCCCCACAGGCTCCACTGGCGGTAGCCGAGCGCGCGCCGCAGGTCTTCGAAGTCGGCCACGGCGGCTTCGGTATGGAAGTGGCGCGGGTCGGCGTCCAGCCCCGCCAGGCAGGCGCGCAGGCTGGCCTGGGCGGCCGCCGTATCGCCCTGGGCGATCGCCGCCTCGGGCATCGGGCAGCGCAGCGGGCTCGATTTGCCGGTGCCGCGCTGGTCGACCAGCAGGATGTCGCGCCGCTTGCGCGCCTCGCGGAAGGCGCTTCCCAGGAGCGGGCCGTAGTCCATGGCGGCCTGGCCCGGGCCGCCGGCCAGCACCAGCAGGGGGTCGGGCGCGGCTGGCTTCGCCGTGGCCTTGATGCGGGCGTAATGCAGGGTGATGCGGCGGCCGGCCGGGTTGGCGCGGTCTTCCGGCACCTCCAGCGCGCCGCATTCGACCCGTTCGGCAACGTAAGGCAGGTGGCAGGGTTCCAGGGTAGTGGTCGCGGCGGCCAGGCTCGCATACATCAGGGTCGCCAGGAACAGGGTCCAGGCCAGGGCAAGGTTCTTCCGGATCATCGTTATTCTCGTTGGGATGGTGATGAACGGTGTAGTACCTGCCCGAAGGAAAAACTTACAGCGGAACCCAAAAGATTCTCGGTGGGTAGAATGGCGGTCCTTGTACATCAACGAAAGTCCCGCCATGAAACTCACCCAGAAGATTGCCATCGTCACCGGCGCCAGCCAGGGCATCGGCCTGGCCTGCGCCCAGCGCCTGGTGCGCGAAGGCGCGCGCGTGATGCTGGTCGACCTCAAGCCCGAGGGCGAGCAGGCCGCCGCCAGCCTGGGCGAAGCCGCCTGCTTCTTCCGCGCCGACGTCGGCGTCAAGCGCGAGGTCGAGGCGATGATGGCCGCCACGCTGGACGCCTTCGGGCGCGTCGACATCCTGGTCAACAATGCGGGCGTGACCCACGCGGCCGATTTCCTCGACCTCGAAGAAGACGACTTCGACCGCGTGCTGCGCATCAACCTGAAATCGATGTTCCTGTGCAGCCAGGCGGTGGCGCGCGACATGGTCAGGCGCGGCGCAGGCGGCTGCATCATCAATATGTCGAGCGTCAATGCCGAGCTGACGATCCCGAACCAGGTGCCCTATGTGGTGTCGAAGGGCGGCGTCAACCAGCTGACCCGGGTAGCGTCGATCGCCCTGGCCCAGCACGGGATCCGCGTCAATGCGATCGGCCCCGGCACGATCCTGACCGAGCTGGCGAAGCAGGCCGTGCTGGGCAGCCCGGAAGCGCGCCACACGATCCTGTCGCGCACGCCGCTGGGCCGCTGCGGCGAGCCCGAGGAAGTGGCGGCCATCGCCGCCTTCCTGGCCAGCGACGACGCCTCGTACATGACCGGCCAGACCCTGTACGCCGACGGCGGGCGCATGGCGCTGAACTACACGGTGCCGGTGCGCGAGTGAGGTCAAGGTGTTGTTTCGGGGGAGATATTACCTAAACGCATGTCTGGTATCCGAACTCGCAATTGGACACTTTTTCAGGCGCCCCCGATAATTACACCTGTCTCCACTATTCTCCTCCAAGAAAATAGTTTTAAGCCCGCGAAAGAGCGGGCTTTTTTTTTGCCTGACATACGTGATACGTATTACTACGTATGGCGGACGGACTCGTCAAACCTTTGCGTTGGGTCATTGTCCCGTCACAAAGACTGCCTATACTAAAAATCACCTGCCATACACGCAACCGATATGCCTGATGGCAGCAGGCGTGCGGCGCCCCGGGTGCTACACACCAACCGATTTCGCATCTCTTGGCCCGATCTTGGGTTGTGCCCGCTACTCGCGGGCATTTTTTTCTGTCCTGGCGCAACTTGCGAATAAAAATATTGTCACAGCGCTTGTAGCCGGCGTCGATTTGGCTATCATAAAGTTCGCGCTTCCGATTCGATCCTCCCTTCGGAAGAACACGTACAACGAAACGTCCAAGGAGCCCGTCCTATGAACCTACGTGTACCCGCAGCCAGCACTGCACCCGACACCTGCCGCCGTCATCATGCCGATGGCGACCTCGTACTCAGCGAACTCAATCCCCATGCCGTCGTCGACAGCCTGGATGACGACAGCACGCCGCTCAACCTGCTCACCTTCGGCAGCGTGCGCGAAGTCTGCCCCAAGTGCCAGCAAACCCACCTGAAACTGGTCCTGCGACAGGGAAGCGTGCGCATGGCCCACCTGTTCTGCGCCGATTGCCAGAGCTGCTTCGATGCCCACTACGCCGACGGTGAACCGGCGCTGACGATCTGAGCAAAAATGAGCGTGCGGGCAATTGGCCGCATGGCATGGTATGGTGGGCGTTTTACGCCGTCGCCGTCCACGCCCGTCCCGATGCCCGCCCTGTCGTCCCTGCTGCAGCCCTCGACCAACGTCCGCCGCGCCCTGCATGCCCTCGCCCTACTCGGGCTGGTGGCGATCCTGGTCGCCGGTTCGATCCCCGGTGCGCGCGCCGAGGTCGGCGCCTATGCGTCCGGTGTCGTGCTGCACGGCATGACCTATGCCTTCCTGGCCACCTTGTGGTTCCTGGGCGCGACCGGCACGCCGCTGCAGCGCGCGCTGAAGGCGATGCTGGCGGTCGCGCTGATGGGCGCCGTGGACGAATGGGTGCAGGGTTTCTTCCCCTACCGCTCGGGCGACGTGCGCGACTGGCTGGTCGACGTCACGGCCGCCACCCTCGCCTCCAGCCTGCTGGCGGTGCTGGACACGCTTGCGCCTGCGCCGCAGTCGGCAAGGTCGGCGCATCCACGTTGACCATCATCTCCCGTCCGGGTTCCGCAAAGAACCCTCTCGCTTGATCCAACCCGCCTTCAAAGGAAGTCAGCTGGAACGCTGACGCGCTTCCCCGCTCTTATCCTCGTGGCGCGCGGCATCGTCACATCCCCACTAAACATCCAATACGAGGAGTTGATCATGAAGCAATCACACCAGAGCGTGGCCATGGCGGGCCTGCTGGCGGTCGCGCTCGCCATATCCGGGTGCGCCGCCATGCGCGGCGACAAGTCGAGCGGATCCAGCGGCACGAGCGGCACGAGCGGCAGCACGGGCACGAGCGACTACGGCGCCAGCGGCAGCTCCGGCACCTCGGGCGCGACCGGTTCGGTCCCCGAGAGCATCCAGGACAACAGCGGCAGCGCGGGCAGCTCCGGCGCCTCCGGCAGCAGCGGTTCCGGCACCTCCAGCATGCAGGACGACCGTGGCGGCACCGCCTCGACCGCCGGCGCAGCCGCGGCGCCCAACAGCACCGTGCTGGCGATCGAGATCCTGCCGGCCGCGATCGGCATCACCGAGGGCGATGCCTCGATGGGCGCGAGCGGGGCAGCCGGCGCCACGGGCAGCTCCGGCCAGTCCTACCGCGTCACGGTGCGCATGGACGACGGCAGCACGCAAGTCGTCACCCACAACAGCACCCCCGACTTCCGCAGTGGCGACCGCATCAACGTGACGGGCGGCGCCATCCAGCGCTAACGGGATCGCGCTGCGCCGCCGGGATTTCGCTGCCAGCTGCGCCGCCGGGTGGACAGCAAGCCGGGCTCAGGGCGTGCCCGGGTCCTTGCCTTCCTCCACCTCGCGGTGAAACATCGGGATGTTGCGCGTCGCATTGCTGATGACTTCCAGCGGCAGCTTCGGCGTCCGGTCGGCGTTCAGCAAACCATTGGCCTCCTGGAAGGTGTCGGTGAATTGCGTATAGCAAAAGCCGCTGAACATGAAGGTTTCATTGACGACCTGCAGCAGGCGCCGGTACTGCTTGAGGTAGCTCTCGGCCGTATGGGCGCGGCTATAGCCCCAGGTAGTCTCGTCCGGGTTCGGCGTCTGCTTCGGATCGTAGGCGATGCCGCCGAATTCCGTGAGCACGATCGGCTGGCCGCGATGCGGGAAGCCATCGAGCGTCAGGATGCGCCCGCCGGGACGCCGCTGGTCGAACAGGGTGCGCACCGGGTCGGTGACGGCGTAGCGCGCCAGGATTTTTTCCGGGTCGCTGTCGTAGTCGTGGATGCCCAGGATGTCGGTGGCCGACGCCTCCCAGCCATCGTTGCCGATCACCGGCCGCGTCGAGTCGAGCGTGCGGGTCAGGTGGTACAGCGCTTCCACCGCATTGCGGTGGGCCTGGGTCAGGGTCAGGTTGGGCACGCCCCACGACTCATTGAAGGCCACCCACACGATGATGCAGGGGTGGCTGTAGTCGCGTTCGATCGCCTCGGTCCATTCCTTGACCATGCGCGTGATCGCGCGCGGGCTGAAGCGGTAGGCCGAAGGCATTTCTTCCCATACCAGCAGGCCCAGCCGGTCGGCCCAGTACAGGAAGCGCGGATCCTCGATCTTCTGGTGCTTGCGCACGCCATTGAAGCCCATCAATTTGACCAGTTCGACGTCGCGCTTCAGGTGCTGGTCGGATGGCGCCGTCATGAACGATTCCGGCCAATAGCCCTGGTCGAGCACCAGGCGCAGCTGGTAGGGACGGCCATTGAGCATGAAGCGGTCGCGGTTGATCGATACCGAGCGCAGCGCCGTGTACGAGCGGATACGATCGAGCACCACGTCGCCGCAGCGCAGGGTCACTTCGGCATCGAGCAGGGTCGGCCGCTCGGGGCTCCACAGGATCTCGTTGCGCGAGTCGTCGATGCCGGGGTCGGATAGCGCGATCTTGCGGTTCGCTTCGCCCGCCAGCAGCTTGTAGTAATCGTCCGCCAGCAACTGGTCGCCATGCCAGATCTTGACCTCGACAAACAGTTCCTGCTGGATATCGCCGGCGGCGAACACTTCGCAGCCGATCTCGTAGGTCTCGAACACCGGGGTCCAGCGCAGCTTCTGGATATACGTTGGCGCCACCTGTTCGACCCACACGGTCTGCCAGATGCCGGTGGTGCGCGGATACCAGATCGAGTGCGCATCGAGCAGCCAGTCCTGCTTGCCGCGCGGCTTGGCCAGGTCGGCCGGATCGTCCTCGACCCACACCGTCACGGTCTGCTTGCCGTCGGCGCTCATGGCGCAGGTGATGTCGGCCGCGAACGGCGTATGGCCGCCCTCGTGCTCGGCCACCAGCTGGCCGTTGACCCAGACCTTCGCGCTATAGTCGACCGCGCCGAAGTGCAGGATCGTGCGCCCGTCGTTGGGCTGCATGTCGAACTCGCGCTGGTACCAGACCACGCGGTGGAAGCCCGTGTCCTGGATGCCGCTCATTTCGGTCTCGGGGGCGAACGGCACGGTGATCTCGTGCGTCCATTCCTTGACGTCGGACGGCATGAAATAACGGCCCTCGTCGTCGAAGCAGAAGCGCCACTTGCCGTTCAGGTTCAGCCACTGGTCGCGCACCAGCTGTGGACGGGGATATTCAAACTGGTTCATCGTCATCCTTTCTGTCAGTCGGTACCGGCACCAGGATCCGGCCTTGGCGTCCATCTTTGTTATACGCCGCCAGCGCGCTGGCGGCCGCTTGCTGCGCCTGGCCCTTGCGGCACAGCGCGACGCAGGCGCCGCCGAAGCCGGCGCCGGTCAGGCGCGCCCCCAGCACGCCGGGGGCCGCGCGCAAGGCCTCGCACAGGGCGTCCAGCTCGGGGATCGAGACCTCGTAGTCGTCGCGCAGGCTGAAGTGCGAGGCGTTCATCAATTCGCCGAAGCGCCCGGCGCTGACGCCCTCGGCGGCTTCGAGCACCCGCAGGTTCTCCTGCACCACGTGGCGCGCACGTTCGCGCAGCGGCGATGGCAGGCTCTCCACGGAAGCAGGATCGGCCACGTCGCGCAGCGCCTGCACGCCGAGCTTGCGCGCGCCCTCCTCGCATTCGGCGCGCCGCTCGTTGTACTTGCTGGCGGCGAGCTTGCGCGCCACGCCCGAGTCGACCACGATCAGTTCAGTATCCGGCGGCAGCGGCACCAGGCGATGTTCCAGCGTGCGGGCGTCGATGAACAGCATATTGCGCTCGTCGGCCAGGCTGGACGCCATCTGGTCCATGATTCCGCAATTCACCCGCGCGTATTCGATCTCGGCGCGCTGGGCGATCTGCGCCAGCTTGACGTCGTCGAGATCGAAACCCAGCAGCGCGCGCATGGCGCGCAGGGTCGCCACCTCGAGCGCGGCCGACGACGACAGGCCCGAGCCCACCGGCAGGTCGGTCTCGACATACACGCGCAGCGGCGGCACCTCGATGCCCTCCGCCTGCACCAGCCGGATGCAGCCCTCGATATAGCTGCCGAAGCCCTGCGGCGCGCTGCCATCCTTCGCGAAGGTGACGGTCGCGTCGAGGTTCGGCGAATAGAAATGGAAATGGTCGTCGCCGCTGCGGCTGAGCGCCACCATGGTGCGCTGGGGCGTGGCCACCGGCAGCATGAAGCCGTCGTTGTAGTCGGTGTGCTCGCCCAGCAGGTTGACCCGGCCCGGGGCCGAGGCGTTCACTTCGGGCGCGCCGCCAAAGAAGGTGTCGGTGTTCACGGTCATGCCTGCGCCTCCAGCCAGAGCGGCCGCTTGCGGCCATGGACGTCGAGCGCCGGCCAGCCGGGGTCGCACGTCAGGTTCTCGAGCCCCTGCGGGCCGAGCAAAAAGGTGTCTTCGATCTTCATGCCGCCATAACTCGGGTTGAAGGCGAAGGCCATGCCTTCCTCGAGCTGGGTCGCGGTGCTGGCGGTGGCCACGATCTCGCGCGCCAGGTAGCCGGTAATGCCGCCCTGGTGGTGCTCGCGGATCGCGCCCTCGACATCGGCGTGGTGGTAGGCCTGGGCCAGCGCGTGGTAGACGCTCGACAGCGACTTGCCCGGCTCGACGGCCGCCAGGCCCGTGGCCTCGACGTCCATCAGCGCGCGCTGGGCCTCGGGCGCCGAACCCGCGCCGCCGAAGCTGACGAAGCGCGTCAGGTTCGCATACAGCCCATGGCGGCGCGCGCAGAACACCAGCATCGCGCGCTCGCCCAGCGGCTCGTGCGATGGCGTCGCGTGGCGGTACAGGGGCAGGCGCCGCGCGCCGGCCGCCAGCACCAGGGCCGGATGGATGCCGCGCCGCCACAGGGCTTCGGCGCCGGCGCCGGCCAGTTGCTGCTCGGTCCAGTCGGGACGCGCGCGGTGCAGCACCTCGGTCATCGCCTCGGCCGCCTCGCGGCCCAGCAGGCGGTAGCGCGCCTGCTCGGCGTCGCCCAGCACCAGTTTTCTCTGGCGCAGCGCCAGCGGTAGCGGCCGTTCGTCGCCCACGGGACGGTCCGACAGCACCGCCCGGCCCTGGGCCGCGCCCGCGACGAAACGCTCGCGCAGTTCCGGCTCGGCCCACGGCTCGATATGGAAGGTGAAGCCGCCCGGGACTTCCTCGGCGCGCAGGCGCTCGCCCTCGATCTCGTCGGTCAGCACGCAGGCATCGTCCGCCGTGACGAGCACCTCGGCGATGCCGACGTCGGTCGTGTGCAGCACGGCGCTCGAGCCGCCCGCCGTGACCCAGGCGAACCAGTCGGTGCCGCGCAGGCGCAGCGCGCCGGCGCCCTCCTGGACCAGGGTGGCGCGCAGCAGCGCCAGCTTGTCGGCCACCTCCGTGGCCCGCATGTCCAGTCCCGTCATGCGCCCTCCTCCAGGCTGACCTCGACCTGCTGCAATTCATAGGCCGTGGTCTCGGGCAGCACGTCCATCGCGAACATGCCGGCCGCCAGCTCGGTGCCGGCCAGGTATTTCAGGCGGTCGCGCGTGCGGTAAGGCGGATAGAACTGGGCGTGCAACTGGGTTTCGGGGTGCTCGGCGCCGTCGGTCGGGGCCTGGTACCAGGCCATCAGGTAGGGGAAAGGCCGGTTCCACAGGGTCTCGTACTTGAGCAGCACGGTCTTGAGCGCGCGCGCCAGGCTTTCGCGCTGGGGCGGCGTGAGCGCGGCGAAGTCCTTGCATGGCCCGCTCGGCATCACCCATACCTCGTAGGGATAGCGCGCGCAGGCCGGCACGAAGGCGATCGCGTACTCGTCCTGGTACAGCACGCGCCGGCCGTCGGCGGCCTCGTCGCGCGCCATGTCGCACAGCAGGCTCGAGCCGTGCTGCAGATAGTATTCGCGCTCTTGCGCCAGCATGCGCGCCGGCACCGACGGCACGAACGGGTAGGAATAGATCTGGCCGTGAGGATGGTGCAGGGTCACGCCGACCTCGGCGCCGCGGTTCTCGAACGGCAGCACGTAGTGGATGTGCTGGTGGCTGCCGATCCGTGTGGTGCGGTCGCCCCAGACCTGCAGCAGCAGTTCGATGCGCGACAGCGGCAGGTGGGCCAGCGCCGCGTTCGGGTCTTGCGTGAACACTACTACCTCGCAATGGCCGTTGGCCGGCGCGGTCGGCACCGTCACGGTAGGCGGATCGTGCGACTCCAGCGCCAGCGACGGGAAGCGGTTGTCGAACACGGCGATCTCGTAGTCGCCGGCCGGCATCTCGGTCGGATGTTCCTGGTCGACGGTCGGCGCCAGCGGGTTGTATTGCGGCGGCGGCTGGTAGGTGCGGTTCTGGCGGAAGGCGGCGTAGGTCACCCATTCGCCGCGCAGCGAATGCCAGCGCAGGTGCGGATTCGCATGCTGCGGATCCGGGAACGGGCTCGGCGCGACGATGCCATCGGGAATCAGCCCGTTGCTGTACAGGGTGAGGTTGCGTCCGTCCGGTTTCTTCAGGTCTTTGCTATGCATGGCAACAGTTCAGGTTCGGTCACGTCGGGCGCGAACGCGCACGCCGGATGACGACGCATCGGCGCGCTCGCTGCGCTAAAAGCCGATCCTAGCATGCTGTTTTCGCCACACTTTCTACCTAGAACTTGCTCATTTTCCGGGTATCAATACTGCGCTGTCACAGGGGCGAGACAGCCCTCGGCCTAAGACGTGGATTCACAAGGGGGAGCGCCTGGGCAGGCGCTGACTATCATGACTATTGTAGGCTCGCACCTACACCATGATTAGAAATATTTACACGTTTTGGCAAGCAAAACACCTAGGCGCCTGACGTAGGCAAGAGCGGTGTTTCAACTTCATGGAAGAGGGAGATATCGGGTCGGTTGGCGGAGATGCCGCCAACCGACTGCGGCAGTGCGCGAGTTTATTTGGCCAAGTCGACCAGTACCGCCGTGTACATCTGCAGGTTGAGCAGCAGCTGTTTGGTGGTGATGAACTCGTGTTCCGAATGGCCGGTGTACTTCTGGCCCGGCATCGACGGACCGAAGCTGACCGCGTTCGGGAACAGGCGCGAATTGGTGCCGCCGCCGATCGCCACCGGTTTCGCATCCTTCATGCCGGTGAAATAGGAGAAGGTCGACAGCAGCGTCGGCACCTGCGGCGCAGTCTCGAGGATCCACGGGTCGCGCACACCCACCTTGACGTTCGCCAGCGGCACCCGGCGCGCCTGCCAGTCGTCCAGGGCCGCCTGGATCTCGGACGTCAGCTGCTCGGTGGTCTTGCCGCGCGGGCGACGCACATTGATTGCCACCTCGATGCCGTCGTCCAGCTGGCGGATCACGGTCGGCTTGAAGGTCATCGGCCCCATGAACTCGTCGCGGTAGGCGATCTTGCCGAACTTCTCGCCGCGATAGCCGGTGCCGACCAGGTCGTTCAGGTAGTTCACCACGCCGCCGGCGACCGTGTTCGGCCAGTCGTGCACCGCCAGCGCGTCGGCCAGCATGCTGACCGCGTTGACTCCCTCCTGCGGCTTGGACGAGTGGGCCGACAGTCCCTTCGCCACCACCTTCAGGTTCGCGCCCTGGCGCTCGAAGGTATAGCGCATGCCGTCCTGCTCCGCGGCGCGCGCCCGCACCTGCCGTTCGATCCCGGGCGAGGCGTTGACTACCAGCGCCTCAGCATCCTCGGGGATCTGGGTGTTGAACGAACCGCCCCTGAATTCGGCGACGTAGGCGGCGCCAGGCGCGGGCACGACGGCGCCGGCCTTCGGGATCGTCACGGCGACCGTGCCGCCGCCCTTCTCCGCCGTCACCACCGGATACTCGGCGTCGAGCGTGATGCTCATCTGCGGCGGCACGTGGGTCTTGAGGAATTCGGTCAGGGGGCCCCAGTCCGATTCCTCGCCCATGTACACGTACAGCTCGATGCGCTTGGCGAGCGAAATCTGGCGGTCGCGGATGCTCTTCATCGCATACAGCGCGGTGGCGATCGGTCCCTTGTCGTCCTCGGCGCCGCGCGCGATCAGCTTGCCCGGCTCGCTGGTGCGGTCCAGCACGAACGGCGACTTCTTCCATTTGCTCGGGTCGACCGGCTGCACGTCGCCGTGGGTCACGATGCCGACCCGCTCGCTGCCCTTGCCCAGGCCGACGATCACGGTCCAGCCATGGTCGGCATAGTCCAGGCCGAGGCGCTCGGCTTCTTCCTTGAGGGCAGCCTTGAAGGCGATGTGGATCGGGTTGCGGTCGGACGGGTAGCGCGCATCGACCACGGTATTGAAGCTCACCAGCCGGGCCAGGGTGTCGACCACGTCGTTGCGATAGGTCTCGACCGCATACTTGGCGGCGCCGATGGCGGCCGCACTGGGCGCCGTCGCCGTTGCGGCAAGTGGGCTGGTGGAAGGTGCGTCGGCCTGCGGCGCGGCGAATGCGGCGGTCGATGCCAGCAGCAGGCTGGCAAGCAAGGCGTTCTTGTACATGTGGTGCCAGTCTCCAGGATTGCAAAAGCGCAAGGAGTCTAGCACAGCCATGTGGGCGGGCGATCGCCGGCTCCCGGGCCGGCGCATCGGATCATGCGGATCAGCGCTGCGCAGTCGCGGCCACTGCGCGATTCCCGCCATCGCGCACGAAGACGGTGTCCGGAATCCTGTCGCCCTGGAAGCGCAGGCTCAGGTCCTTGCCGACCGCGACGAAGCGCTTCTTGCCGACGTGGATCAGTTCGACCTGGCCGTCGCCCAGGTCGGCATACAGGGTGCGCTTGCGGCCATCGAGCTTGCCGCTGACCTGCAGGACACGGCCGTCCTCGAGCGCGTATTCGCCCTGCACGCGGTCGTAGGCGAAGGCCGGCATCGGCACCTGTTGATGGGAGCTGCGGACTTCGACGACGGGCTTGGCGGCGCCTTGCGGGGCGGCCACGGCGGACAGCGAGAAGACGGCGGTGGCGGCGGTGGCGGCGAGCAGGGCGATGTGTTTGATGCGCATGATGTCTTTCCTTTCAGGTCGGGTGCGAGGGAAGAACCTGGGCGGCAAGCGCTCTGTCGCTTGTGAAGAGGCCGCGCGGTCCACGTGTTGCATATTCGCCAGGGTTGCTGTTTTGTCTGGCGATGAACCCAGTCTAGCGAGACGCCGGATGCATTCAAGCGGCGATGGGACGAAGCGCGGAAACGCGCGACGAAATGCTGAAAACGCGAAGTGAACGGGAGGTGCATATGCGTGTGTTTCGGACCTGTCTGCACGCCGTCTGCATGCCACTTTTCGCGAGCCCGGATTTCAAAGCAGGCCTTGTTTCAACAGTGTGTCTGCATCGCGTGCAGATGCCGTACAGTAGCGCCATCGATAACGAATGAGGCCATCCCATGCATGCGATTCCGCTGGTCGCGACCACGCGCGGCTACCTTGATTCCGACTACACGATCGAGAATGTCCACTGGGGGTCGGTGGCGGTGGTCGACACCCGCGGTACGCTGTTGTGGTCGGCCGGCGATCCCAACTATCCGACCTTCACGCGCTCGGCCCTGAAGCCCTTCCAGGCCCTGCCCTTCATCCTGGCCGACGGCCCCGCGCGCTTCGGGCTCACGCAGGCCGAAGTCGCGCTGCTGTGCGCCAGCCATTCGGGCGAGACGATCCACCTCGACGGCGTGCGCGCCATCCTCGACAAGATCGGGCTCGCGCCGGGCGATCTCGAATGCGGCTGCGCGACGCCGCTGCATTACGAATTCACCGGCGAGAAGCCGCCGCAGGATGCCAGCTGGACGCCGCTGCACCACAACTGTTCGGGCAAGCACGGCGGCTTCCTGGCCTGGTGCCGCCTGCACGACGTGCCGCATGCGGGCTACGTCGAACGCGGCCACCCGCTGCAGCAGGCGATCCGCACCACCCTGGCCGCCACGGCCGGCCTGCCGCCAGATGCCATGCCGACCGGGCTCGACGGCTGCTCGGCGCCGAACTATGCGATGCCGCTGGCGTCGCTCGCGCACCTGTATGCGCGCCTGGCGCATGGCAGCGCCGATCCGCAGCTGGGCGGCGCGCTGGGCATCCTGGGCGAGGCCATGACGGCGCGCCCTGACATGGTGTCGGGCGAGGAGCGCACCGACCTGCACTGGATGACGGCCGGCGACGGCGACTGGGTGGCCAAGATCGGCGCCGACGCGGTGCAGGCGATCGGCGTGCGCTCGGCCGGGATCGGCATCGCGATCAAGATTGCAGACGGCAATAGCCGCGCGCTGCATCCGGCCGTGTATGCCGTGCTCGACCAGCTGGGCCTGCTGGACACGGCGCGCCGCAAGGCCCTGGAGCGTTACCGCCAGCCGGCGATCCGCAATGCGCGCGGCGCCGTGGCGGGCGATATCCGGCCGCTGTTCAAGCTGACAGGCCCGGGCTGAACCGCGTCAGCTGTAATGCCGTTAAGTTAGCGTAACAACCGTCGTTCCCGCGAAGGCGGGAACCTAATTCTGCGAGCGTTTCGACGACGTTAGCAGAACTTGGGTTCCCGCCTTCGCGAGAAGTCGTTACCTCCAGTGGAGGTAACGACGTGGTAGCTACTCTTAACTTAACGCCATTAGCGTCAGACTGGACTATTGCGTCTTTACAACACCTATCCTTTTTGGCATTTCATTTTAAGCTTGAAGCGTAAATACTTGCTGAGCGGAATTTTCCGTTTCTCTCGAATGTTGACATCGTGTTCAAAAATCTACGCATCGGTTCGCGCCTGACCATGGGCTTCGCCACGATCCTCATCCTGTCGCTGGCGGGCACCGCCACTGCCCTCTACACGACGCGCTCGAGCGCCGAATCCACCCGGCAGATGATGCAAAAGCCTCTAGCCAAGGAACGCCTGGTCGCCGACTGGTACGTGCTGGCGTATTCCGCCATCGCCCGCACCTCGCTGATCGCGCGCAGCACCGACGGCACCCTGTCGACGGTGTTCGCCAAGCCGATCAAGGACAGCGTCACCGATGCCTCGGCCGCGGTGAAGAAGGTGGAAGCCCTGCTCGACACGGAAGAGGAAAAGAAAACGCTGCAAGAGATCATGGGGCTGCGCAAGAAGTACCAGGACGCCAAGGAAGCCGTCATGAATGCGCGCACCGCCGGCGACGCCGAGGCCGCGGAACGCGCCTATGAACAGGTCTTCTCGCCGGCCGCGGCCGCCTATGGCGCCCGGATCCTGAACCTGCTGCACATCCAGCGCAAGTCCATCGACGATATCGCGGTCGAGATCGAAGCGGCGAACGCGCGCAGCACCCGCCTGGTGGTCCTGCTGACCGTGCTGGCGACGGCGCTCGGAGCGCTGGCCGCCGTGCTGATCACGCGCAGCATCACCCGCCCGCTGGACGCCGCCCTCGAGGTGGCGCAGACGGTCGCCTCGGGCGACCTCGGCAACAGCTTCGGCACCTATCCGAAAGACGAAGTGGGCGACCTGATGCGGGCACTGGCGACCATGAACGGCGCGCTGGCGCGGGTGGTGGCGCAGGTCCAGCAAGGCACCGGCGCCATCTCGACCGCCTCGAGCGAGATCGCGGCCGGCAACCTCGACCTGTCGAGCCGCACCGAGCAGCAGGCCAGCGCGCTGGAAGAAACGGCGGCCTCGATGGAAGAACTGACGGCCACCGTGCGCCAGAACGCCGACAACGCGGTGCAAGCCAATGGCCTGGCCCAGGCCGCGTCCGACGTGGCGGCGCGCGGCGGCGCCATCGTCGGCCAGGTGGTCGACACGATGGGGTCGATCGACGCCTCGGCGCGCAAGATCGTCGACATCATCGGCGTGATCGACGGCATCGCCTTCCAGACCAATATCCTGGCCCTGAATGCGGCGGTGGAAGCGGCGCGCGCGGGCGAGCAGGGCCGCGGCTTCGCGGTCGTGGCCAGCGAAGTGCGCAACCTGGCCCAGCGTTCGGCCAGCGCGGCCAAGGAAATCAAGGGCCTGATCGGCGACTCGATGACCCAGGTGAATGCCGGCACCGCCCTGGTGCAGCAGGCCGGCACCACCATGGACGACGTGGTGAGCAGCGTGGCGCGCGTGACCGACATGATGGCCGAGATCACCTCGGCCACCCAGGAGCAGCGCACCGGCATCCACCAGGTGAACGAGGCCATCACGCAGATGGACCAGGTGACGCAGCAGAATGCCGCGCTGGTCGAGGAAGCCGCCGCGGCCGCGGCCAGCATGCAGGAACAGGCGGCGCGCCTGGCCGCGGTGGCGGCCGAGTTCAGGCTGGGCGGCGCCGAAGGCATGTCGCAGCCGCGGCTGGCGGCGCGCAAGACGCCGGCGCTGGCGATGTAGCAGTAGCACCACCATTACCACCGCCACCGCAAACCGTCACCGCACCACCACGTCGTTCCCGCGAAGGCGGGAACCCAAGTTTGCCCGCGCAGCCACTCGCGGTCCTGTTCTTGGCAGCGCACAGGACTTGGGTTCCCGCCTCCGCGGGAACGACGTGGTCGGCGGTCAGGCTGCCAGCCGGCGCAGCATGGCGGCAATCGCGTCCAGCACCGCGCCGTCTTCCCAATATTCGTTGTGCGACAGCGGATTCCAGCTGCGCGCCAGCACGCCCGCCACCCCGCCGCCGGCATTGATCGCCCGGTCCTCGACCAGGGTCCGGTAGCCGTTCGACAACGGCTGCAGCGGCCAGCCCAGCACGTCGTCCGGATCGTAGAAGTTGATCCACTTGAACAGCGAGGTCGGCGGCGCGATCGGGATGATGTGCATCTCCTTGTGCGCGGCGACGAAGATCGGGATATTGCAGCCGGTGGTGACCAGGCCGGCGCAGGTTCCGCCGCCCAGGAAGACGCGTTCGCTGGCGGTCAGGGAGCGCCCCAGCGCCTTGCCGGCCCAGGCGTCGATATTGCGCCAGATGCCGGCGCCGACCGCACGCCCCGCGGCGGCCTTCTGGGCATCGTACAGATAGCTCGACAACACCTGCCCGCCCAGCGACTGGGCCACGAACACCACCGGCATATCGGGCCGCACCGCGTGCGCCGACAGCAAGGCAGCGGCGATTTCGCCCTGGGCCAGCTCGTAGACCGAACCGGGAATCTCCTTGCGGTTTTCCAGCCCGGCGGCGTCGCCCAGGCCGTACAGCACGAATTTGCGCAGGGACGCGTAGCGCACCTTGCCGGTGGCGGCCGTACGCTCCCAGACCTGGCGTTGATTGTCGTGCAGGATACCCTGGTAATAGACCGAGCGCATCACGGCCTGGCCCGCCAGCGCGCCGAGGCGGCTGCGCAGCCCCGCCATCAAGCCGTCGGCATAGGTGGGCAATGTTTCTCCCATGCCGTGTACGGCGATTAATGCGACCCGTGTCATCACCACCCCGCTCGATCTGGCGCAAAGTGCGTCGTTATCGCTAGCGTATCAGTTCAGGCGCGCTGACGCAGCTCAATGCATTGAGCAGGACTTGCCACTAGACGACCGGGCTCGCGCCGTATTAGCGGGCGGCAACACCGGGCGTGAGGAACTCGTCGATCAGCTTGACGGTGGCATCCGGGTTTTCTTCCATCATCCAGTGGCCGGCATCCGGCACGACGGCTTCGCGCACGTCGACGGCGGCATTGCGCATGACGGCGGCCATCATCGGGCCGAACGATTTCTCGCCGCCGATCGCCAGCACCGGCATGGTGAGCTTCACGTTTGATGCGGCGCGGTTGTCGGCCACGTCCTGGGTGGCGATCGTGTTGAACTGCGCAAACGAGGCCCGCATCGCGCCGGGTTGCGCATACAGCCGGGTGTAATGGGCGCGGGTCGCCTCGTCCACCTTGGCGGGATCGGCGGCGAACTGGTTCCACAGGCGGTCCAGGAAAATCCGTTCACGCCCCTGCACCAGCTGCTCGGCTTCCTTGCCGCCGAAATTGAAATGCCACAGGCGCGGATCGAGCACCATCTGGTCCCACGGCGCCACGCCGGGAATCGGCGCGTCCATCACCACCAGCCGGCTCACCTTGTCCGGATAGCGCACCGCGTAGGCATAGGCCACCATGGTGCCGATGTCGTGGCCGACCACGTCGGTCCGGTCCTGGCCGTACTTCTCGACCACGGCGCGGATATCGGCGGCCTGCGATTTCTTGTCGTAGCCGCCCGGCGCCTTCGACGACAAGCCCAGGCCGCGCAGGTCGGGCACGATCACGGTATGGTTCCGGGCCAGCCGGGCGGCGAGCGGCCCCCACATATCGCCGGTGTCGCCGAAGCCGTGGATCAGCACCACCGCCGGGCCCTTGCCGCCGGTGCGCACGTGGATGGTGGCCCCGTCCGCGGTCTGGACGCTGCCGGTCTTGAACTGGGCGGGCATGGAGGGTTCGGCAGCCTGCGCAGGCAGGGACAAGGCGCAAGCAGCGACGGTGCAAGCAAGGAAGCGGTACGGTGCCATGATGGGACTCCTTCAACGCGACCACCACAGGGTAGCGCATGGTGCGCAACCCGCCCCCTCCCTAAAGACTGGCACAATGCCCAGCTCGTCTCATTCTCGCAACCCTTCGATGGATATTCTTTTCGACCGCTACGCCGACGCCATCCGCCGCCTGGAACTGGACCGCGTCGCCACCTCCGCCGACATTCCAGAACAATTCCTGCTGGCACGTGAAGGCCGCTACAGCAGTCACTACATACCGTTCGAGTCGGTGAACCTCGGCGCGCGCGTGGTGGTGGTCGGCATCTCGCCCGGCTTCGTGCAATGGAAGAATGCGATGCGCGAGGCGCAGCGCCAGATGGCCCTCGGCGCCGACCGCGATACCGTGCTGCGCGCGGCGCGCCAGGCCGGCGCCTTCAGCGGCGCGATCCGGCCCAATTTCGTGGCCCTGCTCGACGCGATCGGGGTCCAGCGCTGGCTTGGCATCGCCAGCTGCGCCAGCCTGTTCGGGGCCGATGCGCAGCTGGTCCATATCGGCGCCATCCTGCGCCATCCGGTCTTCGTCGACGGCAAGAACTACAGCGGCACGCCGGCCATGCCGCGCCAGGCGTTCCTGAGGGAAGAGACGCTGCGCTGGTTCGCGCACGAGGCGGCCATGCTGCCCGATGCGCTGTATATCCCGATGGGGGCCAGCGTGAGCGAAGGCCTGGACTGGCTGGCGCGCCAGGGCATCGTGAAGGCCGGGCGCATCCTGCACGGCCTGCCCCACCCTTCCGGCGCCAACGCCGAGCGGGTCGCCTACTTCCTGGGCCGCAAGGAGCGATCCGCGCTGTCGGGCAAGACCAATGGCGCGCAGCTCGACGCGGCGCGCCAGGCCCTGCTGGCGCAGATGGAAGGCTTGATCGCTGCGCGTTGAGCGCTCAGCGTGTGCCGATTTCCAGTTCGAAGGTGTCGACGCCATCGACGCCGCCGCGCACGCGGTCGCCCGGTGTCAAGGCCGCCACGCCCGAGGGGGTGCCCGAATAAATCAGGTCGCCCGGCGCCAGCGTCACGAAGCGCGACAGGTAGGCGATCACGTCAGCAATCGGCCAGATCAGTTCATCCAGGTTGCCTTCCTGGCGCAGGGCGCCGTTGACCTCGAGCCAGATGCGGCCCGCGGCCGGGTGGCCCACTTCGCTCACCGGATGCAGGGCGCTGCAGGGTGCCGAGGCGTCGAAGCCCTTGGCCATGTCCCACGGACGGCCGCTGTCCTTGGCCACCGCCTGCAGGTCGCGCCGGGTCAGGTCCAGGCCGACGCCATAGCCCCACACCAGGTCGAGCGCATTGGCCGGGTCGACGTTGGCGCCGCCGGCGCCGAGGGCCACCACCAGTTCGATTTCATGGTGCAGGTCGTCGGTCGACGGCGGGTACGGCACCGCGCCGCTGGCGGGCACCACGGCGTCGGCCGGCTTGGTGAAGAAGAACGGCGGCTCGCGGTTCGGGTCGCTGCCCATTTCGCGCGCATGCGACGCGTAGTTGCGGCCGACGCAGAACACGCGGCGCACCGGGAACCGGCTGCTCGAACCGCTGACGGCCACCGAGGGCGTGGCGGGAGCGGGGAAGACGAATTCGGACATGCTCATCCTTTCATTGATGGAAGCATGATCATACCCTCGCCGCCGATGGGCCGTGGCCGGCCGGTGCGATTCACGCCGGCGCCAGCGCCTCTTCGGATTCGGACGCCGACGATGGCCGCGGCGTGGTCGCATCGGCTTCCACCGCGGCTGCAAGCGCGGCGCTCGACTCGAGGATGCGCACCAGCGCCGTCATGTCGACCGGCTTGACCAGGTGGTGGGCGAAGCCCGCCTGCAACGCGCGTTCACGGTCCC
Source organism: Telluria beijingensis (assembly GCF_030770395.1). Taxonomy (GTDB): domain Bacteria; phylum Pseudomonadota; class Gammaproteobacteria; order Burkholderiales; family Burkholderiaceae_D; genus Telluria; species Telluria beijingensis. The sequence goes on along the minus strand of NZ_CP132480.1, from coordinate 4,028,372 downwards.
GGGCCTGGCCATAGCCCGTCACCGCCACCGGCACCGTGGTGGCCGTCTCAGGCAGCGCGCGCAGCTCTTGCGCCAGTTGATAACCGTCGACGTCGGGCAGGCCGATATCGATCAGCATCACGTCGGGCCGCTCGGCGCGCGCGCGGCGCAGGGCCGACTGGGCGTCGTATTCGACCGAGGTGGCGTGGCCCTGGACCTGCAGCAGCGTGGCCAGGCTGTCGGCGGCGTCGCTGTTGTCGTCCACGATCAGCACCTTCAGCTTGCGGCGCAGGGTGGCGCGCGCGGCGTCAAGGTCGCCCGGCTGGGCGTCAAGGCCGTCGCAGGCGCCCGTCACGCAGGGCAAGGTAAGCGTGAAGGTGCTGCCGAAGCCGACGCCATCACTGTGGGCCGCCACCTCGCCCTCGTGCAGGTCGACCAGGCGCTTGACCAGGGTCAGGCCCAGCCCCAGCCCGCCCTGCGAGCGCGCCAGCGTGCGCGCGCCTTGCGTGAACAGGTCGAACACGCTCGGCACCAGGTCGGGCGGCATGCCCGAGCCGTTGTCGCGCACGCGCAAGACCATGCGGCCATCGAGCGCCTCCAGCGCCAGCGCGAGCTGGCCCCCTTTCGGCGTGTACTTGGCGGCGTTGTTGACGATATTGGCCACGCTCTGCACCAGCCGCGTGTGGTCGCCGCGCACCAAGACCGGCGCGTCGGGCAGCTCGACCGCCACCTGGTGCGCCTTCTCGAGCACCAGCGGGCGGGTCTGGTCGAGCGCGCCCGTCACCACCTCGCGGAAGTCCACCGTGGCCAGCTTGAGCTTGACCAGGCCGCGCGTTACGCGCGAGACGTCCAGCAGGTCGTCGATCAGGCGGCTCATGTGCTTGACCTGGCGGCTGATGATGGAGCTGGTCTGGCAGATGCGCGGCTCGCTGGCGAACTGCATGCTGAGCAGGCTGGCCGAGCTGCTGATCGGCGCCAGGGGATTGCGCAGCTCGTGCGCCAGCATGGCCAGGAATTCATCCTTGGCGCGGCTCAGGCGCTCGGCCTGCACCCGCGCCGCGCGTTCGCTCTGCAGCAGCGCATCGCGCTCGAGCGCCGCGGCGCGCACGGTCTCCTCGAGCCGCGAGCGGCGCACCACCTCGCGCGTATGGCGCGCGACGTCCTCGGCCATCGCCGTCTCTTGCTCGGTCCAGTGGCGCGCGAACGGTTCGTGCAGGTAGAACACGGCGGCCAGCCGTCCGTCTTCGATGATCGGCACGATCACCACCGCGCGCGCGCCGATGCCGGCATAGGCCGCGACGAACCCGGCCGAACGCCCGTCGGCGCCGACGTCGTCGATGCGCACGGTGCGGCCCTGGCGCAGCATGGCGACGATGTCGGGCCCGAAGGCCGCCAGCGGGTGCGACATGCCGCCCAGGCTGGCCATGCGGCCGTCGGTCCAGTCGCGGTCGATGCTGACGGTGCGGCAGGCGGCATCGATCTCGCCATAGCCGACCCGCGCCACGCCCAGGGTCTGCCCGGTCATGGCGCTGGTGGCCTTCATGATGTGGACTGCGTCGTCCAGGCCGTCGAGGGTCTCGCCCAGCTTCTGGTGGAAGGCGTGGCGGTGCTCGGACAGCACGTCGGACGTGGTCTCGGTGAGCACGCAATACACGCCCACCACGTCGCCGGCATGGCGCACCGGCGACAGCGAGACGCAGAAGAAGCGCCGCTCGCGCTTGCCGTTGCGCTCGAATTCCATCAGGGCGTGCTGGAGCTGGGTCGCCTCGCCGGCCAGCACCAGCTCGAAATAGGGACGCATGCGTTCCCACAGCTCGGGCCGGATGCTGGCATAGGGCGCACCCCGCGCGGCCGGGTGCTTGTCGCCCAGCAGGTCGGAATAAGCGTCGTTGTAGAACAGGCGCAGGTCGTGGCCGATGGCCAGGAACATCGGGAAGCGCGAGGCAAGGATCAGGTCGCCGATAGCGCGCAGGCCATCCGGCCAGGTGGCCGGCTCACCCAATGCCAAGCCGCCAACGGCCGTCGGCGGGAAACTGCTCAGGTTGCTCATCAGGAATACCCAGTCTGGTTCTCTCTCGAAGCTGGCTGGGCTTACTACACTGGAACGTTTCCCCTCGCGTTCTTATTGCCCCGCCGCCAACATTTTATTGTTGTCGGCGATTATAGCGAGCAAACTGGATGGGCTGCGCCCGTTACACATCCGTGACTTTTGGTGGTTGTGTTGGCACTACGGATCAATAGATCTCGGCCGCGGCGGCGCGCACCGCTTTCAACAGCAGGTCGGCGCCCGGCGACAGCAGGTGGTCTTGCTGGCGGATGATGCCGAAGGCATCCATCTTGCATGGCAGCTCGATCGGCAGGATGCTCATCACGTTCAGCGAGGCATAGTATTGCGCCACCTCCAGCGGCATGACGTGCAGGGCATCGGTCTGCTGCAGCAGCGCCGTCACCAGCAGCAAGGCCGTGGTGTCGACCACGTTGACCGGCGGCTGCAGGCCGGCGCGCAGGAACATCATGTCGAAGCGGTGGCGCAGGATGCTGCCCGGCGACGGCAGGATCCACGGCCGCTCGGCGATGTCCGCCAGCGTCAGGTCGCGCCGCTCCAGCAGCGGGTGGCCGGGACGCACGACCGCGCAGGCCGGCTCCTCGGTCAGCTCTTCGTAGATCAGGCCGGTAGAGTCTTCCTTCTCGAGGATGCGGCCGATCATGAAGTCGAGCGTGCCGTGCTTGAGCTTGTCGAGCAAAACATTGCTCGACTCGAGCTGCACGCCGATGCGCAGCAGCGGCGCCTGTTCCTTGATGCGGGCGATCGCGCGCGGCAGCAGCGCCATCGCCGGCGCCATGATCACGCCCACCTCGACCTGCCCCGCCAGCCCGGCCTTGAGCGCCACGATGTCGTCGTGCGCCAGCGCCAGGCTGGTGAGCGCCATGCGCGCGTGGCGGATCATCGTCTCGCCGTAGATGGTCGGTTCCATCCCGCGCGGCAGGCGCTCGAACAGGCGCACGTCGAGCATCTCTTCCAGGTCCTTGACCTGCTTCGATGCCGCCGGCTGCGTCATGTGCAGCTCTTCGGCCGCGCGGTGGATGTTGCGGTAATCGTCCAGCGCGATCAGGAGCAGCAGTTGGCGCGTCTTGAGGCGCGCCTTCAGGAACCAGTTCGGGTTTGTCGTATCCATCAAGAAATCATATCAGTTTGGATATCGGCCCGGCAGTATTTCACTGCTGCGGTTATCACTTGCAGCCTGGCGCAGGATTGGCGGCCGGGCCTTCGGCCGTTTGCGGGATCGGCAGGATGGCGCCGTCCGGGCCATAGCGCAATTCTTCTACCGCGACCGAGCGGCGGTATTCGCCGCCGGTCGGCAGCTTGCCGTTGTGGTAGAAGATATAAGACTTGTTATTGAACTGGACGATGGCCTGGTGGATGGTCTTGACGTTGGTATTCTTTTCCATGATTACCCCGCCCATCGTCCATGGACCGGTCACGGTGGGGCCGGTCATGTACACCGTCTCTTCCGGGAAGTGGCGCGAATAGGTCAGGTAATAGGTGCCCTTGTGCTTGTGCATATAGGCCGCCTCGACGAAGTTCTCGAGGCCGACGGTGTGGATCGGGCCATCCAGTTCGATCATGTTCGGCTTGAGCTTGGCGTACTTCATCACCGTGTTGCCCCAGTACAGATAGGCCTGGCCGTCGTCGTCGATGAACACGGCGGGATCGATGTCGTCCCACAGGATCTTGGTTTCCTTGGTCATGTCGTTCGTGACCAGGGCCTTGCCGAGGGCGTCGACGAAGGGGCCGGTCGGGCTGTTCGACACCGCCACGCCAATCGCCTTGCCGGGGATGGTCGCATGGTCGACCGTCGAGTAGAAGTAGTATTTACCGTCGCGCTTGATGATGTCCGAGGCCCAGGCGTCGCGCCCGGCCCATTTGAAGGTGGAGTAGCGCAGCGGCGAACCGTGATCGGTCCACTTCTTCATGTCGCAGCTCGAATACACGCGCCACTCGTTCATCAGATAGTCCTTGCCGCCGACCGGGGCGTCGTCCTTGCCGACGTAGAGGTAGACGCGGCCGTTGTCTACCAGCGCCGCCGGGTCGGCGGTGAAGATGTCCTTGACGATCGGGTTGCTCGCTTGCGCTAACGTTGCGGCGCACAGGGCGGCGGCGAGGATGATTTGCTTGAACATCTATGTCTCCTGAAGTGTTATTTTGATTTGAACGACATTACGCGCTGCACCACGCAGAACACGAACAGCAGGCCGCCGATCACGATGCGGGTCCACCACGAGCTGAGGGTGCCGTCGAAGGCGATCAGGGTCTGGATCGTGCCCAGCACCAGCACGCCCGACAACGCACCGGCGATATAGCCGTAGCCGCCGGTGAGCAGCGTGCCGCCGATGACGACGGCGGCGATGGCGTCGAGTTCCGTGCCCTGCGCATGCAGGCCGTAGCCGGACAGCATGTAGAACGCGAACAGCAGCCCGGCCAGCGACGCACAGAAGCCGCTCAGGGCATACACGGCGACCTTGGTGCGCCCGACCGACAAGCCCATCATGGCCGCCGACTGTTCGTTGCCGCCCACCGCATACACCGCGCGCCCGAAGCCGCTGTAGTGGGCCAGCCAGACGGCGAAGGCCAGCATGCCGAGCGCGATCAGGGCGCCGGGCGACAGGAAGCCGCCGAAGAACGGGATCTGCGTCTGCGACATGGCCACGAACAGCGGATCCTCGATCGTGATCGACTCGATGCTGATCAGGTAGCACAGGCCGCGCGCCAGGAACATGCCGGCCAGCGTGACGATGAAGGGCTGCAGGCGGAAGTAATGGATGATCGCGCCCATGCCCCCGCCGAACGCCGCGCCCATCAGCAGCACGACAGCGATCACCGCCAGCGGCGGCCAGTGGGCGACCTGCAGCAGCCAGGCCGCGATCATGGTCGACAGCGCCAGCACGGCGCCGACGGATAAATCGATCCCGCCGGACAGGATCACGAAGCCCATGCCGATCGCGATCACCAGCAAAAAGGCGTTGTCGATCAGGAGGTTGAGCATCACCTGCAGCGACAGGAAGCCCTCGTACAGCGCGCCGCCGATCAGCAGCATGGCGGCAAGCAGGACCACCGTGACCATCGAGGTGAACGACGGCGCTTTCGAGAGCCTGCGTGCGTGATGAACGAGCGCAATCATGCCGCCCTCCGCTTCCACAGATTCTTGAACTGGTCGGACTGCGAGATACAGACCAGGAACACGACGACCGACTTGACGACCATATTGATCTCGGGCGGCACGCCCAGCGAATAGATGGTGTAGGTGAGCGTCTGGATGATCAGCGCCCCGATGATGGAGCCGGCCAGGCTGAACTTGCCGCCGGCCAGCGAAGTGCCGCCCAGCGTCACGGCCAGGATCGCATCGAGTTCGAGCATCAGGCCGGCGTTGTTGGCGTCGGCGCTTTTCACGTTGGAGCTGATCATGAGGCCCGCCATGCCGGCGCAGGCGGCGGCGAACACGTAGACGAACACGATCAGGGCCGCGGTGCGGATGCCGGCCAGGCGCGCGGCCACCGGATTGATGCCCACCGCCTGGATGAACAGGCCGAGCGCGGTATGGCGCAGCAGCAGCGCCGTGACGCCGAATACCGCCGCCACCACGAACAGCGCGAACGGCAGGCCGAACAGGTAGCCGCTGCCGAGGAAGAAGAACGGCTGGTAGTAGACGGTGACGATCTGGCCATCGGTGAGCAACTGGGCCAGGCCGCGGCCGGCCACCATCAGGATCAGGGTGGCGACGATCGGCTGCAGGCCGAGGCCAGCCACCAGCGCGCCATTCCACAGGCCGCACAGCAGCGCAGCCCCTAACGCGGCGGCCATCGCGATCAGCATCGGCGTCTCGGCCACGTAGACCGGCACGCCGTCCTGGATCACCATCGTGCCGCCGATGAGCATCGAGGCCACGGTGCCGGACAGCGCCACCACCGCGCCGACCGAGATGTCGATACCGCGGGTGGCGATCACCAGGGTCATGCCGATCGCGGCCAGCATCAGGGGCGCGGCGCGGTTGACGATGTCGACCAGGGCGCCATACAGGTGGCCGTCCTTGATCTCGAGGCGGAAGAAGCCGGGAATCAGGAGGAAGTCGATCAGCAGCAGCACGCCCAGCGCGGCCAGGGGGCGGAACAGGTGGTGGGACAGGACTTTCGAGACGAATGAATCCTGGGTTCCCGCCGTGAGCTTGGCGACCGTCATTGGCAGCCCTCCCCGGCGATCACGTGCAGCACCGAGCTGTCGTCGAGCTCACCGCGGCGGTATTCGCCGCAGGCCTTGCGGTCGCGCATGACGACGATGCGGTCGCTCACGCGCAGCACCTCGGGCAGTTCGGACGAGATGAACAGGATGGCCATGCCCTTGCGGCACAGCGTGGTGACGTAATCCATGATTTCCTGCTTGGCGCGCACGTCGATGCCGCGCGTGGGTTCGTCGAGGATCATCAGCTTTGGCTCGGTGGCCAGCCAGCGCGCCAGCAGCACTTTTTGCTGGTTGCCGCCCGAGAGCGTGCCGATCGGCGTTTCGATATTCGCCGTCTTGATCCCCAGTTGTTTCACATAATGGTCGGCCAGTTCCTGCTGGCGGCGCAGCGGGATCGCGCGCAGGATGCCCTGGCGCGCCTGCAGCGCCAGGATCAGGTTCTCGCGCACCGACAGGTCCAGGATCGCGCCTTCGTGCTTGCGGTCTTCGGAGCAGAAGCCGATGCCTTGCTGGATGGCGTCACGCGGCGTGGCGAAGGTCTTTGCGCGGCCGTCGATCTCGATCGCGCCGTTGTCGGCCTTGTCGGCGCCGAACAGCAGGCGCGCGGTCTCGGTGCGGCCTGAACCCAGCAGGCCGGCAAGGCCCAGCAGTTCGCCCTGCTTCACTTCCAGGTCGAGCGGGGCCAGAGCGCCGCGGCGGGCGAGTTGTCTGGTCTGCAGGAAGGTCGGGCCGGCTTCCATGCCCTGTTCCATGCAGGTCGGCGCCTGCTCCGCAGTATCGGCGGCGACGCCGATCATCTTGTTCACCAGGGCCAGGCGCGACAGCTCGGCGCACAGGTACTCGCCTTCGCGCTCGCCGTTGCGCATCACCGTGATGCGGTCCGAGATCGCATAAGTCTGCTCGAGGAAGTGGGTGACGAACAGGATCGCCATGCCCTGCTCGCGCAAGCCGCGCAGCACCGAGAACAGCAGCTGCACCTCGGCCTCGTCGAGGCTGGAGGTCGGTTCGTCGAGGATCAGCACCTTGGCTGAAATGTTCAGCGCGCGCGCGATCGCCACCATCTGCTGGATCGCCAGAGGATAACTGGCCAGCGGCTGGGCGACGTCGATATTCACCTGCAAACGCGCCAGCAGCTCGGCGGCGTCGCGGCGCATCGTGCGCCAGTCGATCATGCCGAAGCGGCGCGGGTAGCGGCCGATGAAGATGTTTTCGGCGACCGACAGGTTCGGGCACAGGTTCACTTCCTGGTACACGGTGCTGATGCCGAGTTCCTGGGCGTGCTGGGTCGAGCGCGGGGCGATCTGCTCGCCGCCGAGCACGATACTGCCGCGCTCGGGCTGGTAGACGCCGGTCAGCACCTTGATCAGCGTGGATTTGCCGGCGCCGTTCTGGCCCATCAGCGTGTGCACTTCGCCCGGAAACAGGCGCAGGCCCGCGTCGGACAAGGCTTTCACGCCGGGGAATAGCTTGTGGATGCCGGTCACTTCCAGGACCGGCATTGCCGTGGTCGAGGCGAGCATGGTCGCCTCAGTATTTACGGTTCGGGAATTCCTTGGCTGCGATTTCGGCCGGGAAGACACCTTCGTTCACCACGATGCGTTTCGGGACCGGCTTGCCAGCCTTGACCGCCTTCGCCGCTTCCATCAGCTGAGGACCGAGCAGCGGATTGCACTCGACGGTCACGTTCAGCTTGCCCTGCAACATGGCCTCGAACGCGCCGCGCACGCCATCGATCGACACCACCAGGATGTCCTTGCCCGGCTTGAAGCCGGCTTCCTCGATCGCCTGGATCGCGCCGATCGCCATATCGTCGTTGTGCGCGTACAGCACGGTGATGTTCTTGCCTTCGGATTTCAGGAAGGCTTCCATCACCTCCTTGCCCTTGGCGCGGGTGAAGTCGCCGGTCTGGGAACGGATGATCTTCAGGCGTGGCTCGCTCTTCATCACTTCGGCGAAACCGGCCTTGCGGTCGATGGCCGGGGCCGAGCCCACGGTGCCCTGCAGCTCGACGATGTTATAGGCGCGGGTCGGGTTCTTCTTCGCATGCTCCACCAGCCAGCGCGCGGCGCGGCGGCCTTCTTCCACGAAGTCCGATCCCAGCAGGGTGACGTACAGCGACTGGTCGCTGACTTTCACGGCGCGGTCGGTCAGGATCACCGGGATATTGGCGCGCTTGGCTTCGCGCAGCACGGTATCCCAGCCCGATTCGACGACCGGCGAGAAGGCGATGATGTCGACCCGCTGGGCGATGAAGGAACGGATCGCCTTGACCTGGTTTTCCTGGCGCTGCTGGGCGTCGGCGAACTTGAGGTTGACGCCGGCCTTCCTGGCGGCGTCCTTGATCGATGCGGTGTTCGCGGTGCGCCATTCGCTTTCGGCGCCGACCTGCGAGAAGCCGATGGTGAGGGGCTTGGCGGCGAAGGCGGTGGTCGGCGCGATTGCGGCGGCCACGGCGGCGCCCAGGAGGTTCCTGCGGGTGAGTCTCATCACTTGTCTCCGGTATTGTTGTTCTGCAATCCTAGGCCAAAGTGAGATACTCTTCCAATCAATTTTTTGGCACGTGTGATATGTTTTTCTGTATCGGAAAAATAAAGCCGCCCACTGGAATACGCGCTGGACGAGAAACACCTCGTCCAGCGCCCTGGAATCAGGAATAGGCCGAACTCATATTCAACACGCCATTCGCCCCGCGCGGGAAAAATCCACCCATCGTGACCGACTCCCTGGTCAGGTACACGATATTGAGCACATCGCCTGGCGTGCGGCTGAACGCGATGCCATCCTTATCCAGCGGCACGATATTCGACACCGTGCTGTCGGTGGCATGCACAATCCCCTGGTCGACATCGGACGATCCGTCCAGGCTATCGCGCGCATTCGAAATCGCGGTCGCAGCGGTGCGCAAGGATGGCGTGCCCAAGCCTTTCGAATACAGCACCGTGCGTACCAGGCCGGCGTGATATGCCTCCGCGGCCAGGATCCCTGCTGCAGCTTCAAGGAAAGTCTTGTTCTGGATGAGTGGCGAAGCGCCTTTATAGGCAGTCACCCCGACGTCCTCGAATATGAAGGCGCCCAACAGGAAGTTTTCATCGCTGGCATACGGATCGAAGGCGACGCCCGGCCCAACCAGGCCGGCCGCCCGCGCCGCGCTCGAGAATGCGCCATTCGGATCGGTGCCGCCGATATCGAGCGCCGGCTGCGCCACCGCCGCCCCACCGAGCGCCCCACGCAGGAAAGCCACGTGGGCGATTTCGTCCTGGGCGATCTCTTTCGCATATTGGGCCACCAGGGGATCCTTGAATTGCACCTGGCGGCCGCCGGTGACCGCGCCCTGGGTGCCGGCGCCGGTCAACATATTGGCTGGCAAACCGATCCCGAGCGCCGCATAGGAATAGAACTGCGCTTCCAGATATTCCAGGTTCAGCGCGAAATTGAGGATATCGATGTCGGTCGGCTGCGCGGCCTGGGCAATGGCGTCCTTGACCGAGCCGCCGCAGGCGCTCAGGAAGGTGCCGCCGACCATGCCGACGCTGATACCGCCCACGTTCTTGAAGAAGGAACGGCGCTTTTCAAGTTTCTGCTTGCGGGATTCAAGCAGTGCCAAGGTCACATTCGTGTCTGTCATGGTAGTTCTCCTGTTGGAACAACGATCAAGAAACCGGGCCGTCGCATGCTCGCAAGTTCAGTCAGGAAATCTGCTAGACCGGACGAGGCAGCGCGTACGTCTTGTACTCACGCTCGCCGCGCACGGTTTCAACTATTTGAAGATGCATCGCGAAATGTCCGACTAGCTGCGCACGATTCCATGGCGCGCGAGCGCAATCCGTCGCTTGTGATAATGTCAATACAAGCAATTTCGTCAACGCATGTATCGACAAGGAATGCAGTGCCAGACTCTCTCACCCCCGATCCCGAACAGCTGCGCGCATGGTTGAATGCCGTAGCGCAACGCAACGCGACCGCATTTCGCGCCCTGTACGACGCCACGTCGCCGAAACTGTTTGGCTTTGCACTGCGTATATTGGGTAAACGCGAACTGGCCGAGGAGGCGCTGCAAGATGGATACATCGCGATCTGGAACGGCGCCAGCACCTACCAGAGCCACCTGGCGGCGCCCATGACCTGGATGACGACCATCGTGCGCAACAAGGCGCTCGACCTGCTGCGGCGTCATGGTGGCGAGGCCGACATCGATGGCCGGGTGTTCGATAGCGCAATCATGGACGCACTGCAGGATCCACGCGCGAACCCGATCGACGCGCTGCTCGTCAGCCGTGATGCCAGGGCGCTGGCCTATTGCATGTCCACGCTCGAAGGGCTGCACCGGCAAGTGGTTGGCCTGGCCTTTTTCCATGACCTGTCGCACAGCGAAGTGGCGCAGCAGATGGCGATCCCGATCGGCACCGTCAAGACCTGGATCCGGCGCAGCCTGGAACGCTTGAAGGCCTGTCTTGCCAAGGGCGAGCGCGCATGAATATCCGCGACAACCCCGCCCTGTGCGACAAGCTGGCCGCCGAATACGTGCTCGGTACGCTCAAGGGCGGCGCACGGCGCCGCTTCGAAACCCTGCTGCGCGACGACGCGGCCCTGCGCCGCACGACCGCCGAGTGGCAGGACCGGCTCATGCCGATGGCCGAATTCTCGGCCAGCGCCGAACCGCGGCGCCAGGTCTGGCAGGCGATCGAACGCCGCCTGGGCCTGGCGCGCGGGTATGCGGCCTGGCAGTTCTGGCGCAGTGAGTCGCTCACCTTCTGGCGTTCGCTCAGCCTGGCGTCGATCGCGCTGGCGCTGGTGCTGGTGGGCGTGATCACTTCGCCGCTGCTCGACCGGCCGCAAGTCGACTACCTGGCCACCCTCACCGACGACAAGGCGCGCACTGCCCTGCTGCTGACCGGCGACAGCCGGCGCCAGGTGTTCACCGTGCGCCTGGTCGGCAGTGCCCCGGTGGCCAGCGACAAGTCACTGCAGTTATGGGCGGTGCCCAAGGCAGGCGCGCCACGTTCGCTGGGCGTCCTTCCGGGCGAAGGCGTGATCGAACTGGCCCTGACCGATGCAGCGCTCGGCGACGATGTCGCCGTGCTGGCGGTATCGCTCGAGCCGCGGGGCGGCTCGCCAAGCCCGGATGGGCCGACCGGACCGATCCTCTACAAGGGCAACTGGGTGCGCATGCTGTAGCGACCAATCCAGCGGCGGCTTGACTAGCGCAGCAGCCGCAGGCCGTACAGGCCACCGGCGACCGACCCTGGCCTGGCCTCGAAGCGCACACTCAGCTTGCCCTTCGCCGCCTTGCGCATCGCTTCCGGGATCGGGTAGTCGACGGTGTAGATGTCCTCTTTTGCGTTCGCGTCGAGGGTCACCTCGGCCAGCACCTTGCCATTGACGAGTACATCGAAGCGCCGTCCCGCATCCACCTTGGCGAACGCCAGCCGCAATACCCTGGCCTCGCCCTTGGGATCGTTCAGCTCATAGCTGAACCATTTGGAAGCATGGCGCCAATGGCGACCATTATTGATCCCCGCCTCGCTCCCCTCGCCCTTGAAAAAGTGATCCGATTCCGGCTGCTGCTCACCCGGCGCCACCTGGTCGATGGTGCGGGCATCCAGCGCGATCCGGTCCGCCTCGCGCGCCGCGTTCGCCGCTTGCAGCTCCTTCAGGCTACCCGGCGTCGCATGCTGCCAGTACATCGTGTAGCGCGATTCGTGCAGGCGGAAGAAAGGAATGAACTCGGTCCGCGGCCCATCGGCGCCGTGCACCAGCCCCGGCGCCGTGAACGTCAGCGGCTTGCCGGCCACCGGCTTGAACCGGGCGAGGAAATCGGTCGAATCGCTGACGAACATCGGCGCCGACTCCAGTGGGCACATCGGTCCCGAGGCGATATGCCCCATGCGCGAATCGTCGGCCAGGAAGTTGAGCTTCTCGTCCCCGAGCATGCGCGTCTTTGCCGCCAGCACCACCGGCCCATGCAGCACCGCGTAGTAGTTCGACTTGCCCGGCATCTGTTCCAGGTGCGTAGTCATCGGCAGCCGCACGTCGACACGGTCGCCCTTTTTCCACGCGCGCTCCACTGTGGCGTAGTTGCCCGGCTGGGCGTCCAGCTTGACCGCCTTGCCGTTGACCTTCACCTCCATGCGCCCCGGTGCTACCCACAAAGGGTACCGGATCTTCATCGCGAACCTGCCGTCTCCATCGACCGTCAGGCGCGTGGTATCGGTATCCGGGAAGCTGGTGGCCTGGGTGATGCGGACGTTCTTTTCACGCCAGTTCAGGGTCGAGGCCACGAACAGGTTGACGAACAGCGTGTCCTTCTCGTGCGCGTAGATGAATTCGCCGTACTTGGCATGGCTTTCGATGCCCGAGCCCACGCAGCACCACATGCCGTGGTCCACCTGCGAATACACGCGGTAGTGATTCGGCCGCATCGGCGTGAAGTAGACGAAACCGCCCTCCGGCCGCTGCGACGACAGGATGTGGTTGTACAGCGCGCGCTCGTAGTAGTCACCATAGCTGCCCTTCTGCTCCGACTGGAACAGCATCTGGGTCAGCTTCAGCATGTTATAGGTGTTGCAGGTCTCCGGGCCTTCGACTTCATGGACCATGGGATCGAAATCGTCCTGGCTGTGGAAGTGCTCCTTGACGCTATTGCCGCCGATTGCCACCGAGCGCTTGTCGACCACGGTCTGCCAGAAGAATTTGGCCGCCTCGCCCATGTCCTGGCGCCCGGTCGCATCATGGATGCGCTTGAAGCCGATCACCTTCGGGATCTGGGTATTCGCATGCAGGCCGGTCAACTGGTCCTGCCGTTTGGCCAGCGGTTGCAGGATCGCCTGGTGCGAGAACGCCAGCGCCAGGTCGAGGTATTTCCGGTCGCCCGTCATCTCGGCCACGTCGACGAAGATCTCGTTCATGCCGCCATGCTCGCTGCGCAGCATGGTCTGCATCTGTTCTGGCGACAGCTTCGAGGTCAGGGCCAGCGCCCAGTCGGACAAGGCGACCAGCATGACTTTCGCATCCTCGTTGCCGGCATAGCGCCAGGCATCGCGCAGGCCGGCATACACCTTGTGCAGGTTATACCAGGGCACCCACTTGCCGTTGACCGAGAAGTTGTCGGCTTCCAGCTTGCCGGCCGCGACGTCGCGCCAGGCCTGGCGTCCGCCGGGAATCCCGCCGATATAGCCGTCGCCATTGGCCAGCTGCGCGCGTTTCAGCTCCGCGACGAAGTAATTCAGGCGGCGCAGGGTCTCGGCGTCGCCGGTCGAGGCATGCATCAAGGCCAGCGCCGACAGGTAGTGACCGCCCATATGGCCATCGAGGCCGGTCGACTCCCAGTTGCCGTAGCTGGGCTGGCGCGGCTGCAGGCCGGCTTCGCGCAGGAATGGCGCCAGCAGGCGGTCCGGCTCCATCGCCATCAGGTAGTTCAGGTTGGTGGTCTGGGCATCAAGGAACGGGCCGGCCTGCAGGCGCACGTCGGACAATGGGAAGACTTCGGCGGCCTGCGCCCAGGCGCCGGCGACCAGCAAGCTCAAGGCTGCGATACGCGTCTTCATTCCTGCAGCGCGCTTTGGTAGCGGTTCAGGTCTTTCTGGTCCAGCACCGGCCAGCCGTCCTTGTCCCATTTCATCTCGAGCACCTTGAGCTTTTGCTTGTACTTGTCGGCGCTTTCGTAGGCATGCAACACCATATAGTCCTTGCCGTCGAAGGTGTAGGCGCTGTTGTGGCCCAATCCCACCCAGTCCTTGTCGCCCTGGATCACGATCGAGCCGCCACCCTTGGCCATGTCGACGCCATTGCGGTCGAGATAAGGGCCCTTGACCGACTTCGACCGGCCCACGACCACTTTATACGTGCTGTCCTTGCCCTTGCAGCACAGGTCCCAGGATGCGAACAGGTAGTACCAGCCGTTTTTCGGGAAGATGAACGGCGCCTCGATCTGCGCCGGCGCCGCTTCTTCGTCCGGCGTGAAGGCCGGCCGCTCGCGGCGCGCGATGGTGGACCACTCCTGCGGCTCGGCCAGTTTCGTGCGGCTGGCATCGAGCTTGACCAGTTTCAGCCCGCCCCAGAACGAGCCGAACGACATCCACGGCGTGCCCTGTTCGTCGTCGATCACGTGCGAGTCGATCGCGTTCCACAGGTCGCGGCCCGGGATCGACTGCACCACCATGCCCTGGTCGACCCACCCGTAGTCGGGCGAGCGCGGATCGAGCGATTTGCTGACGGTGACACCGATGGCCGAGGTATTCTTGCCAAAGCCCGAAACCGAGTAATACAGGTAATACTTGCCGTCGTGGTGATAGATGTCCGGCGCCCAGATATGGTCGTTGAAGGTCGGCGCGGCCTGTTTCGCCCAGGTCGGCTCGCCCTTGAACACGCGGCCTTCCGGCTTCCAGTTCCTGAGGTCCGTCGAGCTGTAGAAGGTAATGCCGGGACCGGTGCTGAACAGGTAATAGCGGTCGCCTTGTTTCGCCATGACCGGGTCGTGCACGCCGACCTGCGCGGCCATCGCAGAAGCGGCCGCACCGGTCAGCGAGGCCGACACCGCCATCGCCAGGGCGATTGCGCGTGCGGCCTTCATTTACGCCTCGACGGCGAAGACCATCACGCCCTTGGCCGGGACCTTGATCGTCAGCTTGCCATCGGTTGCCTTCGCGCTGAACGGCGCCGGCTTGACCGCCTGCGGCTGCGCGAAGGTGTTATGGGCGTCCATCTTCTCGGCCGTCAGCACCTGGCCCGACACACTGCCCACATTCAGGCCGGCCACGTTGAGCGCGACGTCGCTGGCGCGGGTCGGGTGGGTGTTGACCAGGGCGACGTAGACCTTGCCGTCCTTGGCGCGCGCCGCGGTGGCGCTGATGCCCGGCACCGCCTTGCCATTGCTCGAGTAGGCCACGTCGTTGTCGACCGCCACCGGCAGTTTGGTCGCGTCCTGGAACGGGATGTACATCTTGTACGCGTGGTAGGTCGGCGTCAGCAGCATCTTGTCCTTGTCGGTGATGATCATCGCCTGCAGCACGTTGACCATCTGCGCGATATTCGTCATGCGCACGCGCTCGGCGTATTCATGGAAGATGTTGAAGTTGAGCGCCGCCACGACCGCGTCGCGGATGGTATTACGCTGGAACAGGAAGCCCGGATTGGTACCCTCTTCCACGTCGTACCAGGTGCCCCATTCGTCGACATAGAAACCGATCTTCTTCTCGGGATCGTTCTTGTCGAGGATGGCGATGTTCTGCTTTATCTGCTGGTCCATGCGCAGGGTCTGCTGCATGGTCGAGAACCATTCCGATTCCGGGAAGCCGGTAGCGGCGCCCTTCTTCTCCCACACGCCGGTCGGCAGGGTGTAGTAGTGGTAGCTGATGCCGTCGGTGCCGCGCGCTGCTTCCTTGCTCAGCACCTCGGTCCACTTGGTGTCGTTGTCGTTGCCGCCGCTGGCGACCATCTTCGGCCGCGCGCCCGGTGGCGTCTTGAGGAAGGTGGCGTAGTGGTTGTACAGGTGGGCGTAATACTCGGGCTTCATATTGCCGCCGCAGCCCCAGGCTTCGTTGCCGATGCCGAAATAGGCGACCTTGTACGGCTCCTTGCGGCCATTCTTGCGGCGCAGTTCGGCCAGGGTCGACTTGGTGTCCGAGGTCATGTACTCGAGCCACTCGGCCATCTCTTGCGGGGTGCCGGAACCCAGGTTGCCGTTGACGTAGGCTTCGGTGCCCAGCAGCTCGACCAGGTCGAAGAATTCATGGGTGCCGACCGCGTTGTCCTCGGCCACGCCGCCCCAGTGGGTATTGACCTTGACCGGACGCTTGTTGCGCGCGCCGATGCCGTCGCGCCAGTGGTATTCGTCCGCGAAGCAGCCGCCCGGCCAGCGCACCAGCGGCACCTTCAGTTCCTTCAGCGCGCCCACGACGTCGTTGCGCCAGCCGCGGGTGTTCGGGATCTTCGAATCGGGGCCAACCCACATGCCCTCGTAGATGCCGGTGCCGAGGTGTTCGGCGAACTGGCCGTACACGTTCTTGTTGATGAGCGCGCCCGGCTTGGTGGTGTCGACCGACACGCTCACCTGGGCGAAGGCCGGCAGGGCAGCCAGGCTGCAGGCGAGGATGAGGGGCTTGAATACTTTCACTGTCGTCTCCTTGTTGTATTGAATGTTTTACTTGAACACGGCCACGAAGCCACCGCGTGGTTTGATGCTGATGCCATGTTTGCCGGCCTTGATCGGGGCCTGGCTGAATGCGCGTTCGCCATCGCCATCGGCGACCAGCGTCCCGCTGCGACCTTTCAGGAAAGACAGGTCGATGTCGACGGTGCGCGCGGCGCCGTCGGCGTTGAATCCGGCCACATACCAGCTGTCGCCGCTCCTCCTGGCGATGACGGCGTAACGGCCCGGGTAGCCGTCGATGAAGCGCACCTCGTCCCAGCTGCGCGGCAGCTCGCGCAACAGGTTCTTGACGTAGTCGGGCGCGCCGGCCATGCCTTCCGGCCGCTCGGCGAAGTGCTGGATCCCGGACAGGAACAGCACCGCCTCGGCGAGCTCGAAGCCGTTGCGCGTCACGCGCTTGATGTTCGGGATGTCGCCGAAGGCCAGCGGCGTGTAGTCCATCGGGTCGAACAGGTTGCGGCTGAACGGCAGCATGGCGGCGTGCGGCGGCATCGCGTCCTGGTCCTTCTGCTCGAAGGTGGTGAACTCGAAGCCGCGCACCGCTTCCACCGTCATCAGGTTGGAGAAGGTGCGCGACCAGCCGCGCGGCAAGGTGGCGCCATGGAAGTTCACCAGCAGGCCGGCCTGGGCGGCATCCGTCAGCATGTCGACGTAGTAGGCAATCATCGACTTGCCGTCGCCGGCGAAGAAGTCGACCTTGATGCCCTTGACGCCCATCTCGCGCAGGCGCGCGAACTCGCGCTGGCGCGATTCACGCGTGAGCAAGGCGCTTTTCGGGCTGTACTCGGTCTTGTTCCAGGCGCCGGACGAGTTGTACCAGACCAGGATGCCGACCTGCTTCGCCTGGCCATGCTTCACCAGCTCGCGCATGCGCGCGTCGCCGATCTTGCGGTCCCAGTCGGTGTCGACCAGGGTGTAATCCCAGCCCATGTCGGCGGCGTAGTCGACGAACTGCTTCTGGATGTCGAAATAGGTGCCGTCGTCCTTCAGCAGCGCCCAGCTCCAGGCGGCGTGGCCGGGCTGGATCTTCGCCTTGTCGAAGGCGATCGCGGGCGCCGCCAGGTCGGTGCCGAGGGTCGACTCGACCAGCGTGCCCAGGCTGCCCAGCGCGACGATGCGCCAGGGGCTCAAGAGGTCACCTTGCGACTCGGCCAGCAGCGCGCCGTCGGTGAACACCTCGGGCGCGGCCGGGACGTCGAGGCGGTACACGCCGCCCGGCGAATCGGTATGCAAGCGCGAGGCGTGGAAGCTGCCGTCCATGTTCGCCTCGGTCAGCGCGACCCAGGTGTCGCCGGTGCGGAACAGCGCCGGGAAGACCCAGCCGGCGCCCAGCGTGGACGGCGTGCCGACCGGGATCTCGCGCTGGTAGTGCTCTTCGTAGGACGGGTTGGTGTTGGCGTAGCCGGTCTGGGCGACCGACATCGGCTGCAGCCAGGCTTTGGTCGATTTGTCGAAGGCGAAGCTGGTGGTCTCGCGGACGAATTTCAGGCCCTTGCCCGCCA
Source organism: Telluria beijingensis (assembly GCF_030770395.1). GTDB lineage: Bacteria > Pseudomonadota > Gammaproteobacteria > Burkholderiales > Burkholderiaceae_D > Telluria > Telluria beijingensis. The sequence continues at coordinate 4,010,509 of NZ_CP132480.1, read as the reverse complement.
CCCGGTAGCGGAAGGCGACGCCGTCGTTCGAGACGCGGAAGGTCACGTCCATCGCCTGGCCCTGGGCGTTGCGCACGGTGTGCGTCTGCTCGTTGGCCCGGTAGGTGATGTGGCGTTTCTTGGCGGTGGCCAGTTCGTAGCGGTCTTCGACTGGCTTGACGGGGGAGCTGCTGGCCAGTTTCAGGCCTGTTGTCAGGTCGGCGCCTTGTACGGCGATGCCGAGGCTTGATGGCAGGATCACTGGTTTGCCGTCGCGGGTGACGGAATAGGTCAACGCGCCGGATGGCGATACGGCGACATCGACCGCAATGTGGCGGTCAGGGCTGGTGAGAGGTGCGGCATGTGCGTGCACGCCAAGGGTTCCAACGACAAGCAGTGCAGTGCGGGCAAATGCGGTCATGGCAAGCTCCAAATCCGTCGTACCCGCGAAGGCGGGTACCCAAGCTTGCTCGATAGGCCGGCACACTTGGATTCCCGCCTACGCGGGAATGACGTTGTTTCGAGGGGGCGGGAATTCAGAAGTTAACGAGTCCCGCGTCTTTGCTACAGACGATCAGGTCCAGCCAGCATCCACGACGAAATCCTGCGCCGTGCACATCTTGCTGTCGTCGGCGCCGAGGAACAGCACCATGCGGGCGATATCGTCGGGCATCAGCTTGCCCGGCAGGCACTGGGCCTTCTTGATCTCGACCTCGGCCGCCTCGTCGACCCACAGCTCGACCTGGCGCTGGGTCATCACCCAGCCCGGCGTCACCGTGTTGACGCGCACGCCGAACGGACCCAGGTCGCGCGCCAGGCTGCGCGTGAGGCCGATCACGGCCGCCTTGGTGGTGGCGTACACCGGATAGCCGGCGCCCTTGGCATGCCAGGACATCGAGCTGAAATTGATGATCGAACCACCACCCTTCTTCTTCATGCCCGGAAGGACCGCCTGGCTGGTGAAGAACATCGGACGCTGGTTGATGGCGATGCGCTCGTTCCAGTAGTCGAGCGAGACGTCCTGGATGTCATGGCGCTGGTCGTTCGCCGCGTTGTTGACCAGGACGTCGAAGTCGCCCAGTTGCGCCGCCAGTTCCGCCATCGTGCGCTGCAGCGCCGGGATGTCGGTGATGTCGCAGTGGCGGAACTGCGGCGCCACATGGCCCGCGGCGGCCAGCCGCGCGCACAGCGCTTCGCTGGCCTGCTGCGCGATGTCGACGAAAGCGACCACCGCGCCCTGCTCCACGAACGCCTGCACGATCGCCTCGCCGATGCCGGTGCCGCCGCCCGTTACGAATACCCGCTTGCCGCGCAGGCTCGGATAACTCCCCATCTGTTCCATGCTTGTCTCCATCTTTATTCTTGTAACTGCTTTTTTACTCTTTGGTCAGCGCCCCGTCGCGCCGGCGCCAGATGCCGAGCGGATTGCCGTCGCGCAGCGCGTCCGGCAGCAACTCGAACGGCAGGTTCTGGTAGCACACCGGCCGCAGGAAGCGACTGATGGCGCCAGTGCCGACCGAGGTGCTGCGGCCATCGGCGGTCGACGGGAACGGCCCGCCGTGCACCATCGCCGTCGACACTTCGACGCCGGTAGGATACCCGTTGGCGAGGATGCGGCCAACCTTGCGCTCGAGCGCCGGCAGCAGCTTGCGCGCGGCATCGATATCGCCGGCATCGACCTGCAGGGTCGCGGTCAACTGGCCTTCCAGCGCCTCGGCGACTTCGCGCATCTGGCCGGCGTCGCGGCATACCACCAGCACCGAGGCCGGGCCGAACACTTCCTCATGCAGCTCATGCCGTTTCAGGAATTCGTCGGCCGAGGTGCGGAAGAAAGCGGCGCCGCCCTTGCCTTCCTGGTGGTCCAGGCAGGCGAGCGTGGTCACGGCCTCGTTGCCGGCCAGCGCATCGACGCCCTTGCGGTAGCTGTCGGCGATGTTCTGGTTCAGCATGACCGCATGCTGGCTGCCGGCCAGGGCCTCGCTCGCGGCCTTGACGAAGGCCTCGAGCCCTGGCCCCTCCACCGCCAGCACCAGGCCGGGATTGGTGCAGAACTGGCCGACACCCAGGGTCAGCGAGGCGGCGAAACCCTTGCCGATCTCGTCGCCGCGGGCGGCCAGCGCCTGCGGCAGCAGGAATACCGGGTTGATGCTGCTCATCTCGGCATACACGGGAATCGGCTGCTTGCGCGCCGCGGCGACCGCCATCAGGGCCGTGCCGCCCGAACGCGAACCGGTAAAGCCTACGGCCTGGATTGCCGGATGCGCCACCAGGCGCTGGCCGATGCCATTGCCGGTGCCGGTCAGCAGCGCGAACACGCCGGCAGGCAAGCCACATTCCGCCACCGCCTTGCTGACCGCGCGGCCCACCAGCTCCGAGGTGCCCGGATGCGAGGAGTGGGCCTTGAGCACCACCGGGCAGCCGGCGGCGAAGGCCGACGCCGTATCGCCGCCGGCGACCGAGAACGCGAGCGGGAAGTTACTGGCCGCGAACACCGCGACCGGACCGACGCCGATCAGTCGCATGCGCAGGTCGGGACGCGGCGGCGCGCGCTCGGGCAGCGGCGTGTCCAGGCGCGCGTCCTGCCACGAGCCTTCGCGCAGCAAGGTGGCGAACAGGCGCAGCTGGCCCACGGTGCGTCCGCGCTCGCCTTCCAGGCGCACGCGCGGCAGGCCAGATTCGGCCATCGCGCGTTCGATCAGCTCGTCGCCGATGGCCAGGATCTGCTCGGCCACGGTGTCGAGGAATTGCGCGCGCTGCTCGTCGCTGGTGGCGCGGAAGGTGTCGAATGCCGCCCCGGCCAGCGCGCAGGCGCGGTCGATCTGCTCTGGCGTGACCATGTGGAAGCTCGGCTCGAGGTGTTCGCGCGCGGTCGGGTTCCAGGCCTGGAACGATCCGCCGGCGCCGCGTTCCTGCACGCCGTCGATGATGGCTTCGCCGGTGATGGTCATAAGGTGGTCACTTTCACGTAAGGGGTGTCGCGCACCGCGAGGCGGTTGCGCAGGGCCGGGCCGAAGGTGGGCGACGCGACCTCGAAGGTCTCGCCCGCCTGCACCTGGACGCCGTCGGCGAAGCTCAGGGTGGCGGTACCGAAGAAGTGGATGTGCACGTCGCCGGCGCGCCGGAACAGGCCGTACTTGAAATGGTGGTACTCGAGGTTTTCCAGCGTGTGCGACATATTCTGTTCGCCGCTCACGAAGGCCTTTTCCCAGCGTACCGATCCATCCGCGCCAACGATGCGCGACACGCCCGCCACGTGGGCCGGCAGTTCGCCGACCAGAAGCGCCGGGCCGAGACCGCAGTTGCGCAGCTTCGAGTGGGCCAGGTACAGGTAGTTCTGGCGTTCGGTGACGTGGTCCGAGAACTCGTTGCCGATCGCGTAGCCCAGGCGGTAGGGCTGGCCGTCGTCGCCGATCAGGTACAGGCCGGCGATCTCCGGTTCTTCGCCGCCGTCGAGCGAGAAGCCCGGCATGTCGAGGTCCTGGCCGGTGGCGCGCACGATAGAACCATCGCCCTTGTAGAACCATTCCGGCTGCACGCCGGGCGTGCCGCTCTCCGGCTTGCCGCCTTCGACGCCCATGCGGAACATCTTCATGCTGTCGCTCAGGGTGGCGATGTCGCCGCCGATCTTCTTGTGCATGGCGTCGCGCGCATCGGCGCTGCCCAGGTGGGTCAGGCCGGTGCCGGTGACGTAGCAGTGGGCGGCGTCGGGGTGGTCGATCGGGGGCAGGATGCGGCCGGCGGTGGCGATGTCTTCGTAGCTGGCCTGTTCGCTGCCGGCGGCGCTTTCGGCGAGTTGAGCGAGACTCTTGCCCTGGGCGATGGCGGCGCGGGCCAGTTCGACGGTCGTCGCATAGCCGTCGATGGTGCGGATGGTGGATTCGTGCAGGATGCCGATGCGGCGTTCTTGCGCTTCGGTCAGAAATTGGACGAGCAGCATGGTGCGGGTCTCCTATGTTTTATTGTGGCGCCGGCGTATAGCGCGGCCAGGCGCGTGCTGGTTGGACGCGTGGACGGCAAGCAGTCCACCCCACGGGAATGTGTAGGGTGGACGGGTCTCCCGTCCACGCGTCCAAATCACATCAATGCGAATGTTTTGGCACTGCCGACCCGCGGCAACCGACGAGAAAATCGAAATCGCAGCCATCGTCGGCCTGCATCACATGGTCGAGATACAGGCGCTGGTACCCGCTATGCTGCACGGGCTTGTTCTTCTCGGCCCGATCCGCCAGCCGCGCCTGGATCTGTTCATCGGTCAGCTCGACGTTGAGCGAACCGGAATGGCAATCGAGCTGGATCATGTCGCCATCCTGGACGATGCCCAGCGGGCCGCCGGCCATCGCCTCGGGCGCCACGTGCAGCACCACGGTGCCGTAGGCCGTGCCGCTCATGCGCGCGTCCGAGATGCGCACCATGTCGGTGATGCCCTTGGCCAGCAGCTTGGGCGGCAAGCCCATATTGCCCACCTCGGCCATGCCCGGATACCCTTTCGGGCCGCAATTCTTCATGAGCAGCACGCAGTTCTCGTCCACGTCCAGGTCCGGATCGAGGATGCGCTGCTTGTAGTGGTCGAAGTCCTCGAACACCACGGCGCGGCCACGATGCTTCATCAGGTGCGGCGAGGCCGCCGACGGCTTGAGCACGGCGCCGCGCGGCGCCAGGTTGCCGCGCAGGATGCAGATGCCGCCGTCGGCGATCAGCGGGTTGTCGAGCTGGCGCACCACCTCGTCGTTGTAGATCGGCGCATCGACGCAGTTGTCCCACAGCGACTTGCCGTTGACGGTCAGCGCGTCCTTGTTCGGAATCAGGCCGCCCTCGCCCAGGCGGCGGATGACCGCCGGCAGGCCGCCGGCATAATAGAATTCTTCCATCAGATAGCGGCCCGACGGCAGCAGGTCGACCACGGTCGGCGTACCCTTGCCGATGCGGGTCCAGTCTTCCAGTTCGAGCGGCACGCCGACGCGGCCGGCGATCGCCTTCAGGTGGATCACGGCATTGGTCGAGCCGCCGATCGCCGCATTCACGCGGATCGCGTTCTCGAAGTTCTCGCGCTTGAGGATTTTGGAGAGGCGCAGGTCTTCGTGCACCATCTCGACGATGCGGATGCCCGACATGTGCGCCAGCACGTAGCGGCGCGCATCCACCGCGGGAATCGCGGCATTGTGCGGCAGCGAGGTGCCCAGCGCCTCGGCCATGCAGGCCATGGTGGACGCCGTGCCCATCGTGTTGCAGGTGCCGGCCGAACGCGAGTGGCCCGCTTCGGCCGACAGGAATTCGTGCATCGTGATGGCGCCGGCTTTTGCTTGCTCATGCAGCTGCCAGACGGCGGTGCCGGAACCGATGTCCTTGCCGTTCAGTTTACCGTTGAGCATCGGGCCGCCGGTGACGACGATGGTCGGCAGGTCGACGCTGGCCGCGCCCATCAGGAGGGCCGGCGTGGTCTTGTCGCAGCCGACCAGCAGCACCACGGCGTCCATCGGATTACCGCGGATCGACTCCTCGACGTCCATCGAGGCCAGGTTACGGGTCAGCATGGCGGTCGGCCGCAGGTTCGATTCGCCGTTCGAGAACACCGGGAATTCGACTGGGAAGCCGCCGGCTTCGAGAATGCCGCGCTTGACGTGTTCGGCCAGCTTGCGGAAATGGGCGTTGCAGGGGGTGAGTTCGGACCAGGTATTGCAGATGCCGATGATCGGCTTGCCCTGGAATTCATGGTCGGGAATGCCCTGGTTTTTCATCCAGCTGCGGTACATGAAACCGTTCTTGTCCTGCGTGCCGAACCATGCCGCGGAGCGCAGCGGCGTCTTTTTCTTTGCTTCGGACATGTATTTCTCCTGTTTATTCTTAGCTGGGCGAAGCTTCTTGCCTCTACCCACGTCTCCTGATTACCGGAAGTAATAGTAAAGATCGGCCAGATAACTTTCCAATCACTTTTTCCAAGAGATTGATATCGATATTCGTATCGACAGGCCAGGCGAATGCCTGTTTTCGTGACCAAATGCTAGGCTCGAAGCGAGCCCATCATCCGACGCCATCAAGTCCTTCGAAATCACCCTTTCCCGCTCTCGGTTCCCCAGTCCGCGCTCGACGATCTGCAGGCGCGCCTGGCGCGCACCCGTCTCCCCGATCCCGAAACGGTGGACGACGCCAGCCAGGGGCCGCGACTGGCCACGCTGCAGGGTTTGGTAGAGCGTTGGCGCGGGGGCTATGACTGGCGCCGCGCCGAAGCCCTGCTCAATGGCCTGGGTTCGCATAGGACCGTGATCGATGGCCTCGGTCGGCTTCGGCCTGGCCGATTCGCCGGCCGGGCCGGCGGCCTGGATCCATTCATTCGTGCAGGACGCGGCGCAGGATGCCGGCGCGCTGGACCTCGATGAACTCATCGACGACATCATGATGTACTGGCTGCCCAACGCCGGGGCCAGCGCCGCGCGCCTGTACTGGGAAGTCAACCGCGCAATGAAGGAGAACGGCGCGCCAACCAGGCCGCAACCGGCGCTGACCGGCATCAGCGCCTTTCCGGGGGAGCTCGGCAACCTGTCGCGGCGCTGGGCCGCGAAGCGCTTCGCACATCTCGTTCACTTCAACGAGCCAGCGCGGGGCGGCCACTTCGCCGCATGGGAAGCGCCCGACCTGTTCATCGACGAGGTGCGGGCGACGTTCAGGTCCTTGCGTTAACGCGCCGGGACGTGCAGGAAGCGCGACTCGGGCAAGCCGCGCACGTCCAGCGCGTGCCGGAACACGGCGCCCGATAGCGGCGCAGCGGCGCGGTCCTGGTCCGTCATGCCCAGGTGCGCGCTGGTGACGAACAGGGTCGACAAGTCCGGCCCGCCGAAGGCTGGACAACTCGGCTGCGGCGCGGCCAGCGCGAGCACGCGATCGATGCTGCCATCGGGCGCGAAGCGGATCACCTGCCCCGCGCCCCAGCGCGTGGACCAGAGATAGCCTTCGGCATCGACCGTCGAGCCATCCGGCTCTCCCGGCGCGGCGTCAAGCGCCACGAAAGTGTGGACCCGCCCGACCTCGGCGCTGCACGGGTTGTAGTCGGCGTACAGGATGGCCTTCTCTTGCGAATCGGCGAAATACATGCGTCGTCCATCGGGACTGAAGCAGATGCTGTTGGCGATCGCCGCCGGCGGCAGCGGCAGGCGCTCCAGCGACAGGTCGAGGTGCAGGCGATAGAAGGCGCCCACGGCGCGCTTCGGGTTGTCGTCCTGGTTGAACATGCCGAACACGAAGCGCCCCTGGCGGTCGCAGCGGCCGTCGTTCAGGCGCGTCGCAGGATTGTCGGCCTCGACGTCGCAGATGCGCGTGACCTTGCCGGTCGAGAAAGTGAAGAAAGCCAGGCCCGAAGCAAGCCCCAGCAGCAGGCGGTCGTCGCTGCCGGTGAGCGCGAAGCAGCACAGGCGCTCGGGCATCGTCCAGCTGACGGTGCGGCCGGTCGACGGCGAATGGGACCACAGGGTCGCGGCCGGGATGTCGGTCCACAGCAGCCGGCCGCTGCGCTCGCACCACAGCACGCATTCGCCGAGTTCGTGCCCGGCGTCGATCAACACTTCCATCATGCGCCTGGCTCCACCGAGAAGCGGAAGCGCGACTCGGTCTGGTACACCTGGCCCGGCCGCAGGATCGTGTCCGGGAATTGTGGCTGGTTCGGCGAATCGGGATAGTGCTGCGGCTCGATGCAGAAGCCGCTGCGGTATTGGTAGCTGCGGCCCTTGCCCGCGAGCGTACCGTCGAGGAAGTTCCCGCTATAGAACTGCACGCCGGGTTCTTCGGTCCACAACTCGAGCACCCTGCCCGATACCGGTTCGCACACCCGCACCGCGCGGCTCAGCGCCTTGCCCTGCGGCTTGTTGAGCGCGAAATTGTGGTCGTAGCCGCCGCCATGGCGCAGCTGCTTGTCCGGCTGGCCGATGCGTTCGCCGATCGGGCGCGGCATGCGGAAGTCGAACGGCGTGCCGGTCACCGGCGTCAGTTCGCCGGTCGGGATCGATTCGGCATCGATCGCCACGAAGGTGTCCGCCTCGATGGTCAGCACATGGCCCAGGATGTCACCGTCGCCGGCCAGGTTGAAGTAGCTGTGCTGGGTCAGGTTGACCGGCGTCGCCTGGTCGGTGACGGCGTGGAAAGTCACCACCAGCTCGTTGTCGTCCGTGAGCGTATAGGTGACGGTGGCATCGAGGTTGCCGGGATAGCCCATCTCGCCATCGACGCTGCGGTATTGCAGGCGCAGGCTGGCGCCATCGACCGTGGCCTCCCACTTGACCCGGTCGAAGCCGCCAGGCCCGCCGTGCAGGTGGTTGTTGCCGTTGTTGACCGGCAGCTGATATTCGCGCCCGTCGAGGGTAAAGCGCCCATGCCTGATGCGGTTGCCGTAGCGGCCGATCAGCGCGCCGATATAGGGGCTGTCAGTGCGGTACGGCTCGAGCGACTCGAAGCCCAGCACCACGTCGGCGAAGTTACCGTCGCGATCGGGCGCATGCAGCTCGGTGACGATGCCGCCATAGTCGATGATCCTGGCAACCATGCCCTGGGCATTGGTGAGCGTGAACTGGGTGATGGCCCTGCCGTCGGGCAGCTGGCCGAACGGCGCTTGCGTGATACCGGTTTGCACGTTGTTCGAATCCTCGAGGATGTGATCAATAGGTGGAGGGACGGCCGAATACCGGCATGCCCTGTTCGTCCCAGCGCAGCGGCTTCACGAAGGTGTGGCGGTCCGGATTCCAGAGCGGGTCGCCGACGATCTCGGTATAGGTGCGCGCGTGGTAGACCAGCATGACGGTGTCGTCGTCCTCGGCATAAGTGAAGCTGTTGTGTCCCGGGCCATAGACGCCGTGATCGTAGCACGTACGCAAAACGGGCTGCGCCGATTTGGTCCACGCGGCCGGGTCCAGCAGGTCGGCATCCTCGTCGGCCCACAGCAGGCCCATTGCGTAGTTGTGATCGGTGGCGCTGGCCGAGTAGCTGATGAAGATCTTGCCGTTGCGGCGCAGCACCGACGGGCCCTCGTTGACCCAGAAGCCGATGGTTTCCCAGTCGTGTTCCGGCTTGCTGAGCAGGATAGGCTTGCCCTCGATCTGCCACGGTGTCTTCATCGGCGCGATGTACAGGTTCGAATTGCCCTCGATCTCGTAGTCCTTTTGGGCCCACAGGTAGTACAGCTGGCCCTTGTGGGTGAAGGTGGTGGCGTCCAGGCAGAAGCTGTCGATACCGGTATCCACCTGGCCCATGAATTCCCACTCGCCTTCGAGCGGGTTGGCGTTGGTGTTGCGGATCGCGTACATGCGGTGCTGGAATAGCTTGTGCTTGATCTCGCGGCTCGGCGCGGCGGCGAAGTACACGTACCAGGCGCCCTGGTTGAAATGCAGCTCGGGGGCCCAGACCAGTTCGGAGTACGGGCCGGTATCGGGCTTGGTCCAGGCGTCGACCGTCGGCGCGTCGGCCAGGCCGGCGATGGTGGTGGCGCGGCGCAGCTCGATGCGGTCGTACAGCGGGACCGAGGCGGTGAAATAGTAGTAGCCGTCGGTATGTTTATAGATGTAGGGATCGGCGCGTTGCTCGATCAGCGGTTTGAGGATCGTCTCTTGCATATCGTTTCTCGATTCGTGGTTCAGGTGGTCGCGTAGCCCTGGGCGCGCATGTCTTCTTTGACGGTGCTGTAGTAGTCGTCGCTGATCCGGTACTTGAACATCAGGAGCCCCATCAGGAAGTGGAAGAAGCCCGGAATCACCGACAGCATCAGCGCGATGCCCTGCAGCGCCAGCGCCGACTGCTCCTGGTTCGGCTGGTAGTTGAAATAATCGAGCAGCACGCCCACCATGCCGCCGGCGACCGCCATGCCGGCCTTCTGGCATACCGAGATGCCACCGAAGGCGAAGCCCGAGACGCGCTTGCCGGTCTTGACCTGGCCGTAGTCGATGGTCTCGGCGATCGCCGACCAGAACACCGGCGCGTGCAGGTCGACCACCAGCGACAGCAGGAAGTACAGCACGAAGGCCATCACCATATCGCCCGGCTGCACCAGGAAGTAGATCATCAGGCTGAGCACCGCGACCAGGATCTGCGAGTTGCGGAACAGCTTGACCTTGCAATAGAACTTGGTGGTCCAGGTCGACACCACCATGGCCAGGATCGCGGCCGCCACGCCGGTCGACAGGAAGGCCGAGACGGTAGCGGTATCGCCGCCCAGGTAGTATTTGGCGTAGTAGATCGCGACCGAGCCGCGGATCACATAGCCGATGGTACCGGTCACGCACACGGCGCACAGGATCAGCCACTGGTCGTTCTTCATCAAGACCCGCACCTGTTCCATCAGCGGCTGCTTCTCGACCTTGTGCACCACGCGTTCGGTGGTGGTGAAGAAGCAGAATACGAACAGGAGCACGCCCACCGCCGCCATCAGCGCCATCGCGGCCTGGTAGCCGGCCGCCGGATTGGCGCCGCCCCATTCGTTGGCCAGGATCGGCACCACGATGGTCACCATGAAGGCGCCGACCTTGGCGAAGAACAGGCGGTAGCCGTTGGCCGACAGGCGCTGCTGCGGGTCCGAGGTCAGGCCGCTGATCAGCGAGATGTACGGGATGCCGACGCCGGCCGTCATCAGCGTCATCAGGATATAGGTCGAGTAGGCCCAGACCAGCTTGGCGTCATAGTCCCAGTCCGGCGTGCTGAAGACCAGGAACACCGACAGGCCATACGGCACCGCGAGCAGCAGCAGCCATGGCCGATAGCGTCCCCAGCGCGTCAGCACCGCGTCGTTGACCTGCCCCATCACCAGGTCGGCCACCGCCCCCACCACCTTGACCGCGACGAACAGCGCCGCCAGGTCGGCGGTGCGCAGGCCGTAGATATCGGTGTAGAAGAAGGTGATGATCAACATCATCGACGAGATCACCACATTGAGCGCCATGTCGCCGGCGCCGAAACCGACTTTTTCGAGGGTCGAGAGTTTTTGGGTTTGCACGATTCACCATCCAGTCAAAACAAGCCGGGGCACTGCCGGAATATCCGCACAGCGCCCCTTCGCACTTCAGCTACATGTCGAGGTCAACTCGGTTGCGCCGCTCAGTTACGCCACCTCAGGGCCAGCCCCACCACCCGGTCGTAGCGCCGCACGTCGCGCGGCAGCTGCGGCACGCTGTGGTAGTCGTGGTAGGCCTGGTCCAGCAGGTTGCTGCCGTCGAGCGTCAGGGTCAGGCTGTCGGTCAGCTTGTACGAGACCGAGGCGTCCAGCGTCTTGAGCGGATCGACCACGATGTTGTACGGCAGCGCGCGGTAGTTGTACTCGGCGGTGAACTTGTCGCGCCAGCTGTAGGCCACGCGCGCCGACCACTTGCCGTATTCGTACAGCGCCACCAGGTTGGCCGACAGCTTCGACATGCCGGCAAAGGTATTGATGGTGCCGTCGGCTTCCGCCAGGCCGCCATCCATCCAGGTCACGTTGGCCTGCATGCCCAGCCCGCCCAGCCAGCCCGGCAACTGGGTATAGAACTGCTGGTAGGCCAGTTCGGCGCCCTTCAACTTGCCCTCGACCGCGTTGTACGGACGGCTGACGTTATACGTTTCGCCATCGTGCACTTCGGGCCGCGCGCTGCGGCGCAGGTAGTTGTCGTAGTCGTGCTGGAACAGCGTGCCGGTGATCGAGCCGGCCGGCGCGAAATACCATTCCAGGGCGACGTCGACGTTGCGCGACTCTTGCGGCTTGAGGTCCGGGTTGCCCGCGGTGCCGGTGGCCAGCGTGGTGGTGGTCGACGGGAACAGCGCCAGGCCTGGATTGTAGTCGGCGAACGGCGCGCGCTCGATCGCCTTGCTGGCCGACAGGCGGCCGATCAGGTCTTGCCTGAAGTGGGCGCGCATCGACAGGCTCGGGAGCACGTCGTTGGTGGTGGACGACACCGTGATCGGCGACAGCACGCCATCGCGCGCCGAGTAGCCGCTGATGCGCTGCTTGGTCTTCACGTAGCGCACGCCGGCGGTGCCGTCGATCGGCAGCGACCAGGCGTCGAAACCGAAGTTGGTCTTGAGGTAGACGGCGCTGGTCTTTTCCTCGTCCTCGAAGAACGACTGCGGATTGTCCGGCCGCGGATCGCGGTCGCCGCGGATCGCCTGGCGGATGTCGCCGGTGTGGTCCAGCAGGTAGTCCACGCACGGCGCATAGAACTGGTTCATGCCGTAGTTGCCGCCGGTCTTGGGGCTGGTGCAGTTCAGGCCCGGGAAGTCGGTGACCTTGATCGCATTGGGCGACCACAGGTTGGGAGCCGGCGAGTGGCCATTGAGTTCGTGGACGAAGTTGGCGTCGCGCTCGGCGTAGCGCACGCCGGCGCTGACTTCCTTGAAGAAGCCGTCGTTCTCGGGGGTCCAGGCGACGTCGCCGCGCCAGTCGTTGGCGGCGCCACGCGAGCGGTTGTGGTTGTCGAACAGGGCGAACATGGTCCAGTTGGCCGGATCGGTCATGTCGGTGCCCGGGTATTCCAGGTAGCCGCCGCCGTCGCGCACTTCGGCATGGATCGCCTTGGAACGGTCCATGACGGTGTCCAGGATCGGGTTCTTCATGTCGTGCTTGCTGATCGTGCGTACCAGTTCGGTGCTCACGCGCACGCCGGGCATCGCCGACCAGATCGCGCCGACCGCCGCCTGGTGGCCTTCTGAGGATTCGCGCCGCCCCTGGGTCGAGCTCAGGGTGAAGGTGTTCACGTTCGGGTGGCTGATCGACCCCAGGTAGTTCGAGCCCGGCATCGTCGTCACCGTCGAACCCGGGTTGTTGATCGGCAGGTCGCCGACGAAGAAGATGCTCTGCGAGTCGTGCTCGATGCGGGTCGAGAAGGTCTCGGCATAGACTTCGAGGTCGCGCGACGGGCGCCACTGGACCGACAGGTTGCCGGCCAGGCGTTCGCGGTCGCCGCCGGTCATCACGCGGCCCATCGACGGCGCCCCGATCACGCCGCTGTCGAGGGTGCGCGGCTCGCCGACGAAGGCGGTTTCGTCGTGGTAGCGGCCGCGCTGGTACGACAGGCCGCCCAGCACGCCGATCTCGCCAATGCCGCTCTTCCAGCGGTTCGACAGCAGGCCCGAGACGTTGGGGTCGATCCGGTCGGCCTTGTCGCGGTGCTCGCCGCGCACGTTGACGGCCGCCTGCGCGCCCTTGAAGTCGAACGGCCGGTTGGTGCGCACGTCGATCACACCCGAGGTGCCGCCTTCGACCATGTCGGCGCCCTGCGACTTGTAGACGTCGACCCGCTGCAGCATGGCCACCGGCACGTCGGCCAGGAACAGGCTGCGGCCCGCCGCGGTGAACATCTCGCGGCCGTTGTACAGGGTCTTGATGCCGCCCAGGCCGCGGATCACGACGTTGCCGGCCTCGCCGTTCTGGCGGATCACCTGCACGCCCGGCACCCGGCCCAGGATCTCGGCCACGTTTTTATCCGGGAACTTGCCGATGTCGTCGGCCACGATCGAGTCGAGCACCTGCTCGGCATTGCGCTTGATGTTCTGGGCGCTCTGGGCTGCCTGGCGGGTACCGGTAACGGTCACCACGGCCGCGTTGCGGTCGTCCCCGGCGCGGGCGGCGTTGTTTTCGGCATTCGATGGCGCGCTCGCCGTGGCGGTGGCAGCAGGGGCGACTTCCTGGGCGCCGACGGTGGCGGCGCTCAGCAGGCCGGCGCCGGCCAAGGCGGCGACGGTGGCGCGCAGGACGAAGCGCCGGCCAGACGTGCCGGCGGCATTGCGGGAAGCGTGGGGGAAAGCGCAGGAAAGTTCAGGCGTGGCAAAGCCCGGTGCATACCGTTTCATATGTCTCCTTTTGTCGTTATATGCCGATATCCGGCTGTATTTATGTCATGCTCGAAGGTAATGGTAGGAGATGCATTGAGAACGTTCCAATCATATTTTCCTGCGCTCCGATACCGATTTATGTATCGGCGTATCTGTCAAGTCTTTTGCATCGGCCAGCAAAAACCGCCTGGCAGCGACGCACTGCCGCGGTGCAAAAAGCGCATAAGCATAGTGCAATAGCGTCTATGAAAGAAGGCATGTCGCACAAGGTGCCGACAGGCGCGCTCCATATGCACGCGCCGGCATTTTGAACGTGCCGCCGGCCGTAATGTGTTCCGCACTGTGATTGCGCACTGCAATAGATATCTATGGTGAAACTGTGGCGTTATTGCAACGCAATAAGTTGATTACTTGCAAGTATTTGTAAGCGAGCGCTACCGATCCCTCCCCTGTCACGACACCGCACCAGCGCTGGTCTCTCCTATGAAAACGGTGCCAGGCAACGGCAAACCGGGCTTGTCAATTGGGGGTTTCGACCCCGTTCCGATTGGGCGCGCACCGATGACAAATGTCTGTCTGGCATGTCATGATGGATAGGCTAATTCACAAACAGTCACTGGAGAGACATCCATGAAGCACAAAATTCTTGCAATCGCCCTCGTGTCGGCACTGCCGGTGGTCGCCCACGCTCAAACCAGCGTCACCATGTACGGCATGATCGATGCATCGATCGGCGTCGAGAACACCGACGCGCCAGGCGAAAGCAGCCGCACCGTCGTTTCGTCGGGCACCCAGTCGGCAAGCCGCATCGGCTTCCGCGGTACCGAAGACCTGGGCAACGGCCTGAAAGCGCTGTTCAACATCGAAGCCGCCGTCGCCGCCGATACCGGCGCCACCAACACGCGCCTGTTCGACCGCCGCGCCGTGGTCGGCCTGCAAGGCGCCTTCGGCACCGTGACCGTCGGCCGCGAATACGGCCCGATCGCCGCCGTCGCCAGCGCATCGGACACCCTGGGCCAGGGCTTCTACGGTTCGAACCTGGTTGCCTTCGGCACCAACCGCCTGACCCGCCGCCTGGACAACTCGGTCAACTACCAGAGCAATGCCTTGAACGGCTTCACCCTGCGCGCAGCCTACGGCGCGGGCGAGCGCAACGAAACCCCGACCCAGGACAGCGGCGACATCACCGGCGTGTCCCTGGAATACGCGAACGCGGGCTTCTACATCGGCGCCGGCTACCAGAACAAGGAAGACCTGCCAGCGGGCGACAGCAAGGAATACGCCGTCGGCCTGGGCTACAAGTTCGGCAACTTCGAACTGCGCGGCGGCTACATGGCTGCAGATCCTGAATTCACCAACGGCATCGACAACAAGTACGAGCAGATGAACGCCGGCGTGTCGTACGGCTTCGGCGCCAGCCGCGTCTACCTGAACTACCAGCAGCAAGAGCAGGAAGTCGGCGATGCGGAAGGCAAGGCAATCACCCTGGCCTACACCTACACCCTGTCGAAGCGCACCAACGTGTACGCGTCGTACGCCAAGCTGCGCAACAACGGCACCGGCCTGTTCTCGCTGGCCGGTTCGGGCAACGCGATCGCCATGCCTGCCGGCGCCTTCGGCTCGGACCCACAGGTGTACAACATCGGCGTGCGTCACTCGTTCTAAGCGACGCCTGGAACCGGGTGCATGTCATCCGGTTTACACCGCAAAAAACGGCAAGCCTTTCGGCTTGCCGTTTTTTTTTTGGCGTTTCGCGGATCGTCTAGCACGCCGCCGCGGCGGGACCGGCGACCGCTGGGCGCCTCGCCGCTGACGGCTGCGCGACCGGCTTGCGCGCCTCGCCGCCCTGGCCGGCATCGATCCGGAACACCGCCACCGCCTGCGCCAGCCTGGCCGCCTGCTCCTGCATCGCCTGCGAAGCGGCGGCGGTTTCCTCGACCAGGGCCGCGTTCTGCTGCGTGCCTTCGTCCATCTGCGCCACCGCGCCGTTGACCTGCTCGATGCCGGCGCTCTGCTCCTGGCTGGCAGCGCTGATCTCGCCCATGATATCGGTCACGCGGCGCACGCTGTCGACGATCTCTTCCATCGTGGCGCCGGCCTGCGCCACCAGCATGCTGCCAGCGGCCACCTTGTCGCCCGAATCGGCGATCAGCCCCTTGATTTCGCGCGCCGCGGCCGCCGAGCGCTGGGCCAGGTTGCGCACCTCGGTCGCCACCACCGCGAAGCCCCTGCCCTGCTCGCCGGCGCGCGCCGCCTCGACCGCCGCATTCAGCGCCAGGATATTGGTCTGGAAAGCGATGCCGTCGATCACGCCGATGATGTCGCCGATCTTGCTGGACGACGCCTGGATCGCGTCCATGGTGTCGACCACCTGGTGGATCACGTCGCCGCCGCGCGCTGCCACGCCGGACGCCGACGCGGCCAGCACGGTGGCCTGGCGCGCATTGTCGGCGTTCTGCCTGACGGTCGAAGTCAACTCTTCCATCGACGACGCGGTTTCTTCCAGCGCGCCGGCCTGCTGCTCGGTGCGGCTGGAGAGGTCCTGGCTGCCCGCGGCGACCTGGCCGGCGGCCACCGCGATGGCGTCGGTGCCCGAGCGCACGGCGCCCACGGTGCGCGCCAGGCTGGCGTTCATGGTCTTGAGGGCCTGCAGCAGCTGGCCCGTCTCGTCGCGGGCCGTGACCTCGATGCGGCTGGTGAGATCGCCCGCCGCCACGGTATTGGCGACTTCGAGCGCGCGCGCCACCGGGCGGGTGATCGAGCGCGTGATCCAGATCGCGATCGCCGCCGCCAACGCCAGCGCCAGCAGGCCCAGGCCCCAGGTCTGGCGGATGGTGCTGGCATAGGTCGCGGCCGCGTCGCGCGCCGCCGCTTCGCTGAACGCCTTCTGCAGCGCCAGCTCGGCGCCGGTCGCCTCTTTCAGAATGCCCAGGCGCGGGCGCAGCTCGTCGAGCAGATAGGCCCTGGCCTGCTCGTCCTGGCCGGCGTCGAGCAGCCGCACCAGGCCATCGACGCCGGCGAGGTAGCTGGCGCTGGCCGCTTCCATGCGGCGCAGGATGCCGATCGATTCCGGATGCGCCATCAGGGTCGGTTCGATCTCGGACAGGGTCGTGCCCAGCGCCACGCGTGCGGCGTCGATGATCGCAGCCTGCTGGCGGCGGTCGGCCGGATCGGCGTTGAGCAGCATATTGCGCATGGCGATGGCGATGGTGCTGATCTGGGTCTCGACCCGGTTGCTCATTTCGATCGCCGGCAAGCGGTGTTCCACGATGTCGCGGGTGCCGTTGTTCAGGCGCAGGATGGAGGCATTGCCAAGGGCGCTGATCAGGACCAGCATGAAGGCGACGATGCCGAAGCCCAGCGCCAGGCGTTTTCCAATACTCAGGTCTGCTAATTTCACGAGAACTCTTCCTTATTGCTAAACATGTCATTGCTATTTCTGTTAAGCAACCAGGGTAAGTTCTAGTGCGTACAATAACGATGCATGCACGCTAACGAATGGGCAATGCTGGCGTCATCGTCTTTTTTTCTGGACGATGAGCCATGTTTTTTGACATGCGGGTATGTCAAAAAATAAAAAAACGGCAAGCCGAAGCTTGCCGTCGTCGTCATGCCGGGTCGTGGATCAGAATTCTTCCCACTCCGCCGTCTCTGCCTTGGCCTGGCGTGGCGCCGGCCGGGAAGCAGGAAGGGGACGCACCGCCGGCCGCGCCAGGGCGACTGACGCCGGCGCCGCTGCCAGCATTCCTACCGACGCGGTCGACGCCGCCAGCAACTGCTCGCCATCGATCCGGAACACCGACACCGCCTGCGCCAGCCTGGTCGACTGCTCGCGCAGGGCCGCCGCTGCGGCCGCCGCTTCCTCGACCAGGGCCGCGTTCTGCTGGGTGCCCTCGTCCATCTGCGCCACCGCCACGTTGATCTGCTCGATGCCTTCGGTCTGCTCCAGGCTGGCGGCGCCGATCTCGGACATGATGTCGGTCACGCGGCGCACGCTGTCGACGATCTCCACCATCGTGGCGCCGGCTTCGGCCACCAGCCGGCTGCCGTCGGCCACCTTGCCGCTCGAGTCGCCGATCAGGCCCTTGATCTCGCGCGCTGCCGCCGCCGAGCGCTGGGCCAGGTTGCGCACCTCGCTCGCGACCACGGCAAAGCCGCGTCCCTGCTCGCCGGCGCGCGCCGCCTCCACCGCCGCATTGAGCGCGAGGATATTGGTCTGGAAGGCGATGCCGTCGATGACGCCGATGATGTCCGTGATCTTCGCCGATGAAGCGTGGATGGCGTCCATGGTGCCCACCACCTGCTCGATCACCGCGCCGCCGCGCGCCGCCACGCTGGACGCGGCTTCGGCCAGCACATTGGCCTGGCGCGCATTGTCGGCGTTCTGGCGGACGGTCGAGGTCAGCTCTTCCATCGACGACGCCGCTTCTTCGAGCGCCGACGCCTGCTGCTCGGTGCGGCTCGACAGATCCTGGCTGCCGACCGCCACCTGGCCGGCGGCCACCGCGATGGTGTCGGTGCCGATGCGCACCGTGCCCACGGTGCGCGCCAGGCTTTCGTTCATGGTCTTCAGGGCCTGCAGCAACTGGCCCGTCTCGTCGCGCGAGGTAACCTCGATGCGGCTGGTCAGGTCGCCCGCGGCGACCGTGTTGGCGACGTCCAGCGCCCGCCCCAGGGGCTGGGTGATCGAACGGGTGATCAGCCAGGCCACCGCGGCCGCCAGCGCCAGGGCGGCCGCGCCCAGGCCCCACATCAGCGTGCTGGTGCTGCGGTAGGTGGCCTCGGCATCGCGCGCCGCCCGGTCGGCGATCTCGTTCTGCAAGGCGGTCTGTTCGGCGGTCGCGCCCTTCAGGCGCACCAGCAGCGGCCGCAGTTCTTCGCTCAGCAAGGCGCGCGCCGCTTCCATCTCGCCGGCGGCGATGTGCTTGATGATGGCGTCCTGGCCCGTCCTGTACAGCGCCGCTTCCTTGTTCATGCGCTCGAGCAGGTCGGCCGCCTTCGGATTCGACAGCGCATCCTTCAACTGGTGCAGGATGTCGTCCATCGCCGCACGCGAGGCCATGATGTCGCGTACCTGGCGCTCGCGGTCGGCGGCATCGTCGGTCAGCAGCATATTGCGCAGCGCGATCGCGACATTGTTGATCTCGGCCTGCATCCGGTTGGTCAGCGCGATGCGCGGCATGCGGTTATGGACGATCTCGTCGGTGCCGGCATTGATCCGGCCCAGCATCGCATTGCTCGTCACGATCATGAGCACCAGCATGGCGCAGATCAGGCCATAGCCCAGGGCCAGGCGCTTGCCGATTTTCAGGTTGGTCAGTTTCATCTTGTGTGGATTTGCTGAGTTTCTAGAAGGAAAGAAGTTACAGACATCGTTCCTTGCTGTCGATGGACAACTGCTAAGAACTGTAAATTTTCCTGTTTATCCGGTTTAACTATGGCGCGCTTGCAACGGGTTTGACCCGCACTTTGTAAATATGTAATGATCAGTTGGCATGCATTGTGCTTTGGAAATAATCATCCGCCATCGAACCAGGAGCTCCCATGATCATCCGCCGACTCGACCCGCGCACCATCGCCGACCTCAGGCCGCAACTGGCCACGCTGCTGCTCGACGCCGTCGCCGATGGCCATTCGCTGGGCTTTCTCAACGGGCTCGACCAGGACCAGCTGGATGCCTACTGGCAGGGCGTGGCGGACGAGGTCGGCGCCGGGCGGCGCGTGCTGCTGGCGGCCCTGCGCGATGGCGTCCTGGTCGGCAGCGCCCAGCTCGACCTGTGTCTCAAGCCCAATGGCCTCAACCGCGCCGAGGTGCAGAAGGTGCTGGTGCATTGCACCGAGCGCCGCCAGGGCATTGGCACCGCCCTGATGCAGGCGCTCGAGATCGAGGCGCTGGCCCTGCGCCGCGGCCTGCTGTTCCTGGACACGGCGGCCGGTTCCGAGGCCGAGGAGCTGTACCGCAAGAGCGGCTACCAGCGGGTCGGCGAACTGCCCGACTATGCCTGCACCCCGAACGGCCGCTGGCATCCGACGGCGATCTACTACAAGACCTTGTTCCCGCGCCATCGCGCCTGAGTCACCCGGCGTGGCGCCTGCCACACGCCAGTCAGAACTGGCGTGTGTACCGGCGGGATTGCGCGTAGAATCGCCCGTTCAAATGTTCTGGAAAGCAATGTGACCGGCGCCTCATCCACCATGACCCGCAGACCGCTCCGGGCCTACCTGCTCTGGCTCGTCCTGGCGACCCTGCTGCCGGGCGTGGTCGGCGCCTCGCTATTGTTCATCCACCAATACGAGAAAAGCCGCTCCCAGTTCGAGCGCAACACCATGCACACGGTGCGCGCACTGGTGCATACGGTCGACAGCAAGCTGCTGCACGCGCAGGCGATCGCCCAGACCCTGTCGACGCTCGACACGCTGGCGACGGGCGACTTCGCCCGTGTCTACCGCCAGGCGCGCGAGGCGCTGGCCCTGGCCGGTCCCGGCATGACCGCCGTGTTGCGCGACCACACCGGCAGGCAACTGTTCAATACCAGCGTGCCTTATGGCGTGGCGCTGCCGGACGACCGCTCGGCGCAGCTCGACATGGTGATCGCCAGCGGACGGCCTTCGGTGTCGAACCTGTTCATCAGCCGCGTCACGCAACAGCCGACCGCCAGCATCGACGTGCCCGTGTTCGTCGATGGCCGCATCAGCCACGTCCTCAGCATCCGGATCCGGCCCGACTATTTCAAGGACATGCTGACGCCGAAGTCGGTGCCCGAGGGCGCACGCGCCTCGGTGTTCGACCGCAGCGGCGTCATCTTCGCGCGAAATATGAACCACGAGCAGTTCGTCGGACGCCGCGTCACCGCACCCCTGTACAACGCCATGCAGGTGGCGCGCGAGGGCGTGACGCGCTCGATCTCCCAGGAGGGGACGGAACTCCGGACCTTCTACTCGCGCTCGGAACAGAGCGGCTGGTCGGTCGGCGTGGGCGTGCCGCGGGCAGCGCTGAACCAGGCGCTGTTCGAACCGCTCCTGCTGCTGGTCGGCGGCATCGCCCTGCTGTTCGGGGCCGGCCTGCTGCTGGCCTGGCAGATCGGCGGCCGGCTCGCAAGCTCGGTCCAGGCCCTGACCATGCCCGCGGTGGCGCTCGGCAAGGGCGAGACCCCGCCGCGCTTCACGCAGGTGCACGTCAAGGAGGCGGCCGAGGTGGCCGAGGCGATCGGCGCCGCCTCTACCCTGCTGGGCGAGCGCGCCCAGGCGCTGGCGGTCAAGGAAGCGGAGCTGCGCGACGCGCACCGCATGGCGCGCTTCGGCACCTGGCATCTGGTGCTGGCCACCGGCGCGGTCGAGACCTCCGAGTCGGTGCCCTTCATCTACGGCCGCGAGGTGCAGCCGTTCGCCCAGCAGCGCGGCACCCTGCTGCCGGAAGAATCCTGGGCGCGCGTCGACGCGCTGCTGCGCGAGCTGGAACGCGATGGCGGCAACGGCCGCCTGCAGATGCAGGTGCTGCACGCCGAAGGCCACCGGATCTGGGTCGACGTGCACTGCGAAGCGGTGCACGATGCCGATGGGAGGGTGACGGCGATCCGGGGCACGATCCAGGACGTCACCGACCGCGTCAACGCCGAGGAGGGCTTGCGCGAGGCCGACCGGCGCAAGAACGAATTCCTGGCCATGCTGGCGCACGAACTTCGCAATCCGCTGGCGCCGATCGCATCCGGAGCGCAGCTGCTGGGCCAGGACAAGCTGGACCCGGCGCGCACGCGCCAGATCAGCGCCATCATCGCGCGCCAGGCGCGCCACATGGCCGGCCTGGTGGACGACCTGCTGGACGTGTCGCGCGTGACGCGCGGCCTGGTCGCGCTGTCGAAGACCCGGATCGACATCAACGAAGTCGTGCTGGAAGCGCTGGAACAGGTGCAGGAGGGACTGCAGCAGAAACGCCACCGGCTGGAAACCGCCCTGCTGCCGGCGCCGGCCTGCGTGATGGGCGACCGCAAGCGCCTGGTGCAGGTGGTGGGCAATGTGCTGCACAACGCGGTCAAGTTCACTCCCGCCGGCGGCAGGGTGAAAGTGGCGCTGGAACTCGGCGAGAAAGAATTGCGCGTGGTCGTCCAGGACAATGGCATCGGCATGCTGCCGCACGAGCTAGAACGCGCCTTCGAGATGTTCGTGCAGGGCGAGCGCACTCCGGACCGCACCCAGGGAGGCCTGGGCATCGGGCTGGCGCTCGTGCGCAGCCTGGTGCAGCTGCACGGGGGCAACGTGCGGATGGAGAGCCCCGGCCAGGGCCTGGGCAGCACCTTGACGATCACCCTACCGCGCTGCGCGGACCAGGGCGCGCAGCGCGACGCGGACGGCCTCGCGAAGGCGGCGGTGGAGCGGCGATTGAAGGTGATGGTGGTGGACGACAACGTCGACGCGGCCGAGGTGCTGGCGATGTACGTCGGCGCAGCCGGTCACGAGGTGGCAGTCGAGCACGACCCGTTCGCGGCGCTGGAACGCGCCGCGGCGTTCGCACCCGACGCCTGCCTGCTCGACATCGGCCTGCCCGGCATGGACGGCCACGAACTGGCGCGCCGCCTGCGCGCCCTGCCCGCCACCGCGCAGGCGCTGCTGGTGGCGGTGACTGGCTACGGCCAGGCCCAGGACCGCGAGGCCAGCAGCCGCGCCGGCTTCGACCATCACCTGGTGAAGCCGGTCGACATGGGCGAGCTGGAGCGGATCCTGGCTGCGGCCAGGGCCTGAGCGGTTTGCTCAGGGTCCGCCCAGTCTCCGCTCAGCGCTTCACGCTGCCGAAGGCTTCGCCCTTCTTCCAGGTCGGCATGGCCGGCGCATTGGCGACCGCGTAGCCGAGGTTGAGCGTGAACTGGGCCTGCTGCACCATGCCCGACAGGTCCCATTCGGGACGGTATTCGTCGCTGACCTGGTGGTAGTGGTCCTTGAAGCCTTTCATGTTGGCGCTCGACGCGTGCTGGTGGTGCTCGAACTCGAAGTGGCCGTCGCCCGAGAACACGGCCGAACCGACATTAAAGGCCGGCACGCCGGCCTTGGCGAAGGCGAAGTGGTCGGCGCGGAAGTAGGCGCCCGACAGGTCGGGCACGGCCGGCGCGATCTTCAGGCCCATCGCTTTCGCCACCTGCTGCGACGTCTCGTACAGCGAGCTGCGCTCGGCGCCGGCCACGCCGATGTCCCTGGTGCGGCCGACGAAGTTGAGGCTGTCCAGGTTCAGGTCGGCCGCGGTCTGCGCCAGCGGCCACACCGGCTTGGCGACGTAGGCCGCGGCGCCCAGCAGGCCCTGCTCCTCGGCCGCCGGCCACAGGAAGATCTGGGTACGCTTCGCCGGCTGCTTGACGGCTTCGGCGGCCATCGCCAGCAGCGCCGCGGTGCCCGAGGCATTGTCGATCGCGCCGTTGTAGATGCGGTCCGCCTTGGGATCGTCGCCCGGTTTGGCGGCGGCCATGCCCATATGGTCCCAGTGCGAGGAATAGACGACCGCCTGCTCCTTGAGCTTGGGATCGCTGCCGGGCACGATGCCGACCACATTGTATTCCTCGACCTGGCGGATGGCCGAGCGCAGCGCGACCTTGGCCGCCACCTTCAGGTCGACCGGGCGAAAATCGCGGCGCTCGGCCTGGGCGCGCAGCTTGTCGAGGTCGTGGCCGCCGGCGGCGAACAACGCGCGCGCAGTGTCTTCGTGCAGCCAGCCTTCCATCTGGTTGCCATGGCCCTTGAGGCCGAAGCGCTCGTTGCCGAAGCCGTTGGCCGGCACGCTCCACGGATACGAGGCCGAGGGCGTGGTATGGATCAGCAGCACGCCGGCGGCGCCGCGGCGCGCGGCTTCTTCATATTTGTAGACCCAGCGGCCATACCAGGTATAGGCCTTGCCGGCGAAGCGATTCGGCTCCTCGGCCGTGGGTTGCGGGTCGTCGACCATCATGACCAGGATCTTGCCCTTGGCGTCCAGGCCCTTGTAGTCGTCCCAGTTTTCTTCCGGCGCCGTGGCGCCGTAGCCGACGAACACCAGCGGAGCGTCGAAGGCGACGTTGTCCTTGCCGCTCCTGGTGCCCATCACGATGTCCTTGCCGAGTACCGGCGTGAAGGTCTTGCCGCCGGCGCTGAAGGTGGCGCTGCCTTCGAGCAGCTTGCTGCCCTCGATCTCGACCTTCTGGCGATAGCCGCCGCCGGGAATCGGCTGCAGGCCGACCAGTGCGGCCTGGGTCTCAAGATAGCGCACCGTCAGCAAACCGCCGCGCTGCCCGGTGCCGCGGCCCTCGAACAGGTCATCGGCCAGGAACGACAGGTGCGCGCGCAGCGCGGTCTCCGAAACGGCGGACGGCTGCTGCGCATGCGCATTCGATGACAGGGTAAGGACGGCGGCGCCGGCCGCCAGGGCAAGAAGGGAAAGTCGCATCGTGTTCATGACAATCTGATGAAAAAAGCCATCTTAACCCAGTAAAGAAATATACTGTTGGCAACCCCACCTTTGGTCACGGAGGCCGCCGCCATGCCCGTATCCCGCCGCACCGCCATGAGCACGCTCGCCCTGCTGCCGCTGGCCCCCCAGGCCGCGCCAACGACCACACCGACCTCAACGGAGAACCCCCGCATGTACGGACTCATCGGAAAACTGCGCGCCCACCCGGGCCAGCGCGACGCCCTCATCGCCATCCTGCTGGAAGGCACCGCCGCCATGCCCGGCTGCCTGTCCTACGTGATCGCGAAGGACAAGGCCGACGCCGACGCCATCTGGATCACCGAAACCTGGGACAGCGCCGCCAGCCACAAGGCATCGCTAACGCTCCCATCAGTCCAAGCCGCCATCACCAAAGGCCGCCCCCTGATCGCCGCCTTCACCGACCGCTTCGAAACCGAGCCCGTCGGCGGCCACGGCCTCCCCCAACAATAACGCCCTCAACAATGAGGGTCAGAGTAGATTTATTGAGCAATTCCCCAAAGTTGTCAAAGAATTCGACTCCGACCCTATTTATCTGCGGCCGACTTTCCTAAATGCTAAATTAGGGTCAGAGTAGAATTATTGTGCAATTCTCGCCTTGGCAGACCGATTTATTTCCGCACCTCACGCAAACGCGTATCACGCCGCCGTTTTCCTCTGAAGATATTCTCTTCTATTAAATAACTTCGCGATAGAAATAGAAAAATATCGCAGCATAAAAGATTAATTGTCGAGTCCCGTTTGATCATAAACTCGTTTAACGAATAATATGTCCACCAAACCCGGGCCACCTCAGAGTAAAATTGTTTGCCAATTTTTCAGAATCAATTGACGAATAATTTTACTCTGACCCTACTTATTCTGTTGCGTGATTCTTGGCATCTGCCTGGAGGCATTAACCGCGGATCAAGCCGGGCAATTGCCCAATAAATCTACTCTGACCCTAATTGGGAGAAGTTAGCTGCCGAAGTAGCGGCCGGCGCGGTGCCAGGCCATGACCATGCTGCTCATGGCGATGGCGCTTACTGCTGACCAGCCGACCAGTTGCGGGGCGACCAGGGCCAGGGCAAGAAGGAGGATCACGCTGTCGATCATCACCTGGGTGCGGCCGGCGTTGATGCCGTATTTTTTTTGCAGCCACAGGGTCACGATGCCGGTGCCGCCGACGCCGGCGCCGTGGCGCGCCATGGCCAGGATGCCCATGCCGCAGAAGGTGCCGCCGCCCAAGGCCGCCACCGCGGGGTGGATGTGGCCGATTACCAGCACGTGCGGCATGATCTTGAGCAGGGCCATGATCATGGCGCTGCCGGCCAGCGACTTCAAGGTGAAGATCGGGCCCATGAACAGGTAGCCGAACAGGAAGAACGGGACATTGATCAGCATGAACAGCGTGCCGACCGACATGCCGCTCACATAGGAGGAGAGTAGCGCGATGCCGGCCACGCCTCCGGTGATCAGCTGGGCCGCCTGCAGCAGCACGATGCCGATCGCGACGAACAGCACGCCCACGACGATCCCGTAGACGTCGTCCAGCAACGAATGCGGCTTAACCACGACGGCGCGCGGGCCCGGCGTCGCCGGACCCGGGAACATGGCGGACTGGCTCATCCGCGTACCGCCACATCGGCATCGATGGAAGCGTGCGCCACGCGGACGGGGAGTTCCCGCCTGGAGGCCGTGCAGGGGAAAGCGGCAAGCGTCGAGCTGGAGTTCATGTTCCTTGCGATAGTCTGGTAACCGGGATGCTGGTGCGCCTCGTGAGCGCAAAAGGCCGAAACCCACGCGGTACGGTGCGCTTCGGCCCGCTATTATCGCTCATGTTGCGCCGCAATGTCGATACGCTTGACATCTACGCGTGCAGGAATGGAAACAGGCGCGAAACAGCCTTGTGCAGCGCACTATTCCGGTGCGCGCATTCACTGTTGGGGTGCGGGTTCGGCGCTGCCACCGTCCCTGCCCGCCGCCAGCTCCCGCTCCAGGAATTCGACACACACCCGCACCTTGGCCGAATTACCGAGCCGCTGCGGATACACCGCCCACACATTGGCTTCCTGCGTGTACTCGGGCAGCAGCTGCACCAGCCGCCCGGCGTCGAGATGGCGCTGCGCATGCCAGCGCGAGCGCAGGATGATGCCGGCGCCGTCTAGCGCCCAGCGCAGCGCGATCTCGCCGTGGTTGGTCGACAGCGCGCCCGACACCTTCACCGTCTCGTCGACGCCGCGCGCGCGCAGCCGCCACACGCCGAACGGATGGTCGCGCTCCTTGATCACCAGGCACTGGTGGCCCGATAGTTCCTGCAGCGCGCGCGGCGCCCCATGCCGCGCCACATAGCCCGGCGCCGCGCACAGGATGCGGTGGTTCGCCATCAGGCGCCGCGCGATCAGCTGCGGCGCGATCTCGTCGCCGATGCGCACGTCCAGGTCGAAGCCTTCGGCCACCGGATCGACCAGCCGGTCGAACACCTCGAAGCGGATCTGCAGCGCCGGATAGGCGCGCGCCAGCTTGGCGATGGCCGGCGCCACCACGTTGCGCCCGAAGCCGAAGCTGCTGCAGATGCGCACCCGCCCGCTGGGCGCGCGGCGCCGCGCCGACACCTCGTCGACCAGCTCGTCCAGGCTGTCCAGGATCGTCTGGGCGCGCCCGAAGGCCTGCTCGCCATCCTCTGTGACGACCACGCGGCGCGTGGTGCGCTGAAACAGCCGCACGCCCAGCGCGTCTTCCAGCACCCCGATGCGCTTGCTGACATAGGCGGCCGACATGCCCAGCTCCACGGCCGCCTGCGCGAACGAGCCCTTGCGCACGACGGTCACGAACACCCGCAAGTCGTCATTCCCCGGCAGATTGTTCACGCTTCGTGTTCCTCGATGCCACAAAAAGGCACATTATAAACAGGGCGTTTCCGATTATGCTGGACCCACCAGTCCACAGGAGAAAGCACCATGAAGACCCACAAGATTGCAGTCATCGCCGGCGACGGCATCGGCAAGGAAGTCATGCCCGAGGGCCTGCGCGCCCTGGAAGTCGCGGCGCGCCGCTTCGGCATCGGCCTCGAATTCACCACCTTCGCATGGGCCGACTGCGACTACTACGCGCGCCACGGCCAGATGATGCCGGACGACTGGCGCCGGCAGCTGGACGGCTTCGACGCCATCTACTTCGGCGCCGTCGGCTGGCCCGACACGGTGCCCGACCATATCTCGCTATGGGGCTCGCTGCTCAAGTTCCGGCGCGAGTTCGACCAGTACGTCAACCTGCGCCCGGTACGCCTGATGCCCGGCGTGCCCTGCCCGCTGGCCGGCAAGAAGCCGGGCGACATCGACTTCTACGTGGTGCGCGAGAATACCGAAGGCGAATACTCCTCGGTCGGCGGCAAAATGTTCGAAGGGACCGAGCGCGAATTCGTGCTGCAGGAATCCATCTTCACCCGCCATGGCACCGACCGCATCCTGCGCTACGCCTTCGACCTGGCCCAGCGCCGCCCGAAGAAGCACCTGACCGCCGCCACCAAGTCGAACGGCATCTCGATCTCGATGCCCTACTGGGACGAGCGCGTGGCCGCCATCGGCCAGGAATACGGCGACGTCAAATGGGACAAGTACCACATCGACATCCTGTGCGCGCGCTTCGTGATTTCGCCCGAGCGCTTCGACGTGGTGGTTGCCTCGAACCTGTTCGGCGACATCCTGTCCGACCTCGGCCCGGCCTGCACCGGCACCATCGGCATCGCACCATCGGCCAACCTGAATCCGGAACGCACCTTCCCGTCGCTGTTCGAGCCGGTGCACGGCTCGGCGCCTGACATCTACGGCCGCAACATCGCCAACCCGATCGCCATGATCTGGTCGGGCGCGATGATGCTCGAGTTCCTGGGCCAGGGCGACGCCCGCTACACCGCCGCACACGACGCCATGCTGGCGGCGATCGAGAAGTGCCTGCTCGAGGGCCCGCGCACGCCGGACATGGGCGGCACGGCCAATACCACCGAGGTGGGCCAGGCCGTGGCGCGTTATCTGGAGCAGTGAGCTGGAACCCTGAGGTGGAAGCCTGAGCGGCGCCGCGCGTCAGGCGCCTGTGGCCAGCATCGCGACCGCCGCCCCCACCAGCACCGTGCAGAACGCCATGCGCAGCAAACGCTGCGGCAAGGTGTGCGCCAGGTGCACGCCCCACGACACGGTGAGCACGCCGCCCAGCGCCAGCGGCAGGCCGACCTGCCAGTCGACCGCCCCGCTATGGCCGTAGGTCGCCAGCGCCACGAAGGCGCCCGGCACCACCAGCGCCAGCGCCATGCCCTGGGCGCGCGTCTGCGACATCTTGAACAGGCTCACCAGGGCCGGCACCACCACCATGCCGCCGCCGATCGTGAAGAAGCCCGACACCACGCCGCTGGCGACGCCGATCACCGGCATCAGCCGGCGCGGCACCGGCTTCTCGGGCGGCGGAGGCACACCCGTCTTGCGGCGCGATGGCCAGCCGAAGTACAGGGCCAGCGCCAGCAGGAACAGCGCGAACGCATAGTGCAGCAGTTGCGCATCGATCCCGACCGCGAGCCGCGCCGCCAGCCAGGCCGACCCGATCGAGCACAGTCCCGCCAGCGCGACCGGCCGCAGGTCGACCGGATGCTTCTGGTGATAGCGCCAGAAACCGATCGCCACGTTGGGCGCGATCATCACCAGCGCCGTGCCCTGGGCCAAGTGCTGGTTCATGCCATATAACAGGCCCAGCACCGGGATGGCGATCAAACCGCCGCCGATGCCCAGCATGCCGCCGGCCAGGCCGAGCGAGGCGCCCAGGCCGAAATTGAGTGCCAGGTCGATCAAGGAAATCATGGGAATGTGGCCAAAAACACGGCGGCCCCTTCACGAGGGGCCGCCGAATATTAGGAGATGTCCGTATCAGACCACCTGAGCCGCCGCCAGCGCCGTCATGTTGACGATGCGGCGCACGGTGGCGCTCGGGCTCAGGATGTGCACCGACTTCGCCGCGCCCAGCAGGATCGGGCCGACCGTCACGCCCTTGCCGCTGGCGACCTTGAGCACATTGAACAGGATGTTGGCCGCGTCCAGCGACGGCATCACCAGCAGGTTGGCGCTGCCCGAGTAAGCGGCGTCGATGCCGTAGATGTCGCGGATCTCCTGCGACAGCGCGGCGTCGCCATGCACTTCGCCGATCACTGCGAGCTCGGGCGCCTGCTGCGCCAGCAGCGC
Source organism: Telluria beijingensis (assembly GCF_030770395.1). Classification (GTDB taxonomy): domain Bacteria; phylum Pseudomonadota; class Gammaproteobacteria; order Burkholderiales; family Burkholderiaceae_D; genus Telluria; species Telluria beijingensis. The sequence goes on along the minus strand of NZ_CP132480.1, from coordinate 3,981,112 downwards.
GCGTGCTTCGCGCATGCGGCGCGCCGACGGGCGCTCGGACGAACCCTGCGAGGAATGCGACACCAGCGCCACCTTCGGCTCCAGGCCGAAGTGCTGCAGCGCGTCGGCCGCCAGGCGGGTGATCGCCGCCAGTTCCTGGGCGCTCGGGGTCTCGTTGACGTAGGTGTCGGTGATGAACAGGGTCAGCTTGTCGAGCACCAGCGCGTTCATCGCGGCCAGCACCTCGGCGCCCGGCGCCACGCCGATCTCGTTCCTGACGTGTTCCAGGTGGCTATCGTAGCTGCCCGTCATGCCGCAGATCAGGGCGTCGACCTGGCCCGATTTGAGCAGGCGCGTGCCCTGCAGCGTGGTGTCGGATTCGGCCGCGACCACCGTGTAGTCGACGCCATCCTGCAGGCGCAGGCCGGCGGCCTTGATGCCGGCGGCGATCGCGCCCGGCTCGCCGATCAGGACCGGATGCGCCAGGCCTTCGTCGACCACCGCCTGCACCGCGCGCAGTACGCGCGGCTCGCCCGCTTCGGCATACGCCACCTTGCGCACTTCGGCGCGCGCCTTGTTGAACACCGGCTTCATGAAGAATCCGGTGTGGTAGATCATCTGGCCCAGCTTGTCGCGGTAGGCGTCCATGTCCTCGATCGGACGCGCCGCCACGCCCGACTCGAATGCGGCCTGCGCCACGCGCGGCGCGATCGCCGCCAGCAGGCGCGGATCGAACGGTTTCGGGATGATGTATTCCGGGCCGAAGGTCAGGTCGGCGCCTTCATAGGCCAGCGCCACCACGTCGCTCGCCTCGGCCTCGGCCAGTTCGGCGATCGCGGTCACGCAGGCCAGCTTCATCTCGTCGGTGATGCGGGTCGCGCCGCAATCGAGCGCGCCGCGGAAGATGTAGGGGAAGCACAGCACGTTGTTGACCTGGTTCGGGTAGTCCGAACGGCCGGTGGCGATGATGACGTCCGGACGCGCGGCCTTCGCGACTTCTGGACGGATCTCGGGCTCCGGATTGGCCAGCGCCAGGATCACCGGCTTGTCGGCCATGGTCTTGACCATCTCGGCGGTCAGGACGCCCGCGGTCGAGCAGCCCAGGAACACGTCGGCGCCGTCAACGATGTCGGCCAGGCTGCGCGCGCTCGTGTCCTGCGCATAGCGCGCCTTGTTGGCTTCCATATTCGCTTCGCGGCCCTGCCAGATCACGCCGCGCGAATCGGTCACGTAGATGTTCGACTGCTTCACGCCCAGCAGCACCATCATGTCCAGGCAGGCGATGGCGGCCGCGCCGGCGCCCGAGGCGACCAGCTTGATCTGGCCGATGTCCTTGCCCACCACCTTCAGCGCGTTGAGCAGCGCCGCGGTCGANCCCAGCAGCACCATCATGTCCAGGCAGGCGATGGCGGCCGCGCCGGCGCCCGAGGCGACCAGCTTGATCTGGCCGATGTCCTTGCCCACCACCTTCAGCGCGTTGAGCAGCGCCGCGGTCGAGATGATCGCGGTGCCGTGCTGGTCGTCGTGGAAGACCGGGATGTTCATGCGCTCGCGCAGCTTCTTCTCGATGTAGAAGCATTCCGGCGCCTTGATGTCTTCGAGGTTGATGCCGCCCACGGTCGGCTCGAGCATGGCGATGGCGTCGACCAGCTTGTCCGGATCGAGTTCGTCGAGCTCCAGGTCGAACACGTCGACCCCGGCGAATTTCTTGAACAGGCAGCCCTTGCCTTCCATGACCGGCTTCGAGGCCAGCGGGCCGATGTTACCGAGGCCCAGCACCGCCGTGCCGTTCGAGATCACGGCCACCAGGTTGCCGCGCGAGGTGTAGTCGTAGGCGGTGGCCGGGTCGGCGGCGATTTCCTCGCAGGCGTAGGCCACGCCCGGCGAATAGGCCAGCGACAGGTCGCGCTGGTTCGACAGCGGCTTGGTGGCGACCACCTCGATCTTGCCGCGGGTCGGACTGCGGTGGTATTCCAGCGCGTCGATGCGCAACTGGGTGTTCTGGGCTTCGTTCAGGTTGCTGTCGGTACTCATGGTCTTCCTATAGCTTGGATGTCGCGGCGTGGAAGGCAGGCTTCCATTCATGGGCAAACATTCTAGCCGAAGCGACACGATCCCGTGCGACCGCCGTCACGGACAAAGTTACGCACGATCGTGCGCTTTTTCGGGCACCCCTCGTCAACCCTGATAGGCGCGCAGCCGCTCGATATCGAGGATGGTGATGCTGCGCCCCGCGATGCCGACCATGCCACGGTGCGCCATATCGTGCAGCACGCGCGAAAAATACTCGGGCGACAGCGACAGGCGCGAGGCGATCATCTTCTTGCGCGCCGCCAGCGTCACCTGTGCGCCCTGCGGCGGATTGTCCTTGAGCAGGTAGCTGACGATGCGCTGGCTGCCGCTGCGCAGCGTGTACGACTCGACGTCCGCGATCAGGCCGTGCAGGCGCCGGCTCATGGACCACAGCAGGCGCCGCGCGAAGCCGGGATCGCGCTCGATCTGGGCCAGGATCGCCTCCGTCGCGATGTGCAGCAGCATGCTGTCGGCCAGGGTCTCGGCCTGGGTCAGGTAGGGGCGTTCCATGAACAGCGGCGCCTCGCCGAAGGTCTGGCCGGGGCCGATCAGTTCGACCACCTTCTCGCCCCCTTCGGGCGAAACGATGCCCAGCTTGACGTCGCCATAGATCACGGCGTGCAGGCCGGTGCAGTGAGCGCCGCGCTCGACCACCACCCGGCCGCGCGCCAGGTGCAGCTCGGTGGTTGCCTGCGCGAGCAGGTCGAGCTGCTCCGGCGCCAGGCCGGCGAACAGGGGCAGCTTTGCCAGGAACTGGCGGGGTGCGATGCGGTGTCGGCTCACGGTGGACATGGGGGGCGAAGCCCGTAAAAATCGGTCGAAACGCACGCGCACCGTAGCGGTGAGCGCGCATGCCGCATGCTACCTGCCGTTGGCCCGGCAAAAAAATGATGTGGATCAAAAACAGCCGAGCTAGCTGTTGAAAATATCAGGGAAGGCTGAAAACCATCGCGTCACTCGCCGTCGAGCGCCATCCTCACCTGGCTCGCCAGCTGGGCCAGCGTGAACGGCTTGGCCAGCACCCGCGCCGGCCCGGCCATGCCCTCGACCGCCTCGACCTCGCGCGCATGGCCGCTGGCGAACAGCACCGGCAGGCCGGGCCGCCGCTGCAGGGCCAGGGCCGCGAGCTGGCGCCCGTCGAGTTCCGGCATCAGGACGTCCGACAGCAGCAGGGCGATCCCGGGCTGGGCGTCGAGCAGGCGCAAGGCCGCCGCCGCGCCATCGGCCACGTGCACCGCATAGCCCAGCATCCCGAGCATCTCGGCCGACAGGTCGCGCACCGCGGCTTCGTCGTCCACCACCAGCACCGTCTCGCCGGCGCGCGCGCGCACGACTTCAGGCGCCGCCACGCCCGGCGCACTCGCCACATCCGGCGCCAGGTGGCGCGGCAGGTACAGCTCGACCCGCGTCCCCTCGCCCGGCGTGGACGCGATCCGCACCTGGCCGCCGGACTGCTTGACGAAGCCGTACACCTGGCTCAGGCCCAGGCCGGTGCCGCGCCCCACTTCCTTGGTGGTGAAGAAGGGTTCGAAGGCCTTGTCGAGCACCTCGCGCGGCATGCCGGCGCCGGTATCGGCCAGCGCGATCATCACGTAGTCGGCAGGCGCCGCATCCCCCAGCTCCACGAAGTCATGCCGGTCGAGCACGCGGTTGGCGGTCTGGATCAGCAGGCGGCCGCCCTGCCCGCCCCCGTCCACGATCGCGTCGCGCGCATTCACGGCCAGGTTCAGGATCGCATGTTCGAGCTGGTTGTGGTCGACGTGCAGCAGCCAGGGATCGCCGCCCAGCTCCAGCTCGACCACGACCGCGCCGCCCAGCGAATGCCGGAGCAGCTCCGACATGCCGGCCACCAGGTCGTTGGCGCGCACCGGTTCGGGCCTCAGCGGCTGCTGGCGCGAGAACGCCAGCAGCCGCTGGGTCAATTGGGCGGCGCGCCGCACCCCGCCCTTGGCCAGGCCGACGTAATGCAGCGCGCGCTCGTCGCCGCCCGCCAGGCGCCGGCCGAGCAGTTCCATCGCATTCGAGACCACCGCCAGCATATTGTTGAAGTCGTGCGCGATGCCGCCGGTGAGCTGGCCGACCGCTTCCATCTTTTGCGACTGGCGCAGCGCTTCTTCCATGCGCGCGTGGCGCTCGAGCTCCTGCGCCACGCGGCGCTCGAGCGTGTCGTTCATGTCGCGCAACGCCAGCTCGGCGCGGTGGCGCTGCGTGATGTCCTGGAACAGCACCGCGACCTGGCGCCGCTCAGGCGGCTCGATGCGCAGCGCCGCCAGTTCGAGAAAGCGGCCGGTGCGCTCCAGCGCGCGCTCGAAGCGGGTCGGCTGGCCGCTTTCCAGAACCTGGCGGTAGATGTCGATCCAGCCCTGGGCTTCCTCGGGCACCAGCTCCCTGGCGCGCTGCCCGACCACATCCTCGATGCCGGCATTGGCCGCATAGGCCGGATTGGCCAGCACGTGCACGTAGTCGTTCAGCGGGCCATGCGGACCGTCCAGGAATTCGATCACGCAAAAGCCCTCGTCGATCGATTCGAACAGGGTGCGGAACAGGCGCTCGCTTTCCTGCAGCGCGGCCCGGGTCGCCCTTTGTTCGCTGAGGTCGAGCATCGCGCCGATCATGCGCAGCGCCCGCCCCTCGGCATCGCGCAGCACCGTGCCACGGTCGTAGATCTCGGCATAGCTGCCATCGGCGCGCCGGAAGCGGTATTCGCCCGACCAGCTGCTGTCCTGGCTGTCGATCACGGCGTGGATGGTGCAGTCGATGCGCGGCCGGTCATCGGGGTGAATGTGCTCGAGCCACCAGTCGGCGCTGGTCGCGTCGTGCTGGTGGCCGAACAGGGTCTGCACCGCCTGGTTCCAGATCACGTGGCCATCGGCCATATTCCAGTCCCAGACGGCGTCGTTAGTCGACAGCACGGCCAGCCGGTAGCGTTCCGCGGTCTCCAGCGTCTGCGCGCTGCGCAGCGCGGCCGCCGCCTCGCTGTCGCGCAGGCGCTGCCGGGCGAGCACCGCCGCAGTCACATCGTGCATCGTGCACAGCAAGCCGCACACGCGGCCGTCGTCGTCGCGCAGCGGCGTGAACGAGAACGTCGCCCAGCCTGGCGCACGATCGGCATCCAGCTCCAGCTCCAGCTCCAGCTCCTCGACCTGGCCTCCCCTGCCCTCGAACGCGCGCATGGCCGTCGGCCGCAACGCTTCCCAGGCCGCGCCCCAGACCTCGGCGGCAGGTTCCCCCTGTGGGCGGGCGCGAACAGCTGGCCACAGTGCGGCGCAGGCTTCGTTGGCGAACAGCGCCAGCGTCTCGCCCCAGGCGAGCCACATCGGCGCCGGCGACTCCTGCACCAGCGAGGCTGCCAGGCGCAGCGCGGGCGGCCAGTCGCGCCATTGGCCTTCGCCGATCCCTGCCTGGGATAGTGCAGCTGTATTCATCGATCGATGCGCGCCATGGTTGGCCCATCCGGTTGGGTATAGCCGCAAATAGTACAGCAAGCGCGATTTGTTGTCGCGCAGGAAAGTACCGTTTTCAATGAGAATTGCGCGGAAGTCCTCGCTCTTGCGTCACAGGCTGCTCAGGAACTCCGCCGCGTCCGGCCGCGGGCGCGGCGGTTTACCGGTGGCCGCGGTGCCCAGGCCGATGAAGCAGATCGCGGTCTCGTGCGGCGCCAGGCGCAGCAGGCCGCGCATACCGGGACTGTCCATGGCGGCTCCGCTGGCCAGGCCGCTGGCATAGCCTTCCGCCCCGGCCGCGAGCAGCAGGTTCTGCAGCGCGCAGCCGAGCGACACCAGTTTTTCAGCCACGGGAATCGCCTTCGGTCCCGCCTCGTCGCGCAGCACGGCCACCAGCAGGCAGGGCGCGCGAAACGCCTTGTCGCGCGCATTGTCCAGCGCCTCCTGGCCGCAGTCCGGATCGCGCTCGGCCAGGGCGTCGGCAAACACCTGGCCCAGGTCGGCCCGGCGCGCCTGCGGGACCAGCACGAAACGCCAGGGCCGCAACAGGCCGTGGTCGGGCGCATGAGCGGCGGCTTCGACCAGGCGCACCAGCGCGGCGTCGTCGGGCCCCGGCGCATGCAGGCGCCGCAGCGTGAAGTTGCGGCGCGCCGCCACCAGGGTATGGAAATCGGCGCCGGCGCAGGAAGGGTCTTGATTCATCCGCGCAGTATAGCGACAGCCGCCGCACCCTGCTGGCGCCTCCCCCAGAAGAATGGCTCGGGCCGCTACCGGCGATGGCCGGGTGCGTGGAAGAACAGGATCAATAGACGTCGCGCCGGTAGCGGCCAGTATCCATCAGGCGCTCGACCAGGGCCTGTCCAAGGATGGCGACCAGCGCCTCGTGCACCGCACCGGCCATGCCCTGCAGGCTGCCGCAGACGTGGATCACGGCGCCGTCGTCGATCCACTGGCGCAGCAGGTCGGCGCGCGCATGCAGCCGGTCCTGCACGTATTCGGGCCCGGGGTCGCGCGAGAACGCCAGGTCGAGCTCCGGCAGCATGCCCTCGGCCCGCAAGACCGCGAGTTCGGCCTCGCACAGGCTGTCGATGGCGCGCTGGCGCTCGCCGAACAGCAGCCAGTTGCGGCGCCGTCCCATCGCGGCCCGGCCGCGCAGGTGTCCGCGCAGGCCCGCCATGCCGGAGCCGTTGCCGATATAGATGCAAGGTACGTCGTCGACCGGCGCGTGGAAGCCCGGATTGGCGACCAGGCGGGCCTGCACCGCCTGGCCGATTGCCATCTGTTCGGTCAGCCAGCCGGACGCCAGGCCAAGCCCTTGCGCGTAACGCTGCTGGCGCACCAGCAGCTCCACCGCGCCATCTTCCTGCACGCTGGCGATCGAGTAGCGGCGCGGCGCCGAAGGCGCTGCGGGAACGGCGACCTCGATCAGGTCGCCCGGCTGCCAGCGCGCATCCGCGGCAGGCCGCAGGGCGATGTCGTACAGCGGCGCACCCAGGCTGCCGGGGTTGAGCAGGCGCCGCGAATGCAGCACCCAGTCGGAAAACGCGGCATCCTCGGCGGCTGGCGGCAGCGCGCCGGCGGCGGCGCCGAGGCCGCCCAGCGCCTGCATCCAGCGCGCTAGCGCTACCGGGTCGCCCTGGTCGACTTCGACCAGCGGGAACAGCGGCGCGCCGCCCAGCGCCAGCAAGCGGAGCTGCAGCGCGTGGCCGTAGCCGCAGAACTGGGCGTAGTTGCGGTCGCCCAGCGCCAGCACGGCGAAGCGGCAATCGTCGAACATGGACTGCCACGCCTCCAGCTCGCGGCTGAAACGGCGCGCGGCATCCGGCGCCTCGCCTTCGCCGAAGGTGCTGGCCACGAAGAGCGCCTGCCCGTAGCCGGCCAGGTCGCCCGGCGCCAGTGCCGACACCGCGCGCAGGTCGACCGCGCGGCCGCCGGCGCGCAAGGCGGCGGCGCTGTGCAGCGCGATCCTTTCGGCCTGGCCGCCCTGGGTCGCGAAGGCCACCAGCACCGGCGCGCCGGAGGTATGCGCGCCGGCCTGCGCGGCCAGGCTGCGTTCGCGCGCCAGCGCACGCTTCTGGCGCCGGCGGCCGAGGTACAGCATCCAGCCGGTGATCGCGAAACCCGGCAGGGCCAGGCTGGCCAGCATCATGACGATCCGCCCCGGCAAGCCGAAATACGTCCCGGTGTGCAGCGGCCGGATGGTGCTCAAGGCGCGCTGGCCGGTGCTCATGTCGGCATGGCGCTCGTCCTGGCGCACCGTGCCGTCGGCGCCGAGCGTCATGCGGTTGCGGGCGCGGTCGTGCGGTGCATCCTGCGCCACCCAGGTCAGCTGGTAGGCGCCGCTTCCGCGCTCCGGCAGGCGGATGGTGGCGTTCGACCAGTCCGGGGCCCTGGCGACGAACGCCTGCCAGGCCGGCGCCAGGCCGCCCTCGCCGCGCACGGCGGCGGACCTGCCCTCGCGTGGCTGCGACGACGGCGTGCCGGCCCAGTCCTGCAAGGTGCCGCGCACGATGTCGAAACTCCAGTACAGTCCCGTGCCGGCCACCACCAGGTAGGCGACCAGGGCCCAGGTGCCGGCGATCGCATGCAGCGCCCACAGGAAGGAACGCCCGCGCAGCTTCGTGTTGAAGGTCAGCCAGCTGCGCCAGTCCTTGTTGCGCGGCCAGCGCAGGTACAGGCCGCTGAGCGCCAGGCCGACCAGGCACAGGGCCAGGATGCCGAGCACGATGCGGCCCGGGGCGCGCGGCAGCAGCAGCCAGCGGTGGGTCGAATCGACGAACTGGAAGAACGCCTCGCCCCGGGCCGCGGGCAGCAGCGCGCCGCTATAGGGATGGATGTGGATTTCAGGGCCGCGCCGCTCGCCCGGCGGCGGCGCGAAGCGCACGCTGGCGCTGCTGTCCGCCTCGGACTTGAAGGTCAGGCTGGCGACCCGCATGCCGGGGCGGGCCTGCTGCGCCGCCAGCAGGATCTGCTCGGGACCCAGGCGCGGACGCTGTTCCGGCGCGACGCTGAACACGCCGGGATTGAGCGCCTCGACGATCTCGTCCTCGAAGGCGAGGATGGCGCCGGTCAGGCCGATCACGGCCAGCAGGGTGCCGGCCGTGATGCCGACGAACCAGTGCAGCTGGAACCAGACCTCGCGCAGGGTCGGCAGGCGCCAGCGCCGCCGGGCGGACAATGCCGCGGACGGCGTGACGACGGCGGGCGAGGAACGGGCAAGCGCGGGTGGCGGCATCGGATGCAGGAATCGTGGACGAAACCAGCATCTTATCGCGAATGAGAATCATTTTCAATAAGAGCAAGTCCTGTCGCTTCGATACCAGCGATCCTTGCCCAGCATGATTTCATGGTGCCCGCGCCCGGCCGGCATCATCGGGAAGCAGTTCTCGGTTTGCTCGACGACGACGTCGAGCAGGTAGGGCCGCTCGGATGCCAGGCAGGCATCCAGCGCTTCTTCCAGCTGGCCGGGATGCTCGACCCGCCGCGCCTCCCAGCCGAAGGCGCGCGCCAGGGCCACGAAGTCGGGCATGGCTTCGGAATAACTGTGGCTATAGCGCCCGCCATGGTGCAGCTCCTGCCACTGGCGCACCATGCCCATGCAGCCGTTGTTCGACAGGACCAGCTTGACCGGGCAGCGGTGCTGCACGGCGGTCGCCAGTTCCTGGATATTCATCAGCACCGAGGCGTCGCCGCTGACGCACACCACCAGCGCGTCCGGGTGCGCCACCTGGGCCCCGATCGCGGCCGGCAGGCCATAGCCCATGGTGCCGGCGCCGCCCGAGGTCAGCCAGCGCCGAGCCGCATCGAAGCCCAGGTACTGGGCCGCCCACATCTGGTGCTGGCCGACGTCGGTCGAGACGATTGCCTCCCTGCCCGCCAGGCGCCCGGCCAGCGTGGCCATCAACTGCTGCGGGACGATGGTCGCGGCCTGCGCCGTGTAGTCCAGGCAGCGCGCGGCGCGCCAGCCGTCGATCGTGCGCCACCAGTCGGCCAGCAGGGAATGGTCGTGGCGCAGGTCGGCCAGCCGGTCGAGCAGGCCGCGCAGCACGGCGCCGCAATCGCCGCGCAGGCCGACGTCGGCCGCCACCACCTTACCGATCGAACGCGGGTCGATGTCGACGTGGACGATCTTCGCGTTCGGGCAGAATTCGGACAGCTGCCCGGTCACCCGGTCGTCGAAGCGCGCGCCGACGCATACCACCAGGTCGGCGCCATGCATTGCCAGGTTCGCTTCCAGCGTGCCGTGCATGCCCAGCATGCCGAGCCAGCGCGGGTCGGACGCCGGAAAGGCGCCAAGTCCCATCAGGGTCAGCGTGCATGGCGCGTTCTTCCAGCGCACCAGGCGCGTGAAAGCGGCGCAGGCATCGAACCCGGAATTGATCAAGCCGCCGCCGCCGTAGAACACGGGACGCCGCGCATGGCGGATCAGCGCGGCGGCCGCATCCAGGCCACCGGGATCGTCGTTCGCGGCGCGCAGCTGCGGGGCCGGCTTCGTTTGCCGCCCGAAGTCCGCGGCGTCCACCGCGCGCGCCTGGATATCCTTGGGCACGTCCACCAGCACCGGGCCGGGACGCCCTTCCGTGGCCTCGCCCACCGCGCGGCGGATCGTGGCGACGATGTCGCGGGTGGCCTGGACTTGCGTATTCCACTTGGTGACCGTGCGCGAGATGCCGAGCGCGTCGCACTCCTGGAAGGCGTCGGTGCCGATTGAGGTAGTCGCGACCTGGCCGCTGATGCACAGCACGGGAATCGAGTCGCTCAGCGCGTCCAGCAGGCCGGAGGTGGTGTTGGCAATGCCCGGTCCGGACGTCACGAACACGACGCCCAGCCGGCCGGTGGAACGCGCATATCCCTGCGCCGCGTGGACGGCGGCCTGTTCGTGGCGCACCAGGATATGGCGCAGGCGGCCATCCTGGGCCAGCGCATCGTACAGCGGCAGCACGGCGCCGCCGGGATAGCCGAACACGGTATCGACGCCGCAGGCGACCAGGGTATCGAGCAGCAGGCCGGCGCCGGTCAGCGCGACCTTGCCGGTGGACGGGGGCAGGAATTCGGGATGTGGTTTCATGCCTTGAAGTCTATCGACGAAAGACATGAAAGTGCTTCATATTTTCCGCTAGAATTGGTGAATTACCTGAACAATTTTCACGGAATATGAGCCAGGACAAAAAATCTTTCGATGCCAGCGATCTCGCCATCCTCGGCATCCTGCTGCGCGACTCGCGCACGCCGCTGCAGGAGATCAGCGCCGCGGTCGGCCTGTCGACCACCTCGTGCTGGAACCGCATCAAGCGCATGAGCGATTGCGGGGCGCTGCAGGCCTACACGGTCAAGGTCGACCTGCCCACCCTCGGCTATCACGACACGCTGATCGTCCAGGTCACCCTGGACAGCCACAGCGAAGAGACCTTGTACGAATTCGGACGCGCGCTCGAATCGATTCCCGAGGTGCTCGAAGCGTCGCTGATCTCGGGCGACTACGACTACCTGCTGCGCATCGCGGTCAAGGACACCCGCGACTACGAACGCCTGCTGCGCGAACGCCTGTACAAGATCCCCGGCATCCGCCACAGCAAGTCGAGCTTCGTGCTGCGCACCCTGAAAAAAGTCGACACGCCGTTGCCAATCTAGCTTTTCAGGTCCATGCCCAGCTTGACGGCGGCCGCGATATTGCGCGCCGCGCTGTGCAGGTTGAAGCGGGCGCCGGCCAGCGCCTCGGCCACCGTCCCCGCCTTCATGACGGTGCTGAAGGTGGCGGCGATGCCGTGGGCGTGCACCGCGCTTGCATCGTTCGCCAGGCAGCCGCCGATGGCGATCACCGGCTTGCCGTGGCGCCGGGCCACGCGTGCCACGCCGATCGGCGTCTTGCCGTTGACGGTCTGGCCGTCGATGCGGCCTTCGCCGGTGACGACCAGGTCGGCCTGCGCTACCTGCGCGTCCAGGCCGACCGCGTCGGTCACGATCTCGCTGCCCGGACGCAGGCGCCCGTGCAGGAATACCAGCATCGCCGTGGCGATGCCGCCGCCGGCGCCGGCGCCCGGAACGTCGGCCACGTCCTGTCCCAGGTCGCGCACGATCACGCTTGCATAGTGGCGCAGGTTGGCGTCGAGTTGTGCCACCATGTCCGGCGTGGCCCCCTTCTGCGGGCCGAAGACCGCGGATGCGCCTGTGGGGCCCACCAGTGGATTGCTCACGTCGCAGGCCACCTCGAACACGCTTTCCTTGATGCGCGAGTCGAGCCCGGACACATCGATCCGATCGAGGGCCGCCAACGCAGCGCCACCCGGCGCCAGTTGCGCTCCTTGCGCGTCGAACAGGCCGACGCCCAGTGCCTGCAGCATGCCGGCCCCGCCATCGTTGGTGGCGCTGCCGCCCACGCCCAGGATGAAGCGGCGCGCGCCAGCGTCGAGCGCGGCGCGGATCAGGTCACCTGTGCCGCGGCTGGTGGCCCGTAATGGATCGCGCTCGCCAGGCGCTACCAGTTCAAGGCCGCTGGCGGCGGCCATCTCGATCACTGCGATCACATTATCGCCGCCAGTCAGGCCATAAAAGGCGTCGACCGGTCGGCCCAGCGGGCCGGTGGCCTGCAAATCGACGCGGCGGCCATCGGTGGCGGCAATCATGGCCTCGACGGTACCTTCGCCGCCATCGGCCACCGGCACTTTGACATAGGTGGCGTCGGGAAACACTTCTCGAAAGCCGGCCTCGATGGCGCTCGCTGCCTCGAGCGCCGACAGGCTTTCCTTGAACGAATCGGGAGCAATGACAATCTTCATGGTGCGCTCCAGTATCAACGGTTGACCAGGCGCGCCGGCACCACCAGCACCAGCATGGCGCCGACGAACAGCACGCTCGACAGGATATACAGGGCGACGTCGGTGCTGCCGGTGGCGTCCTTGATCCAGCCGACCAGGAAGGGGCTGACGAAACCGGCCACCTGGCCCATCGAATTGATCAGGGCCAGGCCGCCGGCCGCCGCCGCGCTGCCGAGAAAGGCCGCCGGCAGTGGCCAGAACATCGGCAGGCCGGTCAGCGCGCCCATCGTCGCCAGGCTCAGGCCGGCCAGCACGATCACGGCATTGCTCGAGAAATTCGCGGCCAGCAGCAGGCCTACCAGCGCCATCAGCAGGGGCGCCGACAGGTGCCAGCGGCGTTCGCGCCGGCGGTCGGCCGAGCGGCCCACCAGCACCATGAACACGCCGGCGAACAGGTAGGGAATCGCGCTCAGCCAGCCGACCGTGGTCGCGCTCTCGAAGCCGAGCGACTTGATGATCGAGGGCAGCCAGAAGTTGATCGCGTAGACGCCCATCTGGATGCTGAAGTAGATGAAGCCCAGCATCCACACATGCCAGTCGCGCAGCACGGCGCCGAAGGAATGCACGGCGTGCAAGCCTGTCGCGCGCTGCTTCTCGTCCTGGTCGAGCGCATCCTGCATCGCCGTCTTTTCTTCATCGGTGAGCCAGCCGGCCTGCTGGATGCCGTCGTTCAGGTAGAAGAACACCGCCACGCCCAGGAACACGGTCGGCAGGCCTTGCAGCAGGAACAGCCACTGCCAGCCATCCATGCCGCCCTGGCCGTGGGCGAAGTGGCTCAGCATCCAGCCCGACAGCGGGCCGCCGATCAGGCCCGAAACGGGGATCGCCGACATGAACAGCGCCATCACCTGGCCGCGCTTGTGGGCCGGGAACCACTTGGTGAAGTACAGCACCATGCCGGGGAAGAAGCCGGCTTCGGCCACGCCGGTGAAGAAGCGCAGCACATAGAATTCCATCGGCGTGGTCACGAACAGCATGCAGGCCGACAGAGTGCCCCAGGCCATCATCATGATGGCGATCCAGCGCCGCGCGCCGAGCCGGTGCAGGATCAGGTTGCTCGGCACCCCGAAGGTGACGTAGCCGATGAAGAAGATGCCGGCGCCCAGGCCGTACACGGTTTCGCTGAGCTGCAGGGCGTCGAGCATCTCGAGCTTGGCGAAGCCGACGTTGACCCGGTCCAGGTAGTTGAACAGGTAGCAGACGAAGATGAAGGGGATCAGGCGCCAGGTGGCCTTGCGGTAGGCGCCGTCGAGCAGGGCCGCAGCAAAGCCGCCCTGGTTGCCGGATGTGCTTGCGGTGGTGCTCATGCTGTCTCCGATTTTCTAATAAGTGATCCACCAGATTATCGGCCAAACAAGGGACTTCCAGCGTCGGCGACACGCACAAACAGCGGCATGATTTCGCCGGCATTTTTCGTGCATGTTCACAAGTTGAACAATTCTTCGCCCGTGCCGGCGTCGTCGAAGCAGCCGCTTTTGTGCATAATCACAAGGCCACCCAACATTTACCTTCCCATGCAGATCCTCGACAGCCGCCTCGCGCAGGACATCGTCACCCGCACCATGCGCATCATTCCGTTCAACGTCAATGTGATGGATGCGCATGGCGTGATCCTCGCCAGCGGCAATCCCGAACGGGTCGGCGAGCTGCACGCGGGCGCCCTGCTGGCGCTGGCCAAGAAGCTGGCGGTCGAGATCGACGCGGCCGCCGCGCGCAAGCTGCATGGCGCCCAGCCGGGCACCAACCTGCCCCTGTGCGTGGGCGGCCAGGTGTGCGGCGTGGTGGGCCTGAGCGGCGCGCCGGACGAGGTGCGCCAGTTCGGCGAACTGGTGCGCCTGACGGCCGAGATGATCCTGGAGCAGGCGGCGCTGGCCGCCGAATTGCAGGACAACGCGCGCTACCGCGAAGCCTTCGTGCTGAACCTGATCCGGGGCGACGCATCGCAGCGGCCCGAACTCGAGGGCTGGGCGCGGCGTCTGGGACTGGACCTGGAGCGCATGCAACTGGTATTCCTGCTCGAGCTGCAGCCCGATCCGAACGGCGCCGCGAGCGCCCTGCACGACATCCAGCGCCTGCAGACACGCTTGCTGGCGCGGCGCGAGGATGCCTTGACGGCCACCGTCGGCCCGTCCGAAATGGTGCTGCTCGACGCATGGGAAGCGGGCCGCAAGGGCTTCGAGACGACGCCGCAGCGGCGCCTGGAAGCGCTGATCCAGTTGCTGCGCGAGGAATGCGAACTGCCTTTCACGCTCGCGATGGGCATCGCCCTGCCCGGCCTCGAAGGCGCCACCGTCTCTTACCAGAGCGCGCGCACTGCCGGCCGGCTGGGGCGCTTGCGCCATCCGCGCGCGCAGGTATTCAGCTACTACGACCTGGCGCTGCCGGTGCTGCTGTCGGGCCTGGACAGCGGCTGGCAGGCGCTCCAGCTGCGCATGCCGTTGGCGCGCCTGACGCAGGACAGGAGCCGCGCCATGCTGCGCGCCACGCTCGACACCTGGTTCGCGCACAATGAGAACGCGGCCGCCACCGCCGCCGCGCTCGGCATCCACCGCAACACGCTCGACTACCGCCTGCGCCGGATCGGCGAGCTGACGGGACTCGACCTGGGGCGCAGCGAGGACAAGCTGATGCTGTACGTGTCGGCGCTGCTCAGCGATTGACCAGCCGCGCCGGCACCGCCAGCACCAGCATGGCGCCGACGAACAGCACGCTCGACAGGATGTACAGCGCGGCGTCGGTGCTGCCTGTGGCGTCCTTGATCCAGCCGACCAGGAAGGGGCTGACGAAGCCGGCCACCTGCCCCAGTGAATTGATCAGGGCCAGGCCGCCGGCCGCCGCCGCGGTGCTCAGGAACGCCGCCGGCAGCGGCCAGAACATCGGCAGGCCGGCCAGCGCGCCCATCGTGGCCAGGCTCAAGCCCACCATCACGATCACGACGTCGTTCGAGAAATTCGCGGCCATCAGCAGGCCCGCCAGCGCCATCAACAGCGGCGCCGACAGGTGCCAGCGGCGCTCGCGCCGGCGGTCGGCCGAACGGCCGACCAGCACCATGAACACGCAGGCGAACAGGTAGGGAATGGCGCTCAGCCAGCCGACCGTGCCGGGGTCCTCGAAGCCAAGCGCCTGGATGATCGACGGCAGCCAGAAGTTGATCGCATACGCCCCCATCTTGATGCTGAAGTAAATGAAGCCGAGCATCCAGACATGGCGGTCGAGCAGCAGCGCGCGCAGCGGCTGCGCGGCCTGGGCCCCGGCCGGGCGCTCGCGCTCGTCGCGCGCCAGGGCATCCTGCACGGCGGCCTTTTCGTCGGCGCCCAGCCAGCGCGCCTGCGCCACGTCGTCGGTCAGGTAGAAGATGGCGGCCAGGCCCAGGAACACGGTCGGCAGGCCTTGCAGCAGGAACAGCCACTGCCAGCCATCCATGCCACCCTGGCCGTGGCCGAAGTGGCTGAGCATCCAGCCCGACAGCGGGCCGCCGAGCAGGCCCGAGACGGGGATCGCCGCCATGAACAGCGCCATCACCTGGCCGCGCCGCTGCGATGGGTACCAGCGGGTGAAGTACAGCACCATGCCGGGGAAGAAGCCGGCTTCGGCCACGCCGGTCAGGAAGCGCAGCACATAGAATTCCGTTGGCGTGGTCACGAACAGCATGCAGGCCGACAGCGAACCCCAGGCCATCATCATGACCGCGATCCAGCGCCGCGCCCCCAGCCGCTGCAGTATAAGATTGCTCGGCACCCCGAAGGTGACGTAGCCGATGAAGAAGATGCCGGCGCCCAGGCCGTAGATGGTCTCGCTGAACTGCAGGGCATCGAGCATCTCGAGCTTGGCGAAGCCGACGTTGACCCGGTCCAGGTAATTGAACAGGTAGCAGACGAAGATGAAGGGGATCAGGCGCCAGGTGGTCTTGCGGTAGGCCTCTTCCAGCAGGGCCGGGCCGTTCGCGGCCGTGGACGGGCCGGGGCGGCTGGCGGTGTCGCTCATGGTGTCTCCGAGTCGTTCGATGGGTCAAGCCCGACATTATCGGCTGAACCGGAGACTTGCGGGCGCTTCGCATACGCGCGCAGGAAAGCCGGATCAGTTCAGGTGCGGATTGGCGCGCAGGTGGTCGGCCAGCAGGTCGATGAAATTGCGCACCTTCGACGAGCCGAATTTGCTCTCGCGGTGCACCAGGTGCACCGGCCATGGCGCCTCTTCGTACTCGGACAGGACGATCTTCAGGCGGCCGGCGGTCAGCTCGTCGGCGATCTGGTAGGACAGCAGGCGGCAGATGCCCAGCCCCGCGCAGGCGGCTTCGATGGCGGCGTCGTTGCTGGTCACGGTCAGGCGCGGGCGCAGTCGCACCATGGTCGGATCGTCGACCGCGCCGAACTTCCATTCGACCCGCGGCGAGATGCCGGTGGCGGCGATGATCGTGTGGCGCAGCAGGTCGGACGGATGCTGCGGCAAGGGATGTTTGGCGAGATACTCGGGCGAGGCGCACAGCACGCGCCGCACCTGGCCCACGCGCAGGGCCTTCAGGCTCGAATCCGGCAGGTGGCCAATGCGCACGGCGACGTCGATGCCTTCGTCGACCAGGTTCACGATCCGGTCCAGGAACAGCGCCGACACCTCGACTTCGGGGTACTCGTTCAGGAATTGCACGATGCAGGGCATGACGAAGGCCTTGCCGAACAGGACCGAGGCCGTCACCGACAGGTTGCCCTTGGGCGCCGCGTTGACGCCGGCCGCCGCCTCGTCGGCTTCGACGATGCTGGCCAGGATGGCGCGCGTGTCGTCGAGATAGCGGCGTCCCGCTTCGGTCAGGCGCACATTGCGCGTCGTACGCAGCAGCAGCTTGACGCCCAGCTTTTCCTCAAGGCCGGCGATGGCCCGCGTGACGGCGGCCGGCGACAGGTCGAGGCGCCGGGCCGCCGCCGCGAAGCCTTCTTCTTCGCCGACCGCCACGAAGACATTCATCAGATGGAGCTGGTCCACGCGTTTCTCCTTGCGAAATATTGACTTGCGCTGCACGCCGATTCCAATGGCGGTCATTATTTCGCAGAATGGCGGCATCAGCAATCATCGGACGCGATAATCACCATGGACCTGCATGAATCGGCCGGCGTTCCCGGCGCCGCCGGCGACACCGGACTTGATCCGCGCACCCGGATTCGCATCGACCTGTTCCTGGCGCGCCGCCGCGCCGGTCCCGGCGCCACCACACTGAAGATCCTGGCCCTGCGCGAGCGCGGGCGCGCGGCCGGCATGAACGGCGCCGAGATGATGGCCAGTGAGGCGGGCGACAGCCACGACGCCAAGGCCAGCGCCTGCCTGGCCTACGTGGCGGCCCTGCTGGCGCATCCGGGCGCGCCGCCGCTGGAGGCGCTGCGGCGCATGCACGACGCCGGGTTCCGGCCGTCCGATATCGACCAGGTGACCGGGCTGGTCGCGGCGGATGCGGAGATTTATCGGGACAGCAGGAGAACGCCATGAACGGCGGCGCATGCTACGAAGGCGCGCCCGCCGCAGCCGGCCGTCAGCGCCGCACCACCGGCGCGGTCAGCAGGTAGCCGCGTCCGGGCACGTTCAGGATATAGCGTTCCACGCCGCCGGTGTCGAGCGCGCGACGCAAGGCGGCGATCTGTACCCGCAGGTTGGCCTCGCCGACCACGCGGCCGGCCCAGGCCCGCTCCATCAGGTAGCGGTGCTCGAGCACCTGTCCGGGCGCCTCGGCCAGCAGCCACAGGATGTCGAAGGCGCGGGCGCCGATCCGGACCGCGGCGCCGTCGCGGCTCAGGCGCCGCGTGCGGAGTTCGATGTCGAAGCGGTCGAACGACAGCGTACAGGTTCCGGAATCGCTTCCAGTCAAAGGTCCAATCATTGTTCACCGATCGTGCAGGCGCCCCGGCCCCCTGGCCGGAATGGCGCGCACCATCATTATCGTAAATACAGACTATTTAGTGAATAGATACCGGCTGAAATTCATTGTTTCGCCAAAAGCAACGCTGGCGTCGGCATGGAGAGCGGGACGGTCAGGCGCGGTGCGGGCGGATCAAAGCCCCAGGTCGGACAGCCCTGGATGGTCGTCCGGACGGCGTCCCAGCGGCCAGCGGAACTTGCGCTCTTCTTCCTTGATCGGCATGTCGTTGATGCAGGCGTAGCGATTGACCATCAGGCCATCCGGGCCGAACTCCCAGTTTTCGTTGCCATACGAGCGGTACCAGTTACCGGAATCGTCGCGGCTCTCGTAGGCGTAGCGCACCGCGATGCGGTTGTCGGTGAAGGCCCACAGCTCCTTGATCAGGCGGTATTCGAGCTCCTTGTTCCATTTGCGTTCGAGGAAGGCGCGCGCCTCGTCGCGGCCATTGGCGAATTCGGCGCGGTTGCGCCAGCGGGTTTCGAGGCTGTAGGCCAGCGACACCCGGGCGGCGTCGCGCGTATTCCAGCCGTCTTCGGCCAGGCGGACTTTCTCGATCGCGGATTCACGGGTGAACGGCGGCAGCGGCGGGCGCACTTCGGCGGGGCTTGACATGGTGGACCTCTCTGGTGGGGGTGGAAGAGCGGCGGCCCGGCGGCCGGCGGTCGAGGTCCATTGTCATCGATCGTACGTGCGGCGTGAACCCGCACCGCCCGCAATTCATCATTGCGCGCCGAGCAATGCCAGCCGATGGCCGGCGCCGCGAGCACCGCGCCTGGACTAGCGCCACAGCCAGCGCAGGCTGTCGGCCAGCAGCGCGCCGCCATGCCTTAACGAGTGGCCGCCCTCGCCCACTTCCAGCATGGCATCGTAGCCACGGTAGGCCAGCGCCGCCGCCATCGCGCGGTTGGCGAGCAGCCAGTTGCCATACAGGATATCGAGATCGTGCGCGCCACTCTGGAGGAAGACGCGCAAGGGCCTGGCTGCTTCGCGCCGGATCCGGCCGGGCCAGGCGTCGCCGCCGCGGATGTCGACGAAGCTGCCGCAATGCGACATCACCTTGCCGAATACGTCCGGGCGCTCCCAGGCGGCATTGAAGGCGCAGTGGCCGCCGGAGCTGATGCCGGCGATCGCGCGCAGCGCCGGCTTTGTCGCCACCCGGTAGCCGGCCAGGGCCTCGGGCAGCAGTTCCTCGAGCAGGAAGCGCACATAGTGCTCGCCCTGGGCATCGTACTCGATACTGCGGTTGTCGTCGCCGCCATAGACCGGCAGGCCGGGCCCCGTCTCGCCAGGTTCGACGAACAGGGCCAGCGTCACCGGCATCTCGCCCTGGGCGATCAGGAGGTCGAGCACGCGCGCCGCATTGGCCTCTGGACCGAGATAGCGCTGCCCATCCTGGAATACCATCAGGGCCGCGTCGGCGTCGCCCCGGTACTGCTGCGGCACGTACAGGGCATAGCCGCGCTCGACGCCGGGATAGACATCCCGGGAACGATGCCGGGCCGCGGCCAGCGTGCCGGCCGGGACCCCGTCGGGCACCGGCGGCGCGACGTAGGGTTCGGCGACGCCCAGCGCCGCGGCGAAGCGCTCGACGTCGTGTGCGGGAATGCCCGGCAACTGGGCGCGCAATCGTTGCGCCAGCGGGGATTCATGCATGGTCCGCCCCGCCATCCTGTGCACGATGACCGCAACGCGCCAGAAGGCGCTCGAAGCCGGTGCGCGCCCGCGCGCTCGAGCCGCTTCTTTCCAGCAGCCGCATATCGTGCTGCGCCGCCAGCAGCAGCGCATAGATCTCGAACACCAGTTGGCCCGGATCGGTATCGCCCGCCAGGTGCCGCAGCGCGACCGCCTCGCGCGCGCCCTGCTCGAAGGCGTCGCGCCATGCGCCGACGCTGTCGGTGAGCGCGTGGCGCACCGCGCCTGGACGGTCGTCGTACTCGGCGGCGCAACTGATATAGAAGCAGCCGGCCGAGTGTCCGGACTCCACCTGCAACAGGCTCATGTCGAACAGGCGGCACAGCCGCGGCAGGCCCGGGGTCACCAGCCGCGATGGCAGCAAGACCTGGGCTTCGAAACGCTGCCGATACCTGTCAAGCACCGCCAGTTGCAGGGTTTCGCGCGAACCGACGCGGCTGAACACGCCGCTTTTACTCATCTTCATGGAATCGGCCAGCGTGCCGAGCGTCAGCGCTTCCAGGCCATCATGGCTGGCAACGCCGAGGGCATGCTCGATGATTGCTGTGCGGGTCGTTTCCGATTTGCTGGCTAGTGCCACGTCTGCCTCCATGTTTTGGTTAACCTATCATACAGGTTGATGGTAGATTCGCAGATATCGGCCAAATTCTCAAGCAATTTCCCAACAACCTATCAAACAGGATCATGGAAACATACCCGAACATCATCCTTCATCTCGGCCTGGGCGCCTTTCACCGCGCCCACCAGGCCGACTTTCTGCAGGACCTGCACGAGCGCGCCGGCCGGCACGTCGGCTGGACGATCGTGGCCGCCAATATCCGCCCCGATCCGCTCGACCCCGGCGCGGTGCTGCGCGCGCAAGGCTGCGCCTACACCCTCGAAACCGTGGCGCCCGACGGCAGCCGCGCTTACCGTACCATCCGCGCCATCTCGGACGTGATCGCATGGGAGCCGGGGCTGGCCCGGGTGATCGCCGTGGGCAGCGCCGACGCGACCCGGATCGTGTCGTTCACGGTCACCGAAGCGGGCTACCTGGCCGGCGCCACCATCTACGGCGTGCTCACCGCCATCTTGCGTGCCCGTCGCGCCGGCGGCGCAGGGCCACTCACCCTGCTCTGCTGCGACAACCTGCGGCATAACGGCGAGCGCGTGCGCGCCGGCCTGGAACAGTTCCTGGCGCTCGCCGGCGACAGCGCCACGCTGGACTGGATGCGCGTTCACGCGAGCTTCCCGAACTCGATGGTCGACCGCATCACGCCGCGCCCCACGCCGGCGCTGCGCGCGCGGGTGCTGGCCGCGACCGGATACGACGATCCGGCCGCCGTCGGCTGCGAAGCGTGGCGCGACTGGGTGATCGAGGACGACTTCCGCCATGGCCGCCCGGTCTGGGAAGATGTGGGCGCGCACATGGTGGCATCGGTCGTGCCGTACGAGGAAGCCAAGATCCGCATCCTGAACGCGAGCCACAGCTGCTTCGCCTGGGCCGGCGCGCTGGCTGGTCACACGTACATCCACGACAGCGTGCGCGACGAACGAATCCGGGCACTGGCGCATGCCTACGTTACCGGCGCCGTGTTCGACTGCCTGCATCCGAGCCCGGTCGACCTGGAAGCCTACCGCGATGCGGTGCTGGCGCGCTTCGCCAGCGACGCCATCGCCGACACCGTCGAGCGGGTGCTGGCCGACAGCTCGGCCAAGCTGGCGCAGTTCATCGTGCCGACCGTCCGCGAGCGCCTGGCGCGCGCGCTGCCGCTCGACGACGTGGCGCCGCTGCCGCTGCTGTACCTGCACTTCCTGCGCCGCTGGCACGCCGGCGGCGAGGCGCTCGACTACCAGGACCGCGAACTCGATCCGGCGCTGGTGCGGCGCGTCTGCGAAGCCCCCGACCCGCTGGCCGCCTTCGCGGCCGAGGCGGCGCTGTGGGGCGAGCTGGCGCACGATCGGCGCCTGCTGGCGGCGCTGCGTTCGGCGCGCCCGCGGCTGGCGGCCCTGGGTCTGGCGGATGGCTAGGAAAGCGGGAGCACTTGACGCGCGAAGTCGTCGACCGCCGCCGCATAGTCGGCGGCGCGGCGCAGGCTCACGCCATGCTCGCTGCCGGCGAAGCGCAGCACGCGCGCCTGGCGCGCCGCCGCGACATAGCGCGCTTCGCCGCGCACGTGATTACGATCCTGGTCGCCGTTGATGAACAGGGTCGGCTGCGCGATCGCGGCCAGCATCGACTTGAAGTCGACCCCGTGCAGCGCGCGCACCGCCTGCGCGAACACCTTCAGGCTGACGCCGGCCTCCATCGTGGCCGCCACGTCGGCCTCGTTCATGCCGCAGTCGCGCAGCGTGGCCGGCATCTTGTCACGCACCAGCACGTCCTCGTCGCGCAGCGCCAGCATGGTGCGAAACAGGAGCGACTTGGCCATGTAGGGCAGCACCGGCCAGCCGATGAATTCGTGGCTGGCGCCGCCGAGCACCAGGCCCTTGAGCCGGTCTTGCGGCAGGGACGCCGCCGCGGCCTGCGCGGTATAGCTGCCGAGCGAGTCGCCGGCAAGGATGAACGGTGCGTTGCCCAGCGCGCGGGCGCAGGCCACCACCGTGTCGACGCCGCCCTGCAGGGTGAACGGCTCGCCGCGGCGCGCGCCGTGGCCCGGCAGGTCGGGCGCCAGCACGCGTAGCCGCGGCTCGAGCCGGCGCCTGACCGGGTCCCACGAGCGCCCGTTCAGGGTCGCGCCGTGGACGAGGATTACGGCGGGTCGGATGTCTTCCATAGAGTCTCCAATAATATTTTTTATGGATAACATATCATACAGGTAGTCCAGTTGAAACTGAAAATACCTTAGTGACTGCCAACGAAGCTACAAAAACATATCAAACATGTTTGACAGGTTAAAACCCCGCGCGTATTCTCGGTTCGCAGTCACAACAATCAGCCGAGGAAAACAGCATGAGTTCGAGACACCCTTTCACCCAGTTTGGCGCCGTCGACACGGTGCTCGCGACCCTGCAGGAACGGCTCGGCGAGCGCGTCAGCATCGTTCAGGCCGTGCGCGAACAGCATGCGCGCGGCGAAGGGCTGGCCACCAGCCTGGCGCCCGACGTCGTGGTCTGGCCGCTCGACAAGTACGAGGTCTGCGCCATCCTCGCGCTGTGCAATGAACACCGGGTGCCGGTCATCGCCTTCGGCGCCGGCAGTTCGCTCGAAGGCCACGTCAGCGCGCCGTTCGGCGGCGTGTGCATCGACATGTCGCGCATGGACGCGGTGGTGGCGATCCATCCCGAGGACAGCGATTGCATCGTCCAGCCAGGCATCACGCGCGAGGCGCTCAATGCCCACCTGAAGGGCACCGGCCTGTTCTTCCCGGTCGATCCGGGCGCCAACGCCACCATCGGCGGCATGGTCTCCACCCGCGCCTCGGGCACCACCACGCTGCGCTACGGCTCAATGGCCCACAACGTGCAGTCGCTCGAAGTGGCGCTGGCCGACGGCCGCCTGGTCCGGATCGGCACCCGCGCGCGCAAGTCGTCGGCCGGCTACGACCTGGTGCACCTGATGACCGGCTCCGAAGGCACGCTCGGCGTGATCACCGAAATCACCCTGCGCCTGCATCCGCTGCCGACCGAGGTGGCGGCCGCCAGCTGCGCCTTCCCGACCCTCGAAGCCGCGGTCGACGCGGTGACCGAGCTGTCGATGTCGGGCGTGCCGTTCGCGCGCATCGAATTCCTCGACGAGCACCAGGTGCGCGCCTGCAACCTGCTGTCCAACCTGGGGCTGGCCGAGATGCCGACCCTGTTCCTCGAATTCCACGGCACGCCGCTGGCGGTCAAGGAACAGGCCGAACTGGCGCAGGACGTCGCCGCCGGCCACGGGGGCACCAATTTCGAATGGGCCACCCGTCCCGAGGACCGCTCGCGCCTGTGGCATGCGCGCCACCTGGCCTATTTCGCCGCCCTCGCCCTGCGCCCCGGGTGCACCAGCGTGGTGGCCGACATCTGCGTGCCGATGTCGGCCCTGGCGAGCAGCGTGGCCGAAGCGCGCGCGCTGATCGACGCCGAAGGCC
Source organism: Telluria beijingensis (assembly GCF_030770395.1). Taxonomy (GTDB): domain Bacteria; phylum Pseudomonadota; class Gammaproteobacteria; order Burkholderiales; family Burkholderiaceae_D; genus Telluria; species Telluria beijingensis. The sequence goes on along the minus strand of NZ_CP132480.1, from coordinate 3,957,162 downwards.
TGGTGGCGCCGATCCTGGGCCACGTCGGCGACGGCAACTTCCATGTGCTGTTCATGCCGATGCCGGACCGCCCCGACGAACATGCCGCCGTGGACCGGGTCTACGCCGCCATGGTCGAGCGCGCGCTGGCGGTCGGCGGCACCTGCACCGGAGAACACGGTATCGGCATGGGCAAGAAGTCCAAGCTGCTGCTCGAATACGGCGCCGAGGTCGTCGACCTGATGCAGTCGATCAAGCGCTCCTGGGACCCGAACGGCATTCTCAACCCCGGCAAGATCTTTGGCTGAACAGGCAGTCCAGTAGCACCGCGGCACAATACACCATAAAAAATTCGGAGACACTCATGCCATACGCACCGCGCTTTTCCCGCACCGCCGTCGCCACGGCGGCATCGCTCGCCTGCGCCTTCGCGGCGTTGCCCGCATCCGCCCAGCAGACCGTCAGCGACGAGGGCCTCAACAAGGTGGTCGTCACCGCGCAGAAGCGCGAACAGGCCGCGCTCGACGTCCCGGCCTCGGTCACCGCAGTCAATACCGAGCAGCTGGCCCGCGACGGCAAGGTCAGGCTCGAAGACTATGCGGCGCAGGTGCCGGGCATGTCGCTGTCCTCGTTCCGCCAGGGCTTCACCCAGGTCGCCCTGCGCGGCATCACGACCGGCGTCGCGCAATCGGCTTCCACCACGGCGTTCTATGTCGACGAGGCGCCGATCGGTTCGGTCAATGCCTATGCCGCCGGCAGCTCCGTGACGCCGGACATCGATCCGGCCGACCTGCAGCGGGTGGAGATCCTCAAAGGCCCGCAAGGCACGCTGTACGGCGCCGGCGCGATGGGCGGCCTGCTGCGCTATGTCACGTCCGCCCCCGACTACCGCAAGCTGCGCGGCAGCGTCACTCTGGGCGGCAATGCGGTCAAGGGCGGCGGCAACGGCAAGGTGGGGCGCGCCTCGCTCAACATCCCGCTGGGCGACGACGACATGGCGCTGCGGGTGTCGGCCTTCAGCCGCACGGACGCGGGCTACATCGACCAGACCAATGGCCGCAAGGACGTCAACGAGTCGAAGGTCGAGGGCGGCCGCATCGCCTTCAACTGGCTGATCAATCCGGACTGGAAGCTCAGCGCCTTCGCGCTCACGCAGCGGGTCAAGTCGCTAGGTAACACCCTGGTCGACGTCGACCCGGACACCCAGCGTCCGCTATACGGCGAACTGATGCAGCGGCGCTTCGCCGACGAGATCTCGACCGCCAAGCTGGATGTCGCCAACCTCACCATCAACGGCCAGCTCGGGCGCTTCGAACTGGTGTCTTCGACCACCGTGCAGAAGGTCGACGCCTCGCAGGGCCTGGACGCCACGCCCGGCTATGGCGCCGCCTTGGGACCGCTGTTCGGCATCCCCGACCTGGGAGTCCAGTACGCCCAAGGCACGTCCACCCGCCGCGTCTCGCAGGAACTGCGTCTGCGCACCAGCGCGTTCGAGGAGCGGCTTGACGTCGAAGGCGGGCTGTATTACACAAGGGAAGAGAGCGAAAACCGGATCCCGGGCTTCCGCACCTTCTCCACCACCACCGGCGCCAACCTGCCGCTGCCCAGCATCGCCAAGGCCTCGATCGACACCCGCTACAAGGAATACTCGGTGTTCGCCAACGCCACCTGGGCGCTCACGCCGCAGCTCGACCTGATCGCCGGCATCCGCCACGGCAAGGACGACCAGGACTACATCCAGGATTACAGCGGCCTGCTGGTCGGGCCGGTGCCGGTGCTGATCGACTCGGGCTCGTCGAAGAACAAGACGACCTACCTGGCCAGCGCCAGCTACAAGCCGACACCGGACGACGCCCTGTATGCGCGGGTGGCAACCGGCTTCCGCCCGGGCGGGCCGAATGCGGTGCCGCCGACCGCGGCGACGCTGGCGCCGCTGACCTTCCAGCCCGACACCCTCACCAGCTACGAGGTCGGCTACAAGTCGGTGATGCTGGGCGGCCGGGTATCGCTCGAAGCCGCCCTGTTCAGCACCGAGTGGAAGGATATCCAGATCCAGACCAGCGCGGCCGGCTTCAACTTCTTCGTCAACGGCGGCGCCGCCACCAGCCGCGGCGCCGAACTGGCCATGTCCTGGTTCCCCGCGGCCGGCCTGTCGCTGCGCAGCGCGGTCGGCTACACCGACGCCAGCTTGACGGAACCGGCGCCCGCCGCGGGCGGCCTGGACGACGACCGCCTGCCCTTCGTGCCCAAGCTCACCGGCTCCCTCGGCGCCAACTACCGCTGGGCCGTGGCCGCAGGCTGGAACGCCTACGCCGGCGCCACGCTCAATTACACGGGCGAGCGCCGCTCGGACTTCAGCCAGCGGGCCGCGCGCGACGTGGGGTCCTACACCATGTTCAACCTCAGCGGCGGCATCGAGAACGGCAACTGGCGCCTGGCTTTCTATGGCAAGAACCTGACCGACAGCGACGGCGTCACCTACCTCAAGTCGCAGAGCTTGAGTCCGGCCGGCAGCCCGTTCGGCGCGGCCGTCATCGCGCCGCGCACCATCGGCGCCGACCTCACCTACCGCTTCTGAGGACGACCATGAACCCGCACGATACCCTGCACTACCACACCGGGCCGGACCTGCTCCTGGCCAGCGGCGCGCGCCTGGCCGCGCCGACCACCGCCTACCGCACCATGGGCACACTCAATGCGGCCGGCGACAACGCCGTGCTGGTCCTGCACGGCTATACCACCGGACCGGCCATGCTCGACGCCGACGCCAACGTGGCCGAAGGCTCCTGGAGCGAACTGGTCGGGCCAGGCATGCCGATCGACAGCGATCGTTACTTCGTGGTGTGCCCCAACATGCTCGGCTCTTCCTACGGCTCGACCGGCCCGGCCAGCATCGATCCAGCCAGCGGCCGCCCCTACGGCCTGGCCTTCCCCGACCTGACCGTGGCCGACATCGTCGCCGCCCAGAAGCAACTGCTCGATGCGTTAGGCGTGCGCCGCCTGGCCGCCGTGGCCGGTCCCTCGTTCGGCGCCTACCAGGCCTTCCAGTGGGCAGTCAGCTACCCTGATCTGGTCGAGCGGGTGGTCGCCGCCGTTGGCGCCCCCTGGCATCCGGGTGCGCCCGGCGCCGCGCGCGCCATCCTGTCCACGCTCGAGGCCGACCCTGGCTGGGACGCCTGGCGCGCTGGCGACCGCGACGCCCTGCTCGACTGCCTGACGACGATGCGCAGCGCCACCCTGGCGCGCTACGGCGTCGACGCCGAATTGTCGCCGCGTTTTCCGGAAGCGGAGGTGCGCGCCCGCGAAGTCGCCCGCCTGGCGCGCGAATGGGCAAGCAGCTTCGACCCGCTCTCGCTGGTGGTCCTGATGGCGGCGGCCGAGACCTTCGACCTGCGCGACCGGCTGGACGCCATCCGCGCGCCCGTGCTGTATGTCGTCTCGCGCACCGACGAGGTGTTTTCGCCCGCGCTGGCGCGCGAGGTGGCCGCCCTGCCGGCGGCGCGCGACTGGTCCTGCCTGGTGCTCGACAGCGACAAGGGCCACTTCGCTTCCGGCGCCGACGCAGGCCTGTGGGCCGGCGTGCTGCGCCACTTCATGGACACGGAGCCTGCTGCCTGGGCGCCGCTCCGAACTAGTGCGACCGATGTGGAGGTGGCGGCATGAAACCGATGACGAATACGATGGACGTTGGCGTGCTGGCGCAAGATCCAGTCCCGGCGGCGACCCCGCAATTCAGCCCGGCCTACCGCACCTACGTGCTGGTGGCGCTGGCCGTAGTGGGCTTCATGTGCTCGGTGGACAAGGTCGTGATCACGATGTTCATGGAGCCGATCAAGAGGGAATTCCTGCTGTCGGACACCCAGCTCGGCCTGATGACCGGCCTGGCCTTCGCCCTGCTCGGCGGCCTGGTGTCGATTCCGCTGGCGCGCCTGGCCGACCGCGGCAACCGCAAGTGGATCATTTCCCTGAGCTTCGTGGTGTGGACCTTCATGACGGGCATTTCGGGCCTGGCCACCAGCTTCATGTTCCTGCTCGCGGCCCGCATCGGCGTCGGCGTCGGCGAAGCCGGCTGCGTGCCGGCCTCGCATTCGATGTTGAGCGACTATTATCCGCGCGAGCTGCGCGGGCGCGCCTTCGGCGTGCACTTCTGCGGCGTCTACCTGGGCATGATGGGCGGCCTGCTGGGCGGCGGCATCCTGGTGCAGACCGTCGGCTGGCGCATGGGCTTCGTCATCCTGGGCGCGATCGGCATGGTGATGGCCCTGATCTTCCATTTCACGGTGCGCGAACCGCTGCGCCTGGACCCGCCCCCGTCCTCCGCGCTGGCCAGCAGCGTCTGGACCCAGCTGGGCGACCTGCGCTGCTTCTTCATGCTGGTGTTCGCCTTCGCCTTTGTCGGCCTGGCCGGTTCGGTCTCGGCCTGGCTGCCCAGCTATTTTGAACGCGCCTTCAGCATGACGCCGATGGCGATCGGCCTCGGGCTCGGCCTGGGCGTCGGCCTGGCCAGCGGCATCGGCGCGCTGGTCGGCGGCCAGCTGACGGTCAAGTATGCGAAAGGCTCGCGCACCTGGGGCGCGCGCTATTCGGCCTGCATCAGCTGGGCGGTGCTGGTGCCGCTGATCGGCAGCTTCTATGTGCCGCACCCGATGCTCGCGATGGCGCTGCTGTTCGTGACCTTCCTGGCGGCGGGCACCCTGGCCGGCCCGGTATTCGGCACCGTGCAGGACCTGGTAACGCCGGCGGCGCGCGCCACCGCGGTGGCGATCATCGGCGTCATCGGCGTGGTGATCGGCCAGGGCATGGGCCCGCTGCTGGTCGGCGTTCTCAGCGACGCCTTCAATGCGAGCGGTGTCGATGGCCTGCGCCTGTCGATGACCTGCGTCGCCCTCATCAATCTGTTGACCGGCACCTTCTTCTGGGTCCTGTCGCGCCGCATCGGCCGGGTCTACCCGGCGCTGTCGGCGGCGCCGCAGGCTTCCGTGGAGCGGCCGGTTTGACAGCCAACCTCAGAAAAGTTAGCCTGCCTGGATGAATCAGATCGCACCACTTCCCTCGCTCGAACGTCCCACCCTGTCGGCCCAGGTGGCCCGCCACCTGCTCGCCCTGGTCAACCGCGAGCAGCTCAGGCCGGGCGACACCGTGCCGAGCGAGGTCCAGATCGGGCTCGATCTCAAGGTCAGCCGGGGCAGCGTGCGCGAGGCCTATCGCACGCTGGCCGCCCTCGGCATCCTCGAGATCGAGGGCGGACGCAAGCCGCGCCTGAAGGCGATCGACCCGCACGTGCTGGCCCAGGTGTTCGACTACGCGCTCACCACCGCCCAGGTGAGCGTGGCCCACGTCATCGAAACCCGGCGCGCGATCGAGCTGCAGACGGCGCAACTGGCGGCGCGCTACGCCACGCCCCAGCAGCGCAGCCGGCTGCGCGAGCTGGTGGTGCAGATGCGCTCGGCCGGCTCCGACCATGCACGGCGGGTCGCCTGCGACACGGCGATCCATACCGTGATCGCCGAGGCCAGCGGCAATCCGCTCAACAGCATCCTGCTGGCCGCCCTGCGCACCCCGGTCGAAGCGTCGTCCAGCATCCACTTCGATGATCGCCGCAGCGAAAGCGAATTGACGCGCGTGATCGACGCCCACGAGGCGGTGGTCGACCGCATCTGCGCCGGCGACGCGATGGGCGCGGTGTCGGCCATGAGCTACCACTTCGATATCTCGATCGTCCACGTCAAGCGTGACGAGGACACTGCCCAGGGGTCGGCCAGCGCCACCTGAACTTCGCTCGGGCGTACCAGATTCGCAACACTCCGCGATCCCGACAACGATAGTTGTCATCGAACCTCACCCGCCGCACAGCAGCCGCTTTAATATCGTCGATTATTTTGTAGTTACACAAGGACGATGATGAAGCTGAAGTTGGGGATGTCTGTGCGGGCCGTACGCGGCGCGCTGCTGGCCGGCGCCTGGGTCGCCGCGGGATTGCCGGTCGCGCTGGCGCAGGAAGCGCCCGCCACGACCACCGGGGAGGCGCCCGCAACCGCGCCGGCCGACATGCCGAAGGTCGAAGTCACCGGTTCTGCCATCCGCCGCGTGCAGGCGGAGACCGCCCTGCCGGTGCAGATCGTCTCGCGCGCCGAGATCGAAAAAGCCGGCGTCACCACCGCGTCCGAAATCCTGGCCCGCGTGTCCGCCAACGTCGGCGGCCTGACCGACGGCGCCAGCATCAACGTGGGCGGCGACCAGCGCGGCTTCAACAGCGCCAACCTGCGCGGCATCGGCACCTCGTCGACCCTGGTGCTGCTCAATGGCCGGCGCATGGCCAACTTCGCCTCTCCCGGCGACGACAGCGGCGTCGACCTGAACAACATCCCGGCCGCGGCGCTGGAGCGGGTCGAAGTGCTGATGGACGGCGCCTCGGCCCTGTACGGCACCGACGCCATCGGCGGCGTCATCAACTTCATCACGCGCAAGGACTTCCAGGGCCTGGAACTGAATGCCTACGGCAGCACCACCGACGAGGGCGGCGCCGGCAAGCGCACCGCCAGCATCAGCGCCGGCAAGGGCGACCTCGAACGCGACGGTTATAACGTGTTCGCGGTGGCCGACTTCCAGCGCACCAATGCCCTGAACACGAGCCAGCGCAGCTTCATCCCCGGCCTGCGGGTCGAGGAACGCCTGGGCCACCTGCTGTCGGGCTATACCGGCCCGGCGAACATCCGCCTGACCGCGAACCAGCGCGACCACCTGCAGGAACTCGGCTTCACCATCAACGGCCGCCCGATCACGAACCGCCTGATCAACCTGTCGGCGCCCGACTGCGCGCCGCCGGCCAACGTCTACCTGCCGGATGGCACCGGCGGCGTCGATGCCTGCACCTATAACTACATGGGCGACACCGAGCTGTATCCCAAGACCGAAAAGGCCAGCCTGCTCAGCCGCGGCGTATTGAAGCTCGGCGGCGGCCACCAGGCCTATGCCGAGGTGGCGCTGAGCCGCTCCAAGTCGTACTACACCGGCTCGTCGGCGCGCGTGACCGGCTATATCGACTACCGCCTGGTGCCGCAACTGGTGGGCACCGGCCTGGAAGAGCTGGACGACGACTATCCGGGCGAACTGGAACTGCGCATGCGCCTGTCCGAAGCCGGCCAGCGCACCAGCGAACTGACCAGCGAAGGCATGCGCTTCGTGGTCGGCATGAGCGGCACCGTGGGCGGCTGGGACTACGACACCGCCTACAACCACAGCGTCAACACGGTCAAGGACCGCGACACCAACGGCTATGTGCTGTACAACGAGCTGATGGAAGGCATCCTGGATGGCCGCATCAATCCGTTCGGCCCCTCCAGCCCCGAAGGCCTTGCCCTGCTCGACAGCATCCAGGTCGACGACGTCGTGCGCCGCGCGCGCGGCACGCTGGACGCCGTCGACGTCAAGTTTTCGCGCGCCCTGATGCCGCTGGCCGGCGGCGAGCTGGCGGTGGCGATCGGCGGCGAGGTGCGCCGCGAGAAGAACAACTTCAATCCGTCGGCCCTGCTCCTCTCCGACAACATCAACAACGACGCCGCGCCGGAAGGCGGCCGCGCCACCAGCGACAAGCGCGATGTCGCCGGCCTGTATGGCGAAGTGCTGGTGCCGTTCGCGAAGCAGTGGGAAGCGCAGCTGTCGGCGCGCTACGACCATTACGAGCAAGTCGGCGGCGCGGCCAGCCCCAAGCTCGGCCTCAGTTACCGCCCGACTGACGCGCTGCTGCTGCGCGCCTCCGCCGGCCGCGGCTTCCGTGCGCCGACCACGAACGAGTTGTTCCGTCCTACGGTCTACAGCAGCACCGCGACCCTGCCGGACCCGGTGTACTGCGCCACGGTCGACAACAACTACGCCGACTGCGCCGACAACTGGGACACGCGCCGCTACAGCAATGTGGACCTGAAGCCCGAGCGCAGCCGCCAGTTCTCGCTGGGCGCCGTGTTCGCGGCCGGCCGCAATGTGAGCGCCTCGCTCGACTACTGGAACATCAAGCGCACCGACTTGATCAGCGAGATCGGCGACGACATCATCCTCGGCAACCTGGCCAAGTACGGCAGCCTGGTGCACCGCGACGAAGACGACGTGATCGACTACATCGAGCTGCGCAAGGAAAACCGCGGCGCCCAGCTGGCCAAGGGGCTGGACCTGGCGGTGACGGTGCGCGGGGTCGATACGCCCTTGGGGCGCTTCGGCGGGCGCCTGAACGGCACCTATGTCTTGTCGTCCGAAATCCAGAACGCGCCAGGCGACGCTTTTGTCAGCAACCTGAACAAGTTCGTCACCGACGGCGTGGTGCAACGCTGGCGGCATACCGTAAGCTTCGACTGGGAACGTGGCCCTCTGTCGGCCAGCCTGCAGAACACCTGGTCGAGCGGCTACGACGACCAGAACACGGCGATCAATATCGACGATGGCTCGGTGGTGGCGGAGAACAAGGTCAAGTCGTACTCGCTGTGGGACCTGTCGGCGGCGTATGTGATGACGCCGCGCCTGAAGCTGCGCGCGGGCGTGCAGAACCTGTTCGACGAGAGTCCGCCGTATTCGAACCAGGCCTACTTCTTCCTGTCGGGCTACGATCCGAGCTATACGGATCCGCGCGGGCGGCGCTTCTATGCCAGCGTGAACTACGCCTTCGATTGATATAGCGACGGGAGAAAGAATGCGCTACCTGGCCTGCCTGCTGCTGCTTCTTTGTTCCGCCGCGCACGGTTCCGACACGCCAGCCTCGGGCACGTTCAGCAATGCCCGCGGCGATGCCCCGGATGGCAGGTACAATCTGGTGGTGACGATGACGGACGAAGGACAGCAGTTCTTCGTCCAGTGTTTCAGGAACGGCGAACCGGCCTTTGGCACGATCACCAATCTGCCGGGCAGGCGGGTCGTCGCCGACGTGGACGCGGGGCCTGGCTGCCCGGGACGCAAAGTCCGGATCCGGCTGGACTATGAAGAGGCCTATATCGAGGTCAAGGGGAAGCTGGTGGCCTTGCCGCGCGCGGAGATCGTGATTCCGATTGTGCCGTAAGGCGACGCGGGAGGCTGCCGGGTCGACGCATCACGCAACTTCTCCTTCGAGCACTGCGAACAACTGTCGCATGGTTGCCGGCGCCGGCGGCGTGGCGCCCGACTGCAGGCAGGCGGCTGAACCCGCGGCCAGCGCCGCATGCAGGTGCGATTGCAGGCTGCGGCCCGGATGGCGCGCCAGGCTGTGCAGCAGGCCGGCGGCGCTGGCGTCGCCGGCGCCCACCGTGTCCACCACCGCCACCTGCGGCGCCGGCGCGTCGCAGCGCTCCTCGCCGCGGAACAGACTGGCGCCCTGGCCCCCGCGCGTCAGCAGGCAGCAGGCGGCCGGATTGAAACCGCGCAGGCGCGCCAGCGCGGCGTCCAGGCCCAGGCCGGGGAATAGCCCGCGCAAGTCGTCGTCCGACACCTTGACCAGGTCGGCCAGCGAGGCCATCGCCTCCAGCGTTGGCGTATAGCGTTCGTCCATCAGGTTGCGGTAGTTGGGATCGTAGCTGATCCTGACCCCATAGGCCTTGAGCCGCCGTGCCAGCGCCACCAGCCTGCCGGCCAGCGGCGCGCGCGCCAGGCTGATGCCGCCGAAGTGCGCCCAGCGCAGGCCGTCGGCCCAGCCGGCCGGAAACAGACCTGGGTCGAAGTGCAGGTCGGCGCTGTCGTCGCCGATGAAGAAGTAGCGCGGCGGCTCGCCCTGCTCCACCACGGCCAGCAGCGGCGAACGGTCGACCCGCTGCAGCAGCCGCGTATCCAGGCCGACCGCCTCGCTGGCCGCCCACAGGGCGTCGCCGAAACGGTCGCGGCTGATGGCGCCGGCGAAGGCCGTCGGCTCGCCCAGCGCCGCCAGCGCGCGCGCCACGTTCCAGGTCGAGCCGCCCACGCGGCTCACCCACCGCCCGCCGCCCTGGTCGATCATGTCGGTCAGCGCCTCGCCGGCGCACAGCATGAAGGGCGGATCAAGAGCCTTTCCCGGTAGGTGGGGGGAAGCTGATGGTGATGCATGGCTGGCGTGGGCAAGGCGCGAGGAGGCCGCATGGCGAGCCATGCAACGACGAGCAACGCAGCACACGCCTGCCAGGCGCGCCAGGAGCGACTCCCACCTACCGGGCTAGGCTCTCAGCACCGGCGCCGTCCTCCAGCACGGCCACGATGTCGTAGACGGCGCCCATGGTGTGGTAATCGACCTTGCCGGCCGGGCTCTTCTCGTCGCTGAGCTTGCGGTTCTCGCGGTCCAGGATGCGGTACCAGGCGCCATGCTGGTGGTCGACGAAATGGGTCCAGCTGTATTGCCACAGGCGGTCGTACCAGGTCCAGTATTCGGCGTTGCCGGTGCGCGCGGCCAGCATGGCGGCAGCGGCGGCGCTTTCGGCCTGCACCCAGAAATACTTGTGCGCGTCGCACACCGTCAGGTCGGGCGCCAGCGAATAGCACAGGCCACCGTGTTCGCCGTCCCAGCCCTTCTCCACCGCTACCCCGAACAGCTTTTCGGCGGTCGGCAGCAGCCAGTCGAGGTCCTTGTCCAGTACGCCCTTCGCGCGCGCTTCCAGCAGCAGGAGCAGCTTGGCCCATTCGGTGAAGTGGCCGGGCTGGTAGCCCCAGGGACGGAACAGGTTCTCCGGATCGTCGATATTGAATTTCCAGTCCGGCTGCCAGGCAGTGTCGTAGTGTTCCCAGACCAGGCCACCACAGCGCGCCGCCTGGCGCTGGGTGATGTTCCAGGCCACGGTATACGCGCGCTCCAGGTAGCGCTGTTCGCCGGTTGCGGCATGGGCCGCCAGCAGCGCCTCGCAGGCGTGCATATTGGCGTTCTGGCCGCGGTAGGTCGACAGCACGCGCCAGTCCTGGCTCGCCTCGTCGGCGTACAGGCCGTCGTCCGGGTTCCAGAAACGCCTTTCCATCAGGTCGAAAGCCTCGCCGATCCAGGGGCGCGCCTCGTCCAGGCCGGCCATCGCGGCGTGGGCATAGGCCAGCAGCACGAAGGCTTCGCCATAGGCGTGCTGGGTGCCGTCCTCGATCTCGCGGCCATCGAGCATCCAGGCATAGCCGTCGCCATCCAGAGCGCGGTGCGCCTCGCGCACGAAGGCGACCGCGTGCGTCAGGCCCGCGAGATAGGCCGGGTCCCGGAACTGGCGGTAGGCCATGGCATAGGTGAACACGAAGCGGGTGCTGCTGACCAGGTGGCGGTGGCTGGCATCGTAGACCGCGCCGTCGTCCTTGAAATAGTGGTACATGCCGCCGGCGGGGTCGAGCGCGCGCGGGTGATAGAAGCGCATCGTGTGGCGCGCATGGTCGAGCAGCACGTCCGGGCTGCGAAAATTCGGGTAGTTGGTCATGGTGGCGGCTGGAAGTGGTGTGCTAGTCGTCGTAGCTGCTCTCGCGCACGATCATCTCGACTGGCAGGGTTATCTGGGAGGGGTTGTCGTCCGGTTTGTGCAGGAGCGATTCGACCCCGGTCCGCCCCAGCGCTTCCTTGTCCACGTGGACCGTGCTGAGGGGCGGAATGGCGGCCAGGGAAGCGGCGATATCGTCGAAACCGACGATGGCGAGGTCGTAGGGGATCTTGAGCCCCTCGGCCAGGCAGAACTTCATGGCCGCCAGCGCCGTGCTGTCGTTGTAGCAGAACAGCGCGTCCGGCCGTTTCGGAAGGTCCAGCAGGCTGCGCATGGCCTCGACCACGCCTTCCTCGCCTTCGCCCATGGTCGGCACGATCACTTCGAGGGACGGGTCGGCGTGCATCCTGGCGTCGAACAGCGCCTGGCGGAAGCCCCGGTTGCGCTGCTGGATGCTGTAGTGGGCCAGGGAGCCGGACAGCATCGCGATGCGCTTGCGGCCGCAGCGCAGCAGGTGCTGGGTGGCCAGGTAGCCGCCGCCCATATTGTCCGGATTGATCGAGGTGAAGCCACGCCGGTGCATGTCCACCAGCACCATCGGCTTGCCGGTCTGCCGCAGGGCGCCCAGGACCTCGGGCTCGAAGAAGCCGGCGCACAGGATCGCGTCGGGCTGGTGCAGGCGCAGCTGTTCCAGCACCGGCTCGGCGGGGCCGACCACGATCAGCGACAGGGCGATGCCCTCGCGCCGGCAGGCTTCCTCGGCGCCGTGCAGCACCGGCGTAAAGAACGGGCTGGAGGTGAGCGTGTTGTGCTGGCTGTGCAGCAAAAAGGCGATGCGGCGGATGCGGCCCTTCTTGAGCAGCGAGAAATCGTAGCCCAGCCGCAGCGCCGCCTCGCGCACCACGCCGCGGGTGGCCTCGGTCATGCCGCCCTGGTTCTTGAGGGCGCGCGAGACGGTGCCGATCGACAGCCCGGTCGCGCTGGCGATGTCGCGCAGGGTGACCTGGCTCACGGCCGCACCCGCGGCATCGAAATCCTGTCCATCATTGGTCTGTCGGTCCTTGGTTTAATAAACGCCTGTCGAAGCGTCGATTCGAGCTGGATTTATAGCAGCCGCGTTTTGGCACCGTCAACCAGGGCAGGTAAAACCGGGCATGTTTTAGCGGTTTTTAGTAAACACTGATCGCACCGCTATCCACCCTGCCCGGCTTCCAGCAGCTCCAGTTCGCCCAGCTCGAACGCCGCATCCTGGGCGAAGCGCAGGCGGTATTCGCGGTAGGCCCCCGGGGTGGCGACGCCGAACGGCCGCAACTGGCGCTCCCAGTCGAAGGCCTCGTCCTCGCGCCGGTCGAGCGCCACCCAGCCGCCCTCGCCGTCGCGGCCTTCGAGCGTCCAGCTCACCTTGCCCAGCGGCGCCTTGCCAGCGGTGATCGTGTAGTAGCCGATCGTGGCCGGTTTCGTGAGCGCGAAGCCGATGCTGGCCCTGGCCGGCAGCGCCGCGGTCGTCGCCGCATCGTCATCGACCAGCGCGCCATTGGCGCCCTTGCCGTCCAGCGTGAGCGTGGCGCCCTTGCTGCGGTCGAGCAGGCCGGCGGGACGCTGGCCGGCAGCGGTCATCGACGCCGGCAAGGCCTTGGCCTCGCTGCCCCAGGTCGACGGCTGGCTGCCCATCGTGAATTCCAGGGTGGCGCCATTGGCGATGTCGGCGTGGCGGATCCACGGCTGGTTCCAGGGCCGGCCGTCGACCTTCAGCGACTGCACGTACACATTGTCCGGGCCGTTGCCGTGGGCGATAACGGTCAGGGTGCGGCCATTCTCGAGCTTCACCTCGGTGCGCGCGAAGGCCGGCGAACCGATCACGTATTCGGGAGACCCCATCCGCAGCGGATACAGTCCCAGCATCGCGAAGGTGTACCAGGCCGACATCTCGCCATTGTCCTCGTCGCCCGCATAACCCTGGCCGATCTCGCTGCCCAGGTACAAGCGGCGCAGCGCCTCGCGGGTGATGCGCTGGGTCTTCCACGGCTGGCCGGCGGCGACGTACATCCAGGGGATATGGTGGGCCGGCTGGTTGCTGTGGGCGTACATGCCCATGCGGACGTCGCGCGCCTCGGTCATCTCGTGGATCACCTGGCGGTAGCTGCCGGCGAATTTCGCCTCGGCCGTCTCCTGGCTCGCGAAGAACTCGTCGAGCCGGCCGGCCAGCGCCTGGCGCCCGCCCATCAGGCTCGCGAGACCCTCGGCGTCGTGCGGCGCGGTGAAGGCGAAGGTCCAGGCATTGGCCTCGGTATAGTCGCCGCCCCAGCGGCGCGGCTCGAATTCCCGCGCCGGCACCCGCCATTGACCCTGGGCGTCGCGGCCGCGAAAGAACCTGGTCGCCGGATCGTACACATGCACGTAGTCGGCGGCGCGAGCCCGGAAATACGCGGCTTCGTCGCGGTAGCGGCGCCCGCGCCCGCTGTCCTTGCCCTCCTCGTTCGCCAGCGCCGTGGCCAGCTGCGACAGGCCGAAGTCGTTCAGCGCGCCTTCCAGCGTCCACGACATGCCTTCGTGGACCGAGGTGTCGGCATAGCCGCGGTACATCGAGCGCGCCAGGCCCTTGCGGCCGACGTTCGAGACCGGCGGCACGGCGGTCGCGTTCTTCAGCGCCGCCTCGTAGGCCTGGTGCGCATCGAAGCCGCGCACGCCCTTGAGCCAGGCATCGGTGAACGCCACGTCGGAACTGGTGCCCACCATCAGGTCGGCGTAGCCCGGCGACGACCAGCGCGCCACCCAGCCGCCGTCGCGGTACTGCTGCAGGAAGCCGTCGATCATTTCGCCGGTACGCTGCGGCGCCAACAGGGCATACGCCGGCCAGGTGGTGCGGAAGGTGTCCCAGAAGCCGTTGTTGACGTAGACCTTGCCGGGCAAGACAGGCGCCGAAGTCTTCGCCACGTCGCCTCCAGCCTGGTCCCTCGACCAGCTGCTCTGGTCGGCGTGGCGCCAGTCGGGCCGGGCGGCGGTGCCGACGTTTTCATGGGCGACGTTCGGGTACAGGAACAGGCGGTACAGGTTCGAATAGACGGTCGTCAGCTGGTCTGCGCTGGCGCCCTGCACCCGCACCCGCTCCAGCTCCTTGTCCCAGGCCGCCTGGGCACGCTCGCGCACGGTGTCGAAGCCGGCGTCGCCAAGTTCCAGCTCGAGGTTGCGCTGCGCCTGCTCGACCGAGATCAGCGAGGTGGCGATGCGCATGCGCACCTCGCCCTTGTCGGCGTCGAACTTGATATAGCCGGTCGGGCGACCGGTCTCGATCGCGCCGCTGTCCTGCCAGCGCTGGTCGAAGCGCGCGAACACGAACATGCGGGTGGCGCCGTTCGACAGCCGGCTCCTGATATCGGTATAGCCGCGCAGGGTTTGCGTGGCCGCGTCCAGGGTCAGGCCGCCCCGGTCGTCGACGTTATCGAACAGCAGGTTGGCGTCGCCCTGTTTCGGGAACTGGAAGCGGAAGATCGCCGCGCGCTCGGTCGGCGCCAGTTCGGCGCGGATGCCGTTGTCGAAGTCCACCCGGTAGGTGTACGGGCGCGCCAGCTCGCGGTCGTGCGAGAACGGCAGCGCGCGGCGCTGGCGGTCGGCGTCGGGCCGGCCTTGCGCGCCGGACGGCATGACCTGGAAGGTCTGGCGGTCGGCCATCCAGGGACTCGGCTGGTGGCTGAGCGAGAGCGCCTGCAGGCGCGGGCGGTTGTCGGCATCATTCTGCTCGTTCCAGCGGTACAACCAGTTCAGGGTGCCGGCGTCGGTGGCCGGGGTCCAGAAATTGAAGCCATGCGGCATGGCCGTAGCGGGGATGTTGTTACCGCGCGAGAAAGTGCCGTTGGCCTGGGTGCCGCGCGTGGTCAACACATGGTCGGACAGGCGGGCTGTCCTGGCGAGCGGCTGCTCCTTGATCTCGACATCGTCGATCCAACCGCTGGCGCCGCCCTTGGCGCTCGGCCGCAGTTCCAGTTCGATCGCCTTGATGCGCCGCCCTTCCAGTTCGCCCAGGCGCACCGCCTTGCGCGCCCACTGCTGCGGATACAGGGTCTTCGACTGTCCCTGGGCCAGGGCGCCAAGGCGCACGCCGTGGTGGTCGCGCAAGTCCAGGCTCGACACGCGACGGCCGTCGTCCAGCACCAGGTCGAGCGACACATGGGTGGAGGTGTCGATGTCGCCATCGACGATCTCGGGCAGCACCATCCACGACAGGACCGTATCAGGCCTGACCTCGATATCGACCTCCCACAGCCGCAGGCGGCCGCCCTGTCCATCCGCGCGGTAGTGCAGCGCCTGCAATCCGGTATACGCCGCATTCTTCTTGGCCGCGTAGGGGCGTTCGGGGCCGCTGCCCGGCGCGACCTTCACGCCCTCGCCCGCAAGCGTCGCCGGCGCTGGCTGGCCGGCTTCGAACGAGGTGGAAAAGCGCGCTTCGGCGGCATTGGCGGCGCCGCTCGCGAACAGCAGCGCCAAGGTCGATACGAGGGTGTGCTTCTTCATGTAATGGGCTGCTCCTGGGGTGTTGGCTCGGTGACGCGCACTGTAGCGATTTATACAAAGGAAAAAACGGCTGCTCAACCGCCATGAACGGATCTGGAGAAGTTTAGTTCGTTTTACTAAACTGGAACGAATCGCGTCAGCGCGTCTCCCCGGCGCCAACTGCGTTATCATCGCGGCGACTCAACAAGAAACCAGAGTGCCGTCCCCGTGTTCTTCCCCTATGTTTACGCCGCCTACCTCTACCTCGTCCTGCGCCTGATCGTTCCGCTTCCCCTGCACCGCTACACCCGCATCGGATTGGGCCTCGCCCTGCTGCTGGTCTGCCAGCACCACATGATCCAGCGCTGGGTGTTCGGCACCATGTACTCGCCCGAGATCCCGCGCATCTTCATCGTCGCGCTGGGCTGGCTGTACTGCAGCTTCCTGCTGGCGTTCCTGCTGCAGCTGGTCGCCGACCTGGGCCTGCTGGCCGCCTGGGCGCTACGGCGCGGGCGCGCCATCGATGGGCGCGTGACGCTGCGCCTGCGCTATGCGACGATCGCCGCCGGCGCCGTGCTGTCGGCCATCGGCGTGGGCCAGGCCATCCAGGTGCCCGAGGTGCGCCGGGTCGAGCTGGCGATCCGCGACCTGTCCGCTGGCCTCGACGGATACCGGATGGTGCAACTGACCGACATGCACATCAGCCGCCTGATGCATGAGGACTGGGTGAGCGCGGTGGTCGAGCGCAGCAATGCCCTGCGGCCCGACCTGGTCGTGATCACCGGCGACCTGATCGACGGCTCGCCGCAGGCGCGCGCGCGCGACGTCGCGCCGCTGGCCGATTTGGCAGCACGCCACGGCGTCATCGCCAGCCTCGGCAACCACGAATATTATTTCGGCGCCGAGCGCTGGGCCCGCACCTTCGAAGGGCTCGGGATGCGGGTGCTGGCCAACCGCCACGTAACGATCGAGCACGGGGGCGGCAGGCTCACGGTGGCCGGGGTGACCGACCGGGTGGCGCCGCGCTTCGGCATGGAAGGACCGGACACGGCGCGCGCGCTGGCCGGGGCGCCGGATGCGCCAGTAATCCTGCTCAGCCACCAGCCGATCGGCGTGGACGGCAATGCCGCCGCCGGCATCGACGTCCAGCTATCCGGCCACACCCATGGCGGCATGATCCGCGGTGTCGACCAGGTCGTGAAGCGCGCGAACGGCGGCTATGTGTCGGGCAGCTACCGCATTGGCGGCATGCAGCTCTATGTCAGCAACGGCACCGGACTGTGGAACGGGTTCCCGATCCGGCTGGGCGTGCCGGCCGAGATCACGGAATTCGTCCTCAGGCCGGCGCCCTGATCGACGCATCAGCGCGTCCGCTTCTCCAGCTTCGGCACCGGCGGCAGCGACGCGCGGTGCTTGTTGATATCGCTGAGCAGCAGGCGCGCCTGCGTGCCCCAGCCGCCGATGAAGACGTCATCCCTGCCGTCGCCATCGAGGTCGCCGCGTCCCATGCTCCAGCTGCGGCCGACGGTCACGCCGGGCAGCACGGACAGGGTCACGTCCTTGAAATTGCCCTTGCCGTCGTTCTGCCAGGCGCGCGCCTGCAGCGGGACGAAGCCCGGCACCTGGATCGCGCCCACCAGCAGGTCCGGCGCGCCGTCGCCGTTGAAGTCGACCACCGTCCCGGCCCAGCTCGAGAAAGTATGGGCCGGTAGCCGGGCGGCGGTCTCGTCGCGGTAACGGCCCTTGCCGTCGTTGACCAGCAGCCGGGTCTGCGGGTCCTTCTCCCAGCCGGCGTTATTGCTGGTGATATTGAAGAACACGATATCGAGCTTGCCGTCGCCGTTCGCGTCCAGCACGTGCACTTCGCGGGTCTCCATCGGCACCGTCAGCTCGAGCCGGTGCGACTCGTCCCTGAATCGTCCCTTGCCATCGTTGATCAAGAGCCGGTTCGGCTGGCTGGGGCTGGCCAGCACCAGGTCGAGGTGGCCGTCGCCATCCATGTCGGCCAGCACCGCGCCTTCGGTCTGGTCGTTCGCCTGCGGCAGGTGGGTCGCGGAGGCATCGATAAAATGGCCGGGTCGTTTGGGGTCGTTCAGGAACAGCAGGTTTTTCGCCGGCACCTCCTTGCCGCCGCCCGCCTCGCCGGTGCTGCCGATGAAGATATCGGGCAGGCCGTCGCCATCGACGTCGCCGACCGCGAGCGCATTGCCCTGGCTATGGGCCGGCAGGCGCGCGCTGGCGTCGAGGAAGCCGCCCTTGCCGTCGCCCAGGTAGAGCTGGTGCCGTTCATCCGCCTCGGCCACGAACACCACGTCCATATGGCCGTCGCGGTTGAAGTCGGCGGCGCGCACGTGTTCGCTGTCGTGCATGCGGGTGCCGAAGGCGTCCGGCACATAGGCCAGCTTGCCGCCGCCATCGTTGCGGTACAGGCGATTGACGCCATGTTCCACCGAGACCACCACGTCCAGGTCGCCGTCGTGGTCGACGTCGATGAAGACCGAATCGGTCGCGTGCAGGGCCGGGGCCACCGGCACATTGGGCAGGGTGGCGTCGATCCAGCCCGAACCCGGCGCTTCGGGGATCAGCGCGAAGGCATCGTAGGCGGGGTCGCGCGCGGACCCACGATTCACGCCCGCACCGGGCTGGAAACTCCAGAGATCGTCGAGCTCCGGCCCACCGCCGCGATTGCCGCTGCCGGCCGCGATGTATACCTGGCCGCCCAGCATGGCGGCCTGGGTGCCGTGGCGGCCGACCGGCATGGCGGGCAGCGACTGCCAGCGGGCGGTTTTCGGATCCCAGGCCTCGACCTCGCGATGGGCCGGCTCCTGTTTCAGGCTTTCGCCGCCCATCACCACCAGCTTGCCGTCGACGACGGCGCTGGCCGTCCCCGCTCGTTCGGTCGGCAGCGGCGCCGGGAGCGTGCTCCAGCGCCGCGCCCGGATATCGTAGACGTCCACCTCGCCCACGGTCTGCGCCAGGGCATTGCCCAGGTCATGTGCGGAGCGGCGCCCGCCGGCCGCGTACAGCTTGCCGTCGATGACGGCAGCGTGGAAGTGGTCGCGCGCATGCGGCGCATCGGGCAGCTCGGTCCAGCGCCCACTGGCCGGGTCGAAGGCGTCGAGCCAGGCGACGTAGCCGCTCATGTGGCCGCGGCGATTGCCGCCGACCAGGTAGATCGTCCCCTCGTGCACCGCCACGCCGCTGGCGCCGCGCCGCCGGTGCGGCGGGATCTCGGGGCCCTTGCTCCAGCGGTCGGCCACGGGATCGTAGATCAGGATATCGGGCACCGGCGCCTCTTCAGGGAACTTGCCGGTCAGCGCGCCCAGTACGTACAGCTTGCCCCCGAATTCGACGCCCTGCAGGTGGTGGATCTCGAACGGCGGCTGCTCGCCCTGGGTCCACCGTCCGGTCTTCGGGTCGTGGATGTCGAGCGGCCGCTCGCCACGGCCGCCGACGAGGATCAGGCGCCCGGCCACCGCCACGAAGCCATTCTCGTGGCGCGCGGTGGGCCGGGACCGCATCTCTTGCGAATACTGCTGCTGGCGCCATTGCGGCGCCGCGGCCTCTGGCGGCGTCGGGACCTGTGCATGGGCGGCCTGGCCGGCCATCGTGGCCGCGGCCAGCCCGATGGCGCCGGCGAACCGGATCCAGTGGGTGCTGCGCGGCGCGGCGCAAGAGTCGAGCGTCATCGATGCGATCCTCCATTCACGGCGAACGGGCAGGATAGCAGACTCGGTAAATGGCACGCGACGCGCAATGTCATCGCCATGTCACGACACTGTCACATGACATCGATAGCATGGGTCCATTTGCTTATGTAATACGACAGCCCGGTGCCCGCCTCCACCCCTTCCCTGATCGCCAGCCTGCACCGCCGCGTCCTGTCGCTGGTCAGCCCCAATGCCCTGCTGCCCATGACCTGCATCCTGGGCTGCACGATCGTGATCTCGGTCTGGCTGTTCTACTTCGACCGCGCCGAGCAGGAAAAGACCGTCGCCCGCCAGGCGGCGATCACCAGCAGCGAAAACATCGTCCTCATCGTGGCCACGAATCTCGAGGAAGTGCTGGGCCGGGCGACGCTCTACGCGCGCATTGCCGGCGGCGACGGCGAGCGTCTCCAGACCACCGCCGCCCACCTCAATCCCCAACTGGTCGGCGATTCGGCCTATGTGCGCGCCGCGGTATTCGACGGCGCCGGCGCCCTGCTGTACTCGTCCGCCCGCCAGGAACGCGAACCGGAACTGCAGGCGCTGCTGGCGCGCGCGCTGGCCCAGCCGGGCGAAGCGCCGGCGCTGTCGATCGGGCATCCGGCGGCGGGCGGCAAATACCCCTGGCGCCTGCCGGTCCTGGTGCGCCTCGATGGCGACGGCGCCGCAATCCGGGGCTACTACGGCGCGATGGTCGACCTGGGATATTTCTTGGGCAGCTACCGCAACGTCGACCTCGGCCCGGAGGGACGCATCGAGATCGTGCACCGGGATGGTCAGCCATTGGCCATCATGCAGGGCGGCATCCTGCTGCCTGCCGGCGGTCACGCGACCGCGCCGGGGTCGACGCCAGGGGCTGTACCAAGCGCGATCGTCGCCCGCGAAATCCTGGCCGACATCCCGATCCGGGTCACGGTGGTCCAGGATCCGGCCGTCGTGCTGGGCCGGCTGGACGCGCAGCACCAGACTTATTTCGTGCGCGCCGGCGCCTATTCGCTGCTGGTGCTGGCGGTTACCATCGGCATCGCTGCCGGCCTGTGGCGCCAGCAGCGGCTGCACAGCGCGGTGGCCATCTCGGAGCAGGAAAAGCAGCGCCTGATCGCCCAGCTCGAACAAGAGAAGAGCCGCGCCCTGGCGCTGGCCTCGCAAGACCACCTGACCGGCCTGGCCAACCGCAGGATGTTCCAGGAGATGGCGTCGGCGGAACTCAAGCGGGCCAGGCGCAGCCGCAACCTGTATGCCCTGCTGTTCTTCGACCTGGATCGCTTCAAGCTGATCAACGATACCCTGGGCCACGGCGTCGGCGACCAGCTCCTGAAGGCCGTGGCCGCGCGCCTGCGCGGCGCGGTGCGCGAATACGACCTGGTGGCGCGGCTCGGGGGCGACGAGTTCGTGGTCCTGCTGTCCGAAGTGCCGTCCGAGGAATTCGTCGCCCAGCTGGCCGGCAAGCTGGTGCAGCGCCTGTCCGAAGTCTACGCCGACCTCGATGGGCACGCCGTCGAGACCAGTCCCAGCGTCGGGATCGCGCTCTATCCGCGCGACGGCCAGCAGCTGGACGCCCTGCTGCTGCACGCCGACCAGGCGATGTACAGCGTCAAGGCGCGCGGGCGCGGCTTCTTCAGCTTCTACGACGCCTCGCTGAACGCCTCCAGCGCCCTGCACTCCGAACTGGCCGCGCGCTTTCGCGCCGCCATCCACGACAACGAATTCCGCCTGCACTTCCAGCCCAAGCTGGAACTCGAGACGCTGCGCATCGTCGGCCTCGAGGCCCTGGTGCGCTGGGAACACCCCGAGCACGGCCTGATCTTCCCCGGCGACTTCATCCCGCTGGCCGAGGAACAGGATTTCATCGTGCCGCTGGGACGCTGGATCATCGACGCCGTGTGCCGCCAGCTGGCGCAGTGGCGGGCCGACGGCGTGCCGCTGGTGCCGGTGGCGATCAATGTGTCGCCGCGCCAGCTGCGCGACGAGCGGCTGCTCGACGTCTTCAGCGGCGCGCTGGCCCGGCACGGTATCGCGCCCGAGCTGGTCGAGATCGAGATCACCGAGAGCAGCCTGATCGAGGATGCGGAGACCGCCCAGCGCAACCTGGACGCCCTCGCCGCGGCCGGGATCCGGATGGCGCTGGACGACTTCGGCACCGGCTTCTCGGGCCTGAGCCGCCTGAAGCAGTTCCCGATCCATGCGGTCAAGATCGACCGTTCCTTCATCAAGGACATCCGCAACGATACCAACGACGCGGTGATCGTCGCCTCGACCATCTCGCTGGCCCACAACCTGGGCCTGACCGTGGTGGCCGAAGGCGTCGAGACCAAGGACCAGCTGGTGCACCTGAAGGCCGCCGGCTGCGACCAGGTGCAGGGCTTCTACCTGCAGCGTCCCGGCGCGGCAAGCCAGATCGCGCCCCTCCTCCACAAGCAATCCCTCACCTATCAGCCGACATGACCCCCGACCCACGCCGCCGCGCCGCGATGCAGTTGCCACTCCTCGCGGCGCTCGGCGCCTGCGCTCCCAACGCGCTCGCCACCGCTTGCGAACGCCCTCAGCGGCTGCGTTTTTCGATCATCCCGCGCGGCAACGTCAAGAAAGAGCTCGCCGAGCTGCAACCGCTGCTCGACCAGTTGCGCGCGGCGCTTGGCATCCAGGTGGAAGTCTATGTCGCGCCTTCGTACGGCGCGGTGGTCGAGGCGCTGCTGTCCGGCGCGGTGCACCTGGCGCGGATCGGGCCGGCGTCCTATGTATCGGCACGGCGCGCCGACCCGCAACTGACGCCGTTCGCCAACTACGCCAACAAGGCCTCCACCTTCCAGCCCGCCGGCGCGTTCTACCATTCGCTGCTGATCGTGCGCGCCGCCAGCGGGGTCAAGGACGTGGCGACCCTGCGCGGCCAGCGCCTGGCCCTGGTCGATCCCGAGAGCACCTCGGGCGCCCTGGTCCCGCGCCACGTCTTCGCCAGGCAGGTCGGCGCGCCGCTTGAATCGTATTTCGCCCAGGTCGGCTACACTGGCAGCCACACCCAGTCGGTGAACCGGGTACTGGCAGGCCAGATCGACGCCGCCTTCGTCGGAAGCCAGAACCTGGCGACCGAAATGGCGTCCAACCCGGACCGCGAGCGGCAGATCCGGGTCGTGTGGAAGTCGACCCCGATCCCGACCGACCCCTTCGTATTCCGCGGCCAGCTGTGCGACGACCTGAAGGAAAGAATACGCGCGGCCTTCTTCAACCGCGGCGGCCCGCAAAGCGCCGACGTGCTGGACCGGCTGAACGTCGCGCGCTTCGTGCCGGTGTCGGACCAGGATTACCGGATCGTGCGCGAGCTCCACCAGGCCGACCGCGAGCAAGGGCGACGCTAGTTTTCCACGGCGCTCCCGTCGCCATCGAACGGCCGCAGCGCGACCGGCGCCATGCGGGCCTCGGGATGATGCAGCACGTCGAGCACGTGGGCCGGCGTGAACGGCTGGCGCCACACCGTTTGGGCCAGCGGCCGCAGGGCGTCGTTGACGGCGCACCAGATCGCGCCGATGGCGCCCACGGTGCCGGCCTCCCCCACGCCCTTGGCGCCCAGGCTGGTCTCGCGCTCCGGCGTGCTGACGTGGCCGACGTGAATCTGCGGCATCTCGCCCGCCATCGGGATCAGGTAATCCGCCAGCGAGGCATTGCTCATCTGCCCGGACTCGGAATAGATGCATTCCTCGAACAGCGCGGCGCCGATGCCCTGGACCACGCCGCCGCGGATCTGCTCGTCGGTGAGCAGCGGGTTGATGACCCGGCCGCAATCCTCGACCACCCACATATCGAGTACCTTCACCATGCCGGTACCGACGTCGACCTCGACGTGCGCGGCCTGGATGCCGTTGGCGGCAAAATATGGCTTGCCGATCGGGGTGTAGCTGCGCTCGACCGTCATCTCGGGGATGGCGGCCAGCTTGATCGGGATCGTGTCATAGTGGGCGAAGCGGGCGATCTCCTGCAGCGTGAACAGCTGCGCGTTGCCGGCATCGACCACCGCGCCGGCGGCAAGGCGCAGGGTGGCGGCCTCCTTGCCCGTCAGGCCAGCGGCAACCGCCAGGATGTTGGCGCGCAGATCGGCCGCGGCCAACAGCGCCGCCTCGCCCGCCAGCGCGATGCCGCGCGATGCCCAGGCCCCGCCGCCATGGGGATCGCGCCCGGTATCGCCGCCGGCGACCGCCACCAGCTCCATCGGCACCTCCAGCGCCTGGGCCACGATCTGGGTCAGCCCGGTACGCGTTCCCTGGCCCTGTTCGGTGGCGCTGGTGCGGCACACGATGCGGCCCGACGGGGCCAGGCTTAGCCGCACGCTTTCCTTGCCGGCCACGCGCACGGCGTTCGGCCCGTAGATGCTGGCGCCGACCCCGGTGAGTTCGACGAAGGTGCACAGGCCGATGCCGCGGTACACGCCGCTGGCGGCGGCATCGGCCGCGGCATCGGCCTGCGCCGCGCGCAGGCCGGGGTAGTCCATGCGCTCCAGCACCTGGTCCAGGCAGGCGTCGAGCGACAGCGGCCCCAATGGGATGCCGCCCGGCGTCAGCAGCATCGAGCCGTCGTCCGGCCGCGATGGCAGGTGGTTCAGGCGCCGCAGCGCCACCGGGTCCATGCCGATGGCGGCCGCCGCATCGTCCATCAGCTGCTCGATGACGGCATTGGCGATCGGCTGGCCAACGGCGCGGTAGGCGCCGGTCGGCACCTTGTTGACGAATGCCCCGCGCACCCGGCCGCGGAAGGCCGGCACCTGGTAGGCGGCGCCGCTCAGCGAAAAGGCCTGCAGGGCTTCGCCGGTGCTCGAGCGCGGATAGACCGAGACTGCGCCGAAGCAGAACAGCAGGTCGACGTCCAGCCCCAGGATGCGGCCGTCGGCGTCGACCGCCAGCTGCGCGTCGACGCTGGCGTCGCGCGCGTGGACGTCGGACACGAAGGATTCAAGGCGGTCGGCCTGGAACTTGACCGGACGGCCCAGCAGCACCGCGATGGCGGCCACCGCGATCTCGTCGGCATAGGCGTGCAGCTTGATGCCGAAGGCGCCGCCGACGTCCGGGCAGGCCACCCTCACCTTTTCCAGCGGCAGGTCCAGCTGTGCCGCGAAGATCTCCTGCATCTGGAACGGCACCTGGTGGGATTGCTGGATGTCGAGCTCCCCGGTGCGCCGGTCGAAGCTGGCCAGGATGCCGCGCGGCTCGAGCGGCACGCCGGTCTGGCGGCCGAACTTGAAACGCCGCGCGACCACCCGGTGGGCCCCGGCGAAGGCCACGCCGGGGTCGCCGCGCGAGGCATGCGATTCGAGCGCCAGGTTGGTCGCGATGCCCGGATGGCAGGTCGGCGCGCCCGGCGCCAGCGCGGCTTCCGGGTCGACCACCGGGTCCACTTCTTCCCAGTCGATCTCGATCGCTTCCAGCGCATCCTCGGCCTGGGCCCGGGTCGCGGCCACCACCGCCACCACCGCTTCTCCCTGCCAGTAGGCTTCGTCGATGGCCAGCGGCGTCTGGCTGGCCGAGACGTGCGTGGTTACCAGCGCCAGCCGCGTGGTCCATGGCGCGCACACGGTGGCGATGTCGGCCCCCGTCAGGACCGCGCTGACGCCCGGCATGGCCGCGGCCTGCGTCACGTCGATCGCGTGGATCCGGGCGCGCGCGAACGGGCTGCGGTAGAACACGACGTGCTGCACGCCGTGCGGCGAGAGGTCGTCCAGGTAGCGCCCGCACCCGGCGGCGAGGCGCTGGGCGTCGGGGCGCGGGACCGAGGCGCCGATCAGGCGGCCGTCCGCCTGTTCCAGCGGGCCGCTCATGGCTGGCCTCCCTGCGCCGCCAGCGCGACCGCGTCGACGATGCTCTGGTAGCCGGTGCAGCGGCAGTAGTTGCCCGAGATCGCGTCGCGAATCTCGCCGCGGCTCGGACAGGCGTTCTGGCGCAGCAGTTCGCAGGCCGTCATCAGCATGCCGGGCGTGCAGTAGCCGCATTGCAGCGCATTGCAGGCCACGAAGGCGCGCTGCAGGCCGGCGATCTCGCCCGAGTCGTTCATGCCCTCGATGGTGTCGACCGCCAGGCCATCGACCTGCACCGCCAGCATCAGGCAGCCGCGCACGACGGCGCCGTCGACGCGCACATTGCAGGCGCCGCAGACGCCCACCTCGCAGCCGACGTGGGCCGCGGTCAGGCCGAGGTCGTGGCGCAGGAAGTCCACCAGGTTGCGCCGCACCGGCACCACATGGCGCACCGGCCGGCCGTTCAGGACGAAGGAAATCCCGGCCTCCTCGACGCCAGTTTCAAGCAGATCGTTCATCGTTGTCTCCAATTGCGTGATATCCAGTTCAGTCATGCGCGGCGCCCCGGCCGAAGGTGGCGGCCAGCACCCGCCGCATCATCGTCGCCGCCTGCAAGCGCTTGACCTCGGGGCCGCCCGCATGGTTGGTGTCGGGCTCGAGTTCGCGCACCGCGGCGGCGGCAATCGCCTCGCCCAGGGCCGGCGACCAGCGCTCGCCCTCGGCGATCCGCGCCGCCGCGCCTGACACCACCGGCATGGGATCGGTGGCGAAGGTGGTCAGGCGCAGGTCGCGGATCACGCCCGCGTCGATCCTGGCGCGCAGCGCGACGCCCACCAGTGCGAAGTCGCCGTGGCGGCGGCTCAATTCGTCGAAGCCGAACACCTCGCCGGGGCGGCGGCTCGGAAACAGCACCTCGACCAGCAGCTCGTCGTCGCGGCGGGCCGTCTCGTACAGGCCCTGAAAATAGTCAGCCGCAGCGACCCGGCGCATGCCACCGTCGCGGCTTTGCAGCACCAGGGTGGCGTCCAGCGCGATGGCGCAGGCCGGCATCTCGGCCGACGGGTCGGCCAGCGCCAGGCTGCCGCAGGTGGTGCCGCGGTTGCGCACCGCCGGGTGGGCCACGTGGTGCATGGCCATGGCCACCAGCGGCACTTCGCGCGCGACGACGCTGGAGGCCGCGGTCTCGGCGTGGCGCACCAGCGCGCCGATGCGCACCAGGCCCGGCTCGGCGTCGGCCGTGATGCCCTGCAGCGCCGGGATGCGGTTGATGTCGACCAGCAGGCTGGGGGCCGACAGACGCAGGTTGAGGGTGGCGAACATGCTCTGGCCCCCGGCCAGGATGCGGGCGTCGCCGCCATGTTGCGCCAGCAGCGCGCAGGCATCGTCGACCGATGCGGGGCGCGCGTACTGGAATGCGGGAGCTTTCATGGAAATGACCTTATCTGAAAACGGTAAGGCCGCGCGCCCGTTCCGGGGCGCGCGGCCGCTTGCGGGCAAGCGCCTTCGGGAATCTATACCCCCAGGTAGCGCTCGACCAGGGCCGGATCGTCGCGCAACTGCTGCGAATCGCCGCTCCAGGCGATGCGCCCCTTCTCGATCACGAAATGGCGGTCGGCCAGCGGCAGCAGCGAACCGAGGTTCTTGTCGATCACGATCATCGACAGGCCTTCGCGCTTGAGTTCGGCCAGCGCGCGCCAGATCTCGGCGCGCACCACCGGCGCCAGGCCCTCGGTCGCTTCGTCCAGCACCAGGAGGCTGGGGTTGGTCATCAGCGCGCGCGAGATGGCCAGCATCTGCTGCTCGCCGCCGGACAGTTGCGAGCCCATGTTCTGGCGCCGCTCGGCCAGGCGCGGAAAGAACCCATACACCCGCTCCAGGTTCCAGGGGCGCCCGCCGGCGGCCGCGCCGCGCGGCGCGCGCGCAGTGGCGACCAGGTTTTCCTCGACGCTCAGGTCGGCGAAGACCTGGCGCCCTTCGGGCACCAGGCCCAGGCCGCGCCGGGCAATCTGGTACGAAGGCAGGCCGTCGACGCGCGCGCCGTCGAAATGGATGCTGCCGGCCTTGACCGGCAACAGCCCGAACAGGCACTTCACCGTGGTCGAGCGGCCCATGCCGTTACGTCCCAGCAGCGTGATCACCTCGCCGCGGCCGACCGACAGCGAGATGTCGAACAGGGCCTGGGCCTGGCCGTAGCTGGCCTGCAGGCCGTGGATTCTGAGTTGCTCAGCCATGCTTTCCTTCCTTGAAGTCGCCATCCTCGTCGCCCAGGTAGACCGCCCGCACTTCGGGATGGTTGCGGATCTCGTCCGGCGTGCCGCAGAACGCGGCCTGGCCCGTCACCAGCACCGTGATGCGGTCGGCCAGCGCGAACACCGCCGCCATATCGTGTTCGACCAGCAGCATCGAGTAGCGCCCCTTGAGCTCCTTCAGCAGCGCCACCACCGCCGCCGATTCCTCGATGCTCATGCCGGCCATCGGCTCGTCCAGCAACAGCAGCCGCGGGCGCGCCGCCAGCGCCATCGCCAATTCGAGCTGGCGCCGCTCGCCATAGCCCAGCGCCCCGGCCACCACGTGCCGGCGTCCGTGCAGGCGGGTGGCCTGCAGGCTGGCCTCGGCCTCGCGCACGGCGTCCTCGCGCCGCATCATCGAGCGCCAGAAGCCGTAGCCGCCGCCCTCGGCGCCGACCGCGGCCAGCACCGCGTTCTCGAGCACGGTGAACTCTTCGAAGATCGACGTGATCTGGTAGGAGCGCAGCAGGCCGCGGCGCGCGCGTCCATGCAGGGGCACCGCGGTCACGTCTTCGTCGCCCAGCCAGATCCGTCCGCTGTCGGGCGCCAGTTCGCCCGACAGCTGGTTGATCAGGGTGGTCTTGCCGGCGCCGTTCGGGCCGATGATGGCGTGCAGCTCGCCCGGGCGGATGTCGAGCGACACCTCGCGCGTGACGCGCAGGCCGCCGAAGCGCTTGGTCAGGTTTTCGGTGCGCAGTCCCAGCATCACTCGCCTCCTTTCGCGGACGCCACCTTGGCGCCCGGACCCGGTCCTCGATTACTTCCCGATGCGGCCAGGCCGGTCCAGCGCCCGTCGAGCCAGTGCAGGCCGCCCATCACGCCATCACGCCCGGCCAGCGCGACCAGCACGATGATCGGCCCGACCACCAGCATCCAGTGCTCGGTCTGCGACTTCATGATCTCTTCTAGGCCGATGAACAGCAGCGCGCCCAGGAAGGGACCGAACACGGTGCCCATGCCGCCGATCACCACGATCACGATCAGCTCGCCCGACAGCTGCCAGCTCATCAGGGCCGGCGAGGCATAGGCATTCAGGTTGGCCAGCAGGATGCCGGCGACGCCGCACACCATGGCCGAGACCACGTAGGCGATCAGCTGGAAGCGGCGCGCCGGAAAACCGATGGCGCTGATGCGCGCCTGGTTCTGGCGCGAGCCGCGCAGCGCCATGCCGAACGGCGCCTGGCGCACCTTGTGCATCCACAGCAGCGTGGCGGCCAGCGCGATCCAGGTCGCGTAGTACAGGGGCGTCGGCGAGCCCAGGTCGAGGCCCAGGCCCAGCTGGCTGGTGACGGCGATCGACATGCCGTCGTCGCCGCCGTAGTTCTTCAGGCTCACGAACACATAGTAGCCCATCTGCGAGAAGGCCAGGGTGATCATGATGAAGCCGATGCCGCGCGTGCGCAGGCTGATCGCCCCGGTCACCAGGCCGACGACGGCGCAGCTGACCAGCGCCAGCGCCAGTTGCGGCCAGGCCGACTCCAGCCCGTACAGCGAGGCCAGCGAGACGCAGTAGGCGCCCAGCCCGACGAACAGCGCATGGCCGAAGCCGACCAGGCCGACGTAGCCTAGCACCAGGTTGAGCGCGCTGGCCGCCAGCGCGTAGATCAGGATGCGCGTCATGAAGCCGATGTAGAAGTGCGCGTCCAGCGCGACCGCCGTCATCGGCACCAGCAGCAGGGCGGCGAGCAGCAGCATGGGCAGCCACTGGCTCGGGAAAATAGGAGCTTTGGTCATCGTTTCGCCACGAAGAGACCCTGAGGACGCCAGGCCAGGACGGCCGCCATCAGCAGGTAAATCAAAAGGGAGGCCAGCGCCGGACCGGCGGCGTCGGCCAGCTCGCGGCTGATCACCGCATTGAGCGCCAGGGGCAGGAAGGCGCGGCCCATGGTGTCGACCACGCCGACGATCAGCGCCGAGTAGAAGGCGCCCTTGACCGAGCCGATCCCGCCGATCACGATCACCACGAAGGTAACGATCAGGACCGGCTCGCCCATCCCCGCCTGCACCGACAGGATGGGCGCCGCCACCGCGCCGGACAGGCCGGCCAGCGCCGCGCCGATCCCGAACAGCATGGCATTGAGCAGCTTGATGTTGATCCCCAGGGCGCCCACCATGGCGGTGTTGTTGGCGCCGGCGCGGATCAGCATGCCCAGCCGGGTCTTGTGGATCATCAGGTAGCAGCCCGCGGCCACCGCCAGGCCGGCCACGATCACCGCGAAGCGGTACAGCGGGTACTGCAGGCCGAACAGGTCGACCGTGCCGTCCAGCAGTGCGGGAATGGCGACGAACAGCGGCTGCTTGCCCCACACCATCGATGCCAGCTCGTTGAAGAACATGATCATGCCGAAGGTGGCCAGCACGTGGCTCAGGTGGTCCTTGTCGTACAGGCGCGAGATGGCCACCCGTTCCAGCAGCATGCCGATCGCCAGGCAGCCGGCCAGCGCCGCCGCGATCCCGACCAGGAAGTTGCCGGTGCTATTGGCCACCGAGGCCGCGATATAGGCGCCCATCATGTACAGCGAGCCGTGCGCCAGGTTCACGAAACTCATGATGCCGAACACCAGGGTCAGGCCGGCCGCGAGCAGGAACAGCAGCAGGCCGTATTGCAAGCCGTTGAGGAGTTGTGCTAACAGTAGCATGCAGGCTCCCGTTTCACTTCAATGGGCAGGCGGACACATAGGCGTCCTTGTGGTTGGAAAGCGGCGTGGCCAGCAGGCGGCCGGTGAAATGCGAACCCTCCTGCACCATCTCGAAGGCGTGGTAGTCCTGGATCGGCATATTGTTGCTGTTGAAGCTGAAGCGTCCGCGCACCGACTTGAACTCGGCGCCGGCCGCCTTGACCGCGGCCGCGAACGCCGCCTTGTTGCTGGTGTCGCCCTTGACCTTGCGCACCGCGACGTCGAGCAGCATCGCCGCGTCGTAGGCGTTGGCGGCGTAGGTGCCGGGGGTGCGCTTGTACTTCGCCTCGAAGGCGCGGACGAATTTCTCGTTCTGCGGATTCTGCAGCGACGGGTTCCAGGTATTGCCGCTGACGACGCCCAGCGCGGCGTTGCGCAGCGCCGGCAGGTTGGTGCCGTCGACGGTGAAGGTGGAATACACCGGCACCGCGCCGATCACGCCGGCCTGCTTGAGCTGCTTGATGAAGTTCACGCCCATGCTGCCCGGGTAGAACACGAAGATGGCGTCCTTCTTGGCCAGCTGCAGCTGGGTGATCTCGGCCGAGTAGTCGGTCTGGTTGATCTGGGTGTAGACCTCGGCCGCCACCGCGTTCTTGTACCAGCGCTTGAAGCCGTTGATCATGTCCTTGCCGGCCTGGTAGTTGGGCGCCATCAGGTAGACGTTCTTGTAGCCCTTGTCCTGCATCAGCTTGCCGATCGCCTCGCCCGAGCCGTCGTTCGGATAGGCGATCGAGAACACGTTCGGTGCGCACTGGGCGCCGGCCATCGGCGACGGTCCGCCGGCCACCGCGATCGACACCACGCCCGAGTCCTTCAGGCGCCGCAGGTTGGCCATGATGATGTTCGAGTAGCCAAGGCCGACGATGGCATCCACGCGGTCGCGCTCGATGAACTTGCGCATCACCTGGCTGCCGATCTCCGGCTTCATCATGTCGTCGCCCTGGGTCACGGTGACGTCCTGGCCGCCGAGCTTTCCGCCCAGCTGTTCCAGCGCCAGGGAGAAGCCGTCGATGTATTCCTGTCCGTCGGCCGCCATCGGGCCGCTGAACGGGCCGGACAGGCCGATCTTGACGTCGGCCTGGGCGTGGGCCGACAGTGCTGCGAGTGCGATGGAGCAGAGTACCGAATTCATGTTGGCGAGCTTGTTCATTGTTGTACCTTTATGCTTGCTGGGAAAGTGGATACCGCGGCGCGGGCCGCGCGTGCTTGCTGCTGTTCGTCTCTGGCTGCGTGCTAGGCCCTGTTTGCCTCCAGCAGCGGTTCATCGCCTGTCTCGTCCCCTGCCGGGGTGGCGAAGTGCGCCACGAAGCGGGCGAAGAAATCGTCGGCCATCTTCCTGGCCGAGCTGTCGATCAGGCGCGCGCCGAGCTGGGCCAGCTTGCCGCCGACCTGGGCCTGCACCTCGTATTGCAGCAGGGTGCCGCCCCCTTCCGGCGGCGCCACCAGCTTCACCGTCGCACAGCCCTTGGCGAAACCGGCCATGCCGCCGCGCCCCTCGAAGCCGATCGCGTACGATTCGGGCGGCACGATATCGCTCAGGGTCATGGTGCCCTGGAACTTGGCGCTCACCGGGCCGATCTTCACCGCCATCAGCACGTCGTACACATCGGTGTCGGTCGCCTCGAGCTTCTGGCAACCGGCGATGCAACTTCGCAGCACCTCCGGCGAATTCAAGGCTTCCCATACCGCTTCCCGGCTGGCGGGCACCAGGCGTTCGCTGATCATCTCCATCGCTTATCTCCTTGACTGTTCGAGTGTGGTTCGATTGCCGGTCAATGCGCCAGCAACATCGTTTGTAATGCCGCCGCATCCAGGGCCGGCGACTGCGCGAGCAGCAGCATCAGCAGGATGCGCAGTTTTTGCGGGGTCAGGTCGCCCCCGGCCAGTATCCCGTCGCGCACCAGGAAGTCCTGCGGCGGCACCTGGCCGCGCGGCGCGCGCGCGGCCTGCACCACCGTCACGCCGGCGGCCACCGCGCGCTGCAGGGCCGCGCGCTCGCCATTGGCCGGCCGACCCGGCGCCAGGCCGATGCTGACCAGGCCGCGCACCCCGGCCTGCAGCAGGCCGTCGATGGCGGCGCCGTCGGCGCCGGCGTAGGACACCGTCATGCCCACCGCCGGCAGCGGCTGGCCAGGCGCCAGCGCCGCCGCCAGCGCACCCGGCGCGCTGCCCAGGGCCTGGCGGCGCAGCACCACGCCGCCATCGGCGTCGACCCGGCCCAGAGGACCGAAGGGAGGCGCCTCGAAGGCGTGCAGCTCGAAGCTGGCTGCCTTGGTGACGTCGCGCGCCGCGAACACCAGGCCGTCCATCACGACTACCGAGCCGATGCCGGCCGCCTGCGGCGCGGCCGCCACGGCGAGCGCGGCGCGCAGGTTGCCCAGGGCGTCGCTGCCGGAGGTGTTCTGCGGCCGCTGGGCGCCGGTCACCACCACCGGCTGGCGCAGGTCGAGCGCCAGGTGCAGGAACCAGGCCGTTTCTTCCAGCGTGGCGGTGCCGTGGGTGACCACGAAGCCGTCGATCGTGTCGTCGGCGCGCGCGGTGTCCGCGATCAGCCGCGCCAGCTCGACCCAGTCCTGGGGCACGATGCCGGTGCTGCCGATCATGCGAAAACCGACCGGCACGATGTCCACGTCGAGCCCGAGCCCGTCGATCTGCGGGATCAGGGCGTCGATCGGGTGGATCACGCCGCTCTCGCCATACTCGACCCAGTCGAAGGCATGGCGCGCCTGCATGGCAAACGTGCCGCCGGTGCCGACCACCGCGATCCGCGGCCGGCGCGCGCCTGCGGCGCACATGGGATTGATCGTCGCCGCCATCTCAGGAAGCCATCCGGATGAACAGCAGCTCGCCGTCGCGGCGTATGCCGTGGCTGCGCACGTCGCGCGTGACCGGGGCCGACAGGGCCTTGCCGGAGCGGATGTCGAACAGACCAGCGTGCAGCGGACACTCGACCTCGAAGCCATCGAGGTCGCCCTCGGACAATTTGGCATTGCCATGGCTGCAGATGTCGTCGATGGCATAGATCTCGCCCTCGACCAGGAACAGGCCCACCTGCACATTCCCCACCCGGAGCGAGTGGCAGGCACGGGCGCCGAACACCTGGTCCATGCTGCCCAGGGCGATCCAGCCGTCGGCGTCGGCGGTAGCGGCCGGCGCCACATCCAGCGCGCCGGGCAGGTGGACGATCGCTTCGGTCGTCATAGGCCGGCCCTCAATTCCAGCATATTCGCTTCGTGCATCTTCATGGCGCCGATCAGGTCGCGGATACGGGTGACGCCGCGCCGCACGCAATAGGCCTGCATGTCGGCGATGATGCGCGGCATGGCATTGGCGCTGATGAAGTTGGCGGTGCCGACCTGCACCGCGCTGCAGCCGGCCAGCATGTATTCGATCGCATCCTCGGCGCTGGAAATGCCGCCGCAGCCGATCACCGGGATCGACACCGCCTGCGCCGCCTGGTAGGCCATGCGCAGCTGGATCGGCTTGGTGGCGCTGCCGGTGATGCCGCCCATCAGGTTGGCGACCTTCGGCCGGTGGCTCTCGATATCGATCGCCATCGCCAGCAAGGCATTGGAACTGACCAGGGCGTCCGCGCCGCCCAGTTCGGCCGCGCGGGCGATGACGGCAATGCTGCCGACATTGGGCGACAGCTTGGCCCACACCTGCACCTTGGTGGCGTCCTTCATCGAGCGGATCACCGCCTCGGTGGCGTAGGGGTCCATGCCGAAGGCCTGGCCGTCCTTCTTGAGGTTCGGGCACGAGATATTGGCCTCGATCGCCACCACCCCGGGCACGCTCAGGCGCGCCGCCAGTTCGCCGAACTCCTCGGCGGTATTGGCCGAGATGCTGGCCACCAGCGGCGGCGTGTAGTTCCGGTAGAACGGCACCAGTTCGTTCACGTAGTGGTCCGGCCCCTTGCTCGGGATGCCGATCGAGAACAGGGTCGCGTTGCGCAGCTCGGCCACGCGCGGCGGGCGGTTGCCCTCGCGCAGGTCGTTGGTGAGGGTCTTGGTGACGATCGCCCCCAGCTGGTTCAGGTCGAACACCTTGGCCATGCCTTCGGCGAAGGTGCCGGAACCCGGCATGATCGGATTCTGCAGGGTCAATCCGCCGATCGATACGCTCATGTCTACCATGTCACCGTCTCCTGTACGTCAAACACCGGGCCGTCCCAGCATACGCGCCGGTAGCTCAGGGTTTCCGAATCCGCGTCGGCGCGGAATGGCCGTACACATGCAAAACACATGCCAAGCGCGCAGCCCATCAGCTGCTCGAGCGCCACCTGGCCCGGCACGCCCAGTTCCTTGCCCAGGCGTTGCAGCGCCAGCAGGAAGCGATTCGAGCCGCAGGTGGTGAGCAGGTCGAACGGCAGCTCGGCATGGCGCTCGCGCACCAGTTTCTCGATGTGCGCGATATCGCTGCTGCCGTCCTGGTCGTGCACCACGATGACTTCGGCGCCGACCTCGCGCAGGTAGTCTTCGGACATGACCAGTTCCGGCGCCCGCGCGCTCAGGATGGCGGTGACGCGCACGCCGCGGCCGGCCGCATACTGCGCCAGCGGCGCCATGGTGGCCAGTCCGACCCCGCGCGCCAGCAGCAGCAGGTGGCGGCTGCCTTCCGGCAGTTCGAAGCCCTTGCCGACCGGGCCGAAGGCATCCAGCGTGGCGCCCGGATCGAGCGTGGCCAGGCCGCGCGTGCCGGCGCCCTGCACCTTGTACAGGAACTCGATGGTGCACTGTTCCGGATTGACGCGGTACAGGCTCATCGGACGGCGCAGGTAGGGCACGTCCTCGCCCGAGGGCGGACATTGCAGGTGGAAGAACTGGCCGGGCAAGACCGCCAGCGCGGGCTGCGGGGCGGTCAGCACCAGGTGCTTGTACTCGGCGTTCACCCAGTCGTTGCTGACGACCTGGCACAGGTTCTCGGCGATCGTGAAGTCGCCGCAGCTCCCGTGCGCGCAGCCCTCCGGCGGCGCACTGGCGGTGGTGATGGGTAGGATGTGATTCATCGTGGGGTCACAGGTGGAATGAATGGTTGCTCCGCGCCGCTGCCGGCGGAGGGAATCTGTTCGAACGACGTCGCCAGCGGGAAGCTTCCTGCGCCAACCGGCAACATCTGGGTCTGTTCGAAGCGCATCTGCGTGCACAGCCAGTTACCATCGGGCTGGCGCGCATAGTCTTCGTGGGTGACGGCGGCCAGCAGCAGCGCCTGGCCGCCCGGATCGCGCAGTGCGATCTGCCACAGCCGCCAGCTGGCGTGGGCGCGCTCGCCCTCGACCGCGATTTCGGGGCTGGTGTAGTAATGCAGCGCCCAGCACCAGGGCGAGCGGGCGAACCAGTCGGCCAGCGCCGCCCGGCCGACCAGGCTGGCGCCGAAGCCGGGGCCGCCGTCCCAACGGGCGTCCTCGGCGAAGCAGTCGGCCTGCGCGCGCGCGATCTCCAGCATGACGGGCGCCGGCTGGCGCCGATAGTCGCTGCCGTACTTGGCGTCGGCCAGCCGGGCGTAGCGCGCCTTGAGCTGGCGGATCGCCTCGGCGGCTTCGAGCCGCGCCAGCCGCTGTTCCAGGTCGTGGCTCACTTGGCGAGCTCCTTGAGCGGGATTGCGGGGTCGCCCAGGATCGCGGCGTCGACCGCGGCGCCGCGGCGCACCAGCGCCTCGAGCTGCTTGCGTTCGCGTCCGCAGTCGACCAGCATGCCGCCCGCCACCCTGCCCTCGTGCAGCCACAGCAGCACGCCGCTGGCCTCGGACGGGGCGATGCGGGACACCACCAGGTCGCCCGGCGTGTACATGCCGACCACCTGGATATTGCGTCCATGCTGGTCGGTCCACATCCACGGCAGTTCGACGTGCGTGTCCGGCGCGCCGACGATGGCGGCCGCCACCGCGCGCGCGCCGTTCTCGGCGTTGCGCCAGGTCTCCTGGCGCACATGGCGTCCATACAGCGGGTTGTGCATATTCGCGATGTCGCCGACCGCATAGCACCAGGGCGCGCCCGGGTTGCGGTGGTTTTCGTCGGCCAGCACGCCGTTGTCGAGGGCGACGCCGCTGCCTTCGAGGAAGGCGGTGTCGGGCGCGATGCCCACCGCCACCAGCACCAGGTCGGCGTCCCAGGTGCGCACCGCGCCGGCCTGGCGGCCGACGACGGACACGCCGGCGGTGCTGCCCTCCTTGCGCGCCAGCAGGTCGAGCCGCACATCGGTCTCGACGCTCACGCCATGTTGCACGTGCAGCGCCTGCAGCCAGTGCGAGCCTTCCGGCGGCAGGCAGCGCGCCATGACCCGCGCGCCGCCTTCCAGCACGGTCGCCCGCATGCCCATCGCCACCGCGCTGGCGGCGGCCTCCATGCCGATTACGCCGCCGCCGATCACCACCAGGCGCCGTCCGGCGGCCATGGCCGGCCGCAGCGCCAGGCAGTCATCCATGGTGCGCAGGGTGCGCACTTCGGGTGCATCGGCGCCGGGAATCGCCAGCCGGCGCGCGGCGCCGCCGGTGGCGACCACCAGGATGTCGAAGTCGATCGTCGCACCGTCGTCCAGCAGCGCACTGCGCTCCGGGCTCACTTTCACGATCCGGCCCTGGCGCCGCGCCAGGTTCGCCTCGTCCTGCCAGAACGCATGGGGCTGCAGGACCAGGTCGCTCACGCCCTTGGCGCCGACCAGCATGTCCTTCGACAGGGCCGGCCGTTCGTAGGGCGCATACGGTTCATCGCCCACCAGCGTCACGCGTCCCGCGAAGCCGGCCGCGCGCAGCGCCTGGGCCACGCGCCCGCCGGCATGGCCGGCGCCCGCGATCAGCACGTGCGGCGCGTTCATGCGGCCTTCCCTTGCGCCGGGGTCGACGCCGGAGCCGGCGCCGGATTGTCGAGGCTGACGAGGACCCGGTACAGGGCCCCGCGCTCGCTCTGGCAGGTCCAGCTGCGCGGCTCGCGCGGCGGGATGATGATGCCCTCGCCCGGCACCAGCTCGTAGCGCTCGCCGGCCGCCTCGACCAGGAACACGCCTTCCAGCACGGTCGCCACTTCCTCGCCCTGCGGCTGCGGCGCCGCCTCGCTCTGCTGGCCCTGGCGGAACACGGCGATCGAGATCGACAGGTGCTCGCCATCGACCGTGCCCACCTGGGGCGCCGCATCCGGCGCGCGCCAGTCGATCTGCAGCGATTCGCAATGGCGCACGGCGCCGCCTTCGGCCTGTCCGACGATGCTCATGGTAGTCGTCATGTTCATGCGCTCCTGCCCTTGAGGGGATAGTACGGCGTCGAATCCTCGGGACCGTATTCGGCGCGCGCCGGGGTGACCACGTTCAGGCGCAGCGACACGCCTTCCGGGCCGAAGGTATTGCTGCCGTAGTGCATGGCGTTGGCCGGGATGATCAGGGCGTCGCCGCTGTTCATCACCGACTCGAAATCGCTCGTCTCGCTGTCGCTGCTCTCGAACACCGAGCAGCCGCCCGCCAGCTGCAGCGAGGCTTCCTCGCCGTGGCTGTGCGACTTGGCCGGCAGGTCGCGTCCGCGCTCCTCGACGAACTTGACCACCGCCACGCTGACGGTCGCGCCGAACAGGTGCTTGCCGTACAAGCCGCCGGCGACGACTTCCTTCAGGTTGTCGTCAATGGCAAAGATCCTGCATTTAGCCATCATTCATTCCTTTCAGTGGATGGGTCGGGGGCTCAGATCGGCGGCCGCATGACGAAGGTTTCGTCGGCCTTGAAGCGCTCGAAGGCATAGCCGTCGATCACGCCCGGCTGGCGGTAGGCCTCGACCGCCGGCGCCACTTCGGCCAGCGACAGCAGCATGTGCATCAGCGCTGCTTCCTGCGGCGGCATGGCGTCCAGCGGGAAGCCGTTGAGGTAGTCGACGATCGCGTCGACTTCGACCAGCATCGCATCCTTGAAGGCCACGATCTCGGCCATCTGGCTGGTATTGCGCATGCGGGTGCGTTCGGTCTCGGTCGCCAGGCTCCAGTGGATGTAGGTCTGGAGCGCGGCGAAGCGCGGCGGCAGGGTCGGTGGGTTCTGATGGGTGCTCATGCTGGTCCTCAAGCCTTGGTTTCTTCGTTCACGATGCGGTCGACCACGTGGGCGCCATGGCGCACCAGCAGTTCGAAATCCTGCAACAGCATTTCCTTCTTGACGCCGGTCTGCACCGCCGACTGGGTGCGCTCGAGCGTGCTCAGGTCTTCGAGCAGCACGTCGCGCAGCGCGACCTTCATGTACTCGAGGTAGAAGCGGCCGCCGGCGGTCTTCATCTCGGGGTAGTAGACCCGCGCCTCCAGCAGCGTCTTGCCCTGCGAGAGCGGGCGGAAGTTATAGGCCTGGAAGTAGTTCGGCCGCAGCGACAGGTAGAAGTCGGGGAACACCACGTTGATGTCGAACAGCCAGTTGTCGTGGCCCGTCCAGTTCATCCCTTTCGGCAGGTCTTCCTTGCGGAACTGGTGGGTGGCCGAACCCAGGCCGGCGCGCAGGGCGGCCGCCGCGATCGGCTTGGCAGTGGCCGAATCGGCGATCGCCTGCTGGGCCGCGGCGCCGCCGGCGGTGACGGCGTTCGGATTGCCATACACCGACTTCGGATTGCCGGCGATCGACAGCCGGCGGTGGAATTCGCCGCACAGGGCGTCCAGCGGCGGCATGGCGCCGTCGGCGGCGGTGTCGATCGCGTCGGCAATCGAGCGGCCGTGCACATAGGCCACGTGGTAGGCTTCCTGGAAGGCGTCCAGCGCCAGCTTCCAGTTACAGTTGACCACGGTGCTCCATTGGAAGCCGGTGGTGATCTTGTCGAAGGGGTAGCCCTCGATGTCGCGGAACATCGGCTGCATGAACTCGGCCAGCGACAGCGCCGGGTTCGGATCGAGGTTGATGAAGATGAAGCCCTGCCAGACGTCGCAGGCCACGCGCGTCAGGCCGTGATCGCATTTGTCGAGGTCGAAGAAGGATTCTTCTTCGGGCACCCCGGTCAGCTTGCCTTCGAGGTCGTAGGCCCAGCCGTGGAACTTGCAGAAGAACTTGCGGGCCTGGCCGCGCTTCTCGTAGACGATCTGGTTCATGCGGTGCGAGCACACATTGTGCATCGCGTTGATGCAGCCGGCCTTGTCGCGCACGACGATGATCGAGGCTTCGCAGGCCTCGAGGTCCTTGACGAAATAATCGCCGGCCTTCGGGATTTCTTCGACCCGGCCCACGTGCAGCCAGGTCTTCTTGAAGATCTTCGCCTGCTCCTTGTCGAAATAGGGCGCGGAGATGTACGGCTCAACCGGCACCGGACCCTTGCCCAGTTCCGGGTAGCGGTCGTGCAGATGCAGCTTGATGACTTTGTTCATGGATTCCCTCGTTGGTGGTTTGCGGACTTCGATCCCTGGGGAGAGATCTGAAGTACCAATAACGAATCCCATTCTGTAATAGCGAAAAATGAATGTCAAGCATTATTACGGCACGATGACGCCGTTCACGCGCGCGTCTTTATAGTGATGTTTCTCCAGCGTATCGGAGCATGCGGGGTGCTGCGACGATCCGGACAAATGACGGCTATCGCCATCAATAACGAATGATGTTTAGTCAAATTGATTCGTTTAAGCACTATGTTCGTGCATACGCACCACCCTGGCGCAGTGCAGCATGCTAGAATTGCATCCCATCCGAACTCGAGATTCCGACCCCACACCATGGCGCAGATAAAAAAAAGCGAGATGCGTGACGCCATCCTCGCATCGGCCTTCGACCTCTTTTCGCGCAAGGGCTATACCTCGACCACCATGTCGGAGATCGCCCGCGCATCGAACATGACGGTGGCCAACCTGTACGTGTATTTCGACTCCAAGCTGGCCATCCTGTACGAGATCTATACGCCGTGGCTGGAGCAGCAGCTGGCGGCGCTCACCGAATCGGTGCGCAAGTTCCGCACGCCGCGCACCCGGCTGCGGCGCCTGTTCACCGGCATCTGGGGCGACATTCCATCGGCCGACCATTCGTTCGCCAACGCCCTGATCGAGGCGCTGGCGGTGTCGCCGCACGGCATGGCCAAGCCCAGCACGCTGCTGGTCGACGTCGAGACCTACCTGACCGAGCTGATCGCCGAATGCCTGCCGGCCGAGCGCGCGCACCTGGCGCAGAACCAGCTGTTCTCGCACGTGATCTGGATGGCCTTCGACGGCTTCACCCTGAACCGGCACCTGGGCGACGTGCGCGACGTGGCCGCGATCGCCGACCTGATGACCGACCTGCTGCTGGCCGACGCCGGCGCCACCGAGCCGGCGGCCGACGCCGCCCCGGCCGCCGGCCGCAAGCGCAAGCGCGCCTGATCCACCCGCGGCGCCGCCAGGCGCCGCCCCTCCCTCCCCCCATCTTCTTCCCTGCCGAACCGACGCGCGATGTTGCGCGTTTTGTTGCGCGTTCATCACACCCGCGCGCACCCCGGACGCGCCGCGGTTTCCCGGCCATTCCTCCTTTCCCGTCGCCGCCAACGAGGCCGCGGCGCACTTTCGCACGCGCACAAAATTTTCAATAACGATTGACATTCGTTTTATTAGAAATAAATAATAGGATTCGTTATTGCCAAGCGGCTTGACGAACAACCACCGCGCCGGTGGCGTCCGAAACTGTCTCGCACTTAAAAACTAAAAGGGAAAATGAGCATGAAGATAGGTTTGCGTACCGCAGTCTGTGCAGGAGTGTGCCTTGCTGGCCTGGGCTCGAATGCCGCCGCCCAGGGCAATGTCACCGTGTTCGGCTTGATCGACACGGGTCTCGAATACACCAACCACCTCGATGCCGCCGGCAACGACAAGGTGCGGGTGATGCCGCTGACCGGCCTGCTGCCGTCGCGCATCGGCTTTCGCGGCTCGGAAGACCTGGGCGGCGGACTGCGCGCCTTCTTCGTCCTCGAGACCGGCCTGGTCCCGACCAATGGCGCCCTGGGCCAGGGCAACCGCACCTTCGGGCGCCAGGCCAACGTCGGCCTGGCCGACGCAAAACTGGGCACGCTGACCCTGGGGCGGCAATACAATATGACGGCCTACTCGCTGCTGGGCGCCGACATCATGGGCCCGGCCAACCACGGCCTGTCGAACATGGACGGCTACATCCCCAACACCCGCAGCGACAATGCGGTCGGCTATATGCACACCGTCGACGGCGTGACGGTCGGCGCCACCTACAGCCTGGGACGCGACGCGTCGGCGGCCGGCGGCCCGGCCGCCACCAACTGCGCCGGCGAGCGCGCGGGCGACGCCCAGGCCTGCCGCCAGTGGACGGCGATGTTCAAGTACGACACCCAGCGCTGGGGCGTGGCCACCGCCTACGACCTGCTGCGCGGCGGCCCCGGCGCCGCCTACGCCCTGACCGACAGCGACTACAAGGACAAGCGGACCTCGTTCAACGGCTGGTTCAAGGCCGGCAACCTCAAGGTCGGCGGCGGCCTCATCGCCCGCCAGCTGCGGCGCGAGATCGCGATGGACAACAAGCTGTGGTATCTGGGCGCCAGCTATCCGCTGTCGCCGGCGCTGCAGCTCGAAGGCCAGCTGGCCCACCTCGACACCGAGGATTCCCCCGACGACAGCACGCTGGCCACGGCGCGCCTGGTGTATTCGCTGTCCAAGCGCACCAGCGTCTACACCTCCTACGCCCACATCCAGAACAAGGGCAAGGCCGCGATCGCGGTCAGCGCCGGCAGCACCGTGGGCGTCGGCATGCACCAGAGCAGCGTGATGGCGGGCATCCGTCACATGTTCTGAGCGCGCGGCGCCGGCCCCGCGCCGGCGCCGCTTTTACCCACCAAGGAGACACATGAACCAAGCTTCCATCACGATCGACCGGGTCGAGGTCATCCTGCTGCGGCTGCCGACGATCCGGCCGCACCAGCTGTCGGTGGCCACCATGCGCCAGCAGCACCTGGTGCTGGTGCGCCTCGACTGCAGCGACGGGGTCACCGGCTGGGGCGAAGCCACCACCATCGGCGGCCTCGCCTATGGCGAGGAGAGCCCCGAGAGCATGCGCGTCAATATCGACGCCTACATGACGCCGCTGCTGGTGGGCCGCGACGCCACCAGCCCGCTGGCGCGCATGGCCGAGCTGCGCGAGAGCGTGCGCGGCAACCGCTTCGCCCTGTGCGCGCTCGAGACCGCGCTGTTCGACGCCCAGGCCCGGCGCCTGGACGTGCCGCTGTCGACGCTGTTCGGCGGCCGCGTGCGCGACAGCCTGCCGGTGGCCTGGACCCTGGCCAGCGGCGATACCGCGCGCGACATCGCCGAGGCCGAGTCCATGCTCGCCGCCCGGCGCCACCGCGTGTTCAAACTGAAGATCGGCGCCCGCGCGCTGGCCGACGACGTGGCCCACGTGGCCGCCATCAAGCGCGCGCTGGGCGACGCCGCCAGCGTGCGGGTGGACGTCAACCAGGCCTGGGACGAGACCGAGGCCACGCGCGGCATGCGCATGCTCGGCGATGCCGGCGTCGACCTGGTCGAGCAGCCGATCGATGGCAAGAACGTCGAGGGCATGCGCCGCCTGCGCGCCCTGGGCGGCGTCGCGCTGATGGCCGACGAGGCGCTGCAGGGCCTGGTGGACGCCTTCCGCCTCGCCGAACGGCGCGCGGCCGACGTATTCGCGCTCAAGATCACCCAGTCCGGCGGCCTGTGCGGCGCCCAGAAGGTGGCCGCCATCGCCGGCGCCGCCAATATCGCCCTGTATGGCGGCACGATGCTCGAAGGCGCGGTCGGCACGGTCGCCTCGGCCCAGCTGTTCGCGACCTTCGACCGCCTGGCCTGGGGCACC
This sequence comes from Telluria beijingensis, assembly GCF_030770395.1. GTDB lineage: Bacteria > Pseudomonadota > Gammaproteobacteria > Burkholderiales > Burkholderiaceae_D > Telluria > Telluria beijingensis. The sequence goes on along the minus strand of NZ_CP132480.1, from coordinate 3,914,128 downwards.
GAGCTGTTCGGCCCCCTGCTGCTGACCGAGGAAATCCTGCGCACCCCGCTCGCCTACCGCGACTTCGCGTTGCAGCTGCCGACCGGCCCCGGCCTGGGCATCGCGCTGGACGAAGACCGGATCGCCTTCCTGCGCGAAGACCGCGCCGGACGGACTTTCCATTCCCTGCCCTGAACCGAATGAGGACGCCATGCTGTTCAAAGTCTGCATGACGGTGTGCCTGCCGCACACCATGAGCCCGGCCGAAGCCGACGAACTGAAGAGCGCAGAACGCGCCATCGCGCACGAGCTGCAGCGGCGCGGCACCTGGCGCCACCTGTGGCGGGTGGCGGGCCGCTACGCCAACGTCAGCATCTTCGACGTGGCCGGCCCGGCCGAGCTGCACGAGGTGCTGCTGACGCTTCCGCTATTCCCCTACATGCAGATCGAGGTGGAGGCGCTGTGTCGCCACCCCTCCTCGATCCATGAAGACGACCGCTGATAACCACGACAACCAGAGGAGATTGAAATGAATAAAGACGCGATCGACGCGCTGCTGCAAAAAATCGAGGCCACCGAGGATCCCGCCAAGGGCTCGCCGCGCGCCAAGGCCATCGTCAACCGGATCGTGCGCGACCTGTTCGTCACGATCGAGGAGCTGGACGTGCAACCGGACGAATTCTGGAGCGCGATCGCCTACCTGACCGAAGCCGGCCGCTCGGGCGAATACGGCCTGATCGCCGCCGGCCTGGGCTTCGAGCACTTCCTCGACCTGCGCCTGGACGAAGCCGAGGCGCGCCAGGGACTCGAAGGCGGCACCCCGCGCACCATCGAAGGTCCGCTGTACGTGGCCGGCGCCCCGGTGGCGCAGGGTTACGCGCGGCTGGACCAGGACCCGCAGCCGGGCGAGGTGCTGTACATGCACGGCCAGGTGCGCGGCGCCGACGGCGCCCCGCTGGCCAATGCGACGGTCGAGGTCTGGCACGCGAACCACCTGGGCGGCTATTCCTTCTTCGATCCGTCCCAGAGCCCGTACAACCTGCGCCGCACCATCGTCACCGACGCCGAAGGCCGCTATCGCCTGCGCAGCAAGATGCCGGTCGGTTACAGCGTGCCGCCGGGCGGCGCGACCGACAAGCTGCTCAAGCAGCTGGGCCGCCACGGCACACGCCCGGCCCACATCCACTTCTTCGTGACCGCTCCCGGCCACCGCAAGCTGACCACCCAGATCAATATCGACGGCGATCCCTACCTGTGGGACGACTTCGCCTTCGCCACCCGCGACGGCCTGGTGCCGCCGCTGTCCCGGTTGAGCGATGCGGCCGCGCTGGACGCGATCGGCGCCGATGCCCCGTGCGACGCGATCGAGTTCGACTTCGAGCTCCATGCCGAGCGCGCCGACCTGCCGGCGGACCAGGTGCAGCGCGACCACTTCGTCGCCTGAGGGGCCGCGATGCCGTTCATGACACCCGGGGCGCAGCCGCTCGCCTATACGCTCGAGGGCGCGCACGAAGCTCCGGTGGTGCTGTTCTCCAACTCGCTCGGCGCCACGCTGGCGAGCTGGGACCGGCAGGCCGCCGCCCTGGCGCCGCGCTACCGGGTCCTGCGCTACGATACGCGCGGCCACGGCGGCTCGCCCGCCGTACCGGGTCAAGCGTGCACCCTGCAGGCGCTGGGCGAAGACGTCCTGCGCCTGCTCGACGCCTGCGGCATCGAGCGCGTGCACTATTGCGGCATCTCGCTGGGTGGCCTCACCGGCCTGTGGCTGGCCGTGCATGCGCCGCAGCGCATCGAACGCCTGGTGGTGGCCAATAGCGCGGCCCGCATCGGCGCCGAGGAAGGCTGGCGCCAGCGCGCCGCGCAGGTGCGCGCCGCCAGCATGGCAGGGGTAGCAGACGGCGCCGCACAGCGCTGGTTCACCCCGGACTTTCGCGCGCAGGCGCCAGGCGTCGTCGCCGGCCTGGTCGACGGCTTGCGCCGCTGCGATCCGGCCGGCTATGCCGCCTGCTGCGACGCGCTGGCCGGCGCCGACCTGCGCGCCGACATCCAGGGCATCGTCGCGCCCACCCTGCTCGTCGCCGGCCGCCACGATCCGGTGACCACCGTCGCCGATGCATACGCCATGCGCGATGCGGTAAAAGGCGCGCGCTGCATCGAGCTCGATGCCTCGCACCTGTCGAACATCGAGGCGGAGCAGGCGTTCACGCAGGCGCTGCTGGACTTTTTGGCAGGTAGCGGCTGACACACGCGGGCATGCCAAGGTTTTACCGCGTTTTACTTTGGCTGCCGGCGCGCCAGGACTAAGCTTGGAGATGCGCCCATTTACACGGTCGGCGCCCAACCGAGCCAGTCCTGGAGAGCCCATGTCAGCCTACGTCGTCTTTATTCGCGAAGAAACCACCGACCCGGCCCAGCTGCAGCAGTACGCCCAACTGGCGCCCGCCGCGCGCGCCGGCCACGACATCACCCGCCTCGCCTTCTATGGCCAGCTCGACGTGCTCGAAGGCCCGCCGGCCGAAGGTGTCGCGATCCTGCGCTTTCCCGACATGGACGCGGCCCGCGCCTGGTATCGCAGTCCGGCCTACCAGGCGGCGCGCCGGCACCGCCTGCAAGGCGCCCACTACCGGATGCTGCTGGTCGAAGGCAGCGACGTCGCGCCGGCATGAGGTGGCGTCCGGTCATGATCGACTCCGCCCAACCTGCCTCAAGGAAGCTACCATGAGCATGAAGCACGTCCTGTTCATCGTGACGAACACCCACGAGATCGGCCCGAACAAGCGCCCGACGGGCTACTTCTTCCCCGAGATAGCGCATCCGGTCGAGGTGTTCGAGAAGCACGGCGTGGCAGTCGAATACTGCTCGCCGCTCGGCACCGCCCCGTCGGACGACGGCTTTGACGCGAGCGATCCGGCCCAGCTGGCCTACCGCAACAGCAAGTCGATCCGCCGGCTGGCGCGCGGCCGCCGGCTATCCGAAGTCGACGTGCTCGACTACGACGCCGTCTTCGTGCCCGGCGGCCTGGGTCCGATGGCCGACCTGGCAACTGACCGCGAAGTGAAACAGGCGCTGGCGCGCGCCTGGAACGGGGGCCTGGTCGTGTCGGCCGTGTGCCACGGCCCCTGCGCCCTGCTGGGCGTGACGCTCGACGACGGCAGTTCGCTCATCAAGGGCCGCAAGGTCACCGGCTTCTCGAACCGCGAAGAAGAAGGCTATGCGCAGGCCGACGTGCCCTTCATGCTGGAAGATGCGTTGCGCGCGGAAGGCGCGCAGTTCTCGTCGGCCGAGCCTTGGCAGGCCAAAGTCGTGGTCGATGGCCGCCTGATGACCGGCCAGAACCCCGCCTCGGCCGGTCCGCTGGCCGAGGAAATCGTGCGCGCTCTTCGTGCTTAGAAGTCGAACTGCGCCGACACCAGCGCCGTGCGCGCCGCGCCCGTGGTCGCGAAGGTGCCGCTGGCCAGCCAGTAGGCCTTGTTGGCCAGGTTCTCGACGCTGGCGCGGACGACCACCGGCTTGCCCATCAGGCTGGTGCGGTAGCGGGCGCCGATATCGAGCCGCGTCCACGACGGCAGGTACAGCGTGTTGGTCGGGTTCAGCGGGATGTCCGACGTGTGGATGGCGCGCGCATTGAAGCTCAGGCCCGGCACGGCCGCCCAGTCCCAGTCGAGGCCCGCGCTGACGGCGCGTTTCGGCACGCCGTTCGCATCCTTGCCATCGTTCAGGCCACCCTGCGTACGCTGCAGTTCGGCGTCGTAGAAGGTGGCGCTGGCCATCACGCGCAGGTTGCGCACGGCTTCGCCCATCAGCGACAGTTCCAGGCCGCGGTTGCGCTGGTTGCCGTCCATGCTGTAGATCGTGGTGACCGGATCGGTGATGGCGTTCGGCCGGTCGATCTGGAACACCGAGGCGCCGGCCAGCAGCTTGCCCTGCTCGACCTTCACGCCCGCCTCGTACTGCTTGGACTTATAGGGCGGGAACACCTCGCCCGCGTTGGCGGCGGTATCCGGCGCCCGGTTGCCGCGCGTCAGCCCGGACGTGAAGTTGCCGTACACCGACACATTGGACCAGGGCTTGAACACAATGCCGGCCAGCGGCGAGGTCGCGCTGGCGTCGTACGAGGTGCTGGCGATGCCGGCCGGGTTGATGTTCTTGGACACCACCTTCTGCTTGCGCACGCCGCCGGTCAGCAGCAGGCGGTTGTCGAAGAAGGCCAGCGTATCGCTGAGAGCGACGCTCGACAGTTCGGTGCCCGAGGTCGTGGTCGGCGACTGGCGCACCCCGCTCATGGGCGGCAGCGCCACCGGATGGTAGATGTTCGAGTTCACCGCGGTGCCGGCGGGCGCGGTCAGGTAGAAGCTGCCGGACTCCTGTTCCAGGCGCGAGGCCGAGACGGTGACCAGGTGCCTCACGCCCATCCCGTCGAAGGCGGCGCGGGCGCCGACCTCGCCGGTCTTGTTGCGGGTCGCGGCGTCGTACCAGGCATTGCTGATGCGCATATTGCCCGCCATGTCGATGGCGTCCTGGCCGCGCGCCGACGGGAAGTCCTGCTCGTAGGCGTTGTAGTGGTAGCCGCCGGTGGCGTACAGCATCACGCCCGGCGCGACGTCGTATTCCAGGCGCGACGAGATGCTCGAATCGCGCAGGGCCAGTTCGGCGCCGCGATACCACGGGCGGTGGCCGGAAGGAGCCTCGGGCAGGCGCGTCACGTTCGGCCGGAAGCCGGCCTGGCCACGGAAACCCTCGGTGTCCTCGCGCTGGGCATAGGTATCGACCGACCAGCGCAGGTTCGCGGCACGGTAGTCCAGCGCCAGCGCCAGCAGGCCGAATTCCACCTTGCTGTCGTCGAGCGTGTTGTCGCCCTTGCGGTAGACGCCGTTGAAGCGCACGCCCCATTCGCCGGCCTCGCCGAAACGACGTCCCACGTCCAGGTGGGCGCCGAAGATCGACCTGCTCTCGAAGGTGCCGGTGATCCGGGTCAGCGGCTTGTCGCCGGCGCGCTTGGTCACGATATTGATGCTGCCGCCGACGCTGCCGTTCGGGCTGATCCCGTACATCAGCGTGCCAGGGCCTTTCAGCACTTCGACCCGCTCCATCAGCGCGGTCGGCATGCGGTTGCCCGAGGCCAGGCCATACAGGCCGTTGACGCCGACGTCGCCGCTCGACACGCCGAAGCCGCGGATCTGGAAGTCTTCGCCGAAGCCCGAGGTCGACGTCGTCACGCGCACCGAGGCTTCGTTCACGATCGCGTCGGCCAGCGTGCGCGCCTGCTGGTCTTCCAGCAGTTGCGAGGTGTAGTTCATGGTGCTGAACGGCGTGTCCATGATGTCCGCCGCGCCCAGCACGCCGATGCTGCCGCGCCGCGCCACCCCGCCGCCCATGTACGGCGCGTCGTCGCTCGTGCGGGCGCCGGTGATCAGGACCTGCTCGATTTGCGGCGCTGCGGCCTCCTGCGCATGCGCCGTCCCGGCCAGCATGGCGAGCGGCGCGACGGCGCAGGCGGTGCCCCAGGCGCTGCCGATCATCAGGGTGAGCGCCTTGCGGCGAAACGTGTGGGCGCAAGGCGACTGGTGCGGCTGGTTCATGGCAAATCCCGTCTAATTGGTATGAATGTAAATGAGAATTATAGTCATTCTCATTTGCCATCACAATACCCAAGGGAAATAAACCCGCCACGGGCGCCAGCCCGACCTATATCAAAGGAAGGGCCAGGCCAGGATGCGGCGCAGGTGCAGCACGACGCGCAGCACGACGTAGCCAATGGCTGCGCCGAATACCGGCAGCGCGCGTACGTCGCCTGTATACGCCAGCCAGAAACCGGCCACGGTGATCCATGACAGCAGCACCATCATCCACAGTTCGATACTCAGGAAGAAGCCGCCGGCCTCGCGCCAGATATGACGCAGCGCGGCGATGGCTTCGCGCCAGGGGATGGGATCGTGTTTGGGGGCCATGGTGTCGGTCTTCACAAAAATGCAAGTCAAGGGGCGAAAATGACGATCGCCGGCGTGGCGGCCGGCGATTCACTGCATATTTTACTGAAAGCAATAAAGGCTTGCTGCGGCCGCGTCAATACCGGCCCCTGCGCTGGACGGGCTAGATCAAGCCGAGTTCCTTGATCGTGGCGGTGGCGAAGTCAAGGAAGGCGGACACCGCGCGCGGCAGCTGGCGCCGGCTCAGCTAGACGAAGTGCACGCCGGCGGCGCCGGTGCCGTAGCCCGGCAAGACCACGCGCAGGCGACCGGCGGCGATGTGCGGGGCCGACAGGACACCCGGCAGCAGCGCGATGCCCAGCCCGGCGATCGCCCCCGACAGCTGGGCAGCCGCGGTATTGGCGTGGAACGGACCGTCGATCTGCTATCAAGAACGTCAACAAATGTGCTCAGCGTTCTCTTCCTGCCCCGAACCGTCCTATAAACCGCGCTCGTATCTGACAGGCGTTACTTTCCCGCCTACCACCGGCAAAACGCCGGTGGCAGTGCCTGGCGTTGCCACCAGACTCGCCACGGGTAGCGCAGCATGCGTCGCGAGGACGCTGGTTGCGAGCCGTCTTTCACATGTAAGTTGGCAAGAAGCCGATTTGACGAACGCATTCGTACACTCTCGTTCTTCCGCTTGGTTTTCGCGGAATGGAAGAGCAATTCAATAGTGCTGCGTCTTACCTGCTTACGTAGTTTCAGACACCGAAACACCGACCAGAGTTCCCCTCTATCGACACCCCAACCCACCAAGGAGAACGACCATGCCCGCACTGGCACAGCAACAAAGCCCGGCCCTGCGCCGGATCGCCCGCCGCACGGTCGGCCGCAAGCACGGCCCCGTGACCCGCCTGATGAGCCCCTCGGACTTCGGCCAGTTACTTAAACCGTTCGTCTTCCTCGACTACTTCGACTTCGAGGGCCAGCCCTTCGTCGGCGAGCTGCATCCGCATTCGGGCATCGCCACCCTGTCCTACCTGATCGATGGCCGCATGGACCTGGTCGATCCGGATGGCCACACGGCCGTGCTGCCGAAGGGCGGCGTCGAGTGGATGCAGGCCGGCCGCGGCATGTGGCATGGCGGCAGCGTGGGCGACGAACAGGGCAACCGGGTGCGCGGTTTTCAGCTGTGGGTGGCGCTGCCGCCGGAGCACGAGCTCGGGCCGACCAGCGCCGTGTTCCAGCCAGGCGAGGACATCGCCACCAGCGGCCCGGTACGGGTGCTGCTCGGCAGCCATGGCGGTGCAGAGAGCGCGATCGCCGCGCCGTCGCCGATGAACTACCTGGCCGTCAGCCTGAAGGCGGGCGAGCGCTGGCTGTACCTGCCGCCTGGCGAGCATACCGTGCTGTGGGTCGCGACGGCGGAGGACGGCCTGCTGGCCAACGGCGAAGCGCTGCAGCCGCAGGAACTGGTCGCCTTCGAACAGTCGAACCTGGCGGTGGAATTCGAGGCGCGCAGCGACACGCAGTTCGTGCTCGGCTCGGCCGTGCCGCATCCGCACGAGCTGGTGACCGGCTACTACTCGGTGCACACCTCGCGCGCGGCGCTGCGCGAAGGAGAGGCGCGGATCCAGGAGCTCGGGGCGCGCCTGCGCCGCGGCTAGGCCGGCTCTCCGTTCTTGCCGGCTGCCTGATCGGGCTGGCCGTCGCGCGCCGGGACCGCGCGCGGCGGCAGTTGCAGCCCCGCGAGCGTGCCATACAGCGGTGGACTCAGCACCCGCGACACGGTGCTCGACACCAGCGCGCAAGCCATCAGGCTGAGCACCATGCTGTGCCCGTCGACCATCTCCATCACGATGATGAAGGCGGTCAGCGGCGCCTGGGTGGCGGCCGCCAAAAAGCCGACCATGCCGAGCGCGATCAGCGCCGCCCCGTGCGGGTAGCCGGTCAGCAGCGCCACGTCGTGGCCGAGCGCGGCGCCGATCGACAGCGACGGCGCGAAGATGCCGGCCGGGATGCCGGACCAGGCAGTGAGCCAGGTCGCGACGAACTTGAACAGGGCGTAGGCGCCGGGCACGCTGGCCTCGTTATTGAGCAAGCCGTGCGTGGCTTCGTTGCCGCTGCCGTAAGTGGCGCCGCCGCTGACGATGCCGATCAGCGCAACGGCCAGGCCGCAGCCGGCGGCAAAACGGATCGGATGGCGCGCACGCCAGCGGGTGGGCAGGTCGTCCGATTTCCCGCGCAGGCAGGTCACCAGCAGGCGCGCGAACAGGCCGCCGGCCAGGCCGCAAGCGAGCGCCGTCAGCAGGCCCGGCATCAATAGCGGCAGGCCGATCGGGCCGGGACGGATCACGCCGAAATGGGTGCCGTTGCCGTATACCGAAACGGCGATCAGGCCGGCCAGCACGATGCCCGCGATCAAGAGGCCGCTATTGCGCTGCTCGGGCGTGCGGGATAATTCCTCGATCGCGAACATGACCCCGGCCAGCGGCGTATTGAAGGCGGCCGCGATGCCGGCCGCCCCGCCCGTCACCAGCAGCGAGTGGGCGGTGATGCCGCTATGGCGCGGCAGCCAGCGGCGCGCCGTGAGCATGATGCCGGCCGCGATCTGGACCGACGGGCCTTCGCGCCCCAGCGACATGCCGCCCAGCAGGCCGCCCGACGTGAGCACGATCTTGGCCAGGCTCAGGCGCAGCGACACCAGCAGCGGCCGGCGTCCGCCGGACAGCGCCGGATCGAGCGCCGCCATCACCTGCGGGATGCCCGAACCGGCCGCGCCGCGCGCGTAGCGGCGCGTCAGCCAGGCGATGGCCGCGCAGCACAGCGGGGTCCACAGCAGCGGCGCCCACCACGCGGTATCGGCCAGGCCGAGGAACAGGCCGAAGGCGCTTTCGGCCAGCCAGGTAAAGCCGACCACCACCAGCCCGGCCACCGCCGCCAGGCCGACCACCACGATGCGGGTCTGCCACAGATGCGGCGAAGTGAGTTCGCGCCGGAAGGCGCTGCGAACGTCGTGCGGGGAGGTGTCAGGGGGCATGGTTGCGGACTCGAGGCCAAGTCCGCATTATATACATTTGTCCAAATGAATGCCCGCCGCCCCGGTTCAAGCGCGCCGCAATTCCACCACCTTCCCGCCGCGGTAGGCGGCCAGCAGGCGCTCCCAGTCGGCGTCGAACTTGTCGAGCGCGGCCAGCTTGACGTGGCCATAGCCGCGCACCCCGTCCGGCAACTGGGCCAGCGCCAGCGCGGCGTCCAGGTTGTCGGCGCGCAGGCTGTCGGCCAGCGTGCCGGCAAAAGCCAGGTAGCGGTCGCGCAGCGCCCGTTCGCGCCGGCGCTCGGCCGTGTAGCCGAACACGTCCAGCGGTCCGCCGCGCAGCGACTTGCACCTGGCCAGCACGCCGAACACCGGCATCATCCAGCCGCCCAGGCGCATCTTGCGCGGGACGGTCGAACCTGGCTTGCTGCGCGCCAGCAGCGGCGGCGCCAGGTGGAAGGCGAGCTTGTAGTCGCCTTCGAAACTGGCCGCGATCTGCTCGCGGAAGGCCGGATCGGCGTGCAGGCGTGCCACCTCGTATTCGTCCTTGTAGGCCATCACCTTGAACAGGTTGCGCGCGACCAGCTTGCTCAGTCGGCGCGCGCCGCCGGCATCGAGTTCGCTTTCGCGGCGCTCGACGGCGGCCACCGCCTGTTCGTAGCGCGCCGCATAGGCGGTGTCCTGGTATTTGGCGAGGAAGGCGCTGCGCAGTGCGACGGTGTCGGCCAGCGACTTCGGCGGCGTGAACTGGACCACTTTGACACCCGTGCGATCCAGCTTTTCCAGCGCCCCCATGTCGGCCGCGGCCAGGCGACCCAGCGTGAACGCGCGCTTGTTCATGTCGATCGCGACGCCATTGAGTTCGATCGCGCGCATCAGGGCCGGCAGGCCCACCGGCACCAGGCCCGCCTGCCAGGCATAGCCCATCAACAGGATATTGCCGCCGATCGGGTCGCCCAGGAAGCGCGCCGCCGTCTCGTGGGCATCGAGCCGCCGCAGCCTGTCCGCCCCCGCCGCCATCCCCAGTTTCTCGAGCAGGCCCTCTTTATTGATCGTGGCATCGCGCTCGCGCGTGAAATCGGCGGTGGGGATTTCGCGGTCGTTGGCCACCACCACGGTGTGCCCCTCGCGCATCACCGACAGGCTGTCCGGCATGGCCGCCACCACCAGGTCGCAGGCGAAGACGGCGTCGGCCTGGCGCAGGTCGATGCGGACCTGGTTCAGGCGCGCGGGCGACTGCGCCACCCGCACATGCGACAGCACGGCGCCGCCCTTCTGGGCAAAGCCCATGAAATCGAGGGTCGAGGCGCCCTTGCCTTCCAGGTGGGCCGCCATCGTGATCAGGGCGCCGACGGTGACGACGCCGGTGCCGCCCACGCCCGCCACCAGGATCTCGAACGGTTTTGCAAGCGCCTGCGGGCGTGGTTCGGGATAGGCCGCCAGGGCGCGCTCGAGATCGGCCAGCGACAGCGCGACGCTGGCCGGTTTGCGCAGCGCGCCGCCCAGCACCGACACGAAGCTCGGGCAGAAGCCTTCGACGCATGAATAATCCTTGTTGCACGACGATTGCTCGATCTGGCGCTTGCGTCCGAATTCGGTCTCCAGCGGCAGAATCGACAGGCAGTTCGATTGCACGCCGCAGTCGCCGCAGCCTTCGCACACGGCCGGGTTGATCACCATGCGGCGCGCCGGATCGGGGAACACGGTCTTGCCCGGCTTGTTCTTCTTGCGCCGGCGGCGCTTCTCGGCGGCGCAGGTCTGGTCATAGACCAGCACCGTGACGCCGGCGACTTCGCGCAGCATGCGCTGGATCGCATCGAGCTCGTCGCGGTGGTGCACGGTGACGCCGTCCGGCAGGCGGACTTGCGCGTAATTGTCTGGCTGGTCGGTCACCACGACCACCTTGCGCGCGCCTTCGCTCACCACCTGCTGCACGATCTGCGGCACTGACAGGCTGCCGTCCACCGGCTGGCCGCCGGTCATCGCGACCGCGTCGTTGTACAGGATTTTATACGTGATGTTGGTGCGCGCCGCCACCGCCTGGCGGATCGCCAGCGAGCCCGAATGGTAGAAGGTGCCGTCGCCCAGGTTCTGGAACACATGCGGCTCGCCGACGAAGCGCGAGGACGCGACCCAGCTGACGCCTTCGCCGCCCATCTGCGACAGGTAGTTGGTATCGCGCTTCATCCAGGTTGCCATGAAGTGGCAGCCGATGCCGGCATAGGCGCGGCTGCCCTGCGGCACGCGGGTCGAGGTATTGTGCGGGCAGCCCGAGCAAAAATAGGGCGTGCGCTTGACGCCGTCGGCCGCGTTCGAGGGCAGCGCGGCGCCGCAGAACGCGGGCAGCATGTTCATTAGCGCGAGCTCGGGGAAGCGCGGCGCCAGCCAGTGCACCAGGGCCGGCGCGATGCGCGAGGGCCGCAATTCTCCCAGCGCCGACAGCAGCGGCTGGCCGTCGCGGTCGGCCTTGCCCACCACCATGGGGCGGCGTTCGGCCGGCAGGTTGTAGAACAGGTTCTTCAGTTGCTGCTCGATGACCGGACCCTTCTCTTCGACCACCAGGATTTCTTCCAGTCCCTCGGCAAAAGCGGCCAGGCGGGTGCGCTCGAGCGGGAAGGTCAGGCCGGGTTTATAGACCCGCACGCCCAGCTGTTCCAGCCGCGCCAGGGGCAGGCCCATACGTTCGAGCGCCTCGACCAGGTCGAGGTAGGCCTTGCCGGCGCCGAGGATGCCGATGCGGGCATGGGGCGCGGCCACCACCAGGCGGTCGATCGAGTTGGCGCGGGCGAAGGCTTGCACCGCCTCGAGCTTGGCCTCGGCACGCTGTTCCAGCGCCAGGCCGGGCAAGTCGGGCCAGCGGTTGTGCAGGCCGTCCGGCGGCGCCACATAGTCCTGCGGCGCAGTAAAGGTGGGCAGCGGCGGCAGCTCGACCACCGCCCCGCCCTCCACTGTCTCGGAAATCGCCTTGAAGCCGACCCAGGCGCCCGAGAACCGCGACATGGCCCAGCCGTACAGGCCGAACTCGAGGTATTCCTGGATATTGGCGGGGTTCAGTACCGGCATGCTCCAGGCGATCAACGCCTGTTCGCTCTGGTGCGGCATCGACGACGATACGCAGCCGTGGTCGTCGCCCAGGATCACCAGCACGCCGCCGTGTGGCGACGAACCGTAGACGTGGCCGTGCTTGAGGGCGTCGCCGGCGCGGTCGACACCGGGGCCCTTGCCGTACCACATGCCAAACACGCCCTCGACCTTGCGCGTGGGGTCGGCCTCGACCTGCTGCGAGCCCATGACGGCGGTGGCGCCCAGTTCCTCGTTGATCGCCGGCAGGAAGTCGATGCGGTGTTGTTGCAACAGGTTTTTGGCGCGCCAGAGTTCCTGGTCCACCGCGCCCAGCGGCGAACCGCGGTAACCGCTGACGAAGCCGGCGCTGTCCAGTCCATTGCGCTGGTCGACGATTTTTTGCATGCACAGCAGGCGCACCAGGGCCTGGGTGCCGGTCAGGAACACGCGGCCCGTCTCGCGAGTCAGGTTGTCGTCGAGGGCGTAGTCGGGGTCGGCCAGCAGGGCTGGCGGGTGGGTCATCGAATTCATGGTCTCACGTGGTTATTATGTGAAGACAGGATATGCCGCACGCTGCGGCAAATTATTTCTATTTACTCGCCCACAAGCATTAAACTGGCGAGATCCTTTCGATTTCGATGACAATAAATGAAAAACGCACCGCTCGACCCGGCATCACTCAAAATTCTCGCCGAACTGCAGAAGAACGGCAGGGTGTCGTCCAACGAACTGGCCGAGAAGATCGGCATGTCGGCCAGCCCCTGCTGGCGGCGCCAGAAGGAGCTGGAAGAGAACGGCTATATCGTGCGCTACACCGCCCTGCTCGACCGCCGCAAGCTGGGCCTGGCCGTGGTGTGCCTGCTGCACGTGTCGTTGCAGCGCCATGCCGAAGGCGTGGTCGAGCAGTTCGAGGAAGTGATGCGGCTGCGGCCCGAGGTGGTGGAGTGCTACGAGACCACCGGCAGTTCGGACTATATGGTCAAGGTGGTGGTGGCCGACATGGAGGCCTACCACGACTTCCTGCACAATGTGATGGTGAAGCTGAACGGGCTGGCGCAGGTGAATACCAGCGTGGCGCTGCGCGAAGTAAAGTACGACACCACCTTGCCGCTCTAGGCGGCAAGGTGGCGGGCTGCCTTAGAAACGCTTGTTCAGGCGCAGGCCCCAGGTGCGCGGCGCCGCGATATTGGCCAGGGTCAGGCTGCGCAGCACGCCGGGCGCGGTGAAGGCGCCGGTATAGATCGTGGCGTCGTTCAGGTTGCGCACGAAGGCCGCCAGGGTCCAGTCGTCGCGCGGCGTGCGATAGGCCAGCGTGAAGTCGCCGCTGACATAGCCGCCCGCGCGCGAGGCCGGGGTGAAGTCGGCGGTCAGGTAGCGGCCGGCGGAGAACTGGGTCGACAGCGTGGCCTCGATCTCGCCGCCGCTGGCCAGGTCGAAGATCCGGCTCCAGCTGGCGCTGCCCGACTGCTTCGGCGCGCGCGGCAGCTCGAAGCCGCTGCAGTCCAGGGTCGGGAACGGCGTGCCGGGTGCGACCTGGCAGCCGGTGCTGACGTTGGCGATGGCGCCGGCCGAGGCGTAGCGGAAGGCGTCGAATTTGGAGTGCAGCAGTTCCACACCCAGCTGCAGGGTGTCGTTCGGGGTCGGCTTGTAGGTCACCGAGAACTCGGCGCCATAGATGGTCGCCTGGCCCGCGTTGGCGGTCGAGCCGACCACATTGCCCATCGCGTTCAGGGTCGAGTAGTTCTGCTGGGCGTTCTTGTATTTCCAGTAGAAGCCTTCCATATTGACCCGCAGCCGGTTGCCGAGGAAGCTGTTGCGCGAACCGGCCTGCAGCGCGGTGAGCTTTTCCGGCTCGTAGAACGACGCCACGTTGGCCGTGCCCAGCACCGACACCGGATTCGGACCGCCGCCCTTGTAGCCGGTGGACAGCGTCAGGTACAGCATCTGCGAGCGGCTCAGGTCATATTCGACGCCCATCTTGTACGACGTGTTCTTGTAGTCGCGCTCGCCGATGAAGGTGTCGCGCAGGCAGGGGTCCGCCTGGCGGTAGCAGGGCTGGCCCGGCACGAACGGCAGGCCGGCGCCGGCGCTGAAGTTGCGGCCGTCGATCGAGCGGTTCTCGCGGGTATGGCGCAGGCCGCCGATGGCGCGCAGGGACGGGCCCAGGCTGTAGCTGACCTGGCCGAACAGGGCCTTCGATTCGGACGTGATCTCGTACGCGTTGATATTACGCGCCAGCAGGGCGCCGGCCAGGGTCGCGGTGGCCGCCGACTGGTCTTCGTTCGCGTAGTAGGCGCCGAGCACCCACTTGGCGTCGCCGTCGGCATTGCCGAGCCGGACCTCGAGCGAGCGGGTATGCGAGGTTTCCGCCTGCCCGTCCACATCGTTGAGATAGGTCACCAGCGCATAGGTGGTGTAGCGGTTCTCGACCTTGCGGTAGGCCGGCAGCACGGTCAGGGTCGCCGCGCCCAGGTCCCAGTTCAGCTCGGCACTGAGGTTGGAGAAATCGTTGTCGACGAAGGGTTGCGCGCCATGGGGACCGATACCGGGCGGCGATAGCAGCGAGCTCTGGCCCGCCGGGCACAGGCCGCGCGGCGCGCCGGTGACCGGCGCCGGTCCGGCGGCATTCGCGGCCGCGGCCAGGGCCGCGTCCGGCACGCACATGCCGAGGGCGGCGCCGATGCCGTAGTACAGCGATTGCATTTGCGGGTCGGTGCCGTTGACGCGCAGGCCGGTCGGCAAGACGCCGCCGCGCGCCCGGACCGCGTCCGCGAGCGTGGTGTCGACGCCCTTGAAGACATAGGCCGGGCCCTTGCCGCCGACATGACTGGCGTCGGCCGACAGCAGCAGCGACAGATCGGCGCTCGGCTTGAACAGCGCGTGCAGGCGGCCGCTGCGTTGTTTGGCGTCGTCCATGCCCTGGCTCGCGTAGCCGTCGCGCTCGACCACCTGGGCCGCGGCGCGCAGGGCCAGCACGCTCGACACCGGCAGGTTGACCGCCAGCTCGCCCTTGCGCAGGCCGTAGTTGCCCGCTTCGGCATTCAGCTCGCCGGACACGCGGTCGAAGCGCGGCTTATTGGTGATCAGGTTGATCGCGCCGCCGCTGGCATTGCGGCCGTACAGCGTGCCTTGCGGCCCCTTCACGACTTCGATCCGCTCCAGGTCGTAGAAATTGCCCTCGACCGCGGGCGAGCGCGACACATAGACGCCGTCGACATTCACCGCGACCGCCGGATTGCCCAGCGGCGTGGCGGCAAAGGTGCCGACCCCGCGCACATAGATCTGGGTCGCCGCCCCGCCCTGCCCGATCTGCAGTCCCGGCGCCAGCTTCACCAGGTCGCGCGCCTGGGCGATGCCGCCCTCCTGCAGCTTGTCGGCGCCGAACACCTCGATCGACAGCGAGGAGCGCTGGGTCGATTCGGCGCGCCGCTGCGCGGTGACGATGACTTCGGCGATCTCGCCTTTCGCGGCCGGAGCCGGCCCGGCCTGCGGGACGGCCGGCGGCGCCTGGTCGGCCTGCTTCGCCTGGTCCGCCGCGGCGGCGCCCACGCTCATGCAGCACAACAGTACCCCTGCCTGCAAACGGCTCTTTTTCATGCTTGTCTCCTGTCGTTATGGTGTTGGTGTAGCTGATGCGGCTCCGTCGGTCCCCTGCCTCTGGCGGGCTTGCGGGCGGAGCGGAATTACGCCCTGCCGAGGCGCGCGGCGCACCAGCGGGCGACGTCGGCGATCGCCTGGCGCGCCAGCGGAATGGCGAATTTGGTGAACCCGTGCGGCATCGCCTGGTACAGGTTGAGGGTGACGTCGGCGCCGGCGGCGTCGGCCTGGCCGGCATAGCGCTCGACGTCGCTGAGCATGGTTTCGTGGGTGCCGACGCACAGCAGGATAGGGGCCGCCGGCGGCACCGCGCCATTCACCGGCGCGGCCAGCGGATGATCGAGGTCCTGCTCGCGGATGTACAGCCCCACCATGCGCCGTCCCATCTCGCGGGTGGCGATGTCGCGCCCGGCGTTCGTATCCCAGGACGCGCCGCTCATGCGCAGGTCGGTCATCGGCGAGATCCCGGCCACGCCGGCCGGCAGCGCCAGGCCTTCTTGCACCAGGTGCGGCAGCAGGGTCAGCGCCAGGCAGCCGCCGGCGGATTCGCCCGCCACCACGATCTGTCCAGGCAGGTAGCCGCGCGCCAGCAGGGCGCGGTAGACCGCCAGGATATCCTCGGTGGCCGCGGGAAACGGATGCTCGGGCGCCTGGCGGTAGGCGACCGAGATCACCGGTACCCGCGCGGCATGCGCCAGCTCGGCGGCGTTGGCGCGGCCCATGTCCAGGCTGCCGCGGATGAAGCCGCCGCCATGCAGATACACGATGACCTTGCCGGTGTCCGGCGCGCCGCCATGCAGGCGTTCGGCGGGCCGGCCCGCGAGTTCCATCGGCGTCACCTCGACGCCGGCGGGGACGTCCTTCAGCTTGTCGTCGTCCACCAGCAGCGCGGTGCCGGTGCGCATCTGCTCGATGGTGGTGGGGCCGGAATAGTTGGCCTGGAAGCCCTGGTCGCCCAGCAGGGCCACCACATAATCCAGGTCCGCGTTGGTGGCGGCGAATTCATGACGCTTCATTGCTTGCTTTCGTAGTGAGTGGAGGGATCGTTGCCGGCGGCGGCAGGCGCCGCGCGGCGCGCCGCAGGAACAGGAAAGCGGCCGCGCTGCAGGCCACGATGACGCCGGCCATCGCCGCAGCCAGCGCCGCGGCGCTGCCGCCGAAGGCGTCGCTGATGGCGCCGATCAGCGCCGTGCCGAGGGTGACCCCGACCAGGTTCACGCTGAGCAGGAACAGTCCCGTCACCCGGCCGCGCATGCGGTTCGGCACGCCCACCTGCAGCGGGATCGGCATGATCGAGGTCAGCACGCTGGTCGCCAGGATCGCCAGGGCGTAACAGGCCAGCGAAGGCATGAAGCTCGCGGTCGACCACTGCGCCAGCGCCAGCGCGCCGACCGCCAGCGTCATCCAGCGGGCGATGCGCAGCACCCGCGGCAGCACGTCCTGGTCCGCGACCTTCCCGACGATCCACTGGGCGCCCAGGGTGCCGGCGATGCCGCACACCATGAACGCCAGTCCCAGCGGACGGCCGACCGCCGCCGCCTCGCCGTAGCCGGCGCGCACCGCCAGCGCCGGATACCAGGTCAGCAGCGAGAACAGCGCGGCCAGGATGCAGGCGTAGGCCAGGAAGTAGCCCGGCAGGTGGCCCGACTCGCGGGCGATGAAGCGCACCGTTTCGCGCAGGCTGGTCTGGCGCACGGAGGCGGCGCCGCTACCCAGGCGCGGCGGTTCGCGCAGCAACAGCAGCATCAGCAGCGCCAGCAGCAGCCCGGGCAGCGCCAGCACCACGAACACCGCCTGCCAGGGTTCGAGGTGGCCGGCCAGCGGCAGGACCAGCCCGCCGCTTTGCTCGAAGCCGTGCAGCGCCAGGCCGCCCAGGAACAGGGCCGCCCCGCCGCCGATATAGGGCGCGCTCATGTAGATGGCGGTGGCGCGCGGCAGCTGGCGCGGCGCGAACACGTCGGCGAACACCGAGATCGCCGCCGGCGAGCAGCCCGCCTCGGCCACCGCGGTCGCCGAGCGCGCCGCCAGCAGCTGGGCATAGGTGGTGCCGAGGCCGGTGAAGCCGGTGGCGATGCTCCACACCGCGATGCAGCCGGACGCCACCCGCACGCGGTTGCCGTTGTCGACCAGCCAGCCGAGCGGCACCCCGCCCAGCGCGAAGCAGATGGCGAAAGCGCCGCCCTGGAGCAGGCCGAGCTGGGTGTCGCTGAGGCCGACGCTGTGGCGGATCGGTTCGATCAGCAGGGTCAGCACCTGCCGGTCGAGATAGGCCAGCGCATAGGCCAGCGTGAAGAACCCCAGGATCAGCCAGGGACTGGTCGGCCGCTTGTGCGCGGCCTGGATGTGAGCAGGCATGTCGTCTCCAGATGTCGATGCACGGTGGCCGTGCTATCATCGTATTTTGAATCGATATTAGTTTCATATGAAACCAATGTCAAACCATTTGAATCGAATCGACATGAGGCGCGTGCGGCTGCACTACAATGAATAGTCGACGCGCCACCGGAGACTGAATTGAAGACAACCATGCTGGACGCGGCATCGCGCAATGCCGCCGCGTTTCTCGACCGCGTCGCCGGCAACGACGCCGCCCAGGGCGTCTTCCCGCCCGAGTCCTACCTGCACGACCTGGGCCAGGTCGAGATACTGACGACCCTGCTGAACCGGGTCTATGAACAGACGATGCAGGCGAAGACGGGACTGGCGCTGGTGGAATGGCGCGCGCTGGAGGCGATCGGCTACGCGCCGGGCATCACCGCGAGCGAGCTGGCGAGCTACTGGGAATACGACAAGGTGTCGGTCGGGCGCGCGCTGAACAGTCTCAAGAAGAATGGGCTGGTGATCTCGTCGCCGCACCACGTCGACAAGCGCAAGACCGAATTGCGCCTGAGCGAATCGGGGCGGGTCGCGTTCACCGAACACCTGGAAATCAAGCAGCGCTACCTGGATGCGCTGCGGGCGGTGGTGTCGCCCGACGAACTGGCGGCCTTCAATGCGACCACGCGCAAACTGGTCGAGCATTTCCGCAAGGTGAAGCAGGTAGCGAAGAAGCGCTGACGCCGGCGGCGCCGGCGCGCCGACTCAGCGTTCCAGCACCCGTTGTTCGACCGCGACGTAGTCGCAGGCATATCCGAACTTGCGCGGCCCGACCAGGGCCAGCGCGGCCTGCGTGCGCCAGGCGGCCACGCAGGGAATGGCGACGATGGCGACGCGCAGGCCGAAGCGGGTTTGCTCGGCCGTGATCGGCTCGCCGCTTTCCAGGTCGAGCAGCACGATCAGGTCGGGTGTGGTGCACAGCACCGCGCCATCGCTCTCGAGCATCAGGAATTCGTTCTGGAACCGCAGACCGGCCTGGCGGCCGGCGCAATCGTCGAGCCCCTGCACGCTGGCCAGGCCGAAGCTGAAGCGGCCATCGACGGTGCGCGACACGTCGCTCACCTTGCCCTTGAACAGCAGGTAGCCGCCGGTGGCCCGCACCACCGCGCCGACCGGGTCGGCATGCTGGCGACGCGCGTCGAACAGGGCCTGGCCGGCATCGCGCGCGGCGCTGATCGAGCGCGGCACCAGCGCCTTGCGCGCCTGCGCCGCGCTCATCGAGTACAGGGCCAGGCAGGCGGCGCCGCCCATCTCCATCGTGATCGTGCGCACGTACTGCTCTGCGGCGTGGATGTCGGCCACCTCGGCGGTGAATACATTGCCCTTCTCGTCGGCGATGCACAAGGGCCAGGGCAGGATGCCGTGCAGGGTGCACAAGGTCATCGGCAGCTCGGGGAAGGCGCGGCCCATGGTGTCGCCATCGACCAGCGGCAGCCCCAGGCGGCTGGCGACGCAAAACGGAATGGTGGAATTGATGCCGCCGACCTCGATCGACATCAGCCCCTTGGCGCGCTTGCCGAGATGGCGCTCGAGCGCCGCCAGCGCCGCCAGCATCGGTTCTACTTGCGGCAGCTTTTCCAGGATTACCGAGGGTGAGCCGACCATCGCGATCGGCACGATCAGGTCGTCGTCGTCGAAATGATCCAGGTCGACCAGTTGCACCGGGCCGTGCTCGCGGATGGTGCGCATGGCCAGCAGCTTGCCCAGGTAGGGGTCGCCGCCGCCGCCGGTGCCGTAGATGGCGCTGCCGGCGGCGATCGCCTCCATATCGTGTTCTGCGATGGTGTTCATGTCAATCCTGTTGTCCAAGGTCGCCGTACTTCAAAGCGCTGCTGTTGATCGACCTCGACAATTTCAAGACGCTCAACGAGACGCTCGGCCATACCGCCGGCGACCGTCTGCTGCAGCAGATGGCGGTGCGGTTGACGGCTGGCGCCGCCCCCGACGCCATGGTGGCCCGCTTCGGCGGCGATGAATTCGCCATCCTGCTCGAGCGGATTCCCGACGAACGGGAACAGGCCTGCGCCCACGCAAAGCACGAGGCTGAACGTATCAGTCACCTGCTGGACCAGCCGGTGCAGCTCGACGGCGAGAGCCTGCAGCTCGGCGCCAGCATCGGCATTACGGTGTTTTCCGACGATGCCAGGGACGCCGGCGAACTGCTCAGGCGCGCCGACATGGCGATGTATCGGGCCAAGGCGGCCGGGCGCGGCACCGTGCGTTTCTTCGATCCCTCGCTGCAGGCCGCGGCCACGGCGCGCCTGGCGCTCGAGAGCGATTTGCGTGCGGGCTTGCGCGACCATGCGTTCTTTTTGCACTACCAGCCGCAGGTCGAACGCGACGGCCGCATCGCCGGCGTCGAGGCGCTGGTTCGCTGGCGCCACCCGCGGCGCGGCATGGTCTCGCCCGCCGAGTTCATCCCGCTGGCCGAAGAAATCGGGCTGGCCCTGCCCCTCGGCCACTGGGTACTCGACTGCGCCTGCCGCCAGCTGGCGGCCTGGAGCCGGCAAGCCGAGACCAGGCACCTGGAGCTCGCCGTCAACGTCAGCGCGCGCCAGTTGCACCACCCCGCTTTCGTGGCCCAGGTGCTCGGCTGCCTGGCGTCGAGCGGCGCCGATCCGCGCAAGCTCAAGCTCGAGATTACCGAAGGCACGCTGCTGGACGACGTCGAGGATGCGATCGAAAAGATCAACGCCCTCAAGGCCCATGGCCTGACCTTCGCGATCGACGATTTCGGCACCGGCTATTCGTCGCTCGCCTACCTGAGCCGACTGCCGCTCGACATGCTCAAGATCGACCGCTCCTTCGTGCTCGACCTGACCACCAATCCGAACGATGCCGTCATCGCGCGCACCATCATCGCCCTGGGCGCCAATCTGGGCCTGAAGGTGCTGGCCGAAGGCGTGGAAACGGCGGCCCAGCGCGACTTCCTGTTCGAGAACGGCTGCCAGGCCTACCAGGGCTACCTGTGCGCACGGCCGCTGGCGCCGCACGCGCTGGCGCGGTTGCTGGGCGCTACGTGACGAGCAACGCCATCATGGTTGCGTCACGGCGTGGGCTTCGGCGACCATCCCGGTGACATAATCGCGGTAGGTGCGCAGCGGCCTTCCCAGCAGCGCCGTGAGGCGCGCCACGTCGCCGTCTTCCGGCACCATGCCGTCGCCGACGAAGCGCTCGGCCATCAGGCGCATGTCGTAGGCCATCCAGCCGGGCATGAACTGGCGCAGGTTCCGCTCGAAGCCGCGGGTATCGTCGCCGCCGTAGGCGATCGGGCGGCCCAGTACGCTCGACCAGACCGATGCGGCATCGTCGCCGGTGAGCGTGTCGGGACCGACCAGGTTGATGCGCTCGAGCGGCATGGGACGGGTCGCCCGTGCGCGGTGGATCAGCGAGATGGCGGCGACTTCGCCGATGTCGCGCGGATCGACCATCGCCAGGCCCTTGGCGCCGATCGGCATCGGATAGACACCGTAGGCCTGCACCGCATCCCTGATCGTCAACTCGTTGTTCATGAAGTAGGCCGGGCGCAGGATGGTGGCCGAAAAACCCATCTGCTCGATCATGCGTTCGACGCCGAACTTGCCGGCGAAGTGCGGCACGTTCACGTAACGGTCGCTGTGGATCACCGACAGGTAGACCACGCGCAAGACGCCTTCCTCCCTGGCCACGTTCAGCGCGATGAGCGCCTGGGTGAATTCGTCCGGCGTGACGGCATTGAGCAAAAAGAAAGCGGAGACGCCGACGAATGCCCCGCGCAGCGAGTCGGGGTCGAGCAGGTCGCCCTGTACGACCTCGACGCCGGGCGCGAAATCTGCCTTGGCCGGATTGCGCACCAGGGCGCGCACGCTGGCGCCGCGCTGGACGAGTTGCTGGACGACTTGACGGCCGATGGTGCCGGTGGCGCCGGTAACGAGAATGGTCATGATGGAGACTCCTTGCTTGGTTGTGGAAGTGACGATTCATCTTAAGCATTCCATCGATGGTCCGATAGCTGGTATATTTAGACAGTCTGTCTCAATAGTGGCACACATGGATTTACTGGCCCTGGTCGATTTCAACCTGGTTGCCCGACACGGTGGCGTCGGGCGCGCGGCGCGCGCCACGGGCCGTCCCAAGGCGACGCTCTCGCGCCATGTCGTGGAGCTCGAAACCAGCCTGCAGCTGCGCCTGTTCGAGCGCGGCGCGCGCGTGCTCAGGCTGACCGAGGAAGGCAAGGCGCTGTATGAGCGAACCAGCGTGCTGTTGAACGAGATCGACGAGACGGCCGACGCCATCGCCCAGGGCGCCGCCAGCGTGCGCGGCCACCTGCGCATCAGCGCGCCGCTGCTGTTCTCGCAGGCCGCCATGGGCAAGCTGGCGGCCGGTTTCGCGCTGAAGCATCCCGACGTGCGGCTCGACGTGACGAATGAGGACCGCGAGGTCGATATGGTCGAGGAAGGCATCGACCTGGTCATCCGCGTCAATCCGGCGCCGGACGCCAACCTGGTTGGGCGTATCTTCCTGCGCGACCGCCTGGTGGTCGTGGCGGCGCCAGGCCTGGCGCTGCCTGCCGACGGGCATCCCGTACCGGCCGTGGTGCGTGGCACACGGCGCGAGCGCAGCACCTGGCCGCTTGCGAAACCGACCGGCACAGCGGCGATCGAGGTCGAGCCAAGGCTGGGCCTGGGATCGCTGTTCATGGTGCGCGACGCCGCGCGGCTTGGCGTCGGCGCGGCGCAACTGCCGCTATCGCTGGTCAGCCACGACCTGGCCGCCGGCGCCCTGGTCAGCTGGGGCGAGGTGGACGCACCGGAGATCGCCCTGTGGGCGCTCTACCCGTCGCGCCGCCTGCTCAGCGCGCGGGTATCCGCCTTCCTGGCATACCTGAAAGAGGCGTTCCCGAATGGCACGCCGGATGAACTGGCCGCGTACATCGGACCCTGATGCGCGCTAGCCCGCCTGCCCGGCGAACCAGGCGCGAAACCGCTCCATCGCACTGTCGTCCGCCCGCTCCTCGCGATAAGCCAGGTAGTGGCGCGTCTCTTCCAGTACCAGTTCCTGTTCGACCGGCCTGACCAGCCGCCCTGCCGCGACCAGCGGCGCCACCAAATGGTCGAAGCCGAGCGCCACGCCCTGGTCGCCCAGCACCATCTGGATCAGCAGGTTGTAGTCGTTGGCGTTGAAGTAGTGCGCGCCGTCGCGCGGACGGTCTTCGAGGTCGAGGCGGTGGATCGCCAGCCACACGCCCCAGTCCACGTGTTCCGCCACCTGCGAGCGACCATAAGGACTCAGGTTGAGCAGCACGCTCGCGCGCAGTCCCTCGATGGTGGCGACCTCGGGATGGTCGGCCAGGTAGCGCGGCGTGCAGACCGGATAGATGCGGTCGTGGAACAGCGGCACGCTCGCATAGCCGTCGCGCACGCGCGCCATCTTGGTGATGAAGATATCAGGGTGGATCCCCGGCTCGAGCGCCATGAAGTTCTCGGTCGTGACCAGCTCGAGGTCGATGTCCGGATGGGTGCTGAAGAAGCCCGGCAGCCGGGGCGCCATCCACAGCGCAGAGAACGCCGGCGAACAGCACAGCGACAGCGTGCGCCGCCCCTGGTTGCCGTAATCCTTGCGCACGCGCGCCGCGGCCTGGGCGATGTTGACGAACGAGAGCTGGGCCGCGTCGAAGAAGATCGAGCCGGCGGCCGTGAGCCTGACCGAGCGCCCGACGCGCTCGAACAGCGGCGTGCCCAGGTGCTCTTCGAGCTCGCGGATCTGGCGACTGATCGCGGCCTGGGTCACGCACAGGGTCTCGGCCGCGCGCGTGAAGCTCTGGTAGCGCGCCGCCGCCACGAAGCACTTCACCGCCCTGAGCGACGGCATCTTGAGGAGCAGCTGGTCGGTGCCGGCGTTCGTGCCTGGATTCTTATTCATAACGCCATGTTATCAATTCTAGGGAAGAAAAGTCGATTGTGCCGGAATGGCCGACTACCTAGACTTCAGTTCAACACCGCTGCAAAAAAAAACACGAGCGGAACTGGAGACAATATGAAAACGATTAGCGTCACGCCGCGCGACGATGCGCGCTGCGGCTGGTTTCACACGGCCCCGCCGCGCCAGGCCAGGGCCGCCCACCGCGGCGACACGCATACGCGCTGGGCGATCGTCGGCGCCGGCTACACCGGCCTGGCCGCGGCCCGCCAGCTGGCCCTGCATTATCCGGACGACGAGATCGTGCTGGTCGACGCCCAGGAAGTCGGCTTCGGCACGGCGGGCCGCAATGCCGGCTTCGCCATCGACCTGCCCCACGACATCGGCGCCGACGACTACATCGGCGACATCGACATCGCCCGCACCACGCTCAAACTCAACCGGCTCGGCCAGGACATCCTGCACGCGCTGGTCGAGCGCCATGGCATCGACTGCCAGATGCGCCCCAGCGGCAAATACCAGGCCGCCGTCGAGGCGCGCGGCGTGCGCGTGCTGGACGCTTACCGGCGCGGCCTGGACAAGCTGGGCGAACCGTATGAGATGATCGCCGGCGACGCGCTGCCCGGACATATCGGCACCGGCTTCTACCGCCAGGCCCTGTTCACGCCCGGCACCATGCTGCTGCAACCCGCAGCCCTGGTCAAGGGCCTGGCGGACAGCCTGCCGTCCAACGTCACGCTGTACGAAAACACCGCCATCACCGGCGTGGATTATGGCGATAAAACGGTGCTCACGCATCGCCAGGGCCGCATCGTGGCCGATGGCCTGGTTTTGGCCAACAACGCCTTCGGTGCGCGCTTCGGCTTCCTGCAGCAGACTGTCCTGCCGATGTACCTGTATGCGAGCCTCAGCAGGCCGCTGACCGAGGCCGAGAGCGATCAGCTGGGCGGCAAGCCGTTCTGGGGCGTGATTCCGGCCGATCCGTTCGGCAGCACGGTGCGCCGCACGCACGACAACCGCATCCTGATGCGCAACAGCTTCAGCTTCAACCCTGGCCAGCAATCGAAGCCCCACTGCCTGGCGCGCGCGGCCCGCAACCACCGGCGCTCGTTCGAGCGGCGCTTCCCGATGCTGAAGGACGTCGATTTCGACTACACCTGGAGCGGCTCGCTGGCGCTGACACAGAACCACCGCGGCTTCTTCGGCCAGCTGGCGCCGAACGTCTACGGTTCCCTGTTCTGCAATGGCCTGGGCATCACCCGCGGCACCGTTACCGGCACCCTGCTGGCCGACATGATCGCCGGCAAGCGCCACGAGCTGATCGACTTCCTGCTGTCGACCTCCGGGCCCAGCGGCCTGCCGCCCGAACCCTTCCTGTCGCTCGGCGTGAACGCCACCCTGTGGTGGGGCCAGCGCCAGGCCGGCCTGGAGAGTTGACGCCCCGGCGATCGCATCCGACATCACACCGCTTTACCCGCAGACTTACCAGAACATCACAGGAGACCATCTGCAATGAGTAAAAGTATCTCGAGCGCCGAGCGCGTTCCCTCCATATCGATCGAACACGTACCGCTGAACCGCTTCCACCAGTTGATGACCCTGCGCGCGGGCGGCGGCTGGATCCTTGACGGCTATATATTGAGCATCATCGGCGTCGCCATCGTCCAGTTTTCGGATTACCTGCGGCTGGACTCGTTCTGGCAGGGCATGATTGCCGCCTCCGCCATGCTCGGCACCTTCTGCAGCGGCTTCCTCGGCGGCTGGCTGACCGACCGCATCGGCCGCCGGCGCCTGTTCTTCGTCGGCCCGATCCTGTTCATCGTCGGCTCCATCGGCACCTTCTGGGTCGAATCGGCCATGGCGCTGTTCGTGCTGCGTTTCCTGGTCGGCCTGGGCGTCGGCCTCGAGTATCCGGTGGCCGGCTCCCTGCTGTGCGAGTTCCTGCCGCAAAAGAACCGCGGCCCGCGCCTGGCCGGCCTGACGATCATGTGGTTCGTCGGCGCGGCCCTGTCCTATATGGTCGGCAACGTCATCCTCGAGCACGGCGGCGATGAAGCCTGGCGCCTGGTGCTGGCCAGTTCCGCGGTGCTGGGCGCGCTGCTGTTCCTGGTGCGACTGGGGACGCCGGAATCGCCGCGCTGGCTGGTCAGCAAGGGCCGCCATGCCGAGGCCGAGCGCATCATCAAGCGCGTTTATGGTCCGTCGTTCTCGCTGGCGAACATGCCGCCGCAGGAATCGGAAAAGAAGATCGGCCTGGGCGACCTGCTGCACTCCGGCTACGGCAAGCGCATGCTGTTCGTGATCGTGTTCTGGACCGCCGCCGTGGTGCCGATGTTCGCCGTGTACTCGTTCGCCCCCATCGTGCTGCAGGCGCTCAATCTGAAGGGCGACTGGGCGGCCTACGGCTCGGTGCTGATCACGCTGCTGTTCGTGGTCGGCTGCGTGGGCGCCACGCGCCTGATCGACAGCATGGGCCGCCGTCCCCTGATCATCCACAGCTTCCTGTGGTCGACCCTGGCGCTGCTGGGCCTGGGCGCCTTCTCGGGCGGCTCCGAAATGCCGGTGCTGGTCATGTTCGGCGCCTATGCCCTGTTCATCGGCGGCGCCCAGGTGCTCGAACTGGTCTATCCCAACGAATTGTTCCCGACCGAGATCCGCGCTTTCGCGGTCGGCGTCGGCTCGTCGATGACGCGCATCGGCTCGGCCGTCGGCACCTGGCTCGTGCCCATGTCGCTGCAGGGCATCGGCATCGGCAACACCATGTACATGGCCGCCGCCGTGTCCTTCGTCGGCCTCGCCGCATCGCTGCTGCTGGCCCCGGAAACCCGCGGCATGAGCCTGGAACAGGCGGCGTCGCTCAAGCGCTGACCGCACCTCTTTCATTCACCCGTATTCACCTATATTCACCCGAGGACATCATGACATTCGAAGGCATCTAC
This sequence comes from Telluria beijingensis, assembly GCF_030770395.1. GTDB lineage: Bacteria > Pseudomonadota > Gammaproteobacteria > Burkholderiales > Burkholderiaceae_D > Telluria > Telluria beijingensis. The sequence goes on along the minus strand of NZ_CP132480.1, from coordinate 3,887,330 downwards.
ACCCCCGCGATCACGCCATTGACGGCGGATGGCGCAATCGACCAGAAGGCATTCGCCGACGTGCTGGAATACCTGATCGAGCAAGGCGTGCACGGCATCGTCATCGCCGGCTCGACCGGCGAATACTATGCCCACAGCACCCAGGAGCGCGTTGCACTGGCCACCCTGGCGAAGGAAGTGATCGGCGCCCGCACCCAGCTCATCATCGGCACCGGCGCCATCCGCACCGAAGAGGCCATCGGCTACGCCAGGCTGGCACGGGACATCAAGGCCGACGCCATCCTGGTCGGCACCCCGCCCTATGCGCTGCCGACCGAGCAGGAAAACGCGGCCCACGCGCTGGCGATCGACCAGGCCGCCGGCCTGCCGGTCATGTTGTACAACTATCCGGGCCGCATGGGCATGTCGATGGGCCGCGAGTTCTTCCGCATCGTCACGCAAGCGTCGAAGAACATCATCGCGATCAAGGAAAGCTCGGGCTCGACCGGCCAGCTGCACATGCTGGCGCGCGAGTTCCCAGGTATCGGCCTGTCGTGCGGCTGGGACGACCAGGCGCTGGAATTCTTCGCCTGGGGCGCGCGCAGCTGGGTCTGCGCCGGCTCCAACTTCCTGCCGCGCGAACACATCGCGCTGTATCAGGCCTGCGCCGTCGAGAAGGATTTCGACAAGGGCCGCCGCATCATGTCGGCCATGCTGCCGCTGATGGATTATCTCGAGGGCGGCAAGTTCGTCCAGTCGATCAAGCACGGCTGCGCGCTGGCGGGCCTGCGCCCGGGCAGCGTGCGGGCCCCGCTGCAAGGCCTCGATGCCGGCGAACAGCAGGCCTTGCAGGCCGTGGTCGCCCAGCTCAAGCGCGACGTGGCAGCGATTGTCGGAGGTGAAGCCTGATGGCCGCCGCACTCCTGAACGCCGCCGAGTATGCGGCCCTGGCCGACAGGCTCGCGCTGCCGACCCAGGCTTTCGTCGATGGCGCCTTCGTCCCCGCCCTGTCGGGCCAGGTCTTCGAGACCACCAACCCGGCGACGGGACAGCTGCTGGCCCACATCGCCGCTTGCGCAGCGCAAGACGTCGACGTCGCCGTGGCGGCGGCCAAGGCCGCCTTCGACGACGGGCGCTGGAGCCGGCTGGCGCCCGCCGAGCGCAAGCACATCCTGCTGCGCTTCGCCGACCTGCTCGAGCAGAACGCGCACGAACTGGCCGTGATGGAAACGCTCGACAGCGGTAAACCAATCCGCGAATGCCAGAACACCGACGTGCCGGAAGCGATCCACACGATCCGCTGGCATGCGGAGCTGATCGACAAGATCTACGACCACACCGCTCCCGTGGGGTCGAACGCGCTGGCGCTGGTCGTGCGCGAGGCGATTGGCGTGGTCGGCCTGGTCTTGCCATGGAATTTCCCGCTGCTGATGCTGGCCTGGAAGATCGGTCCGTCGCTGGCGGCGGGCTGCTCGATCGTGGTCAAGCCAGCCAAGGAAACCACCCTCACCGCGCTGCGCGTGGCCGAACTGGCCCACCAGGCCGGCATGCCGGCGGGCGTGTTCAATGTGCTGCCAGGAGGCGGACGCGAAGTGGGCGAACCGCTGGGGCGGCACCGCGACGTCGCCATGGTCAGCTTCACCGGCTCGACCGCCACCGGCCGCCTGTTCCTGCAGTATGCGGCCGAGTCGAACCTCAAGCGCGTGGTGCTCGAATGCGGCGGCAAGAATCCGGCCGTGGTGCTGGAGGACGTAGCGGACCTGGACAGCGTGGCGCGCCACGTGGTCAACGGCGCGTTCTGGAATATGGGCGAAAACTGCTCGGCATCGTCGCGCCTGATCGTCCATGCGGACATCAAGGACCGGCTGCTGGAACGCATTGGCGTGCAGCTGCGCGAATGGACCATGGGCGATCCGCTCGACCCGGATAACCGCCTGGGCGCCATGGTCAGCCAGGCCCATTTCGAGAAAGTGCGTTCCTACCTCGAGCAGGCAGCGAGCGAGAAGCTGCCGGTGGCGTTCGGTGGCGACACCGAGCACGGCGCGTACGTGCAGCCGACCGTGGTCGACGGCGTGGGCCGCGACAGCGTGCTGTTCCAGGAAGAGATCTTCGGGCCGGTGCTCGCGGTCACCACGTTCAAGACGGTCGAGCAGGCCATCGAACTGGCGAACGATTCGGTCTATGGCCTGGCCGCCTCGGTCTATACCGACGACCTGCGTCATGCCCTCAGGCTGTCGCGCGCGATTCGCGCCGGGGTGGTCACGGTAAACTGCTTTGGCGAGGGCGATGTGTCCACGCCGTTCGGCGGCTACAAGGAATCGGGCTTCGGCGGACGCGATAAATCCCAATGGGCGCACGACCAGTACACCGAGATCAAGACCATCTGGATCGACGCCCCGGCCTGAATCGAATCGAATCAATCATGAAAAACACGAACAAGGCGACCCTGATCGGCGTGGTAGCTATCCTGCTTTGGAGTTCCATCGTCGGCCTGATCCGCAGCGTCAGCGAATACCTGGGGCCTACCGGCGGGGCCGCGATGATGTACAGCGTGGCCTCGGTCTTTCTGCTGCTGTCGGTTGGTTGGGTGCCGTTGCGGACATTCCCACGCCGCTATCTGGCATGGGGCAGCCTGCTGTTCGTGGTCTACGAGCTGTGCCTGGCGCTGTCGATCGGCTATGCCAACAGCGCGCAGCAGGCGATCGAGGTCGGCATGGTCAACTACCTGTGGCCGACCTTCACCATCGTCGCGGCGATCCTGTTCAACCGCCAGCGCGCCAACTGGCTGATCGTGCCGGGCTTTATCCTGTCGATCGTCGGCATCTGCTGGGTGCTGGGTGGCGAGCGGGGTATCGACCCGGCCGGCATGCTGGCCAATGTGCGCGACAATCCGCTCAGCTACGGCCTGGCCTTCGCCGGCGCGCTGATCTGGGCCGCCTACTGCACCGTGACGGCGCGCATCGCCAACGGCAAGAACGGCGTGACGCTGTTCTTCATCCTGGTCTCGCTCACGCTGTGGATCAAGTACGCGCTGCAGGGCGGCGGCGAGATGGCGTTCAGCGTGGAGGCAGCGATCTACCTGGTGCTGGCCGCCGCGGCCATGGGCTTCGGCTACGGCGCCTGGAACGTGGGCATCTTGCATGGCAACGTCACGATCCTGGCCGGGGCCTCGTACTTCATCCCGGTGCTGTCCGCCGCGCTCTCTACCCTGCTGCTGCGCACGCCCCTGTCGTGGGCCTTCTGGCAGGGTGCGGCGATGGTGTGCGGCGGAGCGATCCTGTGCTGGCTGGCGACGCGGGCCAAACGCGCCGTGCCGGCTGCCGCGCTGTCGCCGGAGGCATGAGCATGCGCTGCCGCCATGCGGTGCTGCTCGGCTGCGCTGTCGGCTTCGGCGCGATGGGGACGGCGGCGGCGCAGTCGTCGCTATCGGTTGGCGGCCTGCTCGACCTCGGTGTGTTCCGCGGCTTCGACGGCGTCAACCAGGTCGGCACCGTCCAGCGCAGCAATATCGCGATCTCGGGCCAGGAAGACCTGGGCGGCGGCAACAAGCTCATATTTCGCCTGAGCACCCGGATGGAACTCGATACCGGAGAAAGCGAAGGCGCCGGGTACAAACCGTTCTGGCATGACGAATCCACCGTTGGCCTGGCAGGCGCCTGGGGCACGCTGCGGGTGGGGCGCGCGATGACGGCGATGTGGGCCAACGACTGGAAGTTCGACCCCTGGGCCAACTTCAACCGCATCGCCTCGCCCGCCTGGTACCTGTGGCATCCGTTGACGCCCAGCGATCCGTTCGCCAACCGCGGCACGGCGGAATATGGCCGCGTGGAGAACGGCATCTTCTACGATTCGCCGGCGCTGGCCGGCTTCACCTTGCGCCTGAGCGGTTCGCCGGAACGCCGCCGGGAAGCCGGCGCATCGGGCCGGCCGTATTCCGCCGTGCTCGAATATGGACAGGGGCCGCTGGCCGCCATGGCGGCGTTCGAGCGCAACAGCCTGGGTGAGCGCGATACCTTCGTGGCGGGCAAGGTGTCCGTCGGCGCGGTGGCGCTGATGGCGGCATGGGACGACAGCTGCGGCATCGAGCAAGGGGCCCGCTCGCGCGCCGTCACGCTGGGGGCGAGCTGGAAGATGGGCGTGAATGTGCTCAAGGCGGGCTGGGGCCGACAGCGCCTCGACGCGACCGCCAACCACTTCGCGTCGCTCGGCCTCGATCATGTGCTGTCGCGCCGCACCACGCTGTATGCAAGCCTTGGGCGACAGCGCCAGGCGCGATCGCGGACTGCGTTCGGCATGGGACTCGCCCACGCCTTTTGACGCGGCGCGCGGCCGCCCGTCAAAAATACTTGAGCCAGCCGATATCGCGCCGCCGCGCCTTCAGGCGTGCGTACCATGCCGTCGGCACGTACAGGACCGGCAGCAGTATCACATACCAGAGCCAGACCCAGTTGAAGTCATCCAGGCCGAAGCTCACGCCGTGGGTCGCCCCCCAGATCAGGTAGGCGACGTGGTACAGCGCCCGCAGGACATAGATGTGCAGGATGTAGAAGAACATGGGCGCGCCGCCGAACACCGCCAGCGCGGCCAGCCACCTGCGGCCCTCCCAGCGCTCGAACAGCGCCAGCAGGATCAGGCCGACGCCCAGCGTCTGCAGCAGGAACAGCAGGGACGGCGGATACTTGGTCAGCGCGATGAACGCCATCGCGGTGTGCAGCAGCGCGTCGTGCGCGACCCAGGGCTTATCGCCATACACATTCAAGGCGCGCAGCACGACGAATGCGGCCAGCATGCCCGCGCCCAGCAGCAGCAGGCGGCGCACGCGCTGCTTGCCATCCTTGCCTGGCTCGAACCAGCTGCCAAGCAGGTAGCCGATCGTGATCACACCGATCCATGGCAGCACCGGATACGAGGTCCTGGCGACGGCGCCGAACGGCAAGGCGATCAGGTCGCGCTGGTGCAGCAGCGCCCAGGCGACATAGCCAGGGTCGCCCGGCAGCAGACGCACGCCGTCCAGCAGGTTGTGCCCACAGACGATCAGCAGGCCCAGCGCCAGCAGCAGCTTCCTGGGCAGGTAGATCAGGCCGGCCAGGGCGATCATGCAGACGCCGATGGCCCAGATCACCTGCAGCCAGACGGTCGGCGGCAGCTTGACGGTCCAGGCAAGGGTGAGCAAGGTGACGTCGATCGCCATCAGCAACAGGCCGCGCTTGAGCAGGTAGCCCGCGGTTTCGGCCCGGGTGTGGTTGAGGCCATACAGGTAGGCGCCCAGTCCGGTCAGTCCGACGAAGATCGGTGCGCACAGGTTGGTGACGATGCGCATGAAGAACAGCACCGGGTCGACCGTCGCCGGGTCGACGGGATCGGGCACGCCGAGGTGGAGATACCAGTTTTCGCGGATATGGTCGATCAACATGATGACCATGACGAAGCCTCGTAGCGCATCGAGGCTCTGCAGCCGGCGGCGGTTGGTGGCAGCCTGGCCCAGACGCGTTGCTGGTTGATCGAGGCTGCTGGCGATGGGGAACTGCATCCGACTCCTTCGTGTGAAACGTTACTCTATTCGATAATGATATCCCATTCTCAATTTTAATTCTGTACCGACAGCGTTACGGCACGGGTCGTTCGCAGTACCAGGACGCACTTTACGAAGAGCTGGCAGTACGGGCGCCCCACACGGCATAGAACAGCACATACAGTTCGCAGGCAGCGGTCAGCAGGAAGGACAGTTGCAGGCCGATGGTATCGGCCAGCCAGCCATGCACGATCACCAGGGCACCACCCGCGATCGCCATGATGAGCAGGCCCGCGCCTTCCTCGGTGAGCGGACCGAGGCCCTTGATGCCGAGCGTGAAAATGGTCGGGAACATCACCGAGTGGAACAGGCCGACCGAGACCAGCGCCCACAGCGCGACCTGGCCGGTGCTCAAGGCGGCAACCATCATGACGACGAAGGCGCCAATGCTGGCCAGCGCCAGCACGTGCTCGGCCGCCATCCGGCGCATCAGGAAGCTGCCGAAGAAGCGGCCCACCATCATGCCACCCCACAGCAGGAACAGGTAATAGGCCCCCTGCTCGTGGCTCAGGTTGCCGATCTCGGGCAGCGCCACGAAGTTGATGAACAGGTTGGCGACGCCGATCTCGGCGATCAGGTAGATGAAGATCGCCGGAATGCCGAACACCAGGTTGCGGTGGCGCCACAGCGACAGCGTGGCGCGCTCTTCGCGGCTGGCGCGGCGGGTGCTGGCGTGCAGCGCCGGCAGCGGAAAGCGTGCGATCGCGACCGCCAGCAGCACCAGCACGGCGGCCACGATCAGGTAGGGCAACTGGACCGCCTGGGCGTCGGCCAGCCGCTCGGCCTGGGTCAGGACGGCGCCTGCTTCGGCAGTCCCGGAAGTCGAGCGGCCCAGGATCAGGTAGGCGCCGAACAGCGGCGCCAGCGTGGTGCCGAGCGAATTGAATGCCTGGACCAGGTTCAGGCGCGCCGACGCCGTCTCTGGCGAGCCGACCACGGCCACGTAGGGATTGGCCGAGACCTGCAGCAGGGTGATGCCGCTGGCGATCACGAACAGCGCAAACAGGGTCACGCCGTACGACGGCAGGCGCGCCGCCGGCACCATCAGCAGCGCGCCTGCGGCCATGATGCCCAGGCCGGTGACGATCGCCCGCTTGTAGCCGATGCGCTCGATCAGGCGCGCCGACGGGATCGAGGCGACAAAGTATGCGATGAACCAGACCGATTCGATCAGCGTGGTCTGGGTATAACTGAGGTCGAACACGCTGCGCAGGTGCGGCAGCAGGGTGTTGTTGATGACGGTGATGAAGCCCCAGGTGAAGAACAGGCTGGATAGCAGCGACATGACGGCGAAGCTGCTGACCCGCATGGGCGATGGCGCGGCAGCGCCTGCGCCGGGCGTGGCGACGGGACCGGGCATGGATGACTCCTTTGGACGGTTGATCGGTATCGCTCAGGTCCAACCGGCCAGGCCAGCACGGTCCATAACGGCGCAACGGGCTGCTTCGCGCATGGAGGAATCGTGCCCGGCAATGCGGACGGACTCCCCCATGAACGAAGCCGATACAGCCCGTCGTGCTGCATACTAAGATGAGCCCGGACGAATTTTCCAATCACTTATTTTGCGATATCGATATCGTTTTCAGCATCGGTCGCCCGTCCCGCGCCGCGGACGGGCGCGGTGAGGAAGTCCCGTCCCGGCGCCGTCCACCGCTCACCTTGACATCCGGTTCTCACGCATTAAGTTGAAGCCGTCGGCTTGCCGGGCATGAACAGCCGGGATTGCCAGCGGACGGCCAAACCTCGAGGACACTGTCATGGACGCACAAAACAACAAGCAGATGGTGATGGAGTGCTATCAATTATTTATGAAGGGAGACATCCCCAGCCTGCTGGAGCGCTGCAGCGACGATGCGGACTGGATCGAGCGCGACTCGGACTGGATCCCCTTTGCCGGCGCCCACCACGGCAAGGCCGAGATCGCCGACTTCTTCGCCAAGTTCGCCGGCGGGGCGGAGCCGCTCAGCTTCGTGCCCAGGCAGTTCATCGCCGAAGGCGACATGGTCGTGGTCGCGGGCGACGCCACCTGGCTGGCCAAGCCGACGGGCCGCAGCTTCGACAGCCCATGGGTGCACATCCTGACGATCCGCGACGGCAAGATCGCGCGTTTCGAAGCGTATAACGATACCGCACCAGCCGAGCGGGCCTTCCGCCTGGATCAGCCGCCCCCGGACCGTCTTGTCGACCGCCCTCGCATCTGACAGGCATCCCGCCCATTGCAAGCTGGCGGCAATGTCCAATGCCGCCGCCAGCCCACCCGGCTTGTGCGCTCTAGCCGTGTCTTATTTTTTCGCGGGGGCGTTATCGCGCCCCCCTCCGGATTTCTGTCCATCCTGCTTGCTCGGCCAGTTCGGTTGATTACTCATATTAGTTCTCCATCGATCATCCCTGTTCGGAGGATGCCTGCAGCCGGGACGCCGCCGCAGGAACGCCGATGCACCGCGCAACGACAGGACAATTCTGACGCTGTCTCCCTGGCGTGACCATGAAAGACGGCGTACCGCGTGCAGCGCCGCAACGCTTCGGTCCAGGATGCGCAGGTCTATATGGAACAAGATAAAGCGCCAAAAGAAAATGGCGCTGTCAACGTTAAATATGGATGAGCATTGAACTGCTGAGCTGATCCGCGGTCCAAACCCTATCGTCACGGAAAGGGAGCCGCACTGTGAACGCCCTTGGGTTTGCCGAGCTGTTCGCCCAGCTTGCGCTGTTGAACCAGTCGCAGCGCCAGCAGGTACTGGCCGCCCTGCATCCGGCAGCCGGACTGTACCGGGTGGTCGCCCTCATCGACGAGATCCGCCGTGATGGGCGGCGCTGTCCGGATTGCGGCTGCGAACGCTGGCACCGGCACGGCCGCGCCAACGACCTGCAACGTTTTCGCTGCTGCGCCTGCGGTCGCACTTTCAACGACCTGAGCGGCACGCCGCTGGCGCGGCTCAGGCACAAGGACAAGTGGCTCGATTATCTCGCTACCGTGCTCGAGTCGCGGTCGGTGCGCGCCGCCGCCAAGCGGATCGATGTGCACCGCAATACCGCGTTTCGTTGGCGCCACCGCTTCCTCGACAGCGTCAAGGACGACCGGCCCGCGCGCCTGTCCGGCATCGTCGAAGCAGACGAGACCTTCCTGCTCGAATCGCAGAAAGGCTCGCGCAAGCTCGACCGCAAGCCGCGCAGGCGCGGCGGCAGGGCCGCCTTGCGCGGCATCTCGCGTCATCTCGACTGCATCCTGGTGGTGCGCGACTGCAGCGGGCAGACCATCGATGCCGTCACCGGCCGCGGCGCCCTGAAGGCGGCCCAGTTGACCACATACCTGTTGCCGAAACTCGATCCACAAGCGCTGCTGGTCACCGACGCCAACGCCGCCTATCCCGCCTCTGCCCGGATGCATGGCATTGCGCACCAGGCTGTCTCGTCAACAGCTAACGGTGACAGCGCCAAAAACTCATGGATCTAACGCACCTCTGATATAACTCAAAGGAATTCTGAGCCCCTCGCCTATCGTTGACGCCACTCCAGAGGCGAACGGCCATGAAGACGAGAAGTAACCGGGATAACCTGCCGGCAGGCGTGGATCGCATGCCGCGGCAGCCTGCCTTCCGCGATCTTTCCGACCGTTGCACGCGATGAACCCGTCTTCGTCCCGATGCGGACTTTCGGCCGGTGAGGCCGCACGCAGGCTTGCCGCCAACGGCCCCAACAAGCTGCCCGATCAGGCCCGCCGCGGCTGGCCCGTCATCATGGCGGACGCCGCGCGCGAGCCGATGTTTCTGCTGCTGGTGGTCTCCGCATTGTTGTACCTGGCGTTGGGCGAGCCGCGGGAAAGCTTCTTCTTGCTGGCCATGGTGGCGGTCCTGCTCGGCATGACGCTGTATCAGGAAGGCCACACGGAACGCGCCTTGCAGTCGTTGCGCGACCTGAGCGCACCGCTTGCGAGCGTCGTACGCGACAGGCGCCGCCTGCGCATTGCCGCTGCAGACCTGGTGCCGGGCGACCTCGTCGCGCTCGCCGCCGGCGACCGCGTTCCTGCCGACACCGAATTGCTCGAGGCCAGCGGGCTGATGATCGACGAGTCATTGCTGACAGGCGAATCGGTACCGGTTTTCAAACGCGCCCGCATGGGCAAGGATGCGCCACCCGAGCTGGACGAAGCGAGGCAGTCCTGGGCATTTGCCGGAACGCTCGTGGTGCAGGGAGACGGGCTGGGCGAAGTGTGCGCCACCGGGGCCCGCAGCGAATTAGGCCGGATCGGCGGCGCGCTGGGACAGATCACCCCGCCAACCGCACGTCTGCAGCGCGAAACCCGCGTCCTGGTGCGCCGGCTTGCACTGCTGGGGCTGTTCGTCAGCGCGCTGTTGGTGCTGCTGCTGGGCTACCGCGACCGCGACTGGCTGCAGGCGCTGCTTGCCGGCGTGGCCCTGTCCATGTCGATGCTTCCCGAAGAATTCCCGCTGATCCTGACCATCTTTCCCGCGCTCGGCGCCTGGCGCCTGGCGCAGCGCCAGGTACTGACCAGGCGCCTGGCCGCGATCGAAATACTCGGATCGACAACAGTCCTGTGCGTCGACAAGACCGGCACGCTGACCGAGAACCGGATGGCGCTGCGTCTGCTCTGGCGCGACGGCGCAGCCCACGAAGTCGATGCCGGGGCCCCGCCGCCTGCGCATCGGGAGCTGCTATCCCAGGCACTCCTGGCCAGTCGTCCCCCTGCCTCGGATCCGCTGGAACTGGCGCTCCATCGTGCCGCCGCAGGCATGCGGGCAACCGTGGAAACCATGGCCGGGCAATGGCGCCTGGAACGCGAATACGGCATGACCGATACGCGCCCTGCCACCATCCACATCCGGCAAGGCGCCACGGGGGCGCAAGCGTTTGCCAAGGGCGCACCGGAGACCATCTCGGCGCTCTGCCGCGATGGCAGCGCGGCGGCGTGCCTGCCTGCCGCCGCGGCACTGGCGGCCGAAGGCCTGCGGGTGCTCGCCCTGGCCACCGCCGCGCACGTCGCAGCGCCGTGGCCGGACGATCCGGCGCAGCTGGATTACCGGTTCAGTGGGCTGGTCGCATTCGACGATCCCTTGCGCGCGGACATTCCGGCGGCGGTGGCGCAGTGCCGGGCCGCAGGGATCAGGGTGCTGATGATCACTGGCGACCACCCCCAGACCGCCCAGGCCATCGCACGCCAGGCTGGCCTGCCCGCCGGCGCCACCCTCACCGGCAGCGACATCGCGCGCATCGCTTCAATCGACCTTGCATCCCACCTCGATGGGGTCGGCATCTGCGCCCGGATCGCTCCGGCACAGAAGCTGGCAATCGTCCGTGCGCTCCAGCGCGGTGGCGAGATCGTCGCCATGACAGGCGATGGCGTCAACGACGCCCCCGCCTTGCGCGCCGCCGACGTCGGCGTTGCCATGGGCAAGCGCGGCACCGACGTCGCCCGCGAGGCCGCCGTCCTCACGCTCCTCGACGACCGTTTCTCCTCGTTGGTACATGCCTTGCGGGCAGGGCGCCGCATCTACAGCAATATGCGCAAGTCGATGCGTTACGTCAGCGCGGTCCATGTGCCGATCGCCATGATGGCATTGCTGCCGCCGCTGCTTGGCTGGCCAATCCTGCTGTATCCGATGCACATCGCGTTCATGGAACTCGTGATCGGCCCGGCCTGTTCCCTTGCCTTCGAGAACGAACCGGAAGAAGCCGACCTGATGCGCCGCCCGCCCCGCTCCCGCAACGAACCCCTGCTGGGGCGCGGCCCGTTCATTGCTGCACTTGCCTGCGGCTTGTGGACCACGGCATTGCTCGCAGGTGGTCATGGACTCGCCCTCGCCACACTGAGCGAGCCCCAGGCCCGCGCCGTCACATTCAGCGCCCTTGCCCTGAGCAACCTGGCGCTGCTGCTGCTGTACCGCCAGCCGGCGACGTCCAGCGCCGCGACGCGCATGGTAAACCCCCTCCTGCTCGCAGTCATCGCGGGCACCCTCTGTGCGCTTGGATCGGCGCTGTATCTTTCGCCGTTGGCCGATATCTTCCGTTTCTCTCCCCCACCGCCGGCCTGGACCGGATTCGCCGTGCTTCTGCCGGTAGTCATGGCCGCGGGCGTTCGATTGGCTCGCTGGACACGACTACTGGCTCGACGCCACCAGTTGTTTCCATAGCATCAGCACGCGTGCACTCGCGGTCGCCTGCAGGCTTCAACCCGAGCCTGCGCTCCACCGCACCGTCCGATGCGGGCATCAGCGTGAATCCGCAGGCGCGCGCCAGGGAATGCATGCGGGTGTTGCCGGCGAGCGTGGACCCGCGCAAGGTCAGCAGACTTCGCCCTCTGCAATAATCGATGAGGCAATCCATCGAGATCCGTCCCATCCCACGGCCCTTCAGGTCGGACCGCACGACGATCGCGAACTAGCCGGCAATCTCGTCGGGGTCGACGCAGCACGCACGACGCCCAGCGTCTCGCCGCGATCGTCCGCGGTCCTGCGGTCCAGCGGTCCTGCGGTCGCGATGAAGGCCATCTCGCGTGCATGGCCGCTCCGGGTGAAACGCCCCAACTGGACCGCCGTCGAGGTGCGCGTCATGCCGAACATCCGGAAGTGCAGGTCCTCCGGCGTGAGAGCGGCAAAGAATGCCTGATGCGCCGGTCCGTCCCCTGGCCGGACCGGGCGCGGCGTCAGCGGCCCGAGCGCACTGTCGGCATGGCGTTTCAGGCCCTCGGGATAGGGCAGGATCACGAGCCTGGCGCGCGGGTCGTGTCTTGCGGGTACCTGAACGAGCCGCATGTGGGCATCCAGCACCAGCACGCCGCCGGCATCGGCCAGCAAGGGATTCAAGTCGGGCTCGATCACCTCGGGGGCGATCTTGCCCGGAAGCGCCGCCATCGGCGCAAAACTGGCGTTCAAGCCGCGACCCGGCACCAGCAGGCCGACGCAGTTGGGACCGGGGATACGCAAAAGATATGCCTTGGCCGCGTCCAGCATCGCCTGGCGCGGGCTGCGTCCGCTACCTGCATGGGCATCCAGGCCGGCGCTCATTCTGGCTGCTCCATGAGGTGGCTGATCCGTTCGTCCAAACTTACGCAAAGCTATTCATAGTTGCTTAACTTTGCTGTTGGATTCCTGCTTCACAGGGGCTGGTTTCACCTTGCGCTTCACGCGCAAGGCCAGCGCCTTCCCCTCAGCAGGCAGTGCCGGTGGAACTCACCGCCATATTTCTCGGATTAATTGGTGCGTTTACGTCCCGATCGTGCAGTCCGCCGCAGTCCGGACAGCGCCATTGCCGCACCTGGAGGTCGAGCACATCGAGCCGATGGCCGCAGCTTGAGCACGTCTTACTGCTGGGATACCATCGATCGACCACGACGACCTGCCCACCGCGCCACGCCGCCTTGTATTCCAGCTGGCGGCGCAGCTCGCCAAAACCCATGTCCGCGATTGAGCGTGCGGGACAATGGTTCCCGAGCATGCCCTTGACGTTCAGGTCCTCGATGCCGATGATCTGGAATCGGCGGGTGATGAATGTGGTCAGCTAGTGCAGGCCGTCGCGCCGGATGTCGGCGATCCGAGCATGCAGGCGGGCAAGCTTGGTCTTCGGCTTGGCGTAATTGCGGGACCCTTTGACTTTGCGCGACAGACTGCGTCCCAGGCGCTTTACCCGCGCCAGGAGCGACCGCAAGGCCTTCGGCCCGGCAAAGGTCTCACCTGTGGATAGCGTGGCCAGCGTCGTGACACCCAGGTCGGCTCCTACCGCGCCTTGGTCTTCGGCAGGCGGCAAGAATGACGCAATGGTGTCGACAACAATGCTGGCATGCCAGCGGTCTGCAACACGCTCGATCGAGGCTGAGACGATTCGTCCTGAAAGACGCAGGGATTTACACATGCGCAGCCATCCCAGCTTCGGGATACGGATGCGCTTGTCTTCGACGCGGAACTGGTCGTTCGTCAAAGTAAAACGGTCGTCACGACCTTTGCGACGACATCTTGGATATCCAGCCCGGCCTTCAAAAAAGTTCTTGAAGCCGCATCCCAATTGCTGGATCGCCATCTGCGGCGCGTTCTTGGTCACTTCGAGCATCCGTGGGAACTCTTCCCGTTTGATGGCATTGAGCTGACGCCGCAACGCCGCTTCGTTCGGCTTGGGTAAAGCGGGATCAAGCTTGCACGCTTCGTACTGCCGTTTCCACTCAGCCAGTGCCCAGTTGTAGGCGAAGCGTGCCGTACCAGCGCAGCGCGCCAGATACGTCGCCTGGACGTTGTTCGGATCGAGGCGAATACGATGTGCTAGGTACATTGCGAATCCCTGACAGCCGTGCGCATGCCGTCGATCAGTTTCTGGTTTCGGTGACTGCGGCTACCGTACAACCTGGCAGAGAATACGGTGATGATTTCGAGTACATCGCTGGCAAGCTCCTCTTCGAAAGTGGTGTCTTCGCCCAGGTTGAGGATGACTACCTCGACCTGTTTCACCTGGCACGCAGCGAAGACGAGTTCTGCACCGAAGCGCAGTAGCCGGTCCTTGTGCGTCAGGACCAGGCGTCCTACTTCTCCTTCGACAATCCCATCGAGCAGGCGTTTCAATCCCCGTTTGCGATAGTTCATGCCCGAGCCAAGATCGGTGATGATGTCGGATGTCCAGCCTTGGCTTGCACAGTACAATTCGAGCACCTGCTTTTGCCGCTCCAGATCTGCCCGGTGGTCATGACTCGAAACCCGGGCATAGCTGACAGTCTTTCGGAATGACGGCGCACTGTAACGCGGACCGGAATGCAGCGCTGTCACGTCATAGCGGCGCTGACCACCTTCTGTTCTCGTTGGCGTGAGTCGACCGCTTGCCTCCCATCGACGTAAAGTGCTGGTCGAGACACCAAGCGCTTCGGCAGCCATACTGATCGAGACTAACTTGCTCATAATGCATATGACTGCACAAGGACGAACAAGTTCCTTTTAGCTGTTAGAAACCCCGTTGCTGTCCATGTTGAGAGACCGCCGCTATACGCAAAAATCACTGTCGCAACTTTGATCCATGTCAGGGTTCGAATTACGGCAGACGTTATTGATGTAACCAGCGTCGGTGTGCGGCGCGGCGCGCTTTTCGCACGCTGGTTCATGCGCAGCGTCCTCCAGCGGCGAATCGGTGCGAAACCGGAGCGGATCGATGACCTACAAGACGATTCTGGTACACGCGGCTCCCGCGTCCGAAGCCCAGGGCCGCATCAGGCTCGCCGCCCGGCTCGCGCGCGCCATGCAAGCGCACCTGATCGGAAGCGCGCCGACCGGCGTCTCCCGTTACACGCCGGAAGCGACACGGACGTTCCTCGCGGCGCCGTGCGCGGCGCTGCGCGATGCCGCCCGGCGCGCGCTGTCCCGCTTCGAACGACTGGCGTCCGATGAAGGCGTGGTGTCGGTCGAGACACGCCTGGTCGACGACGAGACCGGCGTCGCGCTCGCGCTCGACGCGCGCTACTGCGACCTCGTCGTCGTCGGCGGCGCCGACGGCAACCCAGGCCCTTTGCGCCCGCAGGGACTGGCTCAGCACCTCGTCCTTGCCGGCGGGCGGCCGGTCCTCGTGGTGCCCGCCGGCGCCGAGGCGGCACTGCCCGGCGGCGCCGCGCTCGTGGCCTGGAACGCCAGCACGCAAGCGACGCGCGCGATCGACGGCGCCCTGCCGCTCTTGCGCGCGGCGCGCCATGCGACCGTGCTTGGCCTGAGCAGCGGCGCCGATGACGGCGGCGAGTCCGGGCCGCGCCTGGCCGCGTTCTTGCGGCGCCACGGCGTTGCCACCCGGACCGCCGTACGGCCGGCGGCGACCGACCCCGGCGCTGCCCTGCTCGCCGAAGCCGAACGTTGCGGCGCCAGCCTCCTCGTCATGGGCGCCTACGGCCACGCGCGCTGGCGCGAAGCGCTGTTCCACGGCCCCAGTGCGACCGTGCTGCGCCGCCCAGCCTGCCCCATCCTGCTCGCTCACTAGGAATCGACCAGCCATGTACAAGACCATTCTCGTCCACGCCGACCTCTCGGCCCACGCGCCGGCACGGATCCGCTGGGCCGCTACCCTGGCGCAAGCCCTTGGCGCACATCTGGTCGGCGCGGCCATGCTGGGCGTGTCGCGCACCGTGTTGCCGCGGGGCTGCCACTGGCAGCCGGGCACGCTCGAAGCCGGCTATTTCGAACCGCTGGCGGACAATGCGCGGCGTGCGCTGTCCCGCTTCACCGCCATCGCCGGCGAACGCCAGGTGCCATGCGAGACCCGGCTGGTCTGCGACCTGCCCGACGACGGCCTGGCACGCCAGGCGCGCAGCGCCGACCTGGTCGTCATCAGCCAGGACGACCCCGACGAGGCCATGCCGGGCGTTGGAACCCGCTTGCCCGAATACGTCATCCTGAACAGCGCCCGCCCGGTGCTCCTCGTGCCGCGCGGCGACCCCGCACCGGAGATGGCCCCCAGGATCCTCGTCGGCTGGAACGGAAGCCAGGAAGCATCGAGCGCCCTCGCGGCGGCAATACCCCTGCTGCAGCGGGCCATCACGGTCATGGTGGTCGCGCTCACCCGGCCGGGCCGGGGCGATCATGGCGCGCAGTTTGCCACTGACCAGTCGGAGCTGTCCGGTTTCCTGCATCGGCATCGCGTGCCTGCCCACTTCTGCACGCGTGAAGAACGCCACGGCAGCGGCCGCGACCTGCTGGCTCTCGCGCAAGAACTCGATTGCGGAATGCTGGTCATGGGCTGCTTCGGCCACAGCCGCTTCCACGAATTGTGCGTCGGCGGCGCCACGCGTACGATTCTGGCCGAGGCCGCGCTGCCCGTCCTGCTGGCCCACTAGGGTCGCATCCGGGACACCAGGACCTGACCAATGGACGGCGGATCGGGCATGCGCCGTCCCCACCGGAAGCCGGGCGCGCCGGCGGCCGGCCCGGACATCGCCGCCATCGCGGCGATGGAAACCGACGCCGCGCTGGCGGCGCTCGCAAGCGGCGCCACAGGCCTCCCGCCGGACGAGGCCCGCACCCGGCTGGCGCGCCACGGCCGCAACACCGTAGCGCAGGGGCGCCGACGTGGCTGGCCCGCGTCCCTGCTGACCACCTCTGCTCGCCCGCTGCCCCTGCTCCTGCTGGCGCTGGCGGCGCTCGACCTGGCAACCGGCCAGGCCGTCGGCGCCGCCGAGCGGCTGCGCGCCCTGGTCGGCATCGACGCCACGCGGATCCTCGACGGTCCCGCGATCGAGCGCCTCGATGACGAACGACTGGCGCAGGCGCCCGCACATGCGCCGTCTTCTCCAGGCTGCTCCCGCAATAGAAGACCCGCGTTATCCGCGCCCTCCAGCATGATGGCCGCGTGGTGGGTTTTCTCGGCGACGGCATCAACCACGGTCCTGCGCTCGAGTGCTCCGACGTTGGCATCGCGGTCGATACCGGCGCCGATATCGCCCGCGAATCCGCCGACCTGATCCTGCTGGAGAAGAGTCTGCTCCCGGTCGACGATGGCATGATGACCGGCGGTCGACGCCACGTTATTGAATGGCGATCTGCTTGCGCGCCGTGCCTGGCTTTTTCGGCAAAGTCAGGTGCAGCACGCCATCTTCGTACTTCGCCGCTGTCCTGGTGTCGTCGACTTCCTGGGGAAGGCTGAAGCTTCGGAATTGCGCGCCGGTATAGCGCTCGCTGTAGATTGTGCCGCCGGAAGTCTGCTGCTGTTCGTTCTGGACCGTGGCGCTGATCGAGACCACGTTGCCATCCACCGACACCCGGATATCCTCTTTCCTGGCGCCAGGGATGTCGGCCTTCACGACATAGTCGTGCTCGCTATCGGTCACGTCGACCCGGAGGCGGCGGTCGACGTCCAGTCCGCGTAGCGCCGAGGCAAGCGGAAAGTCGCGCACGATGTCGTCCAGGCTGCGGAAAGGGTCGAAGCGCATCAGCTCGCGCATCGGGTCGTAGCGTGTCACATTGTTTGCCATGGTGTCCTCCTGAGGTTGACGATGATGGAACGGCAATCGCGCCGGTTGCACCCGATTGGTGTCCGCCCGCCCTGCAGACCGGGCGTCGGATTGTCGGAGTCTGGTATATCCTAGGACGCGGAGCATCTTGGTTTGTGACTTGGATCAATGTGCGCTCCTCCCGTCCATGGTCAGGCCAAGCCCTGGCGCCATGGCCCCCATGTATGCCATATTCGTTCCTGCCCCGATCGAACCACGCCGCGCCGCCCGCAGCATCGCCAGGCGATGCGCCGGCTTGCGCGGAATGCGTGCGCACGGACATCGACGCGCCGGAAGGCCCGACCGACGCCGGGCCGCTGCACATCGCCGTCAGCCTGGGCGTGCGGGGTTCAGGGAGACCCCGATTGCGGCAAGCCAGCCGCGAACAGGTCACGCTCGCGCGCCAGGATCTCTTCGACCAGGCGCTCCTCGACGCCGACGGCCTCCAGGACGAAGGCCGATAACTGCAGGCTGGCTTCAAGGGTTTCCGGCACGACCACACTGGCGCCGGCGATGCGCAGCGCGTGCGCATGCGCCTCGTCGCGCGCGCGCACGAACAGGCGCGCATGCGGGAGTGCGCGGCGGATGCCGCGCACGGCCAGCAGGGCCGCTGCCGGCTGGTCCATCGTCAGTACGATCGCCGGCGCCGCATCGGCGCGCACCTTGCGCAGCAGCTCGGCACGCGCGGCGTTGCCGTACCAGACCGGCAGCCCGCCGGCGCGCAGGCGCGCCACCAGGGCGGCGTCGGCTTCGATGGCCACATACGGTATGCCTTGCGACGCCAGCAATTTCCCCAGTTGCTGGCCCACCCGGCCGAAACCGGCGATGACCACACCGGCATTGTCCACCGGCAGCGGCTCTGCGCGCGCGAGGCGTTCGCCGCGTTCGCCCAATGACCGGCCCAGCCGCGCCAGCAGCGGCGTGACCAGCAGCGACAGGCCGACCACCAGCGTCGCCGATGCCCCCAGCGACGGCTCGAGCACCTGCACTTTGCTGGCGTAGGCGATCACGACGAAGGCGAACTCGCCACCCTGTCCCAGCAACAGGCCGCCCTCGGAGGCCTGTCCCCAGGGCAGTCCGCCGACCCGCAACAGCAACGACGCCACGACGCCCTTGACCAGCACCAGCCCAGCGACGGCGCCACCCACCCACAACGGCTCCGCGAGTGCCAGGCGCACATCGATGGTCATGCCCACAGTCATGAAAAACAGGCCCATGAGCAATCCCCTGAAAGGTTCCACCATCAGCTCGACTTCGTGCCTGAACTCGGTCTCGGCCAGCAGCAGGCCGGCGACCAGGGCGCCGAGCGCCATCGGTAGGCCGGCCGCGGCCGACATGGCCGCAAGGCCGAAGGTGGCCAGCAGGATCAGCGCCATGAAGGCATCCGGCTGGCGTTCCCGCGCGAAGATCCGGAACAGCCGTTGCACGACGATTCGGCCCGCCAGCCAGATCAGCGCCAGCGCCAGCGCCGTCCGCGCGCTGGCCGCCAGCGCCTGCCAGGCAACCTCGGCACCGCTCGTGTTCGCGCCATGCGCCAGCGCGCCAATCAGGATCATCAATGGCGCCACAGCAAGGTCCTGCAGCATCAGGATTCCGAACACGGCCTGGCCCAGCGTGCTTCCGGTCATGTGGCGCTGACTCATGAGCTGCATCACGACCGCGGTCGACGACAGCGCGAGCACCAGGCCCAGGATCGTCGCAGCGACGCCGGGCAGGCCACAAGCGTGCAGCGCGGCGGCGAGCGCGCATGCGCTGAGCGCAACCTGTGCGCTGCCGACGCCAAACACCCAGCGCCGCATGGCCCACAGGCGATCCACCGTGAGTTCCAGTCCGACCGAGAACATCAGGAACAGTACGCCGATCTCGGCCAGCAGGGAAACACCCGGACCGGAAGGGAACGCCAGGGCCGCCAGCCACGGCGGCGCGCCGGCCAGCGGTCCGGCGGCGAACGGCCCCAGCATGGCACCCACCACGAAGAAGCCGAGCACCTGGTTGACGCGCAGGCGCTGCAGGGTGGGAACCAGGATGCCCGCGAGGATCAGGAACAGCAGGATCTCCCGCATGAAAGGAAAGGCAGGGTCGGCGTGCATGGGCGCTCCTCTGAAGGATTGCAAGCTTGCCATTGCCTCGGATTTTATGCGAAATGTCGACGCCGGGACAGGCCGGCGGAGGCGCCGGCCGCGCCGGATCGCGCTTGCACCTCATCCACGGCCCCTCCCCGCATCGGTTCCAGCGACGATAGACCCGCGCCAGCCGCGCAATACCCAGACACGGATTTTGGCGCCGGTCAATGAAAGCATGAACAGGCCCCCGTCACAGTCGACGCCTAATTACTTGCCTGGAAATTTGCATCAGGCAAGTCAAGAGTTCGACTGAGCGAAATCAAAGCTTTCGCAAGAACCCCGACTATCCTGCACATCTGGCGCGCCGATCGCACGGTGTCTCATCTACCGAATCACTTACCGAATCCGGAGCTTTCCATGAATAATCCCATGAACACTTCCCTGCCCCTGCCCTCCACAGCCGTCCGCTCGCGCCAGCGCGGCGCACCGCACCCGCGCACGGCGCTGTGCGCCCTGCTGTGCGCGGCGCTGCCGGCGTTCGCGCAGGCGCCTCCGTCCGCCGCCGGCGCCGTCGCCGCGACCGACAATCAGGCCACCCAGGCCAGGTCCGGCGCCACCGAGGCGCAGCGCAAACAGGCCGCCGCCCGCCATGTCGACCAGGCCGCCCGGGTCGCGCAATCGATGGCGTCGGCGCCGAAGATGGCGGCACTCCTGAAGCGCGCGCGCGGCGTCTATATCGTCCCCCATTACGGGCGTGCGGCGCTGGCCGTCGGCGCCGAGGGCGGCGCCGGGGTCCTGCTGGTGCGCCGCGACGACGGCGGCTGGAGCGATCCGGCGTTCTTCAATACCGGCGCCATCGGGGTCGGCCTGCAGGCCGGCGCCGAAGAAGGACCGGCGGCCCTCGTCCTGATGAACCAGCGCGCGGTCGACCACTTCCGCAGCAAGAACAATTTTTCCATCAGTGCCGATGCCGGCCTGACAATCCTCACGTATGCGCGCATTGCCGAGGGCTCGACCAGCGGCGACATCGTCGCCTGGTCCGGCGCCAAGGGCCTGTTCGCGAATGCCCTGACGGTTGCCGTCAACGACATCCGCTACAACCAGCCACTGACCGATGCATACTATGGCAAGGCGCTGAGCGTACGCCAGATCGTGGAACGCGGCGAGTCCAGCGGCCAGGCCGAACCGCTGCGCAAGGCACTCGGCGGCGATGGCGAAAGAACACCGGCGCGCTAGCCGCGACCGGCCGATGCCGCGGCGCGGCGCAGCAGGCAAGGCCGGGACGGCACGGTCAGGTACGCGGCCAGCCGCTCGCAGGCGACGCTGCGCCGAAGCACACGCTCCCATCCATATGCCGGATCAGTCCGGCGCCCACGCCGGAAATTCCACGGTCACCACGCATCCCTGTCCGTCGGCCTTGCGCGCGATCGCCACGGTCGCGCCGTGCTGGCCAGCGATTTGCCGCACGATGCTCAGCCCCAGTCCCGCACCTTCGGCGGCGCCGGGCCGCAGCCGGTAATAGGGCCTGAACACGTTCTCGATATCCGCCTCCGGCACCGGCTCGCCATCGTTGGCGACGCGCAGCAACGCCACGCCGTCGCCGCCGGCAATGGACACGTCGATGGTGCCATGCGCCAGGCCGTGCTGCGACGCATTGTCGATCAGGTTGCGCAACAGCTGCTGCAAGCGGTAGGGGTCGCCCGCCACCGTGCAGTCGTGCGGCGCGTCGAACCCCAGTACCTGGCCGCGCCGGTCCAGCAGCGGTTCCTCGAGCGCGATCACCTCGCGGCACACCTCGGCCAGCGACACCCGCCGCCGCAGCGCCAGGTCGGTGCCCGACGCCAGCCGGCTGAAGGTGAGCAGCTGCTCGGCCAATTGCGTGGTGCGCCGCAGCGCCCGCACCGCCTCGGCCAGCGACTGGTCGCGCTGCACGCCGTCGGCCGCACGCAGCGCATTCTGTACATGCAGTTGCACGGCGGCGATCGGGGTACGGATCTCGTGCGCCGCCGCGTCGATGAATTGCTGCTCGCGTTCGAAGGCGGCGCGCACGCGCGCCAGCAGGCTGTTGAGCTCGTCCACCACCGGCGCCAGCTCGTCGGGCAGGCCCGACAGCGCGACCGGCGCCAGCGATGCCGGTTCGCGCCGCGCGATCGCGTCGGCCAGCGAGCGCAGCGGCGCCAGGTTCGCGGACAGCACCAGGTTGACCGCCAGCACCAGCAGGATGCCCCCGACGATGACCGGCCCCAGCACCGAGGCGCCGAGCTGCTCGACCATCTCTTCGCGTACCTCGTCTTTTTCCGCGACCAGCACCCATACGCCGCCCGAGCGCAGCGCGAACGCCTGCCACAGCGCGCCGTCCAGCTGCTTGCTGCTGAAACCGGGCGCCAGCGGCGCGAACGCGGCGGCCGGCGCGGAGGCCGAGCGGGCCAGCAGCCTGCCGTCGGCGCTCCACACCTGGAAGGCGATCTTGTGTTCGTAGGGGTGGCCGTAGGCGGTCGGTCCGCCATGATGCCCGATCTGGCCGGGGATCGGAATCTCGATCGGCGCGGCGATGGTCGCGGTGTCGAGCTGGTGCGCCACGAGGGTCTCGAGCACGCGCGCGGAACTGGCCAGGCGCGCGCTGAAGAATTCTTCGGATTCGTGGCCGGCGAACCAGTGCGCGGCAAGCGAGATGCCGCCCAGGATCAGCAGCATGCACAACATGGTCCGCTGGATCAGGCGCCGGCGGATGGAATAGCGGCGCGCGCTCATGCGCCGGGCTGGCCGATGCGGTAGCCGAGACCGCGCACTGTCCTGATCAGCTCGGGATCGGTCTTGCGGCGCACATGGTGCACGTAGACGTCGATCGCGTTGCTGGCCACCCCCTCCCCCCATCCATACAGCGATTCCTCGAGTTCGGCGCGGCTGAACACTTTGTTGGGCTGCTCGACCAGGCGCCTGAGCAGCATGAATTCGCGGTGCTGCAGCTCGATCTTCGCGTTCTTCCAGCTGACGGACATGCCGGCCAGGTCGAGTTCCAGGTCACCGAAGCGCAGCTGGTTGACCGGCAGTCCGGCGCGCCGCCGTTCGAGCACCCGCACCCGGGCCAGCAGCTCGTCGACATCGAACGGCTTGATCAGGTAGTCGTCGGCGCCGAGGTCGAGCGCCGCGATGCGGTCGCGCACGGCGTCGCGCGCCGACAGCACCAGCACCGGCACTGGGTCGCCACCACGCCGCACCCGCCCCAGGACCTCGATGCCGTCCAGCCGCGGCAGGCCGAGATCCAGGATGGCGAGGTCGAAGCGGTTGTGTTCCAGCGCCGCCAGCGCCGCCAGGCCGTCGGCCACGTGCTCGAGCGCGTAGCCGGCCCGCTCCAGCGCCAGTCTCAGGCCCGAGGCGAGCGACGCATCGTCTTCCACCAGCAATATCCGCATCCAGTGCCCCTTGTACGCTATCGGCCTTCACTTGCGCCTGGCCGCGACCTGGGCCAGCAGCGCCTCGGCCTCGGCCCGCCGTCCCTCGTCGGCGACCTTGCGCCCGGCGCGCGGCGGCGCCTGCAACGCCTTGCGCAGGTAGCGCCCGGCGCCGTCCAGGTCGCCCTTGCGGTACAGGTAATCCCCATAGAAGTAATTGGCGTCGATCCCATCGGGATCGAGCGCCAGCCCCTGCTTCAGGTGATCCTGCGCCTTGCGGTCGTCGCCGAAACCGATCGGCCAGCCCGGGACCTGATAATACAGGCTGCCGAGGCTGGTATAGGCGGACCCCGACAGGGCCCGCGGGTCACGCTCGAGCGCTGCCTCGAAATCCTTCCTGGCCTGCCTGGCCAGGCCGAGCGCGCCGAGGCCGCCCTTGGCGCCTGCATGGCTGGCCACGATGATGCCGTGCCAGATCAGCACCGGCGCGCTGTCGGGCTGGCGCGCCAGCGCCGCGTCGGCCTCGGCGCTCAAGGCGGCGAAGCCGCGTTCCTGCTCGCCCGGAGGATGGCGGTATTTTATCTGTTCCCAGCGCTGCTGGAGCGCGCCGACGGCGTCGTCGGCCGACGCGGCCAGAGCAGTCAGGACGACGCCCGACAATGCCATCCAGACCGCGATGGCGGCGAAAGTGATTTTGCTCGTATTCATGATGACCTCGTTGTCTGGCGCCGGGAATGGCCCGGCATATGGCGCTGGATGACGGCCAGCTGGCCCCGTATCGCACGGTCGGGCAAGGCCGGCAGCAGCTGGTTGACCAGCACCAGCAGCGCTTCCCTGAGCCCGGCCTTGCGCTCCCAGGCGGCGCCATCCAGGAAGGCGAGCAGCTGGCGCGCCACGTCCTGCGGCTGGTCGACCGGCACGCCCATCTCGGCATTGAGCGCGTCGACCGCGCCGGCATTGATCGGCGTGCGGGTCGCGCGCGGGATGAAGTGACGCGCCGCGATCCCGGTGTCGGCCAGCTCGCGCCGCAGCGCCTGGGTAAAGGCGCGCAAGCCGGCCTTGCTGGCGCAATAGCCGGCGAAGCCCGGATAGCCCAGGTAGCCGAACAGCGAGCCGACGTTGACCACCTGGGCGCGCGGGGCCGCGCGCAGTTGCGGCAACAGGCGCTGCGTCAGCAGCATCGGCGCCAGCAGGTTGATGTCGAGCATGCTGCGCAGGCTTGCCGCATCCTGCGTCTGGAAGTCGTGGAAGGCGTTGACGCCGGCATTATTGATCAGCAGGTCGACCCCGCCCAGCGCGCCGGCCGCGTCCCCGACCGCGGCCAGCGTCGCTTCCTGCGCGAGGTCGCCCGCGACCACGCGCACCAGGCCGCAACCGAGCCGCGCGCGCAGCGCCTCGAGCGCGGCCGCGTCGCGCCCCACCAGCACCATCGACACGCAGTGGGGCGCCAGCGCCTGGGCGAACGCGGCGCCGATGCCGCCGGCTGCGCCGGTGAGGACCAGCCGCCATGGTTGGCCGCCCATGTCAGGCTTCTCCGAACGCATCGGCGCACTGCGGCAGCCCGCGGAAGATGTCGCCGTACAGCCGGTACATCATGCGCGCGCAGTGGATCACCGCGTCGCGGTCGCCTTCCCGTTCGAGCCGGTTGACCAGGCCCTCGAAGAAGGCGACGTGCTCGAGGTCGAGGCTGCCGTGCGAGGTCAGGTAGCTGAACGCCTCCTGCGGCAGGCCCAGCACCTGGCGGATCGTCCCGGCGGCCTGGGTCGCCAGCGCCGTGCTGGTGCCCTCGAGCACGTGGACCATGCCGAGGAAGGCTACCGGATTGCCGCGGTCGATCTGGTGATAGGCATACGCCACCATCAGTTCGGTGGCCGGGTCCGGCCGCGACCGGCGCGCCCGTTCCGGGTCGGCGCCGCAGGCGGCGATATCGGACAGTATCCATTCCTCGTGGCCGATCTCTTCCTCCACGTAGTCGGCCACCGCGCGCCGCAGCCAGCCGTATTCCTCGCCCAGGCGGCTGCCGCAGGCCATCATCAGCGGCACCGTGTGCTTGACATGGTGGAAGGCCTGGGTCAGGAAGGCCACGTACTGGCCGCGGTCGATGTCGCCGCGCAGCGCATCGCCGATCACGGGCACGTTGAACAATTGCTGGCGCTCGGCGCTGGTGCGCTGGCACAGGATGTCGTAGAACTGCATGGGATGCTCCTTCATGGAAGATAGAGTCGTTCGATGTCGGCGGCGCAGCGCGCCTGCGCGGCGGCGCGGCGCAGGCGCCCGTTGGCGGTGGCGGTGGCGTCGGCCTCGCCGAACGGCGCGCTGCGGAACCAGGCGCCGATGCGCGCATAGTCCGGCAGCGCGCGGTTGACGCCGGCGACGGCGGCGCCGATCGCCTCGTCCGGCAATTCCGGACTGGCGGGCACGATGGCGGCCGCCAGGAACGGCCGCGCCTCGCCCACGACCATCGCCTGGGCCACCACCCCGGTGCCGAGCAGCAGGGACTCGGGCCATTCGGGCGAGACATTGCGGCCATAGGCGGTGACCAGCACATTGCTCTTGCGGCCGTCGATATACAGGTAGCCGTCGGCGTCGAGACGGCCAAGGTCGCCCGTCGCGAGCCAGCCATCCGGCGCCGGAGCGGACTGGCCCAGGTAGCCGGCCATGGCGCCGCCGCCGACCTCGATCTCGCCGTCGGGAGCGATGCGCACCCGCCGGTTCGGCAGCGGGCGGCCGGCGCTGCCGGTGCGGGCCCGGCCCGGCAGGTTCAGCGACACGACCGACCCGCACTCCGACAGGCCATAGCCTTCATACACAGGGAATCCTTTCGCCTGGGCCGCCGCGACCAGGGCCGGCGGCGTCTTCGCGCCGCCCACTGCGATGAACTTCAGCGTATGCAGCCGCGCGTCGCCGGTCCGCGCCGCCGCGACCAGCGCCTGCAGCATCTGCGGCAGCAGGATCACGCTTTCGGCGCGGGTGCGCGCGATCGTGTCGAGGCACACCACCGGATCGAACGCCGCCGCACCGTGCAGTCCCGTCAGGGCCAGCGGCAGGCAGATATTGGCCGCGCCCGACAGCAAGGCCGTATAGGTCCCGGCAATGTTTTCCAGCAGCACGGCGAGCGGCAACAGGTTGAGATGGCGCCGGACGTCCAGGCTGGCCAGCTCCCCGGCCAGCACCCGGGCCAGCTCCCACTGCTGGTCCGAGCCGAGGCAGACGCCCTTCGGCGCCGCCGTGGTGCCGGAAGTGAAAGTGACCTTCTGCACGCCTTCCGGAACGGTGCGCGCCGGCCGCGGCCCGAGGTGCAGCCCCAGCGCGCCCGGGCAGGCGGCGGCGGCGCCGAATCCCAGCAGCGCGGCATGGCGCGGATCGGCGCAGAACAGGCCTTCCACCGCCGCTGCCGCGACGGCGTGGCGCCACTGCTCGTACGTGAAGAACGCGGGCAGCGGCACCAGCGTCATGCCTGCCTCGTGCACGGCAAGGTCGACCGCGATCCAGTCCGGCCCATTGTCGGCCAGGATCGCCAGGGCAGCCCCCGGCCGGCAGCTGGCGCGCAACGCCTGCGCCAGCGTCCGCACCCGGTCGTCGAGCATGTCGCCGCTCCAGGCGAACTCGTCCCCCTCCAGCACGGCGCCGGAACGCGCCTGCCTAGCGCGCCAGATGGTCATGGCCGAATCCGATATTGCCGAACATGACTTGCGGCCGGGTCGCGTAATAGCTGCCCCAGCCGCGCCCACCATCCGCCAGCCGCGCCGGATCGGCTTCGGCCAGCACCGATGGCGCCAGCTTCAGCCGCGCGAAGGAATTGAGCAGCCCCCGGGTGGCGGTGAAGGTCACCCACACCATCCCTTGCGCATGCAGGTGGCGCGTCATCGCCACGATCAGGCCGCGCCCCGCGCCGGCGTCGGTGGCGGCCAGGTTGCCGACCTCGACCACGTCGCCGCGCGTGACCGCGTGGCCGGCGTGCCGGGCGATGGCGGCTTCGACCGGACGATCCAGGTATTGCTCGAGAAACAGCGGCCCATGCGCGGCCGGCGTATGGCCCAGCGCCGCGACCCAGCGGCCGTCGGCGCCGCGTTGTCCTGCCAGCGTGTGGCAGAAGTGGTGCACGCGCGCGCCGTAGACGCGAGCAAACTCGGACGCAATGAATGCCTCCAGCGACGGCCGCTCCGGATGTCCGGGCGGGAGCAGCGCGAGACCGAAGCAACGATGGTCCGCAGCGGAGGGGTGTCCGGCTGCGCGGGCGGCCGGCGACAGGGTGGGCGGCAGGATGAGCGACACGGGAATCTCCTGGTGTTATTCCAGGCTGCAACTTATGCGCCGAACATTAAGGTCAGATTAATCGCTGTCGGTGGCGGCGCCGGTGCCCGCAAGTCCCCGAGTGAGCTTGAATTTTCAGGTAGCCGTTGAAAGTCGCGCCGGCGGATGCGGGCAAAGGGAGTCGGAATGGCTGCTTTGTATTGTTCGCTATTTCGATCGGTCAGATCCGCTTACATGGCTTTTTCCGGTCGCGGGCCATGTTCAAGATGGTCGTAATGGAAACCACCGAGACAGCAACGGCAGCGGCACCGGCAAGGCAATCCAGGTTCGACAACCAGCTGCCTGGCAGCTTTCATGGGATCACGTCATGAGCGACGGGATGAACGGCATCGAGGTCGGCGACCTGCAACCATTCGCGTACCGCGCCAACTCCAAAGAGAGCGCTAACTGATAAGTCTTCGCCACAATGCGCCGCAGGAAGGATGCTTCTCGCGAACTGAAAACATTGAGTATTGATGCGTGTCGATGCAAACCAGGTAGAAAAGCGATTGACCGAATCGATGCCCGATTATCCCAGGAGAGTCCATGGCCTTTTTGCCCCGGTGCTTCGACGGCAGGCGCCGCCATTGTTCTTGCGGCTCTTGCGGGGCTGCTCCCATATGACGAGGCCCTCGCTCAAGCTGACGTGGCGGCGGAAAGGCCCATGGCCTACGCCCTGGTCGCAGCCATGGGACACTCTTTCGGTTACGTGGTGGAAAAGAGGGTGACGGACAGTCGAATCGCGCCCCATGACCGCAGCAATATTGACATGCCCGAGGATGGTTTGAACCGCCTGGTCCTGCACCTGACGGACAAAAAATCGCGTCTACCACGTTCCATGCACCGTTCTCCTACATTTCTATCTGGATTCTAGATCCGAAGACATTGGCGGTAATCAGTCAAGAAAAAGTGTTCGATGATCGAACCCTGAATGATTTGACGGCGAACCCTCTGTCACCAGTGCAATCGATGGACAAGCAATTTGCCGCCAGGATCATGAATAATTTGATCAGTACATCCATCCATAGTGCAATTCGGCGCAGCGGCCTGACTGCCAAAGTAGTGATTCGTCAAGTCAAGGAATAACGCGACAATTTCATCGCCGGCGGCATAGTAGCTCCAGCAGCAACGATGTGGCCGTCGTGCACAGCGAATCTACAGCGACAGGAACTCACGTTGACGGACAGGACTGCGTGCCGGTGAAGTCCGACAAAAACACGACGCTTACCGACAGCCCGGCCGGTGCAAAGCCGCCGCTCAAATGGATCCCGGCGCCATGCAGGTCGGCGATCCGGCGCACGATGGACAGTCCGAGCCCGCTGCCCGGCTGGTGCGACCCGGCCAGCCGCACGAAGCGTTCGAAGACCTTCTCGCGCTGCGCCTCGGGAATACCCGGTCCGCCATCCGTTACCCTCAGAAACGCATGCCCATGCTCCTGGCCGCAGGCGATCGCGATCATGCCCGGCGCCGGGGTATAGCGCAGCGCATTGTCGACCAGGTTCCGCACCAGCATGCGCAGGCTGTCCGGCTCCAGCAGGCAAGGCGCGGGCGCGATCTCGAACGTCACTTCGTGCCCGCGCGCGGCGCCGGCCGCCTGCCAGGCGCTTGCATCCTCGCGCAGCAGCGCGGCGATATCTCCCGGCCGCAATGCCGGCGCGGCGCCGCCGTCCGGATCGAGCTTGGCCAGCGTGAGCAGCTGGTCGACCAGGCGGGTGGCGCGGTCGACGCTCACGCCGAGTGCGCCGATGAATTCCGCGCGCTCGCCCTCGTTGCGCGCCCTTTGCAGGACTTGCAGATTGGTCTTGATCGCCGCCAGCGGCGTGCGCAGCTCGTGCGCGGCGTCGGCGGTGAAGCGCTGCTCGTGTTCGATCGCATGGCCCACTCGCCCGAACAGGCGGTTGATCGCCTTCATCAGCGGAAAGGCTTCGCTCGGGATACCGTCCAGCTTCACTTCGGCCAGGTCGTTGGGCGTGCGCGCCGCCACCTCGTCGGCCGACGCCTGCAGCACGCGAAACACCCGGTGCACGCTCCACCAGATCGCCGCCGCCGCCAGCGCCACCAGCACCGAGCCGAAGGCCAGCACCTTGTAGAAGAAGCGCGTGCTGATGTCCTCGCGGTGGGTGTTCGGCTCGGCCACCACCAGCCGCAGCGTGCGGTCGCGGTCGCGCAGCGCGTAGACGCGCCAGCGCTGGCCCTGCAGGGTCGCCCACGAAAAGCCGTCCGGCGGTGCCGTCGCCAGCGTGGCGGCGGGCGCGCCGGCATTCCGGTACATCAACCGGCCCTGGGCGTCGAACACCTGGAACATCAGGTAGCGGTCGGGATTCGGATGCACCTGCACCGGCAGCTTGATGTAGCCGTGCTCGCGCAGCTCGTTCTCGACCAGCGACAGCAGCAGGTTGGCGGTCTCGGACAGCGAATGGTCGAACAGTTCATGGCTTTCCTGCTCCGCTTCCACGTAGACGATCGCCGCGCTGCCCGCCCACAGCGCCACGGTCAGGGCCAGCAGCAGCGCCAGCAGGGTCTTGCGCAGCGACCAGCGCGCATCGATGGCGGGCGTCACGCCGGCGCCCCGGGCGCGTCGATGCAGTAGCCCACCGCGTGCACGGTGCGGATCAGCGATCGGCCCAGCTTCTTGCGCAGGTGATGGATGTGCACCTGCACCGCATTGCTCTCCACCTCCTCGCCCCAGCCGTACAGGTTCCTTTCCAGCTGCTCGCGGCTGATGACGCGGCCGCGGTTCTCCAGCAGCATCTGCAGGATGCGGAATTCCTTTACCGACAGCGCCACCGGCCGGTTATCCTGCATCACCTGGCGCTCGGCCAGGTCCAGCACCAGGTCGCCGTGCACGAGCCGCTCGCGCACCCGGCCGGCGGCGCGGCGCGAGGCGCTGCGGATGCGCGCCGCCAGCTCGTCGAGGTCGAACGGCTTGACGAGAAAATCGTCGGCGCCGGCGTCGAGGCCGGCGATGCGGTCGGGGACCTGGTCGCGCGCGGTGACGATCAGCACCGCGCCGTCGTAGCCGCCGCCGCGCAGCCGCGCCAGCGCCGCCATCCCGTCCTGGCCCGGCAGGCCCAGGTCGAGCAGCACGCAGGCATAGTCGTGCAGGCGCACCGCCGTGTGCATGTGCTCCGCCGACGTGACCCAGTCGACCGCATGGCCGTCCTGCTCCAGGCCGATCTGGGTGGCGCGTCCGAGCTGGGGGTCGTCTTCGGTCAGCAGGATCCGCATGGTGTCTTTCTCTAGAAAGCCGTCATGTTACCGGCAAGCGGTGGAGAAGTTCTCAAGGACTAAACAAAATGATCGCTTAAGAACTTGTTAAGAACTGCCACGCAAGATCGGCGCCATCTTCCTGCCGCCAGTCGATCATCATGCCACCCGCACGCCACCTCCCCGCCGCCGCGCTGCTCGCCGCGGCCACCCTTGTTTCCCAGTCCGCCCTGGCCCAACCGGCAACCAGGCCGGAACAGCTCGTCGTGTCGCCAGCCCAGGTCGAGCGCGCTGGCGTGAAGACCGCGCCGGCGCTCGCCACCGTGGGCGGCGGCGATGCGGGCAGCGGCGCGCTCGTATTGACGGGCACTGTGGTGGCGCCGGCGACGGCCCAGTCGGTCAGCAGCAGCAACTGGAGCGGCGTGATCCAGGAACTCAAGGCCGCGCCGCTGCAGACGGTGCGCGCCGGCGCCCCGCTCGCGGTCCTGTTCAGCCAACCGTGGATGGCGCTGCAGGCCGAGTATATCGGGCAGGCCGCCCAGGCGCGCCTGGCCACTGACAAGCTGGCGCGCGACGAAGGCTTGTACAAGGACGGCATCATCGCGCGCGCGCGGCTCGACGAAAGCCGCGCCGCGGCGCAGGCGGCCGCCCTGGGCGCCGAGCAGCAGGTGCATGCGCTGCGCGCCGGCGGCATGACCGCCGCCCAGGTCCGCGCCCTGCGCGACTCGCGCCAGGTGACGCCGCTGTTGACCGTGCGCGCCCAGGCCGCAGGTACCATCCTCGACATGCCGCTGGCCGCCGGCCAGCAGGTCGAGCCGGGCATGGCCGTCGCCCGCATCGTGCGTCCCGGTCCGCTGTGGGTCGAGCTGCAGGCCTCGCGCCAGCAATTGCCGTCGCTCGCGATCGGTGACACGCTGCTGGTAGGCGAAGGCTGCAGCGTGTGGGTGACCGCGGTCTCGCCGCTGCTCAACGACGCCAACCAGACCGCCACGGTGCGCGCCGAACAGCGCGAACGCAACGACTGCCTGCGGATGAACGCCTTCGTCGAGGCGCGCCTGCAGCACGCGGTGCGCCAGGACGGCGCGGTGGCGGTGCCGGCCGGCGCCCTGGTGCGGCGCGGGGCCGCCACCTATGTCTTCGTGCGCAATGCCAGGGGCTTCCTGGCGGTGCCGGTGCAGCCTGGCGCGGCCGCAGGCGAACATGTCTGGATCCGCGGCGCCGTGGCGGCAGGCGCGCCGGTGGCGGCGCGCGGGGTCGCCGCGCTCAAGGGCGTGTGGAGCGGCCTGGGCGAGCCGGCGCAGGAAGAGAAAGGACAACCGTGATGCTGGGCCGCCTGATTGCGCTGTCGCTGTCGCAGCGCCTGCTGGTGCTGGTGATCACCCTGCTGATGATCGGCGCCGGCGCGCGCGCCGTCGGGGAACTGTCGATCGACGCCTTCCCGGATGTCTCGGGCACCCAGGTCAAGATCGTCCTCAAGGCGCCCGGCATGACGCCCGAAGAAGTCGAGACCCGCATCGTCGCGCCGGTCGAGCAGGAACTGCTGGGCATCCCCAACCAGGCCATCCTGCGCTCGCAGTCGAAATACGCGATCGCCGACATCACCCTCAATTTCGACGACGGCACCGACGTCTACTGGGCGCGCCAGCAGGTCAGCGAGCGCCTGGCCAGCATCATGCAAGACCTGCCCGAGTCGGTCAGCGGCGGCATGGCGCCGATCACCACGCCGCTGGGCGACGTATTCATGTTCACCATCGAAGGCCCGCTATCGCTGATGGACAAGCGCACCCTGCTCGACTGGACCATCCGGCCGGCGCTGCGCGGCATTCCTGGCGTGGCCGACGTCAACGCCCTGGGCGGCGAGGTCAAGAGCTTCGAGGTGGTGCCCGACCAGAGCGCGCTGGCCGCGCGCAAGGTGTCGCTGGCCCAGTTGCGCGACGCGCTCGACGCCAATAACCGCAGCGACGGCGCCGGGCGCCTGGGCAGCGGCGAAGAGGCGCTGCTGATCCGCAGCGACGCCGGCGTGCGCACGCTGGCCGACGTGGCCGCGATCGCGATCGCCAGCAAGGATGGCGTCGCTGTCACCGTCGGCCAGGTGGCCACCGTGCGCATCGGCAGCCTGACCCGCTACGGCACCGTGACCCAGGACGGCAAGGCCGAAGCGGTGCAGGGCCTGGTGCTGGCGATGCGCGGCGCCAACGCCCAGGCCGTGGTCGAGCAGATCCGCAGCCGCCTCGAGGAGATCGGCAAGACCCTCCCGCAGGGCACCACCGTGAGCACCTTCTACGACCGCGGCAACCTGGTCGAGCGCGCCGTGCAGACGGTGGCCAAGGCCTTGCTGGAAGCGACGGTGCTGGTGATCGTGCTGCTGTACGTCTTTTTGGGCAATGTGCGGGCCGCGCTGGTGGTGGCCTGCATCCTGCCGCTGTCGGCGCTCGGCACCTTCCTCCTGATGCGCCACTTCGGCCTGTCGGCCAACCTGATGTCGCTGGGCGGCCTGGCGATCGCGATCGGCATGCTGGTCGATGCCGCCGTGGTGGTGGTCGAGAACATCGAAGCCCATTCGGCATCCAGCAAGCCGGGCCAGGCGCACCTGCGCCTGCACGTGATCTACCGCGCGGTGCGCGACGTGGCGGTGCCGGTCAGCGCCGGCATGGCGGTGATCATGATCGTGTTCCTGCCGCTGCTCACGCTGCAGGGTCTGGAAGGAAAACTGTTTGCTCCGGTGGCGCTGACCATCATCTTCGCGCTGGGCGCCTCGCTGCTGCTGTCGCTGACCGTGATCCCGGTGCTGGCCTCGATGCTGCTCAAGGACCACCATGGCCCGGCGCCGAAGATCGTGCAGCGCATGGAAGCGGCGTATGCAGCGGTGCTGGCGCGCGTCATGCGCAACGAGCGGCCGGTGTTCATTGCCGCCGGCGTGGCGCTGGCCGTGGCCGCCGGCCTGTTCACCGTGGTGGGCAAGTCGTTCATGCCGACCCTCGACGAGGGCGACCTGATCATGCAGACCGAGAAGCTGCCGTCGATGAACCTGGAAGAATCGGTCAGGCAGGACCTGGCGATCCAGCGCCGCATCCTGGAACAGGTGCCCGAGGTCAGCCGCATCGTGGCGCGGGTCGGCTCGGACGAACTGGGCCTGGATCCGATGGGCCCTAACGAGACCGACGCCTTCCTGGTGCTCAAACCCCGCGACGAATGGCGCAGCCCGGACAAGGAAGACCTGGTCGAGGCGCTGCGCCAGGCCACCCTGGACTTCGCCGGCGTCAACGTCAGCTTTACCCAGCCGATCGAGATGCGCACCGCCGAGATGCTGTCCGGCGTACGCGGCGACCTGGCCATCAAGGTGGTCGGCCCGGACACCGCCCAGCTGACCGCGCTGGCGCGCCAGATCGTCGCAGTGGTCGAACGCCTGCCCGGCGCCCAGGACGTGCTCACGGTCGAAAACGAGGGCGTGCAATACCTGCAGGTCGATATCGACCGCGTCGCGGCCGGCCGCCTGGGCCTGTCGGCCGAGCAGGTGCAGGCCGACCTGCGCACCCTGGTCGAGGGACAGCCGGTGGGCGTGGTGATCGAGGAAGCGCGCCGCCTGCCGCTGCTGGTGCGCGGCGGCGAGGCCCTGCGCATGTCGCCCGAGCTGTTCCGCCAGCTGCGCCTGCCGCTGGCCGACGGCCAGTCGGTCCCGCTCAGCCAGGTCGCCGCGCTGCGCACGACCGACGGCCCGGTGAAGGTCGAGCGCGAAGACGGCAGCCGCATGTCGGTAGTGCGCGCCAACGTGCGCGGACGCGACCTGGTCAGCTTCGTCGAGGAAGCCAAAGCCGCCGTGGCAGCGCAGGTCAAACTGCCCGCGGGCTACAGCCTGAGCTGGGGCGGCCAGTTCGAGAACCAGCAGCGCGCGGCCAGCCGCCTGGCGCTGGTGGTGCCGGTGGCGCTGGCGCTGATCTTCCTGCTGCTGTTCTCGACCCTGGGCAGCGTGCGCCAGGCGCTGCTGGTGTTCGTGAACATCCCGTTCGCGCTGGTCGGCGGCGTGGTGGCGCTGTTCGCCACCGGCGAATACCTGTCGGTGCCGGCCTCGGTGGGCTTCATCGCGTTGATGGGCATCGCGGTGCTCAACGGACTGGTGATGATCACCTATTTCAACCAGCTCGCCGCGCGCGGCCTGCCGCTGGCCCAGGTGGTCAGCCAGGGCGCCCTGCGCCGCCTGCGCCCGGTGGTCATGACCGCCTGCATCGCCGGCCTGGGCCTGGTGCCGCTGCTGCTCGCGACCGGCCCCGGCTCCGAAATCCAGAAACCGCTGGCGATCGTCGTCATCGGCGGCCTGGTGAGCGCGACCGCGCTGACCCTGATCCTGCTGCCGCTGCTGTTCCGCCGCTTCGGCGTGCCGAAGGCGGTGCGCGCGCCCGCCAACGACATCCTGCACACACCATGAAGACCGACGCTAACGATACCCTCCTGACGCTGGCCATCCCGGTCGGCCTGGAAGAAGACATCATCGACTTCCTTTTGCTGCACCCGAAATGGGCCGGCGGCTTCACCATTCTCGGTGCGCAAGGCGCCGGCCAGGGCGCGCGCCTGCAATCGCCGATGGAACTGGTGCAGGGCCGCAGCGCGCGCAAGGTGATCCTGATCGGCGGCGTGCGCACCGAGCTGGAAAGCCTGCTCGCCGCGCTGGCCGAAGACATCCCGAGCCCGGAAGTGAGCTACTGGATGAGCCCCATCGTCGCGAGCGGGAGGCTGGCATGAAGCGCCATGCGATCCGCGCGCTGCTCGCGGCCCTGGTACTGCCCTGCGCCGGCGCCTGGGCCGCCGGCGACGCTGCGGCGCAGCTGCCGCTGGCCGGCGACCGGCTGTACGGCTTGCCGCCCGAGGCGGCGGCGCGCCAGGCGCTGGCCGCCCTGCCCGCGCTGCGCGCCGGCGGCATCAACCGCGAACTGGCCGGCGCCGAACGCGAGCGCCTGGCCGCCGGTCCTTACGAATGGATCGCCAGCGCCGGCCTGGCCCGGCGCAGCATCCGCGGCAGCGGCGAGCGCTTCCGCGAAGAGGAGGCTGGCCTCGAACGCACCGTGCGCTGGTTCGGCAAGGCCGGCCAGGACCGCGCCATCGGCGACCAGGGCGTGGCGCTGGCAGAATCGCAGCGCGCCGACCTGTGGCACGAAGCGGGCCGCGCGCTGATGCGCGACTGGTACGCCGCGCTGACCGCCCACGCCGCCGAACTGCGCCTGGCGCAGCAGCACGCGCTGGTGGAACGGCTGCGGCAAGTCGCCGAGCGGCGGGTCAAGGCCGGCGACGGCGCGGCCCTCGAACTGATGCAGGCCGACACCGAATTGCGCCGCTCCGGCGCCCTGCTGGAACAGGCGCGCCTGGACGCGGTGCAGGCGAGCAGCCTGCTGGCCGCCACCTATGCCGCGCTGCCGGCGCCCGACGCGCACGCGTTGCCCGAGCCGCAAGCGCTCGACGCGCTGGCGCAGGTGGACCTACCGCGCCTGATGGACGACAACCACGAACTGGCGCTGGCCAGGGCCGAATCGGCGTGGGAGGAGCTGCGCGCGCGGCGCGCGTCCAGCGAGCGCATGCCCGACCCGACCATCGGCGTGCGGGTGGCGCGCGAACGCGCCGGCGAAGAACGGCTGGTGGGCCTGAGCCTGTCGATGCCGATCCCGGGCGCGCTGCGCTCGGCCGAATCGCGGGCGGCGGTGCTGCGCGCCGGCATGGCGCAGGAGCGGGTCGAGCAGACCCGCGTGCGGGTCGAGGTCGACGCCCGCCGCGCACTGGCCGAGCAGGCGCACCGCCACCGCCTGTGGATCGAACTGCGCGACGTGGCGGCGCAGAGCGCGCGCCAGGCCGACCTGATGGAACGCGCCTACCAGGCCGGCGAAACCACACTCGCCGACGGCCTGCTGGCGCGCCGCATGGCGCTCGATGCGGCCCTGTCGGCGCAGACGGCGCAGATCGCCGCGCTGGCCGCGGCGGCCCGTGTCCAGCTCGATGCACATGCGTTGTGGCGCGCCGAGTGACATCGTTGCCTGTGCGCTCATCCAATCTACGCTATGCTCGCCTGTTTGACAGTTCTGACCCATAGGCACGATGCGTATTTTGCTGATTCAATCTCCCGGCCCTACCCTATGCCCGCGAGGCATTCCTGAAGACCCGGGCCGCAACCGGGACCGGGGGGAGCGCGCCTGATGTTCCATCTCATGTTCAGTCTCCCCTGCCTGGTCGTGCTCGTCCGCTGGCTATGGCCGCTGCCTGTATCCGGGCGCACCAGGCTGGCCGGCGCAGTCGTGCTGCTGCTGGCCTCGCAATATCACCTGTGGTCGCGGCTGTCGTCCGGCAGTGTGTTTTCGCCGGAGTTTCCGAAGTTCGTCGTGATCCTGTTTAACTGGGCGTTCGGCGCGATATTGCTGCTGGCCGTGTTCCAGCTGCTGCTCGACGTTGGCGCCCTGGCCGTTGCACTGGCGCGGCGCAGGCGTGCGCCGATCGCCGTGCGGTTGCGTATTGCGATCGGCATCGCGGCGATGCTGCTGGCCGCGCTTGGCGTCATGCAGGCCATCAAATCGCCGCCGCTGAAGGACCTGCAGATCGAAGTCAGGAACCTGCCGCCCGAATTCGATGGCTACCGGGTGCTGCACCTGACCGACCTGCACATCAGTCGCCTGTTCGACGCGCCATGGACGCGCAAGGTCGTCGACGATGCGAATGCGCTCGGCGCTGACCTGATCGTCATCACGGGTGACCTTATCGATGGCAATATCGCGCAGCGCGAAGCCGACGTGGCCCCACTGCGTGACCTGCACGCCCCGGACGGCGTCTGGGTCATTCCCGGTAATCACGAATACTTTTTCGGCCACCGCGAATGGATGGCGTATTTCGCGGGGCTAGACATGACACCGCTGGACAATAGCCATGCCATCATCAAGCGCGGCGCCGGGCAACTCGTGCTCGCCGGCGTGAACGACGTCACCGCCCCCAGCACCGGCGCCCCGGCGCCCGATCTCGATGCGGCGCTACGCGGCGCGCCGGCTGGCGTACCTGTCGTGCTGCTCGATCACCAACCCAGGAATGCCCGCTTTTCAGCCAGCCGCGGCGTCGCGCTGCAGTTGTCCGGCCATACGCATGGCGGCATGATCGTCGGGCTCGATCGCGTCGTGGCGCGGGCGAACAATGGCTTCGTTTCGGGCCGCTACGAGGTCGACGGCATGACGCTGTACCTGAACAATGGCACGGCACTGTGGCCGGGCTTCGCACTCCGGCTTGGCGTTCCTGCCGAGCTGACCCGCATTACGCTACGGCGCCAGGCGCCGCGCACCGCACCGTCGTCGTAAGGCGGCCCGAGCGATCCAACTGCTCGGCGTTGTGCCTTACTGGCCGACGCAAATAATCCTGGTCTCGTAGGCCGCTGCATTGTCTTTCTTCCTGGCGGCCCAGTCGATGACTTCCTGGGCAGCGGCGACCGTCATGACGGTCGCTTTCTCCTTGTTCTTGATAAAGGAGACGCCCTCGAACTTGCCGTCCTTGCTGCGCATCACCCTGGCGAATACGGGCGGTTTTCCTGCTTCGTCGCGCCTGGTTTGCTGGACGAGGTAACGCTGGTCGATGGTTTCCATGCAGATGTCTTGTACGTGAAGGATCAATGCTGCATTTTACGCGTGATCATCGTGAGCGAGTTTGGTAGCTGGTTCCAAAAGGCATGCCGCAACCTGGGTTTCAGGCCAAGCGCGTGACGAGCACCTACGGCCACCGAGCGACTATCGCTGTCTGACACCAGCCTCTCAGACGGTCCGGTTTGGCTGCAGAACCTGCTGCCAACCAATTCTTGTTTTCTTCTCATCTCCTTCATGATAATTTTGTAATTACAATAAATAACAGGAGACATGTCATGCAAACGCTCATGCAACTGCGCGCGGACTTCGAACAGCGCACCAACCGCTCGATGTCCATGCCGCTCGCCGGCCTGGCCGTCTGGTGCATCGTGGGCATTCTCAGCCTGGTCCTGCCGCCCGAATCCTCCGTCCTCGCACTGGTGTTCGCGACCGGCGCGATCTTCCCTCTGGCCCTGGGGATCGCCAGACTGCGCGGTGAGCGTCTACTGGAAAGCACCAATCCACTGGCGAAACTGATGGGCGTCTGCGTGGTGATGGTGAACCTGTTATGGGCACTGCATATTCCGCTGCTCCTGCGAGCGCCACAGTTCGTCCCGCTAAGCCTCGGCATCGCACTCGGCCTGCACTGGATGGTGTATTCGTGGATCATCGCCCATCCGCTCGGCTACCGCCACGCCGTGCTGCGCACCCTGAGCCTGCTGGCCGTCTGGTTCGCATTCCCCACCCATCCCGTGACCGCGTCAGCTGCCGTCGTGGTCGTCGCCTATGCGATTACTCTTGCCGAAATGCGAATGCGTCCCCTCGGCAGTGCTGCAGGTGCGAATGCAGCGGTCGCCTGAATCGCCGACCGATTTACCGCGATAGCACGCGAGCCATCAATACCGGCAGCGTGGCTTTGCGCTGTTCTCCCCGGCAAGAACATCGCGAGGTGCGAGCCAGGAGTTGGCGGCCGCGCGTATATAGGCAGCCCCAATCCGGCGACATCGACATCGTATGAGGCGTCGGTGTGACCAAGGGACTCCGCACCTGGCGCTGCTGCGGCTGGCAATGTGGTTGACCTTGTCAGTGTCGACTTTCCTTTCAGTCAGCTATGTTGAATCTTGTAAATGCTTGATTTGCTTATATGGCATGCAAATTGCTATTGCTGGGTAGCTATTAAAAAATTAACTAGGGATCAACATGCAACTTCAGCGTCTAGCAATAGCAGTCATACTGGCATATTCCGGCGTCGCATCCGCCGCAATCATTCCATCTGGAATACAGAAAAATGTTAGCGCCGCCCAGATCGGAAACTGGGGATGGACAGAATGCTCACGTACCGGAGCTGCAGTCATGACGTCGGTAAGCACCGTACTCGCTTCCTGTCAGGGCGACTACCTTGCAATGGGTGTGTGGGACGCATCCCTCGGCTCGTACGGGGTTGTCGGCATGGGCGATTGGTCAGTAGTCAGCAAGGTGCTGTACTCGGACCACTTTGGCGATAACAACGGGACTACCCAGAATTGGTCGAATGGATTGAACTGGTACCGAACCTCGGGCGCCGGCTCCTGGGGTTTCACGACTGCCGGAGAGACCGCTCTGAACACGGCCGATGTCAACTTGAACAATGGCTTTGGTAACGCTTATGGTGGTGGAACAGATGAACGCACCCTGGCTGCTGGCCTGTCGTTCCATGTGAATAACGGAAATCTTATTTCTGGATGGGCGTACAATCCGACTGGTTCGAACTTCACGTTCATTGAAGGCGCTGATCAGCGCGTATTCTGGGTCGCCAACAGCAATACCGCGGCTATTTCGGAACCAGGCTCAATCGCCTTGCTTGGCATTGGAGCACTTGCCTTGATCCGTCGTCGCAATCGCAGGTAACTACCCTCATCAAACCCGGGTAGGCAAGCAGGCGGCTGCTCACTTCGGCCTGCAATTTGCAGACGTGGCGGCCGCCATGTCGCCAAGACCTTGATCTGGTCGACGCGTAAGAGTCCCTGCAGACTCTCTCTCGTTTGCGGCATGCTGATTCCAGGAGAGCATGTCCCAGGACCTTGCGAAATGAATTGGCCGCTGACTGTTTGTAGTCAGGGTAAGCTGATGTCCAAACCGAGCTTTCTGACAAGTGTGTAGGCGATAAGCCCCACGATCAGGAGCGCTACCATGAAGACTGCGGCCGCCTTGCCGGCCGCGATCAGCACCTCGCGCCTCCTCATCGCACCGTTCTCCTTCTTCCCCTGATCGTAATGCCACTTAATGGCGAAAAACATACCCACGCCTAACGCTAGAAATTTGAACGTGTAAAAAACTGTAGGAAACCATTCCGCTGTCATTTTGGATTTGCAAGCCATTACTTGACACTGACCTGAGGAGCGATACCTCGAAACGCTGATTCAACAGCTCCATTTGTTCAAACCACCGGACACGTCAGCGGTATGCCGTGCAAATATCGCTATGCTGCACGTTCAAGGCATTCTATCCAAAAACAATATCCATACATCGGGACAAAATGTCCCAGTTAAATTCCATGCAAGATTGAATGGGGTAAAGATTGTCAAAGCTGGGCGACCATCCGGATTCGCATCGCCAGTTTGGCGGTATAGATGAACATTTCGCGTACGCAACGAAGCCAGGCGGTTCGCGTAAGTTTCACACGACTGCGGCGTTATATGCATCAGGCCGCCGCGCCAGCAATTGGGACAGGCGCTGCAGACCTGTCCTCAAGCGTGAACGGTCAGTAGCGCCGCCGAGCGAGATCCGGATCGCGTTCACGGATTCGCCATTGGCTGCGAATGCGTCCGCCGGCGTAACCGCCAGCCCTTCTCCTTCCGCGGCTTGCGCGAGCTGGTACGCCCCCCAGTATGTCGGCAGCTCGACCCATATATGCAGCCCATCGCCAGGTCCAGCATATCGTCCTGCCAGGACATCCCGGGCGATCAGGTGACGCATGCGCGCCTCGTTGCGCACGGCTAGCATCAATGTGTTTGCCGAGCCATCGAGAATCCATTGGGTGGCCAGTGCCGCCGTCAGGGGCGCGACCATCAATGCGAAAGACCTCATCGCTGCCAGGAAGCGTTCACGCTCGATCGGGTCACGCACCAGCACGAAAGCGACTCGCAACCCTGGCGTAAGGCATTTCGACAACGTAGAAACGTAATAGACGTGTTCCGGCGCGTGGGTAGCAATGGGCGGCGGCGGCGCCTCCGCGAGCAGCCAGTAAGGGTCATCCTCGATGATCCGTACGTTGCAACGTTTCACCACGGCGGCCAACTCCTTGCGTCGCTTTCCTGGCATCGTCACTGTTGTCGGGTTCTGCAGTGTCGGGTTAAGGTAGACAAGCCTGGATCGATACTCGCGGCACGCTTCTTCCAGAGCCTGGGGCAGCATTCCATGCCTGTCCGCTTCGACCGGAACGACACGGCGTCCGAACTGGGTGGCCGCTGCACGCAGCCCGGGATAACCCGTCGGCTCCACGAGAATGGCATCGCCAGGCTCGGTCAGCACCAGGATCAATGCTGCGATTGCCGCTTGCGCGCCAGGGCAGACGACTACCTGGTCCGGATCCATGCTTCCGAACATCGGCTCGATCCACCTGGTCCCGGCTTCACGATCCGAAACACTGCCCCCGCCCAGATGGTAAGTCATCAGCAGTTGGTTATCCGCCCGCATCAACACTTGCGAAAGACCCTGCTTCAGCAGGTAGTCGAAGTCGACGCCGTCCGGGGCGGGCGGCGTGTTCATGCTCAGATCGAGGACCGACGTCAGTTCCACCTTCGACGCTGCGACATAGGTACCGCGCGCGCCTCGCCCTTCGAGCAGATTTCTTCGCCTGGCTTCATCGTATGCCCGGGTGATCGTGGTCAGGTCTAGGTCCAGTTGCGCGGCCAACGCGCGCTGCGGGGGCAGGCGATCGCCGGGCTTGAGCAGACCATCTGCCATCCCCTGCTGCAATGCATCCGCGATCTGTAGAAAACGTGGCCCGGCGCCCGGGCGTATGTGCGGCGGCCATGATGGTGGGGGGTGTTCTTGCATGGTTTTCAACTGAGACAGTTTGTCCCAATGTATGGAAATTGTTTCGGGATAGTATGCAGTGGAAGGCGTGAAAGGGCCAGTGATAAACGGCTCCAGCACGTGCTTCGCCCTCCTCATCCATATGTGTTAGGCGAACTCATCAGGTTCGTCACTGTCATCTCAAGGTAGACCTAATGAAAAACGTGAACTCCGTGCAGGGCATGTCAACCTTTCCGTCTCATGCGGAACAGGCAAAGCCGCTTGGCCATGTGAAATCTTTCAAGCGTGTCGGCGCATATGCCAGCGTCGCCATGCTGGCCACTTACGCCATACAACTGATGAATTCGGTGAGCGCTCCAGGTTTGCAGGAAAAGAAGCTGATGATCATCGCATCGGCACTGACGCTGCTGGTGGTCATTCCGATTATTGTCCTGAACATTTACTCGATCGCGCGCCTCCGTGTCGCCAACGCGAATAATGAGCATGCGCCAGGGTATGCGCAGTCGATCAAGAAAGAAGTGAAAGCATGGGGCGTTCCTATCGGCATCGTCGCTCTTGTTACCGTCCTGGGCTGGAGTGCTATTCACTCGCTCGACCTCTACAAACCGAAGTCGAACGTGGCGCAGGTACGTGTCGCAACCGCAGCAGGCGCCTGAAGCGGCCTGCCAGGCCGCCGGCAACGAAGCTGCCATAGAGTCGAACCGACCTGGACGGCTTTGCAGGCCGTATTCGCATTAATAAAATCAAGGACTTAGCTAAGAACCACACTTTTCACCACTTGAGATTGCTCACATGGCGTTCTGACCTTCTGCATAAACTACTTCGCAAACCGCTATCGTGAATCGTCTTCGGAAATATTATTTCGTCAAGCAGACGCTTGGATGATTGGTCTCAAATCCGGCGCGCTCCGAGACAGAAGAGCTGGATGTGCGCTGAGTCCTACACTGCCACCGACGGCAAACATTGTTCTTGCCCTGGTCCCAATTGGGACTAGATTTAGCAGCATGCGAGTCCTGCCACTACCCACCCTTCGGGCCTTCTATGAACGACCTGCGCATGCGGACGCCAAAGAGGCGCTCCTTACTTGGCATGGCCATGTCCTCAAGGCCAAATGGCAGACTCCGGCTGACGTAAAGGCCGACTTCGGCACTGCGAGTATTCTGAAGGACGGCCGAGTTGTCTTCAATATCGCCGGCAACAAGTACCGGCTCGTCACATCCGTTAACTATGCGTACGGCATCCTTTTCGTGAAGTTCGTCGGCACGCATAGGCAATACGACGCCATCAATGCACAAACTGTTGAGGGACATTATGGACATTAAGCCCATCCGTACCGAAGCTGACTACCAAGCAGCGCTTAGTGAAGTCGAGTCGCTCATGACTGCCGAGTTCGGCACACCGGAGGGTGATCGGCTGGACGTGCTTGCTACACTGGTCGAAGCGTATGAGGCAAAGCACTTTCCCATGGAAGTCGCAGACCCGGTTGAAGCAATCAAATTCCAGATGGACCAAAAAGGCCTCACCGTCAAGGATCTCGAGCCGATGATCGGCCGCTCTAATCGGGTGTACGAAGTACTCAATCGGATTCGGCCTTTGACCCTTCCAATGATCTGGAGATTGCATAAGGGGCTTGGCATTCCCGCAGAGTCACTGATTCAGCCGCCCAAGCGTACAGCTGCTGTTTAATCGCTGAATGCGGCCGCGATCGGTCAATTTCTAAAGTACATCGTCAATCTTGGCGAGGTTCCGTTTCGCTGACTGGATCTGACTTGCGCCAGGCTAACCTCAGCGAAAGACGGAACGATTTAGTTGAGCAGTCAG
This sequence comes from Telluria beijingensis, assembly GCF_030770395.1. Lineage (GTDB taxonomy): Bacteria > Pseudomonadota > Gammaproteobacteria > Burkholderiales > Burkholderiaceae_D > Telluria > Telluria beijingensis. The sequence continues at coordinate 3,843,453 of NZ_CP132480.1, read as the reverse complement.
GCTATCCCGGCCTGACTCACGCAAACCGATCTCTACAAAAGCCGGGGCGATTCAAGGTCAGTCCGGTCCAGTGTACGATTGAACCAAAAGCTCGCTTCCGGTAAAATCAAACACATGGCGTGTGCTGCGTGCGCCCGAGGATTCACCTCGAATACGGAGAACGACCCTATCGTTTTCTGTGAGGTATCCGATGCGCGCAGCGTGTTCAATCGACTTGATGTTCTTTGTTCCAGCACCACGACTGGAACGCGCCAAACATTTCCCCCACCTTGCTTGTCCGTGCTGGCCGTGCCCGTGCATGTCCGCGCCTATTCGATATCCTTCAGCGTTGCCGCATTTGATCTGGAATGATGGCTGGCGCAGTGCGGACAGCCACCTGTCCGAGGAGATTTCGAGATGAGTACTTCCCCGCCGCTCGCGCGCACCCAGCCAACGGCACTGCAGCGCTTTCTCGCCAGCGAATCTGCTGGCGGTATCTTGCTCATGGTTGCCGCAGCCGCCGCGCTGCTGGTCGCAAACAGTCCCCTGTCAAACGCCTATCATCATCTTCTGCACCTGCAGGCAGGACCGGTACTGAGCGAGAAGCTCGGTCCGATGACGCCGCACCTGTGGATCAACGACGGCCTGATGGCGATCTTCTTCCTGCTGGTCGGTCTCGAGATAAAACGCGAACTGGTCGATGGCCGGCTTTCGTCATGGGAGCAGCGGCGCCTGCCCGCCCTGCCGGCACTCATGGGCATGGCATTTCCAGCTGCGATCTATGCATTCCTGACTGCCGGGCAGCCGGTGTTATTGAATGGGTGGGCCATCCCGGCCGCCACTGACATTGCGTTCGCGATGGGCGCACTGGCGCTGCTCGGACGGCACGCCCCGCTATCCTTGAAGCTGTTGCTGGTGTCGGTCGCCATTATCGACGACATGGGCGCTGTGGCGATCATCGCTGTTTTCTATACATCCTCAATCAATATTGGCGCGCTTGCCGCCGCCGCAGCGATTCTCATCGGGCTGTTCGCCCTCAACAAACTGCGCATCATGAAGCTGTGGCCCTATCTCCTGGGCCTGGGCCTGCTCTGGTATGCCACCTTGCTGTCAGGCGTGCATGCGACGATTGCCGGCGTCGTTGGCGCATTCATGATTCCTGCGATTACCTCCCCTGGCCGCCCCGATGCGCCCGCGTCCCCGCTACACCGGCTCGAACACGCGCTGGCGCCGTGGGTCGGCTTCCTGATCGTCCCCGTCTTCGGCTTTGCCAATGCGGGCGTGTCGTTTTCCGGGCTGTCGCCCTCGGACGTGCTGGCGCCGCTGCCGCTTGGCATCGCAGCAGGACTGTTCCTGGGCAAGCAACTGGGTGTCTTTGGCGGCGTTTTCCTGGCGGTAAAAGCAGGCATGGCGACAAAACCCCGTGGCACGACCTGGCTGCAGATCTACGCGGTATCGATGCTGTGCGGTATCGGCTTCACGATGAGCCTGTTCATCAGCGGCCTCGCATTCCCCGGATATCCCGACATTGTCGAGCAGGCAAAAATCGGCATTCTGCTGGGGTCGCTCTTATCGGCCGTGATTGCATGCACGATCCTGCGACTGGCACCGAAAGCGCCAGACCAGGTGGGACAAGAGCTTGCACAGGCCGCTGACATCATCGGCGACGGAGATGTGAAACGCTTGTAAGCGCTGTAGGGCATGGGTTGCCGACGTGTGGCACCGTCTGCTCGAGTTCCGCCAGCTTGCTCGACACATATTGCAGCATCCACGTCTCGCGCTCGATCGAGATCCCCATGCTGGCCGGCCTTTTCCGCAGCACGCCGCGGTTGTGGACGAGGGCTTGTTCGAGCGCGATCCATACAGGCACCATGCCGTTGGCCAGTTCGTAATCTTCGGGCACGGCAGCTTCCAGTTCGCCTTCCACACTGCACACGTAGAAATGAGATCGCATGAACAGCACGTCGTAGTTCGCGTCGCGCGATGGCCGATGCTCGTCGAGGTAGCCCAGGCAGCCATGCACAGTGATCGTCCGCGCGCCGGTTTCTTCCATCAGCTCACGGCGCAGGCCATCGATTGCGTCTTCTCCCAGGTCGAGACCGCCGCCGGGAAAACTGTAGTCATCATAGCGCCGCGTGTGCAATAGCAGCAGGCGACCGTCCCGCACGATCACCGCCCGCACCGCATGCCGTTCCATGATTCTGGTGCCGACGGCAACGCCGGGGTGGACAATGGTATGAAGCAGGGTCATCGTACTTCCTATCGCATCGGCAAGGTTGAAACACGAAACGCGCGCAGCCGCCGCGTGGATCGTTCGTCGTCGGCGGTTTGTCTCAACAGGGGGTGAGCCTGCGCATCAAGACCGATCGCACCGCTGCGATCTTCCGCGGGTTCTGCGTCGGCATGCTGCTCGATCGTGCGTAGGAACGCCAGCGGCCACGCGAGTCGCCGCGATGCCCAAACGGCATGGTCGGAGACGTGCTCGGCCCGGATCGAACGACCGATGCAGGCGAGGATGTGTCTATCGTTGTTCATGGCCATCGTCCTCTCAGTGTGCGGCAAGCATGTCTGCGGCGCCTTCCTTGTCGTGCACGCTGAATTTGTCGACCAGCGTCGCACTTGCTTCATTTAATCCGATCACTTCCACTTCCGCTCCTTCGCGACGGAACTTGATCACCACCTTGTCGAGGGCGCTGACCGCAGTGATGTCCCAGAAGTGGGCGTGACTGACATCGATACGCACCTTCTCGATCGCCTCCTTGTAGTCGAACGAACCTGCGAGACGCTCGGCGGACGCGAAGAACACTTGTCCATGCACGTGGTAGTGACGGCCGCGGCCTTCATCGCAGGACGTCGACCGCACCCACAATAGTCGCCCAACCTTGTGCGCAAAGAAGACGCCGGACAGCATGACGCCGACCAGCACGCCTTTGGCCAGGTCGTGGGTCGCCACCACCACGACGACGGTGGCCAGCATGACCACGCTCGAACTCCCCGGATGCGTGCGCAGGTTGCGCAGCGAAGCCCAGCTGAACGTGCCGATCGACACCATGATCATGACGGCGACCAGCGCCGCCATCGGAATGCGCGCCACCCAATCGCCCAGAAACACCACCATCAGCAGCAGGAACACGCCAGCCGCCAGGGTCGACAGGCGTGCGCGCCCGCCGGACTTCACATTGATCACCGATTGGCCGATCATCGCACAGCCAGCCATGCCGCCCAGGAAACCAGTGGCAACGTTGGCCAGGCCCTGGCCGACGCATTCGCGGTACTTGTCGCTCGGGGTGTCGGTCAGGTCATCCACGATCGACGCCGTCATCAACGACTCGAGCAGTCCAACGACCGCCAGCGTCGCCGACACGGGGAAAATGATCGCCAGCGTCTCGAGATTGAGCGGGACGTCGGGCAGCAGGAACAGCGGCAGGCTATCGGGCAGCGTTCCCATGTCGCCGACCGTGCGGATATCGAGGCCGAGGAACATCGCGACGCCAGTGAGCACCACGATCGCCACCAGTGGTGACGGAATGGCCCTGGTCAGGTAGGGTAACAGGTAGATGATGGCCAGGCCGGCAGCGGTCATGGCGTACACGTGCCAGGTCACGCCAGTCAATTCAGGAAGCTGGGCCATGAAGATCAGGATCGCCAGGGCGTTGACGAAACCGGTAATCACCGAGCGGGACACGAAGCGCATCAGCACGCCGAGGCGCATCCAGCCGGCGCAGATCTGCAGCAGCCCGGTCAGGACGGTCGCGGCTAGCAGGTATTGAAGGCCATGTTCCTTGACCAGGGTAACCATGACCAGCGCCATCGCGCCGGTAGCGGCGGAAATCATGCCGGGGCGGCCTCCGGCAATGGCGGTCATGACAGCGATACTGAACGAGGCGTACAACCCGACCTTGGGATCGACACCGGCGATGATGGAAAATGCGATCGCTTCGGGAATCAACGCAAGCGCGACGACCAGGCCGGCGAGCAGATCATTGGGGACATTGGAAAGCCATTCCTGGCGTACTTTTTTAAGAGACATGCAGATACCTTCCGGCCACGCGGGCCGATTGCGAAACAAGGAAGATGCACCATGACAGCCGGAAGCTGGATGGCGGATCGAGGCGCAAGAGGAATCGGCTGACGTCGCAGGATGTCAGCGGCGATTGCCGGAAGGGGGATCAGGGAGGAGTAACTGAGCAGAAGTAGCCGCGAGGCAGGCCGGATCCTGGATACGATACAGCCCATAAGCCTTGCCGCACAAACCGTGCGGATTCGGCAGCACTGTCAGGCGCGGCGTCGAACACGATCTGGAGGGTTGGCATCATCATAGTCGGCTATTTTGCAGTGCAACACGAAGCTTCGTCAAGCATTCCGTGCACGCTGCAAACCGGTCATAGCGGCCGGTTGCGGCTGCTGATCGTCGATACCATTGTCTGCCGTCACGCAGCGTCGTCCTGATTCACCAACGCCTCGATATCCTCGAACATATCGGTCCAGGTAGCATCGGGAATGTCGAGCAGTCCGAAGCCGCGCAGCATGAACATGCCCTCGGCAGCGAACATCGCCACGCGCGCCGCTCGTTCGTTCTGCGACGTGGCGGGCAAATCGCCGAAGATGCGGCGATACACCGCATGCATCTGGTGCCTGCTGTTTTCTGCCCGTCCCATCCCCGCCAATAATGCCATCGCGCGCGCGGCGTCTGCCAGCGTCTCGCCTTTGGTCGCGTCGATGTGCACGCGTGCCCGCTCGCCCGGCGTTCCTGCAAGGCGCTCGCGCGCCAGGCAGGCCCGGGTCTCGTACAAGGCGATGCCGCGTTCGAACATCGCATCGATGACAGCGTCCTTGGTGGCGAACGCATACAGGACGCCCCCTTTGCTGACGCCTGCTTCGGCTGCGATCCGGTCGATCGTCAGCCCGGCAGTGCCTTCGCGCTGCATGACGCGGTCTGCCGCGTCGAGCAAGGCATCGCGATCGATTGTCTGCTTCCTGCCCATGATTTCCTTTTTAAATCCGTCTGGACGGATATATAATCAGAAAACACCGTAAAACTCAAGTCTTCAACCTGCCGCCATGCTGATTTCGCTGCGGCCTCTCCTGCTTTCACGTTAACTGACCATGTCCGATCATTCCGACCAGCACGTCTCCTCGCCGCTTGCCCCCGGCATCCAACGCATCCTGACCGGCATCAAGCCATCCGGTACGCCTCACATCGGGAACTATGTCGGCGCGATCCGGCCAGCCCTGGCGGCCAGCCGCGCTACAGGCGCGCAGAACTTTTTCTTTCTGGCCGACCTGCACAGTCTGATCAACACCAGCGATCCGTTGCGGGTTCAGCGCTCCACCTTGTCCATTGCCGCGACATGGCTTGCTTGTGGCCTGGACACCAACACTGCATGGTTCTATCGCCAGAGCGACATCCCCGAGATTGCTGAACTGAACTGGCTGCTGTCTTGCGTAACCGGAAAAGGCATGTTGAACCGCGCGCATGCCTACAAGGCGGCCGTGGACAAGAACGCGGCTGCGGGAGACGACGGCGATACAGGGATCAGCGCCGGTCTCTACACCTACCCTGTGCTGATGGCGGCCGACATCCTGATTTTCGGTGCCGACAGGGTGCCCGTCGGGCGCGATCAGGTGCAGCACATCGAGATGGCGCGCGACATCGCACAACGCTTCGAGCACGTCTATGGGGCCGGCCACTTCACGTTACCGCATGCCGTTGTCGACGACAACGTCGCCACGTTGCCAGGCCTCGACGGTCGCAAGATGAGCAAGAGTTACGACAACACGATCCCCCTGTTCGCTACCAGTAGCGAATTGAAAAAGCTCGTCTACGCAATCAGGACCGATTCGCGCGTTCCAGGTGAACCGAAACAGATTGGACGAAATGCGCTATTCGAACTGTATCGCGCGTTCGCCGACACCGATCAAGTTGCCGGATTCGCTGAAGCATACGCGCAAGGCATTGGGTGGGCTGATGCGAAACAGCGCTTGTTCGAACGCATCGACCAGGAGTTGGCGCCACTGCGCGATCGATACCATGATCTGGTCGCCCGACCACAAGATATCGAGGCACTGCTACGTATGAATGCCGAGAAGCTGCGCGATGAATACGCAAGGCCAATGCTCGCGCGCCTGCGCGACGCCGTTGGCCTGCGCTCCCTGTCCGCCATCCAGGCGGCTGCCCCATCGCCCACGCGCAAAACTGCACGCGCAGCGTTCAAACAATATCGCGAGGTGGATGGCAGGTTTTACTTCAAGCTTCTCGATGACGATGGTTCCGTCCAGTTCCAGAGCACAGGATATGCAAGTGGTAGGGAAGCGGCCAGCGCGATCGAGGTCTTGCGCAGTGCTTGCAGCGAACGGGAGCTGTCCATGTTGGGGACCGGGCTACCGGTTTCTCCCAGCCAATTGCTTGAAGTGTTGGAACGAATGAGGTCGCTCTCGGCGCGGGGGTAATGCGCGCGCAACGAACGCAAATCGCCAGCGAAAGGCGGCAAAGAGAAATTTGTGTTTGAATCGCTGTCCAATTCAGGACAAGTCTGGCGTGCGCTTGGCCGGACCTAAACGTCGATCTGGCTGAAAGTACGGCGCCATTCCCTGGGGCTGACGCGGAACCGGTTCTTGAAGTGCTGGCGCAGCGATACCGGGGTCTGGAACCCGGCCATTGCGGCGATCTTTTCCACCGGCAGTGTCGTGGTCTTGAGCAGGTCACGAGTACGACGCAGACGCTCGTTGACGAGCCAGTCGACGGGGCTCATGCCGGTGGCCTTGCCGAAATGCCGCGTGAAAGTACGGCGACTCATCGACGCACGCGCCGCAAGGTCGTCGATCGTGTGCTGGCAAGCGAGACGTTCGCGCAGGTAGTCGAGCAGTCTGTTGATCTGTGCGTCGTGGGTCGATGCTGCCACAGGCTGCTCGATGAACTGTGCCTGTCCACCCTCTCGGTGCGGGGGAATCACCATCGCGCGCGCGATCATGTTGGCAACCGCCGACCCGTGGAATGCGCGCACAATATACAGGCAGCAATCGAGCCCGGCGCCGGTGCCGGCCGAGGTGATCAGTCTGTATTCGTCAACGTACAGGGCATTCATGTCGAGTTTGACTTGAGGGAAACGCAGGGAGAAATCCTGCTCCGCCATCCAGTGCGTAGCCGCACGTCTGTCGTCGAGCAGGCCGGCATAGGCAAGCACATAGGCCCCATAGCACAGCCCCACCACATATGCCCCTCGCGCATGCGCACTCAACATTGCGTCGACCAGCTCAGCGTCGGGACGGATGCCCAGATCATGCCAGCCCGGCACGACCACGATGTCGGCCGTTTTGGTCAGCTCCAGCCCGCCGTCAGGAAGCGCGGTCAATGCGCGCTCCGCCACCAGCGGACGTACACCGGACGACACGATCTTCAGGTCGAACAATGCCTGACCAGGCAGGCTGGACCCGAATACCAGATAAGGAACACTGAAGTGAAACGGACTGAAATCGGGATAAGTGAACTTCATCGCATTCGAAGACAACTTTGGAATCGCCAAGATCAAGGCGCCCGCCGAGACTTACAACCACGCGCTGGCCGATTCACACATCCGATCCCGCTATGGCGTCGCGATTGTCGGCGTCAAACGTGCCAACAAAAATTGCCAGTACACCTAGCCGAAAACCCTCTACTCCCCGGCGACCTGCCCATCGTGTCTGGCCCTACCCGCAAGATCGAGGTGTTCGCTTGTGAGGCAAAAAATTCAAGAAGTAGCTGCGACCAAGTCGGTGTTGCTGCGGTTATGCAGCGAGCGATGCCGCTCCACGAATTGGTTGCGAAAACTCGCAAGGTGTGCGACCGGAACGCAGATCGACGTCCACCCGGGCGCATGAACACGAACAACACGCGCAAGGCGCCGTCGTGCGCTTGCCCTGCCAACTGCATAACAGCGCGTCCTGCCGCATTCGCGCTGGAGCGGCTTCCTCGTGCTCGCTGTCACGGCCGGCCAGCTACGGCATCGACTCGCGCATGGGCAGGGTGGACTTTATCGACTTTCCCACCACGCCAGGATATGGTCGTCGCAGGTCAACAGCGTCATGCATCCCCCATCGAATTCCCGGTCGGCCTTGCGACTCAGAACTGGTTGGGAACAGCCGGCGTACGCATCCGACGCCGCAGCTCGCGCGTCTGGTTAACCACGGCAAAGGATCGCGAACTGTCCGCGACCTGTGTCTTCATCAGACGATCATCGCAGCATGGCGCTCGGGTTGGCGCCATGCCACGCCTTCGGCACACTGCACCAGCGCGTGCAGCCGCGGGCCTTGGGATGGCTAGTCATGGAAGTCGACGTGCATGACGGAATCTCGTATAGTGCTTCAGAAGATCGTTGATCAGCTGCTCGCTCGTATATCCGGTCACGTCGTGCTGCTCATTCCCATCGGAACTATGTGCCATCGCCCGGTAATGCCTGTTCTCCGGCGCCCTGCCGCCGCTTTCCGCCCATGCGAAGCTGGGTGATCGAAAACTGCGTGCACGCAACGTGTACTGGAACACTCCACGATCGCCATGGGGCACACTCAGCACGATCCGACCTTCGCCTTGCGCCAGTTCCGGCGTTAGTCCGGATTCGCCGAACTGTGTGGCGACCTGTTCCAGCGCCGGCCCCCCAGTACCGCTGATGAACGACATGATCTCGCTCTCATCGTAGAAGCCGGTAATGCTGGCCAGGCGCTGCTGCCAGTTCAGATCATTGCCGCTCTGCGCCTGGTCGGCGACGCTCGACAGATCCAGGGCCGCATCCTGTTTCTCAGTCTGTAGCGCCCGCAACAGGCCGTAGCAGATAAACAGCATCACCACGGCGAATGGAAGCGCGCTGGCGAGCGCCGCAGTCTGGAGCGCCTGTAAGCCGCCGGCCAGCAGCAGCACGGCGGCGACGATGCCGGCGCAGACCGCCCAGAAGATGCGCTGCCAGACCGGCGGATTCGGCGCCGCGCCGGAGGTGATCATGTCCATCACGAGCGCACCGGAATCGGCCGACGTTACGAAGAAGGTGATCACCAGCAGGGTTGCGATGCCGGATGCGATAACCGAGAACGGCAACTGCTCCAGCACTTCGAACAACGCCACCGGCATATTGTCGGCGACGGTCTGTACGATCGGGGCGGTGCCGCTGAGGTCGATTCCGATCGCCGTGTTGCCGAACACGGTCATCCACAGGCAGGTGAACAGCACCGGCACCAGCAGCACGCCGGTTACGAACTCCCGGATAGTGCGTCCGCGAGAGATGCGGGCGATGAACATGCCGACGAATGGCGACCAGGAAATCCACCAGCCCCAGTAGAATAGGGTCCAGTCCCCGAGCCAGGCATTGGGCTCGTAGGCGTACATGCGGAAAGTGCGCTGTACAACCTCTCCCAGGTAGGCGCCGATATTCTGCACATAAGCCTGGAGCAGGAACACGGTCGATCCCGCAAACAGGACGAAAATCAGCAATGCAATCGCGAGGATGATGTTGAGTTCGGAAAGACGCTTGACTCCCTTGTCGAGTCCAGTACCGGCCGACAATGTCGCCATCCCGGTGATCACCGCGATCAGTATGACCTGCACGGTAGTGCTGACCGGCATGCCAAACAGATGGGCGAAGCCGGCATTGACCTGCAGCACGCCAAAGCCCAGCGAAGTCGCGACGCCGAACATGGTTCCCAGCACGGCAAAGATATCGATGGCGTGGCCAATCGGGCCATGGATGCGCGTGCCGATCAAGGGAAACAGGCTCGATCGCAAGGTAAGTGGCAGACCGCGCCGGAACGCGAAATAGGCTAGCGCCAGCCCGACCACAATGTAGATCGCCCAGGCATGTACACCCCAGTGGAAGAAGGTCAGCACCATCGCCTCGCGCGCCGACGCGATCGTGCTGCCCTCGCCCACTGGTGGCCGGGCGTAATGCTGGATCGGCTCGGCGACACCGAAGAACAGCAGGCCAATGCCCATGCCCGCGCTGAACAGCATGGCGAACCAGGAAAGATAGCTGTATTCGGGCTCGCTGTCGTCCGGGCCGAGCTTGACGTCGCCATACCGGCTCAGCATCAGGAAAATGACAAAGATGAGGAACAGGGCGACGGCCAGGATATAAAACCATCCGAAATCGTGAACGATTTTCGTTTGCACGGCATCGAACGTGCTTCCTGCACGCTCGGGGAATACCGCACTGAGCATCACGAAGAGCAGGATCAGGCCTGCGGAAATGAAGAACACGGGCGGGTTGACCTGCATGCGTGGCCGGGCATGGCGCGCTGTCGTCGTTTTGGGTTCATTGTCGAACATGGGTCTGACTTTCCTGATGACTGCGATTGAGGCATTTTGGCATTCCCCTGTACCTTTGAATGTTCGGCATCTAGCGCCCATGCTTCATTTCTCCGCTAGCGGCCTCGTCATTGTTCATGGTACGTTCGGAGACGATCGACAAGTCAGGCGGCAGCACCCTCGTCTCGTATGTCGGAGCCTGCTGGTCCTCTCTATGGCCCACGCGATGCCGTGCGGGAGGCATTCGGACTCGGGCAGCCATTGACCGGCTCTTTATCTGCAAACAACGCTCGAATAAAACTGCCGAGCACCATAATCAGCCGAGATCGGCCGTGACCTGGCGGCACGCGGCCTTCTCGATCACCCCGAGCAGGTGTTTGGGTTGCGCTATGCCGACCTGGAAGCCGGCCTGCGCGCTGAACGCGACGATCTGCGCCGGAAGCTGGACGAGCACAGTGCCTTCCTTGACTTGCTGAAGCGGCAGGTGCGCAGTTTCCCGGCCGTGATCGACTCACGTGGGCGAATCTTGCGCGCTCCGCAGCGGGACATTACTCTTGACCAATTGGCCGGCATGCCGGTCTCGCCGGGCATCGCCCGTGGGCCGATCAAACGCCTGGATAATCCATATGACCACGCAGTCGCTCCCGGCGACATCCTGGTGGCCTTCACAACCGACCCCAGGGTGGACGCCTCTGTTCGTGAACGCGGCGTCCGTGGTGCTCGAGGTGGGCGGCGTGCTCCAGCACGGGGCGCTGGTCGCACGCGAGTATGGCAAACCGTGTGTGGTCGGCATCAGCGATGTATTCGCCCGGCTGGAAGACGGCCAGTGGGTGGAGGTAGATGGCGTCGCCGCTACCGTACGCTTGCTTGATTCATCGTTGCCTCAAAAATCTTGACTCCGATGACGTCGAAAGCACGTTCATTAAAGAAATGGGAAGGTGAATTGCGACGAACTTGCTAAACGTCCTCAAGCCTTAACCCTGTATCTTTTGAGGTAGCAAAGCAAATCGCCGACGCAAGCCGGCGACTTTTATTTCTGATTTCGATCAATGCCCGATCACGGACATGAGATATGCTGGAGGCGAGGACGGGAGTCGAACCCGTCTAGACGGCTTTGCAGGCCGCTGCATAACCGCTTTGCTACCTCGCCAGAGGAAATAGTGCGCTTGATCGATGTGAACGGTTATGAACCACATCAACAAGGGAAGAAGTTCTTCCAAGAATTCTGGAGCGGGAGAAGAGTCTCGAACTCTCGACCTCAACCTTGGCAAGGTTGCGCTCTACCCACTGAGCTACTCCCGCTTAGGAGAGTTACTGCTTGACTGCGTAAAACCTGGAGCGGGAGAAGAGTCTCGAACTCTCGACCTCAACCTTGGCAAGGTTGCGCTCTACCAACTGAGCTACTCCCGCTTAGGAGTGTTACTGCTTGACTGCGTAAAACCTGGAGCGGGAGAAGAGTCTCGAACTCTCGACCTCAACCTTGGCAAGGTTGCGCTCTACCAACTGAGCTACTCCCGCTTAGGAGTGTTACTGCTTGACTGCGTAAATCCTGGAGCGGGAGAAGAGTCTCGAACTCTCGACCTCAACCTTGGCAAGGTTGCGCTCTACCAACTGAGCTACTCCCGCTTAGGAGTGTTACTGCTTGACTGCGTAAATCCTGGAGCGGGAGAAGAGTCTCGAACTCTCGACCTCAACCTTGGCAAGGTTGCGCTCTACCAACTGAGCTACTCCCGCATGGAGTCTTACAATTTACTACCATCTGCTGCCCCAGTTAAACAAACTGGAGCGGGAGAAGAGTCTCGAACTCTCGACCTCAACCTTGGCAAGGTTGCGCTCTACCAACTGAGCTACTCCCGCGTACAGAACAACGATTATGACAGAACTTTGACGTTTTTCCAAGATCGCTTTACTACTTTGCAATCTTTGGAGCGGGAGAAGAGTCTCGAACTCTCGACCTCAACCTTGGCAAGGTTGCGCTCTACCAACTGAGCTACTCCCGCGTACAGAACAACGATTATGACAGAACTTTGACGTTTTTCCAAGATCGCTTTACTACTTTGCAATCTTTGGAGCGGGAGAAGAGTCTCGAACTCTCGACCTCAACCTTGGCAAGGTTGCGCTCTACCAACTGAGCTACTCCCGCTTCGTCTTTCATTCTGTTGCGTTGTTGTCGCAACAGGCAGGCATTATAGAGATTCTATTCTGTACGTCAAGGATGCCACGAAACAAATTAAATCGCCCCCGCTTTCTCCTTGATCAGGGGCCAGGCGCGGCGCAAATAATAGAACATCGACCACACCGTCAGCACGCCCGCCACCCACAACAGGTACTCGCCCCAGAAGTGGATGTCGATGCCGAACAGGCGGTCATGGAACAGCAGCATCGGGATCGCCGTCATCTGGGCCGCGGTCTTGATCTTGCCCAGCGAGCTGACCGCCACCGAGCGCGTGGCGCCGATTTGCGCCATCCATTCGCGCAGGGCCGAAATGGTGATCTCACGGCCGATGATGATGCCGGCAATGATGGCGTCCACCCGGTCGAGCTGGACCAGCACCAGCAGCGCGCCGGCCACCATCAGCTTGTCGGCGACCGGGTCGAGGAAGGCGCCGAAGGCCGAGGTTTCGTTCCAGCGGCGGGCCAGGAAGCCGTCGAACCAGTCGGTGACGGCGGCGACGATGAAGACGGCGGTGGCGGCGATATTGCGCTCGGGGAGCGTCATCCAGTCGCCAGGCAGGTAGAACAATCCGACAACGAGGGGTATGAGCGCAACGCGTAACCAGGTCAGGAGAATCGGTATATTGAAGGGCATGGGAGAGCTGATTACCGTGGAAAAATGCTTGGCCGTTAGTCTACATGGCTATGCTTGTTTGGGCCAGATGACTCATCTGTATGCCGAGAAATGGCGCGTGTGCAAGCTCAACGGTTGGCAGACGCATCGGGTTGACCGTTTGGGGGCGCGCTCGAGCACCCTCAATGCAACTGCCTGTAAATCTCTTCCGCCAACGCGCTCGAAATCCCTTCCACCGTCATCAAGTCCTCGACACTCGCATCGATCACTCCGCGCAGGCCGCCAAAGCGCGCCAGCAGCCGCTGGCGGCGCTTGGCGCCAATGCCTTCGATCTCTTCCAGCCGCGACGCCTGGCGCGCCTTGGCGCGCTTGGCGCGCATGCCGGTGATCGCGAAGCGGTGCGCCTCGTCGCGGATCAGGGCCACCAGCATCAGCGCCGCCGATTCCTTGCCCAGTTCCTGGGCCGGCCGGCCGTCGGCGAAGATCAGGGTCTCCAGGCCCACGCGCCGCCCTTCGCCCTTGGCCACGCCGACGATCATCGAAATGTCCAGCCCCAGCTCCGTAAATACCTGGCGCGCCATCTCGACCTGCCCCTTGCCGCCATCGACCAGCACGATGTCCGGCATCACGCCCTCGCCGCCCGCCACCTTCTCGTAACGGCGCGTCAAGACCTGGCGCATGGCCGCGTAATCGTCGCCCGGCGTGATGCCATTAATATTGAAGCGGCGATATTCTCCGTTCTGCATCTGGTGGTGATGGAACACCACGCACGAGGCCTGGGTCGCCTCGCCCGCCGTGTGGCTGATGTCGAAGCATTCGATGCGCAAAGCCTCCAGATCTTCGCTGTCGAGCTGCAAGGTATCGGCCAGCGCGCGCGTGCGCGCCTGCTGCGAACCCTGCTCGGACAGCAGGCGCGCCAGCGCGATCTCCCCGCCCTTGCAGGCCATCTCGAGCCACTGGCGACGCTGCCCGCCCGGCTGTAGCACCAGGCTGATGCGGTGGCCGCATTGCTCCTGCAAGGCCATGATCAATTCGGGCTGGTCGAACTCGACGTTCAGGATCAGGGTGCCCGGGATGAACTGGCCCGCATAGTGCTGGGCCAGGAAGGCGCACAGCACCTCCACTTCGAGCGGGCATTCGCCCAGCGAGTCGCCCACATGGCTCGGGAAATATGCCCGGTCACCCAAATGGCGCCCACCACGCACCATCGCCAGGTTCACGCAGGCGCGCCCGCCCTGCAGCACCACCGCGATGACGTCGACGTCGGCGTCACCGGTCGTCTCCATGCTCTGCGCATGCAGCACCTTCGACAGGGCCTGGATCTGGTTGCGCACGCCGGCCGCCTGCTCGAACTTCAGCTCCATCGCATAGGCCTGCATCTTGTTTTCGAGGTCGGCCATGACTTCGCTCTGGCGCCCGCGCAGGAAACGCGCCGCATTCTCGACGTCCTGCTTGTATTCCTCGGGCGCGATCAGTTTCACGCACGGCGCGCTGCAGCGGCCGATCTGGTGCAGCAGGCAGGGCCGCGTGCGGTTCGCGTACACGCTGTCCTCGCAGGTGCGCAACTGGAACACGCGCTGCAGCAGCTGGATCGATTCCTTGGCCGCCCATGCGCTGGGGAAAGGACCGAAATACTGGTTTCTCTTGTCCAGCGCGCCGCGGTAATACGCCATGCGCGGCGCCTCGCCGCCCGTGATCTTGATGTACGGGTAAGACTTATCGTCGCGGAACAGGATGTTGTAGCGCGGCTTGAGCGTCTTGATCAGGTTGTTTTCCAGGATCAGCGCCTCGGCCTCGCTGCTGACCACCGTCGTCTCCAGCCGCGCGATCTGCGACACCATCATCGCGATGCGGGGACTGGACAGGTTCTTCTGGAAGTAGCTCGAGACACGGTTCTTGAGGTTGCGCGCCTTGCCGACGTACAGCACATTGTCGGCCGCATCGAAGTAGCGGTACACGCCGGGCAGGCCCGGCAACCGGTTGACGACGGCCAGCACTTGCGCGCGCACATCCGCCTTGACCTTGGGGCTGAGTTCGCGGTTGGCTTCGGCGCGCGATTCTTCGCGCGCTTCCGAAAGGCGCTCGCGTCCCAGACGGGCCGCGAGCTCGGGCGTCACTTCGACAGACGATGATGCAACAGGTTTTGCTTCAGACATTACTCAACCAGGGGTGATGATGCGGCCGGCGCCTGGGTCACGATCACGAAGGCGACGCCGTAATCGGCCTCGTCGCTGATCGTCACCTGGGCGCTGAGCCGATGCTCGCGCATGAAGTCGCCAAGGGCGCCGCTGCAGACGATGACCGGCTTGCCGCTCGGGTCATTCAGCATCTGGGCGGAGCGCCAGGTCATGGGCATGCGCATGCCCATGCCGATGGCTTTCGAGAACGCTTCCTTGGCCGAGAACCGCGTCGCCAGGAAGCGCAGGCCGCGCACCGCGTTCTTGGCGCTGCGGGCATGGTATTTTTCCAGCTCTTGCGGGCCGAGGATCTTCTCGGCGAAGCGCGGGCCGCTGCGCGCGAGCGCCGCCTCGACACGCGAGATCTGGACGATGTCGGTGCCGATGCCGTAGATCATCCTAGACTCCAGCTTTCGGCGCGTAGGAAACGCCCAGGCGCGCCGCGACCATGATCGCCTTCATCTCGCGCACCGCGTTCTCCCAACCCGCAAACAGCGCGTGGGCAACGATCGCGTGGCCGATGTTCAGCTCGTGCAGGTCGGGAATCGCGGCGATCGGCTGGACGTTGGTGTAGTGCAGGCCGTGGCCGGCATTCACGCGCAGGCCGCGCTTCGCGCCTTCATGCACGCCCAGCTTGATCCGTTCGAGTTCGTGCGCCACCTCGGCGCCTTCGGCCTCGGCATAACGCCCCGTATGCAGTTCAATGACGGTGGCGCCAACGCTTGCCGCTGCTTCGATCTGGCGCGCATCGGCATCGATGAACAGCGAGACGCGGATGCCCTCGTCCTTGAGCTGCTTCACCGCCGCCTCGACCTCGTTGTAGTAGCGCACGACGTCCAGCCCGCCCTCGGTCGTCACTTCCTCGCGCCGCTCGGGCACCAGGCACACGTCCTGCGGTTTCACCTGGCAGGCGAAGTCGATCATCTCGCGGGTCACGGCCGCTTCCAGGTTCATGCGCGTGGCCAGCAGCGGACGCAGGGCCAGCACGTCGGCATCCTTGATGTGGCGGCGGTCTTCGCGCAGGTGCAGCGTGATCAGGTCGGCGCCCGCCTGCTCGGCCAGCAGCGCGGCGCGCAGCGGGTCCGGATACGTTGTCCCGCGCGCATTGCGCACGGTGGCGATATGGTCGATGTTCACGCCCAGGTCGATCACCTGGCCGGCGGGTTGCAGGAAGCTCATAGTGTTCTTTTTACAGTTGCATCAAGTCGATCAAAATCTGGCGCGTATTGAGCGGCTGGCCGCCCAGGTGGTGCGCCAGCAGGAAGCGCATCAATTGCTTGCTCTGCACCTGGGTCGCCGGATCAGTATAGTCCTCGCGCTCCATATCCAGCAGGGTCTTGCCCAAAACGACGGGCCAGACCTCGCCGACGCCCGCCACGCGCGCGCCGCGCTCCGGATCGACCACATAGGAGTCGGCCGCTTCTACCCGGCCGCGGCTCGTCGTGCAGCGGCCGAGATCGGCAGCCACGCCCGTCTCCTTAAGTAAGGCTCTTTCGAATTTTCGCAAGACGATTTGCGCCGGTTCGCCATGGGCGAGCTGGTTCAGGGTCGAGACGTAGTGGTCGAACAGGGCCGGATGGCGGTCGTCGCGGGCCAGCAATTTCACCAGCAGTTCGTTCAGATAAAAGCCGCACAGCAACGCCGTGCGTTCCAGCGGCAGCATGCCGCCCACCCATTCGGCATCGATCAGGGTGCGCAGTTCAGACTTGCCGCTCCACGAAACAGACAACGGTTGAAATGTCTGCAGCACGCCGCGCAGCTTCGAGAACGGGCGCTTGGCGCCCTTGGCCACCAATCCCACCCGGCCATGCTCGCGGGTGAACATGTCGATGATGAGACTGGTTTCTTTATAGGGATAGCTGTGCAGCACGAAGCCGGGCTGGCCGACCACGCGGCCGTCGCGGGAAGGAGTGCGAGGACGCTTGCCGGCCGCAGGCGCGGCCTGCTCCGGCACGTCGTCGATGAATTGGTCGTGGCTGGACATGCGCGCGGCTAGCGTCCCCTGCCCTTACTCGTAACCGTAAGCGCGCAGGCCGGCTTCGTTGTCGGCCCAGCCGGATTTGACCTTGACCCAAATTTCCAGGTAGATCGGCCCGCCGAACAGCTTTTCCATGTCCAGGCGCGATTGCGTGGAAATCTCTTTCAGGCGCGCGCCCTTGTTACCGATGATCATCGATTTATGGGTGTCGCGCTCAACCAGGATCGCGGCGAAGATGCGGCGCAGGTTGCCCTCCTGCTCGAATTGCTCGATCAGGACGGTGCTGGTGTACGGCAACTCGTCGCCCAGCAGGCGGAATACTTTTTCGCGCACGATCTCGGCGGCCAGGAATTTCTCGCTGCGGTCGGTGATGTCGTCCGGCCCGAAGATCGGCGGATTCTCGGGCAGGTGGCGCTTGATCTCGGCCTCCAGCGCATCGACCTGGAAGCGCAGCTTGGCCGAGACCGGCACGATGGCGGTGAAGTTGAACAGCGCCGCGAGTTTCTGCGCGAACGGCATCAGGACCGCCTTGTCTTTCACCCGGTCCGATTTATTGATCACCAGCACCACCGGCACGTTGGTCGGCAACATGTCCAGCACTTGCTGGTCGGCCGGGCCGAAGGTGCCGGCTTCGACCAGGAACAGGATCACGTCCGACGACGTCAGGGTGTTCGAGACGGTCTTGTTCAGCGTCTTGTTCAGCGCATTCGCATGGCGGGTCTGGAAGCCCGGAGTGTCGACGTAGATGTATTGCGCGTCGTCATGGGTCTGGATGCCGGTGATGCGGTGGCGCGTGGTCTGGGCCTTGCGCGAGGTGATCGATACCTTGGCGCCGATCAGCACGTTCATCAGGGTCGACTTGCCGACGTTCGGGCGGCCGACGATGGCGATATAGCCGCAGCGGAAGTTGTCGGGAGTGGCGTTCATGCTTTTTCGATTCCTGTTGGTGTTGCCTGGGCGGCCGGTGCGGCCTCGCCCTGGGCGGTAGCGATGCCGGCCAGCTTCAGCTGGGCCGAGCGTTGCCGGGGCTTGCGCGCGCCCGGCGTCTTGGTCAGTGCCTTCTGGGCCGCCTCGAGCGCCAGGCTGGCGGCGGCCTGCTCGGCGGCGCGGCGGCTGCCGCCGCGGCCGAAGACTTGCACGGCCAGCTTCGGCACCAGGCATTCGACTTCGAATTCCTGGCTGTGGGCGGCGCCGTGGGTGGCCACCACATTATAGGTCGGCAGCGGGATGCGCTTCGCCTGCAAGAATTCCTGCAGAAGGGTCTTTGCATCCTTGCCCAGGGTGCTCGGGTCGACGGTATCCAGCAGCGGGATATAAAAGGCGCGGATGACGTCGCGCGCGCTGTCGAAGCCGCTGTCGAGGAAGATCGCGCCAAGCAGCGCTTCCAGCGTGTCGGCCAGGATCGACGGACGGCGGAAACCTCCCGACTTGAGTTCGCCCTCGCCCAGGCGCAGGAATTGCGACAGGTCGAGTTTTTGGGCGATCTCGAACAGCGCCTGCTGCTTGACCAGGTTGGCGCGCAGGCGCGACAGGTCGCCCTCGTCGAGCGCGCTGAAGCGTTCGTACAGCACCGACGCCACGACGCAGTTCAGGATCGAGTCACCCAGGAATTCCAGGCGCTCGTTATGCAGACTGCTATGGCTACGGTGGGTCAGGGCTTGCTGCAGCAGCCCGATTTCCCGGAACGTATACCCCAAGCGCGTTTGCAATAACTGAAGATTCATTGTCGATGTCGTGTGCGTGGCCGGGGCCACGGTGTTTCTGTGAAGCCTTACTGGGCGGCGTTGTCGGCCTCGGCCACCACGCCGCTCGGGTCGGTGGTGCCGGAGAAGTCGATCAGCAGGCTGACATTGCCCATCAGCGGCAGGCGTTTTTCGTAGGCGAAGCTGATCTCGGTCTCTTCGCCGTCGCGGGTAAACACCAGGTCCTGGCCGCGCACCGCCTCGACGTCATTGACGCTGGTATGGCGGTTGAAGGCCTGCTGCATCTCGCGGATGGTGCCGCCGCCCTCCTTGACGGTGGCGATCGCGGACTTGATCGCGTTGTACTCGATATAGGCCGGCACCATGCGCATCGCGAAGATCCCCGCCACGCCGAGCACGGCCAGGGCGCCGATCAGGCCGGACAGGGAAATACCGGTTTGTTTGCTCAGCAACTTGTTGCGATCCATGCGCGCCCCTTGTTATTGGATACCGCCGACACGTTTCGGATTGCTGAAGTTCATCCAGACCACGAAGGCCTTGCCGACGATATTACGGTCAGGCACGAAACCCCAGTAACGGCTGTCCGCGCTATTGTCGCGGTTATCGCCCATCATGAAATACTGCCCTTCCGGCACCACGCAAGTGAACTTGTCGTAGGTGTATTCGCAGTTTTCGCGCAGCGGGAAGTTTTCCACGCTGCCCAGGTCGATATTGCGCTTGTCGGCCGTGTTCAGGATACGGTGGTCGGTGACGCCGCCCGGGCTCGGCAGTTTTTCGACGAACTGCTTGTGGTAGACCGGATGCTGGTCGTCCAGGTAGTCGTCCAGGGCCGTATACTCGACCGGCTTGCCATTGACCGTCAGGCGCTTGTCTTCGTAACTGATTTTATCACCGGGTACGCCAACAACGCGCTTGATGTAATCCTGGTTCATATCTTTTGGATATTTGAACACCATGACATCGCCGCGCTCCGGATTATTGATCTGGATAATCTTTTTATTGATGATCGGCAGGCGGATGCCATAGGTGTATTTATTCACCAGGATAAAATCGCCCACCAGCAGGGTCGGCACCATCGACGACGATGGAATCTTGAACGGCTCCCACAAGAAAGAGCGCAGGATGAACACCAGCGCGATCACCGGGAAGAAGCTGCCCGAATACTCGATCCAGGTCGGCTGGCGCAGGTGGGCCTGCTCGATCGCCGCGCGGTTGCCGTTGTGGTCGACCTTGATCCCATCCGCGACCAGCTTGGCGTTGCGCGCATCGTATTCGCGCAGGGCGGCATCGGCGGCGCGGCGCCGTTGTTTCGCCAGATAGAATGTGTCCAGGCACCAGATGATGCCCGTGATCACCATAGCGACGAACAGGATCAGGGCAAAATTGCCCAGGATGGGTTGCAGGTTCATTATTTATCTTCCACCTGGAGAATGGCGAGGAAGGCTTCTTGCGGAATCTCCACCGAGCCGACCTGTTTCATGCGCTTCTTGCCGGCCTTTTGCTTCTCCAGCAGCTTTTTCTTACGCGAGATGTCGCCGCCATAGCACTTGGCCAGCACGTTCTTGCGCAGCGCCTTGACGTTTTCGCGCGAGATGATGGTGGCGCCGATGGCGGCCTGGATCGCGACGTCGAACATCTGGCGCGGGATCAGTTCGCGCATCTTGGCCGCCACCTGGCGACCGCGATACGGCGCGTTGGCGCGGTGGACGATGATGGCCAGCGCGTCGACCTTTTCGCTATTGATCAGCATATCGACCTTGACCACGTCGGCCGCGCGATTTTCCTTGAACTCGTAGTCCATCGAGGCATAGCCGCGCGAGGTCGACTTGAGGCGATCGAAGAAGTCGAGCACGATCTCGGCCATCGGGATTTCGTAGTGCAGCTTCACCTGGCGGCCGTGATAGGCCATGTCCATCTGGATGCCGCGCTTGCCGTTACACAGGGTCATCACCGAACCCACATACTCTTGCGGCATGTACAGGTTGACGTCGACGATCGGCTCGCGCACTTCGTTGATCTTCGACGGCTCCGGCATCTTCGACGGATTGTCGACGCGGATGATGGTGCCGTCCTTCATCTCGACCTCGTACACCACGGTCGGGGCCGTGGTGATCAGGTCCATGTCGAATTCGCGCTCCAGGCGTTCCTGCACGATTTCCATGTGCAGCAGACCCAGGAAGCCGCAGCGGAAGCCGAAGCCCAGCGCCTGCGACACTTCCGGCTCGTACATCAGGGCCGCGTCGTTCAGTTTCAGTTTTTCGAGCGAGTCGCGCAGCGCGTCGTACTGGTTCGCTTCGACCGGGAACAGGCCGGCGAACACCTGCGGCTGCACTTCCTTGAAGCCCGGCAGGGGCTCTGGCGCCGGACGGCTGGCCAGGGTCACGGTATCGCCCACGCGGGCGGCGGTCAGTTCCTTGATGCCGGCGATGATGAAGCCCACCTGGCCCGCGGTCAGTTGCGGCAGCGAGACCGAGCGCGGCGTAAACACGCCGATGTTCTCGACCAGGTTGACCGACTCGGTCGCCATCAGGCGGATCTTGTCCTTCGGACGCAGGGTGCCGTTCACGACGCGCACCAGCATCACGACGCCGACGTACGGGTCGTACCAGGAGTCGACGATCAGGGCCTGCAGCGGCGCATCCGGGTCACCCTTCGGCGGCGGCACTTTCGCGATCAGGGTTTCCAGCACGTCTTCCACGCCCAGGCCGGTCTTGGCCGAGCACACGGTGGCATCGGACGCGTCGATGCCGATCACGTCCTCGATCTCTTTCTTGGCATTGTCCGGATCGGCGTGCGGCAGGTCGATCTTGTTCAGGATCGGCACGACTTCGACGCCCAGGTCGAGCGCGGTATAGCAGTTGGCGACGGTCTGCGCTTCCACGCCCTGCGAGGCGTCGACCACCAGCAGCGCGCCTTCGCAGGCCGACAGCGAGCGGCTCACTTCGTACGAGAAGTCGACGTGGCCCGGGGTGTCGATCAGGTTCAGGTTGTAGACCTGGCCATCGCGCGCCTTGTACTGCAGCGCCGCGGTCTGGGCCTTGATGGTGATGCCGCGCTCGCGTTCCAGGTCCATCGAATCGAGCACCTGGGCGTCCATTTCGCGGTCCGACAGGCCGCCGCACAGCTGGATGATGCGGTCGGCCAGGGTCGATTTGCCATGGTCGATGTGGGCGATGATGGAGAAGTTACGTATGTTGTTCATTAACAAAGCTCAAAACCAGAAAGGCCGCGATAGGCGGTAAAACGACGATAAGGCGCACTGCCGTGCAGCACGAATGGGCTGCGCAATACGAAAAAGCGCTGCGTCGGGGGCCGTGCCGGTCCCCAGGCGAGCGCCTTGGCAAGCAAGAATTCTTTGGGATGGCAAGACATCACCGCTCCGACCCGGCATTTTACCGGATTTCGAGGCAGAAAGGCCGGTTTCCAGAGGGACGCTCAGGACACATGCCGGGCCAGGTAGGCCCGCACGGCCGCCTCGTCCAGGAAGTAGTGGCACAGCTCGGGCTGGTCCGGATCGCCGTACAGCACCGGCACCAGCTCGTCAAAGCGCGCCACGAGCGCCGGGTCAGCGTCGACGTCCAGCACGGCGACGTCGAACGGCCGCCCCGGCGGCTCGAGCGCGCGCAGCGCCGCCAGCATGTCTTCGCACAGGTGGCACCAGCTGCGCGAGTACAGGGTGAATCGCGGCGCCCCGCCCTGCCTTGTTGTCACTGGCGCGGCTTGAGCGTGATGTACTGCGTCGTTTCCTCGCGCTGCACCAGCAGGGCCACCGCCTTCGACTTGTCGTGCTTGGCCAGCAGGGCCTTGAACTGTTCGACGCTGGTGATCGGCGTATTGTTCCACTGCAGGATGATGTCGCCCGGCTGGATGCCGGCGCTGGCCGCCGGCCCCTGCGCCTCTTCGACCAGCAGGCCGTGGTCGATGCCCATCTCCTTGCGGTCGGCGGGCGGGATAGTCGACATGTGCAGGCCCAGCGCGTCCGGCGCGGCGCTTGGCGCCGGTTTCTTCGGCTGCTGGCGGCCCTGGGTCGGCCGATCTTCCTGCAATTCGACGATGGTGACCGGCACCTCGACCTGGGCGCCGCGGCGCCAGACGGTGACGCTGGCGCGGCTGCCCACCTTGGACGCGCCCACCAGGCGCGGCAGGTCGCCACGCGTTTCGATCGGCTGCTTGTTGAAGGCCAGGATGATGTCGCCGACCTTGATGCCCGCCTTCTCGGCCGGGCCGCCCGGTTCAACCATCGAGACTTCGGCGCCGCGCGCCTTGCCCAGGCCCAGCGATTCGGCCACGTCGCGCGAGACGTCGCTGATCGAGACGCCCAGGCGGCCGCGGGTCACCTTGCCGGTGGCCTTGATCTGGTCGGATACGCGGATCACCTCGTCGATCGGCACCGCGAACGAAATGCCGTTGTAGGCGCCGGACAGGGTCGCGATCTGCGAATTGATGCCGATGACTTCGCCGCGCAGGTTGATCAGCGGGCCGCCCGAGTTGCCGGGGTTGACCGCCACGTCGCTCTGGATCAGCGGCAGGTATTCGCCGGTATCGCGCGACTTGGCCGAGATGATGCCGGCGGTGACGGTATTCTCGAGGCCGAACGGCGAACCGATCGCCAGCACCCATTCGCCGACCCGGATCTTGCTCGAGTCGCCGGTGCGCAGGTATGGCAGATTCGTTGCGTCCAGCTTCAGGACGGCGACGTCGGAACGGACGTCGGCGCCGAGCACCTTGGCCTTGAACTCGCGGCGGTCGCTCAGGGTCACCGTCACCTGGTCGGCGCCTTCGACCACGTGGGCATTGGTCAGCACGAAGCCGTCGGCCGAGATAATGAAGCCGGAGCCGACGCCACGCTGGACCTCGCGCTCTTCTTCCTGCTGCGGGCCGCGCCGGCCGCCGCCGCGCGGCACCATCTGGCCGCCGAAGAAGCGGCGCAGGAATTCCTGCATCTCTTCTTCGCCCGGCGCGCCGCCGCGGGTGCGCACGCGCTCGGTGGTGCGGATATTGACGACGGCCGGCCCCACCTTGTCGATGACGTCGGTGAAGTCGGGCAGGCCGGTGACGGTCGGGGTCGGAACGGGGGCGGCGGCATGGACGGGCTGGAGGAAGGCCGTGGCGCCGGACACGAGCAGTGCCGACAGGAGCAGGCTGGCAGTTTTACTGGTCATGGAATCGCTAACGAATGGCTAAGATTGACTGAATGGTAAGCCATATTGCGCGCTTTGTCGCGCCGCGCCCGGGCCGCTCTCGGCGAAAAACGCGACCTCCCGCGATTGAGGGAGGAGTTTTAAGCGTGGAATAAGGAAGTCAGGAGGAGGAGGCGGTCTTGGCCAGTACGGCCGCCAGCCCGGTCGGTTCGACCGCGACCGCCGCCCGCCGCAGCGGCGGCGGCTCGCTGGCCAGGCGCTCGGCGAGGCGGGCGCGGAAGTCGGGCGACAGGGCCGGCGCGGAGGCCGATGCGGAGGCATCGCGCAGGGCGTCGCCGATCAGGTGGTACAGATCCCAGGCCTGGCGGCCGTCGCTGCCCTGCAGGGCGGCCAGGGCCAGCTCCAGGTCGGCGTCCGGCAGGGCGCCGTCCTGGAGGGCGGAGATCAGTTCGCGCAATTTCTTGGTGGTGTCCATCGGTGGTTCCATCGACGTCGGTATTCGGTCGGCGTTCAATATAAATGCTGTGTTCGTACGATCCCGCTACCTACCGACGTTTGTCAACCGGGAAATCGAGCAAAGGGCGTAATTTCTCGGCAATGACTTCGCGCGCACGGAAAATCCGGCTTCGCACCGTACCTATTGGACAGGCCATCACTTCGGAGATTTCCTCATAACTGAGTCCTTCGATTTCACGCAAGACGATTGCCGTGCGTAGTTCGAGCGGCAATGCTTCCATGGCGGCATTGACGGTATGGGCGATTTGTTTGCTGGCGAGCATGGATTCCGGCGTATTAATGTCGCGCAAGCTATCTGCGTCATCGAATCCTTCGGCGCGTTCGGCATCCGTCTCGGTCGAGGTCGGTGCGCGCCTTCCCTGGGTAACCAGAAAATTCTTGGCCGTGTTAATTCCTATTCGATAAAGCCATGTATAAAAAGCCGAATCCCCGCGAAAATGGCGCAGGGCCCGGTAAGCCTTGATGAAGGTCTCTTGCACCACATCTTCGGCTTCGGCCGGATCGTGGACGAGACGCGACACCAGTCGCAGCAGGCGGCGCTGGTACTTGGAGACGAGCAAATCGAAAGCCCCCTGGTCCCCGGCCTGGACGCGCTCTACCAACAACTGATCACACTCGCGTTCTGTCGTCACGGACCATGCCCCATTGGCGGCCCCACTCTT
Source organism: Telluria beijingensis (assembly GCF_030770395.1). Taxonomy (GTDB): domain Bacteria; phylum Pseudomonadota; class Gammaproteobacteria; order Burkholderiales; family Burkholderiaceae_D; genus Telluria; species Telluria beijingensis. The sequence continues at coordinate 3,818,242 of NZ_CP132480.1, read as the reverse complement.
AAGAGTTGGCCCCCTGCAATAAGTTCACACTGTTTTGTATCGGGATTGTTGCTGAGCCATTTGCCAGCGCACGCACGGCCACCGCCAGCGCGCGATACTGGCCGGCCGCCACCATGTCTGGCAACAGCACCAGCGGCCAGGTCGCGCCGTCTTCGGTGCGCAGGCGCAGCAGGATGCAGCAGGGCCAGACGGTGACGCCGGGAAGCAGCATCATGGGTGAGCCCGGCGCCGGAATCCCGGCCGCTGCCGCGCCCTTCCCCAACTGCTGTTGTACCGTCAGGCGTAGCTGCCCAACTCCAGAAATATCAATCCGGCGCACCGTTGCAATCGGGGCCAAAAACAGGCGCAGCAGGGGCAGCGCGGCGAGCAGCGGCGCGCATGCGACAGCGCCGCCGAATGCGAAGCGTTCAGGCAGCAGCAGGCCCACGGCCAGGGCGGCCGCGCACAGGGATGCGCAGAAGGCGGCGAGCAGGCAGCGCAGGCGGCGCGACGGCGCGATGACAGCGGACACCGCGAGCGACATGAAGCAAGCCCCGCAATGGGCAAAACGAACGGGTGGGACGACGGGTGAAGCGGGAGGGAGCCTGCCGATGGGCAGGCTTTGATGAAGCGCCCATCCCGTTGGACCGGGATGGGGCGATCAGGTTCAGACCTTGGCGAAGATCAGCGTACCGTTGGTGCCGCCGAAACCGAAGGAGTTCTTGACGGCGTAGTCGATCTGCATCTCGCGCGCCGTGTTGGCGCAGAAGTCGAGGTCGCACTCCGGATCCTGGTTGAAGATGTTGATCGTCGGTGGCGAGACCTGGTTGTGGATCGCCAGCACGGTGAACACCGATTCCAGGCCGCCGGCGCCGCCCAGCAGGTGGCCGGTCATCGACTTGGTCGAGTTCACGACCAGGCTCTTGGCATGATCGCCGAACACGCGCTTGATGCCCTGCACTTCGGCCTTGTCGCCCAGCGGGGTCGAGGTGCCGTGCGCATTGACATACTGCACCTGGTCGACATTGATGCCGGCGTTGTTGAACGCATTGACCATGCAACGCGCCGCGCCACTGCCATCCTCGATTGGCGAGGTGATGTGGTTGGCGTCCGCGCTCATGCCGAAGCCGATGACTTCAGCATAGATCTTGGCGCCACGCGCGACGGCGTGTTCGTATTCTTCCAGCACCATGACACCGGCGCCCTCGCCCAGCACGAAGCCGTCGCGGTCGCGGTCCCAGGGACGCGAGGCGGTAGCCGGATCGTCGTTGCGGGTCGACAGCGCGCGTGCCGAGGCGAAACCGCCCAGGCCCAGCGGCGACACGGTCGATTCGGCGCCGCCCGCGATCATCACGTCGGCATCGCCGTACTCGATCAGGCGCGCTGCCGCGCCGATGCTGTGCAGGCCGGTGGTGCAGGCGGTGACGATGGACAGGTTCGGGCCGCGCAGGCCGAACTTGATCGAGAGATCGCCCGAGATCATGTTGATGATCGAGGCCGGCACGAAGAACGGCGAGATGCGGCGTGCGCCGCGGCTCGCGTATTCTTCCTTGGTCGCTTCGATCATCGGCAGGCCGCCGATGCCCGAACCGATCACCACGCCGATGCGGTCCGCGTTCTCTTCGGTGACTTCCAGGCCCGAATCCTTCAGGGCCTGGATGCCGGCTGCCATGCCGAAATGGATAAACGTATCCATGTGGCGGCCTTCCTTGCCCGGCAGGTAGTCTTCGACATTGAAATTCTTGACCTCACCAGCAAAGTGGGTCGTGAATGGCGCTGCATCAAACTTGGTGATGTTGGCAATGCCCGACTTGCCGGCCAGTGCCGCATCCCACGCTTCGGCAACGGTGTTGCCGATGGGTGAGATGCAGCCCAGGCCGGTGACGACGACACGGCGGTTGCGTGAACGACTCAAGCGATTCTCCCAAAAACTGTAAAGCTTGCTACTTAGGCCTTGACGTGCGCGGTTGCGTAGTCGATGGCTTGCTTGACGGTGGTGATTTTCTCAGCCTGCTCGTCAGGGATTTCCATTTCGAACTCGTCTTCCAGTGCCATCACCAGTTCCACGGTGTCCAGCGAGTCTGCACCGAGGTCGTCAACGAACGAGGAATCGATTTTGATGTCTGCTTCGGCAACGCCCAGTTGCTCAGCGACGATTTTTTTAACGCGTTGTTCGATATCCGACATGTTTTGGCTCCATTAAGGTATGTGTTGCGGAAAGTGCGCGCATTTTATCAGGTTTGCGACCCGAAAAACTATTTTCGGCGACTGCGGCTAATTCGCCGAAAAGTGCTGCTAAAAGTCGAGATTGCGCCTGTAACGCCTTATCACAAGAGGCAGAAAACAGGCGCATTCAAATTAATTCATGTACATGCCGCCATTCACGTGCAACTCGGTGCCCGTGATGTAGGCGGCCTGTGGACCGGCCAGGAAGGCCACCGCATGGGCGATGTCTTCCGGCTGGCCCAGGCGGCCCAGCGGAATCTGCGTCAGCAGGGCTTCGTGCTGGCCTTCGCCCAGGGCCTTGGTCATGTCGGTATCGATGAAGCCCGGCGCCACGCAGTTGACGGTGATGTTGCGGCTGCCGATCTCGCGCGCCAGCGCGCGGGTCATGCCGGCCACGCCGGCCTTGGCGGCAGCGTAGTTCATCTGGCCCGGGTTGCCGGCCGCGCCGACCACCGAGGTGATGCTGATGATGCGGCCAGCCTTGGCCTTCATCATGCCGCGCAGGACGAGACGCGACAGGCGGCCGACGGCGGTGAGATTCGTGGCGATCACGTTGTCGAACTCGTCGTCCTTCATGCGCATGGCCAGGTTGTCCTGGGTGATGCCGGCATTGTTGACCAGGATCGACAGGCTACCGTAGCCTTTCTGCACTTCGTCCACGACTTCGGCGCAGCGGCCGGCGTCGAGCACGTTGAGGACGACGCCCTTGCCGCCGAATTCGGCCAGGTAGTCCGAGATTGCCTGGGCGCCCGATTCGCTGGTGGCGGTGCCGACGACTTTCGCGCCCTGGCGCGCCAGTTCCAGCGCGATGGCCTTGCCGATGCCGCGCGATGCGCCGGTGACGAGGGCGACTTGGTTTTGCAGGTTCATGGATTCTTCCTTATTAATCATCATGCTGGACATTACGCCGATTGCATCGAGGCCAGCACGCGCTCCAGCGCGGCCTGGTCGACCAGCGCTTCGCCCACCAGGTTGGCGTCGATGCGCTTGGCCATGCCGATCAGCGTCTTGCTCGGTGCGCATTCGATGACCTGGGTCACACCCTGGGCCGCCATCTTCTGCATGGTCTCGACCCAGCGCACCGGGCCGGCGGCCTGGCGCACCAGCGCGTCCTTGATCTGTTCCGGATCGTTCAGCACGGCGACATCGACGTTGTTGATGACGTCGATCTGCGGGGCGGCGAAGGGGAGCGTGCGCATGTATTCGCGCAGGCGGTCCGACGCAGGCTTGAGCAGCGACGAGTGGAATGGCGCCGACACCGACAGTTTCATGGCGCGCTTGGCGCCCTTGGCCTTGGCGATCTCGCAGGCGCGCTCGACGGCGGCGGTATGGCCGGCGATCACGATCTGGGTCGGTTCGTTGAAGTTCACGGCTTCCACGACCTCGCCCTGCGCTGCTTCGAGGCAGACGGCGCGCACGTCGTCGGCCTGCAGGCCGAGGATAACGGCCATGCCGCCCTGCCCGACCGGCACCGCGTCCTGCATCGATTGCGCGCGGAAACGCACCAGCGGCACGGCGTCGGCGAACGGGATCACGCCGGCCGCGACCAGGGCCGAATATTCGCCCAAGCTATGGCCTGCGACCACATTCGGCACCGGGCCGCCGGCCGCGATCCAGGCGCGGTACACGGCCACTGCCGCGGTCAGCATGACCGGCTGGGTATTGGTGGTGAGGTCGAGGTCTTCCTTCGGGCCTTCGGCGATCAGGCGCTTGAGGTCGAAGCCGAGGGCATCGGAGGCTTCTTGCACCGTCTGGTCGACGACCGGATTGCCGGCAAAGCCGTTCAGCATGCCCACTGCCTGGGCGCCTTGTCCGGTGAACAGGAATGCGAATGTGCTCATCGTTGTTTTCCGTAATGTTGTTGTTCTTGGGAGCCGGGACTGGCGCTTACATGCGCGCCAGCACCGCGCCCCAGGTAAAGCCGCCGCCCACGCCTTCCATCAGGACGTTCTGGCCCGGCTTGATGCGGCCGTCGCGCACCGCCTGGTCGAGCGCCAGCGGGATCGAGGCGGCCGAGGTATTGCCGTGTTCGTTGACGGTGACGACCATCTTCTCCGGCGCCAGGCCCAGCTTCTTGGCCGTGCCGTTCATGATGCGGATATTCGCCTGGTGCGGCACCAGCCAGTCGACCTGTTCGGCGCTCATGCCGGCGTGGTCCAGCACTTCGTGCGCGACTTTCTCGAGCACCGAGACCGCCAGCTTGAACACCGCCGGGCCGTCCATGTGCAGGAAGCCGCTGCCGGCCACCGCGCCATTGGCGAGATTGCCCGGGATCGACAGGATGTGGGCGTGGCTGCCGTCGGCATGCAATTTGGCGCCGAGGATGCCCGGCTCGCTCGAGGCTTCGAGCAGCACGGCGCCGGCGCCGTCGCCGAACAGCACGCAGGTGGTGCGGTCGTTGAAGTCGACGATGCGCGAAAACACCTCGGCGCCGATCACCAGCACGCGTTTGTGGTTGCCGGACCGGATGAAAGCGTCGGCGGTCGACATCGCGTACACGAAGCCGCTGCACACGGCCGCCACGTCGAAGGCGGCGCTGCCGTTGGCCATGCCCAGCTTCTGCTGCACGATGCAGGCGGTGCTGGGGAAGCTGCCGTGGAAATCGGGGGTCGAACTGGCGACGATCACCAGGTCGACGTCGGCGGGCGTGCGGCCGGCCATCTCGAGCGCGGCGCGCGCAGCGTGCGCCGCCAGGTCGGACGACAGCTCGTCGTCGGCGGCGAAATGGCGCGCCTCGATGCCGCTGCGGGTGACGATCCACTCGTTCGAGGTCTCGACGCCACGTTCCGCCAGTTGCGCGGCGAGCTGGTCGTTGCTGACACGGTTGGCTGGCAGGTAGCTGCCGGTGCCGGTGATTTTGCTATACACAGTCATTGCTTCACCATCCTGCTGGGTTATTGCGCCTGGCGCTGGCCGTCCTGCACGGGCGCTGGGACCGGCGCCGCGGAAGGGGCGCTGGGCATCAGTTCGGCGATCAGGGCCGACAGGTGCTCCTGCACATTATTGTGCGCGGCGTCGTAGGCGCGCTTGATCGCCCACTCGAAGGCATAGGCATTGGCGCCGCCGTGGCTCTTGAATACCAGGCCCTTCAGGCCCAGCAGGCCGGCGCCATTGTAGCGTTCCGGGTTGAGCTTCTTGAGCGCCTTGCGCGCGAATACGGCGCCCAGCATCGACATGATGCTTTCCTTGAAGGTGGTCTTCATGAAGCGCGACAGGCCTTCGATCGCCTTCAGCATGACGTTGCCGACGAAGCCGTCGCACACGACGACATCGACCGTGCCCTTGAAGATGTCATTGCCTTCGACATTGCCGAAAAAGTTCAGTTTGCCACGTTCGGCATCGGCGCGCAGCAGCGCGCCGGTGGCTTTCACCACCTCGTTGCCCTTGATTTCCTCGGTGCCGACATTGAGCAGGCCGATGGTCGGACGCGGGATGCCCTCGATCGCCGAGCACAGCACCGAGCCCATGATGGCGAACTGGTGCAGGTGGTCCGGCTCGCAGTCGACGTTGGCGCCGAGGTCGAGGATATAGGTCGGGCCGCCCTTCTGGTTCGGCATGATCGAGCAGATCGCCGGGCGGTCGACGCCCGCCATGGTCTTGAGCACGTAGCGCGAGACGGCCATCAGGGCGCCGGTATTGCCGGCCGAGACGCAGGCGTGGGCGCTGCCATCCTTCACCGCCTCGATCGCCACCCGCATCGACGAATCCTTCTTGCGGCGCAGGGCCACTTCGACCGGATCGTCCATGGCGACGACTTCGGAGGCGTGCTTGACGGAGAGGCGCGGGTTGTTGTCCGCGTGGTGCTTCTTGAGTTCTGCGCGCAGCACATCTTCGACGCCAACGAGCACGAGCTCGGCGTCAGCTTGCTTTTTGAGAAAGGAGATGGCTGCCGGAATGGTAACTGAGGGGCCGTGATCGCCGCCCATGCAGTCAATGGATATTTTAATTGTCATTTGTTGGAGATGCCGCGGCTCACACGGGACGGGCGGCCAGAGGGGATCGGGTGGTGGCGGGAACGCGCACGGGATCCAGGCTGTTCAACATGACGGTGCCAGGAGCGTTGACTCCCAGGATGCAGCCGGTTACTGAGCAGATGCCAAAGAAAAAGCGGCGCCACGCAGATGATATACGTTGCGCCGCTTTCATGATGCTAAAAGCCAGAACGTCGATTACTCGTCGTTCTTGGTCTTCAGGACCTTGCGACCACGGTAGAAACCGTTTGGCGAGATGTGGTGACGCAGGTGGGTTTCACCGGTGGTCGGCTCGACTGCCAGGTTAGGGGCGGTCAGGAAATCGTGCGAACGGTGCATGCCGCGCTTCGATGGGGATTTCTTATTCTGTTGAACTGCCATGATAACTCCTAGTACAAAGTTCTAAAATTTTAACACAATCGATATGCAAGAAACATGCAAGTCGAGTATCTCGGCGGCAGATCTAAATGACTGCCGACATGTTGAACGCTGCTACAACTACCGCGAATGCCATACTCGATTGCACGCGTCTGACACGTTATTTTGCAGAATTTGGACGACATTGTTTCTACGCTGCCGCCACCGTACTGCGAATCCTGTCTTGCTGATTTTTACTACCTTTTAGTCCGCCTTCAGGTTCTTGAGAGCGGCGAAAGGCGACACTTTATCCGTTTTCAGGCTATCGAGCAAGCCCGTATCCGGACAAACGTCGTGTCGCGGCGATTGCGGCAGCGCCAGCAACGCCTCATCCTCGAGCAGGTCGCGGATGTCGCAGGTGCGACTGCCGACGATCACGTCGATGCTTTCGTCGTCGAGGATTTCCTCGATGGCATCGGCATCGGCGTCATCCTGGCCCAGCACCAGCATGGTCGACGAATCGATCTCATAGTCCAGCGGCTGCAGGCAACGCTGGCAGACCAGCTTCACGTGACCGGCAACGGCCAGGGTCAGCGACGGATAACCCTGGCGGGTCTGGCCGCCGTCGATGGACCAGCGGATGTCGCCGCTCTTCTCCACGCTTTCGGCAGCCAGGCGCGGCATGTCGACCAGGGGCGTGCTGCCTTCACGATGGCCGTCGTTCTTGCAAAACTCGAAGGCGTCGATGACGAAAGCGCTCATTTGGAAATCTACCCCGGAAAACCTGCGATAATAGCAGGCTTTTCGCGGCAGCGCCAAAAAACCGTCGCATTTCTCTCACAGCGCCCATGACACCGACATCCGCCCCCTTGATTCTCGCCTCGAGCTCGGCCTATCGGCGCGAACTGCTGCAACGGCTCGGCCTGCCCTTCGAGGCTATCGCGCCCGAGATCGATGAAACGCCCCATGACGGCGAAACGCCGCAAGCCACCGCCCTGCGCCTGGCGCGCGAGAAAGCGCAGGCCGTTGCCCGGCTCCACCCGGGCGCGCTGGTAATCGGTTCCGACCAGGTCGCCACGCTCGACGGGCTGCAGATCGGCAAGCCGGGCGACCATGCGCGTGCGCTGGCCCAGCTGCAACTGATGCGCGGCCGTGAAGTCGTGTTCCATACGGCCCTTTGCCTGTGGGATGGGCGCGTCGCCGATCCGGCATTGGCAGCGCAGGTCGAGAACGTGCAGGTGCGGGTGGCGTTTCGCGACCTGCCCGACCATGAACTCGACGCCTACCTGCGCATCGAGCAGCCGTACGACTGCGCCGGCAGCGCCAAGAACGAAGGATTGGGCATTGCCCTGCTCGAGCGCATCCAGTCGGACGACCCCACCGCCCTCACCGGCCTGCCGCTGATCGCCCTGACCGGCATGCTGCGCAAGGCCGGCGTGCAGTTTTTTCGCAACTGAGTTTGGCACCTAATTTATCGATCGCATCATGCCCGGCACCCTGTACCTGATTCCAAACACCCTCGGCCCGCTCGACGCCGCTCCCGGCGCCCTGAACAATCTGCTGCCCACCCAGGTGCAGGCGCTGACGAGCCGGCTCGATTATTTCGTGGCCGAGAACGCCAAGACCGCGCGCGCCTTTTTGAAATTGATTGCAATCGACCACCCGCTGGCGAAACCGCTGCAGGAAATCGCGATCGCAGAACTGAACGTGAACACGCCGCCAGCGGCGCTGGCGCAACTACTGGCGCCGCTGCTGGCGGGCCGCGACGCCGGACTGGTGTCGGAAGCCGGCGTGCCGGCGGTGGCCGATCCCGGCGCCGACCTGGTGCGCCTGGCCCACCAGCACGGCATCGCGGTGCGGCCGCTGGTCGGCCCGTCGTCGCTGCTGCTGGCCGTCATGGCGAGCGGCCTGAATGGCCAGAGCTTCGCCTTCAACGGCTACCTGCCGACCGACGCGGCCCAGCGCGGCAAGCGCATCCAGGAGCTGGAAAAGCGTTCGCGCGCCGAGCGCCAGACCCAGTTGCTGATCGAGACGCCCTACCGTAACGGCGCCATGCTGGAAGCGCTGGCGGCAACTTGCCAGCCCGGCACGCTGATCTGCGTGGCGACCGACCTGACGCTGCCGACCGAGTCGGTGCGCACCCTGACGGCAGCCAAGTGGAAGGCCGCGCTGGCCGCCAATAAAGGGCCGGACTTCCACAAGAAGCCGACCGTGTTCCTGTTCCTGGGGCAGTAAGCCGCCGTCAGAACCGCGGGCCGGGATCAAGCCGTTCCACGCACTGTTCCTCGGTCGTCGGCCGGATCGTGCTCTGCAGCGCGGAAAGCGCCGCGGGGTCCGATCCAGCCCGGATCCTGAGATACCGCATGGCGGACCGGCAGTTGCCCAGCCGCTGGCCGTGCCGGAACAGCGCCGTCGCCAGGCCGGCTTCGCCGCGCCGCTCCACGACCAGTCCATAGCGATAGAAGGCGGCCGGATCGCGCCCCTTCATGCCTGCCTCGTACAGCGCCAGCACCTCGTCCGCCTCTTTTGCCTCTGCACGGCCGGCCTCGATCAGCGTGGCCAGCGCCGTTTCGGCACGTCCGCTGCTGCGCCCCAGCGCCCGCCGATACAGGGCGGCTGCCTGCGCATCGTCCGGCTCGTTGCCGACGCCCAGCTCGAAGCTGCGCCCGAGATAATAGAGCCCGGCCGGATAGTTCGCCGCCGCCGCACGCGCCAGCCACTGCGCGCCCGGGGCCCGCGTCTCGTTGTACGCGGCGCGCTGCAATTGCAGCAGGCCGAGCCGCACCTGGGCGGCGGCCAATCCGCCTTCGGCCGACCGGGTCAGCCAATGCCGCGCCTTGTCCGTATCTTGCTCGCCGGCGCTGCCATGCTGGTAGGACCAGGACAGGTTGGCCTGAGCCCAGCCATGTCCCTGCTCCGCCGCCTGCGCATACCAGTGGGCCGCTTGCACCCGATCGCGCGGCACGCCCGCCCCACGGTTGTACAGCACGCCCAGATTGTTCTGGGCGATCGCATCGCCCTGCTCCGCCGCGCGCCGGTACCAGGCGGCGGCCTGCGCCATATCGTGCTTGACGTAGCTTCCATGCTCATGCCAGGCGCCCAGCCGGTTCTGGGCGACGGGATCGCCGGCGGCGGCCAGTCGCTGCGTACTGTCGACCACCGCGGGATCGAGCGCCCTTGGTGCATCACCGGGTGTCCAGACGAATTGCGCCTTGAACCAGTGGTTCGAGGGCTTGCCGAGTGTCGTGAGCGCGTGGAAAGCGCACTTGCGGATGCCGGCCAGCGCCGCCGCGTCGAGATCGTCCCGGCCGCTGGACACCGCGACACGGACGTCGGTGATGGCGCCCTCGGCATCGACCCGGATCTCCAGCGTCGATTTGCCGCCGGCCCGTTGCGCCAGCGCGGAGGGCGGATAGGCAGGACGGGCGCAGGCGTACAGGTCGAGCTTCATCACTTGCCGAATGCGATCCTGCTCGGCGGAATCATGGACGGAGGCGACGGCTGCGGCGGCGGCAAGGAACAGGATGGCGAGACTCATCCCATGACTGTAGCGCCAGACGAGGCGCTACACGCTCACGAAATGTCACGCATCCGGCATCGGTTGCTGGACGTCGGTGGTCAGCTCGCGCACCCAGTCGAAGGCGGCCATTTCGATCTCGCGCACCTCGGCCACCGTCAGGCCGATCTTTTTCAGCGCGCTGGCGAGCTTGCGGCCGCCTTCGGCCGCCTCGAGCAGCTCGGCGATGTGCAGCATGGTGCCGAAGTCGCCTTCGCGCTCGAGCAAGGCTTCGCGCACGTCGTGCGCGATGTCGACGTGGGCCAGGATGTCGGCCATCTTGACCGAGAACAGGGCCTCGGCCAGCGACATGATGCCCACCGTGAAGGCGCGGTCGGCGCTTGCGGTATCGCCCGGCCGTACGCGCAGGGTCATCAATTCGAGCAGCTTGCCGCGCGTGGTGGCCAGCTGCAGCAGCGGCGAGGTGAGCTCGACCCGGGCGCCGGCCGCCGTGTACAGCAGGATCTGCAACCAGCGCCCCAGCTGGCGTCGCCCGAGCTGCACCAGGGCCTGTGACAGCGATTCGATGCGCGGCCCCGGCACGGCGCGGCTGTTCACCAGGCGCAGCAGGTTCAGGCTGATCAGGGCGTCGCGCTTGACCGCCGATTCGATCGCCTGGCTGTCGGCATTCGAGTTGACCAGTTCCAGCAGGCGCAGGATGGTGATTTCGGACGGCGTGATCTTGCGTCCGCTGAGGATCACGGGACGCGCAAAATAATAGCCCTGGAAGTATTCGAAACCGAGTTCCATGCACAGCTTGAATTCGTCGATGGTCTCGACCTTTTCGGCCAGCAGGCGCTTGCCGGTGCCGCGCAGCGAATCGACCAGCTGCGCCAGCTCGTTCGGGGCCACGCCCTTGACGTCGACCTTGATGATGTCGACCAGCTGCACCAGCTGGTCGAGTTCGCGCGAATGCTCGACCACGTCGTCGACCGCGAACTTGAAGCCGAGTTCCTTGAGTTCGGCCACCCGCGCCAGCAAGCTTGGCGTGGGCTTCACGGTCTCGAGGATTTCCAGGATCACCTTATGGGACGGCAAGAAGCGCACGAAGTCGCTCATGAGGACCACTTCGTCGACGTTCACGAAGGCGAGCTGGTCGCCCACCACCTGCTCCATGCCGAGCTGGGATGCATGCGAGATGACGGCGGCGGTGGCGGCAGCACCGTCGGTCAGCTTGGCGTCGTCGTCCTCGCCGGCAGCGCGAAACAGCAGCTCGAACGCCACCAGGTGCTGGTCGCGCCCGAGGATGGGCTGACGCGCAAGAAAGAAATCATCGGACGGTACGGAGACCGCTGCCGTTGCATCGGCGTGCATCGAACAATACTCCTGGAAACAGTCACGGCAGCGCGCCGCGCCCGGTAGAGCGCACCCGCGACCCACCCACGCCGACTATACTACAAAATTGCTAATCTTAGCATTTCGACATCGAATCGAACACCGCCAAAGGTCAGCCGCCGCGCCCTCCCTGGCGGCTGCGGCCGTTGCGCGGTGCGCTCGGGGCGGATGGGCGCGCAGCGCTGGTGCGCGGGGCGCGTGGAGCGCCTTCGTGTGGGGCTGCGTCGCGCGGCGCCGCAGTGCGCGGTGCGCCATCGCGCGGTGCACCGTCGCGCGGCATGGCCGCCAGCGGGACGCCCGCGCCAGCCAATGGCGCGCCCGCGCCGGCCACCCAGCCGGCGGCGCGCCCGTCCACCCCACCCGCAACGACCGCGACCGCCCCCGTGCCGGCCGCCCGCACGGAGTAAGCCGCCATGCCCGGTAGCCGTCCGCATTACATCCTGTTGCCCGTCAGCCCGCTGTTCATCGCCTTCAGCCTGGTGTGCGCCTTCATGCTCAACCTGATGCCCTGGGGGCGCTGGGTCGGGGCGCCCGACTTCGTCGCGCTGGTGCTGGTGTTCTGGGGCATCCACCAGCCGCGCAAGGTCGGCATCGGCGTCGCATTCTGCATGGGCCTGTTGATGGACGTGCATGACGCCAGCCTGCTGGGCGAGAACGCGCTCGCCTACACCTTGCTGTCCTACCTGGCCATCATGATCCACCGCCGCGTGCTGTGGTTCCCGCTGATGACCCAGGCCATGCACGTGTTCCCGCTGCTGCTGCTGGCCCAGGCCATCCAGCTGGTGGTGCACTTCGTGGTGTCCGGCCGCTTCCCCGGCCTGCTGCAATTCGTCGAGAGCGTGGTCGCGATCGTCCTGTGGCCGGTGATCACCTGGCTGCTGCTGGCGCCGCAACGGCGCGCCGTCGACCGCGACCACACCCGCCCGATCTGACCAGGTTCCAGCCGCATGACAGAGTTCAAGGACAGCGACCGCGAGATCCACCAGTTCCGGATGCGCCTCACGGCGCTGGTGGCCCTCGTCTTCATCTGCTTCGGCCTGCTGGTCGCGCGCGTGGTCTGGCTGCAGGTGCTGCACCACGACCAGTACGCGGCCCAGGCCGAGGACAACCGCATCGCACTGGTGCCGATAGTGCCGAACCGCGGCCTGATCGTGGACCGCAACGGCGTGGTCCTGGCGCGCAACTATTCCGCCTACACGCTCGAGATCACGCCATCCAAGCTGCAGTCCAATCTCGAGTCGGTGATCGACGAACTGGCCAAGCTGGTCGAGATCGACGCCCGCGACCGGCGCCGCTTCAAGCGCCTGCGCGAAGAGTCGCGCAGCTTCGCCAGCATCCCGCTGCGCACCCGCCTGACCGACGACGAAGTAGCGCGCTTCACCGCCCAGCGCTTCCGCTTCCCGGGCGTCGAGGTGCAGGCGCGCCTGTTCCGCCAGTATCCGATGGGCGAAGTGGCCTCGCACGTGATCGGCTACATCGGCCGCATCAACGCCAAGGAGGCGGCCGCGATCGAGGAGGGCGACGACGCCGCCAACTACAACGGCACCGACCATATCGGCAAGGAAGGCGTCGAGAAGCGCTACGAGCGCCAGCTGCACGGCACCACCGGCTACGAGCAGGTCGAGCGCTCGGCCGGCGGCCGCGCGATCCGCACGCTCAAGCGCACGGCGCCGGTCCCGGGCAGCAACCTGATCCTGTCGATCGACATCGAGCTGCAGAAGGTGGCCGAGGAAGCCTTCGGCAACTACCGCGGCGCGCTGGTGGCGATCGAGCCGTCCACCGGCGACGTGCTGGCCTATGTGTCGCGGCCCGGCTTCGACCCCAACCTGTTCGTCGACGGCATCGACTCCCAGAGCTGGAACGAACTGAATACCTCGCTGGACCGTCCGCTGATGAACCGGCCGCTGTCGGGCACCTATCCGCCCGGCTCGACCTTCAAGCCATTCATGTCGCTGGCCGCGCTCGAGATGGGCTTCCGCCGCCCGCAGGATGCGATCCGCGATCCCGGCTTCTTCATCCTGGGCGGGCACCGCTTCAACGACGACAAGCCGGGCGGCCACGGCATCGTCAATATGTACCACTCGATCGCGCACTCCTGCGACACCTATTACTACCAGCTCGGCAACGAGATGGGGATCGACAACATCTCGAAGTTCATGCGCGAATTCGGCTTCGGCCAGCCGACCGGGATCGACCTCGATCACGAAAAGGTCGGCGTGCTGCCGTCGAAGGAGTGGAAGGCCGAGCGCTTCAAGCGCAGCCGCGCGGCCCAGAAATGGGTGGGCGGCGACACCATCTCGATCTCGATCGGGCAGGGCTTCAACCACTACACCATGCTGCAGCTCGCGCATGCGACCGCGATCCTGGCCAACGACGGCGTGGTGATGAAGCCGCACCTGGTCAAGATGGTCGAGGACGGCGTCACCCGCGAGCGTACCCTCACGGTACCCAAGGAAACCCGGCGCCTGGCGATGAAGCAGGAACACCTCGACTTCATCAAGGATGCGATGGCCGGCGTGATGCGCGAAGGCACCGGGCAGCGCGCCTTCTCCGGCGCCATGTACACCTCGGCCGGCAAGACCGGCACCGCGCAGGTGATCGGCCTGCGCGGCAAGAAGTACGATGCCAACGCAATCGACGAACGCCATCGCGACAATGCGCTGTTCACCGCCTTCGCGCCGGTCGAGCAGCCGCGCATCGCGCTGGCGATGATCGTCGAGAATGCCGGTTTCGGCGGCGTCGTGGCGGCGCCGATTGCGCGCAAGGTGCTCGACTACGCCCTGCTCGGCAAGCGTCCGGCGCCGCCGCCGGAGCCGAAAAGCCCGGCCAAGAAAGCGGCGCCTGCACCTGCGCCCGCGCCAACCCCGGTGGTCGTGGCCGCAAGTCCTGTCACCGCCACCCGAACCGAATAAGCCATGGCCCATATTCCAGAACGACGCTCGCTGCGGCGCCGCCTGCGCCCCTATTTCACGGTGTTCGACCTGCCGCTGACCCTGATCCTGGGCATGCTGGTGACGATCAGCATGGTCACCATGATGTCGGCCGGCGCCGACTTCCCGGACCGGGTCGAGCACCAGATCCGCAACTTCCTGCTGTCGTTCGCCGTCATGTGGATCGCCGCGAACATCGCGCCCCAGACCCTGATGCGCCTGGCGGTGCCGATCTACACGATCGGCGTCAGCCTGCTGATCGCGGTGGCGCTGTTCGGCCTGATCAAGAAGGGCGCGCGGCGCTGGCTGCACATCGGGGTGATCGACATCCAGCCGTCCGAGATCATGAAGATCGGCCTGCCGCTGATGCTGGCCTGGTATTTCCAGACCCGGGCCCAGGTCGCGGAGTGGAAGCATTACATCATCGCGGCCGTGATCCTGTTCATCCCGGTGGCCCTGATCATGGAGCAGCCCGACCTCGGCACCTCGCTGCTGGTCGCATCCTCGGGCCTGTACGTGATCTTCCTGGCCGGCGTGTCGTGGAAGGCGATCGCCGCGGTGACGGTGTCGGTGCTGGCCTTCCTGCCGATCGGCTGGTCGATGATGCACGACTACCAGCGCCAGCGGGTGATGACGCTGATCGATCCGACCTCGGACCCGCTGGGCAAGGGCTTCCACATCATCCAGTCGATCATCGCCATCGGTTCCGGCGGCGTGACCGGCAAGGGCTATATGCAGGGCACCCAGGGCTATCTCGAATTCGTCCCGGAACGCACCACCGACTTCGTGTTCTCGGTGTATTCGGAGGAATTCGGCCTGGTCGGCAACCTGTTCCTGCTATTCGTCTACCTGCTGCTGATCGGGCGCGGCCTGATGATCGCGGCCAATGCGCCGAACGCCTTCGGGCGGCTGCTGGCCGGCTCGATCGCGATGATTTTCTTCACCTATGCCTTCGTCAACATGGGCATGGTGGCCGGGATCTTGCCGGTGGTGGGTGTGCCGCTGCCCTTCATGAGCTATGGTGGCACGGCCTTTATCACGCTCGGACTTGGCGCCGGCATATTGATGAGTATTCAAAGACATCGTAAACTAGTGCAGACCTAATACCATGGAGGACGGCCAATGGGCGTTCGTACAAGCTTCCTGGCGGTCATACCGGTTGCCATTTTCGTATCGGCCTGCAGCAGCACGGGAGAGCACAAGAAGCTCAATCCCGTCCCCTGGCCCCACAAGCCGACCGCCAAGCACGGCAAGGCGCCCCAGCTGCCGGCCGCCAAGTCGGGCCGCGGCGGCTACTACAAGGACGATGGCCCGGGCGACAACATCCCCGACGGCCTGCTCGACGTGCCCGACGCCGTGGTCAAGGCCGAGCCGTTCAACAAATGGACCAGCCGCCCGTACACGGTGCTGGGCAAGACCTACACGCCGCTGGACGACGATGCGCCGTATTCCGCGCGCGGCGTCAGCACCTGGTATGGCGTCAAGTTTCATGGCCAGCGCACCGCGTCGGGCGAACTGTACGATATGTACAAGATGACGGCCGCGCATCCGACCCTGCCGATCCCTTCCTATGTGCGCGTCACGAGCCTCGACACCGGCAATTCGGTGGTGGTGCGCATCAACGACCGCGGCCCGTTCCACTCCAGCCGCATCATCGACGTCTCGTACACCGCAGCGCTCAAGCTCGGCCTGCTGGGCAAGGGCAGCCACGAAGTGGAAATCGAGCGCCTGTTCCCGGGCGACCCGATCGTCCCGCCGGCCCGGATCGCGGCCGCGCGCCGCGAAGTCACCTCGATCGCGCAATCGGCGCCGCCCGAGATCGAGGCGCTGATGCTCGAGGACCGGATCCACTCCGACAGCGCGGCGCTGGTCAGCCAGGCCGAACCCGCATCCGCATCCGCACCCGCATCGTCCGCGCCGGCGGCGGCCGCCGGCCGCTATTTCATCCAGCTCGGCGCCTATGGCCGCGCCGGCACCGCCGAAGCGATGAGCGAGAAGATCGCCAATGCCGGCGTCGAACTGGGCGCGCTCGAAGTGGTGAAGGTAGGGACGCTGAATCGCCTGTACGGCGGCCCGTACGCGAGCCGCGCCGAGGCGGCCGAGGCCATGCGCGCGCTGCCGGCAAGCCTCGGCTTCAAGCCGATCGTGGTCCGGCGCTGATCCGGCGGCCATGCGCCAGGCCGGACCTTGACGGCGCCATGAAAAATGGCCGGCGAACCGGCCATCCGTGTATGCGAAGGAAACCGCTTGCGCCGCAGCGGCGCCACGGCGGCGACGGGCGAAGGCGATGGCGGCCAGGCCGGCGCCGGCCAGCAGGACGCTCGACGGTTCAGGCACTTCGGCTGGATCTTCGACCGGCGTTTCGTTGATCGTGTAGTCGAGCAGTAGCTGGGCGCTGGTCAGCCTGAGTACGGCGGCCGAGGCCGAGGCCGAGATGGCGGCGATGGCAGCGAACAGTGCAGCGGTAATAATCTGCCGTTATTCACACGTGCGCAAGCCGGCGTCCGGATAGTCCTCGGCAATCCCCGCCAGTCGCGTGCGCAGCGCCGGCTCGATCGCGCGGTATTGATAGACAGGGCGCTGCACTTGTGGCCCGCGCGGCAAGACCTGCACGCCGCGCACGCCCTGGCGCTGCAGTTGCGCGACCAGTTTGCGGGCCGCGCTATCGGTCTTGAACACGCCCAGCGAGATGGCCCAGCGCAGCGGCGAGTCGCCCTGCATGATGTAAAAATTCTCGACACCGCGCTCCTTGAGCTCGGCGGCGCGGCGCTGGGCGCCTTCGCGGCCGCCGCTGGGGGGCAGGTAGACCAGCCGGCTGCTCACTTCCTGGAACGGCACCTCGACCCGCGCCTGGCGCGCGCCCAGGCCCAGGCTGGCGACGCGCGCTTCGAAGCGGCGCGCATCGGACACGCTGAAGGGCCCGGCCTGGACGCAGGCGACCAGCTCCGGCGCGCTCGCCACCGGCGCGGCCGCGTTGGCCGGCGGCCGCGCGGTCCCGGATTCGGCGTCGGGCGCTTCGGCTGCCTGCGCCTCGGCCGCATCCAGCGCCTGCTTGGCCTGGACCGCCGTCAGCTGCGTCAGGCGTTCCGGCGCCAGCTGGTTCTTCAGCCGGCCCGGCTCGCGCTCGCCGGCGCCGGCATGGCCCAGCAGGCCCTGGCCATAGGCCAGCAGCGCCGCGTTCGCGGCCAGCAGCGCCCAGAAGACGAATTTCAACATCCGGTTTCCTCCTCGGTCCACGCGGCAACTGCCTGCAGCCCGACCAGCACGATATCGTCGACCACCGTGTGCGCGATTGTCAGCGCCGGCGCGATATGCGGCGCGGCGCCGCCCGAGACGATGCAGGCCGTCGCGCGGTGCCCGGCCACGGCGCGTTCGATGGCGCCGGCCTGGGCCGACAGCAGGCCGGACAGGATCGCGTCAATCGTATTGTCGCCGAACAGCGCCGGCAGGACGCCAGGGGCGACCTGCGGCAACTGGGCCGTGTTGCGGGCCAGGCTGGACGCCATCAGGGCCAGGCCGGGCAGGATCATGCCGCCGATGAAGACGCCTTCGGCGCTCACCGCGTCGACCGTGGTCGCGGTGCCGCAGGTCGCGACGACCAGGTCCTGGCCGGGCGCCAGCGCGCGCGCGCCGATGGCGGCGGCGAAGCGGTCGCAGCCCAGGCGGCCCGGCTCGCGGTAGCCGTTGCGCAGGCCGGCGCGCACCGAAGTCGAGGCGAACCATTCGACCGCGATCCCTGCAGGCAGCACGGCCGCGATCCGTTCGGCCAGCTGCGGGCCGGCCACGTTCGACACCAGCGCGCGGGTGGCGCCGCCGGCCGTCCACGCGGCCGCCAGCGTGTCCAGCTGCGCGTGCGGGACGGCGCCATGCGCGCGCCAGGCGCCGGGGCCGCAGTTGGCATCGACCAGCGCCCACTTGACGCGGGTATTGCCGGCATCGACCAGCAGCATCATGCCTTCACCCGCAGCGACACATCGCCGGCCATGATGGCGATGCGTCCTTCCATGGTGTCGAGCAGCAGGCGGCCGCTGTCGTCGACGCCGGCCGCTCGGCCCTCGTGGCGCACGACGCCGTTGTCCAGCAAGACCACGGTCTCGCCCTGCCAGGCGTGGCGCAGGTTCCAGCGCGCGGCGAAGGCCGCGAAGCCGCGTGCGGCGAATTCGCGCAAGGCCGCGGCCAGGCCGTCGAGCAGGGCCGCCATCAGGGCGTCGCGTTCCATGCGCGCCAGCCAGGGCAGGCCGGCGGCGCTGCGGCCCAGCCGCGTTTCCATCTCGTCCGGCATCAGGAGGTTCAGGCCGATGCCGATCACGGTCCAGGTGCCGCCGCCGGGCGCCGCCTGGGTCTCGACCAGGATGCCGGCCAGCTTGTCGCCATCCTTGAGCAGGTCGTTCGGCCATTTCAATTGCACCGGCTGGCCCAGCGCGCCGAGCGCCTCGGCCAGCGCCACGCCGATCGCCAGCGGCAGGCCGGTCAGAAGCTGCGGGCCGCCATCGAATTTCCAGGCCAGCGAAAAGGTCAGCGAGCCCTCGGGCGACGACAGCCAGCTGCGGCCGGCGCGCCCGCGCCCGGCGGTCTGGTGTTCGGCCACCAGCAGCAGCGGCGAGTCCAGCGAAGCGGCGCGCGCCAGCAGGTCGGCATTGGTGGAACCGGTCTGCGCCACCACTTCCACCGCCACCCCGGCGGTCGACAGGGCGCGGATGGCGTCGGCCTTCATGCTTCCCCCTGGCGCTGCTTGGTCGGCGCGCGCGCGAACAGGCGGTCGAACACGAAGTTCGGCAGCAGGCGCAGCAGCCTGGCCACGACGCCCATCTGCCACGGCAGCACGCGGTAGCTGTCGCCGCGCGCGATGGCGGCGACGGCGTGCGCCGCGAAGCGCTCGGCGGGCATCAGGAAGGGCATGGGAAAACGGTTTTTGCTGGTCATGGGGGTGGCGATATAACCGGGGGCGATGGTTACCACCCGGATGTTCGAGCCGCGCAGTTCGAGCCGCAGCGCCTCGCAATAGCTGTGGACCGCGGCCTTGCTGGCGCAATAGGCGCCGGCGCCGCGCATGCCGCGGATGCCCGCCACGCTGCCGATGCCCACCAGGCGGCAGGGCGTCGCCTGCTGCCGCATGGCGCCGATGAAGGGCGCGAAGGTAGCGACCGTGGCGTTGACGTTGGTCGCGAACACGGCGTCGAACACGGCCAGGTCGGCCGCGCGGTCGGTGAGCGTGCCGTGCGAGATGCCGGCGCTGGCGATGACGATGTCGGCGCCGCCATGAGCGACGAAGTCATGCGCGGCGGCCGTCAACGCTTCGCGATCGAGCACGTCGACCGAATAAATGTGATGGCGTTCGGGATTGGGCAACGAGGCGGCCAGCGCCACCAGGTGGTCCTGCCTTCGCGCCAGCAGGCCGAGGGTGGCGCCGCGCGCGGCGTACTCGCGCGCCAGGGCGGCGCCGATGCCGCTCGAGGCGCCGGTGATGAAGACGCGCTCCGGCCGCCGCGTCATGCCGCGGTCAGCGCTGGTTGCGCACGATGGCGACGTCGATGCCGCTGTCGAGCAGCTTGGCGCGCGCCTTGTTGACGGCTTCGACCTGCGTGTAGGGGCCGACCCGCACGCGGTGCAGCACGCCGCTGTCGGTGCTGCGGTCGGTGATCGCGGCCTCGAAGCCGAGCAGGGCCAGCTTGGCGCGGGTGTTTTCGGCGTCCGACATCTCGCGGAAGGCGCCGGCCTGCAGGTAATAGATATAACCGTCGGTCACGGCCGCCGCGCCAGGGGCGGGGGCGGCCGTGTTGACCGGGGCTGGCGGCGGTGGCGGCGCGCTCGGGCGCGGTTCCTGCATGCCGGCGATGGCGGCGCCCAGCGGGTCGGCATCGGGCTGCTGCTGGGAAGAAGGCGTGGGCGTGGGCGTGGCCGCCGGTGCGCTCGGCTGGGCCGGCGGCGCCTGCGGCACCGGGGCCCGGTTGCCGTACATCGGCTTGTTGGGATCGGACGCCTGGCTCGGCTCGAGGTCGGCCGGGCGGCCCATCTTGTTGGAACGATCGGTGAACGGCGAGGCGCCCTTGGTGATCACGAGCGCGACCGCCACCGCGATGCCCAGCCCGATGATCAGGCCGATGATGATGCCGGTCAGGGTGCTGCCGCGTTGGCGCAACGGGGAAAAGGAACGGATGACGGTCATGACGCTTTCTGTAGGTTGGCGGTTGCTTACATCTTGTCCGGCGCCGAGACGCCGATCAGGGCCAGGCCGTTGCGCAGCACCTGGCGGGTGGCGGCGGCCAGCGCCAGGCGGGCCAGCTTGAGCGCTTCGTCGTCGTCGAGCAGCCACTTGTGCGCGAAATAATAGCTGTGCAGTTCGCCGGCCAGTTCGCGCAGGTAGAACGCGACCTGGTGCGGGCCGAGTTCGGCCTGGGCGCGCTGCAGCATCTCCGGGTAGGCCGCCAGCTTGGCCAGCAGCTGCGACTCGTGCGGCTCGGTCAGCGGCGACAGGTCCACCGTGGCCAGGGTGGCGACGTCGCCGCCCCAGTTGGCCAGCGCCGAGCAGATGCGCGCGTGGGCGTACTGCACGTAGTAGACCGGGTTTTCGTCATTGGTCGCGAGGGCGACGTCAACGTCGAACACGAACTCGGTGTCGGCCTTGCGCGAGATCAGGAAGAAACGCACGGCGTCGCGGCCGCGCGTGACGTCGCCATTGCCCGACCATTCGATCAGGTCGCGCACGGTGACGTAGGAACCGGCGCGCTTGGAGATCTTGACCTCTTCGCCGTTCTTCATCACGGTGACCATCTTGTGCAGCACGTAGTCCGGGTAGCCCTGCGGGATGCCGATGTTCACCGCCTGCAGGCCGGCGCGCACGCGCGCGATGGTGCCGTGGTGGTCGCTGCCCTGGATATTGATCGCCTGGTCGAAGCCGCGGCGGAATTTCTGCATATGGTAGGCGACGTCGGGCACGAAATAGGTGTAGGTGCCGTCGGACTTGCGCATCACGCGGTCCTTGTCGTCGCCGTAGTCGGTGGTCTTGAGCCACAGGGCGCCGCCGTCTTCATACGTCTTGCCGGCGTCGACCAGGGCCTGCACCGCGCTTTCCACCTTGCCGTCGGCGTACAGCGACGACTCCAGGTAGTAATTGTCGAACTTGACCCCGAACGCTTGAAGATCCTGGTCCTGCTCGTTGCGCAGGTAGGTCACGGCGAAGCGGCGGATCGATTCGATGTCTTCCACGTCGCCGCTGGCGGTGGCCGGTGCGCCATCGCTGGCCGACACGGTCTTTTGCGCCAGGAAGTCGGCCGCGATGTCGGCGATGTAGTCGCCGTTATAGGCTGACTCGGGCCATTCGGCGTCGCCCGGCTTGAAGCCGCGCGCGCGCGCCTGCACCGAGGTGGCGAGGGTGGCGATCTGGACGCCGGCGTCGTTGTAGTAGAACTCGCGGGTGACTTCGATGCCCTGCGATTCGAACAGCGACGACAGTGCATCGCCCAGCGCAGCCTGGCGGCCGTGGCCGACGTGCAGCGGGCCGGTCGGGTTGGCCGAGACGAATTCGATGATCGCGTGGTGGCCGCTGGCGGCGCCGGCGCGGCCGAAGGCCTCGCCTTGCTCCAGCACGCTGCGCACCACCGACTGCTTGGCGGCGGCGGCCACGCGCAGGTTGATGAAGCCGGGGCCAGCGATGTCCAGCGATTCGATCAAGCCTTGCGCGCCGGGTTCTGCCTGCAGCGCGGCGACCAGGCGGGTAGCCAGTTCGCGCGGATTGGTCTTGAGCGGCTTGGCCAGCTGCATGGCGATATTGCAGGCGATGTCGCCGTGCGAAGGATCGCGCGGACGTTCCAGCACCACATTGGGGGTGAGGCCGCTGTCGGCGACGATCGGGGCGAGGGCTGCCTGGAACAGGGCAACGATTTGTTGTTTTTGTTGGGCGAGCATGGGAATGGTCGAAAATGGTAGGTGCAATAGACGGTGCCTGCTGAACAGGCAAACAGCCGTCATTATACTAGTTTGATGCCACGCTTTGGCGGCCTGCGGCGTTCGTCCTTGGCGGTCCGACAACCATATTAAGCGTCGCCAAAGGCATAACCGTTACAATGGGAGCCCATTTTCGCAACATTTTATTCGCCATGACTGACAAGCGTCCAACGCTCTCCCTGAAACCCAAGACCGGGCCCGCGGCCGACCGCCGCGCCACGGGCAAGGTCGGCCGCAATCCGGCCGCGGCCGGCCCGGCGCGGGGGCAGGGCGGTCATGGCAAGCCGGGTCCGGGCGCCACCGGCCAGCCGCGTCCCGGCAACCCCGACCAGCGCCCGGTCGGCAAGCCGCCGCGGGTGCAGGGCGGCGATTTCCCCGGCCACCAGGCGCGCGCTCAGCGTGAAGCGCGTGAAGATACCGCGGCCCCGCGCCTGCGGCAGAGCCACGAAGTGAAGGTCGCCCCCCAGCGCGACTTCCGTCCCGACCTGAAATCCGACTCGCTGGCGCTGGCGCTGCTGGGCGCCGCCAACGCGGTGGCGCGCGTGCGCGCCGGCAGCGCGCTGCCGCAGGCCCTGGCCGGCGTCTTCGCCGCCTATGACGCCACGCCCCAGGCGCGCGGCGCGATCCAGGACATCGCCTACCGCACCATGCGCCAGCTGGGCCGCAGCGAGACCCTGCTGGGCCTCATGACCAGCAAGGCGCCCGAGCCGCCGATGCTGGCCGGCCTGCTGGCGGCCGCCCTGAGCCTGCTCGACACGCCCGAGGGCCAGCCGGCCCCTTACGAGGCCTTCACCGTGGTCGACCAGGCCGTCAGCGCGGCTGCGGCCCACCCCGATTTCGCCCATGCCAAGGCCATGGTCAATGCCGTGCTGCGGCGCTTCCTGCGCGAGCGCGCCGGGCTGGTCGAAGAGGCCCTGCGCGAGCCGCTGGCGCGTTTCAACTATCCGCAATGGTGGATCGACACCATGCGCGCGGCCTATCCGCGCGACTGGGAAGCGGTGCTCGCGGCCGGCAACGTGCATCCGCCGCTGACCCTGCGCGTCAACGCGCGCAAGAGCGATGTTGGCGCTTACTTGCAAACCCTGAGTGACGCCGGCCTGCAGGCCGAGCAGGTGGGCCCGGGCGCGGTGCGCCTGGCGCAGGCCATCAACGTGGCCCAGATCCCGGGCTTTGCCGAAGGCGTGGTGTCGGTCCAGGATGCCGGCGCCCAGCTGGCCGCGCCGCTGCTCGACCTGCGCGACGGCATGCGCGTGCTGGACGCCTGCGCCGCCCCCGGCGGCAAGAGCGGCCACATCCTCGAGACGGCCGACGTGCAGCTGACTTCGGTCGACGCCGATCCGGCGCGCCTGGCGCGGGTGGGCGACAACCTGGGCCGCCTGGGCCTGGATGCGACCCTGCTGGCCGCCGACGCGGGCAGCCGCGACTGGTGGGATGGCCGTCAATACGACCGTATCCTGGCCGACGTGCCGTGCACCGCCTCGGGCATCGTGCGCCGCCACCCGGATATCCGCTGGCTGCGCCGCAAGTCGGATACATCCCAACTTGCAACACTTTCTTCCAAAATACTCGACAATCTTTGGCAGATGTTGCTGCCCGATGGTAAATTGCTGTTCGTGACATGTTCGCTCTGGCCCCAGGAATCGGAGGCGCAGGCAGCCGCTTTCGCGGCTCGCCATGACGCGGTCCGCCTCGACGCGCCAGGCCAACTCCTGCCGCTGGGCGGCGCCGGACAGGATCATGACGGTTTGTTCTACGCCCTGTTCCAGAAGAAAGCGGCGTAAGTTTTTACTACTACGCGCATTTTTTAAGGCCCCGGCTCACCCGTGACGTTACGATTTTTACGCCTCCTCGCCTGCCAGCTGATGCTGGCGCTTGCGTGCGTCGCTGCGTCCGCACAGGCCTGGGCGGCCGATGGCATCGAGATCAGCCGGGCCGCGATCGAATCCAGCGACGACGGCTACCGGCTCAACACGGTCTACGATTTCGAGCTCAACAGCGGCCTGCGGGACGCGCTCCAGCACGGCGTGCAACTGCATTTCACCACCGAGATCGAGCTGGTGCGACCCCGCTGGTGGTGGCGCGACGAGCGCGCCGTGTCCGCCAAGCGCACCATCCGCATCTCCTACGACGTGCTGACGCGCCAGTATTACGTGATGGTGGTCGGCGCGTTCCAGGAACGCTTCCAGACCTTCGAGGACGCGATGTTCATGGTGCGCCGGCCGACGCGCTGGCTGATCGCCCCCAAGGGCAAGCTCAAGCCGGGCGAGGTCTATGAAGTCTCGCTGCGCATGTACATGGACCGCGAATACCTGCAGAAACCGCTGCAGGTCAACGCCTTCAACGATTCCGACTGGCGCCTGACCTCCAGCCGGAAGACCTTTACCTATCGTGCAGAGTAGACCGGTCAACCAGGTCTTGCGCTACGCCCTCATCGTGGGCTGCGCGGTGGTGTGCATCCTGCTGTTCCTGCTCGCATCGGCCTCGGCCAATTCCGAATTCCTCGGCCGCTACTACGGCTGGCTGATCGGCCTGATCGGCGCCGTCGCCTTCGTGCTGCTGGCCTTCGTCGCGGTCGCGCTGGGCCGCCTGTATTCGCGACACAAGGCCGGCAAGTTCGGCTCGCGCCTGATGGCCAGGCTGGTGCTGCTGTTCGCCGGCATCGGCATCCTGCCGGGTGTCGTCATCTTCATGGTGTCGGTCAATTTCGTCTCCCATTCGATCGATTCCTGGTTCGACGTCAAGATCGAGTCGGCCATCGAGTCGGGCCTGAACCTGGGCCGCGCGGCGCTCGACGAATCGCTGGCTGAACTGGGCGCCACCGCGCAAACCGCCGCCGCAACCCTGGCCGGGCAGGGCGACATGAGCGCGCAGCCGGTGCTGGCGCGCCTGCTGGCCGATACCAGCGGCCTGCAAAGCGCGATGCTGGTCGACGAGAAGGGGGCGGTACTGGCCGCGGCCCTCGAAGACCGCGGCGCCAACCTCGCGGCCGACGCCCCCAACGAACGCATGCTGCGCAGCGCCGCCATGCCGGGCGGGTATGCGCTGGCCGAAGGTGGCGTCGACCGCGACCTGGGCGAGGATGCGGTGGATGGCGTCTCGAGCGCGCTCGACGCCGTCACCGGCCTGCGCCTGCGCGTGGTGCTGGCCGTGCCCGAGCCGCCCGGCGCGCCGCAGCGCTACCTGCAACTGCTGCAATCGGTGCCGGTCAACCTGGCCTCGAATGCCGAGGTGCTGCGCTCGGCCTACAGCGAATACCGGCTGCGCCTCGAGGCGCGCACCGGCCTGCGCAAGATGTATATCGGGATGCTGACCCTGACCCTGCTGCTGGCGATCTTCGGCGCGGTCGGCAGCGCCTTCCTGATCGCCAGCAACCTGGCGCAGCCGCTGCTGGTGCTGGCCGAAGGCACGCAGGCGGTGGCCGAGGGCGACCTGTCGCCGCGGCCGATCGTCGAGACCAGGGACGAACTGGGCACGCTGACCCAATCGTTCAATGCCATGACCGGCCAGCTGTTCGAGGCCCGGAGCGCGGTCGAGCGCAACCGCGCCGCGCTGCAAAGCGCAAAGGCCCACCTGGAGTCGGTGCTGGCGAACATGTCGGCCGGGGTGATCGTGCTCGACGCCGAGGGCGTGGTGGTCAATTCCAACGACGCCGCCTACCGCATCCTGCAGGTCGAGCCGGGCGCGATGGCCGGGCCGCTGGCGAAGATCGCGGGCCTGGAGCACTTCTCGAACTGCATCACGCGCGCCTTCTCGGCCCAGAGCGCGCACTCGGCCGCCGAACGCCGCAAGCGCGCCCACTGGCAGCAGCAGATCGAGATCCCGCGCGACGTGCACCGCAAGCCGGGCGCCGACGAGCACGAACACGACCTGGTGCTGCTGGCGCGCGGCTCGCGCCTGCCGGTCGGCGCCGACAGCGGCTTCATCGTGGTGTTCGACGATATCTCGGACGTGATCACGGCCCAGCGCTCGGTGGCCTGGGGTGAAGTGGCGCGACGCCTGGCGCACGAGATCAAGAACCCGCTCACGCCGATCCAGCTGGCGGCCGAGCGCATGCAGATGAAGCTCGAGGACAGCCTGCCGCCGAAAGAGGCCGAGCTGCTCAAGCGCGGCACCACCACCATCGTCAACCAGGTCGACGCCATGAAGCGCATGGTCGACGACTTCCGCGACTACGCGCGCACGCCGCCGGCGCTGCTCGACCAGCTCGACCTGAACGCCCTGATCGGCGAAATCCTGAATCTCTACCTGGCCGAGGACGGCCACGACATCATCCACGCCAGCCTGGCGCCGAACCTGCCGCGCGTGATGGGCGACGCCACCCAGCTGCGCCAGGTGATCCACAACCTGGTGCAGAACGCCCAGGATGCGCTGGTCGACCGCGGTCCGGATGCGCCGCCGCCGCGGGTCGACGTGAGCACCGAGGCGATCCACTACACCGGCGCCGATGGCCTGGCCGGGACCGCGGTGCGCCTGGCCATCGTCGACAACGGCCCCGGCTTCGCGCCGCGCATCCTGGCGCGCGCCTTCGAACCGTATGTGACCACCAAGGCCCGCGGCACCGGCCTCGGCCTTCCGATGGTGAAGAAAATCGTGGACGAACACGGCGGCCGGATCGACGTCGGCAACCGCCCGGATGGATCAGGCGCGGCGGTGTCGATTTTGCTGTTAAAGTTGGCCTGACATCCAGTCCCATCATCAAACTTGGCTTAAGTGCAAAAAAACTTATAAAATTGCACACATGACGGGTAGAAGATCAGGAAGGTAGAAAACGATGGCGAACATACTCGTAGTTGACGATGAAATGGGCATCCGCGAACTCCTGTCGGAGATTCTCGGCGACGAAGGCCATGCCATCACCCTGGCCGAGAACGCGCAGCAGGCGCGCGAGGCGCGCGCGGCCGCGACGCCAGACCTGGTGCTGCTCGATATCTGGATGCCGGACACCGACGGTGTGACCCTGCTCAAGGAATGGCAGCGCGACGGCCTGTTGACGATGCCGGTCATCATGATGTCGGGCCATGCGACCATCGACACCGCGGTCGAGGCGACCCGCATCGGGGCCCTGAATTTCCTTGAAAAGCCGATCGCCCTGCAAAAGCTGCTCAAGGCGGTCCAGCAGGGCCTGACCCGCGCACAAGAGGTGGCGCGCGCGCCGATGGCGCCGCCGCGGCCGATCGCGCCGAGCGCGCCGCCGGCCGCAAGCGATGCGGGCATCGCCGCCATCTCGCAACCCGGCGCACCGATGTTCGCGCCGCCGAGTGCGCAGCCTGGCGCCGGCCTGGGCCTCGGCGTGACCAATGGCTCGCGCATGGTGCATGCGGTATCGCAAGGCGAGGGCACTGGCTATACGCTGTCCTTCGACCTGCCGCTGCGCGAAGCGCGCGACGCCTTCGAGCGCATGTACTTCGAACACCACCTGGGCCGCGAAGGCGGCAGCATGACGCGCGTGGCCGAGAAGACCGGCCTCGAGCGCACCCACCTGTACCGCAAGCTCAAGCAGCTGGGCGTCGAACCGGGCAAGCTCTCCAAGAAAGGGGGCTGATGGCCCGCACGGCCACCGTTCTCGTCACCGGGCCCAGCGCCGCCGCACGCGAACAGGCGATCGCGGCGCTGCTGGCCGCGCCTTCGATACCTGCTGTCGTTGCCACTCCCGCTTCCGTCTCCGGCGCGCCTGCGGCCGGGGAGGGGGCGTCCGTTCCCGCACAAGACCTGAGCGCCGTTATCCTCGAAGGACTCGGCGTGGCCGCCACGCCCCTGGAATCCGGCCCCGGCCTGCAGGTGGTGCGGATCGCCCCCGGTTGCCTGTGCTGCGACAGCAATCTCGTTTTGCGTGTAACATTGAATCGACTGTTACGCCAACGCCCTCGACAGTTGTTTATCGGCCTGGCGAGCAGCGAACACCTTGATCAGTTGCGATCGTGGCTTGCAGCGCCGCCATACGATCAGCTGTTGGCCCTGGGCCCGACCGTGCAAGCCTGAACGACATCGTGATGGTCTTGAAATCGGTTCGGACAGCCCCACCTCTGAAGCGAAGTGAACAGCCTGCCGTACGCCGCCATGCCGCAGGGTTGCACTAATTTCTGATCGAAGGAGTCATCATGAACATGATCTATAACAGCGAACAGTACAGCGTCGTCGAGTTCGGCGTCGACCGTGAACTCGAAGCGCTGCGATTTGGCGGCTTCGAGATCGTCGACAAGGCCGGCCGGCGCGAGGCCTTCATCGGCGGCCGCCTCGCGCAATCGTTCCGGCGCGACGTCAACAACCTGATTGCCAGCGAGCCGACGATGGAAGAAATCGACGACTTCCTGGGCTCGTACGACACGCTCATGAGCCAGCCGGTCGTGCTGCACTAAAGTTCATCAGCGCCATTGTCTTTCAAGGCGATGGCGCTGTCTTACCGGCTTCGGCATGGTAAGCTGCGCGCCATGTGCCAGCTACTCGGAATGAACTGCAATGTCCCAACCGACATTGTCTTCTCTTTTACCGGCTTCGCCCACCGCGGCGGCCGTACCGACACCCACCACGACGGCTGGGGAATCGCCTTCTTCGAGGGCAGCGGCGTACGCCACTTCGTCGACCACCAGGCCGCCATCGCCTCGCCGATCGCCGAACTGATCAAGCGCTATCCGATCAAGTCCACCAACGTCATCGCCCATATCCGCAAGGCCACCGTCGGCCACGTGGCGCTGGAAAACTGCCATCCCTTCGTGCGCGAACTGTGGGGCCGCTACTGGGTCTTCGCGCATAACGGCGACCTCAGGGATTTCGCACCGACGCTCGACGGCGCCTTCCGCCCGGTTGGCACGACCGACAGCGAGCTGGCCTTCTGCTACCTGCTGCAATGCATGCGCCGCGAATTCGGCGACACCGCGCCGGGCCGCGAGGCCTTGCGCGGCCTGCTCGAGCGCGTCATTCCCGGCATCGCCGCCCACGGCACCTTCAATATGATGCTGTCCGACGGTACCGCGCTGTTCACCCATTGCTCGACCAAGCTGTGCTACGTGGTGCGCAAGTATCCGTTCGTGACGGCCTGCCTGTCGGACGAAGACCTGTCGGTCGACTTCTCGCAGGTGACCACGCCGAACGATCGGGTCGCGATCATCGTCACCGAGCCGCTGACGACGAACGAGGAATGGACCCATTTCGCGCCGGGTGAACTCAAGGTGTTCGTGGACGGCTTGCCACAGTAAATACTGGTGCCAACAGGACACATACCGCGGTGGATGCGGTAAAGTAGTCCTGTTGACGCGAGAATGAGAACGAGATGACCGATACCGCCAGCCTCGACGAGGCCACCCAGCCCCTGCGCATGCGCAACTTCTACCTTGCACGCCAGCCGGTGCTGGACCGCAACCAGGCGTTGTTCGGCTATGAGCTGCTGTTCCGCGGTAGCGCCCAGGGCCCGGCCCATTTCGATTCCGGGCTGTCGGCCAGCGCCAGCGTCATCCACCACGCGTCCCAGCTCGGCCTGCCGCGCGCGATCGGCGACGCCCACGCCTTCATCAACGTCGACAAGGACGTCCTGATGAGCGATATGTTCGCCTTCCTGCCGCGCGAGCGCACGGTGCTGGACATCGTCGGTTCGGTCGAGCCGGACGACGAGGTCATCGCGCGCATGCGCACGCTGTGTTCGCATGGCTTCCGTTTCGCAGCCGAGGCGGCGGCCCACGGGCCGGCCCTGGCGCGCCTGCTGCCGGTGATCGAGTACGTCAAGATGGACGTGCGCGCGCTGCCGGCCGCGACCCTGCTGTCGCTGGCGCCGCGCCTGCGCACCACGGGCAAGCGGCTGGTGGCCGAGAAGGTCGAGGACCATGCCGAATACCGCACCTGCCTCGACATCGGCTTCGACTACTTCCAGGGCTATTATTTCGCCAAGCCGTCGGTGATCGCCAGCCGCAAGCTGTCGCCATCGCAGGTCACGGTGCTCGACCTGATGAACCTGGTGACCTCGGATGCCGACAATGCCGAGATCGAGCGCCTGGTCAAACGCGAGGTGACGATCGGCCTGAACCTGCTGCGCCTGGTGAACACGCCGGCGGTGGGGGCCGGGCGGCGCATCGAATCGATCAGCCAGGCCTTGAGCCTGCTGGGCCGGCGCCAGCTGCAGCGCTGGCTGCAGATCCTGCTGTATGCCGAACCGGACGTGCGCGGCCACAGCCAGAGCCCCTTGCTGCAGCTGGCCACTACCCGCGCGCGCCTGATGGAACTGCTGGCCCAGCGCCTGCGTCCCGGCCAGAAGAACGTCGCCGACGTCGCTTTCACGGTGGGCATGATGTCGCTGATGGACACGCTGTTCTGCATGCCGATGATGGACATCGTGGAACAGATCCCCGTGATCGACGAAGTGCGCGCGGCCTTGCTGCAGCGGGCCGGCTTCTTCGGCGAGCTGCTGAAACTGGCCGAGTCGATCGAGCGCATGGACGACGAGGGCGACGAGCTGCTGGCGGGGCTCAAGACCCTGTCGATGGATGGTGACGACCTGGCCGAGCTCGAGGTGTCGGCGTTCGAGTGGAGCGACAAGGTGGTGCGGTACGCGATTTGAGTTGACCGCAAAAACTCGTTAGCGCCAGCACGTTGTTAGCGCCAGCCCGTTGTTAGCGCCAGCACGTTGTTAGCGCCAGCCCGTTGTTAGCGCCAGCACGTTGTTAGCGCGTGCACGTAGTTAGCGCGTGCACGTTGTTAGCGCGTGCACGTTGTTAGCGCGTGCACGTCGTTCCCGCGCAGGCGGGAACCCAAGTACTTCGAGTAGTCGATATCGTCGAACGTATCATCAGCTCAAGCGAACTTGGGTTCCCGCCTTCGCGGGAACGACGTTGATCACAAGTTCGGGGCCAGGTGCCGCTCGACGTCGGCCTTGTCCATCCCGCGCCGCTGCGCCATGTCCTCGACCTGGTCGTTACCGATCTTCCCGACCACGAAATACTTCGATTGCGGGTGCGCGAAGTAGAAGCCCGACACCGCCGCGCCCGGATACATCGCATACGACTCGGTCAGCTCCATCCCGATCTCTTCGGCCTGCAGCGTGCGGAACACGTCGGCCTTGACCGTGTGCTCGGGGCAGGCCGGATAGCCCGGCGCCGGACGGATGCCCTGGTATTCCTCGGCGATCAGCGCCTCGTTCGACAGGTCTTCGTTCGCCACGTAGCCCCACAGGTCGGTGCGCACGCGCTCGTGCAGGTATTCGGCGAAGGCTTCGGCCAGGCGGTCGGCCAGCGACTTGAGCATGATCGACGAATAGTCGTCATGCGCCGCCTCGAAGCGCTGTTCGTGCTTCTCGATGCCCAGGCCTGCGGTGACGGCGAACATGCCGATATAGTCCTGGATACCGCTGTCCTTGGGCGCGATGAAGTCGGCCAGGCACTGGTTGGGCCGTTGCACGCCATCGACGACCGGCCGCACGCCCTGCTGGCGCAGGCCGTAATAGGTGAAGGCGACTTCCTGGCGCGCGTCGTCGGTGTAGACCTCGATGTCGTCGTCGTTGACCGTATTGGCCGGCAGCAGGGCGATCGCGCCATTGGCGGTGAGCCAGCGGCCTTCGATGATCTTCTTGAGCATGGCCTGGCCTTCGGCGTAGACCTTGGTCGCGGCCTCGCCCACCACTTCGTCGTCAAGGATGGCGGGGAAGGGGCCGGCCAGGTCCCAGGTCTGGAAGAACGGGCCCCAGTCGATGTAGCGCGCGATCAGGCCCAGGTCGACATTTTTAAAGATGCGGCGCCCGATGAACTTGGGCTTCACCGGCGCAAAGTCGAGCT
This sequence comes from Telluria beijingensis, assembly GCF_030770395.1. Lineage (GTDB taxonomy): Bacteria > Pseudomonadota > Gammaproteobacteria > Burkholderiales > Burkholderiaceae_D > Telluria > Telluria beijingensis. The sequence goes on along the minus strand of NZ_CP132480.1, from coordinate 3,786,189 downwards.
TCGCCTTGTTGGCGCGCGCCTGTTCGAGCGTCACCATCGGCAGCGCCTTCTTGCCGGCGTGCTGGATGCGGATGCGTTCGTAGTCTTGCGCCAGTTCGATGATGTAGGCGGCCTTGGTGTCGTCGGTGACCAGCGCCTGGCCGACCGAGACCGAGCGCGAGGCGTCCGGCACATAGACCACCGGGCCGTCGTAGTGCGGCGCGATCTTGACCGCAGTGTGGGCACGGCTGGTGGTGGCGCCGCCGATCAGCAGCGGCACCTGGCGCTCGCGGAACCACGGGTCGCGCTGCATCTCGCGCGCGACGTGGGCCATCTCCTCGAGCGACGGCGTGATCAGGCCAGACAGGCCGACCATGTCGGCGTTTTCTTCCTTGGCGCGCGCCAAAATGTCGGCGCAGGGCACCATCACGCCCATGTTCACGATCTCGAAGTTATTACATTGCAGGACCACCGAGACGATGTTCTTGCCGATGTCGTGCACGTCGCCCTTGACGGTGGCGATCACCATCTTGCCCTTCGGCTTGGCGACGATGCCGGTGCGGGCTTCTTCCGCCGCCTTTTCTTCTTCGATAAACGGCACCAGGTGCGCCACGGCCTGCTTCATCACCCGCGCCGATTTCACCACCTGCGGCAGGAACATCTTGCCCTGGCCGAACAGGTCACCGACGATGTTCATGCCATCCATCAGTGGGCCTTCGATCACGTGGATCGGGCGGCCGTTCGCCGCCAATACCTGCTGGCGCATCTCTTCGGTGTCTTCGACGATCCACTGCGTGATGCCGTGCACCAGCGCGTGCGCCAGGCGCTTCTCGACCGGGCCATTCCTCCACTCGAGGTTCTGTTCCTGCCTGGCGCCGCCAGCCTTCAGGGTGCCGGCGAATTCGATCATGCGCTCGGTCGCATCCTTGCGGCGGTTCAGCACCACGTCTTCCACCCGTTCGCGCAGCTCCGGATCGAGGTCGTCGTAGACGCCGACCATGCCGGCGTTGACGATGCCCATCGTGAGGCCAGCCTTGATCGCGTGGTACAGGAACACGGTGTGGATCGCCTCGCGCGCCGGGTCGTTGCCGCGGAAGCTGAACGACACGTTCGACACGCCGCCCGAGATCTTCGCATGCGGCAGGTTGGCGCGGATCCAGGCGCAGGCCTCGATGAAGTCGTTGGCGTAGTTGTCGTGTTCCTCGATGCCGGTGGCGATGGCAAAGATGTTCGGATCGAAGATGATGTCTTCGGGCGGGAAGCCCACCTGCTCGACCAGCACCTTGTAGGCGCGGCCGCAGATCTCGGCCTTGCGCGCGAAGGTATCGGCCTGGCCCTGCTCGTCGAACGCCATCACGATCACGGCGGCGCCGTAGCGGCGGCACAGGATGGCCTGGCGGATGAATTCCTCCTCGCCTTCCTTCATCGAGATCGAGTTGACGATGGCCTTGCCCTGCACGCATTTCAGGCCCGCCTCGATCACCGACCATTTGGAAGAGTCGATCATCACCGGCACCCGCGAGATATCGGGCTCCGAGGCGATCAGGTTCAGGAAGCGCGTCATGGCCGCCTGCGAATCGAGCATCGCCTCGTCCATATTGATGTCGATGACCTGGGCGCCGTTCTCGACCTGCTGGCGCGCGACCGACAGCGCCTCGTCGAACTGCTCGTTCAGGATCATGCGCGCGAACGCCTTCGAGCCGGTGACATTGGTGCGCTCGCCGACGTTGACGAACAGCGACGATTCGTCGATGGTGAACGGCTCCAGGCCCGACAGGCGCATCGCGACCGGCACTTCGGGCACCTGGCGCGGCGTCTGCGTCTCGAGGATCTTCGCGATCGCCGCGATGTGCTCGGGCGTGGTGCCGCAGCAGCCGCCGGCGATGTTGATGAAGCCGGCGTCGGCGAATTCGCGCAGCAGGGCGGACGTATCGGCCGGCAGCTCGTCGAAGCCGGTATCGCTCATCGGATTGGGCAGGCCGGCATTCGGGTAGATGCAGACGAAGGTGTCGGCAATGTTCGACAGCTCTTGCGCGTAGGGGCGCATCAGCGCCGCCCCGAGCGCGCAATTGAGGCCGATGGTCAGCGGCTTCGCATGGCGCACCGAATTCCAGAATGCCGGCACGGTCTGGCCCGACAGGATGCGGCCCGAGGCGTCGGTGACGGTGCCCGAGATCATCAGCGGCAGGCGCGGGGTCTCCGGATGCTCGTCGAAATACTGGTCGATCGCGAATAGCGCCGCCTTGCAGTTCAGGGTGTCGAAGATGGTCTCGACCAGCAGCAGGTCGGCGCCGCCGTCGACCAGGCCGCGCACCTGCTCGTGGTAGGAAGCGACCAGCTGGTCGAAGGTGACGTTGCGCGCCGCCGGGTCGTTGACGTCGGGCGAGATCGAGGCCGTCTTCGGGGTTGGGCCCAGGGCGCCGGCGACGAAGCGCGGCTTATCCGGCGTGGAGTATTTGTCGCAGGCGGCGCGCGCGAGCCGGGCCGCTTCGACGTTCATCTCGTAGGCCAGGTGCGCCATGTGGTAATCCTCCTGCGCCACGCCGGTGGCGCCGAAGGTATTGGTCTCGACCAGGTCGGCGCCGGCGGCCAGGTAGCGCTCGTGGATTTCCTGGATGACGTGGGGCTGGGTGAGCGTCAGCAGCTCGTTATTCCCCTTCACGAACAGCTCGCGCTGGCCGGCCCCCTCGGGCGCCGCGAACGTCGCGAAGCGTTCGCCGCGGTAGGCCGCTTCATCGAGCTTGTACTGCTGGATGATCGTGCCCATCGCGCCATCCAGGATCATGATGCGCCGTGCGAGGATCTCACGCAGCTGGGTTTCGATCGGGGAGATGGCGGGCGTACGGGCGTTCATGATGGCGGTTTTTCCAGGATGCGGCTTGACAGGCCGATTGACATTGGGCGGTCTACGATTATACGTCATGCGGCCGGATCGCCCCGGCGGAGGGCCTGTGTATGTATCGTTATGTATTCAAGTGCGCATGCGTTACATAGCGTTACATTTGATGGGGTGGCTGCAATCTTTACGATACATGGCGCAACGACAATCAAGGTCCGCCTCCACGAGTGGCGAACGTAAAGATGGGATAACCGCATGAACAAAGAATATCAACCGGATTGGGATCAAGCCATGGACCGCAACCCGGAGCCAGCAATGTCGTCGAAGCCACAAGTCGCCAGCAGCAACGGTGTGAAACAGATCGTCACGATCCGCCTGGATGTGGATATGCTTGAATGGTTCAAGGGCGCAGGCCCCGGCTACCAGACCCGCATCAACCAGGTGCTGCGTGAGCACATGGACAACCAGCGTACGTCGCAGGTTGAATGAATTGACTGAATGGCGTCGTTGCGACGCCTTTCTTCGTTAGCTCGAAAACGTCGTCCCCGCGAAGGCGGGGACCCAAGTTTCTCAATGCACCACTTACTTTGACCGGAGTGGCAGCGCTAAATACTTGGGTCCCCGCCTTCGCGGGGAGTTCTTTTTGCCAGTGGCAAAAAGAACGGTTTTTGCAAACGATTTCTTGTGTGCAGCGGGCGACTCAGGCGAACTTCAAGCCCGCCAGCGCAAAGCTCTTCACGAACTCCGCCGCCCCCAGGCGCCTGCCACCCGGCTTTTGCAACTCCAGCACCCGCAGCGCACCTTCGCCGCAGGCGATGACGACACCATCCGCGTCGGCGCGCAAGACCTGTCCCGGTTCGCCGCTGCCGTCGGCCGGCTGCGCGGACCAGAACTTCACCGTCACGCCATTCACCAGCCCATTCGCGCCCGGGAAGGGATTGAAGGCTCGCACCTTGCGCGCCAACGCCTCGGCCGGCAGGCTGAAATCGAGCTTCGCTTCTTCCTTGCCGATCTTGGCCGCATAAGTCACGCCTTCTTCGGGCTGCGGCGTCGCCTGCACGCTGCCTGCCTCGATCTTGCGCAGCGCCTCGACGATCATGCGTCCGCCCAGCGCGGCCAGCGTGTCGTGCAGGCTGCCGGTGGTGTCCTGCGGCCCGATTGGCACGCGCTCCATGGTCAGCATCGGGCCCGTATCGAGCCCTTCTTCCATCTCCATGATGGTTACGCCGGTTTCCAGGTCGCCCACCTCGATCGCGCGGTGGATCGGCGCCGCGCCGCGCCAGCGCGGCAGCAGCGAACCGTGGATATTGATGCAGGGGCGGATGTCGAGCGTGCTGCGCGGCAGGATCAGGCCATAGGCCGCGACCACCATCACGTCGTAGTCGAGCGCCTGCAACTGTTCATGCGCAGCGACTGCCTGCGCGGCGCGTTCCGGATCCTTCGCATCCATGCGCAGCGACAGCGGCTGCGCCACCGGCATGCCGTGGGCCAGCGCATACTGCTTCACGCTTGACGCCTGCAACTGCATGCCGCGCCCGGCGGGGCGGTCGGGCTGGGTCAGGACCAGCGGAATCTCGAAACCGGCCTCGTGCAGGGCACGCAGGGCGACGGCGGCGAACTCGGGGGTGCCGGCGAAGACGACTTTCATGCGGGCCGCCGCGTTCAACGGCGGCCGGCGCGCTGGGCGGCGTCGCGCTGCATGCCGCGCTCTTCCTTCTGCAGCTTGGCCTTGATGCGGTTGCGCTTGAGCGGCGACAGATATTCGACGAAGACCTTGCCCATCAGGTGGTCCATCTCGTGCTGGATGCACACGGCCAGCAGGCCGTCGGCTTCGACGGTGAATTCCTTGCCGTCGACGTCGAAGGCGCGCACCTTGACCCGGGCCGGGCGCTCGACGCCGTCATAGATGCCGGGCACCGACAGGCAGCCTTCGTCGTAGACCAGCTTCTCGTCGCTGGCCCAGGTGATCTCGGGGTTGATGAAGACCATCAGCTTCTCTTGCGCTTCGGTCACGTCGATGGTGACCACGCGCTCGTGCACGTCCACCTGGGTGGCGGCCAGGCCGACGCCGGGCGCGTCGTACATGGTTTCCGCCATGTCGGCCACCAGCTTGCGCAGGCGCTCGGTACCGAATTCGGTGACCGGCTTGGCAACCTTGTGCAGGCGCGGGTCGGGATAGCGGAGAATGTCGAGAAGGGCCATATCGGATCGGATTTCGGTGGTGTTATCTAGGTTGAACGGGGTATTGGCATGCAGGCAATGCAGGCTGCGGGCAGGGACGCAAACTCGCCACACGCCCCGGTGCGCAGACCTCGTTTGTCTTGCTAGTTCAGGGATTTATGTGCAGAATTTGATTCTATACAGCAACCCTTCCGTGAGCGGGGAGCGGTACGTCGTATCATTCCTGGCCGCAGCGGACAGGATGACCATGCGGCCTGCGATGCTCGGTTTCGTCACCAGGGCGGAAGCGGTTCCCGGCCTGGCCTCAACGCCGCACTTAACGGACGTCTTCAATGAAAAATTTTAGCACAGTCGTGGCCCGTACTGCAGCCGCGGCCTTGCTCGCATGCGCTGCCGGTGCTTCGGCCCAGGTCGCCAGCCCGGCTGTCGGCGCCGCCGCGAGCGCCAGTTGCAGCTTCCGCCCCGACGCCCCCGACAAGCATGTCGTGGTCAAGGGCGATACCTTATGGGATATTTCCGGCACCTTCTTGCGCAATCCCTGGTGCTGGCCCCAGGTCTGGGGCATGAACCGCGACGAAATCCGCAACCCGCACTGGATCTATCCGGGCCAGACCATCTGGTTCGACCGCGAGCGCGGCCGCCTGAGCCTGCAGCGTCCCGGCAGCGGCGGCGATGGCGGCGACGGCCGCGATGCGCCGCCGCTGACCCGCCTGTCGCCGCAAGTGCGCAGCGCCGACCTGGCGCGCGACGCGGTGCCGGCGATTCCGGCGGGCGCGATCGAACCTTACCTGACCCAGCCGCTGGTAGTCGAGGCCGACGAATTGGCCGGTGCGCCGCGCATCGCCGCCTCGCAAGAGGGCCGCGTCTACCTGGGAGAAGGCGACCGCGTCTACGTGCATGGCGCGATCGGCGATGGCAGGGTGTTCCAGGTATTCCGCCCCGGCGGCCAGCTGACGGACCCGCAGACCGGCAAGGTAGTGGCGCACGAGGCCGCCTTCCTGGGCACCGTCAAGCTGGTCAAGCCGGCCGCCCCCGGCGTCGACGTGCACACCTTCCAGGTGGTCGATACCAAGCAGGAGATGGGCGTGGGCGACCTGCTGGTGCCGGCGCCGCCGACTCCGGTGCGCAACTACGTGCCGCATGCGCCGCTGCAGGCGATCGACGGCCGCATCATGTCGATCTATTCCGGTGTCACCTACGCCGGACAGAGCCAGGTCGTCACTGTCAATCGGGGCACGGTTGACGGACTCGATGTCGGCGCCGTGCTGCAGCTCTATCATCTCGGGAAGACTGTGGCCGATCCACAAAGCCGGGGTTTCCTGGGCATGGGCCGGCAACAGTTGAAACTGCCCGACGAGCAATACGGCAGCCTGTTCATCTTCCGCGTGTTCAAGAACGTCTCGTACGGCTTGGTCATGCAGGTGACGGCGCCGGCGCAGGTGGGCGACGTGGCGCGATCACCAGACTAGAAACCAGGCCGTGCAGGCCACGGAACCCCCACCATGCCAGCCGAGCGCGACGCCCCGTGCACCTCTCTCGTGACCGACTGGCTGCGCCTGGAGCAGGCCGATGGGGTTGGGTGCCGTAGCGCGCACGCGTTGTTGTCCGCCTTCGGCTCGCCCGGCGCCATCTTCCAGGCCACGCCAGGCGCGCTGGCGGCCCACGTCAACCCGGGCCAGGCGCACGCCCTGTGTGCGCCGGTCACGCCGGCATTCACGACGCTGGTCGAGTCCACCCTGGCCTGGCTGGCCGAGCCCGGCCATCATCTGCTCACCTTCCACGATCCCTTGTACCCGGCGGCGCTGGCCGAGATCCCCGATCCGCCGCTGCTGCTGTACGTTGCCGGCCGCATCGAATTGCTGGCGCGGCCGCTGGTGGCCGTGGTCGGCAGCCGCAATGCGAGCGTGCAGGGCAAGGTCGACGCCGAATCCTTCGCTGCGGCGCTGTCCGGCGCCGGCCTGTGCGTGGTGTCGGGGCTGGCGCTGGGCATCGATACCGCGGCCCATGAAGGCGCACTGCGCGGGCCAGGCGCCACCATCGCCGTGGTCGGTACCGGCCTCGACCGCGTGTACCCGGCGCGCAACCGGCTGCTCGCCCACCGCATCGCCGAACATGGCTGCATCGTCAGCGAATACGCGCTGGGCACGCCGCCGCTGGCCGCCAATTTCCCGCGTCGCAACCGCGTGATCAGCGGCCTGGCGGCTGGCGTGCTGGTGATCGAGGCGGCGGCCCAGTCCGGCTCCCTGATCACGGCCCAGATGGCGGCGGAGCAAGGGCGGGAAGTGTTCGCCTTGCCGGGTTCCATCCACTCGGCGCTCGCCAAGGGCTGCCACCGCCTGATCCGCGATGGTGCGCAACTGGTCGAGACGGTCGATGAAGTGCTGCTGGCGATGCGGGTGTCACCGCTGGCCGCGGTCGGGCAGCAAGAGGCCCGGGCGCAGGCCAATGAAGACACCGGCGCGGACGACGACCTGCTCGGCGCGCTGGGGCATGAGCCGGTGGCGTTCGATGCGCTGCTGGAGCGGCTGGGCTCCGACCCCAGCGAACTCGGCGCGCGATTGCTGGACCTTGAACTGGCGGGCCTGGTGGCCCAATTGCCGGGCGGGCGGGTGCAGCGCATCTGGCGCTGACGGTCCACCATATGGGCCAGTTTCATGCACCAACCATGGACTGCACGTTCTCTGTCACACGATGTTTGCGAATTGTATGTTCTTGTTTTTAATCGTTTTTGGTAAGCTGGCTGATCGAACAAGGCTTGGATACAACGTTTTTTCCACGAGGCAGCGTGACAGGCGCGCTCTACTTGTGCCGCACGAAGTTTAGCTGCTACAGTAGCGTCACTATGTTCGACATCCTGGTCTATCTCTACGAGACGTACTACCGTCCCGACGCCTGCCCCGAGCCGGCAGCCCTGGCTCGCAAGCTGTCCGCCGTCGGCTTCGACGACATCGAAATCTCGGAAGCGCTCGACTGGCTGACCGGGCTCACCGATGCGCCCTTGCCCGAAACGATCGACGCGTCCACCGGCACCCGCTATTACGTGGACGAAGAATATATCGAGCTCGGCAGCGCTGCGATCGGCTTCATCGCCTTCCTCGAAAGCGCCAGGGTGCTCGGCCCGATCCAGCGCGAGATCGTCATCGAGCGCGCACTGGCCTGCGATGAATCGCCGATCGCCTTGAGCAAGCTCAAGATCATTGTGCTGATGGTGCTCTGGAGCCAGGGCAAGGAACCCGATGCGCTGATGTTCGACGACCTGTTCAGCGACGACGACGAGCAGGAGCCGCGCCTCCTCCATTGAGCGGGGCGGCGGCCAGGCGTGCCGCGCATGTCACGACGCTGGACGATGCATTCGACGGGGCTTTCGCCCCGTTTTGCTTTTCTGGCTCACCATTTCCGGGCGCCGCGGACCCCATATGCGGCCGGCATTGCACCGGCACGATGCACAAGGTGTACTTGCAGGGAGCGCGATAACCCGCTTATCATTGGCCGCTTCGATTCCGCTGTTACCAATCAGACACTATGGCTGGAATTTCACCGGCCCGGCTGTGAGCATGTATGATGCGCAAGCCCACACTATATAGATAGCACGACGAGAAACACTATGACCAAATCCCTCATCATCGCCGAGAAACCGTCGGTCGCGAACGATATCGCGAAGACGCTGGGCGGCTTCACCAAGCACGATGAGTACTTCGAATCGGACGATTACGTCCTCTCGTCCGCCGTCGGCCACCTGCTCGAGATCGCGGTGCCCGAAGAACACGATGTCAAGCGCGGCAAGTGGAGCTTCACCCACCTGCCGATGATCCCGCCTTACTTCGCGCTGAACCCGATCGCCAAGACCGAATCGCGCCTTAAGGTGCTGAACAAGCTGATCAAGCGCAAGGACGTCACCACCCTGATCAACGCATGTGACGCGGGCCGCGAAGGAGAACTCATCTTCCGCCTGATCGCCCAGAACGCCAAGGCCAAGCAGCCGGTCAAGCGCCTGTGGCTGCAGTCGATGACGGCCAATGCGATCCGCGAAGGTTTCAACAACCTGCGCACCGATGAAGAGATGCTGCCGCTGGCCGATGCCGCGCGCTGCCGTTCCGAGGCCGATTGGTTGATCGGCATCAATGGTACTCGCGCCATGACCGCTTTCAACTCGAAAGAGGGCGGCTTCTACCTGACGACGGTGGGCCGGGTGCAGACCCCGACCCTGTCGATCGTGGTCGAGCGCGAAGAGAAGATCAAGAAGTTCGTGCCGCGCGACTACTGGGAAGTGCGCGCCGAGTTCGTGTGCGCCGCCGGCGTCTACGAAGGCCGCTGGCTCGACCAGAAGTTCAAGAAGGACGAGAACGACCCCGAGAAGCGCGCCGAGCGCCTGTGGAGCAAGGCCGCCGCCGACTCGATTGCGGCCGCCTGCCGCGGCAAGCAGGGCAATGTCACCGAAGAAAGCAAGCCGACCACCTCGATGGCGCCCGGCCTGTTCGACCTGACCTCGCTGCAGCGCGAAGCCAACGGCCGCTTCGGCTTCTCGGCCAAGAACACGCTGGGCCTGGCCCAGGCGCTGTACGAAAAGCACAAGGTGCTGACCTACCCGCGTACCGATTCGCGCCACCTGCCCGAGGATTACATCGGCACCGTGAAGTCGACCCTGGAAGCGCTGGCCGAGACCAATAACTACAACCAGTTCGCCAAGCAGATCTCTAAGGGTGGCTGGGTCAAGCCGAACAAGCGCATCTTCGACAACGCCAAGATCTCGGACCACTTCGCCATCATCCCGACCGGCGTGGTGCCGAAGAACCTGAGCGAGCCCGAACAGAAACTGTACGACCTGGTCACGCGCCGCTTCCTGGCCGTGTTCTTCCCGGCCGCCGAGTTCCTGGTCACGACCCGCTACACCGAAGTCTCGGGCCACCAGTTCAAGACCGAGGGCAAGGTCATGACCAACCCGGGTTGGATGGCGGTGTACGGCAAAGGTAGTGAAAAAGGCGTGGGCGACGACAAGGATGGCGTCAACCTGGTGCCGGTGGCCAAGGGCGAGAAAGTGCTCACCGACAAGGTCACGGCGAATGGCCTGGTCACCAAGCCGCCTGCGCGCTACAACGAAGCGACGCTGCTGTCGGCGATGGAAGGCGCAGGCAAGCTGGTCGACTCCGACGAGCTGCGCGATGCGATGGCCGGCAAGGGCCTGGGCACGCCGGCCACGCGCGCCGCCATCATCGAGGGCCTGCTGACCGAGAAATACCTGCTGCGCGAAGGCCGCGACCTGATGCCGACCGCGAAGGCGTTCCAGCTGATGACCCTGCTGCGCGGCCTGGGCGTGAACGAACTCACGGCGCCCGAGCTGACCGGCGAATGGGAATTCAAGCTGTCGCAGATGGAGAAGGGCAAGATCTCGCGCGAGGAATTCATGCGCGAAATCCAGCAGATGACCCAGATCATCGTCAAGCGCGCCAAGGAATACGATAACGACACGATTCCCGGCGAGTACGCGACCCTGGTCAACCCGTGCCCGAACTGCGGCGGCGTGGTCAAGGAAAACTACCGCCGCTTCGCCTGCACCAAGTGCGAATTCTCGATGAGCAAGACGCCGGGCAGCCGCCAGTTCGAGATCGAGGAAGTCGAAGAACTGCTGAAGAACCGCACCATCGGTCCGCTGCAGGGCTTCCGCTCCAAGATGGGGCGTCCGTTCGCCGCCATCCTGCGCATCGTGCGCGACGAAGAGATCAAGAACTTCAAGCTTGAGTTCGACTTCGGCCAGGATGAAGAAGGCGAAGAAGGCGAAGGTGTGGACTTCAGCGGCCAGACCCCGGTCGGCCCTTGCCCGAAGTGCAACGGCGGCGTGTACGAAATGCCGCTGGCCTATGTTTGCGAACACAGCGTGGCCAAGCCGAAGACCTGCGACTTCCGCAGCGGCCGCATCATCCTGCAGCAGGAGATCGTGCCGGAACAGATGGCCAAGCTGCTCAATGACGGCAAGACCGACCTGCTGCCGGGCTTCGTGTCGCAGCGTACCCGGCGCGCCTTCAAGGCTTTCCTGGTGCGCGGCAAGGACAACAAGATCAGCTTCGAGTTCGAGGAACGCAAGGCCAAGCCGGGCGCCAAGGGCAAGGCAGCCGATGGTGACGCCGGGGCTGACGGCGCCGATGGCGTGGCAGCGCCGGTGAAGAAGGCGGCGGCGAAGAAGGCGCCGGCCAAGGCAGCGGCGAAACCGGCGGCAAAACCGGCGGCCAGGAAGGCGCCGGCCCGGAAAGCGGCAGGCACGGCGGCCAAGAAGTAATCTGCCTGCCGGGGTGTCGCCAGGCGGGCCGGTCCGGAAGGAGCAGCGATGACGCAGGCAGTCCCCGTGCACTTCACGGGCCGCTTTCGCAAGCGGCCCGTCGCGGCGCCTCTCGGCGCCAGTTTTTCCCACGTCTGGACGCACCGCATTCCCGCGCTCGCGCCGCCCGTCGTCATCACCCCGGACGCTACCGTCGACTTGCAATGGATGGATGGCGCGTTCCGCATCGCCGGCCCCGACCGCGATCCCCTGACCGAAACCGTCGCGCCCGGCACGACGGTGATCGGCTTTCGCTTCTCGCCGGCCGCAGCCGCTGCCTGGCTGGGCGTTCCGCTGGCGGAACTGGTCGGCCAGCGCCTGGCCCTCGACGACCTCTGGGGCCGCAAGGCGCGGCGCCTGGCCGACGCCGTACGCGCGCAGGACGATCCGCGCCAGCTGGCGGCCTCTCTAGAAACCCTGCTGGCGCGGCAAACCGTCATGGCCCCGCCCGATCCGGCAATGCAGGCCGCATACCGCATGATCGCGCGCGGCGTGCCGGTGCACATGCAGCTGCTTCCCTGGCTGATGCGCGCGCTCGGCATGAGCGAGCGCACCTTGCGCCGCCGCTTCGGCGAGAGTTTCGGCTATGGTCCACGAACGCTCGAGCGTATCCTGCGTTACCAGCGCTTCCTGCGCAGCCTGCGCGCGCCGACAACGGCGACCGGCGCGCTCGCCGCTCTGGCACTGGACGCCGGTTATGCCGACCAGGCCCACCTGGTGCGCGAAAGCCGGCGCCTGAGCGGCTACACGCCGGGACAGTGGCAGCGCCTGGCGGATCGTTGAGCAGGGCGGCCCGGCGCCGCACGCCTGGCCGTTTCATTCAATACCCATGCCGGCGCGATCCCTATGCTGGCAGTTTTCCACAACCAGGAGTGCAAACGATGAAACCCCGCATCTCGGTCCTGACCCTCGCCGTCGCCGATCTCGAACGCTCGCTCGCCTTCTACCGGGACGGTCTCGGCCTGCCCACCGACGGCATCGTCGGCCGCGAATTCCAGCATGGCGCGGTCGCCTTCTTCGACCTGGCGGCCGGGATGAGGCTCGCCCTCTGGGCCCAGGCCGACCTCGCGCACGATACCGGCCTGCCACGGACGCCGCTGGCACCGACCGCCTTCACACTGGGCCACAATGTCGGCGGGCGCGACGAGGTCGATGCCGTCATGCGGCAGGCGCAGGAGGCCGGCGCGCGCATCCTCAAGCCGGCGGGAGACACATTCTATGGCGGCTACGCCGGCTATTTCCAGGACCCGGATGGCCATGTGTGGGAAGTGGTCTGGAATCCGACCATGTTGCCGACCGAGGACTGAATCCGGGTGCCTCGCGTGCGCATGCCGGCGTCATGTCGGTGCGATCGGCGCCATGAAAAAAACCGCGGCTCGCCGCGGTTTTGTCATTCCAGCATCAGCCATGCACGATGCTTACTCCTGCCATTCCTTCAGCGCCAGGATCGCCGCCTCGCCATTGCGAATCGCCTTCACACGCCGCACCACTTCGTTGCGCCAGGCTTCGTCGGCATCTTGTTCAGGGCCGTCGATATCCTGTAACAGCAGCTGCATGACTTCCTGTTTCTCCGCCGGACTCAGGAGTTTCAGTCGTTCGGCGATTTCCGCGACAGCGTTGGACATGATGTTCTCTCCTATAATTTTGTCCTGATCATAGCGCGAGAACTATTGATTGTCGACTGGAAGCATATTGTCATTCGGTTTTCGATCGATCAATTTGTTGTCCGGATCGATGCCGGCCCGGCCCGGCACGCTGTCGACCACCAGCGTCAGTTGCTGGGCGGCCTGGGTCACCAGCCGCCGTTCGCGCGCCAGCGGGTTGCCATTCCGGTCGTCGACGCCGAATTCGATGTAGTCGTGCAGCGGCATCGGCTGTTCCTCGCCCTGGCCGCTCACCCTCAGCTTGCCGGCATGGGCATCGATCGTGACCTCGTACTTGCCATCCGGACGGCGTCGGGAGACGGCGCCGGCGGCCCGGTTCTCGTAGAACACGACCGCTTCGAACAGGTCGTCGATGAGGTAGGCCTTGTCGCGCGGCGTCACCGCGCGCAGGCCGTCGACCAGGCTGGCGGCGGTGGGGTAGGGCGGGCCCTGGTAGGCGTATTGCTGCAGCAGGCCGCGCAGCACGCCGTTGACCGTGTCCTCGCCCAGCATGTCCTGCAGCAGGTACAGCGCCAGGGCGCCCTTGCGGTAGGCGATGTAGCGCTGGTTCTCGTTGTGCGCCAGCGGCAGTTCGCGCTCCTGCTCCTGGGCGCGGCCCATCAGGTAGGCGTCCAGGTCGTGGCGCAGGAAGCGCCGCATCCGATCCGGTCCGAAGGCGCGCCGCATGACCATCAGCGCCGTGTACTCGGACAGGCTCTCGGACAGCAGGGTGGCGCCGCGCGTGTCGGCGCCGACCAGCTGCTGGCCCCACCACTGCCGCGCGGCCTCGTGGGCGCTGACGTAGAACGGGTAGTCGAGGTCCTTGGGCGAGCCGGGATCGACGCGCGCGATGAAAGCGCCGCTCTCCGGGAACGGGATCAGGCCTGGCAAGGTGCGCGCGTTGCGCACGTAGCGCGGGAACTCGGCGATGCGCAGCTCGCGCAGCGGATAGCGCCCGTAGTTGCGCGCGCCGTAGTCCAGGCCGGCCTGGGCGCCGCGGATCATGCGCTCGACGTTGAAGTCGTGGCCCGGCTGGTAATAGACGTCGATCGTCACGTCCTGCCAGCGGTCGTGGCGCACCTCGTAGCGCGCCGACTGGACGGCGTAGGCGTTCGGCATCGGACGGTCCATCCGGTAGCGGAAGTGGCGCCGCGCGCCGTCGTTCCATTCGCGCACCAGGGTGCCGGGGGCGATCGCGACCTGGTCCAGGCTGGTGCTGACGGTGGCCTCGAAGCCGATCCAGTCGGCGTCGACGCCCAGCGCATGGGTCGCGCTCCCGGCCGGATCGTCGCGGGCCCGCCAGGGGGCGCGCGCCGCCCCGCCGCGGCGGCGGCGGGCGGGCGCGGCGCGCCGCGCCCGCCCGCCGCCCCCCCGGCCGGGCGCCGCGCGCGCCCCGGCGCGCGCGCGCCGGGGCGCGCGCGGCGCCAGGCCGTGGCGGCGGCGGTCGTGCGCGGCGCGCAGCTCGACCGACGGCTGGTAGCCGATGCGCGGCATGACCTCGTTGGTGAAGAAGGTGCCGTTGCCGACCACCGGCGTGTCGCTGCCCAGGCCCAGCAGGCCGCGCGGCGCGTAGCCAAGGTCGAACTCGAGGTCCAGGCGCGCGCCCGGCGCCAGCGGAGTGGCCAGGCGGTAGTGATAGAAGCCGAGCTCCGGTTCGCGCGCGACGAGCGCCGCCGGTTGCGAAAAGCGCAGCGCCAGCTGCGCGCCGCGCTGCTGGTACAGCACCAGGTCGCGGATCGGCGCGCCGCTGCGGTTCTCGAGCCGGTAGCGGCCCTTGACCTGCAGGGCGCGCCGTTCGGGATCGATGTCGGCATCGAGCCTGACATCGACGATGCGCGGCTGCGCCAGCCTGGCGAAGCCGTGGTAGCGCTTCTCGTACTCGGCGCGCAGCGATTCGCTGCGCCAGGCGGTCAGGTAGCCGCCCTGGGACAGTTCCCAGGCCAGGAAGCCGCCCGTGCCCGCGAACACGGCCAGCCCCAGGCCGAGGCAGGCCAGCACCGATGGCGTCAGGTTGCGGCGCGCCAGGCGCAGGCGCTCGCGCCAGGTGTCGTCGACGCCGCGCGGCCACAACGCGCGCGCCAGCGCCAGCAGCACCAGGGCCGCGCCGCTCCAGTACAACAGGTAGAAGCGGTCGCGCAGCAGGTGGTGGCCATAGCCGTTCATGGCCGACCAGGTCAGGTCGGGCCAGACCCCGTACCACAGCAGCGGATGGTTCTGGCCGGTGCCGCCCAGCAGGATCGCGGCCAGCACCCAGGCGATCATCAGGAAGTTGGCCAGGTATTTGTGGTTCACGATCACCTGCGCCGCGATCGCCAGCACCGCGATCAGCGCGTAGTTGGGCAGCAGGATGGTGAACAGCGCATGCAGGTAATGGCCTGGCTCGAGCTGGAAGTAGCCCTTGAACAGCTGGATCAGCATGCCGGTGGCCATGGCCAGCAGCACCAGCAGCGCCTGCAGGCCGACCAGGGCCAGGGTCTTGGCGGCCAGCGGCAGCCAGCTCGGCACCGGCAGCGCGTCGAGCATCTGCGCCACCCGCGTCTCGCGCTCGCGCCAGACCAGTTCGCCGGCATAGAAGATCGTGGTGCCCAGCATGAACAGGCCGAACACTTCGCGGATCAGCTCCAGCAGCATGTACGTCATCGGATAGGTGGCGGTGCCGTAGATCGCGTCGAGGTCGATCGCGCTGACGACCAGGGTCAGCAAGGCGGCGATGGCCAGGGCCGCGAAGTAGACGTTGCGGGTCATCTCGCGCAGCTCGCCCCTGGCCGACTTCAGGAGCAGCAGCGCCAGGCTGCGCGCGGCGAAATCGGGTTGCGCGGTGGTGTCGCGCGCGGCCTGGGACAGCTCGAGCGGGGTCTCGGCCGGGCCTTTGCGCCTGCCCCGCGCCTGCGCGTCGGCCTCGCCGATGAAGTGGAAGCGCCAGTAGCCGAGCAGCAGCGCCAGCAGCGCAAAGCCGCACCACAGCAGGCGGTTCAGCAGGTAGACGTCCTGCAGGTCGATCGGGTCCAGGTTGCGCTGGGCCAGCGGCCAGTATTCGGTGAGCAGCAGCAGGGCGGTGGTGCCGAACGGGTCGATCAGCGAGGCCAGGGTCTTGAAGTCGAGGTCGCGCGCCAGCGACGGCGCGACGGTGTAGCCGATGGTCATGACCACGGCGGCCACGTAGACCGGCAGCATGCGCCGGGTCAGCGCGGCGAGCACGAAGAAGATCGCGCCGAAGATGAACAGGTTGGGCAGCAGCGTGAACAGGTAGGGCTTGACCCAGGCCGACAGCGGCGCGCCGCCCAGGCGGTCGGGCGCGATGCCGGGAATGAAGGTGCCTAGCCACAGGCCCAGCACGATGCCGGTAAAGATCACCGCCAGCGTCGCGAAGGCGCCGAGGAAGCGGCCGAACACGTAGTCGGCCTTCGTCAACGGCGCGCTGAAGAAGAAGTGGTGCATCTCGTGCTCGAAGTCCTGCTGCACCGCGCGGCCCATTACCGCCGCCGCGATTACTACGCCCAGGCTGCCGAGCAGCGCGGTGGCGATCGCGATCTGGCGCGGGGCGTCGATCAGGACCTGGCTGCCGAAGGAGACCATCAGGTCGCGGAACACGCCGCCCGAGGCGGCCATCCACAGCATCCCGAGCGCCAGGAAGACGCTGAAATAGACCCAGGTCGAGAGCCGCCGCAAACGCTGGCTCGCCTCGAAACGGGCGATGACGAACAGGGCGCGCACGGTCAGCAGTCTCCCGCGGCCGGATTATGGCGGCCGGCGATGGTGGCGAAATAGACGTCTTCCAGGCTGGCGCGGGCCGGTTCGAAGCCGTCGCCGGGATCGTCCTCGGCATACACGTGGATCAGGGTGCGGCCGCTGAGCAGGCGGGTCGAGATCACGCTGTAGCGCGACTGGAAAGCGGGCAGCTCGGCCTTGGTGACGAAACGGGCCCAGATGAAGTCTTCGATCCCGTAGATCAGCTCCTGCGGCTCGCCGCACAGCAGCACCTGGCCCTTGTTGATGATCGCCATATTGGCGCACAGGTCGGCCACGTCGGACACGATATGGGTCGACAGCAGCACGGTGCGCTCTTCGCCGATGTCGGACAGCAGGTTATGGAAGCGCACCCGCTCCTGCGGGTCGAGGCCGGCGGTGGGTTCGTCGACGATGATCAGGCGCGGGTCGCCCAGCAGGGCCTGGGCGATGCCGAAGCGCTGGCGCATGCCGCCCGAGAAGGTGCCCAGGCGCTGGTCGCGCACTTCCCACAGGTTGGTTTGCTGCAGCAGGCCGTCGACCACCTCGCGCCGGCGCGCCTTGTGCGACAGTCCCTTGAGCTGGGCGAAGTGGTCCAGCAGTTCCTGGGCGCTGACCTTCGGATAGACGCCGAAATCCTGCGGCAGGTAGCCCAGCAGGCGGCGCACCGCGTCCTTTTCGTCGAGGACGTCGATATCGTCCAGGAACACCGAGCCGGAATCGCATTCCTGCAGGGTGGCCAGGATCCGCATCAGGGTCGATTTGCCCGCGCCATTGGGACCGAGCAGCCCGAACATCCCGGCCGGGATGTTGAGGGTGACACGGTCCAGCGCGACCACGCCATTGGCATAGGTCTTGGACAAATTGCGGATTTTCAGTTGCATGACGACTCCTGGCTGCTCGCTGCACGTGTTTACGACGTGCAAAACACTTTTTCACACTGGCATTGTATTCAATCGGCACCGCCGCGGCGGGCACGGTGCGACACACGGTCCAAACGGTGGCCCAGACCGCATTATCCGGTGACAGGATGCATGATGGTTTTCTTTCCATAAATTTCTTGCAACGGTAGGCGGGCGTGCGGCGCAAGCGGGGGGAAAGCGTGGATAATGGCCGCATGGACTCCGTCACCCAAGAAAAGCTCCTGATCCTGATGCGCGAAGGGCGCAGCCGGGCCGAATCGACCGACTGGTTCCGCGTCGCGCTGGGACTGGTCTACCTGGCGGGCCTGATGACCAAGGAGACGATCGACTTCAAGGCGGTCGACCGCGAGTTCAACCGCTTCATCTACCACACGCTGGGCAAGGGCCACACCATCACCAGCGTGCTGCAGTTCATGAGCGGCGCCAGGGTGATGCCGACGGTGGAGTCGGAACGCTTCCTGGATGCGTTCAAGCGCCATTGCCCGGGCGTGCCGCTGGTGTCGGTGCCGTTCCTGCTGGAGCTGAACCTGGGCGTGGCCAAGAATATCTCGGGGCTGGAGCCCGAGGGCCCGCTGGTCGACTGGATCGCGCGCAGGAAGCTTGAACCGGGCGAAGAACCGGAGGGGCCGACGGCGCAGGCGCACTCTGGGGCGCGGGCCGACGGCATATAATGGCCGCTTCAGCGACCACCAGATCGAGCACACCATGATTGCGAACCGTTTCATCAGCCCCCTGGACCACCTGATCGTCGGCGTCGACAAGGCCTTGCGCGTCGTCGGCGGAGTGGCGGCGATGTCGCGTCCGAACCCGGGCGCGCACGCCATCGACAGCGAATTGAGCGACGCCGAGCGCCGCCACAGCGCGGGGCTGATGCGGGTGAACCACGTGGGCGAGGTGTGCGCGCAGGCGCTGTACGACGCGCAGGCCAATTTCGCCCACACGCCGCAGGTGCGGGTCCAGTTCGAGCACGCCGCGCGCGAGGAAGAAGACCACCTGGCCTGGTGCGCCCAGCGCCTGGGCGAACTCGGTTCGCAGCCGAGCGTGCTGAATCCCCTGTGGTATGCGGGCGCCTACGTGATGGGCACCGTGGCGGCCCGGATCGGCGATCCGGTGAGCCTGGGCTTCGTGGTCGAGACCGAGCGCCAGGTCGAGGCGCACCTGAACAGCCATCTTGAATTGCTGCCGCAGCAGGATAGCAAGTCGCGCGCGATCGTCGAGCAGATGCGGGTCGACGAGATCGCGCATGCCAATGCGGCCGAGGCGGCCGGGGCGTCGGCGTTGCCGTTGCCGGTCAGGCTGGCGATGCGGGCGATGGCCAAGGTGATGACCACCACCGCGTATCGCATCTGACCCGCACCCCATGAACGTCGTTCCCGCGCAGGCGGGAACCCAAGGCCTTTGCCTGGCTACTGACGTTTGACGTTACTGGCCCGCCAGCACACTTGGGTTCCCGCCTGCGCGGGAACGACGGTCTTTGGGCTAACTAGAGGGCTGGCGCTTCAGACTTCCACGATCTCGAACGAATGCGTGATCTCGGCCGTCTTGGCCAGCATGATCGACGCCGAGCAGTATTTGTCGTGCGACAGGTTGACCGCGCGCTCCACCGCCGCCGGCTTCAGGTTGCGGCCAGTGACCGTGAAGTGGAAGTTAATCTTCGTGAACACCTTGGGGTCAACGTCGGCGCGTTCGGCCTGCAAGGTCACGTCGCAGCCGCGCACGTCCTCGCGGCCGCGCTTGAGGATCAGGACCACGTCGTAGGCGGTGCAGCCGCCGGTGCCCACCAGCACCATCTCCATCGGGCGCGGCGCCAGGTTATGGCCGCCGCCATCCGGCGCGCCATCCATCGTCACCATGTGGCCGCTGCCCGTCTCGGCGCGGAAACTCATGCCCGAGGGGCCGTTCCAGCTGACTTTCACTTCCATGCGATTCTCCGTGTTGCTGTGAAGCGTAGATAAGGCATTCGATTGTACGGCAGCCGCCGCCTTCGCGTGCAAGGCAGCGCCGCCGCGGCCATCACACGCCCAGCACGTACTTCTCGCTCTTCATGCGCCAGCTGGCGAAGGCTACCACCAGCAGCGCCGGGACCAGGGAGCACAGGAAGGTCAGCACGAACGGCAGCGCGCCGATGTCGCCGCTCTTGGCCAGTTCCTTGACCAGGGTCTGGTTCGACAGCATCGGCACCAGGTACATCCACTGCGCGGTCTTGAGTTCCATGAACGAGACCACGAAGCCCGGGATCAGCGGCGCGATCATGACCAGGCTGATCGTGGTCTGGGCTTCCTTGAAGGTCTTGGCGTTCATCGCCAGCGCCACGTACAGGGCCGCCGACAGCAGCGACAGCGGCACGCTGGCCAGGCATACCAGCAGCATGCCGCCCCAGCCCAGGTTCCACGACATGCCGATTTCTTCCAGCGGCAGCCATTTCAGCACCGCATGGCCCAGCATCAGCACCACGGTGACGCCCACCACCGCCAGGATGCTCGACGCAAGCCACTTGCCGCCCACCAGTTCCCAGCTATGCGCCGGCTGCGCCATCAGCACTTCGAGCGAGCGCCGTTCGCGTTCGCCGGCGGTGCTGTCGACCGCCGACGACATATTGAGGATGAAGGCCGGGAAGAACAAAAAGCCGATCATGCCGCCGATGAGCATCGCCGAGCGCGAGGCATTGGTGCCGGTGTCGTAGCGCTGCAGCTGGATCGGCGCCAGCGTGGCCGGCGACACGCCGTGCGCCAGCAGGCGCGCGCTGGCGATGTTGTTGCCGTAGGCGGTCAGGATCTCGTCGAGCTCGCGCCGCTGCGGGCCGCTTTCGGCCGACGAATCGAACCACATCTCGATCTGCGCCGGCCGCATCGCCTGGTAGTTGCCGGTGAAGTCGTCGGACAGGCGCAGCACCGCCGCGATCTTCTTGCCGTGCAGGAGTTCGGCGATGGCGTCCTCGGTCATCGGCCCCGACTCGTTGACCGTCACGTTGCGCTCGCGCAGCTGGGCGACCAGGGTCGGCGCCTTGTCCGCACCGATGACGGTCAGGTGCACGCCTTCGCGCTCGGAGCGGGTGCTCTTGTCGATCACCTGGTTGAGCGTGAGGCCGATCAGGAAGGGATAGAACAGCACCATCAGCACCAGGAAGCCGAAAGTGCGCTTCTCGCGCAGGGTCTCGCGCAGCTCTTTCAGGAATACGACTCGGATCTTCGATTTCATGCGATACCTTCCTCGGTGCCGACCAGGTTCACGAAAGCGTCCTCGAGGTCGGCGATGCCGGTGCGCTGGCACAGTTCCTGGGGCGAGCCCTGGGCCACGGTATGGCCCTTGGCGATGACGATCACGTCTTCGCACAGGTGGATCACTTCCTGCATCACGTGGGTGGCCATGATCACGCAGCAGCCATCCTCGCGCAGGGCGTTCAATGCGGTGCGCAGGGCGCGCGTGCTCATCACGTCCAGGCCGCGGCTCGGTTCGTCGAGCAGCAGGTGGCGCGGGCGGTGCAGCAGGGTGCGCGCCAGCGCTACCTTGATGCGCTGGCCCTGCGAGAAGCCCTTGGTCTGGCGTTCGAGGATGTCGTCCATCCCGAGCAGGTCGGACACTTCGCCGATGCGGGCGCGCAGGGCGGCGCCGTCCATGCCATTGAGTTCACCGAAGTAGTTCAGGTATTCGCGCGTGGTGAGGCGCTCGTAGAGCCCGAACTGGTCGGTCAGGAAGCCGATATTGCGGCGCACCGACATCGGATCCTTCTCGGGATCGACGCCGCCGATCGAGATGGTGCCGTGGTCGCGTTTCAGCAGGCCGACCAGGGTGCGCAGCAGGGTGGTCTTGCCAGCCCCGTTGGGACCCAGCAGCGCGGTGATCTGGCCGTCGCGCGCGGTGAAGGAAACGCCGCCCAGCGCCTGGACGGCGCCGAACTGCTTGCGTACATCGTGGACTTCGATCATGGTGATCCCGACATCAAGGTTGGGGCCCGGCGTTGCCGAGCTGGAAAGTAGGAGCCGGAATCTCGGCCATGCAGGCGGCGTCGAGTTTCGCTTGCGGCTGGTCGAGGAAGGCGCGCAGCAGGCGCGGCGCGCAGCCGAGCTGCGAGACGCCGTGGCCGGCATTGGCCACCACCACGTGCTGGGCACGGGCCATCGACCTGGCGGCAGTCTCGGCGCGGTGCGGCGGGGTCACCGGGTCGAGGGCGCCCGACAGCAGCAGGGCCGGCGCCTCGATGCGCGACGGCGCGACGTAGGGCACCGCGGGCACCTTGATGTCCTGGCACAACTTCGGGATCATCTCGGCCAGCGGCTTGGCGATCACGGCGGCGTCGGATTTCATCAACTCGGGCGTGAAGCGCGGCACGTCTTCGGCGCACACCACGGCGAAGTGCAGCAGCATCGACATGCTGGCGTCGTTGCCGAAGTCGCCGGCCAGGTTCTGGCGCGCGACGAAGGGCTGCCAGCGGCCGCGGCTGGCGCTGTGGATCAGGAAGGGCAGGCGGCGCGCATCGGCCGGGGAATACAGGATGTTGTGCACGGTGCCCAGGAAGCGCTGGGAACTCATGGTGAACTCGGTCTGCTCGGCGGTGCGCGGGTTCGGCAGCGACAGGCGCACGTTGCCGGCATCGACCCTGGCCGCCAGCGCGTCGAATTCGGCGCGCAGGTCGGGGAAGGCCTTGTTGCAGGCGGCATCCTTCGCGCAGGCGGCGAACAGGCCGTCGAGCGCGGCCTGGCCGTCACGGCCGCCGGCCGGGATCACCTGGTCGGGCGCGGCCACGCCGTCCAGCACCAGGCTGCGCACGCTGTCCGGATAGGCGCGCGCGTAGGCCTGGCCCAGGCGCGTGCCGTAGGAGCCGCCCCAGACGTTTACCTGGCGGTAGC